>NZ_JAYRGM010000042.1:0-4845 GCF_041907885.1 Desulfovibrio sp. | reverse complement strand
AGTTTTTTTTCAATGATCGCCCAGGCAAGCCTGGTGGCCAAGGCGGTGCTGGCGTTTCTGGTCATGATGTCCATTGGGAGCTGGGGGCTGATGATCCAGAAATTCATCGGTCTGAGCGCTGCCAACAGAAAGGCCCTCAGCGGCACAGAACGCTTCGAAAAGGCGGCAAACCTGCGCGAGGCCGTGCAGTCGCTGGGGTCTGACCCTACTTCGCCGCTGTACTACATTGCCCATCAGGGCGTGCTTGAATTCAACCGTTCCAAGGAACTGGGCAACAGCAGCGAAGTGGTGGTCGATAACGTACGCCGCGCGCTGCGTCAGGGTGTGGGCACAGAACTGGCCCGCCTGCAAAGCTCGCTCTCCGTGCTGGCCACCTGCGCCAATACGGCTCCCTTTATCGGGCTGTTTGGTACGGTTTGGGGCATCATGAGCTCCTTCCACTCCATCGGCATGCTCAAGTCGGCCTCGCTGGCCACTGTTGCCCCTGGTATTTCCGAAGCTCTTGTGGCCACGGCCATCGGCCTTGCAGTGGCCGTACCCGCCACCATCGGCTTCAACATCTTTATGGGCAAGCTTTCGCAGGTTGATACGCTGCTGGTGAACTTTGCCGGCGTGTTCCTCAACCGCGTACAGCGTGAAATCAACGCCCACCGTCCCGTGCAGCGCACGGGCGCAACGGAGATGTAGCATGGGCGCTAGCGTTGGCGGCGGCGGCAAATTTGTATCAGATATCAACGTAACGCCCTTTGTGGACGTTATGCTGGTGTTGCTGATCATCTTCATGGTGGCAACCCCCATGATGAGCCAGGGACTTGAAGTGGATTTGCCGCAGACAAAACAGGTGGAAGTGCTCTCTACAGAAGCCGACCACATGGTGTTGACCGTGCGCAATGACGGCAAGATGTACCTTGACGAATACCCTGTTGAAACCATGGAAGACCTTGAAGGCTATTTGCAGCGCCTGGTTAAGGAAAAGAACAAAACGCTCTTTCTTCAGGCCGACAAATCTGTTCCTTACGGCACAGTGGTGGAAGTCATGGGTCACATCAAGGCCGTAGGCATTGAAAAACTCGGCGTTATCGCCGAACAGCCCGACGATGCCGCGTCCAAGGGCGGCAAGCCCGCCCGCGCCCGAAAGTAGGATTGCTCTATGCGCCTGGCCTCATACGTTCTTTCATTCTGCCTGCACGCAGCCATATTCTTGCTCATATGGTTCTGGCCCAGTCGCCCGCCCATCAAGCTCGATACGCCACCGGTCATGATCAGTCTGGTGGAAGGCGCTACAGGCGGTAACCGCACGCCCTCGCCCATTCTTGGGCACATGGGGCAACCCGGCGATGGCCCCATGGCCCCAACGCCTCCCGCCCCCAAGGCGGAAGTTGCCGCCCCCGAGCGCGCTGAAGTCAAAGAGCCCAAGCCTGTTCCGCCGCAGCCCAAACAGGATGCCGCAGCAGAGGTGAAAAAACCGGAGCCCAAGCCGGAACCAAAGCCGCAGCCCAAGCCGGAACCCAAGGAAGAAGCCAAACCCATCGCGCAGAAAAAGGAAGACAAGCCCAAGCCCAAGGAAGAACACCCCAAGGAACAGGCCAAGGACCAGAAAAAGCCAGAGCCCCCAAAGGCCGATGCCAAGAAGGACGCCAAGGAATCAAAGGACGCAAAGTCCAATGTCGATCCTGTGGCAGCGGCATTGCAGCAGGCGCGCAAGGCCACATCGCGCGCAGAATCGGGTGACCGTGGCAATGCTGTGGAGCAGGCCCTGGCCCAGGCGCAGCGCCGCGCAGGCGGCAACCGTGGTGGTGGCGGCGGCGAAGGCACAGGCCCTGGCGGCGGCGGCCTTGGCGATGTGTATATGGGGCAGGTCATGCTGGCCGTGCGTCCCAACTGGGGCTTTGCCTCGGCTGGCCGCGTAAATCTGCGCTGCATCATCAATGTCAGGGTAGACGGACAGGGCAAGCTGTTGCAAAATCCCACGGTAACGCACAGCTCCGGCAATTCGCAGTTTGACTCTTCGGCTGTTAACGCCATTGTACGCACCGCCCAGAGCGGACAGTTTCCGCCTCCGCCTTCGGCAGACTACGGCGATCTTGACCTTGTGTTCACGCTCGACGAGCTGATGGGCCGCTAGGCCCTGACATAAACAGGCAAGGGGCAGAGGCAGCAGCCCGTTTTGCAGAGAACAACAGTCTCTTCTGTGTAAAACTGGTTCAGCGTTGCTCTGCCCGGCAAACTGGTTTTAAACAGGGCCCCATACGGCCCCACAGACACGCGCATTCGGTAACGCGCGCACTACAGGAGGATATATGCCTTCCCAACCGCGCACGCACCTTAGCAAACTTTGCATTCTTTCTTGCCTCGTTACCGTGGCGCTCTACTGCGCCACGGTTGACGGGGCATTTGCAGCTTCTGCCGCAAGCGCCGACCAAAGTACCTATGCTGGCAGTATGCTGGACAAAATTATTGAAATTTGGGCTCCACCACCGGCTCTCAAAAGTGATTTCAGGGTTCGGCTCAAGGTCAGCGTCAACAGCCGGGGCCAGGTTGAAGACTGCAAGCCCCTGAAATCATCGGGCCTTGAGGCATTCGACAATTCCGTTTGCGGCGCGGTGCGTCAGATAGGTTCGTTTGGCACACCCCCCTATGGTGCGCCCATAGACGTACACCTGACATTCTGGAACGGCACCCCCAAGGGCAAACCCAGGCCAGAAACACTGAGCAGCGAAGAAGCGTTGCGGGCAGAGGTAAAAGCAAGAAGCAAGGCCGAGGCGGCCCTTGGCGATACCCGGGCCGAAGCGGCAGAAGACCGCGCCCGCGAACGCGCAGAAGCCATAGCCAAATCAGGCGGCAAGGATGTGCCAGAGGTGCGCCCCGCCCCCGTTGCCCCCCGCGCACCTCAAAAAGCAGATGACAACAGAAAAAAACCTGTTACCAATAATCAACGGCTGACAGCTGGGCAAAACAGCGACAACGGCCCGGCCACACAGATTATTGGCAAAAGCAGTCAACCAGCGGAACCGCAGAATTCCGGCACGCGGCAAGCCCAGCAGGCAGCCCCCCAAGCACGCAGGCAGGCAGACAATCTGCCAAGCTATGGCGACCCCGCCCTTGGCGGGCACAGTGATGTGGATACTGCGGCCGAAACGCACCAGGCGGAAACCGCGCGGCAGCAGGCAACCCCCAAGGCCGAGGTGCCCAGGGCAGAAACAGCCCGGGCAGAATCAGGCGCAACCCCAGCAGGGCGGGTGGTAACTCCTGCCGCTGGCGAAGCAGGGGCAGACCGCACAAAATACCGCCGCGATGTAACACGGCAACTGCGGGACAGCGTGCTGATCCCCGCCGAAACCGAGCCCGGTGAATATCAGACCAAACTGCGGCTGACAATTTCTCCCCAGGGAGAAATAACAGATTTCAAGGTAATTACGCCCACGGGCGACAAGCTTCTTGACAAATATGTGCAGCGGGGCATACGCCGTGCAGGCAGCTTGCCCCCTCCGCCCGCCGAAGTGGGGGGAACGCTGGACATCACCCTTACACTGGTGCGCCGTTAGGCGCGCTGCCTGAATGAGGAATACTGACGCCATGAAAAAACAGCTTCTTCTCCTGACCCTGGGGTTCTGGCTGGCTCTCGGAAGCGGGGCGCAGGCCGCCATGCGCGTGGACATTTATGGTCCGGGGCAAAACATTGTTAACCTTGCCCTGGCGGCTCCGCTCAAGGGCCCCCAGGCCGAGGCAAGCGGCATGGGTTCTGATCTGCAAAAAATCGTGCAGCAAAACCTGAGCTTCTTGCCCTTTATGCGCCTTACCGATCCCAGAGCTGTACTGGGCGGCGTGGTGCTGGCCGGTTGCGAACCGCCGTCGCTCGATTTCAAGCGTTTTCAGCTTGCCGGGTCGGACATTGTCGTGACCACCTATTGGCCAGAGGGCGACAGCGGCACTCGCCCGGTGCAGATTCGCGCCTTTGAAACCAATAGCGGTGGCCGCCTGTTCGGCAAGGAATACCCCAAGGTAACCGCCCACGATCTGCCCGAAGTGGCCGACAGGTTCTGCGCTGATCTGCTTGAGGCCCTCACCGGCAACGGCTCTTTCTTCCGCTCTACCCTTGCCTTTGTCAAAAAGACCGGCAAAATGAGCGCCAACGTGTGGCTGGTCAAGCCTACGGGCCGCGATTTGCGCCAGATCACCAACATTCCCGGTGAATCCATGTCGCCCGCATGGTCGCCCGACGGTCGCTTTGTGGTCTTTACCCACATTGACGAAAAGTCGCATGCCCTTGGCGTGTGGGACCGTTCCAGCGGCAAGGTGCAGCGAATCCGCTTTCCCGGCAACGTGGTCATCGGCCCCTCATTTATGCCCGACAACAAGGTTGCCGTGGCCCTGTCCAACGGCAAATATCCGGTTATCTTTCAGCTGAACCATGTTTTCCAGAAAGAACGCGTGCTGGAACAGGGCGATTCCATTAATGTTTCGCCAACATTTGACAGCACGGGCACCAAGATGGCATTTACCTCTTCACGTATGGGCGGCCCGCAGATTTTCCTCAAGGATCTGAGCAGCGGTTCCGTCACACGCGTGAGCAAAAACGGCACATATAACACCGAGGCCAACCTGTCGCCCGACGGAACCCTGGTGGTGTACAGCCGCATGACCGATTACGGTCATCGTATTTTTGTTCAGGATATGCTTACCGGAATGGAACGCCAGATCACTTTCGGCCCCGGCAGCGATGAACAGCCCGCTTTCTGTGCCGACAGTTACTTCATAGCGTTCTCCTCGACGCGTAGTGGTCACAGTATCTACCTGACCACACGCCATGGCGGCGACGCCAAGCAGGTTCCTACAGGCGGGGGT
>NZ_JAYRGM010000041.1:0-4875 GCF_041907885.1 Desulfovibrio sp. | reverse complement strand
ATAGCGGCAATGTGCCGCTTGAACTGGCGGCCTAGAAAATGCCTTGGGTTTAAGACACCCTATGAAGTTTTTTTAGAAGACGCCAATACCCAAGGACTGGGTGTTGCACTTTGAACTTGAAACCGCGAGACAAAAGGGCAAGCAGGTTTTTGCTTGCCCAAATACGAATAGAGGTGTTTGTAATGTGCCGGTTTAGCAAGAAAAAATTTCGACTTTGTCTGCTCGTGTCCTTGTGGCTGACCGTGCTCGCCCTTGGCTGCACCAAGGCGGAAGAGCCTGGCCCAGCCCATGCCGAGGTGCAATACCTGGTGCTGGGGGAAGAAAAGCTGACTCTGAGCAGCACACTGCCGGGCAGGGTCTCCGCGCTGGTAACGGCAGAGGTTCGGCCTCAGGTTGACGGCATTGTTATTGAGCGGCTTTTTGAAGAAGGCGCAGATATAAAAAAAGGCCAGGTCTTGTACCGCATAGACCCGGCCATCTATCAGGCGGCCCACGCCACCGCCCGGGCCACGCTTGCGGAGGCAAAGGCCGCTGTTACAGCTGTAGCCCTGCTGGAAAAACGTCAGCGGATGCTGATCACACAGCACGCCGTAAGCCAGCAGGAGCTGGACAACTCCATCTCGCAGCATGGCCAGGCCCGCGCCCGCGTTGCCAGGGCGGAGGCCGAACTTGAAACTGCGGCCATCAATCTTGCCTATACAGAAATAAAAGCCCCGGTGTCTGGCCGCATTGGGGCCTCTGCCGTTACGGTCGGCGCTCTGGTTACGGCCAGACAGCTATCCGCCCTGGCCGTTATCCAGCAGATTGACCGCGTCTATATTGATATAACGCAATCCAGCGCAGAGGCGATCCGCCTGCGCCGCGCCCTTGCGCAAGGCCGCATATCTGCAAACGGCAATACCGCCAAAATTCGTCTGACACTGGAAGACGGTTCGCCTTATACGCCAGTCTCCACAGCGGCGCATGCTGGTGAATCGGCCTGGATACAGGGCGACCTGCTTTTTTCTGAAATATCTGTGGCGCAGAGCACGGGGAGCATCATGTTGCGGGCTGTGGTTGATAATCCTGACGGGCTGCTGCTTCCGGGCATGTATGTTAAGGCCACCATTGAAGAAGGCTCGGTTGACAAAGCAGTGATGATCCCGCAGGGGGCCGCCTTTGTGAACAATACGGGCGGGCACTCTGTGTACGTGTTGCAGAAGGAAGGCGCGCAAGACGGGGTTTATCGATTTGTGCGGCGCGATGTGAGTATTGACCGCGCATACGGCAACCGCTGGATTGTGGGGGCAGGCCTCTGCGCTGGCGACCTGCTTGTGGTTGAGGGCTTCCAGAAAGCGGCCCCCGGTGAGTTTGTGCGGGGCGT
Source organism: Desulfovibrio sp. (assembly GCF_041907885.1). Taxonomy (GTDB): domain Bacteria; phylum Desulfobacterota; class Desulfovibrionia; order Desulfovibrionales; family Desulfovibrionaceae; genus Desulfovibrio. The sequence goes on along the minus strand of NZ_JAYRGM010000041.1, from coordinate 3,512 downwards.
ACCCGCGCAATCATTGCAGGCCAAGGCCGCCGACGCGGCCTCAACCACAGGGGCGCGGTAGGGTATGGCAGCTTTTTTTATCAGTCGCCCCATATTCGCCTGGGTTATTGCCATCATCATTATGCTGGCCGGGCTGTTGGCTCTGGGCAAGCTCCCAGTTGCGCACTACCCGGATATCGCCCTGCCGCAGATATCCATCTCTGCCCAGTACCCCGGAGCGACCGCGTCCATTGTTGACCGCAGCGTCACGCAGATCATTGAGCAGCAGATAAAAGGCCTGGATAACCTGCTGCATATGAAATCAACCAGCAGTTCCTCCGGCGGAACGGAAATTATCCTCACCTTTGCTGCGGGCACGGATGCCGATACAGCGCAGGTGCAGGTGCAGAACAAGGTACAGCAGGCTCTTTCCCTGCTGCCCGATACAGCGCAGCGGCTGGGCGTTCAGGTATCCAAAGCAGTGGACAATTCGTTCATGACAGTGGCTTTTTACGATGCCAGCGACACCATGCGCCCCAATGACATAAGCGACTACGTGGCAAGCTCGCTGGTTGATCCCCTAAGCCGCGTTCAGGGGGTTGGCGTAATTACACTTTACGGTTCTCAGAATGCCATGCGCATCTGGTGCGACCCGGACAAAATGCGCCAATACAAGCTGAATCCACAGGATATTGTCGCTGCCGTGCGCGCCCAGAACGCCCAGATTGCTGGCGGCCAGGTGGGGGCGACCCCTGCCCTGCCGGGACAGGAGATCAGTATTGCCATCAACGCCTCATCCAGCCTGGAAACAGCGGAACAGTTTGAACAGATACAGCTGCGAGTGGAAGAAAACGGCTCCGCAGTGCTGCTCAAGGATGTTGCCCGTATCGAGCTGAATGAAGAGAGCTCCATGGGGGTCACGTTTTTTAATGGGCATGCAGGTACGGGGCTGGCTTTCAAGCTGTCATCCGGGGCCAATGTTCTGCAAACCACCAAGGGCATCAAGGCGGCATTGCAGTCGCTTGCCGGATTTTTCCCGCCGGGGCTCAAATATGCCTATGCTGATGACCGCGCGCCCATTGTGGAAAAATCCATACGGTCGGTTGTGCGTACCCTTTTTGAGGCCATTGCCCTTGTTGTGGCGGTGATGTTTGTGTTCATGCAGAGCTACCGCGCCACGCTTATCCCGGCCATTGCCGTGCCTGTGGTCTTGCTTGGAGTGTTTGCGGTATTTGCGGCAATGGGGTTTTCCATCAATACGCTGACCATGTTTGGCATGGTGCTGGCCATCGGCCTTTTGGTGGATGACGCCATAGTTGTGGTGGAAAATGTGGAACGCCTCATGCGCGATGAGGGGCTTGCTCCCAGAGAGGCCGCGCTCAAATCCATGCGGCAGATAACCGGGGCGCTTGTGGGCGTTGCCGTGGTTATTTCCGCCGTCTTTGTTCCCATGGCCTTTATGCCCGGCTCCACCGGGGCGATCTTCCGGCAGTTTTCCGTGACGATTGTTGCGTCAATGGTGCTTTCCGTGGTGGTTGCCATTGTGCTAACGCCTGCCCTGTGCGCCACCATGCTGCGCGCGCATGCCACAGGAACGGGCGAAGGGTTCTTTGGGGGCTTCAACAGGTGGTTTGCCGCCATTACGGAACGCTATATCCATGGCGTGAGCGGCATGGTGGGCAAACCTCTGCGGTGGGGCGTGGTATTTGGGGCATTGGCAGCCGGATGCCTGGCTTTGTTCCTGCTTTTGCCCTCGGCATTTTTGCCGGATGAAGATCAGGGCATCCTGTTTGTTGATGTGCAGTTGCCGCCGGGCGCATCGCTTGAGCGTACGGAAAAGATAGTCAAAGAGGTTGATGCCTACTTTCGCAACGAAGAAAAGGATTCCATTGAAAGCGTCATGTGCGTTATCGGCTGGGGATTCAGCGGTTCCGGCCAGAACTCGGCCATGGTGTTTCCCCTGCTCAAGGACTGGAGCAAACGCGGCAAGGGGCAAAGCGCCTTTGATGTGATGGAGCGCGCCATGGCCCGGTTTTCATCCATAACCGGGGCGGAAATATTTGTGATGTCACCACCGGCGGTCATGGAGCTTGGCACGTCCTCTGGCTTTGAGCTGGAACTGATGGATCGCGGTGGCAAAGGGCACGCGGCATTGCTCAACGCCAAGGATGCCCTGCTGGATAGTGCGGCAAAATCCACGGCTGTTTCCAGCGTAAGATATAGTGGTATGGCCGATACCGAGCAGTATGATCTGGTCATCGACAACAGCAAGGCTGGCGCTTACGGCCTGAGCAGGGCCGAAATAAACAGCGCCATCAGCGCCTACTGGGCAGGCGAGTATATCAACGATTTTTCGGACAAGGGCAGAACAAAAAAAGTCTACCTCCAGGCGGAGCCATCGGTTCGCGCCGGGGCGGGTGATTTCAGCAGATACTACGTGCGCAACGGCAAGGACGAGATGGTGCCGTTCTCCAGTTTTATCGGCGTTAAGTCCGTTCTGGCTTCCCCAAGTTTGACCCGCTATCAGGGCATACCGTCCGTAAAGATTGAAGGGGCCGCCGCACCGGGGCAAAGCAGCGGGCAGGCCATGGCGGCAATAGAAAAAAGCGCGGCAAATCTGCCATCCGGTTTTGACTATGCCTGGACGGGGCTTTCGTATCAGCAGCGCACAGCCACCAGCCAGGCTCCGATATTATACGCAGTGTCCATAATTGTGGTCTTTCTCTGCCTGGCCGCGTTGTATGAAAGCTGGACTATACCGCTGGCAGTGCTGCTGGCAGTGCCCACGGGTGTCATTGGCGCATTGGGCGGCGTGTACTTGCGTGGGATGAATAACGATATTTATCTACAGATTGCCCTGCTGACCATTATTGGACTGTCGGCCAAAAATTCAATTTTGATCGTGGAATTTGCCAGGGCACTGCATAAGGGCGGCAAAGACGTGGTTTCGGCCACCGTGGAGGCCTCTCGGCTTCGGTTGCGGCCTATCATAATGACATCGTTATGTTTTGTTCTCGGTGTGTTGCCGCTGGCGTTCAGCAACGGTGCGGGGTCGGGGGCGCAAAATGCCTTGGGAACAGCAGTGCTGGCAGGCATGCTTACCGCTACAGGGCTGGGTGTGTACTACACACCGCTGTTTTTCATCGTCGTGACCCGTATTTTCAGCCGAAAACAAAAGAACTGCGCCGCCTCTGCCAGGTCTGAGGCGTAGCCCGCAGGGCATTGAGCTGGCCTGAACAGTTGCAACCATATTACAGACAACGGAATGGAGTTTATTTCATTGGCGGATTCAACTTGCAAGTGCAACACCCTCAAAGTTGAATGAAAAGGCAAGGTGGTATAGCCCTTTAGCCTCTCCATCCAACCAAAGATTGAGGGGCGTATGGGCTATGCACACCTTGCCAGGGAAGAACGGTACTACATCTGCCAGGCAGTGAAAAGTGGAACGTCACTGAGGGCCATAGCCAAAGCGATAGGCCGTAGCGTCTCAACTGTAAGCCGCGAACTTGCGCGAAATACCGGGGCGCGTGGCT
>NZ_JAYRGM010000040.1:0-5078 GCF_041907885.1 Desulfovibrio sp. | reverse complement strand
AGCCACGCGCCCCGGTATTTCGCGCAAGTTCGCGGCTTACAGTTGAGACGCTACGGCCTATCGCTTTGGCTATGGCCCTCAGTGACGTTCCACTTTTCACTGCCTGGCAGATGTAGTACCGTTCTTCCCTGGCAAGGTGTGCATAGCCCATACGCCCTTCAATCTTTGGTTGGATGGAGAGGCTAAAGGGCTATACCACCTTGCCTTTTCATTCAACTTTGAGGGTGTTGCACTTGTAAGTTGAATCCGCCTTTGGATGAACCTGAAATACGGTTTCAAATCTGTGTCTGATGTGTATTTATAAAATAGATGAAAATATCGGTGATTGTATGTGCAGAATGTCCAGCCTGCGGCAAGCTCTGTCCTTGCCAGTTTGCTGCTTGAGTATGTGCGCGTAGGGCGATTGTCTCACAGTCAGCAGGGGGGGCGGCAGCCAGCCATGCATGCCGGTGGTGTGGGGATGTTCGTATTTTTGATGCTTTGAATATGCCAATAATATGCTTATTATATTGGATAAAATTTTTATTTTGACATTTTATAACTAAAAAACTAGTTATGTAGTTATGAGAACAACCTATCTGAACACCCTCCCTGAGCATTGGCAGCCTGTGGCCGCAGTATTTGCAGCCATGGGCGATACCACCCGCCAGCGTATCCTGCTGTTGTTCGAGCCTGGCGAGGAACTCTCCATCAAGGATATAGCCGCTGTTTTTGATTTTGGCCGCTCCACCATCGTACACCATCTTGCCGTGCTGGAAAAAGCGGGCATTTTGAGCGTGCGGCGCGAGGGCAGGCAGGCCCTGTATTCTGTCTGCCATGGCACTGTTCTGGATTCTCTTGAAAAACTCCGCCTGTTTATTGAAGAAGACCTGCAAGAAGCCACCGCACTGCCCCAAATTGCAAAGGGAACAAGATCATGAACCAGTCGCCCGAAACCATTCCCGCAGGCAATGGAAGAAAGATTCTGCTGAGTATGGGCACCACCTATGCCATGGGCACATTCAACGACAATTTTTTCAAACAGGCCGGACTGTTGCTTGCTGCCAGTGCCGGGCTGGAATCCATTCAGGGTGTGGCCTCTGCCATGTTTGCCCTGCCTTTTGTGGCCTGCTCGGCTTGGGCCGGGTGGCTGGCCGACCGCATGCCCAAGAATAAACTGGTCATATGGTCAAAATTCATGGAGCTGGCAGCCATGCTCTTTGGGGTGTGGGCGCTGATCGGCATGAACTGGACAGCCATTGTGGCCGTGGTTTTTTTGATGGGGCTGCAATCCACGCTCTTCAGCCCGGCCCTCAATGGGGCCATTCCCGAAAATTTTTCCGCGTCAGAAGTGCCAAGGGTCAATGCCCTGCTCAAGCTGGCTACCACGGCAACCATACTGCTTGGCATTGCGGCTGGCGGCCTGGTGCTGGACATGCCCAATTTTTCGGCATTTGCAGATCTTATTCCGCAGGGTGAATACGGCTTTGGCCGACTGGCCGTGGGGGCTGTGGCCGTAGTTGTTGCGCTTGTTGGCCTGTTGTCTGCCTTTGGCATTGGCCGGGGTGCGGTTTCTGCCGGGGCTGGCGCGCCTTTTCCCCTGCTTGGGCCTGTGCATTCCGTGCTGCACGCGCTGGAGTGCCGCAGGCGTGATCCACAGCTTTTTCTTACGCTGGCAGGAGAAGCCTTTTTTTACTGCCTGTCGTCCTTTGCGCTGCTGTGCATCAACAATCTTGGCATCGCGCAGCTTAGATTTTCGCTCACCCTCACGAGTCTGCTTTCTGTGGCGCTGATGATCGGCATATGCGTCGGATCTGTGCTGGCAGGGCGCTACGAGGCCACAAGCTGGCGGTGCATCATGGTTCCGGCTGGCGCGGGGCTGGGGCTTGGCCTCATGCTTTCCGGCCTTGCCCCCCTGCTGCCGGAAATGCTGCAATTTGCCTATCTGTTTGTGCTTCTGACATTTTCTGGCATTTGCGGCGGGCTTTATCTCATACCGCTGGTAAGCTTCATTCAGGTTCGGCCCGCAGCTACGGAAAAAGGCAAGACCTTGGGAATTTCCAATTTTTCGTGCTTCAGCGGCATACTTTTTTCAGGGATGCTGTTTGCCTGGCTGGCCAAGGTTCCGCCCTCCTGGCTTCTGGCGGGCAGCGGCGGGGCTGGCCTGGTTTTTACAACCTGGGCAGCGGTGCGCATTGCGCGTATGTTTCCTCGCCAGAGGTTCAGCCTCAAGGGTTTTTGCCTGCGGTTGCTGCTTGCGCTGCGCTACAGGGTTACGGTCAGCGGGCTTGAATCCATCGCTGGCCCCGGGCCCATACTGTTCTTGCCCAACCACCCGGCGCTCATTGACCCTGTTATCGTCTATTCGCTGGTGGCAGGTCATGCGCCACGCCCCCTTGCAGACGAACGCCAGATGCAGGGCCCGCTGGGGCGGCTGGCGGCCAGGGCGTTGCGCGCCGTGCTTATTCCCGATGCCCTAAAGGACGGGGCCAAGGCCCGGCAGGGCGTTGAGGCGGGCATGCAGAGGGTGCTGGAAGCCTTGCAGGCCGGTGACAGCGTGTTGCTGTACCCTGCGGGCAAAATCTACCGCACTGCGCGTGAAAACCTTGGCGGAACCTCTGGCGCGGCCCTGATTCTGCAAAAAATGCCCGGCCTGCGGGTGGTGCTGGTGCGTACCACCGGCCTGTGGGGCAGTTCTTTTGGCTACGGAGCCACAGGCAAGCCGCCGCATTTTGGCAGGGAGCTGCTGCGCGGCGCGTTGGCCGTGTGCGCCAATCTGCTGTTCCTTACCCCGCGCCGGGCCGTGACGGTGGAATTTGTGGAAGCTGCCCAGATGCCCCGCTGCGGTGACAAGCGCGTGCTCAATCCCTGGCTGGAGGAATTCTATAATCAGGCAGAGCGCCCGGCGCAGGCGGTTCCGCGTTATTTCTGGCAGGGCAGCGAGCCGCGTTTGCTGCCCAGTGTGGCGCAGAGCAGCAGGCAGGAGAGTGCGGATGTGCCAGATGATCTGCGTGCTGCCGTGTACGCGAGCCTGCGCGAGGCAAGCGGCCTGCCCGAAGATCATGACCTGGCAGACAGCATGACCCTGGGCGGTGATCTGGGGCTGGACAGCCTGGCACTGATGGATCTGGCCCTCAGGCTTGAGGGCGCGCACGGCCACAGCATTGCCAGCCTTGAGCATCTGGTGACTGTGGGCGACTGCCTGCTGGCGGCATCTGGCCAGCTTGCGCAGGCTGATACCGAGGGCCCCGCCCCTGATGGCTGGTTTGCCCCTGCCGTTGCCAGCAGGCTTGCCATACCGCAACAGGCCGCCACCATTGCCGATGCCTTTCTGACCCAGGTGCGCTCTGCCCCAGGCCACCCCCTGCTGGCCGACCGCGCCAGCCTGCGCAGCCGCCGCGATATTCTCATGGCCGCAGTCATTCTTGCAGCACGCCTGCGCACCCTGCCCGGTGAGCGACTGGGCATCATGCTGCCCGCAACGCCCGCCGTGGTTACGGTGTGGCTGGCCAGTCTGCTGGCTGGCAAAACGCCGGTGCTCTTCAACTGGACAGTGGGCGAGGCCAATCTGGCGCACTGCATCCGCATAACCGGGGTAAGCCATATTCTCAGCGCAACGGCCCTGCAAGAGCGACTGGAGCGTCAGGGGTTGGCACTGGCCGCGCTGCCGGTGCAGTGGGTGCTGCTGGACAAACTGGCCGCTTCCCTGACCAAATGGGAAAAACTCTCTGGCGCGCTCAAGGCCCGGCTGCTGCGCAGCTGTAAAAAGTACGCCGTGCCGGAAACAGCGGCAGTGCTCTTTACCTCTGGTTCGGAATCTCTGCCCAAGGCCGTGCCGCTCAGCCATGCCAATCTGCTCGCCAATGCGCGTGATATTGTGGAGGTGCTGCACCTTGATCCCAACGACAGCGTGCTTGCCATGCTGCCGCCCTTCCATTCCTTTGGGCTGATGGTCAACATGGTGCTGCCCCTTTCGCTGGGTATCCGGGCAGCCTTTCATCCCAACCCCACAGAGGCTGGCCCGCTGGCGGCCTTGGTGCGCGATTACCGGCTTACGCTCATGGCAGCGCCGCCAACATTTCTTGGGGCCGTGCTTGACCGGGCAAAGGGAACAGACCATCTTGCAAGCCTGCGTTGCGCATTTGTGGGCGCAGAAAAATGCCAGGATCACACCTATCGGGCCTTTGCCGCGCAATGCCCGCAGGCCGCCCTTTGCGAGGGCTACGGCGTTACGGAATGTTCCCCTGTGGTTTCCGTCAACAGGCCGGGCGACATGGTGGGCGGAACCATCGGCCACGCCATGCCCTCGGTAACGCTGGCACTGGTGCGGGAAGAAGAGGGCAAGATATGCGGGCGGGCGGAAGCAGGGCAGACCGGCATGCTACTGGTGCGCGGCCCCAGCATTTTTAGCGGCTACCTGAGCGACGCCCCCTCGCCCTTTGTGAAATTTGAGGGCCACACATGGTACCGCACGGGCGACCTTGTGAGCATGGACGAAGGCGGGCGGCTTACCTTTCAGGGGCGGCTCAAGCGTTTTGTGAAAGTGGGTGGAGAAATGATTTCGCTGCCGCAGATAGAAAACGTGCTGCTTGAAGCCTTTGGCAACAGGGCCGATGCCCCGCAGGAAGGCCCCGCGCTGGCCGTGGAGGCCATGCCGGAAGAAGCTGGCTCGGCAATTGTGCTTGTTACCCCGCTCACGCTCACCCTGCCAGAGGTAAACACCGCCCTGCGTGCTGCGGGGCTTTCATCTCTCTACGCCGTGCGCCGCATTGTGCGTGTGGCTGCCATACCGCTGCTTGGCAGCGGTAAAACAGACTACAGAGCGTTGAAAGACAGCCTTGCCAGGGCGTAAGTTCCCAAAAAAGTTTGCAACAAGGGCCGCAGGCTGGTTTGCCGTCTGCGGCCCTTGTGTTTTGCCCGCGTGTTGACGTGTTGCGCCTGGCATCCAGTCTGTTATGCTGGTCTGTAGTGCGCAAATTTTTAATGGCGGGCGGATTCAACTTGCAAGTGCAACACCCTCAAAGTTGAATGAAAAGGCAAGGTGGTATAGCCCTTTAGCCTCTCCATCCAACCAAAGATTGAGGGGCGTATGGGCTATG
>NZ_JAYRGM010000039.1:0-5579 GCF_041907885.1 Desulfovibrio sp. | reverse complement strand
GTTTGTGAGGTCAGATTATGGCAACCATGACAAGCATCCCCATTTCCGTGCAAGGCTACAAAAAGCTGGAAGACGAACTGGCCCGCCTGAAGAGCGAACGGCCCGCCATCATCCAGGCCATCAAAGAGGCCCGTGAGGAAGGTGATCTGCGTGAAAACGCAGGCTACGATGCAGCACGCGAACGTCAGGGCATGGCTGAAGCCCGCATCAAATACATTGAATCGCGTATGGCACTCTATCAGGTGGTAGATCTCGACAAACTGAGCGGCGACAAGGTCATCTTTGGCTCTACCGTTGAGGTTGAAGACGTGGACAGCGGCGAAGCCCGCTCGTTTACCATTCTTGGCCCGGACGAAGCCGATCCCGCCAAGGGCTCCATCTCGTTTCTTTCGCCCGTGGGTCAGGCCCTTCTTGGCCGCGAAGTGGGCGACGAAGTGACCGTGGATATTCCGCGTGGCCGCGTTACCTACGAAGTGACCGGCATTGGCTTCAAGGGCAGCAATGTGCTGAACTAAGGCCGGGGCCACGCCCCTGCCGCTGCCGGTTCCGCCCCCCTTTGGATTTTGCGGATACGGAGCCTCCCCCTTATTTTTCTGTGCGTGACAACGCGCACATGTTCCGCAGCACCAGAATGGCGCGCTCTGCCCTCTGCACAACGCAGAGTTGCAGGGCGCGCCTGTTACATGGGTGTAATTTGGGGGTGGCCCGACTTACCGTGCTTGGCCCTTTACCACGCTGGGCCCCTTGCTGCGGGCTGCAAATCATCTGCCCGGCGCATTTGTGCGCTTGAGCCTCTTGGCAGACCCTGCCCACTTTTGCTATTCTTTTGCGTTTCCATGTTCCGGCTTTCCCCTGTTTTTTTTGCGCCTACACAACCCAAGGCCTGCTATGACTTTAACGCTGCCGCGTCTGCTCTATATTCTGGCTGCGCTTGCATTATATCTGCTGCTCTGGCCCAACCCGGTCACCATATTCATGGCCGCCTGCCTTTCGTGCCTTTCGCTGCCGCTGTACCGCTCCCTGCAAAAAAAAGGACGCCTGTGGCGCAAACAGCTCGAAAAAAGCACCGCTGGCCATACCCGCTTACGCAGGTTAAGGGTAGCCCTTTCAAGCAGTTTGCCGCTTTATGCCTACATAACCACGCTTCTTTCTGCCATTCTTGTTCCCATTGCCATGCTTGCCCTGCTGGTGACACCGCAGGCTGCGGCAGGCTTTGAGCGCCTGCGCGAATTGCAGGCCAACAACTTTCAGTTGCCCCCCGAATGGGTGGCAAACATACAGCAGTGGCGGCAAAGCCTGGCCGACTACCCCCGCGTAGAAAAAATGGTCAGCGACTTTTTACAAAAACTGGATGCTTTTTTTGGCGACGCCATGAGCCTGCTGCTCAGTAGAAGCATGGATTTTCTTGGCGGAACCATGACAGTGCTGTGGACAGGCTTTCTGTTCTTTACGCTCACCGTGATCTTTACCAGCTATGCCCGCCATATCCGCAAGATTTCTGGCCGGATATTCCACATTCCCCAGTCCATGCTGGCCCGCTTTACCACAGCCATCCACAGGGCACTGCGCGGCATTTTGCTGGGCATTGTGCTGGTGGCTGCGGCCCAGGGCATTCTGTGCGGCATAGCCTTTGCCGTGGCGGGCGTGCGGCAGCCAGCATTCTGGGGCTTGCTGGCCACTCTGGTTGCTCCCATTCCTGTTATTGGCACTGCCATTGTGTGGGTTCCGCTCTGCCTTTCGCTCTGGTTTACGGGCAAGGGCATGGCTGCCGTGGGTCTTGCCCTGTGGGGAGTTGTGGTTGTGGCTGGCGTGGATAACGTGCTGCGCCCCCTCTTTTTGCAGCAGGGCATCAAGGCCCCGTTCTTTGTACTGATAATCGCCATTCTTTGCGGCATGGCCAGCTTTGGACCCGTTGGCCTCATTGCTGGTCCTGTTCTGCTGGCCTTTGCCATTCAGGCTGTGGAAGAAGGCAACTGCACCTACAGGCATCATGTATAAGTCAGAAAGCACACACGATGGCATCGGCAGGGATGCTCGCTGGCCCCGCTTTGATTTTGGGGCGGGCAGAACGTTGGCACGCATGGCCGCCTTCGGCATGTTTTTTTGTACGCTGTGTGTCGCCCTGCTGGCAGGAACCACCGATGCGCTGGCAGCACGCGGAGCACGGGCTGCAATTTTGATAAATATGGACACCGGCAAGGTACTTTTTGAAAAGAATGCCGACATGTCCATTCCCCCGGCTTCACTGACCAAGGTCATGTCCATGTTTCTGACCATGGACGCCGTAAGCGCCAAGCGCCTGACCATGGACGAAAAAATCCGCATCACACCAGCGGCCTCCACTGTGGGCGGGTCATCCATGCACCTTCGCAACGGCGAGCGTGTTGCGGTTCGGCAGTTGCTCACCGGGGCTGCCGTGGCATCGGGCAATGACGCTATCACCGCCCTTGCGCTGCGCGTTGGCGGCAACGAACGGCAATTTGTGCGTGCCATGAACCAAAAAGCCAACAGCATCGGTCTGAGCCGCACAGAATTCAAGAATCCCACGGGCCTGCCCGCCGCCGGACAGCGCACAACCCCGCGCGACATGGCTACCCTTACGCGTGCCTATCTGCACGCCCACCCCGGCGCACAAAGCTTTCACAATACCCGCGTTTTTACGCACCGCAACCGGCAAATGGCCAACACAAATGCCCTGCTGGGCTCTGTGCGGGGCGTCAACGGTCTCAAAACAGGCTGGACAGTGGCCTCTGGCTATAATCTTATAGTTACCGCGCAGCGCGGCGGCACACGGCTGATTGCCGTTGTAATGGGCGGCACAAGCCGCAATGCGCGCGATGCCATGGCAGAACGCCTCATAGAAGCCGGGTTTGACGGTGACGGCAACCCCAAGAAAATTCGTCGCAGCATGGGGTACAGACGCTAGACGACAGACAATACACAGCAAAAAGAATTGGCAAAAGGTTGCGGAAACCGGCTGGATATCTGGCCGGGTTCCACAACCTTTTTTATTTTCTGACGCGCGGACCAACGCTGACCTACGCTATTCCTGCGCTGCCCTGCGCTCTCCTGTTCTGTTCTGTCTTACGCTGCCCTGTTCTGTCTTACGCTGCCCTGCGCTGACCTACGCTATTCCTTCGCGCTAAGAGGATTTTTGGCCGCTGACAAGAAAGGCGGGCTTTCTGCGCGGGGAGCGCACACAGAAAGTGCATGACCCAAACAGAAAACCCGCCTGACGCAGCCAGCGGCTAAAAAGGCTTAGCTCATAAGGGCCTGGTCGAGATCGGCGATTATATCGTCCACATGCTCCACACCCACAGAGAGGCGCACCATGCCGGGGGTGATACCGGCCTCGTGCAGCTGTTCGTCGGTGAGCTGGCGGTGGGTGGAGCTGGCCGGGTGCAGCACGCAGGTGCGGATATCGGCCACGTGAACCTGGAGCGAAATCATTTTGAGATTGTCGATAAAACGCGCGCCAGCTTCACGCCCGCCCTTGAGGGAGAGGGAAATGACACCGCTGCATCCCTTGGGCAGATATTTGTCGGCCAGGGCTTTTTGCGGGTGGCCGGGCAGACGGGGATAATTGACGGATTCCACCGCTGGATGCTTTGAGAGAAATTCTGCCACGGTTTCGGCATTGCGGCAGTGGCGTTCCATGCGCAGGGGCAGGGTTTCGAGGCCCTGGTTGATATAGAACGCCCCCTGGGCGCTCTGGCAGCAGCCCATGTCGCGCATGAGCTGCACACGGGCCTTTACGATATAGGCGGCCTTGCCAAAGGCCTCGGCGTACACCAGCCCGTGGTAGGAAGGATCGGGCTCGGTAAATTCGGGAAACTTGCCGGATTTCCAGTCAAAGTTGCCGCTGTCAACAATGACACCGCCCACCTGAAGGGCGTGGCCGTCCATATATTTGGTGGTGGAATGCACCACAATGTCGGCCCCAAATTCAAAGGGACGGCAAAGTATGGGCGCAAAGGTATTGTCTATGATCAGGGGCAGCCTGTGCCTGTGGGCCAGATTGGCAAAACGCTCGATGTCCAGCACATCCATGGAGGGGTTGGAAAGCGTTTCGCCAAATACGGCGCGGGTATTGGGGCGAAATGCCTTTTCCAGCTCGGCCTCGGAAGCATTCTGGTCCACAAAAGCAACTTCTATGCCAAGCTTTTTGAGCGTAACGGCAAAAAGGTTGAATGTGCCGCCGTAAATGCTGGCGGCGCTGACCACGTGGTCGCCGCTCTGGGCAACGTTGAGCAGTGAGAGCATGCTGGCTGCCTGGCCCGAAGAAGTACACAGCGCACCCACGCCGCCTTCAAGTGCGGTAATTTTTTGTTCCACGGCGTCAACCGTGGGATTACCCAGGCGGGAATAAAAAAAACCAGCCTCGGCAAGGTCAAAAAGTTTCGCCACTTCGGCAGTGGTGGAGTATTTGAAGGTGGTGCTCTGCACTATGGGCACAACCCTGGGCTCGCCATTGGCCGGTTCGTAGCCCGCGTGCAGACAAAGAGATTCCGTTTTCATGCCGTCCTCTGCTGTGCTGGTGGTGGAAAATGCCGCGCTTATGGCCTTTATGCCGCGCACCACGCACCGTAGCGCAAGCCACGGGGCTAGGCAACCACATTGATTGTGCGCGCAAGCCCCCTATACGGCTGATGAAGAGAGAGCAAAAAAAGTTCCTTCCTATTGACCGTTTGCAGGTAGAAGTATAAGCTTCAAAGAAGCAGGTGGTCGCCTTGCGGCGTGTGGCACTCTTGGGGAATGCCATGTAACAAATCGCAGTAACGCACCGCCAGAGTTGCTGATTTTCGTTTGCTGACAGCGCCGCTGATAGCGCGGCCATTCGTACTTCGTTGCGCCGCTGTCTTGACGCGGAGTTGGCGCGATTTTGTTGCGCCGCAACGGGCCCTGTGGCAGGGCCCGCACAAAGCCTTTCACTCACTTTTGCCAGGAGGCTATTATGCGTATTGCCGTGGGTCTGGGCAAAAAAGGCGGAGAAGAGCGTTTAGAGCGCCAGGGCATAAACCGCCGTGACTTCATGAAATTCTGCACGGCGGTAGCGGTGACGATGGGCTTTGGCCCCTCGTTCGCTTCCGAGGTGGCTGCTGCGCTGACCGGACGTCGCGTTTCAGTGGTGTATTTGCACGCCGCTGAATGCACGGGCTGTTCCGAAGCGCTGCTGCGCACCTACAAGCCCTTCATTGATGCCGTCATTCTTGACACCATTTCCCTTGACTACCACGAAACCATCATGGCCGCCGCCGGTGAAGCCGCCGAACAAGCCCTGCATGCCGCCGTGGAAAACCCCAATGGCTTTGTCTGCATGGTCGAAGGTGCCATTCCCACGGGTATGGACAACAAGTATGGCTATATTGGTGGCCATACCATGTACGACATCTGCAAAGAAATTCTGCCCAAGGCCAAGGCCGTGGTCAACATTGGTACCTGTGCCTGCTACGGCGGCGTTCAGGCTGCCAAGCCCAACCCCACCGGTGCCAAGGGCGTGAACGAATGTTTCGCCAGCCTGGGCGTCAAGGGCATCAACATTCCCGGCTGCCCCCCCAACCCCCTCAACATGGTAGGCG
>NZ_JAYRGM010000038.1:0-8430 GCF_041907885.1 Desulfovibrio sp. | reverse complement strand
ATTCAGGGCGGAAAAGTCGGGTTTGCGTAAATGCGGCTGACAGGCTCTCTCCAGGAGCAAAGAACAAAACCTCTTTGTCTTTTCCTGCCTCCCCGCCGCCAAATCTTGCCTGTCCGTTGCTTATGCCTTTCCTCTTCCCCTTCTTCTGCCTTTCTGCCTTTCGCGGCTCGTCATCAAAAGCTGGTCGTTGAGTTGCCTTCCTTAAACTCGCCGAAGCAAAGCGGAGGCGATGGCTGGTGTTGGACGAATTTGCAAAATACGCGTTTTTCGGCCTGAAAAGGAAGCGCCGGGATTTTGAGCGCAGCGTACTCAAGTACGTGAGCATCAAAATCCCGGCGCTGACGCATTCAGGGCGGAAAAGTCGGGTTTGCGTAAATGCGGCTGACAGGCTCTTGCCCCCATCAACGCAAAACCTCTCCCGATCCCCCTCCCCTACTGCCGAATCTCAATCAAACAGCAGCTACCCCGCAGCCTACCGTTCAAAATAGGTATACCCGCGGAGGCCGTCTTCAAAAACCTGCATAATGGCAAACCGGTCACTGGGCGAAATCCGCCCCTGCCTCACAGCCTGCTCTGCGGTACTGCGCAGATCTTCAAGAATGCGGCGCGGCTCATATTCCACATAGCTCAGAATATCAGCCACAGAATCACCCCTGATTTCGCGCACATACTCATAATTGCCGTCATCCCGCACGCGTATGGAAACCACGTTGGTGTCGCCCATAAGATTGTGCAGATCGCCCAGCGTTTCCTGATACGCACCCACCAGGAACACGCCAAGGTAGTATTCCTCGCCGTCACGCAGGGGATGCAGATCAAGGGTGGGCTTCATGCCCTGCGGATCAATAAAATGGTCAATACGGCCATCAGAGTCGCAGGTAATGTCAGAAATAATGCCCTGCCGCGAAGGAAATTCCTTAAGCCGATGCACGGGCATGACCGGGAACAGCTGGTCGATGGCCCACGAATCGGGCAGCGACTGGAACACGCTGAAGTTGCCGTAATAAATATCGGCAAGGCTCACGTCGATATCCGCAAGGTCGCGGGGTATCGTCTTGAGCCGCGTTTTTTCCTGGGCAATGCGCATGATGATGGCCCAGAAAAACCGCTCGGCCAGGGTGCGCTGACGCAGATTCACGCGCCCGGTGGAAAAAAGCTGGCGCATTTCATCGCGGTAGTAAATGGCGTCGTTGTAGCACTCCTGCAAGTTGCGCAGGGTGATGTTGGCAAGGGTTTCGCGCAGGTTCTGCACCGGCTCCGGCGTGCCTTCGGGCAGGGTGTCGGGCAGCTGCACTTCTTCCACCATGCTCACATCAAGCACGTTAAAGAGCAGCACGGAATAGTAGGCCACGGTAGCGCGGCCAGATTCCGTAATAATATGGGGGTGCGGGATCTTCTGCTCATCAAGAATGCTCATGATGGCTTCAACAATGTCGGCGCTGTATTCGTCGAGCGTATAGTTGCGCGACGAAACATAGTTGGTGTGCGAACCGTCATAGTCCACGGCCAGGCCGCCGCCAAGGTCAAGGTAGCCCATGGGCGCGCCTTCCTCCACCAGCCCCACATAAAGGCGTGCGCCTTCCATAACGCCGGTACGGATGTCGCGAATGTTGGAAACCTGCGAACCAAGGTGGTAGTGCAGCAGCTTGAAGCAATCGAGCATGTCGTTGGCCTTGAGCGTATCCACCACGTCCACGATCTGGGCGGGTGAAAGACCAAAGGTCGAGCGCTCGCCGCCAGAATCTGTCCAGTGCCCGCTGGCCTTGACAGCCAGTTTGGCGCGTACGCCGATATTGGGCCGCACGCCAAGCGCCTTGCTGCGTTCAAGCACCACTTCGAGCTCGCTGGGCATTTCAAGAACAAACAGCACGTTAAAGCCAAGGCGCAAAGCCTGAAGGCCAAGGTCGATGAATTCTTCGTCCTTGTAGCCGTTGCAGACAATGCAGGCCTCACGGTCGCGCATAAGCGACACGGCGGCGATAAGTTCGGCCTTGGAGCCAACCTCAAGCCCATGGTGATAGGTAGAACCAAACTGGGCTATTTTTTCCACCACCTGCTGTTGCTGGTTCACCTTGATGGGAAAAACACCCCGGTACGAGCCGGTGTAGTTCAGGCTTTTGATCGCCTTGCGGAACGATTCGTGGATATTGGCAATGCGTGAATCCAGAATATTCTCCACGCGCAACAGCACGGGCATGTCATAGCCGCGCTCTTTAAGCCCGGCGATAACCTCTGGTATCGAAACCTGCGGCCCCTTGGGCCCCTGCGGACAAATCACAACCTCGCCCGCATCCGACACGTCAAAATACCCGGCACCCCAATTACGGATGCCGTAAAGCTCGATGGAATCCTCCACCCGCCACTGCTGCAATGCGCGGTTTTTTGCCAATTCCTGCTCCTTAAGCGCCGCTGGCGCATATGTATGGTTGGTTCAGCCCAGAATACGGACCGATGATACTGCCGCCGTTCATAAAGCGGCTAGGGATGATCGTCTGAAAAATGCGGCGTAATTATGCCGTGACCGTGTCGAATGTCAATCGTTGCAAAAAAGGCGGCAAACGCAGATTGTTAGGTGCATGGCTAACTAATTTCTTGACGCGCCATACGCCTTGCTTCACCGTTTGAGGCGCGCATGGCGACTGCCAGCGATTGTTCCTATTGTGGGGGGCCCATGAAAGCATTCCAGATCCCGCTTGCGCGTATGCCGCTGCTGCTCATGTGGCTGCTGCTCTCTCTCGCGGGCTGCTCGCAGGACGACAGCAAAAAAAACACCCCGCCCCCGGCCCCCGTGCGGGTTGAAGCCGTGGCACGCGCCGATGTGCCGCGCCTGCTGCACGCCGTGGGCAATGTGCGGGCTTCTTCTTCTGTGGGCGTAAAACCCCGTGTTACCGGAGAGATACAGCAGATTCACTTTACCGAAGGGCAGGACGTGCGCGAGGGCGACCCGCTTATCACCATTGATCCGCGCCCCTTTGAGGCGACCCTGCGCGAAAAGAAGGGCCAGCTTGCCAAATCGCAGGCCCAGCTTGCCAAGGCCCTGGACGACATGAACCGCTACGGCAAGCTTGTGGGCAGCGGCTATGTGAGCCGCGATGCCTACGAAAAAACCGCCACCGATGCCGCAGCCCTGCGCGCCACGGTGCAGTCAGACAAAGCCAGTGTGGAAAGCGCCGCCCTTGATCTCAGCTACTGCACGGTGGTGGCCCCCATCAGCGGGCGCGTGGGCGCGCTCAGCGTGGACAAGGGCAACATGGTCAAGGCCGCAGATTCCACGGTTATTGTCAGCATCGACACGCTTTCGCCCATCTACGTGGGTTTTTCTGTGCCAGAGGCACACCTGCCTGTCATCATGGAGCAAATGGCACAGGACAGGGTATCGGTTTCGGCCACCCCTGCGGGCGGAAAACCCGAAACCGGACTGCTGACCCTTGTGGATAATACCGTAGACACCCGCACGGGCACAATCCGCCTGCGGGCCACCTTTGCCAATGCCCAGCGCCGCCTGTGGCCGGGGCAGTTTGTACAGGTCGAGCTGCCGCTCGGCGTTGCGGCCGGAGCGCTCACCGTACCCACCAGAGCAGTGCAGTCGGGCCGGGAAGAATCCTATGTCTATGTGGTGGACAAGGACAGCCGGGCCAGCTACCGCAAGGTTCGCCCCCTGTTTGAGCACGGCGACCGAACCGTGCTGGACGGCGAAATCGCCGAAGGCGACCGCATTGTGGTGGATGGCCAGGTGCGCCTTGCACCGGGGCTGCTCGTAAAAATAATGGATTAAACGGCATTGCCGCACAGCCACCACATTTTCGGCCTGGTTTTTGCATGATTTTGGGCATTACCAACAGGCGGTCAATTTTTCCACATGGCCGCCGCGCCATCCGCGCGAGAGCAATGACGCCACGCGTCAAGCCTGAGGAGATGCCCAATGGAACTGGAATTCCGTTTTCGCAATAATGATCTGGGGCCGGTTTTTCCCACATTTCAGGAAAGGGTCAACGCCATGCTGCCCGTAAACCGCGCCGAGAGTACCCCTGCGGCTCCGGCGGCTCCCGCCGATGAAGAGACGGGCACTTCTGCCGCGCCGGTTCTGGAACAGACCGTTCCCGGAACCCCGCACATGCTCAATTCTGAAGAAATGCGCCACGCACTTGCCCAGGTGGAGCAGGAAGCCGTGCAGCACAGTCAGGATCTCATTCAGGTACACACCGGCCTGAACGAACAGCGCGTTGCCCGCCTGCTCGGCCTGCTGGACTAAGACCCGGCACAGCAATTTTAACGCATACGGCAGCGTAAAAAAGCCCGCTTCTGGCCGGGGTGCTCATGCGTCACCCTCGGCCAGCGGCGGGCTTTTTCGTACCAGCTGTATTTACCCTGCCCTAAAACTCCAGGCACAGGCCCACGGGGCAGTGATCCGAGCCAAAGACGTCTTTTTCTATCCAGGCATCGCGCACCGCCGGCACAAGTTCCTGCGACACAAAAAAATAGTCGATACGCCAGCCCACGTTCTTTTCGCGGGCCCGGCTTTTGTACGACCACCACGAATAGTTGCCCTCGGCCTCGCCGTGAACATGGCGGAAGGTATCCACATAGCCCATGGCCGTAAAACGGTCCAGAAAGGCGCGTTCTTCGGGCAAAAACCCCGTATATTTTTCATTCTGCTTGGGCCGGGCCAGATCAATGGGCCGGTGCGCAATATTAAAATCGCCGCAAACCACAATGGGCTTGCTTTTGCGGCATTCTTCCGCATAGGCCAAAAAAGCCTCGAAAAATCCCATTTTGTACGGCACGCGCTTGAAACGGCCCGTGGGCTTGCCGTTGTCGTCCAGCTCTTCTGCGCCGCCGTTGGGAAAATAGCCGTTGAAAAAGTGAAACTGCGGGTATTCCAGATGCAGCAGACGCCCCTCGCCCTGAAATTCCGTCTGGGGCAGCTCTATGCTGGCATGCAGTGAAGGAACCTTGCTGAACACAGCCACACCAGAATAGCCCTTTTTCACCGTGCTCCACGACCAGTGCGATTCCCAGCCATCGGGCTCGCGCACATCGTCGCTCAACTGATCGGGGTGGGCCTTGGTTTCCTGCAGGGCCACAACCTGCGCGTCTGTTTGCGCAAACCACTGCCATTCGGGCTTGCCAGATACAGCGCGCAGACCATTGACATTCCATGAAACAAGCTTGAGCTGCATAGTTCCTCCTGCCGCAGCATAGCCGCAGCAAAGCGCCCAGGCAAGGGGCCGCAACCCTGACTTGACCGCAACGCATTGCCAAAACGGGCTTTTTGCGCTATAAAAAACATGGCGTAACTATGCCGCCAAACCCTATCCGGGACATTTTTCAAGGAGTCGCTTATGGATATTTTGCCCATTCGTCGCGCCATTTTGAGCGTTACGGACAAGAGCGGCCTTGTGGAGTTTGCCACGTTTCTTACCTCGCGGGGGGTAGAGCTCATCTCTACCGGCGGCACACAGAAGGCCCTTGAGGCGGCCGGTCTGCCCGTTACCGCAGTGAGCACCGTGACGGGATTCCCCGAAATTCTGGGTGGCCGGGTCAAAACCCTGCACCCCAAAATTCACGCGGGTATTCTTGCCAACAAGGACGAGCCCACTCACATGCAGACCCTGGCCGATAAGGGCATTCGCCCCTTTGACCTCGTTTGCGTCAACCTCTACGACTTTGCGGGTGCGGTGGAACGCCACCTTTCGCTTGAGCAGGCCGTGGAAGAAATTGACATCGGCGGCCCCTGCATGCTGCGTGCAGCTGCCAAAAACTTCCACAGCATCCTGGTGTTGCCCTCGCCGCAGTGGTACACCGCCGCCATGGAAGAAATGGAAAAAGACACCACCGTGGGTCTTGAATTCCGCCAGATCATGGCATCGCGCGCCTTTGAGGCCACCTCGCGCTACGATGCACTGATCACCTCGTATCTGCGGCCCTAGTCCGCTCATACCCCGCTGACCAAACCGTTCTGCACCCGCAGCCTGCATCCCCATGGGAAGCAGTGGCTGCGGGTGCTGTGCAACATTTCTATTTCCGCAGGAGCATCCCATCCCTAAACCAGAAGGCAACGTGCAGGGGCTCAAACCGAGCCAGCTTGCAGCACTCACGCGGTTGTTCAACCGCCGGTTTCCGGCGGCGGAAGTTTACACCGTTGATCAGGCGCGGGAGCTCTCTCTGCTTTCACGCGCGCTTGGTCGGCAGGTGGGCCTGCTCATCGACCGCAAGGGCCGAGTGCAAATGGTTATTGTGGGCGAAGCGGGCAGCATCATGATTCCCGAGCTGCCGCGTGGCCGCAGTGGGCAGGAACGCCTGCGCGGGCTGCGCTTGCTGCACACCCACCTGAATCCTGGCGGCATAAGCCAGGAAGACCTGATGGATATGCTCTTTTTGCGGCTGGATGCCGTGGTGGCCCTTACCGTCAACCCGGTGGGCGACCCCGTGCAGTGGCAGGCCGCGCATCTGCTGCCATCGCCTTCTGGCGGTCAGCCCTACCACCTCGACACCCCGCAACCCTGGGACCGCACGGAATCGCAGTTTGTCGCCACCGCTGAAGCGCTGGAAGAAGAACTGGCCCGCAAGGCAGAAGATGCCCGTGAAGCGGATGACACCCCCCGCGCCATGCTGGTTTCTGTAAGCACACAGCCACGCATCATACAGGAGCGGAATCTCGACGAACTGGCAGAACTGGCCCGTACCGCAGGCCTGACCGTGGCGGGCCGCATGGTGCAGCGCGTGGCGCAGATCAACCCGCGCCTCATCATGGGCAAGGGCAAGGTGGCCGAACTTGAAGTGCTGGCCCTGCAAGGCCGCGCGGGCATGATGATTTTTGACGGCGAGCTCTCGCCAGCCCAGCTGCATAATCTGGCCGACATCACCGAGCGCAAGGTCATTGACCGCACCCAGCTGATTCTCGATATTTTTGCACAGCATGCGGTGAGCCGCGCGGGCAAGCTACAGGTTGAGCTGGCCCAGCTGCGCTATACGCAGCCGCGCCTTGTGGGCAAAAACCGCGCCATGGATCGCCTGATGGGCGGCATTGGCGGGCGCGGCCCCGGCGAAACCAAGCTCGAAACCGACCGCCGCAAAATCCGCGAGCGCATGGCGCGCATTCGCAAGGAACTCGACCAGTTACGGCGGCAGCGCTCGTTTACCCGCGCGCGGCGTTCACGCCAGGGCATTCCGCTGGCCGCCCTTGTGGGCTACACCAACGCGGGCAAATCCACCCTGCTCAACACCCTCACCCGCTCCGAAGTGCTGGCAGAAAACAAGCTTTTCGCCACGCTCGACCCCACCACCCGGCGGCTGCGCTTTCCCGCAGAAAAAGAAATCATTCTGGCCGACACAGTGGGCTTTATCCGCAATCTGCCAAAGGAACTTTTTGACGCTTTTCGCGCCACACTTGAGGAGCTGGAAGCCGCAGACCTGTTGCTGCATGTGGCCGATGCCTCGCATCCCGACCTTTTGCAGCAGATCAGCGCGGTAGAAACGATTCTTGCCGAAATGGAACTCGACCGCATGCCCAGGCTCATGATTCTGAACAAGTGGGATCAGCTGGAAGCCCCGGCCCGCGCAGAACTGGCCGATGCCTTTCCGCATGCGCTGCCCATCTCTGCCAAAAAGGGCGATGGCTGCAAGGCTCTGCTTGAAGAGCTTGAGCTGTTGCTGCTGCGGCATCCGGCCAGCCTTGTGGCGACGGATACGCCGACAGTATTAAATTAGGGGGGAGCGCCTGCACGGCGGGGAATGGTAATTTGATTTTTGCCGCCCTGCGGGCGCGGGGTTTCGCCCTCCGGCGAAGTTTGGGACGCCTGCGCGGCGCGCGGGCTCTTTTAGCGTGGAGCAGTAGTTATCCTTTAATTTTTCTGCCCTGCGGGCACGGGGTTTCGCCCTCCGGCGAAGTTTGGGACGCCTGCGCGGCGCGCGGCAAGGTGGGGCCGGTTATGGGGCTGCGCCCCCTTCGCGGCCCCCCTTGCATCCCCCCCGAAGCACCCCCAAAGAAAGTTTTCAACTTCCGCAAAACGGCGAGGGCACGCGTCTTGCGCTGCGGGAGCTTCCCTCTCTCGCTCCGCTCGCTCAGGTGATCTCCCTCCGCGACGCGTAAATGCCATAGCACGCTTCCGCTTCGAATGGTATTCCGCTTCAGCCCAATCCCCACAAGATTGTTGACGTCAAGAACTTTTCTGTGCCCATCACAGCACCACCAAATGTTTACCGGCCTTCATCACTTACACGTAAAAACACTTTGTTTCATCCGTCCCGGTCTTCTGCCTTCGCCGCCCGCACCAAACCCCGACCTTTCGTTGCTCCTCTCCCTTTTCTTGTGCCTCTGCCTTTCGCCGCTCGTCATCAAAAGCGGGGCGTGGCGTCGCCTTCCTTAAACTCGCCGCAGCGAAGCGGAGGCGATGGCTGGTGTTGGACGAATTTGCAAAATACGCGTTT
>NZ_JAYRGM010000037.1:0-9105 GCF_041907885.1 Desulfovibrio sp. | reverse complement strand
CGTTTACGGGCCGCAAGTAACAGAAATGCAAATGTCAGATCGTACATGCGCCTGCTAGGGCGCAGCTGGTAAGAGAGCCTTACAGGCGCATATGAAAAACCCCCGGCTATGCCGGGGGATATTTATTCGTTGGGACATATAAAAGGACATACAAACGTATTTGGGTCTACACCAAAGACGGGGGCAAGCCCTTCAACGGGGGTCTACACCCAAGACGGGGGCAAGCCCCCTTGATGGCTTTGCTCCACGGCCAGCAAGGCCAAAGCGGCCAGCCAGTGCAAGCCGTCAGCACAAGCCGCCAGTGTAAGCCAGCCTGCTGCCCGCTGCGGGCAATGGAAAAACAAAAACGGCCCGCCTGCTCCAGGAGCTAGCGGGCCGTTTGGCGTACAAACAAAGATTAATCCCTGTCGTCTTCAGCGCCACGGGGCTTTCTGCCCCATTTGTCGGGGTGCGTAAAGCGCTTGCCGCCGCCACCGTTGCCGCCGCCGTTGCCGCCTTCACGCGGGTTGCGCGCCGGATAGCCAGGGCGCGGGCCACGGGGCGCACGCGCGCCAGGGCCAAAGCTTTTACGCTGGTACGAGCCACCGCCGCCCGTGTCCTGCTTGGCGGCCACGCGGGTTCCGGCGATAAACACACCCCGGTTGAGCACGGCCAGCACGTCGTCGGCAAGGTCGCTCTGCACTTCCACAAGGCTAAAGTGCTTCTGAATGCTGATAGCGCCGATGCTGCGGCCAGCAATGCCGCATTCGCCGGTGATGGCACCCACCATTTCGCCGGGCGAAACCTTGTGCGCATGGCCCACATTGATGTGCAGGCGCGTCATGGGGGCCTCGTTGCGGCGCGGGCGGCCATCGCGGTCGCCCTGGCGGAATCCATCGCGGTCACCCTGGCGATAGCCGTCGCGGCCATCGCGGCCAGGGCGGCGGGGCGCTTCGGCCAGCGGGTCAACTTCGGGCACGTTGGTGGCATCGCCAAAATCACGCTGCATCAGCAGCTTGAGCAGGGCGGCGGCCACATCGCGGCTGGTGATCACATCGTCGGCAAACTGCTCGCCCAAAAAGTCCTCGACCATCTGCATGCAGCTTTCAAGCGCACCGGCGGTCAGTGTGGCGCGCACTTCGTCCAGCAGCCGCGAGGTGCGGATGTTGGCCACATCGCGCAGCGAGGGCAGCCTTTCCTGCTGAATGCGGGCCTTGGTGTGGCGAATGATGTCGCGCAGCTTGTGCTGTTCGCGCAGGGTCACAAAGGTAAATGCCTTGCCCACGCGGCCCGCGCGGCCCGTGCGGCCAATGCGGTGAACATAGCGTTCGGCATCGTGCGGAATGTCGTAGTTCACCACGGCATCCACATCGTCCACGTCAATGCCGCGCGCGGCCACGTCGGTGGCGATGAGAATATCGAGCCCTTCACCGCGAAAGCGCTGCATGACCCTGTCGCGCTGCGACTGGGCAAGGTCGCCGTGCAGCCCGTCGCTCTGGTAGCCGCGCTGTTGCAGATGGGCGGTCACTTCGTCCACGCTGCGCTTGGTAGAGCAGAACACAAGGGCCTTGCGAAAACCCTGGGCGTCCAGCACGCGGCACAGTGCGTCCATTTTCTGGTGCGGGCGCACCTCGTAATAGACCTGCTCGATGGCGGGCACGGTGAGGGTTTTCTGGGCAATGGCCAGCATTTCTGGTTCGCGCAAAAAGCGCTTGCTCAGCTGCAAAATGGCCGGGGGCATGGTGGCAGAAAAGAGCACGCGCTGGCAGTCTGCGGGTGTCCGTTCCAGAATGGCTTCTATATCTTCGCGAAAGCCCATGTCGAGCATTTCGTCTGCTTCGTCGAGCACAATGGTGGTCGCGCCGCCCAGGCGCAGGGTTCCGCGTTGCAGATGGTCCATCACGCGGCCCGGTGTTCCCACCACCACCTGTACGCCGCGTTCGAGGGCGCGCAGCTGGCGTTCAATGGCCTGGCCGCCGTAAATGGGCAGAATGGCCACGCCGCGTTTGCGGGCGGCAAGCTTGCTGAGCTCTTCAGCAACCTGAATGGCCAGTTCGCGCGTGGGGCAAAGCACCAGCGCCTGCACATCCCTTGCGGGGGTGAGCTTTTCGAGAATGGGCATGCCGAAGGCGGCTGTTTTGCCCGTACCTGTCTGGGCCTGCCCAACCGCATCGCGGCCAGTCAGCAGAAAGGGTACGGCAAGCACCTGAATGGGAGAGGGCTCTTCAAAGCCCATATCCTTAACGGCCTGCAACAATTCCGGGGACAAATTAAAATCTTCGAACGATGGGGACATGCTGTTCCTGTACATAAAAAATTACTTGGTAGCGTACCATAGCCTCATACACGCCAATGCACAATGCCTCATCCGCCCCAGATGGCGGCTTGCAGCAACGTAATTGAAAAAATCCTGTCCAAAAGCCGCCAAGTTCAATGGCTATTCTTTGCGGCCGTGTTGCAAAAAAAGTTTACGCTGTGTGCTGCGCAGGGTAAATGGCCTGTTGACCTGACCGCAAGCCCCTGTAGGATGTGCGGGCCAGCGATGGCATAATTTGCCAGCTCTCAGGAGAAACCATGTCCTGTATACAGACAAGCGGTCTGGCCTACGGCCAGATACGCTACAGCGATCTGACCGTGGAAGGCGGCAAGGCCACCTTTATCACCGGCCCCAGCGGCAGCGGCAAAAGTACGCTTTTGCGGCTCTTTAACAAAACCATTGCGCCCACGGCGGGATCGGTGCTGTACCACGGCCAGGACATGGACGAAATCGACAGCATCACCCTGCGGCGTGAGGTTCTGCTGGCCGGTCAGTCTGTATTTCTTTTTGACCGCAGCGTGGGCGAAAATTTTGATGCCTACTGTGAAGCCAGGGAATCTGCGCCTCTTTCAACAGCAGAAAAAGAAAATTTTCTGCGCCTGTGCTGCGCCAACTTTCATCTCGATGCCCCCTGTGTGCACCTTTCTGGCGGTGAACGCCAGCGCGTGTTTCTTGCCATCTGCCTTTCGTTTCTGCCCAAGGTGCTCATGCTTGATGAACCAACCTCGGCGCTTGATCAGGAAACCGCCGAGCGGTTCATGACGCAGGTGCTGGATTTTTGCCGTCAGCGCGGCATGACCGTGGTTGCCGTAAGCCATGATCCGGCCCTGACAGCGCGGCACGCAGAAAATGTTATCAGCCTGCGGGCAGAGGTGGAATAGCCATGAACGGTGTAGCCCAGATTCAGTTAGGCTCGTTTTTGCTCGTCTATGTGCTTTTGCTTGTGGTGCTGGGCATCATGAAAAAATGCCGCATCAACCAGACCAAACTGCTGGTGCTGGCCAGCGCGCGCATGACCCTGCAACTTATTGCCGCAGGCTATGCGCTTACCTTTCTTTTTGAGCACCCGCACCCTCTGCTCACCATGGCCTATCTGACCGTGCTGGTGTTTTTTACCATCTATCTGGTGCTCTCCCGCAATAAAAGACTCAACCCGCGCTTTCGTGTAATCGTGTCTGTATCCATTGCCAGCTGCGGGCTGGGGGTCATCGTATTTTTCGTTACCTGTATTGTCGGGCAAAGCCTGTTTGACCCGCAATACATGATACCTATCAGCGGCATGCTCATGGGCAATGCGCTTACGGGCGTATCGCTGGGGCTCAAGTCGTTCTGGAACGGCCTTGAGGGGCAGCGGGCGCGCGTGGAGGCTCTGCTCAACATTGGTGCAACACCCGAAAAGGTGCTTTTTCCCTTTGTGTGCCAGGCGCTGGAAACGGCCCTCGTGCCCACGCTCAACTCCATGCTGGGCATGGGCATAGTTGTGCTGCCCGGCATGATGACAGGTCAGATACTGTCGGGCACAGCACCTACCACGGCCATTCTGTACCAGATCACCATAATGGTGGCCATTTGCGCCTGCGTGTGCCTGTGCTGCTTTTGTTCGCTGTATTTTGGCTACAGAACGCTGTGGAATGCCCAGAAGCAGCTGACATTCTAGGCTTTGGCAGGCTGGGTGAGCACGCTGCGCAGGGCGGCCTCCAGCTCTGGCTGACGAAAGGCATAGCCCGCAGCCTGTAAACGCAGAGGCTTGGGATTTTGCCCCGAAAGCAGCAGTTCGTCGGCCATCTGTCCCAGCAGCAGGCGCAGCACAGGGGCGGGAACCGGCAACCACGAGGGGCTGCCGCATACCTTGCCCAGGGCGCGGGTGAATTCGCTCATGCTGGGGGTGCGCGGCGCGCAGATATTGAACGCACCCGCCAGGTCGGGCCGTTGCAGCAGCATGGACACAACCCCGGCAATATCCTCAAGGTGCGTCCAGCAGAAGGGCTGGCGGCCAGAGCCCAGTGGCCCGCCCACATGCATGCGGAAGGGCGGCAGCATGCGCTCGATAAAACCGCCGGGCGTGCCATCTGCCTTTTTGCCCAGCACGGGAGCAAACCGCAGCACGCAGCGGCGCACCCCAAGGGCCTCGACAGGCACGGTGCTTTGCTCCCACTGGCGGCAGGTATCGGCCAGAAATCCCTTGCCCGAAGGCGCGTCTTCGTCGCAGGGGGGCGCATTTTCCTGCCACAGGCCGTAATACCCGCTGGCAGAGGCCTGCAACAGCGTTGCGGGCAAGGGGTGCGCCTGTTCCCTGCGCATGCGCAGGGCAACGCACAGCGCGCGCCCCGTTTCTACTCGGCTGTTCACAATGGCCTGCTTGCGCTCGTCCGTCCAGCGGCCCCCGCCAATATTTTCGCCCTGCAAGTTTATGATGGCGTCAATGCCGTCCAGCAGACCAGACAGGGCCGCGCCGTCCCAGCCGTTCCACACCACGCGGCGGGGGCCATTGCCACCCTTGCCCGCGCTGCGTGAAACAACGCTTACCTCGTACCCCTCGCGCATCAGCGCAGCGGCAACGTACCGCCCCACAAAGCCCGTGCCGCCCAGAATGAGAACATGCATGCTAAGCCCCCTCTGTTGTGCGAACCGAAGTGTGCAACTGACGCAAAAATCGTGTGTGCTTTACCTTACACCTGTTGCGGGTCAATAGGCAATTTTTCTCTGCCTTTGGCCCCGGCTGCGGCCTGCGGGGCAAAAATCTGCATGGCAATACGTATGAATTCCCTGGTGGCTGGCGACATGCGGGCCGTATCCGGCACGGCCAGCGCCACCGCGCGCAGGGCAGCCGGGCGCAAGGGTTTTTTTACATAGGCCTGCGTGGTTTCGGGCGGCAGCGCCGATTCGGCCACAATGCTGACGGCATCGCCCCGCGCCACGGCGGCGATGGTGCTCACAAGCTGCAACGAACGGCAGTGGATGTCTGGCTGTAGCCCAGCCGCATGGAACAGCCGCGCGATGATGTCCTCTGACCCGGCCCTGGTCATGGCAAAGGGGCTGGCGCACAGGTCGGCAAGGGTTACAGAGCGTTTGCCCGCCAGCGGGTGCGCTGTGGGCAATAGCGCCACCAGCTGATCCTGCATGAGAAAGAATGTGTCGAAGCGTTCGTTGGGCAGGGTGACAAAACCCACATCCACCCGGCAATCGGCCAGCCACTGCGCCACCTCGTTGTCAGGGCCTTCATCCACATGAATTTCAATGCCGGGGAAGGCCGCGCGGTATTTTTCGAGCACCGGGGGCAGCAGACGCAGCGATGCCGTGGGGCCAAAGGAGCCGATGCGCAACGTGCCGCGCTTCATGCCGCGCGCGGCAGAGGCCTCTTGCCGCATGGATTCTGCCAGCCCCAGCATGGCCTGTGCCTGACGCAGCAGACGCGCGCCCACATGGGTGAGTTCCGGATTTTTGCCACGGCGCAACAGACTTACGCCAAATTCCTGCTCCAGAGCCTCGATGGCGTGCGATACGCCCGATTGCGAAATGCCCAGTTGCAGAGCCGCCGCCGTAAACCCCCGGCATGCTGCCACGGCAGAAAATATTTCAAGCTGGGTGAGGGTCATTGTGTCGCTGCCATGAGTTTTTGTTCATTTAACTATGAATAAATATGGGCGTAAGTGTATGCGAGTAAGCCCGCATGGGCAATGGCGCGGCCACGCATATCTATGGGCCGCTGAACGCATACAGCTTCAAGGCAGCAGAACAATGGCAAATATGGCAGATGGAAAGGGCGGGAGAGCGGGGGATGTTTCGGTATATGTCAGGCTGGCGCTGGTGGCTGTGGCCTGGGGGGGAACCTTTATTGCGGGCAGAAGCCTGGCCGGTGTTGCGCCCATGTTTTCGGCCTGCCTGCGCTTTGTGCTGGCCTCGGCTGCCCTGAGCCTGTTTTTGCTGCTTTCTGGCAAGGGGTTCAGGCGGGTAAACGGCCAGCAGGCCCTGGTGGTAACACTGCTGGGTTTTTGCGGCATTTTTTCGTACAGCTTTTTCTTTTTCAGCGGGTTGCAGCACATCAGCGCCTCGCGTGCGGCCCTTATTGTAGCGCTCAATCCTGCCGTGATGACCCTCATTGCCTACCTGTTTTACAGGGAGCAGATCACCGTGCTCAAGGTGCTGGGTATTGTGCTGTGTTTTTGCGGCGTGGCCCTGGTTGTGGGCGGGGGCGACCCGCAGGGGCCAGCGGGCAGGCCAGTGGGCGGGCCAGCGGGCGGGCTGCCGGGCGGAGGCGGCTGGCTGGGCGAGGCACTTATTGGCGGCTGTGTGTTGAGCTGGAGCGCCTACAGCGTGTTTTGCAAATCTGTGGTGCGCCAGCTGGGGCCGCTGCACACTGTTACCTATTCCATCTATGCGGGAACCCTCATGCTGCTGCTCTACGCCGCAGCCACAGGCGTTCTGGATGTGGCTGCGGTGTGGAGTTTTAGCCCGGCAGAGACCGCAAGCCTGCTCTACCTTGGTGTGATTGGGTCTGCGGTGGCCTATATCTGGTACTACGACGGCATCCAGCAGATCGGTGTGGCCCGGGCCAGCGTGTTTATCGCACTCAATCCTCTTTCGGCGGTGCTGTTTGGCGCGGCCTTGCTGGGCGAGCAGATGACCATTGCTACCCTGTTTGGCGGGGTGCTGATTATCAGCGGCATAGTGGTTGAAAACCGGCAAAGTGCCGCAGCAACACTGCCGGAGCAGCCCGCTCAGTCCAGAGGTTGAGCTACGCCCGGCTGGCATGAACAGCCTGCACCGTCCAGAATCCCCGCTTTTTTTTCAAAGTCCAGCTGCTCCCGACCCCAGGCGTACAGTTCTCCCAGGGCCGGGAGCAGTTTTTTGCCGCGCTCGGTGAGGGAGTATTCCACCCGTGGGGGAACCTCGTTGTACTGCCTGCGGATAACCAGACCGTATTCTTCCAATTCGCGCAGGCACTTGGTCAGCATCATGTTGGTGACGCCCCGCACGCTACGTTTCAGTTCGTTGTAACGCACGGTTTCCTGATCAGCCAGATGCCACAGAATAGGCAGCTTCCATTTGCCCCCAATGCGCCTGAAAACATGCAGGATGGGGCATTGGGTCTTGTCGTCATACAGCCCGGCCGAGGGTGATGCGGAAGTTTTTGGCATGGTATGCTCACAAAAAAGTAGGGAAGAAAAAAATGCGTACTTGCGAAAATATTCTTAGAGCAGCTATACATGGTCGTCAAGCGGTACCTGACAACACACCAGCTTACCCAAGGAGACAATCATGAAAATTTACGCCATAAACGGTGGCCCAAGAAAACAGCACAATACGGCAAAGCTGTTGCAGGCTGCGCTGGACGGCGCGGCGGCAGCCCCCTGTGCCGAAGCCGTTGAAACCGAGATGATCCATCTGTACGACCTGAACTACAACGGCTGTGTGAGCTGTTTTTCGTGCAAGCGTAAAGGCGGCAAAAGTTACGGCCACTGTGCGGTCAAGGACGACCTGACCCCCGTGCTGGAAAAGCTGGCGCAGGCCGACGGCGTCATCTTTGGCAGCCCCATCTATTTTGGTAACATTACCGGCAAGCTGCGCAGCTTTTTTGAGCGCCTTATGTTTGCCTATTTTGTGTATGACGAAAATTACAGCTCGCTTGCGCCCAAGCGCATGCCCACGGCATTTGTGTATACCATGAATGTGGACAGCGCCCTGATGGAACAGTACGGCTACCGCCAGAATCTTCAGGGCATGGAAATGTTTGCTGGCCGCCTGTTTGGCGAGCCGCAGGTGATGCACGCCTGCAATACCTACCAGTTTGACGATTACAGCAAGTATGAGTGCGAGCGTTTTTCTGAATCGGAAAAAGCCGCCTACCGTGACGCGTATTTTCCGCAAGAGCTGGAGGAAGCCCGCAAGATTGGTGCGGCCATGGTTGCTGCCAGCAAATAAAGCAGCATAGCAGTTTTGCTGGTTGCCCCTTGCCAACGTAAAAGCCCCCGTCTTGCAACGGGGGCTTTTCATATCTGCTCTTGGGCAAAACTTTGCGGGCTATGCGCCCAGATAGGCTGCCTTGATTTCGGGCGTGTCGGCCAGTTCAGCGGCAGAACCTTCGGCAACAATGGCCCCAGTGTCGAGCACATAGCCACGGTCGGCCACCTGAAGTGCCAGGCGGGCGTTCTGTTCCACCACAACCACGGTCAGGCCCTCGCTGTTGAGCTGCTTGAGCGTGCGGAACATGTCGTACATGAGCAGGGGCGAAAGACCCATGGAGGGCTCGTCCAGCAGCAGCACAGAGCAGTTGGTCATGAGGGCGCGCCCCACGGCCAGCATTTGCTGCTCACCGCCAGAGAGCGTGTCGCTGCGCTGGTGCATGCGCTCCTTGAGGCGTGGAAAAAGCTCAAAAACCTTGTCCACGTCCTTCTGGATATTGTTGTCCTTGCGGGTCCATGTGGCCAGCTTGAGGTTTTCGCTCACCGTGAGGTTGCCAAAAATGTGGCGGCCCTCTGGCACAAGATCCATCTTGAGGCGGGCCACAACGTGGTGGGGCTCGGTTTTCAGAATGGATTCGCCGTTAAAGCGAATGTCGCCGCTGATAACCGTGGGCGATTCCGGCGGCGTAAGGCGCATGACGGCCTTGAGCGTGGTAGACTTGCCCGCACCGTTGGCCCCGATAAGAGTAACAATTTCGCCCTTATTCACGTGAAATGAGATGCCGTGAAGGGCTTCAATCTTGCCATAGCCGGCGTAGAGATTTTCAACTTCCAGTAGCATCACACGTTCTCGTCGCCCAAGTAGGCCTTGATGACATCGGGGTTGGACTGAATTTCCTGCGGCGT
>NZ_JAYRGM010000036.1:0-9625 GCF_041907885.1 Desulfovibrio sp. | reverse complement strand
GCCTCGACGGCCTGCTGCACATCACCGACATGAGCTGGAAGCGCATTCGCCACCCCAAGGAAATGATCACCATCGGTCAGGAACTGACCCTGAAGGTGCTCTCCTTCGACCGCGACAACAACAAGGTTTCCCTGGGCCTCAAGCAGCTTGTGCCCGATCCGTGGCAGGACATCTCTGCCCGCTTCCCCGAAGGTGCCAAGTGCAGCGGCAAGGTCACCAACCTGGTTGACTACGGCGCGTTTGTGGAACTGGAACCCGGCGTTGAAGGCCTGGTTCACATTTCCGAAATGTCCTGGACCCGCAAGCTGCGTCATCCTTCCCAGATGGTTCACACCGGCGACGAAGTGGACGTGGTCATTCTGGGCGTGGACGGCGACAAGAAGCGCATCAGCCTCGGCATGAAGCAGGTTCGCCCCAATCCCTGGGAACTGGTTGCTGAAAAGTACCCCGAAGGCACCATCCTTGAAGGCGTCATCAAGAACATCACCGAATTCGGCATGTTCATTGGCATCGAGGACGGCATCGACGGCCTTATCCACGTTTCCGACATTTCCTGGACCAAGAAAGTGCGTCATCCCAACGAACTGTACAAGGTGGGCGACACCGTGCAGGCCAAGGTGCTGACCGTGGATCAGGAAAACGAAAAGTTCACCCTCGGCGTCAAGCAGCTGGTGGACGATCCGTGGGGACACGTGCCCAACACCTACCCCGTGGGCTGCACCATCAAGGGTATCGTGACCAACATCACCGACTTCGGCCTCTTTGTTGAAGTGGAAGAAGGTATTGAAGGTCTGGTGCATGTTTCCGAACTTTCCAGCAAGAAAGTGAAGACCCCCGCCGAGATCTACAAGGAAGGCCAGGAAATCCAGGCCAAGGTTATCCATGTCAGCGCTGAAGAGCGCCGCCTGGGCCTTTCCATCAAGCAGATCAAGGACGAAGAAGAACGCCGCAAGCCCAAGGAATTCCATTCCGGCCCGCAGGAAGCTGGCCAGAGCCTGGGCGATCTGCTCAAGCAGAAGTTTGAAGAAAGCGAAAACAGCTAGTCTGTTATTGCTTCAAGATACAAAAGGGCGTTCCCGCAAGGGAGCGCCCTTTCTTGTTCTTGATGTATAAAAATGCCGCGCACGGCCAAAAAAGCCTGGGCAGTTCCACGTATTGCTTCGGGCGCACCCAGGGCAAAAAATGTCTGTGAAGCGACTAAGCCACTTGCGCAGGATAAACGCCCGCGCTCAGGCCAGTTTGAGCAGGGCAGCCCCGCCCACCACCAGCACGACCGAAACGCCCCGCAGCGGCGTAAAGCGCTCGCCAAGCAGCCACATTGCCAGCAGCATGCCAAAAATCACCGAGGTTTCCCGCAGTGCCGCCACAACAGCAATGGGCGCAAGGGTCATGGCCCACAGCGCAATACCATACGAGCCCATGCTGGCAAGGCCCCCCAGCGTGCCCACCACAAGCCGCTTGCGGGCATAACCCGCATAGCTCAGCCCGTGTCGCCACAAAATATACAGTTGCACCGGCAGCGCGTTGACCAGAAAAATCCAGGTGGTGTAGGTAGCCGCATGGCCGCTTTCGCGGGCCCCAAGGCCATCGGCAAGGGTGTAGCCCATAATGATGCACGAGGTGCGCAGAGAGATGAAAACCTCGCTCCAGCCGTATCCCCGCCGCATATTGTCCGTACCCAGACATAAAATCCCGGCGCAGAGGGTCAACACCCCGCACCATGCCCCCACAGACATGTTCACGCCAAAGGCAAGCAGGGCCAGCGACGTGAGCAAAGGCGCGCAGCCGCGCATGACGGTGTAGGCAAAAGACATGTCCACCCGCTCATAGGCTACGGAAATGCAGATGTAGTAACCGAGGTGGCACAAACACGACATGCCAAGGTAGGGCCAGGCGCTCTGCGCCAAAGGCGGTAAAAAAGGCAGCAGACACAAGGCCCCCACACAGGCTCCAAAAGCATTCAGACCTGTCTCAAAAAGCTTGTTTTCACCACTTTTGACAATGATATTCCACAGCGCGTGCAGAAAAGCCGCAAACAGTATGGCCAGCAGTATAAACGGTAACATACTTTTTACTATGCCATTATGAGAGTGATGCCAAGAATTCCATTTAGCGCAACACAAGCAATTAAATTTTTAAATCATCAATTTCATGCATATTTGTTTACTTAAATTTATAATAATACACAATTAATTGTTTAAAATACCACATAAACATAGACATGTTGAAGACATTGTTTGTAAATCACGCATACGTTCTTGCCTTGCGTAAATCATTACTGTAACTTTTTATGCAGCAAATACCATTTTTCAACCAGTACATATATTAGTTTACATAATATATCGAAAAAATAAGATACACAGCAGCTTTAGTGGCTGATGCGGAAAGAGGAATAAATACGATAAGGAACGTCGCCCAGAACCCATAACAAGGCTGGTTACCATGTTGCGCAGTGTCGTTTTTCCATTGCTTCTTTTCCTTGCGCTGGTGGCAAATGGAGCTTCATCGTCACAGGCCTGCACAAGCCTGCGTGTCAAAACAACAGACGGCGGCATATTTTATGCCCGCACCATGGAATTTCCCACATCGCCCACGGCCGTTGTTGCCATTTTTCCCCAGGGTACCCCCATGCGGGGAACCCTGCCGGACGGCAAGGACGGCGGCCTCACCTGGACAGCCAAGTACGGTTTTGTAGGCATGCGCGATTATGCCCCGCCCATTGTCAGCGACGGCATGAACGAAAAGGGCCTGGTTGTTGGCATGCTGCTGTTTCCCGGCTTTGCCGGTTACCAGTCTTATGATCCTGCCCTTGCGGCAAAAACCATAGCCAATTTTGAAGTGGCCAACTGGATGCTTTCCAGCTTTGCCACGGTGGACGAGGTACGCGAGGGCCTCAAGGGCGTTCGCGTATGCGAGGCCCCCCTGCCGCTTCCCGGTGGCGCTACGCTGCCTCTGCACTATGCCGTACACGATGCCGCTGGCGGGTGCATCGTGGTTGAGTACACCGAGGGCCAGCTCAAGGTGTACGACAACCCGCTGGGGGTCATGACCAATTCGCCGCCCTTTGACTGGATGCTTATCAACCTCTCCAACTACGTGAATCTCTCTGCCACGGGCGTTCCCAAGCTTGATCTGGCGGGCTTCAGCATTCACCAGACTGGTCAGGGCTCCGGCATGCTGGGGCTGCCGGGCGATTTCAGCCCGCCGCACCGCTTTGTGCGCACGGTCGCGCTTGCACAGGCCTCGCTGCCGGTCACAGGGCCGGACAACGGCGTTACTCTGGCCATGACCCTTATCGACAGCGTGGACATTCCCAAGGGAACAGTACGGCAGGCCACGCCCAACGGCGACAACTATGATGTTACCGTATGGTCGGTGGTGGGTGATACCCAACGCCTGCGCTACTACTTCCGCACCTACGACAACAAGAACTGGTTTATGGTCGATGTAGCCCGTGCATTGAATGATGCCAAGGCTCCCGCCGCCATTCCTGTGGGTGGGCAGCCCTCGTACACCGACGTAACGGGCACGGCCCGCCCCGCGCAGTAACCGCAAACCAACATGGCAAGTGAGGAGAAAAGCATGACCCGTATTCTGTGCCGCGCTGTTCTTGTTCTGCTGTGTCTGGCCTGCGCCATGCCTGGCCCGGCCCCTGCCAGCGCCGCCGAGGGCGCTGCCAGCGCCAACGACCTTAAAATTGTGCTGGTTCCCTATGGCTGGATAACCGGATTTTCTGGCAAATTTGGCGCAAGGGGCTATGAAACCAACGTATCCAACAACTTTGCCCAGATTGATAAGTACCTCAATTTTGCTGCCATGGCCCACATGGAAGTGATCTACCGCGATACCGTGGGGCTGCTGGGCGAATTCAACTATGCCCGCCTGGGTGACCAGACCTCGCGCAAGGGCGTGGGCCTGGACGGACAAATGTCCTTTACCATGACCGATCTTGCCGCCTTTTACCGGCTTGGCAACTTTGCCCTGGGGCAGCAGGGCAGCACCGCAAGTTTTGACCTGCTGGCCGGTGCGCGCATCTGGACGCTGGACATGAAACTGAGCGCCGAATACATGCAGATGGGCGATTCTGTACACATGCAGAAAAGCTGGGTAGATCCCACCATCGGGGCGCGTACAAACATACGCTTCAACGACAGATGGTACGCCGAACTGCGCGGCGGCGTGGGCGGTTTTGGCGCAAGCTCTACCTTTACGTGGGATACCATGGCCCTGATTGGCTACAACTTTTGGGAAAACGCCACGGTACTTGGCGGTTACCGTGCGGTGGGCCTGAATTATGAAAGCGGCAGCGGCAGAAATAATTTCAAGGCAAATGCCACGCTGCATGGCCCCGTAATTGGACTGGCCTTTACATTTTAGGTCATATTCTCAGGCCACAATTATAATGCCGGTTGGAACCGTCCTCCATATGAGATCTGGCAGTTCCAACCGGCGTAAACATCATGTTTGCATTCCTGCACTGTCTGAACAATACAGTTGCCAACCACCAGATGTGTTTTGACTGCACGGGCAAAAATTACTACCATCCGGGCACTGGCCGCACGGGTTCCATATACTTGTGCGGCTGACCGTTTTTTTGCCCCAAACCACAGCGCCACGCGGAAGCAGTCATGCAAAAAGTTTTAATTGTCGAAGACAGCCGTACAACCGCGCGATTCATGGCGCACAATCTCAAGGAACAGCTGGGGCTTGCCTTCGACTGCGCTGAAAGCCTCGACGAGGCCATGCACCTGTTGCAAACAGATGCTTCGCAGTATTTTCTTGCCCTGTGCGACCTCAATCTGCCTGATGCCCCCAATGGCGAAGTTGTACCGGCAATTCTCGCCCAAAATATCCCCGTGGTTGTGGTGAGCGCCACATTTGACGAAAATATATATAAACGCCTTATGTTGCAGGGTGTTACAGACTATATTGTCAAGCGCACACCAGACGACATGATGTACCTGATGCGCGTGGTGCGGCGTCTGCGCGCCAACAGCGGCGTGGAAGCCCTGATCGTGGACGACTCAAACCTTTGGTGCATGCAGGTTTCAGAGCTCTTGCGGCGGCAGCGCATTACGGCATATACCGCAGGCAACGGCTTTGAGGCCCTGCAGCTGCTCAAAGAGCACCCCGGCATACGTATTGTGCTGGCCGACCACTACATGCCCGGCATGGACGGCATGGAGCTGACCGCCGCCATACGCAAAAGCCACACCATGGACGAGCTGTCCATCATAGTTATCTCGGTGGGCACTGATGCGGGCGCGCGCTTTCTCAGGTCGGGGGCCAACGACTATGTTTTCAAAACAGCATCGTTTGAAGAGCTGCTGTGCCGCATAGCCATGAACCTTGACATACAGGACCTGATTCGCAACAACCGCGCCCTTGCCGAGCGCGATGCCCTCACCAATCTGCTGGTGCGCCGCCAGTTTTTTGTGCTGGCGCAAGAAGCAGTGGCCGAGGCACGCAAAGAACGCCACAGTATTTGCGCGGCCATGATAGACGTGGATTACTTCAAGCAGGTAAACGACCGCTACGGCCATTTGGCGGGCGATATTGCCCTGCGCCAGCTTGGAGCCATGCTGCGCGACACGTTTCCCGCGCCGTTCATATGTGGCCGCTACGGCGGAGAGGAATTTTGTGTCGTCGCACCGGGTGTGGAAAAGCAGGACTTTGTTCAACGGCTGGAGAGTTTTCGCAGCTCTGTGAGCTCAAAACCCGTACAGATCGGCGCTCTCAGTATTGCCATCTCTGTTTCCATAGGCATGGCCGAGCAGCGCGCAAACGACCTTGAAACGCTCATAAGCGCCGCTGACAGCGAGCTTTATACGGCCAAACGCGAAGGCCGCGACAGGTTTGTGTGGCAGCACTAAGGCCCGCAAACACCCAACCGTCTAAATCTCCTTTGAAAGGACCAACCATGCACTGCCAGCACCTTCTGTTCGACCCGGCCCGCATTCCTTCGCCCTGCTTTGTGCTGGATGAGGCCCAACTTGCGGCCAATGCCGCCATTCTGAACACGGTTCAGGAGCGCACGGGTGCAAAAATTCTGCTGGCTCTCAAGGGCTATGCAGCCTGGGCCACGTTTCCGCTGCTTTCGCGCAGCAAGGGGCACGGCCCCCTGTGGGGCGCGTGCGCCAGCTCTGTGGACGAAGCCCGCCTTGCGCGCGAAGACTTTGGCGGTGAGGTACACGCCTTTGCCGCAGCCTGGAACCGGCGCGAAATGGCCGAGCTGCTCACCCTTGTTGACCACATTGTGTTCAACTCTGTGGCGCAGTGGCGCGAGTTTGCCCCGGCAGTGGCCATGCAGAACAAAAGCCGTTGCCCTGACCGCCAGATTCAGTGCGGCCTGCGCATCAACCCGGAGCATTCCGAGGGGGCCACGGCCATCTACAATCCGTGCGCGCCCGGTTCACGCCTGGGCATCCGGCCAAGGCACTTTGATCCTGCCGCTCTGGAGGGCATTTCCGGCCTGCATTTTCACACTCTGTGCGAACAGGGGGCAGACGCGCTTGAACGCACCCTGGCGGCCGTAGAACGCCATTTTGGGGCATGGCTGCCCCAGTGCCGCTGGATAAACATGGGCGGCGGCCACCACATCACCAAACCCGGCTACGACCTTGACCTGCTCTGCCACTGCCTGAACACGTGGCGCGACCGCTACAATGCGCAGATATACCTGGAGCCCGGTGAAGCCGTGGCCCTTGATGCTGGCTGGCTTGTGGCCACCGTGCTTGATGTAGTGCAGGCAGATATGCCCGTGGCCATTCTGGATATTGGCGTACCCTGCCACATGCCCGATGTGATCGAAATGCCCTACCGCCCCCGCGTGCGCTATGAGTTTGACGGAGTGGCCGAGCTGGCGGGCGAAGCGGCCGAAAAAACCTGGACATGCCGCCTCGCAGGCAAATCGTGCCTTGCGGGTGATGTGGCCGGTGAATATTCGTTCAACGCGCCGCTTGTGCCAGGCCAAAGGCTGGTCTTTGAAGACATGGCCATTTACAGCATGGTCAAAACCACCACATTCAACGGGCTGCGGCTGCCCTCCATCGGCATTTGCGAGGCCGACACGGCTGGAGAAACACGCTTCAGGATGCTGCGTGAATTCGGCTACCAGGACTTCAGAACGCGGCTTTCGTAACGACTTGCAAATCATCACTTTTACACAAATGCAGAAGGGCCCGGATCAATGATCCGGGCCCTTCATTTGTACTTCCCTGTGGGGGGAGGACAGTGGAAAATTTGTCTATAACGAGCACTTTTGCCGTTACTTGGATTACACGCCTTTAACGGACCGATGTCAAAACAAACCTTTTACAGCAAGCTATGAGGCCGGAGCCTTGGGCGCGCCAAGGGCAGAACCGTCCCGCGTCTGGGCGGCTCCGTTGGTCATCGGCTGGCCGCCATCGTTGGCGGGCTGCGCTGTAACGCCGGGCTGGGCGGCCTGACCGGCCACATCTGTGCCCTGGTTTTCGCCAAGCTGCCAGGGGGTACTGCTGCGGGCCATGGGTATGTCGCTTGATCCTGCGGGGTAACTGTGCGGGGGCAGTTCTTCTGCCTGATGCACGCCCTCAACCTTGTGCCGGGCAACCATGGAAGGCTCGTCCATGCCAGGATCGCGCTTGATGCGGGTCATCAGCAGGCCTGGCTCCGGGTCCATGAGGCCCGCAAGATAGTCGCTCACCGTCACAAAACGCTGGCAACCGCCAGCCCGCAGATCGCGGACAATACGCGGCAGATCATCAACCGTGCGTTTGTGCGAATCGTGAAACAAAAAGATACCGCGCAGGGTTCCCGGCGCGTACACCGTGCCACGGTTGTTGCGCAGGGTGGCATAATTGTCGGGCAGACGCTGCCAGTCGCGGCTGTCCATGGACCAGAGCATCACCGACAGCCCCAGGCTTTCAGCCACTTTTTCGGTATAGGCATCAAACGAGCCGTAGGGCGGGCGCATGAACAGGGGCGTGGCCCCAAGATTGCGCAAAATGGTGTCTGTGCGGCGCAGCTCTTCTTCTTTGCGGGCAGGGCTTACAGCACGCAGATTGGGGTGCGAATACGAGTGGTTGCCCACCTCATGCCCCTCGGCGAGAATGCGCTTTACAATGTCGGGATGCCGCTCGGCCTGATTGCC
Organism: Desulfovibrio sp.; assembly: GCF_041907885.1. Lineage (GTDB taxonomy): Bacteria > Desulfobacterota > Desulfovibrionia > Desulfovibrionales > Desulfovibrionaceae > Desulfovibrio. The sequence continues at coordinate 1,494 of NZ_JAYRGM010000036.1, read as the reverse complement.
CAGCAAAAAAAACGTGGCTGGGATGCCGTATTCTTCCAGCATGTCCAGCAGATGCGGCGTGTTTATAGATGGGCCGTCGTCAAAGGTGAGAGCGCACAGGTTTTCGCGCATGGGTTGATCCATGATCGTGTTGCCACCCACCACACGCGCCTGCACGGGCTGCGCAACGACAACAACCGCAAGACAAAAAACTGAAAGCCACAACCTATTGAAAACAGATCTCATTTTCTCATGCCTCAGCAACGGATTACCCAGAACAGAAAACCGCCTCTGCGGCGGCCCTTCCTTGCTTACTCTCAAGCGCCTGAGGCGCGAAAAAAGCGGAATTCAGCTATCTGCACTGTGCTAAAGCAGCTCTAGCACTCCGCAAGAGGCTCCGCAACAACGCCATTGCGGGGTTTAAAAAATATTTTTTGACAATTTCTTTAAAATTCAGATGTTTAAGAAAATAGCCTTGTAAAAATTTTTTTACTTTAAAATTTATGCTTGACTCTGAGGGGGTGTTTGCGTAGAACTCGAATTCGCCGGGGGGGCAGTTAGCTCAGCTGGTAGAGCACCGCCTTCACACGGCGGGGGCCACAGGTTCAAGTCCTGTACTGCCCACCATCCCAAAAACGGAGCGGTAGTTAAGTCGGTTATAACGCCGGCCTGTCACGCCGGAGGCCGAGGGTTCGAGTCCCTTCCGCTCCGCCAGAAGTCACCGGGAGGTCAGATCACTGACCTCCCGTTTCTTTATTTTTAAAGCTGCGCATATTTTTCAGGGCCGCCCACTACTGTGGACGGCCCTGTTTTTTGGGGCTAAACGGCGCAATAGCAAACGAAGAAGGCTGGCTCTACACCAAAGACAGGGGCAAGCCACCGTCAACGGGCAGATTTTCCGACAGGTTTCTGATCAATTCCCCAGCCATCTCAGCAGCACAAAACGCGCACACGCAGGCGGTAGTTTTCAAAGCTACGAAAGCCATACGCACGCCGCTGAATCAACTTCATCTTTCGGTGAAAACCCTCTGTGATGCCGTTATGCTGGGTAAAACGGAACATTCTGGCCACTTCTTCGCGCCAACTATGAGCTTTAGCTCAAAGAGGGGGGGATAGCATCCCAACAGAAAGCCTAACACTCTCCGCCATCAACACCGAGCGGCAGAAGGCAACAACACAATGTCCCCTACTCCCGCATTTTTTTGTACAGCTCTTTTGAGGTGGACAAATCTTTCTCGAGCTTTTTGATCTGCCGGTCTTGATAGGCGGATTCAACTTGCAAGTGCAACACCCTCAAAGTTGAATGAAAAGGCAAGGTGGTATAGCCCTTTAGCCTCTCCATCCAACCAAAGATTGAAGGGCGTATGGGCTATGCACACCTTGCCAGGGAAGAACGGTACTACATCTGCCAGGCAGTGAAAAGTGGAACGTCACTGAGGGCCATAGCCAAAGCGATAGGCCGTAGCGTCTCAACTGTAAGCCGCGAACTTGCGCGAAATACCGGGGCGCGTGGCT
>NZ_JAYRGM010000035.1:0-9767 GCF_041907885.1 Desulfovibrio sp. | reverse complement strand
ATGATTTTCCTTAATATACAAGATTTCCCACCAGGGGGAACTTTAATGCCCTAAGAAAGCTGCATCTGTGAGCCACCGCTGCCAATAGCATTCGACAAGGCATAAGCTGTATTGCCGTGCGCCGTGCCCAATATTGGCTCTACATGCGGGGCTGGCACACAGACACCGCTGCCTACCCAGATTCCTCGCCATCTGACAAGAGGCATCAACGACTGCCATTTGGCACGGCCCGCAGAACCTTAAAACTGCGGACAAAAACTAAGGCCGCTCTACAACACTGAACATCACCAGCTGCGTTCTTACACCGCGCCAATCATATTGCAGTAGGATGCTACACCAACGTCATCTTGATGAAAAGCGCCAAGTACCGGCCCTTCCGCTAGCGCTGCTGCGTCTGCAAAAAATCGCTGTAGGCATCGCGCAGGCCGTCTTCAAGCTCCACACGGGGTTTCCAGCCCATGCCCAAAAGCTTGCCCGAATCCATCAGCTTGCGCGGCGTGCCATCCGGCTTTGACAAGTCGGTGTTGATCACTCCTTCAAAACCCACCACTCTGGCAATGATGCCAGCCACCTCCATTATGGTGTGTTCCTGCTGACTGCCCACATTCACGTGTTCAAAATCAGAGTAGTTCTCAAGCAAAAATACACAGGCGTCCGCCATGTCGTCCACATGCAAAAACTCGCGCAGAGCCTTGCCGGTTCCCCATATGGTCACCGAATCAGCCCCGTTTGCCTTTGCTTCATGAAAACGGCGGATCAGAGCGGGGATCACATGGCTGTTTTCAGGATGGTAGTTGTCACCGGGGCCATACAGATTGGTGGGCATGGCGCTGATGGCGTCAAAACCGTATTGCTTGCGGTAGGCCTGACACATCTTGATGCCCGCGATTTTTGCCAACGCATAGGCATCGTTGGTGGGTTCCAGCGGGCCGGAGAGCAGATACTCTTCCCTTATGGGCTGGGGGCAGAGTTTGGGATAGATGCAGGACGACCCAAGAAAGAGCAGCTTTTTGCAGCCGTTATGGTAGGCGCTGTCGATGACGTTGTTCTGAATCTGGAGGTTCTGGTAAATGAATTCTGCGGGATACGTGGCATTGGCATGGATGCCCCCCACCTTGGCGGCGGCCAGGATCACCACATCCGGGCGATGCCGGGCAAAAAAAGCGCGCACCCCGGCCTGATCGCACAAATCCAGTTCGGCATGGGTGCGCACAAGCTGACGCCCATATCCAGACCGCGTCAGGGAACGGCACAGGGCACTGCCCACAAGCCCCCGATGGCCCGCCACATAAACCAGAGAATCCTTGAGCATGCTCTACTCGTTGTGGCTGAAGGTTTTGAAACCCGCCACCTTGCACACGGCATCGCGCATGCTCAGGGCAAGGTCTTCGCGCGCCATTTCGGCTACCATGTCTTCAAAGGATGTCCTTGGTTCCCAGCCCAGCTTCTCCTTGGCCTTGGCTGGCAAACCCAGCAGGGTTTCCACTTCGGTGAGGCGAAAATAACGCGGATCAACGCGCACAACCACATCGCCGGGCTTGAGGCTGCACTCCAGCCCCTGACGGTTGCCCGCGACCTGCCGCAATCTGCTCACATCAACGGCGGTCACCGTGCCGGTTTCATCAACGCCTTCGCCCTGCCAGCTCAGGCTTACCCCAAGCTCTGCGGCGGCGGCATTAACAAAGTCGCGCACAGAAAACTGCCGCCCAGTGGCGATCACAAAATCTTCTGCCTGCTCCTGCTGCAACATAAGCCACTGCATTTCAACGTAATCTCTGGCATGGCCCCAGTCGCGTTTGGCGTTCATGTTGCCGAGGTACAGGCAGTCCTGAAGACCAAGCACCATGCGCGACATGGCGCGGGTGATTTTGCGGGTTACGAAGGTTTCGCCACGAATGGGCGATTCGTGGTTAAAAAGAATGCCGTTGCAGGCGTACATGCCGTAGGCCTCACGGTAATTGACCGTAATCCAGTAAGCGTAAAGCTTGGCGCAGGCATAGGGAGAGCGGGGGTAAAACGGTGTTTTTTCCGTTTGCGGCACTTCCTGAACCAGTCCAAAAAGTTCTGAGGTGGAAGCCTGATAGAAACGGGTGGTTTCGGCCAGCCCGGCAATACGGATCGATTCAAGCAGGCGCAGGGTTCCGAGGGCATCCACATCGGCTGTGTATTCCGGCGATTCGAACGAAACCTGAACATGGCTTTGCGCTGCCAGGTTGTACACCTCATCTGGTTTCACTTCTTGCATGATGCGCACCAGATTGCTGGAATCACTCAGGTCGCCGTAGTGCAAAATGAAATGCCGCCCGTTGACGTGCGGGTCTTCGTACAGGTGGTCGATGCGGTCAGTATTGAACAATGAGGCGCGCCGCTTGATGCCATGCACCTCGTAGCCCTTTTGCAAAAGCAGTTCCGCTAGGTAAGCCCCATCCTGTCCGGTGATGCCGGTTATAAGCGCTTTTTTCATAATAGGTATTTCTGTTGTTTAATGAAACAGCGTGGCAACCATTTTGTACCGCAACACATAAACCGACAAGCCTCGGATTCTCAGTTTGGATACAGCGACCCTAACGGCAGCAGTACTTATCCTTCCCGTCCGTAAACATCGGCAAACCGCACAATGTCGTCCTCGCCCAGATAGGCACCAGACTGGATTTCTATGAGCACCAGGGGGATAACGCCGGGATTCTTAAGCCGGTGCCTTGTGCCAACGGGTATGTAGGTGGACTGGTTTTCGGTAAACAGGCTCACCACATCACCGTTGGTCACCTCTGCCGTGCCGCTTACCACAACCCAGTGCTCGGCGCGGTGGTGGTGCATCTGCAACGAGAGCTCTGCTCCCGGATTGACGATGATGCGCTTGACCTGAAACCGGCCATCCATGACAAGTGTTTCATAACTGCCCCACGGACGGTACACACGCGGATGCTGGCGGCATTCTGGCCGCTGCTCGCGCTGAAGACGGCCCACTATTTTTTTGACATCCTGCACCTGATCGCGCGGCGCAACCAGCACGGCATCCTGCGTTTCAACGACCACAAGGCCGCTTACGCCAATGGCCGCCACCAGACGGTGACTGGCATTAAAGTAACAGTTTTCCGTCCCCTCGGCCATCACATCGCCAGAGCACACATTGCCGCAGCTGTCCCGCTGCCCGATCTGATAAAAGGCCTCCCACGAACCAAGGTCGCTCCAGCTCACCCGCAACGGCACTACGGCCGCCAGGTTTGTCTGCTCCATCACAGCGTAATCTATGGAATCTGCGGAGGTGGCAAGAAAGGTTTCCTTGTCCGGGCGGCAAAAGGCCATATCCTTTTTACGCCCCTGCCAGGAATTTTTGCAGGCAAGGTACATTTCGGGCGCAAAGCGTTCAAGCTCTTTCAGATATACAGAAGCGCGCAGCAGGAACATGCCGCTGTTCCAAAAGTACCCGCCCTTGGCCAGCATGGCGGCAGCGGCATCCGCATTGGGTTTTTCCACAAAACGGGCCACGCGGTAGCCACCGGCTCCGAGCGTTTCCCCCTGCTCTATATAGCCAAATCCGGTTTCCGGCCCTGTGGGGGCTATGCCAAAGGTGACAATATGGCCCTCTTCCGCAAGGGCAGCGGCGCTTGTTACCCCCTCAAAAAACACTGCCTCATCGCCGATGGCGTGGTCAGAGGGCAGAACAAGCATCAAGGGGTCGGCATCACCTTCCAGCAGGGCAAGAGCGGCCAGCGCAATGGCCGGGGCCGTGTTGCGGGGTGCTGGTTCAAGCAGAATTTTTCCGTGGATGCCGCATTCGTACAGCTCGGCGGTCACATAAAAACGGTGCGCCTCGTTGCAGACAATTACGGGCTCCATGCTGTCTGGCACGCGGCGCGCCCGCTGCACGGTATCCTTGAACAATGTTCTTCCGTCACCCAAATCGACAAACTGCTTGGGATACGTCTCGCGCGAAAGCGGCCACAAACGGGTTCCACTGCCGCCACACAGAATAACAGGAGCTATGTCAGGCATGGGGGAGTCCTCATAACATTGCATCAAAATTGACCGGCCGAGAGCGTCCATCAGCTTCAATAGGTAACGCGACTCGCCTTATTACACAATCTGCCCAGCCCCGGCACGTGCTCAGGCGGGCACAGCCCCGCCATTATCTTCAAGAAATTTAAGAAGTTCAGCTGTTTTTTCTTCCAGCAGGGCGCGGTCTGCCCGGCTTTCCACATTGAGGCGCAAGAGAGGCTCGGTATTGGACATGCGCAGATTGAAGCGCCACTGGGCAAATTCCAGGTTCACGCCGTCCAGGTTGTCCTCGTACTGGGCCGAGGGGGCGTAGCTGTCGCGCACCAGTTTCATGAGAGCGCGGGCGTCCTGCACCCGGCGGTTGATCTCGCCGCTGCACGGGTAGGCCGCCATGCGCTCGGCTACAAGTTCAGCCAGCGACTTGCCGCTGCGGTGCAGCAGCGATGCCACCAGCAGCCAGGGCAGCATGCCCGAATCGCAGTAGGCAAAATCGCGGAAGTAATGGTGCGCACTCATTTCGCCGCCGTACACGGCATCTTCTGCGCGCATGCGCTCCTTCATGAAGGCATGCCCGGTTTTGCCCATCACGGGTTGCCCACCTGCGGCCAGCACCACATCACGGGTATTCCAGTACACCCGCGTATCGTACACCACCTTGCCGCCGGGCACGCGCCGCAGCAGCTCCTGCGCCAGCAAACCAATGCAGTAGTACCCTTCGATAAAATTGCCATCCGCATCATAAAAGAAGCAGCGGTCAAAATCGCCATCCCAGGCAACGCCCAAATCCGCGCCCGCCTCGCGTACCGCTGCCGCAGTGGCTGCACGGCGCTCTGGCAACAGGGGGTTGGGCACTCCATCAGGAAAAGTACCGTCCGGCTGCATCTGTCGGCACACAAATTCAAAAGGCAGGGATGCCATAAGCTCATTGAGCACAAGACCCGCGCAGCCGTTACCCGCATCTGCAACAATTTTAAGGGGCTTGCGCCCAGCAACGGGCTCTAGCTGGCCAGCACCGCTGTATTGCAGCAGCCACGCCACGTAGTCGGCCCGGTAAGAAGCCTGGTGCAGGGGGGCGGAAGGGGAAAAAGCCACCGTGCCGCTTGTGTGCTCAAGAATCTCTGCCACTCTGTCGCGCAGGGCAAACAGGCCGGAATCGCCGCTGATGGGTATGGCCCCGCCGCGCACGAGCTTGAAGCCGTTTTCGTCTGCCGGATTGTGGCTGCCGGTGATCATTATCCCCGCGTCAAAAGGCTGGTTGGCAGCGGCGTAATAGATTTCTTCTGTACCACACATGCCAATATCCGTCATCTGCGCGCCAGCCTCGTGCAGCCCTTGTGCCAGCGCTCCGCGCAATTCAGGGCCAGAAAGACGGGCATCGCGGCCAATCACAACGTTTTTTGCTCCAAGAATTTCAACCACAGCCATGCCCAGAGCATGCGCGAGCGGCGCGTTGAGAACGCCCGGCACACGCCCCCTGATATCATAGGCCTTGAAGCATGAAAGTGCATTGCTCATAGCGATCCTCTAATATATTACTGCCGCTGCTGGATTGAATCGGAAAAAATGGGGGGAGCACACTCGAAAAAAGCAAGCTTCTCCGATTACTGCCACCCCGGCTGCAAACATGCCCCCAAAAGGGCATGGCCAAGAGTTCATAAAGGTTTAAATTGTCGCCGTTTTCTGGTAAAATATCAATCCATGCATGACGGATTCGGCCAATTGAAAACACTTCGATTTGCCTATACCATGAGGCGTGGTTGTTCGTCAGCTTTCAAAATGTTAAAGAAATTGTCGAGCGCTGACGAAAGGATAGCACTGATCGCACTCAATAATGCCGAATAGTTGCTCGCACAGCATCCCGCAACGATTCTGCCCGGTGTGGAGCAGCCTGAAAAACTAAAAAGCGGCAAGCCTTCCGTGCAGATCTTACGGCTTCCCCAAATTTTTCAACACCAACCGCAGTTACTAGACAGGATATCCTTTGCAATCATCCGTTTCAAATTTTCGCAAAACATTTCTGGATATATACCACCGCCTGCCACACAGACTACGTAAGGGGTTGTGGCTTACAACCTTTATATCGCTCGTTGTTGCAATTCTTGAAATGGCACTGGCCCTTGCGGTATCCCTGCTGGGGGTAAGCCTTGCAGCGCCAGCCTCCCTCATGCAGCAGGAAAAGGTGCAGATTTTTTTGCGGCATTTTCCAGAAATCACCCCTCTCCTTGCCGATCAGCGCAGCCTGCTTGCGACACTGCTGACGAGCATTGTCATTACACTTTGCGTAAAGCTTGCTGTCGGCATGTATATGTACTGGAAACAGGGGTGGCTGGCGCAGGAAATCAGTGCATATATCAACCACAGCCTTTTTAAAGGCTATCTCTACGGATCATACCTCTGGCATGTGGGGCAGGAAACCTCGCTTCTGCAAACGCATTTGACATGGAAAGAACAGGTTTCCATTTTTGTAATGCAGTTGCTGCTTTTTAGTACGTATATTTTGGTCACGTTTTTCCTTTTGATGAGCATCTTGGTTACCGCGCCTTTGATTGGCCTTTTCGTACTTGTTATTACGGGAATCTGCGGGATTGCAATATTTCGGTGGACAAGAAAACGAGTCCATCACTTGAGCAGCGAAATATCGAAAACGCAACTTGAACTCAACGCCGTAACCCTGCCTGCAATCCAGGGCGTCCGTGAAGTACTTATCTACCGACAGCAACAGGAATTTCTCGCTCAAAGTGACGAGTTGAACCGCAGGCTCTGCCACGTGCGCCCCAAGAGCGACATGATGCCCCCTCTGCCTCCCCTGCTTTTGGAACTTGTGGGCATGGTTATGCTGCTTGTGAGTGTTCTTTTTATGAACAGTCAGGGCGTTTCCCTGGCACAAATGACGGCCACCATCACTTTGATGGCTGCCGTAGCCTGGCGCCTGTTGCCAACCATGAACCGGTTCATCGGTGCCCTTGTTCTGGCCCAGACGGCTCTTCCCTATGTCCAGCCCGTTTTGAGACGTATTGACGAAGTGCAGGCGTTCAGTGGTGCTGCGGCAATCCAGGCTGAACCCTGCCCGCTGGAAAAAGACATAACCTTTGATCATATTTCCTTTCGTTACCCGCAGGCGCAGGCAGAGAGCAGCGACGCACTGCAGGACATATGCCTCACAATACCCAAGGGGACAAAGCTAGGATTTATTGGCGCATCAGGTTCGGGAAAAAGCACGTTGATTGGTATTCTCACTGGCCTGTTTGCACCTACACAAGGACAGGTTCTCATTGATGGCCGTGCGTTAACACAAGAGCGTCAGGCTGGATGGATGGAGGGCATTGGCTACGTCCCCCAATCAACCTTCCTGCTCAACGCATCCATTGCGCAAAATATTGCCTTTTCGCAGTGGGGAAAGCCCATAGACAAGCAAAAAATCATGGAATGCTGCCGCATGGCGGCCATGGATTTTGTGTTTGATCTGCCCGATGGCATAAATACATTGGTCGGTGAGCGTGGCATCCGTCTTTCAGGTGGCCAGGTACAACGCATTTCTGTGGCAAGAGCTCTATACAAAAATCCGCACACACTTATTCTTGACGAAGCAACATCTGCTCTGGATGGTGCCTCCGAAAAAGAAATCATGGATATGATTCAGGGGCTTAACACAGAAATAACTGTAATTACTGTGGCTCACAGGCTGAGCACCGTGGAGCACTGCAACTACGTTTACTGGCTAAAAGACGGAAAGCTGCATTCCAGTGGAAATCCTGTTGATATATTAGAGCAGTATAACAAATTCTTGAAAAACTCTTAATCCAGTAGATTTCATTAAATTGCAGCTACAATTTCTTTCAGGAGATTTAGCCCTGTACTACATTGAATACCGCATGCCAGACCATGCCTGCTGATGGCACACAACTCGGCGTAGCGTTGTCATTCAAGAGGCCGAAAGATAGCTTTTTCTGCCCAGTGTTACGCATTTACTGTAATCTGTGATAGTTATAATGCTTTTTCTGAGCATCCCATCACAACGTTTTGCGCCGCTCACTAAAATAATATTCATTGCACAGCCTGCACTCCTTCCTTCTCTGGGGCAGGGGTACAGGCTGTGCTGTCAATGAGACCGTGGTTTCCAGAACCCAGTAACGCTGCGCTGGACGCCCCCCTGCAAATCTTTCCCACTCGCTGCCCCCCGGCAAATTTGCCGTGGGCACCATCCACCGCGACTACAACACCGACAATCCCCATGCCCTGCGCGGCATCTTTGAGGGGCTGGTTCAAACCCAGGCCGAAACGGGCTGCACCATGTTGCTGCCCCTGCATCCGCGCACCAAAAAGCGGCTTCAGGAGCAGGGTTTGTGGGAGCTGGCCAACCGCTGCATTCTGCTTGACCCTATGGGTTATGTGGATTTACTCTCGCTTGTTAGTGCGGCGGCCTTTGTGGTTACAGATTCCGGCGGCCTGCAAAAAGAAGCCTACTACGCCCGCAAGCGTTGCGTGGTGGTTATGCCCGACACGGGCTGGCGCGAACTGACAGACACAGGCTGGAACCTGCTTGCCGCGCCAGAAGCGCACAGCCTCTCGGCCCGCTGCCGGCAGATTCTTGAGCCGCTCTCCATGCCGCAAAACGTCTACGGCGACGGCCAGGCGGCGCAGGCAATCGTTAGCGCCGTCCAACAGATACTCGGTTAAGCATCGGTTCAGACAAGGAGTTGCCCATGTTTCCTGCCATCACTGGTAGAAAAATCAAGAACGCCATCATCGGTTGTGGCCGTATTTCCAAAAACCATTTTGCCTCCATTGAAAAACATGGCGACAACATGGAACTTGCAGCCGTATGCGATAACAATCCTGAGGTGCTGGCCGCCCACGCCGAACAATACAAGGTTCCCGCCTTCAAAAGCCTCACCGAACTTCTGGCGCAATCAGATTGCGACCTGGTGACCATCTGCACCCCCGGCGGGCTGCACCCGCAAATGGTTATCGAGGCCGCCAAGGCGGGCAAGCATGTCATGACCGAAAAGCCCATGGCCACCCGCTGGCAGGACGGCATGGACATGATCCACGCCTGCGACGAGGCCAAGCGCAGACTTTTTGTCATCAAGCAGAACCGCCGCAACGCCACCCTGCAGCTGCTCAAGCGCGCTGTTGACGAAAAGCGTTTTGGCAAGATCTACATGGTACACCTCAACGTGTTCTGGACGCGCCCGCAGGCCTATTACGACTCTGCCAAGTGGCGCGGTACGTGGGAAATGGACGGCGGCGCTTTCATGAATCAGGCCAGCCACTACGTTGACCTGCTGGAATGGCTCATCGGCCCCATAGCCGACATTCAGGCCATGACAGGCACGCTTGCCCGCAATATCGAAGTGGAAGACACAGGCGTACTCAACGTGCGCTGGCGCAACGGCGCTCTTGGCTCCATGGCCGTGACCATGCTCACCTATCCCAAGAACCTCGAGGGCTCCATCACCATCATTGGCGAAAAGGGCACGGTGCGGATAGGCGGCGTGGCCGTGAATGAAATCCAGATCTGGGATTTTGCCGAACCCAAGGACTACGACGCCACTGTCATGGATGCCAGCTATGCCACAACTTCCGTGTACGGATTTGGGCATCCGCTGTACTACAATAATGTGATTGAAGTTTTGCGTGGCGAGGCCGAGCCCGAAACAGACGGACGCGAAGGCCTCAAGTCGCTCGAAGTGCTCATTGCCGCTTACCGCAGCGCGCGTGACAACAAAACGATTTCTCTCCCGCTGGAATACTAGGGGATGCCAAAC
>NZ_JAYRGM010000034.1:0-12198 GCF_041907885.1 Desulfovibrio sp. | reverse complement strand
CCTACCGCTATTCAGAAGACGTTAAAAAGCGCTTTGACCGTGCGCAGTTTAATGTGGAGAAATTCAAGACCCTTACCGATATAAAGCACATTCCCATTCTGAAGAAGAAAGAACTTATCTTCCTTCAGTCCATGGGGCCGCGCCTGGGCGGTCTGCTCACCAAGGATATCGGCGAACTCAAGCGCATCTTTTTGTCGCCTGGGCCTATCTTTGATCCCGAAGACCGTGGAGAAGACTACTGGGGCTACACCGAGGCCTTCTACTCTGTTGGCTTCCGCCCCGGCGATGCCGTGCAGAACACGTTCAACTACCAGTTGACGCCCGCTGGCCTCATGTTTGAAGAGCCGCTGCGCAACCTGGGCTGCGCGGTTATTCCCGCTGGCCCCACCGACGCCGCCACCCAGCTCGATATCATGCAGAAGCTGCGCGTTTCTGGCTATGTGGGCACGCCCAGCTTTCTCATGCACCTTGCCCAAAAGGCCGAAGAAAAAGGCCTTAACCTGCGCAAGGATCTTTTCCTCGAAGTGGCATTTGTCACTGGCGAACGCCTGTCTGAAAAGATGCGCTCGCAGATGGAAAAGAAGTACGACCTCGTCATGCGTCAGGGTTACGGCACAGCCGACGTGGGCTGCATCGGTTACGAATGCTTCCACAAAACCGGCCTGCACATTGCCAACCGCTGCTATGTGGAAATCTGTCATCCCGACACGGGTATTCCGCTGAAGGACGGCGAGGTGGGTGAAATCGTGGTTACGGCCTTTAACAAGACCTACCCGCTGATTCGCCTTGCCACGGGCGACCTTTCGTACATCGACCGCAGCCCCTGCGCCTGCGGCCGTACCAGCCCGCGCCTTGGCAGCATTGTGGGCCGCGTGGACACCACCGCCCGCATCATGGGCATGTTTGTGTACCCGCACCAGGTTGAACAGGTCATGAGCCGCTTTGAAGAAATCAAGCGTTGGCAGATCGAAGTCACCAACCCCGGCGGCATCGACGAAATGACCCTGTTTGTGGAAACCAGCGGCTTCAAGCGCGAAGAAGAGCTGCTGCACCAGTTCCGCGAAAAGATCAAACTGCGCCCCGAATTGCGCGTGCTGGCTCCCGGCAGCCTGCCCCCGCAGATCAGGCCCATCGAAGACAAGCGCCACTGGGACTAACCCGCAGATATACGCAACAAGCCCGGCAAAAGCCGGGCTTGTTTTTTGGGCTGTGCTAAAAGAGCAGCAAAGGATGCGGCCAAACAATAATTGAAGTGAATCAGTACACCTCACCGCGACGGTTGCGCCCTTCAATGCGCTCTACCTTGCTGATGCACATACCGCCCTTCCTTGTTTCTACGTATACCACAACACTAGGCACGTATTCCTTTCTAAAGCTCCTGCTCACAGATACAAGACTGAGACTATTGTTTACGGCAATGGATTTATCAACTATAAGGTTTTCCAATAATTTTTCGTCAACATCTTGCCCTTTCAGGTAATAATCCGCATCTGCAACCGATCTTTCATAATCAAGCCGCACTCTTCTCGCAGTATCCTTGCACACATATTTGAATATGGCATCATCAAAAACAGGATTACCTCTTAACGGCAGAGACTGTTTAATATACCAGCTATAAAAGCTACGCACAAAAGACGTTACATCTTGTGCTTGGACAAATTGAGGGCTTGCTTGAAACGAAATTGCAGCCAGAAGCATGCAGACAAGAAACATCTTTTTCATATTGGTATTCCCGATAGTTAGTATGGGTATGCGTCTGATACGGAATGAATTTTAAATGTTCCGTCCTTTTTATGAACGTAGACGATCACAATTTTTTCTATTGATTCTTTGGTAATTATCGCAGGCACCACAAAGACATCGTCTGTCATAGGCAGCACATCACCAACACGAACTTTTGCATTTTTGAAACCGATAAAGAAGGGACCCATTTGCGTAAAATAGCTCATCTCATGACATTTTTCTTCTTCTCGGAGTACTGCAATCAGCCCCTCGTCAACATACTCAGCTAGCTTGTCTTGTTTTAGTGCATCCGAGAGATCATAATCTTCTATAAGATACCACTCATAAAACCCCTTAACAAATTCCTGTGGTGTTTGTGCTGCATCAGCAGCTTTGGGGCAAAAAATTCCAAGACACAGCAGACTTGTGAGCACACAAATAAGTATCTTGCGAATGTGCATGTGTTTATTCCTACGTTGATTTTGCAAACTGCGCCCGGCGAAACATTGCTCACCGGGCGCATGCATGGATAACTTTTAAGCGCGGATTACTGTTACTTTGAGCGAGCACTGGGGACTGATTTCAGCCCGAAAAGCATCTGTCTAGACTCGGCAACAAGCAGGGCGAATCAGTACACAGGCGCGCGAAAATTAGGACCATGGGAATCTTCCACCTTGCTGATGCACATGCGACCCTTTGTTTTTTCCACATAAACTACAATATACGGTGCGTACTCATTCCTAACGGACACACTCACCGGCACAAGACTGAGACTATCGTCCACATCAATGGATTTACCTACCATGAGGTTATCCAACAATTCTTTTCCAAAGTCTTGCCCCCTAAGATAATAGTCAGAATCCGCTACCACTCTTTTATGATCAAGGCGTACTCTTTTTGCTGTACATTTGCACACATACTTAAATATGACATCGTCAAAAACAGGACGATCATCTGTTACCAGAGATTGTTTCATATACCATTTATAAAAATCTTGCACAAAAGACTCCACATCTTGCGCGTGCGCTAAGTTCGGGCATGGTTGAAGTAATCCTATGCAAAAAAATAAGCCTATAAGGAGACGTTTTTTCATATACATTTCCTTCTAATTTAGTATGCGTAGGCATCGGATATGGATGCAATTTTATATTCCGATCCAGTTTTTTTTACATAAGTGATTACGACATTATAAAAATTTTTTCCTTTAAATATGACAGGAACAACATAGACATCGCCTGTCATGGCAAGAGCATTCTTCACAAGCACACTGCAATCTTTAAATTGCATCGTTTCGCCCATTTGCGTAAAATAATATAAACTTGTTACTTCTTTCTGCTTGAGATACCCAATAAGTGTTTCATCAACATAATCCAGCAGTTTTTCTTCGGTTAGAACATTATCAAGCTCATAATGCTTAATAATATACCACTCATAAAATTCCTTAACAAATTCCTGCGGTGTTTGTGCTGCATCTGCCGCTTTGGGGCTAAAAAAGCCAAAACACAGCATGCCTGTGAGCACACAAATAAGTATTTTGCGAATGGGCATGTTTTTATTCCTCAATTTTTGCAAGCCCTGCCCCGGTGGCTGTGCTAACGCCACCGAGGTAGGATTTTTCATTGCCAAGGAGCACGCCTCGCCACGCGGGGCTATGATCTTTCCATAGGCAACCAACTCACACCTTATGACGAGTTGGTTACCTATATCATTTAGCGCGTTTATGGTCGTCGGTAAAGGACGTAAGGCGCACGAATTTTACGATAGTCTGAGCCAGCATATATATCATGCTGTCTAAAGTCTGATATCCATGCTTGTCCGTCAAACATGGCAACATGGCCATCCTTATGACCTTTAATGGCCTGAAAAACTACAACATCCCCCCTTTGTGGCTTCTCGCCTGGGGCAACCGTTCTAAAACCTGCGTGCCGCAGAATGGGACCATACCCGCTAGCACTTTGCCCATTAGGGTTGTATGATGTGTTGAGTATGATTCCGCCCGCATCGATTGCCTTGTGGACAAATTCACCGCACTTACTGTCAGATTCAGGAAGTACCTGAGAATGCAAGCGAGCTATAGCCGCATCGAGATCCCACTTGGGCAATGGCTTGTCATTCGGTAAAATTTCCGGCCTCCGCATCATGCCGTTGCGTAATATGGCAGACAGCTTAAGTTCTTCCCTCTCGCTCATGGCATTACGGCCAACATCTGCCCGGAACATAACCTCGCGAGATACTGGCGCCCGCAGTTCTTGCCTCTTTGTTGAATAGCCCGCCATGCCACCCCCCGCATTGGCAAACTGCCCATCGGCATCGCGTGGATGCTTGCTCTCATCCCAGGCCAGCCCGCTTACATCCTGCCTGTTGACCGGGTCATCCACGCAATAGTCGTACAGGTCGCTGTCGCCGCGCATGTCGCTTGCGGGATCAAGCGACATAAATCTGCCAATGCGCGGATCAATGGATATCTTTCCGGGTTAAGAACAATCCCTGCCACAATTTTTTCGCATATACTTCAACAATCTGAAATAAGACAGCAATCGTCAAAAAAACATGGGTGATGCCCTGTTCAAAGCATCACCCATTGGCGGATATGTATTGATCTGGAATCTGACAAAAATTGCAAATGCAGGCATTAGCTCCCGTGGCCAGATAGACGGGATTTAATTGATGGCCAAGCAAACGGTTACCGCCCCCGACGGTGCGGCTTCCCTTTGCTGCTACGCGCCAGACTTCATTTTTTGTACCAACGCCTTCAGGGCATTGGCCTCACCGACCAACTGCTCCACAGCCTTGGCAGAGTTGGTCATTGCCTGCGCCGTATCGCCCGAAATGCCGTTTATTTCGTCCACACTACGGGTAATTTCTTCTGACGTGGCCGACTGCTCTTCGCTGGCGGTGGCAATGGCCCGCACCTGATCGCTGGCACTGTCCACCATGCCTACAATTTCCTGCAATACCTCGCCGCAACGCGTTGCCAGCTCTGTGGTGCTCTCTACGGCTCCAAGGGCGCGTTCCACGTTGGCCACGCTGACGCGCGTGCCGCTCTGAATGCCCGTTACGGCTTCGCCCACCTCACGGGTTGCGCCCATGGTTTTTTCGGCCAGCTTGCGCACCTCGTCTGCCACCACGGCAAAGCCGCGCCCGGCATCACCCGCGCGCGCAGCCTCGATGGCCGCGTTGAGGGCAAGCAGATTGGTCTGATCGGCAATATCTGAAATAACAGACATGATCTGCCCGATATTGCCAACCATCGTACCCAAAGAATCCATGGATTCCTTAAGCTCGGCAGAAACACGGCGCACCTCGTCCATGCCGCCCACCACCTGCCGCATTACGCCAGAGCCCTCGTTGGCTCTGCCACGTGCCGCATCGGTGCTGTGGGCGGTGCTGGCGGCATTGTGGGCCACTTCAAGCACGGTGGCGTTCATCTGTTCAATGGCTGTGGCGGCCTCGCTTACGCGGGCCGACTGCCGTTCTGCCCCTGCGCTGGCCTGCCCCACCTGCGAGGATATGGCAGCTGTGACCGCAGAAATGCCCTCTACCGTGCGTTCGAGCTGGCCTGCGGCTTCCATCATGCCCTCGGCCCTGGCTCTCTCTGCGGCGGCCTTGGCGGCCTGTGCCTCTTGCGCGGCCTGCTTGGCCCGCTGGCCTTCTTCCGCTGCCTCGGCGCTGCGGTGCTCTGCCTCGGCAATCTTGGCCTTGAGCGTACCCACCATGGCCTCGATGCTGTCGCGCAGCACGGCCATTTCAGCGCTGTAGCTGCCGCTGGCCCTGGCCTCCAGATCGCCCGCAGCCACGGCCCGCGCAAGGCTCACCACGCGCCCCAGTGGCCGGGTGATGGAAAGCAGCACAAGCAGCCCAATACCCGCACCGCACAGCACGCTGCCGATGATGGATATGAGCAGTAGCCGTTCTGTACCGCGCGTTTGCTCGGCCAACTCTCGCTGGCTGGCAACCACCCGCTCCATGAACTGGGTTTCCAGGGCTTCCAGATTTTTTTCTGTGGTGTGTACGTTGTCTTTGTAGGTGGTGTAATGGGCGTTGGCCTGCGCGGCGTTGAACTGGCTTGATCCGGCGACCAGCTCTGCCGATGTGCGGCGCACCACTTCATCGTAGGCCGCAAAGGCACGCAACGATTCCTGCGCCAAGGCTTCAGCCTTGTTCCCGGCCTGCGGATTGGCCCGCAGGGCAGCTTGCAGCTTGCGCAGATTATCTTTCAGTTCGCCAGAGAGGGCCTCCAGCTTGCTCATATAGCCCTTGAGCGCCTTGACATCGCCCAGGTTGAGCAAAATATCCTTTTCGGCTTTGCGATAAAGCTGCATGCCCAGTGATGCTTCGTGCAACAGATTGATGGTTGGCAGCTCGTGCCTGCCAATCATGCCCAGTATTTCGCGCTGTTCACGCAGGGCCAGCATTGCCACAGTGCCAGTTATGGCAAATATCAGTAGCACAACACCAAAACCACTTGCCAATTTGGCCCTAAGCGACATACCCATATGGTCCTCCACAACGCTCACTATTGAGGGGGGAACTAGTTTAACAGTTCTCCCAAAAGGGCACTTCTGTCAATGCCCGTTCGGCTCTGCGCGGCAAAATGGCCGCTCGGCGTTGCCTTCTTAACTGAACTGTATCATTTTAAACATCACGCACGCGGAACACCTGAACGTGCCGAACCCAGCAAGGAGAATCCCGTGAACGCCAACACCAACGAACAGCCCCTGTCAGGCCTGATTATCTGGCTGCGCAACCGCCATGCGGAAGTGATGGCAACAGAAGCGCAGGCCCTTGCCCGCCTTGACGCAGGGGATACCCCCGGCCATAATGAACTCATGCGCCGCAAGGCAGAGCTGCTCGCCGCCATGGCAGAAGACGCCAAACCCCTGCTTGAACCTCTGCCCGGTGAGGCCCGCTTTAATTACGCGCTGGCCCTGGAAGGCTTTTCGGCAAGTGCGCGAATGTCTTTGCGGTTGAACTCGGTTTTTTATATGTCTGCCCTGCTTTATCCCGACGACCACAAGCCGGGCCAGCCCGACAACCTGACCCTGTGCATCGACAGCATGGAAAAACTCGGCCTCGAATTCAAAAAGGATTAGCCCGTTCAGGGGCTGCGGCCTTGCCCATTGTGCGCAAGGCTTTATGTATGCAATGCAGCGGGCAAGACAGTACCGGCCCTGCTGCCACTAACCATAAGGAGATCCCCCATGAAGCTTCTGCACATAGCCCTTGCTGCCGTGCTCTGCCTTTGGGCCGCGTCTGCCCAGGCCAACCCCGCTGCCGAAGGCGGCAAGGTTGATAAATTTGTTTTGATGGATGCTGACAAGGACGGCAAGGTTACCTACGAGGAATTCAAGGCGTATTTTCCCAACATGCGCGAAGAAGCCTTTGCCGTTATTGATAAAAATGGCGACAAGGCCATTGACCGCGTAGAATGGGACGAATTTGTGTCCAACCATTCTTCCGGCCACATGGGCGGCAGCATGGGCAACATGATGGGCGGCCAGGGCGGCATGCCCGGCAATTCCATGATGCCCTCGCCCGGCAGTGCCGACATGCCTCTGGTGACTCCTCCCAATGGCAAATAAACGCTCTCCGTCATTTCCGCAGCCCTGGCGTCAGAACGGCAGCCAGGGCAGCTCTGCTTTCGAGCGGCAGCCCGACAGTTCCCAAACGGCTGCCGCTCCGTTTTCTTCTGACGCGCCCGCCAATTCGCCCAAGAATCCGCCCCGGCGCAAGGCAGGCAGCGGCACACCGGCAGGCAATAAGCCCGCCAGGCAGGTCGAAGGCAAGGCAGGCACACGCAAGCCGCCATTTCCCGATCTGTTGAGCGAGGGCGCGCGCCCACAGCCCCAGCGCAAAACCAGCGCGCATGGTTCGGTGTGGGCAGACCCGGCAGAGACCAGCGGCAGTGCTCATCACGCAGCCTTGCGCCAGCCGCGCTTTGTTCCCATGAGTGCGGAAGAAATGCACGCCCTGGGCTGGGACGAACTGGACGTGCTGCTGATAAACGGCGACGCCTATGTTGACCACCCCTCTTTTGGCAATGTGCTGCTGGCCCGCTGGCTTATCCGCCACGGGTTCCGCACGGGCATAGTGGCCCAGCCCAACTGGGAAGCCCCCGACGATCTGCTTGTCATGGGGCGGCCACGACTTTTTGCCGGTGTCAGCGCGGGCGCGCTCGATTCTCTGCTGGCGCACTACACCGCCTTTCGCAAAAAACGTCACGACGATGCCTACACCCCCGGCGGCAAGGCCGGTGCGCGGCCCAACCGGGCCTGTCTGGTTTACGCCAATCTGGCACGGCGGGCCTTTCCTGGTCTGCCGGTCATTCTTGGCGGCATAGAGGCCAGCCTGCGGCGCGCTTCGCACTACGATTTCTGGACAGACTCCCTGCGCAAGCCCATCCTTATGGATGCCAAGGCAGATTTGCTCATCTGGGGCATGGGCGAAAAGGCCATTATCGAATGCGCCCAGCGCCTGCACAGGGGCGAAGACCTGCGCGACATACCTGGCACGGCCTGGATGGACAAGCTCGATGCCGCAGGGCATCCCGCCAATCTGCCCGGCACGCTTGACGGAGAACCCTGGATAGCACTGCCCTCGCACGATGAAATTCTTGCTGATCCCTTTCAGTTGCTCAAGCTGACGCAGGAGCTGGAGCGTCAGGTACACCGGCTGGACGCGTGGGCCTTTGAACCAGTGGGCGACCGCGCCCTGGTGCTGGCTCGCCCGGCAACGCCCCTGAGCACGGAAGAGATGGACGATCTTTATACCCTGCCATTTACCCGGCTGGCCCATCCGCGATACAGAGAGGCCATACCCGCTGCAGAAATGATGCGCACCAGCATCACCAGTCACCGGGGTTGCGGCGGCGGCTGCTCGTTCTGCTCGCTGGCTCTGCATCAGGGCAGGCGCATCAGCTCCCGCTCCGAGCAGTCCATTCTTGCCGAGGCCCGCATGCTTGGGCAGCAAAACATGGCGCGCGGCAAGGGGCCGGTGGCCATATCTGACGTGGGCGGCCCCACTGCCAACATGTGGCAGGGGCACTGTGCGCTCGATGCCCGCACTGCCCAGCAGGACGAGGGCAACAGTGTGCGTGGCAAAAGCGCCTGCCGCAGGGCCAGCTGCTGTTTTCCTTCCGTATGCAAGTCGTTTATAACGCCGCAGCGCAGGCATGTGGAATTGCTGCGCAAGGTGGCGGCCCTGCCGGAAGTCAAACAGGCTCGTGTGGCCAGCGGCGTGCGCGCCGACCTGGCTCTGCGAGATGCGGATGCCCTGGCCGCCTACACGGGCGAATTCACCGGCGGGCAGCTCAAGGTTGCGCCAGAGCACTGCGCCCCCTCGGTACTTGAGCTCATGCGCAAGCCCTCGCTGGACGTTTTTGAGGTCTTTCTGGAGAGCTTTGTACGCCAAAGCCGCGCCGCCGGGCGCGAGCAGTATGTTGTGCCCTATCTGATGAGCGGCTTTCCCGGCTGCACCGATGAAGACATGCGCACGCTTTCGCGCTGGCTGCGGCAGCGGCACTGGAACCCCCAGCAGACCCAGTGCTTTATTCCCACACCCGGCACCATCGCCACTGCCATTTTTTACTGTGGCCGCGACGAAACAGGCGAACCCATCTATGTGGCCCGCACCGATGCCCAACGCATGCGGCAGCACTACATACTCATGCCCAGCACGCAGGACGACGATGCCCCATCACGCCCCCGCCCCCGTAACAGCGCAGCCGATGGCAGGGGACAGGATCGCCCACGCACTGGCGGCAAAAGGCCTGGGCAAGACGAATCTGGACAAAGAAATTCTGGCCCGCGCAATCAGGGCAACAGAAACGAATCCCCTACGCGGAGTGGCAACGACCGGTCATCAGGACAACGCAAACCGGAAAGCCCAGCCCAACCGCGCAGCAACCGGCCCTCGCGTCCTGATGCAGACGACCGCGCGCCACGCAGCCGCAGTGGGCAAACCGGCAGAACTGGCGGTCGCAACGGTGGACGGCGCGCATGATCGCGCCAACGGCGAATAAGGAGGAGGGAGTCATGTCGCCCAACGAAACCTTGAACGAAGACAGGCTGACCCGACTGGAAGAGCTGACATTCTTTCAGGAGGAACGCCTCAAGTCGCTGGATGCGGCTCTGACAGCCCAACAGAGGCAGATTGATAAACTGGAAAAAGATTTTGCGGATGCCTCTTCTGTAATCAGGCTGCTGCGCGAAAAGCTTGGCGACCAGCCAGAAAATACCCTGCCGCCGCACTCCATGCCGGAGCGCTGGTAGCTGCACCTCTTGCAGATAAAGCTGAAAACCGACTCCCAGCCCATGCTTTTGTTGTTTCACGGCAAATAAAAAACCCGCCAGAAGGCGGGTTTTTTATTTGGCTGAGCGCCCAGGGCCAAACCCCAGACGCTCTTGCAATCAAGTCTGTCTTTAGAAACCGAAACCGTCGTTGTTGGCACCAGAGGCACCAAAGCCGAAATCGTCCGGCACGGCGTTTTCTTCAGCAGCAGGAGCGGCATCATCGCCAGCGGCGGCTGCACCAGCGGCAACGCCGCCCACAACCATGCCCTTAAGGCCGTCCTTAATGGCGTCCTTGATGTTCATCATCAGTTCGTCATGGTTGATGGCGACCTTGCCCTGGAATTCGGCCACCTGCTTGCGCAGGCCACCCATGTCGGTGTTCATGGTCTTGATCTTGGCTTCAAGCTCGTCCACCTTTTTGGAAAGTGCGGCGGCGCGGGCTTCAGCTGGTTCAAGAGCACGCACGCGGTCTTCAAGAGCGGCGGCGGCAGCGGTCTGGGCGGCCATGCTGGCGTAGGTGTCGCCAAGGTAGGTCAGCACCTTGTCGCACAGGGTCTTGGTAAGACCGTCCATGCAGGTAAGGGAAACATTGTCGCCCAGCATGCTGCGGCCGGTGCTGACAAAGGCTTCCCAGGACTGGCCTTCAACCCAGTTCAGGTCGGCAAACTTGGGGTACCAACGGGCCAACCAGGCGGCGGCAAAGGGACCCACAGCCTTGGCGCAGGTATCACAGGCAACGGAACGACCGGCGATGAAACCGGCGATTTCCTTGACGTCTACGCCCTCCTTGCCCACGACCAGGGCAAGCACGGACTCCACGGGAAAAACTTTACGAGATGTATCAGACATGGCGGCCTCCTCCTCGGAGATCGTAATTATTTCAGTAAAAGCTCACGGGGAACTGTGCGCAACTTCAAGGGTGGCCCCCAGCAGGCAGCCGGGGGCCAACGCCGTTAGCTTCTGCCGTACATACGGGCGTAAACAAGGGCCGCCGTGCGGTACACGAAGTGGCCAAGCTTAGACCAGGGCAGGTAAGCAAAAAGCATCCACACAAATACCAGGTGCAGATAGTACACCAGGAAGGCGGGCACAATGGCATCCGCCAGGCGGAAGCACTGCGACAGCACACCGGTTACGGCCACCAGCCAGATGATGCCCAGCAGATACCAGTCGTACCAGCTGGAACCCTGGAACTTGGGGTTCAGCATCACACGGCGCACCGTGAGAATGGCAAGACCGGCCAGCAGCATGAGCGCGCCCAGGTTGGCCAGAATCTTCACGGGGAAGGTCAGCGGCATGGGCGTTTCGATGTGTACCAGCGGAATAACCTTGCCAACCCAGTGACCACCGGCAACCACAGCCGTTACAAAGGCCAGGATGGCAAAGCTGTAAACCAGCAGCATGTGGCCAAACTTGCGGTTGGGGGTGTCCGAACCGGTGGCGGGGCCGTCTTCGCAGTCGTCAAACTTGCGATGGGTGATGGCTTCATCCCACAGCACGTCCCACAGATGCCAGATCCAGCACTTCTGCTTGCCAACAACAGCCAGCGAGCCTTCAGGCTTGAACATGGCCCACAGTTTCATGACACCCCTGGCGATGATAAATGCAGCGCCAAAGAAGGTGACCATGAAGATGGGGTCGATGGTGTAGTCGCCGTAGAACACCTGGCCGAAAACAATGCGGCCATCGGCAGCGCGGGGGAACCACTGGCCGCCGTTAAAGCCGGCGCGGATCCACCACACAAAGAGCCACAACACTGCGGGGATCGCAAACAGCACAGGCAGGCCAGAGGGCTTGCTCATGAGCTTGCCCACGCAGGTGGGTTCGGTCAGTTCGCGGTAAATGACGTTGCGTGCCGCGCCCATAAGGTCGGCAGGCTTGGCGCCGCGCGGGCAAAGGTCTGAGCAGTTGCCGCAGTTGTGGCAAAGCCACAGGTCAACGTCGGCGCGCAGCTTGTCTTTAAGGCCCCAGGAAGCCCAGACCATTTCCTTGCGCGGATAAGGCGCATTGGCCGGGGCGAGGGGGCAGGCCACGGAGCAGGTGGCGCACTGGTAGCACTTCTTGAGGGATTCGCCCCCAGATTCTTCCAGTGCCCTGACAAACTCCATATCAGGTTTGATTGAACATTGTGCCATTGCTGCCTTCCTCCTACATGCCCTTGAACGGGTTGGGGCCCATGGCCATG
>NZ_JAYRGM010000033.1:0-14127 GCF_041907885.1 Desulfovibrio sp. | reverse complement strand
CGTGAAGGGCTTCAATCTTGCCATAGCCGGCGTAGAGATTTTCAACTTCCAGTAGCATCACACGTTCTCGTCGCCCAAGTAGGCCTTGATGACATCGGGGTTGGACTGAATTTCCTGCGGCGTACCCTTGGCAATGGTTTTGCCGAATTCAACAACGGTAATGTGCTGGCACAGCGACATGACCACCTTCATCTGGTGTTCGATCATCCAGATGGCGATTTTGAATTCGTCAAAAATCCAGCGGATATGCTTGATGAGCCCGTCCACATCCGAAGAGTTCAGACCGGCGGCGGGTTCGTCGAGCAGCAGCAGCTTGGGGTCGGTGGAAAGGGCGCGGGCCAGTTCCACACGGCGCTGCAAGCCGTAGGGCAGGTTTTTGGGAAATTCGTTGGCCACATCGGCCAGCTCCATAATTTCAAGAATCTTCGAGGCCTTTTGACGAACGCGCTTTTCTTCGCGGCTGTAGCGCTCGTTGTTGAGCCATGCGTCCAGCAGCCCGTAGCCCAGCCGGTGGTATTGCGACACACAGATGTTGTCGAGCACCGTCATGTCGTTCCACAGGCGGATGTTCTGAAAGGTGCGGGCCATGCCCATGGCTGTGACCTGATGCGGCTCAAGGCGTGCATCGTAGGCCTGGCCATTAAAAATGATCTGCCCTTCAGAGGCGTGGTAAAAGCCCGAAGCCAGATTGAATACCGTGGTTTTGCCCGCGCCGTTGGGGCCAATAAGGCCCACAAGGGAGTGGTCTTCCACGGCGATGGAAAAATCCGTTAACGCAATCAGCCCGCCGAAGCGTTGCGTGACTTCTTTCATTTCAAGCAGTGCCAAGGTCAGCCCCCACTCGTTCTGGTTGTATCTGTATCACTGGCGTTTCAGCACTCGCCGCTCTGGGCCGCCGTGCCGGGCATTTGTTTACGTGCCTGGCAAGGGGTGTTTGTTTGCCCTTGCCGAAAACAGGCCCCAGCGGATGTAATCCGCCATGAGGCAGCTGTTTCAACGCCTCATGCTCTAGTCTTGCTTGCCGAAGCTGACCAGCCGTTTCAGTTTGGGGAACACATCGCCCAGTTCCCGGTTGCCCAGCAGGCCTTCAGGCCTGAACTGCATGAGCAGAATAAGAATCAGCGGGATGATGACCCACTTCCATTCCTGGCTGATATTGAACGAATCGGGCACAAAGGGCAGCATGTGCGCCACATCGCTCATGGCCGGAAGGGCAAAACGCAAGAGCTCGATAAGCAGGGTAAACATCACTGCCGCCAGCACAGAGCCAGAGAGCGAGCCCATGCCGCCCAGGTACACCATGACCATGGCTTCGGTAGACTTCATGATGCCAAAGCTGTTGGCATAGATAGAGCTGAACATGTGGGCGTACAGCGCGCCCGCCACACCGGCAATGCCAGCAGAAACCATAAAGGCCACAAGCTTTACCCGCTTGGTGTTGACGCTCATGATTTCTGCGGCAACCTCGTTCTGGCAGACGGCGGGAATACCCTTGCCCAGGGTGCTGTTGACCAGACGGTGCAGCATCATGGTTGTGATCATCACGCCCAGCAGCATCCAGATCATCATCCATGGTATTTCGGCCACGCTTTCCATGGCGCGCACCACACTGCGCATGCCCGTGAGGCCGCGCGGGCCGCCCACAAAATCAATATTGATGATGAGCGAGATGATGATGTAGTTGGCCGCAATGGTGATGATGGCCAGGTAGTCGTCGCGTGTTTTGAACGAGGGCAGGGCCACAAGCAGGCCAAAAATGGAGGCCACGCCACCCGCTGCCGCAAGCACCAGGGGAAAGAGCAGAGGGGCCAGCTCGGGCGGCAGCAGGGGAGCGCCCATCATCTTGTTTTTGGTAAACAGAATGATGGAAATAAGCCCGCCCACATAGGCTCCCACGCACATGAAGCCCGCGTGACCACATGAAAATTCGCCCATGTAGCCGTTTACGAGGTTCAGGCTGGTGGCAAATATGATGTTGAGGCCCATGAACTTGATGACCGAGAGCCAGTAGCCGTCAATCCATGAAAAGTATTCGGCAAAAACAAGCACCAGACCGCCAAGCAGAAACAGAAGGCAATCGAGTTTTTTCTGCGTGATGACACGTTTGATGGCATAGCCGAAGCAGAGCACGCCCAGTATGGCAAGAACCGTTTGAACAAAAAGAGGCAGCATCAGACACTCCGGCTAGATTTTGGTCGTTTGCGGCATGCCGAAAATGCCCGTGGGCCGCACCCACAGGATGAGCAGCAAAATTGTAAAGGAAAACAAGTCCATGTAGGTGGATGGCAAAAAGGCCACCACCATAATTTCTACAAAGGCCAGCAAAAAGCCGCCCACAAATGCACCGCGTATGTCGCCAATGCCGCCCACAACAGCGGCGATAAAGGCCTTCCAGCCAATCATGGCCCCCATGTAGGGCTCAAGGTTGGGGTAGCACATGGCAAAGAGCATGCCGCCAAGCCCGGCAATGCCCGATCCCAGCACAAAGGTGACAACAATAACGCTGTCGAGCGGAATACCCATGAGCGGCAGGGCAAATCGGTCCCACGAAACGGCCCGCATGGCCATGCCCACCTTGGTGCGCGTAACAATGGTCTGCAAGAACACAAAAACCAGCACCGCCGCCACAATAACCCAAACCTTGAGATTGGTGATTACCAGCGGGCCAATGGAGTACACGGTTTTGTCGATGAGCTCTGGCAACTTGCGTTTGGTTGCGCCAAGCAGAGCGAGGTTGCCGTTTTCAAGAATAAGACCGCACATGAGGGCTGTGATAACCACATACAGCCTGTGTGCGCCCTTGCGCCGCAAGGGGCGGTAGGCAATGCGCTCAAGTGTCACGCCCACAAGGGCTGTAAGCCCCATGGTGAGCACAATGGTCAGCCACAGCGCCATCGGCTGCGAAAGGCCAAGCCCGTCAGATGAAACCAGGTAGGTGGCAACAAAAAACGAAATGTAGGCCCCAACCATAAAAATATCGCCGTGGGCGAAGTTGATGAGGCGCAGTACCCCGTAAACCAGGGTGTAGCCCAGCGCAATGAGCGCGTAAAAGCTGCCCCATTGCAAGGCGTTGAGGGTCTGTTGCAGCAAAAAGTCCATAGGGCTACCCAAAAGCTGGCGGTTACAGGGTGCGTAGGCTGTTTTAGTCGGTAGATTTTCCACACTTTGGGTGGAAAATGCATGGAATCTTTTGTTGGCCGCGAGCCTGGGGGCTCAAGCGTTGCCGAAATTTTTGTTTAAAAACAAGCATGTTATCTTGTTTATGGCGCAGACATCCTTGCGTGGTCTTGGGCAAGCAAGTCAGTACCACTCATGCTTATATTACAAAATTGTGAAAAAAACCATTCCTGATTGGCAGGCGAGCCTTGATTGACCGCACAAGACCATGCCGGGCGGCACAACCCGTTTGCCAGAAAAAGGAATATCTGTGCCGCCGCGCGGCCCCTGTGGGGTTGGCCGCGCGGCAGTGCCAATAACTCTATTTGGGGCAGACAGATTCCACAAAGGCGAAAGTGCCGGTTTCCGTCACGCGCACGATAACGGCGCACTTGATGGGATCGCGGTTTTCGTCAAACTTCATGCTGCCGGTGATGCCGTCAAATTTTTCCATGCCAGCCATGTTGTCGCGGATGATCTTGCGTTCTTTCTTGAGGTCGGGGTCGATCTTGCCGTTCTTCTGGATGGCCATAAGCACGATATTGATGGAGTCCCAGGTAAGAGCGGCAACGTCGTCCGGCACATAGCCGTACTTGGCCTTGTACTTGTCGATGAATTCCTTGGTTTTGCCGGTAGCGCCTTCGGCCGTGTAGTGGGTGGAGAAGAACTGGTCTACGCAGTCTTTGCCACACAGGTTGAAGAGTTCGGCAGAACCCCAGGCGTCAGAACCCATGAAGGGGCCCTTGTAGCCCAGATCGCGGGCCTGGGGCACAATAAGAGCCGCAAAGCTGTAGTTTTCGGGCACGAAGATAAAGTCGGGCTTGGCGGCAATGATCTTGGTCAGCTGGGCTGAGAAGTCCTGATCTTTGGGGCCGTGCGATTCCATGGCCACCACAGAACCCTTGCCGTGGGTCTTTTCAAAGGCTTCCTTGAAGTTGTCGGCCAGACCCTTGGAATAGTCGTTGGACACTTCAAACAGAACAGCGGCCTTTTTGGCGCTGAATTTTTTGGTGGTAAAGTCTACGGCCACAGGAGCCTGGAAAGGATCAAGGAAGGCACCACGGAACACCCAGGGGCGGTCCTTGGTGGCGTCGGGGTTGGTGGACCAGGGGGTAATCATGGGAACCTGTTCGTCATTGGCAACAGCGCCAGCGGGCACGGCCTGACGCGAAGACTGCGGGCCGACAATGGCCATGACCTTGTCGCGTTCAATGAGCTTCAGGGTGACGTTAACGGCCGATTCGGGTTTGGATTCATTGTCTTCATAAATGAATTCAAGCGGGTACATTTTGTCACCCACTTTCAGCCCGCCCTTGGCGTTGATCTCTTCCTTCAGCATTTCAGCCGCGTACTTGGAACCTTCGCCCACCTTGGGAATTTCGCCGGTAAGGGGGATGGGGAACCCGATCTTGATCGGAGCTTCTGCGGCCATGGCCGCTTGCCCCACAAAGAGAGACAGGGCGCAGACTGACGCTACTTTCAGCAAATTCATGAAGGCCTCCCAAGTTTTATGTGCAGTTACAGGGGTGTACCAAATTACGGTAAGTCAGAATTAAGCAAAAAGTATTCCTTTTTGCTAACATCCTGAAAAAACGAATTATTTAATTATTTTGAGCCTGATAAAATTACGTTTCGGTAACTTTTGTCAGTGCAAAAAGTACAACGTAGTGAAAATGCAAAATGATTATCAGAGCATGAACTTTGTCGCATATGTGGTATCGTAAGTCAAATATGATACCATTGGCAAAGGCGGTACGAGTAGGCCAGTGCGATCAATCTCTGTAACATGATGAATTTATATATTTTATTGTTGTGGAGCGAGATCGCTACATGTATGTGGCAATTCTGACCATGCTGTTGCTGCGCAGTCAGTAATGTTCAATTGGGGTGAAGCTGAAGTTTAACAGTTTGATTTTTATGTAAAAAATATGTTTTGTATCAAAAGATACATTTTTGTTGTTTTGTGGTGGCAGATTCCTGCTGTCTGCACGTAAAGGAGCCCAAAAAATTGAAAATGCGGCGTCAGACAGTGATTTTTTGTTTTCTACAAAAAAGTAATCTTTGAACAGAATGAGAGCAAAGGCTGGTACTGGAAAAAAATACGCTGAGGGGAAAAAGTCCGGCAGGGCAGCATGACAGCCTGTCGTATAAAAAACATGCAGTATATAAGCACGATTCTGCGCCAAGCGCCACACAAAAACGTGCAATTGTTCCGGCAGACGGGCAAAGCCGGTAGCGGCAACTGATCCCGGCAGGCAGGCCCTAGCTGCCAGCTGCAAGCCCGTCGCTGCGCGGGTCTGTGGCACCAAAAAGCACGCCGGTTTCATGGTCGCACAAAATAGCCCCGGCATGCCCCATAAGATCGCTAAAATCCTTGATGCACTCAACATCGTGCCCGCGTTGTTGCAGTCCGGCTGCCACCTGCGGGGCAAAGCGTCCCTCTATGCGCAGATTGTTGACAGGCAGCCCCCAGCTGCGGCCATACAGCCAGCGCGGAGCTGCCACGGCATCGTGCGGGCTCAGGCCAAAATCCACCACGCGGGTCACTATGGCCGCCTGGGTTTGCGGCTGGCCTTCTCCACCCATGGTTCCGTACACAAGCCAGGGCTTGCCGTTTTTGCGCAGCATGGGCGGATTGAGCGTGTGCATGGTGCGTTTGCGTGGTTCAAGGGTATTGACATGGGCTGGATCAAGCGAAAAAAAACTGCCACGGTTTTGCAGTAATACGCCTGTGTCGCCCGCCACAATGCCCGCGCCAAAATCGTGAAAGATGCTCTGGATGGCAGAAACCGCATTGCCCTGAGCGTCCACAACGCCAAACCAGCACGTGTCGCCCTTGGGTTCCAGCAGGCTGGCAGGCTCAAGAGCCCGGCCCATGTGGATGCGCTGCGCCAGCTCGCGTCCGTGCTCTGGCGAGAGCATGTGCTCCAGCGGAATGTGCGCAAAATCGGGGTCGGTGACATATGCGTCGCGCTCTGCAAAGGCCAGTTTGGTGGCCTCCACAAGTGCGTGGACATAGTCGGCGCTGCCCTCGCCAAGGCTTGCCACGTCAAGGTGCTCAAGAATGTTGAGTATGGAAAGTGAGGCCACACCCTGGGTGTTGGGCGGCAGGTTGCAGGCTTCAAGCCCCCGGTAGCGCACGCGCAGGGGTTCGACAGTTTCGGCCTGGTGCGCTGCAAAATCTCTGGCGGTCAGCAGCCCACCCTGTTTTTGCAGCCAGCGTGTGATGCTCTGGGCCAGATCACCTTCGTAAAAAGTACGCGGCCCTTCCTTGGCAATGAGGCTCAGGGTTGCAGCCAGTTCGGGCAGGCGCATGCGCTCGCCTGTGCGCGCTGGTGTGCCCGTGGGCACAAATGTGCGGGCAAAGCCCGGCTGGTTCTGCAACTGGCGGTAGCCCTGCGGGTCTGCCTTGCAGTCCTCGTGCAGCCAGTAGGCCAGCGATGGAGTCACGGCAAAGCCTTCTGCCCCAAGGGCAATGGCATCTTGCAGCAGGTCTGCCAGCGAAAGCGGGCTGCCCCACGCACGGCTGAGCGCTTGGGCGGCATCCCAGCCCGAAACAACGCCCGGCACGGTGCAGGCGGCCAGCGGCCCCCGCAGGGGGATGGTCGAAAGCCCCCTTTGCGCAAAAAAATCACGCGTCACCTTTTCGCCCGACCGGCCACTGGCATTGATGCCGTGCAGCCTGCCTGTGGCGGCCTCGTGCGCCAGCCAGAAATTGTCGCCCCCAATGCTGCACATCTGCGGGTACACCACGGCCAGCACTGCCGCCACGGCAATGGCCGCATCAAGGGCCGTGCCGCCCTTGCGCAGCATGTCTACCCCCGCCTGGGTGGCAAGATAGTGGGGCGAGGTCACCATGCCGCGTGTGGTCATGGGGTCAAGGCGTTGCGATTCTGTTTGCGAGTAGGGGCTGGGCGTGAAGTGCATGGCATCCTCTGCTGAAGAAAAATCGTGATGTGGCAGTAGATTAGCGGGAGGGGGAAAGCGCGTCAAACGCCGCAATT
This sequence comes from Desulfovibrio sp., assembly GCF_041907885.1. Taxonomy (GTDB): domain Bacteria; phylum Desulfobacterota; class Desulfovibrionia; order Desulfovibrionales; family Desulfovibrionaceae; genus Desulfovibrio. The sequence continues at coordinate 6,967 of NZ_JAYRGM010000033.1, read as the reverse complement.
TACGGCGCAGTGTGTGCCCGCGTTTTTGCGGAATCATGAAGCAATTTTCGCCGGATCTGCCCGCCCCTGGGCCCGTTGAGTGACGAAAAAAAAAGGAGTAAGCAGACACAGCGCCCGCACAGGGCCGACGATAGAGCATGCTGCCGCGCTAGCGCGGTGCAAAGGACAACATATGGTTACAACACTGATACTGTTTGCCGTGGGGCTTGCGGGAAGTTTTGTCTTTGACCGCTTTGATCTGCCCGGCGGAGCCATGACAGGCGCCATGATTGCCGTGGTCATTTATAAAAGCTGCGGCTCCATTACCGCGCCAGACATGGCGCACTGGGTGCGGTTTCTGGTGTACGGCTGCGTGGGCGTTATCGTGGGCAATATGTACAATCCCGGCATGCTTGATGCCGTGCGCGAAACATGGCCCATGATGCTGCTCTCTACCTGCATCATTCTGTTGGCAGGCCTGTTGTGTACATGGATAGCCGTGCGCTGGGGCGGGCTTACTGTGGGAGGGGCCTATCTGGCAACCAGTCCTGGCGGTTTTAATGCCGTGGTGGCACTTTCTGGCGGCACAGGTGCAGAAGCTCCCATGGTCATGGTGTACCATCTGGTGCGCATCTATGCCATTGTGCTGCTCTCGCCTCTTATAGGCAAGTTGCTGACATCACTTGTCAAGTGATCTTAATGCGCCACGTCCCCGCTTTGCAGTGCCCCTGCCAAAATCTGGCCGTGGCTTTTTTTAGCGGCTCAGCAGCAGAATGATGCCCCCAAGGGCCGGCAGCAGAACCATGCAGCTTTTGAGCAAGAGCTGCGGGGCCATGCGGGTGAATTTGGCCCCCACATACGCGCCAATGACCTGACCGGCCAGAACCTGTACAAACAGGGTGGGGTCGAGATGCCCGGCCGCCAGAAAGCCCAGACTGCCCAGCACGGCAATGGGCATGATGACCAGCATGGTTGTTCCCACGGTCTGGTAGAGCGGCACGTTAAAAATAATCAGCAGCGTCAGCTGGATAAAGGGCGTAGCCCCCACGCCGCAGGCCCCGGAGACAAGTCCGTTGAACATCCCCACAACGCTGGTGAGCAGCCAGAAGCGCAAGCCGCCGGTATTGTTGCACCGAATGTTGAAAACCGGGTGCTTGGGGTGGAAAACGCGCAGATAGATGAGCAGGGCCGAAAACATGAGCACCACGCCCGTGAGGGGCTTGAGGGTGTCAGAGGCGAGGGTGGAAGAGATGTGCGCGCCCCAGAATGCTCCCACCGCCCCAAAAGCGCCCATGAGCAGGCCAAGGCGGCGGTTTACGTTGCCCTCGCGGAAATGGCTGATGGAGCCGGAAAGCGAGGTAAAGGCCATGGCTGCCAGCGAAGTTCCCAGGGCCACATGCATGGGGATGTTGAATCCCACGCTGAGCATGGTGATCATGACCCCTGCGCCGCCAGCCCCCACAAAGCCCAGCAGTACTCCCAACAAAAGCATGGCGGCAAAAATAAGCATAAAATCACCTGTGGTACGTGGCCGCTGCACGCGGCATAAGTGTGGCGTTGTGAGCAGACCGTTTGTCCTGGCCTGCATGTGCGCACGCTAGCGCCACAGGTGACAGTGTGCAAGCCGTTTTTGCCGTTACAGGCAATGCGGGGCTACCCGTCCGGCAGTGCGCGGCCCCTTGGGCACGGAGCATGGCAAGCAGGAATGGCAGAGCGCTATATGCTGAACGGGCAGTTGCGGGCTGACGAAGGAGTCAATCCGTCACTGCAGGACGAGATGGTTGAGGTGGCCTCAGGCTGGCCGCCTAGCGCTGCCGCGTGAGGTGGTACACGCGCGGAACCATGTACATGAGGCTGAGCTGCCCCCGCGTGGGTTCGTAGCGCGTTGCAACCACCACAGAGCCAAGGTTCCACAGGCGGGCATCGTCGCCCTCGCCAGCAGAAGCGGGGCCGAAACGGTCAGTGACCATCTTGAGGATAAGCGCCTCGATACTGTTGTCGGGAGCGGCATAGTCAAGCTCCAGAAAACCCAGGGGGGCCGGGTCGCCGGGGCCATAGCAGATGGCCATTTGGCGCGCACCGGGGGCAACCTTGGCCGCATCGTAGAGGTCGCAGATGTAGGCGTTGTCCTCGCGGGTAACGGTAGCGCCGTATTGCTTCAGTGCCGCGCGCATGGAATTTCTGTCCGTGTTGTCCAGGCGCTGGCCAAACAGCACGGCTTCGGGCCGCGCGGGTTCGGCGCGGGCCATGTCTTCCAGATCCTTCATGGCGTTTGGCTCGCCGTTCATGGCGGCCGCATAGAGCAGCAGCACGGCGCGTGCGGGGTTTTTGGTAACACCCTGCCCCAGGCGGTAAAAATGTCCAAGCCGGAACAGGGCTTCTGTCTGCTGCTGCGCGGCGGCGCGGCTGTACCAGGCGGCAGCCGCCTTGAAATCCTGCGATACCCCCCTGCCAAGCTCGTAGAGCATGCCCAGGTTATACTGGGCCTCTGGCTGGCCCTGACGGGCCGCAAGGTCAAACCAGCGGGCGGCCTCGGCGGGATTGGCCTCGATGCCGCGCCCCTGTTCGAGCATACGCCCGTAGTTGCTCATGCCAGAGGGATGCCCTGTCTTGGCCGATTCTGCAAACCAGTGCAGGGCCCGGCCCATGTCAGGCTCCACTCCCTGGCCCAGGTCGTAGAGCACACCAAGATTGTTCATGGCCTGGCCGTCGCCAGCCTCGGCATGTTTGCGCCAGATGCTTTCTGCCGTGGCATAGTCGCCCCTGGCATAGGCCATGGCGGCTTCTTCCGCCTGGGTGGGCGGCGCGGTTTTTTGCTGTATGGGCGCGGTAACCCGTACCTGGGGCACGTCATCCGCAGGCGCGGGTTTTTCCTGCGGTTCTTCTTCCTTTTGGCCCTTGCGTGATTTCTTGTCCTTGCGGCTTTTGGAACTCTTGTCCTTTACCGGGGCCTCTGGCTTTTTGGGGGCTTGCGCCGCAGGAGCCGCAGGCTGCGCAGGCTGGCCCACAGCGGTGGGAGCGGCAGGAGAAGCCGTGCCCTGAACCGGCGGACTTTGCGGCTGCTGTGCCTGAGCTGGCGCGGGCACTGAGGGAGCGGTCAGGGGGCTGACCTGGGGCACGCCTGGGCTGGCTGGCGCCGGGGCAGAAGGATTATGAACCGAGGGTGTCTGCACTGTTGGCGTTTGCACGCCAGGCGCAAGCGTCGGCGACGTGAAGCCGGGGTTGGGCTGCCCGCCCAGTGTTGGTGCTGTGGGGGCAGGGCTGGCAGGCGCGCCTGTGCCTTGCACAAATACAGAGTCTGCCGCCGCAAGCGCCAGGCCATGATGCATGGGCAAGGGCAGAGAAAGGGCCAGGCCAAGGCCGCACACAAGTGCCATCTTGCAGGCTGAAACAAGATGGGCGCGGCTGCACGCCGCGCCCCATCGAAGAAACATGCTGGTGTTCCTTACGGTTTACGTTTGGGGCAATTAAAGTTCATAAAGTCCACTTCGGGGCGGCTTGTCAACCTCTCGTCGGGTACAAGCGCATACCCGCGCCAGTCGCGCAGGGTGGCATTTATTCTATCCATATTCACATAACCCAGCAAGGCGGGCCAGCGGTCGGCCATGTCGCGCAGCATGCGGGCGTAGGTCACCTCGCCACCGTGGAAACCGTCAAAGAATTCGCAGTCGCCAGAGGCAAAGGTGCGCGGGTCGGTAAAGTCCATAACATCAATGCCGCGCGCCAGCAGGGCCTCACGCAGGCGGAAGAGATGCTGGTAGTCGCCCTCGCGCTCGCGCATGGCTTCAAGCACGCGCACCGAAAGGGGCGAAATGAATACAAAGGTGGCAATGCCACGGGCCTTGAGGCGGCAGTAGATTTCGGCAAAGGCATCGAGATGCGCAGAGCTTATGCCGCCCGGGTCGCGGCTGTCGGCCAGGGGCTTGGCGTGGAAGAAAGCCTTGGTTCCGTAGCGCACCTGTTTGAGGGTGTCCTCGAACTGGTAGTCAAAGGGGCGCTTTTGGCCGGTGCTTTCGCCGGTGTAGTACCACGAGCCGTCCGAGCCAAAGCCGTCGTCAAACTGCTGGGCCATGGTGCCAAAGCGGTTGTCGCGGAATCCGCCCATGGACTGGGGCAGCAGGGGGGCGATAAAGTTCTTGGCCGAAATTTTTCCTTCAAGCAGCCATGTCCACGGTTTTTTGAGACTGTCAAAGCCGTAGTTGTACGAGCCGCTGGTGGGGGGCTCTTCCTTGAAGGGGTCGGCGTTCCACTGCGGCATGAACCACCAGAAATCAAGGCCGATGATCATGGCCTCTGGTTTGTGGATTTGCAGCATGGCATCAATGGTCGAGCGCAGCACGGGCAGATTGCCCGCCGTGCCGCCCACGTTCAGAAACGGTTTGCGAAAGTAGGCCCCGCGAAACTGCATGACACGCGACGAGCCCACGGCGGCAATTTCAGGTTTTACCTTGGTGTAGAGCTGAAGTTTGTAGTCCACAAAATCCTGCGACACACCAGAGCCGAACAGGGCAAAATTGCCCTTGGACTGTGTGGCCACGGCTCTTTCCACGGCCACGTCGCCGCTGCTGCGCAGCCACCACGCGGTGTAGGGAACAGCCAGCAGGCATCCTGCCAGGACAAGGCCCAGCAGCACGAGAAAATAACGCTTCAAAAAGGCGGTTTCTGTGATGTTGTTCATGGCGTTCACGCGTGGTTAAAATTGGAAGTACAGGAAGGTCGCCTTGCGCGAAACCAGAATCAGGGTCAGGAAGGCCATGACAGCCAGCCCGGTGGCCCAGGCGGCGGTGGGCCGCCAGCCGAGGCGGGGGTGCGAGCCGTCGCGTCTGCCGTGCAGCACCTCGTGGCTGTTGGGCAGGGCCCAAACCACAAAGAAGCTCACCAGCAGAAGGGCAAAGGGAATCCAGCCCTGAATGTAGTTGTTGGGCAGCCAGCGGGCCACCATGGCGGCAAAGCCGGCAAGCCCGTCGGTTGTTGCGCTCAGGCCCGCAGCTTCACGCGTAAACGGCCCGGCAAACATGGCTTTGTACATGCGGCCCGCGCCTTCGATGGTCAGCGCGCGGAACACAACCCAGCACAGGTTGATGCAGAAAAACGTAAACAGTATGGAGCAGAGCCGCAGCGGCGCAAGGGCCAGAATGCGCTCAAGCGTCTTGCCCTTGATGCAGGCGCGGAAAAAGTGGTTGATGCTCAGCATCGAACCGTGCAGTGCGCCCCATACAATAAAGGTCCAGCCAGCGCCGTGCCACGCACCGCCGATAAGCATGGTCAGAAACAGGTTGCGGTACTGCATGAACCGGCCCTGGCGGTTGCCGCCAAGGGGAATATACAGAAAGTCGCGCAGCCACGAACTGAGCGTGATGTGCCAGCGACGCCAAAAATCCACAATGCCGGTGGATTTGTAGGGCGAGTCGAAGTTTTCGGGCAGCTTGAGGCCCAGCATGAGGGCAAGGCCCACGGCCATGTCGGTATAGCCCGAAAAGTCAAAATACAGCTGGAAGGTATAGCACAACGAACCAAGCCATGCCTCGCCGCCGCTGAGCGGAAAGGCCTTTTCGGCGGCGTTAAAGACCGAATCGGCGTACAGGGCTATGCTGTCTGCCAGCAGAACCTTTTTGACCATGCCGATGGTAAAGAGCGTAAAGCCCTTGGCCAGGTTTTCTGCCGTGATGGGTGAAAGCGCATCAAACTGCTGGCCCATCTGCTCGTAGCGCACGATGGGGCCAGAAATCACATACGGAAAACAGGCAGAAAACAGCGCGTGCCGGGTGAAACCCTGGGGCGTGACCTGCCCACGGTACACGCTCACAAGCCATGCGATCTGAATAAAGGTATAGAACGAAATACCAAGGGGCAGCCCCGGCGAGGTAAAGTGCCACTGAACATGCAGCAGGGCGGCAAGGTTCTGGGCCAGAAAGGCCGAGTACTTGAACCACAGCAGGGGCAGCAGGTTGAGCACAAGGGCCACACCAAGCAGGCTCTTGCGGCTCAGGCGAAAACGGCAGCCGCCCTGTTTGCGCGAACCGCACATGCAGGCACTCTCGGTTTTGGCTTGAGCCTCGGCCTCTCCCTCAGACCCCGCCTCGGTGGTGGCGGCGGGCTGCGCCTGTTCCGGCTCTGGTGCGGCCAGCGCAAGGGCAAAGGCATAGTTCATGCCCAGTATGACTGCCAGCATGATAAGAAATGGCAGGCCCCAAAGGCCATAAAATACGGTAGAGAATGCCAGCAGCACCAGCGCAAGCCCCGTGGGGCCGTAGCCCTGGGCCAGTCGCCAGCTCACCAGCAGCAAGGGAAGAAAAGCAAAAAGGAAGGAATACGAATTAAAAAGCATGCGCGACTCCCGTTGGGCGGCGTGGACATGCCCGCCGCTCGGCGTCAGCCAGTATTCTGCCGCGTGGTGCGGCGTGGGGTGTTCTGCGGCCCATGGCAGCAAAGAATGCCGGATGCCTTGCCTGTCGCATAGTATACAGCCCCCCAACCGCAGGAACGGGGCTGTCATTCAGCCGGTGGCGCACTGGCCGCTACATGCTGGCCGCCGCTATGTGCTGGCCTTGGGCGTGAGGGTGCGAACCGCTGAAAAGGCAAAGAAAAAGCGCGCACGACAAGAAACGCGTCCCACGCGCCCCAACCGGCATGCCGAAGCTGCCGAGGCTCCGCAGTGTGCCTAGGGGTTCAGCTCTGCGCGCAGTTTGCGCGAAAGCCGGAACACCATTACCTTGCGCGGCGGCAGGGTGATGGTTTCATCAGTCTTGGGATTGCGGCCCTTGCGGGAGGCCTTGTCGTAACACTCAAACTTGCCGAACCCGCTGATAAGCAGGGCGCGGTCCTTTTTGATGGCGACCTTCATGATCTCCAGCAGTTTTTCTACTACGTTCTTGACATCTACGCGGTTCTTGTCCGTTTCTTCGTAGATGGCCTCCACGATGTCCGCTTTGGTCAGTGTTTTTTTCATAGTGCTCTCCGGCGCAGTGCGCTGGTATGGCTAAATGGA
>NZ_JAYRGM010000032.1:0-14863 GCF_041907885.1 Desulfovibrio sp. | reverse complement strand
GAAAAAACTGCTCGCAGGCGAGTCGGGCATCGCGCCCATCACGCTGTTTGACGCCTCCGCCTACGATTCCCGCATTGCTGGTGAAGTAAAAAACTTTGTGCCCGAAGACTTCATGCCCATGAAGCAGGCCCGGCGCATGGACCGCTTTACCCAGTTCGCAGTGGCTTCGGCCAAGATGCTGCTTGAAGACGCCAAGTATGAAATCACCGACGCAAACGCCTACGATACCGGCGTTATCCTCGGTGTTGGTCTGGGTGGTCTGCAAACCATCGAAACCTACCACAGCAAGCTGCTGGAATCGGGCCCCCACAAAATTTCGCCCTTCATGATCCCCATGCTCATTTCCAACATGGGTCCCGGCCAGATTTCCATTTTCACCGGTGCAAAGGGTCCCAACATTGTCACCACCACGGCTTGCGCCTCGGCTATCCACGCCCTTGGCACAGCCTACAGCGAAATGATTCTGGGCCGTGCCACCGCCGTTATTTCGGGCGGTGTCGAAGCTACTGTCACGCCTCTGGGTGTGGCGGGCTTTACCGCGCTCAAGGCGCTTTCTTCGCAGTACAACGACGAACCCACCAGGGCTTCGCGTCCCTTTGACGCCAAGCGCGATGGCTTTGTCATTGGCGAAGGTGCTGGCCTGCTGCTGCTTGAAACGCTGGAATCCGCCCAGGCGCGTGGTGCCAAAATTTACGCAGAAATGGTGGGCTACGGAGCTTCTGGCGACGCCTACCACATGACTGCCCCCTGCGACGACGGCGCAGGCATGGCCCGCGCCATGCAAAACGCCCTGCGCGAGGCGGGCATCGACGCTTCGGCCATTGGGCACATCAATGCCCACGCCACGTCCACCAGCCTCAACGACAGCACTGAAACCAAGGCCATCAAAACCGTGTTCGGCGCGCACGCCGGCAAGGTCAAGATTTCGGCCACCAAGTCCATGACCGGCCATCTGCTCGGCGCTGCGGGCGGCATTGAATCCGTGTTCACTGCCCTTGCCCTGCACGACGAAATGCTGCCCGGTACCATCAACCTTGAGAATCCTGATCCCGCGTGCGACCTCGACTACATGGCCGACGGTTCCAAACACATTGCCTGCGAATACGCCATGTGCAATTCATTTGGCTTCGGCGGAACCAACGCAAGCGTGATCTTCAAGAAGTGGCAGCAGTAACCGGCACAGTATCTATCGGTTTCTGCCCCCCTGTTTGATAATCCTCTGCCCGCCGTTGTGGCGGGCAGAACATTTCAAAAGGATGCGACGTCATGGACGAAATCCTGCTGCAAGACCCGGAACTGGCGCGAGCCATCGCCCTTGAATCCGACCGCCAGATGAGCAAACTTGAGCTCATCGCTTCTGAAAACTTTGTTTCCCGCGCGGTACGCGAAGCCCAGGGCAGCGTGCTTACCCACAAGTATGCCGAAGGCTATCCTGGCAAGCGCTATTACGGCGGCTGCGAATATGTGGATCTGGCCGAAACCCTGGCCCAGGACCGCGCCAAGCAGCTTTTTAACTGCGAATACGCCAACGTGCAGCCGCACTCGGGCTCACAGGCCAATATGGCCGCCTACCTTGCCTTCATGAAGCCCGGCGACACCATTCTGGGCATGAATCTTTCGCACGGCGGGCATCTTACCCATGGCAGCCCGGTGAACTTCTCTGGCCGCCTGTTCAACATCGTTTCTTACGGCGTGCAGCGCGAAACGGGCCGCATCGACTATGACGAAGTGGCCGCCCTCGCCCGCGAACACAAGCCCAACGCCATTGTGGCCGGTGCCAGCGCCTATCCCCGCGCCATCGACTTTGCCCGCTTCCGCGAAATCGCCGATGAAGTGGGAGCCAAGCTGGTGGTCGATATGGCCCATATCGCCGGTCTTGTGGCTGCTGGCCTGCACCAGAGCCCCCTTTCTTACGCCCACATCACCACCACAACCACGCACAAAACCCTGCGTGGCCCCCGTGGCGGCATGATTCTGTCTACTGAAGACATGGGCAAAACCCTGAACAGCCAGATTTTCCCCGGCATTCAGGGCGGCCCGCTCATGCACGTTATCGCGGCCAAGGCAGTTGCCTTTGGTGAAGCCCTGCGCCCGGCCTTCAAGAGCTACCAGCAGCGCGTGATCACCAATGCCGCAGTGCTGGCCAAGTATCTTATGGACGCCGGGTACGACCTGGTTTCCGGCGGTACGGACAACCACCTGATGCTGGTTGACCTGACCAACAAGGACATTACGGGCAAGGATGCGGAACACGCGCTTGATCAGGCGGGCATCACCGTCAACAAGAACACGGTTCCCTTTGAAACCCGTTCGCCCTTTGTTACCTCGGGTGTGCGTCTGGGCACGGCTGCCCTCACCACGCGCGGTATGAAGGAAGACGACATGCGCACCGTAGGCGCATTTATTGTTGAAGCCATCGAAAAGCGCAGCGATGCTGCTGCTCTGGATAAAATCAGCAAGAATGTTGAGGAATTTGCCCGTCAGTTCCCGCTATTCGCCTGCTAAAGGGCAGACATTCGGGCAGCCTTTCCCTTGCCCTGCCCCTGATAAAACATTTCAGGGAAACGGCATGGGAAGGGCTGCTCATCTTTGACAAAGCCCCGGTTTTGAGAAAAACAGGGGCTTTGCCTTGCGCGGGCGGTACGGTTAAAATGCGGTACACGTCCAGAGCCGCAAACGCCGCCTGACGCAGCATCACGGCAAAATGGCCCAGGCCCCGTGTTGGGAAATTTTGCCGTCAGGCAAGAAAGGCAAGAGCGCGGCGAAGAGCGTGTACTCTTTTGGTACACGACCAGAGCCGCAAACGCAGCCTGACGCTGCATCACGGCAAAATGGCCCAACACGGCAACTTGGCAATTGTCCAAGCCGTCTGTATAGTGCAGTGAATCATTTGGTGGGTGCTATATGCAGCGAATGCCGTGGCCGGAATATTTCATGAACATCACGTACCTTGTGAGTGGGCGCTCCACGTGCACACGACGCAAGGTGGGTGCTGTGGCGGTAAAGGACAAACGAATTCTTGCCACGGGCTACAATGGTGCTCCGGCGGGGGTTCCCCACTGCCTTGAGGTGGGCTGTCTTCGCGAGCAGCTGGGCATTCCTTCGGGCCAGAGGCACGAGATATGCCGAGGTCTGCACGCAGAGCAAAATGTTATCATTCAGGCTGCGGTTCACGGCATCAACATTAGCGGTGCTGAAATTTACTGCACCACACACCCGTGTGTGCTTTGCAGCAAGATGCTTATAAACTGCGGCATCCGACATATTTTTTATGCAGAATATTACCCGGACGACCTTGCTGAGCAAATGCTCAAGGAAGCTGGGATAATTGTGGAAAAACTGGATTTTACACCGCCTGTCATCAGTGCCCAAGCCGGAGTAGGCAGCCATGTCTGAACTGGATTATGTTCCCTTTATGCGTGAAGCCATCGCCCTTGCAGAAAAGGGACGGTGGCATGCCTGCCCCAACCCCACGGTGGGGGCGGTGCTGGTGCGTGACGAGCAGATCGTGGCACGTGGCTGGCATCATGCCGCAGGGCAGGACCACGCGGAAGTGGACTGCATCAAGGACGCTGCGGCCCATGGCATAGACCCGGCTGACTGCACGATGGTTGTCACGCTTGAGCCCTGCTGCCATCAGGGCAAAACGCCCCCCTGCACCGATGCGGTGCGGGCCGCTGGCATCAAGCGGGTGGTGGTTGGCCTTGCCGACCCCAATCCCGAAGCCTGCGGCGGTGCGTGCCAGCTGCGCGCCAGCGGCATTGAGGTTATTGAGGGCGTATGCGCCACCGAATGCCGCGACCTTATGGCCGATTTTCTGGTGTGGCAGCAGCACAAACGCCCCTATGTGATGCTTAAAATGGCCGCAACCCTCGATGGGCGCATTGCCACACGCAAGGGACAGTCCAAGTGGATCAGCTGCGAAGAATCGCGCAACGAGGTTCAGGAACTGCGCGCGGGCATAGGCATGTGCGGTGGAGCCATTCTTGTGGGCGGCGGCACGTTCAGATCTGACAACCCCCAGCTTACCGTACGGGGTGAAAATGCAGGCCAGCAGCCCCTGGCCTGCGTGCTTACCTCGCGCCTGCCCCAGCCAGATGCGGATTTTCATCTGCTCAAAGACCGCCCAGAGCAGACGGTTTTCATGGTTTCTCCGGCTGCGGCAGCCTCTACCACGGCCAAGGCCCTGCGGGATATTGGCGTGCGGGTTCTGGCCCTTGGCCCCGGCATGCACGGCGGGCCGGATTTTCCCGGTTTGCTGCGCACAATGTGGGAAGAGCTGCACTGCCCCTATCTGCTTTGCGAAGGCGGCGGCCATCTGGCACTGAGCCTGCTTGAAGCCGGGCTTGTGGACGATTTTCGCCTGCATCTCGCCCCCATGATTCTGGGTGACGAAGACGCCCTGCCGCTTTTTTCGGGCCGTGCGCCCCTCAGCCTTGATGAAGCCCTGCGCATGCGCGTGAGCAATACGCACGTGTGCGGCAATGACATACATATTCATCTGCGGCCTCTGGAAGCCGTCAAGGCATAGGCGGCGTCATGTTTACCGGCATTATCCAGGGTCAGGGCGAGATTCTTGCCCTGCGCGACAGCGGCACGGAGCGCAGGTTTACCCTGCGGCCCCTGTTCAGCCTGCCCTCCATTGTGGACGGCGAATCCATTGCCGTTAACGGGGCCTGCCTTTCGGTAGAAACCCACGGCGAGGGCGTATTCACGGCCTATGCCTCGGCAGAAACCCTTTCGCGCACCACCCTCGGCAAGCTCAAGGGCGGCGACATGGTCAACATGGAAAGGGCTCTGGCCATGGGCGACAGGCTTGGCGGGCATTTGGTGAGCGGGCATGTGGATTGCCTTGCCACGGTGCGCAGTGTTACGGGGGCGGGCCAGTCGCTGTGCTGCCGCCTTGCTTTTCCCAAGGAATACGGAGCCGAGGTCATTGCCAAGGGTTCGGTAGCGCTGGATGGCATCAGCCTGACAATCAATACGTGCGGGCCAGATTTTCTTGAGGTCAACATCATTCCCGACACGCAAAAGCGCACCACCATGCGCAACTGGCGGCCTGGAACACTGGTAAACATGGAAACAGACCTCATCGGCAAATATGTGCGCAGTCTTTTGGGGGCCTGGGCTCCCGGCGGCGGCGCGGCAGAAAAAGGCATGGATGCTGCCAAGGCCGGTGGCCTGAGCCGCGAGATGCTGCTGCGCAACGGTTTCATCTGACAAAAATTTCCCATTACCAAAAAATTATTATAAAACGCGTTTGCGCGCGGGCAGTTGCCGCCGCGCCAAGGAGTACCCATGAGCACTGTTACCACCATCGCCGGACAGTTGGACGCCAAAGGGCTGAAAATTGCCATCGTCGCCACCCGCTTCAATGATTTTATTGTCGACCGCCTTGTGGGCGGCGCGCAGGATTATCTGGAGCGCCACGGCCTTGATACCTCCAACATTACCCTGGTGCGTATTCCCGGCGCTTTTGAAATGCCGCTGGTCTGCCAGAAGCTTGTCAATTCCGGCAAGTACGATGGCGTGCTGGCCCTTGGCGCTGTTATTCGCGGCGGTACGCCCCACTTTGACTATGTGTGCGCCGAGGCCAGCAAGGGCATTGCCCAGGCCATGATGCACGCTGGCATTCCCATCGGCTTTGGTCTGCTGACCTGCGACACCATTGAACAGGCCATTGAACGTGCCGGTTCCAAGGGTGGCAACAAGGGCGTGGAAGCTGCCGCTGCCATGCTGGAAACCATCCGTGTTATGGAGCAGTTGTAATCCATGGCAAAAGCCAAATCAGCCACCCGCAGGGGCGAACGCGAACTGGCCTTTCAGGTTCTGTACGGCCTTTCCTTTACGCCTGCGAACGATATTGACGATCTGCGGCGTTTTTTTCGCATTTCTCCCGATTATCTTGCCCGCTGGCAGGATCAGGAACCGCCCGCCTATCCCTCTGGCTTTGCCTGGGAACTGGTGGAGGGTGTGTGGAGCAAAAGCGACGAGCTTGATGCCTCGATCACCAGCTTTTCGCGCAACTGGCGCGTTGACCGCATGGGCCGCGTAGAGCTGACCCTGCTGCGCCTGGCTGTGTACGAAATCATGTTCCGCAATGATGTGCCCGCCAAGGTTGCCATCAACGAGGCGCTGGAACTCAGCCGTCAGTTTGGCGAAGGCAATGCCAAAAGCTTTATCAACGGCATTCTCGATGCCGTGGCCAAGGCTCTGGAAACCGGCGGGATCAAACGCCCCGCCGCCGATTCTTCCACCATATCCGAGTAAACCGGTAAAGCCCCATGACGCACGAACGCTATAATCCGCAAGCAATCGAAGAAAAATGGCAGGCCCGCTGGCAGGCCGAAAACGCATTCGCCTGTACCGACAAAAGCGACAAGCCCAAGTACTATGTGCTAGAGATGTTTCCCTATCCTTCGGGCAACATCCACATGGGCCATGTGCGCAACTATGCCATAGGCGATGTGGTGGCGCGCAGCAAGCGCATGCTGGGCTTTAACGTGTTGCACCCCATGGGCTGGGATGCCTTTGGTCTGCCCGCCGAAAATGCGGCCATCAAAAACAACACCCACCCCGCCAAGTGGACATATGCCAACATTGGCAACATGCGCGCCCAGCTCAAGCGCCTGGGCTATTCCTATGACTGGGATCGCGAAATCGCCACCTGCCGCCCCGAATATTACCGCTGGGAGCAGATGTTCTTTTTGCGCCTGCTGGAAAAAGGCCTTGTGTACCGCAAAAAGGCCGCGCAAAACTGGTGCCCCTCGTGCCACACGGTACTCGCCAACGAACAGGTTATCGACGGCCTGTGCTGGCGTTGCGACAGCCGCGTGGTGCAGAAGGACCTGACCCAGTGGTTTCTCAAGATCACGGCCTACGGCGACGAACTGCTGCAAGATCTGCAAACGCTTGAAGGCGGCTGGCCCGACCGCGTTATTGCCATGCAGCGCAACTGGATTGGCAAATCCACGGGCGCGGCCATTACCTTTGGTATAGAAAACGCCGCCCTGCTGGCCGAGGGCGTCAAGGGCATCGACGTGTTCACCACGCGCCCCGACACCCTCTTTGGCGTCACCTTCATGACCCTCGCGCCTGAGCATCCCATGGTGGAAAAGCTCATCGAGGGTTATGAAAAAGCTGATGAAGTGCGTGCCCTTGTAGAACGTATCCGCAATATGGACCGCATCGACCGCCAGTCTGATTCGCTGGAAAAAGAAGGCATCTTTACCGGCGCATACGCCCTGCATCCCTTTACCGGGCAGCGCGTGCCGCTGTGGCTGGGCAACTTTGTGCTGGCCGATTACGGCACGGGCGCGGTCATGGGCGTGCCTGCGCACGACCAGCGCGACTTTGAATTTGCCCGCAAATACAATCTTCCCGTGCGCGTGGTCATCAGCCCCAAGGACGAGCAGATCAACCCCGACACCATGACCGAGGCCTTCACCGCCGAGGGCTTCATGGTGCAGTCTGGTTCCTTTGACGGCACGCCCAACGACGAAGGTAAGGCCGCAGTTGCCCAGGCTCTCGAAAAAGAGGGCAAGGGCAAGGCCACCACGCAGTTCCGCCTGCGCGACTGGAATATCTCGCGCCAGCGTTACTGGGGTGCGCCCATTCCCATCATTTATTGTGACAAGTGCGGCGTCGTGCCTGAAAAGGAAGAAAATCTGCCCGTGCTGCTGCCCATGGACGTGAAAATTCGCGAGGACGGACGCTCTCCCCTGCCGGAAACGCCCGAATTTGCCAGCTGCGTCTGCCCCAAATGCGGTGGCCAGGCCCAGCGCGAAATGGATACCATGGACACCTTTGTGGAATCCTCGTGGTATTTCGCCCGCTACACCAGCGCCCGCAATACCGAGGCCCCCTTTGATGCCGATGCCCTCAAGTACTGGCTGCCCGTTGACCAGTACATCGGCGGCGTGGAGCATGCCATACTGCACCTTCTGTATTCGCGCTTTTTCACCAAGGTGCTGCGCGACATGGGCTTTTTCCCCGCCGGGCTCGACGAACCATTTGCCAATCTGCTCACCCAGGGCATGGTGCTCAAAGACGGCAGCAAGATGTCCAAATCCAAGGGCAACGTGGTTGCGCCTTCGGAAATGATCGACAAGTACGGCGCGGATACCGTGCGCCTGTTCTGCCTGTTTGCCGCGCCCGCAGAGCGCGACTTTGACTGGTCTGATTCGGGTATTGAAGGTGCTTCGCGCTTTATTGGCCGCGTGTGGCGTCTTTTTGATGACGAAAAAGACCGCCTGCTGCCCCTCAAGGCCTGCCAGGCCACGGCTGACGATGCCCAGACAGAAGAAGCCCGTGATCTGCGCCGCCGTGAACACCTCACTGTCAAAAAGTGCGGCGAAGACATGGGCGACCGCTTCCAGTTCAATACGGCCATCGCCGCTGTGATGGAACTGGTCAACGCCATGTACCTCTCGCGCGAAAAGCTTGGCACCAGCGAGGGCGACCGCCGCGTGTTCTCATCGGCCATGGCTTCGGTGCTCACCCTGCTCTCGCCCATCACGCCCCACGTTTGCGAAGAACTGTGGCAGCGCCTGGGCCACGGCTCGGCCCTTTCCGGCGAGCTGCTGCCAGCCTGGGACGAATCCGCCACTGTTCAGGACATGCTTACCGTGGCCCTTCAGGTCAACGGCAAGCTGCGCGGCACGGTGCAGATTCCCGCCGCAGCCGACAAGGCCGTTATGGAACAGGCCGCCCTTGCCGATTCCTCTGTACAGCGCCACATTGATGGCCTTACGGTGCGCAAGGTGGTTGTGGTTCCCGGCAAGCTGGTGAATATTGTTGCCAACTAGACCCGCCGCCAAATAACACTGCCACAGCAGTCTTTATAATGACGAAGGGGCGTTTTTTCATTTGCGAAAAAACGCCCCTTCTTTCTGTTACCCCTTCCCCGCTATCCCATTTATACTTATAATGACATCGGTTGGCTGTGTTGACTGCCATAAGGCACGCAATCAACGGCGGCGGCACGCATCTGGCTGCCATCTGCCCGGTACGGGTCAGTATCCGGCTCACAGCAGCTACCGTGCAGAGCAGTTTTTTAACAATTTTCAGCACCACGGAATCACATGAGCGCGGCACATCCCGGTTTTACCTTTCTTGTATGCCCAGACGGGCAGTTGCTGCGCGCGCGCATGGAGCAGCTTCTTTCTTCGTTTCCGCCCGCATCGGGCCAGTGGGAGCGCCATGTTTACTGGGGCGACGAGGAACCCTCGCCGCGATTCTGGGAGCAGCTCACCTTGCAGGGCCTGTTTGGCGCGCCGCGCGTGCTGGTGGTGCGGCAGGCAAACCTGTGGCCCGCAGCCGTATGGAAAAAGGTTTCGCACGCGCTGGCGCGGCCTTCGGAACAGTGCTGGCCTTTTTTCTGCATGGAAGTGGCGTGGGACAAGGGCCAGCCCAAAATTCCGGCCCATATTGCCAAGCTGCGCTGCATGGCCTTTGCCGACCAGCAGGGCTGGATATGGCGGCAGGACGGCCTGAACGAAAGAGCCGTAAAAAAACATGTTTTGCAACGCTCCAACGAACTGGGCCTGCGCTTTGAGCAGGATGCCCTGGAACAGTTCTGCGCCTCTGTGCCGCCCGATGCGCAGGCCATTGAAAACGAGCTGCACAAACTGCAACTGTTGCGCAACGCAGCGCTGGATGTTGCTGGCGGCTCTCAGACTCCGGAATCGGGCAACATCACCCTGGCCATGACCGCCACGGCTTCATGGAATCCGGAATGCAATGTTTTTGATTGCATCCGCCACATGGAGGCGGGCAACCTCACCGCCGTGTGGAAGGAACTTTCGCGCAGCCAGGACGGTGACAGCCTGCTTTTTTCTCTGCTTGCCCTGCTGGCCCGCGAATTGCGGCTGCTCTGGCAGTTGTGGGCGGGCGAAAAGGTGCGGGTACACCCCAACGAAGCGGCTTTCAAAAAACAGCTGGCTACCCGCCTTGGCCCGGCAGTGCTGGCCGAATGCATATCTACCGTTATGGATGCGGAATTGCAGGTAAAAAGCGGACGCCGCTCGCCAGCGCAAAGTCTGGACTACCTTGCGGCGCGCATGACTGATCTTTTTTCCACGGGGCGCACGCGCGCCACAAGCTGACAGACCAAGACAGGGCCAGCCACCCCCGATTCTCTGGTGGGGGCTTGCCAATGTTCATTTCGTAAATATTTTGCGTTGACGCCAACTGCACCACAACTGTCAAAGCCCATTTTTGCACGGATCATGCACCGCAGACGGTTTACGGGTACGGCCCGCCTTTCGTCGGCCCTGCCCCTTGCGCAACCTTCAAGACTGCTTAACTTATGACAGCAAAGCCAACTTCCACCCCGCCCACCAGCCAGGGGCACCGTGAGCGGCTGCGGCAAAGACTTGAAATTGAACCCACGGCAGTGGCAGACTATGAAGTACTGGAACTGCTGCTTGGTTATGGCCTGACCCGAAAGGACACCAAGCCGCTGGCCAAGGAACTGATACAAAGGTTCGGGAACATTCGGGGCGCGCTGGACGCAAGACCGGAAGAACTGCTTGAGATTCCCGGTTTTGGACCGGGCCTGGTGGCCTTGTGGCGGGTGCTGGGCGAGACACGGGCGCGCTATGCAGCGGCAGAGGTGCGCCAGAGAGAAGTTTTGGCAACCCCGGAGGCCGTGGCCCGCATGGCTCAGGCGCGGTTAGGCACAAGCCCGCATGAGGAATGCTGGCTGGCACTGGTGGACAGGCGCAACCGCCTGATGGCCTGGGAACGCTTGCGTAGGGGCGGCATTGCAGAAGTTGCAATCTATCCGAGGGACGTACTTGAAGCGGCCCTGCTGCGAAAGGCCAGCGGCATCATACTGGTACACAACCATCCCGGCGGCAATCCCGCGCCGTCGCAGGAAGACCGCCTGCTCACGGAAGAACTTCAAAGACTGGCGCCCCGCATGGGGCTGCGCTTTCTGGATCATGTCATCGTTACGGATGGAGACTGCTACAGCATAACGCAATCGCAACGCATTTGACTCGAAAGCAGTCGGGGAGATTATATATGGCTGACATCAATGAAAAAGATATTTTGCTGCACCAGGGTGAACCCGCTGAGGCAGAGCCCGCCATTGATACGGAGCAGGGCAACACCGAGCTGAGCGCGGCCGAAGGGCTGGAGCACGAGGGCGGCCTGAACACGGCTGCACAGAGCATTCCCGATACCCTGCCCGTATTGCCCGTGCGCGATGTGGTGATCTTCAACTACATGATTCTTCCGCTTTTTATCGGGCGCGACAAATCCGTTCAGGCGGTGGACGCAGCCCTCAAAAACGGGCGGCATCTGCTGGTGTGCGCGCAAAAAGAAGAATCCACCGAAGACCCCAAGCCGGAAGACCTCTACGAAGTGGGCACGGTGGTACAGGTTATGCGCATGCTCAAGATGCCCGATTCGCGGGTAAAAATTCTTGTGCAGGGCGTAAGCCGCGCACGCGTTGCGGGTTACCGCCAGGTGGAGCCATTTCTTGAAGCACGCATCGAAACCCTGCCCGAACAGATTCCCGTGGTGGATGCCACAGTGGAAGCCCTGCTGCGCTCTGTGCGCGAGCAGAGCGAGAAGGTGCTGACCCTGCGCGGCCTTTCGTCGCCCGATGTGCTCTCTGTTTTGCAGGGCGTGGACGATCCCGGTCGGCTGGCCGACCTTATCGCCGCCAACATGCGTATGAAAACTGCCGACGCGCAGCGTATTCTGGAGGCAGAAAATCCCATCGACCGCCTCATGCTGGTCAACACCCAGTTGCAGCGCGAGGTGGAGGTGGCCACAGTACAGGCGCGCATCCAAAGCTCGGCACGCGAGGGCATGGACAAGGCGCAGAAGGATTATTTTCTGCGTGAACAGCTCAAGGCCATCCGCAGCGAGCTGGGCGACAAGGACGAAGACGGCGAGCAGGAGCTGGAAAATCTCAAGCTGGCCCTGGACAAGGCCGGTCTGCCCAAGGACGTGCGCAAGGAAGCCGACAAGCAGCTGCGCCGCCTTTCGAGCATGCACGCCGATTCATCCGAGGCCAACGTGGTGCGCACCTACCTTGACTGGCTGGTGGAACTGCCGTGGAAAAAGATTTCGCGCGACCGGCTCGACATCGTCAACGCCAAGGAAATTCTGGACGAAGACCACTGCGGACTGGACAAGATCAAGGATCGCATTCTTGAGTTCCTGAGCGTGCGCAAGCTCAACCCGCAGTCCAAGGGGCCGATCCTCTGCTTTGCGGGCCCTCCTGGAGTGGGCAAAACCTCGCTGGGGCGCTCCATTGCGCGGGCGCTGGGCCGCAAATTTCAGCGGCTTTCGCTGGGCGGCATGCACGACGAGGCAGAAATTCGCGGCCACAGGCGCACCTATATCGGGGCCATGCCTGGTCGCATCATTCAGGCGCTCAAGCAGGCTGGCACGCGTAACCCGGTGATTGTACTGGACGAAGTTGACAAGCTGGGTGCAGACTTCAGGGGCGACCCATCCTCTGCCCTGCTGGAAGTGCTTGATCCGGAACAGAACAACACCTTCAGCGACCACTACCTGAACGTGCCCTTTGATCTTTCAAAGGTAATGTTTCTGTGTACGGCCAACCATCTGGAGACCATTCCTGCGGCCCTGCGCGACCGCATGGAAGTCATTTCGCTGCCTGGCTACACCATGCAGGAAAAGGCCCAGATCGCGCGCATCCATCTGCTGCCCAAAAAGATCGAAGACAACGGCCTTGCACCCAAGGACGTGGAACTGACCGAGGCCGCACTGGAAAAGGTTATCAAGGAATACACGCGCGAGGCTGGCCTGCGTAATCTTGAACGCGAGCTCTCGTCCATTTGCCGCAAGCTGGCCCGCCGCAAGGCCGAGGGCAAAAAGCCCCCCTTTGCGGTGGACGTGGCCGATGTGGAAAAACTGCTGGGGGCCCCGCGCTTTATTGAAGATGAAAAGGAAAAGAAGCTCATGCCCGGCATGGCTCTGGGGCTGGCCTGGACACCCGCTGGCGGCGAAGTGCTCACGGTCGAGGCTACGGTAATGAAGGGCAAGGGCGGCCTTACCCTTACCGGCCAGCTTGGCGATGTCATGAAGGAAAGCGCCCAGGCAGCCCTGAGTTACATCCGCAGCCGTGCGGATGAGCTGGGCGTGGACCCCGAATTTGTGACAAAATACGATCTGCACGTGCATGTGCCTGCGGGCGCAACACCAAAGGACGGCCCCTCGGCGGGCGTTACACTGACAACGGCGCTCATTTCCGCGCTCAGCGGGCGTCGCGTTCGCGCCGACCTGTGCATGACCGGCGAAATAACCTTGCAGGGGCGCGTGCTGCCCGTGGGCGGCATCAAGGAAAAGATTCTTGCTGGCGTGGCGCGCGGCCTCAAGCATGTGGCCATCCCGCACCAGAATGTCAAAGACCTTGAAGACGTGCCCAAGGAGCTGCTCAAGCGCATCACTGTACACCCGGTTCACCATTATGATGAACTGCTGCCCCTGGTTTTTGAAACAAAGGGCGGACGCGGCAGCTCCACCGCTGGCAAAACTGGCGGCAAGGGCAAACAGGAAGAACCCGCCGGCGTGGCAGCCAAGGCCAAATCTGCTGGCAGCAAAGGCGGTAAAAGGCCTGCCGAAGCCGGAGCCTGAGAGCCGTGCGTCTCAAACAATATCTTGATGAAGCAACAGCGCAACTGACCAAGGCGGGGGTGGACAGCCCCCGCCTTTGCGCAGAAGTGCTGGCACGCGAGGCTCTGGGGGGCGAGGCATCAGGTTCTGCCCGCCTTTTTTGCATTTTAGAGGCCGGGCGCGAGGTAGAGGGCGATGTGCTTGCCAGCTTGCAGGCGCTTGTTGCCCAAAGGGCAACGGGCCAGCCTCTGGCACAAATCATTGGCCGCAAGGAATTTTATGGCCGCGATTTTGCGGTTACCCGCAACACGCTTGTTCCTAGACCAGAAACAGAACTGCTTGTGGATTGCGCCCTTGAACTGCTGCCCAAAACACAGCTGCACTTTGCCGACCTGGGCACGGGTACTGGCTGCATTGGCCTGACCCTGCTGGCAGAAAACGCTAACTGGCAGGGGCTGCTGCTCGATATTTGCCCCCACGCCACAAGGGTTGCCGCCACAAATGCCCAAAACATCGGCGTGCAGGACCGCGCCACAGTTTTGCAAGCCGACATGCGCAACCCACCGATCAAGCCTGAATCATTACAGCTTGTTGTGAGCAACCCGCCCTACATTGCCGAGGCAGAGCGCCACATGGTTATGGACGAGGTGCTGCACAACGAACCCCACAGCGCCCTGTTTTCTGAAAACAACGGGCTGCTGCACCTGGCAGCCGCCATCAATGCGGCAGCCTGCGCCTTGCAAAAAGGCGGCCTCGTACTGCTTGAACACGGCGCTGCGCAAGCAAAAGCCGTACATGATCTGCTTGCGGAAACAGGAATTTTCAAAAAAATTGAAAATAAACGGGATATTGCCCATCTAGACCGTTGCACTTTAGCTCGTAAAGGGCTATAAGGCCAAATCGTTTCCGCGCTGGTAGCGCGAAAAACGGTAAAAAGCAGCACGGCTCACTAGAATTTGAAAAAAATTGAGCCAAAGCGAAAATTTTACTTGCCAAGTGAAATGAAAGTCGCTAATAAGCTGTGTTGCCGCTGGCGTAGCTCAACTGGCAGAGCAGCTGATTTGTAATCAGCAGGTTGCGGGTTCGAGTCCCATCGCCAGCTCCATGAGAAGCTGAACGAAGATCGGACAAACCGACCTTTGCGGCAAGAGTGGAGGGGTTCCCGAGTGGCCAAAGGGAACAGACTGTAAATCTGTCGTCGTAAGACTTCGGTGGTTCAAATCCACCCCCCTCCACCACCACTTTTCCGTCGCCAAATACTGGA
>NZ_JAYRGM010000031.1:0-15001 GCF_041907885.1 Desulfovibrio sp. | reverse complement strand
TATTCGCCAAACGTGTCATGCCGAAATCACGAACACCATCGTTGTAGATCCCCTTGGTGTGGTCTTTAGCCAAGTACATGG
Organism: Desulfovibrio sp.; assembly: GCF_041907885.1. Classification (GTDB taxonomy): domain Bacteria; phylum Desulfobacterota; class Desulfovibrionia; order Desulfovibrionales; family Desulfovibrionaceae; genus Desulfovibrio. The sequence goes on along the minus strand of NZ_JAYRGM010000031.1, from coordinate 14,920 downwards.
CCTGCCGGACAACGGTATCAATCTTGTCTTCGTAGTTGGGGTCATCGCTGCGCAGGATGATGCCATTAGCTTGCCTGTTGCCCTCAGGGGATTGATTGCAATAGTGGATCAATCCGTGAGGATCCACATTGAGTATTCTGCCCCACATTTTTTCTGCTGCTTCAATGTAGGGATAGTACCTACGAGTTTTGTTACCATCGAGCAAAAGCATGCAGTGATAGTGTTGGTTGTTGCTTCTAAGAGATTGCTCTCTCACCCAGAAATACGCTGGGGATACTCCTTTACGTGAACACTGTTGAATCAACAACTTCATGAGAGCTGATATGTCGCTATTGTCTTCGATAGCCTTAAACATTTTGGGGTAGGTTACATCAAACCGAATAACCATTGTTTTGCTATGTAACGTTGCGTACTCCGTAAGGAGTGTTGCTAGATTGTCACGTATAGTTGGTCTATGCAGGCTATGGTCATCATCGTGCATCATAGGTCTAAAGTTTATGTTGTTCATTTGAATCTCCTGTCTGTGTTTCTTCTTGCTTACTGTTTTGTGTTCACATATCTATATCGTTCTCATGTTTGTATTTCTAGCTATGCCACTTGTTGTGGCATAGCTGTAATACTTATAGCTATAATATTTCTATATTCTTATGCTTCTATATTCTTATAGAAGTACTACAATCATACCTTCGTTGTTATTACAGAGAATCAAGTCGTTTAAGTTAAATGCCTCAAGCCAACCAAGCTAAATCTGACATGTGAGTTTGAGGGAATTAGCTTCTGCATATCATTGGGTGCGGAGTAATGAGATTGGATGACCCCATGAGTTCGATGGCGGTAGATGCTGTTTCATCGGTGTAGTTGTTATTGCAGGCATGCCGAAGACCAGCGAAGCTGCCCCCGCAGGTACTGCCCCTCTGACAATGGGCCTTTGGTTCAAACGAACGATGAAAAGGGCCTTCCCCCCCCCCCTCTAAGGGGACAGGGGCATTTGGCATCAACGACTGCCGAGGCTATGCTTGAAGAATGACGATTTTTTACCCGGCCATAGGAAATAAATGCTAGCTTAACATGCTGAAATTGTTGATTGTTAGTAATTTTGATAACCCTCGCGGGGGATAAACGTGTGATAAAACGAGGGTTATGCGAGGGGTTTTCGAGGGTTATGGCAGCCCCAACGAGGGGTTATGCGAGGGGCCGCGAGGCATACAAGGTAGATGCTACAGTCATGAAGTGGCATGGGGTTGGTCTCCCCATGCCACTTCATGAAGCACTGTCACAATGGGATTAGTGCGCTGTGCGTTCCGCATAACAGGTGGAAAGCTTGTAGCCTGCTGTTGGCCCTTTACCGAAGGCTTCAATAAGGCCAACAGCTTCAAGCCTTTTCAAAATGGACCTGGCCTTTGTCTCCTGGCACTGCAAAAGAGTGCCGATGGCACCGGTCTGAGCCGTTTTACGCTCCGTAATATATGCGTACACCTTTTGTTCATCCTGAGACAGATTAAGACCAGCCAGACCATCCTCTTCGCGGTCAGGCCCCGCGGATGTCGCAGGCGTGAGATCGGTACCCTTCACAGCGGCAGGGGAATAAGCAACCTCATGCCCGTCTGCCCCGGTTACACCCAGAAAACGACATTGGGATGCACCCAGCGGCAAATGAAGCCAGAATGTCTTTTTCTGCAGCACGCAGGCCGCCTTGCAGACTTTAAAGCAGACCCCAAGCGTCAGGCCATCACACGCTGCTGCCTGCAGCACGGCCTCAGTGCCGAGTCTTTTTTCAAGGATTTCCGTAGCCCGGATCAGAACAACTTCCGTATGAGCGCGGATGGAAAACTCCTGACTGCCGCGCGCCTTGGCTGATCCCGTGCCTGCATTGGCATCATCCTGGGTATGATGTACCAAAATAGTGCAAATGCCGTGCTGCTGTTGAAGTTTTTCAACCCATTGAAAAAATCCGCTGACCACACTGCTTTGGTAGACCCTGCCTTCATCCATCAGCGAAGTGAGGTTGTCCAGCAAAAGGTAACGGCAGCCACGCTCAAGCAAGGTGTTTTCCAGCTTGTCACGGAATACATGGTCAGTGAGAGAAAAGGCGTAGTCCGGGACTGCATGATCAAACTTCGAGAGCAGGAACAAACGCTGTCCCACTTCCCCAGCAAGACCAAACTGATTCAGGCGTTCCGCAAGAAGGGCTTGTGGCGTTTCGCTGTCCACATACACAATTTTGCCTGTCTTATCAGAACGGAAAAGGCCAAACAGTTTTTCCCCTGTGATAAGCGCCTTGGCTGCAGCAAAGCAAAACATGCTTTTTCCTGCATCTTTCAAACCGTGCAGTAGAACAATACCACCCGGTGAAAAAACCTGCGAAGTGTCAACGTCCGTGATGTGGGCAGATTGCTGTGCGGCAGAGCCGGATTGGGGCTGAAATAATACAAGATTATTAGCAGAAGTAGTCATTCCGCTGGAATCCTGCTCTGTAGTTTTGAAGAGGCCCAATCGGTGGCCCCATGCCTTGAACTCGGCATACGGAACAGAACGCTCCGTGATGTATTTGACCAGCAACGAAGGCCGCTCCCAGTCCTCAAGAACAATAGAAGCGTCCAACAGTTGTGATTCCAGCTCACTGATGCCCGCCACTTCTTCGGATGACGTGCAATGGGGGGCTGAGTGAAGCAAAAAACCTTTATATACCTTGAAACTCAGTGCGTTGACCTGAGCGGCCATATTCTCGTACAGCTTGACCATAGCCAAATCGTACTTGGTCGGGGCAGGTACGAATACCACATGACGCCCATGCAGGTAATTTGAGGGCAAAACGGAAAGATCACTGCCCAGGTGGGCCGTGACGATGATTCCCGTTGGTTCACCTTCGCTTTTTTTCTGCATCATGCGTCTGAAAGCCAGGGCGGTGCGCATGTCCTGACAGAGCACGAGGGTGGCGTAAGGCTGCGTGTCCATAAGGTGCTGATCAAGCCAATGGGCTGTGGCCTTGAATTTGCCCACGCAGAGAACATTCCGCCCAACGGTGGCGGGCAGGCAGAAGTCCTTGCCGTTCAAACGGTAGCGTAGAATGGCACCGATTATCTGCCCGGCATGCCCGTAGCTATACACCTTCTCTACCAGATCGGCACAGGCACCTCCTGCTGGAAGACTCCGCAGATGGAGGTGCGTAGGCACCTCGTCAACCGGGCACAAACCTGTATGAAGCTCTGCAGCATGTTTTGTGCTGGAAAGCTGATAGAGATTGTCAAAATTCATATTGAGGAAACTCGCAAGGGTCGCCAGAGAATCCATTCTGGACAGGTTCAAAACGCTGCCCACCAAAGCAGTCCATGACGATCCCTTGATTTTGCCATGGTTCAGATGCCAGTGCAGCGCACCATCATTTCCAACGGAACCAGAAACCAATAAGCCATGTTCTTTTATGCCCATGAGTGTCTGAAGATGGCTATTTCTGCCAGCGCGAAACTGATGGGAGGCTTCCTGTTCGATAAGAGACTCAAAAACATTCTCAAGGGTCAGCATGTTTTCAAGCCCGTGGATATCGGTAGCATTCGCTGTGCCAAGTGCGGCTAGAAAGGCAGGAGAAAAATCTATTTTTCCAGCCAGTTTCAGGCAGCCCTTGGGCACCGATGGCTTCTGCACATAGGACCACGTTGTGGCAAGGCGCTGCAATGTGGCAGACGTGTGAACTTTGTGAGAAGGTGGGGTACGATAGTCGCTAGGAGGCAACTTCTGCTTCTTGTAACGGGCAGAAGGTGCATATTGGGCAACAGTGTCAATGGTCATGCTGGAAACGGCGTCTGCCACATCAGCATCCACAAACAACGGGCTAGATTCTGAGACGGGCTTGCCCGAGCTCACAGCCTTGTGCAATAATTTTTTGTAATCGAACATATATCCTCCATAGACGGATGGGCAGGAACACCTGCCCATCCGTCTATGATTAGGAGTTCTTGGGATGAATGTTTACGGTCAGTACGGGCTTCCAGTCCAACTGCAACTCAAGGCGAGAAACCTTGTTCAGATCTTCTGCGGGAAGCTGCAACATGGCGTGGATTTCCTGTTGGATGGCCGTGACTGCTGCAAAAGTATCCTTGGACATGATTGTTCCGTTCTGATTTTCTGTTTCCATTTGATTGGCTCCCTGCATTGTTTTTGGGGTTTCACAAGACATATCAACCTCAAGTGGTAGCACGCTTTTTCAAGACGTGGTTAAAAATTAGCTCGTCGGCAAAAGGCCGATCAGGAATCACCTTGCCTTCTTGATCTGCGAACGATACCATTTCAGGAAAGAGTTTTTTTCGTAGGTCGCGTGCTTGTTGACCAGGAAGTAGGGCGGACCATCCTTACCGAGGTTGGCAAGGGTGCCGACGGTCAGCGAGCCGCCGACATACTTGGGGATTTCCCGGCGAGCGAATACAGCGGGCATTGAAGTTTCGAGGCCCGTGATTGCTGCTTCGATAAGGATGTCGTCCAGGTTATGGTCATCAGGGTGGGCGTCCATACATCTCTCCTCAAATTCGTTCTACGATCACAGATTGAGGAAAAATGAGTTGCTTTCCTAGTGACAGAATGGGGCAACTTTTACGCTAACTAGCGTTATTTGTTGAATTTACCCTTGAGTTTTTTATGAGGGGGGGGGGCTGTGGGCATGTCTGGAGGAATCGCTGTGGGATGGCGTGATGCGGAGGGGGATTTTTGAATCCTTGAGGCGCAGATTTCTGCAGAGGTATTGAGACGGGGAAAAAGAGCTATGTTCCCAATCAATCAGAGATGGTCACGTTGCTTCACTGAAAAATATGGCACAGAGATGGCACAAAAACGCATGGCAATAGAAAAAGGGCTTACGATTTTCATCGTAAGCCCTTTAAATATCTGGTGGAGCTGAAGAGAATTGAACTCTTGACCTCTTGAATGCCATTCAAGCGCTCTCCCAACTGAGCTACAGCCCCACGGCGAAAAGCAGAATGACGAAAACTGGCCTAACTGTCAATACATTTATGCAATTTTTTTTCAGCGGCTGTTTTCGCGGTTTTCCAGTCCCTGTTAAACCGCCTACTTCGGCTCTGCCGCCAGCCTGGCCAGTTCTGCGCCAATGCTTTCCAGCGCGCCCATAAGCACATCGTCGCCCACGGCATATGAGAAGCGGATACACTTGTCGTCGCCAAAGGCCGCGCCCGGCACAACGGCCACGTGGGCCTTGTCGAGCAGCAGGGTACCCAGGTCGGTAGAGTTGCTCACGCTGCCGCCATAGCACTTCGAAACGTCCAAAAAGAGGTAGAACGCGCCGTCGGGCTTGGGGCAGATGGCAAAGGGCCAGCCTTCAATCACCTTCATGGCCATGTCGCGCCGCCGCACAAAGGCCTCGCGCATCTTGTCCACGCACTCCATGCTGCCGGTCAGGGCGGCAAGGCCCGCCTTTTGCGCGATGGAGCAGATGTTGGATGTGCTGTGGCCCTGCATGGCCGAAATCTTTTTGATCAGCAGGGGGTGCGCGGCCAAAAAGCCCACGCGCCAGCCTGTCATGGCGTAGCTTTTGGAAAGACCGTTGAGCACGGCCACCTGTTCGGGATATTTGGCAAACCAGCCGATGGCGCTGGTCATCTTGGCAGGGGCGAAAACAAGCTGGTCGTAAATTTCGTCAGAGAGCACAAACAGCCCGCGCGCGATGGCCCAATCCATAATGGCCGTAAACTCGGCCTCGGTGTAGACCGCGCCGGTGGGGTTGCTGGGCGAATTGAGAATGAGCAGCTTTGTTTTGTCGGTGGTGTGCGCCTCAAGCATGGCGGGCGTAACCTTAAAACCCTGCTCCGGCCCGGCCAGCACAGGCACGGGTTCCGCGCCGGTCAACATCACCATGTCGGGATAGCTGAGCCAGTAGGGGGCGGGCACAAGAACCTCGTCGCCGGGGTTGAGCATGGCCTGCATGAAATTATAAAGGCAGTGCTTGCCACCCGCGCCGATAACAATGGATTCCATGGGAACCGGCACGCCGTAATTTCTTTCAAAATACGCGCCCGCAGCCTTGCGCAGTTCGGGAATTCCCGGCACGGCGGTGTAGCGGCAAAAATTGTCGTCAATGGCCGCCTTGGCCGCCTCGCAAACATGCTTGGGCGTGGGAAAATCCGGCTCGCCAACGGCAAGGCTGGTGACAGAAATACCCTGAGCCTTGAGCTCAAGGGCGCGGCTGTTGACACTAAGGGTCAGAGAAGGTTTGATACTGCTCAGACGGTCTGAAATCTGCATGAGGGGGCTCCTTGGCGTATGCAACGCACCCGCAATCGGCAGGCGTACTCATAAACTGGCTGTATTTAGCAGCTTCACATCGGGGTGTAAATGAGCTCTGAAAGCAAACATGCGGGCATGAACCAGCCCGCCGCCAGCACGGCTGCGCCCCTGTTGCCCCTGCCGCTCCACTGCATCGTGGCGGCCTTTGTGCAGCGCCGCAAACGGTTTAGCGTGCTTTTGCAGCACGAAGGGGCCGATCTGTGGGTACACAGCAACAATTCGGGCAGCATGCTTGGCCTGTGCCTGCCGGGCGCGCCGGTGCTGGCATCCCCGGCCAGCAACCCCGCCCGCAAGCTCAAATACACACAGGAATGCGTGTGGCTGGCGCACAGGGCCGTGCCGCAATTACCGCAAGGCACACACAGCGCACCTGATGGATTTTGGGTCGGCGTAAACACCAGCACGCCCAACCGCATGCTTGAGGCGGCCTTTCACGCCCATCGCCTGCCCTTTGCCCAGGGCTACACCACCCTTGTGCGCGAGGCCAAGCGCGGCCAGAGCAGGCTCGACGGCCTGCTCACCGGCCCCGGCCTGCCGCCCCTGTGGGTGGAATGCAAAAACGTCACCATGGTTGAGGACGACGCGGCCTGCTTTCCTGATGCGGCCAGCGAACGCGGGCAAAAGCATCTGCGTGAACTTATGGATATTGTGGCCTGCGGCGAGCGGGCGGCCATGTTCTACCTTGTGCAGCGGCCAGACGGCGCGTGCTTTGCCCCGGCGGATTTTATTGATCCGGCTTACGCCGCCCTTTTTTACCAAGCCCTGCACGCCGGGGTTGAGATGTATCCCTTCCGCGCCATGGTCAGCCCTGCGGGCATTGATCTGGGGCCGCTGCTGCCAGTGCGCCCCCTGCGGGCTTAAGGCCGGGCGCAGACAAGAACGGCTGCCCGGCAGCCCCAACCTCCCCACCCACTCACCGCATTAGTAACAGTTTGACCACATAATTAAATTTGTAATTACAGCATGATAACATAATTACGCACAATTTTTAGTCCGATTTTTCGGGCGCGCTTTCAGCAGGCAGCAGCATGGTAGAGCCCCATCCACCATATGGCTGCTTTTTTTGCGCCCGCACATCCGTATAGTGCTCACAAACCGGCGCAAAGATGGAGTAGAGATGCAAAACCCCTTATTTGTTCAAAACAAAGTTAAAAATTACAGATAATTACCAGAGTTACGCACAGTTTCTACGCATCGAATCATGCCTTACGCACACTACCTACAATCCGCTTCGCACAAGGCAACACACCGGCGGCCCATGACGGGCAGCAAGATTGCGCACATTTGCGTGCTTAAATATTATATTTAATTTCAGCAAGTTAAAAACTTTATGCACATTGGTAGCAGCCATTCGCGCACACAGGGCAACTCAAGGAACGGCGAAACAGCGACCATAAAAAAGGCCACCCCCAAACTGGGAGCGGCCCGAAAAGCGGCACGGTGGCTGCCCGGCAAAAATCTGTGGTTACAGGCAGCCTTCTCTCTGTAGCAGGGCTATCTTGATATCCACACCGCCGCCGTAGCCCACCATCTTGCCATCCGCACCGATAACGCGGTGGCAGGGAATGAACACGGCAATGGGATTACGGTTGTTGGCCATGCCCACGGCGCGGAATCCCCTGGGGCTGCCCACGGCCTCGGCAATCTGCCTGTAGCTGCGGGTCTGGCCGTAGGGAATGTGCAGCAGGGCATCCCACACCTTGCGCTGAAAGACCGTGCCCACCGGGGCAAGAGGCAGATCAAATTCCTTGCGCACTCCAGCCAGATACCCGCTCAATTGGTCAAAAGCCAGCAACAGCAGGGGGGTTTCCTGCTCCACGGCATTTACCAGCGGCTCAAAGGGAGCCTTGCCCCCCAGGTCAAGCTGCACAATATGCTGCCCGCGCTCAATGATACGCACGGTTCCGATGGGCGAAAGCTGGCGCGTCAGGGCAAACCCGGCATGAGGGGGTTCTGCTTTTTGCTTGCTGTTCATGCTTACTTTCCTTTTTTAACGGTCACGGGCTTGAGCAGATAGGCAAAAACAGCACCCACAATAGAGAGCGCCGCCAGCGACTGGAATGTGGCGGCCATGCCGTAATGGTCGGCAATCCAGCCGAGCAGCGGGGCCACCACGCCGCCAAGGCTTGTGGCAAGGCCAAGGGTGATGCCCGATGCAAAGCCGATATTCTTGGCAAGATACTGCTGCCCAAGCACCACCTGGGCGCTGAAGGGCGCGTACAGCACAAAGCCAAGCAGGGGCAGCAGGGCCCAGGCAGCGTAGAGGTTGCTGCTCAGGCTAAAGCCCGCCACCACCGGCGGCATAAGCGCAAATACCACGCGGATAACAGCACGGTAGCCAAATTTGTCGGCCAGCATGCCGCCAAAAAAATTGCTGATAACACCGCACACGCAAAAGAATGTCAGCGCCATGGCGCCCGTGGCCGTGGATTGCCCAAAGGCGCTCACCCAGTAGAGGGGAATAAAGGTATTGAAGCCCACAAAGGTGATGGAACGGGTGACAATGGAAACCGTGAGCTTTAAAAATTCGCGCCAGTTGTTTTCACCGGGGGTTTCACCTTCTGCGCCCGTGGCCGGGGCAGTCTTGCCGCCAGCGGCAGCCGTTTTTTTGGTGGCCCCCATGCGGGCGATGGACCACACCAGCGTTCCAGCCGTCAGCACGGCCAGCACGGCAAAAATGGTTGTTCCCGGCAGGCCAAAGGCCCCAAGGCAGGCGGTTGCCAGCAGCGGCCCCAGCACAAAGCCCCCGTTGCCGCCAATGGAGAACAGGCTCATGCCCGTTCCCTTGTTCTGCCCCGAAACCGCGTTGGCAAAACGTGCGCCCTCTGGGTGAAACAGGGCCGCGCCCACGCCGCTGAGGCCAATGGCCGCAAAAATGCCCCAGTAGCCGGGCATCCAGCCAATGGCAGCCAGCCCGCAGCCCGCCAGCAAAACGCCCAAAGGAATAAACCAGGGCTTGGAAAAGCGGTCGGAAAGCAGGCCAAAGAGAGGCTGGATCATGGACGAGAGGCAGGCATAGGCAAACATGAGCCCGCCGGTTGCCTGATAGCTAAGGTCGTATGCCGCCCGCAAAAACGGCAGTATGGCGGGCAGCGCGCCGCCGTTGATATCGCACGACAAATGCCCCAACGACACGAGTAATATTTTCTTTTTGTCCATTGCGGCACGCTACACCAATGTTTTTTCAAATCCAAGCCGCGCGCGCCTGTTCACAAGCGTGACGCTTCATTTTTGCGCCGCCTTGCGCTACGTTGCGCACATCGCCGCAAACTGCGGGCACTTTTTTCAGGAATGACCATGACGACACACACTTCTCCTTCCCTGCCCAAGGTGGCCCTTATCGCCACTGGCGGAACCATTGCGGGCGTTGCCCCCACGCCGCTTGAACAGATCAGCTATCAGGCGGGCGTACTCACCGTTGACCGCATGCTCGAAAATCTGCCCGGTATCGAGGGCGTGGCCCGCATCACCAGCGTGCAGTGCGGCAATCTGCCCAGCGAAAACATCACCCCGGAGCACTGGGCCACGCTGGGTGCGCAGTGCGAAAAAACGCTGCAAGACCCCGACACCTGCGGCCTTGTGCTCACCCACGGCACGGATACGCTGGAAGAATCCTCCTTCTATCTGCATCTCACCATTTCCAGCCCAAAGCCTGTGGTGCTTACCGGCTCCATGCGCCCGGCCACCTCGCTGAGTGCCGACGGCCCCATCAACATCCGCGATGCCGTGGCCGTGGCAGCCTGCCCGCAGGCACGCGCACGAGGTGCGCTGCTGGTCATGAACAGCCGCGTGCTCTCGGCCCGCACGGCGGTAAAGGTTGCCACACTCGATGTGGAGGCCTTCCGCGCGCTGGAATCGGGCTGCCTCGGCAGGGTTATCAACGGCGAGCCGCAGTTCTATTACGGCGGCGAAGAGAATCCCGTGCTGGCAGGAACATTTGCCGGGCTGGCCGGTTGCAGCAATCTGCCGCGCGTGGATGTAATCTACGGCTGCGCGGGCATGCCCGTTGATCTTGTGCGCTATTCCATGGAGCGCAGCGCGGGCATAGTGCTGGCTGGCATGGGCAACGGCTCCATGCCCGATGCCGTGCGCCACGAGCTGCGGCAGGCCATTGCCGGGGGCATACCCGTCATACGGTGCAGCCGCACGGGCTCTGGCCCCGTAACCCCCCTCGATGAATACGAGGGCTTTGTTCCTGGCGGCATGCTTTCGCCCGCCAAGGCCCGCGTGCTGCTCATGCTGGCGCTGGAACAACAGAAGAATGCCGAACCCGCCGCGCGCATGCTTGCGGTGCGAGATGTTTTTGCACTGGGCGGCAAACTGTAGGGCAGAGCGCCCTTTGGGCTTGCCTGCGGCGCAAAAAAACCGCAGTGTGGTTTTTATTTTTCTTTTCAAGCCCATGACCATAATGGAATCAGGAGAGCTTCATGTCGTACCGCTTTATTCCCCAGCTCACCGATGAGGATATCCGCAGCAAACAGCTTGAAGGCCTGCGCTACACTGTGCGCCAGGCCTGGAACGCCCCCCAGTACAGGGCAAAGCTTGAAGCCTGCGGCCTGAAGCCCGACGACATCACAAGCCTCGACGATCTGCGCCGTCTGCCCACAAGCGATGTGGAAGACCTGCGCGAGGGCTACCCTCTGCCCCTTTTGTGCGTACCCCCGCGCGATGTGGCGCGCATCCACGCCTCTAGCGGAACCACGGGCAAACGCAAAATTCTGGCCTACACCCAGCGCGATATCGACACCCTCGGCCTTCAGATTGCCCGCTGCTACGAGCTTGCGGGCTTTACCCCCGAAGACCGCATGCAGCTTGCCGTGGGCTACGGCCTGTGGACGGCTGGCGCGGGCTTTCAGGCGGGCAGCGAAAAGGTGGGCATGCTCACCGTGCCGGTGGGGCCGGGCAACCTTGAGATGCACTTGCAGCTTTTGCAGGATCTGGGGGCCACCGGCTTTACGGCCACGGCATCCATGGCCCTGCTGCTGGCCGAAGAAGTGGAACGCGCCGATCTGCGCAGCAAGATCAAACTGCGCCGCATGGTCTGTGGTTCAGAAACCCGCAGCGAAAAAATGCGCCTTGCCATCGAGAGCAAGCTGGGCCTTGAGGGCTGCTACGACATCGGCGGCATGACCGAAATGTACGGCCCCGGCACGGCCATCGACTGCGACGCCCACGAGGGCCTGCACTACTGGGCCGACCTGTTCATCATTGAAGTGCTCGACCCCGCCACCATGCAGCCCGTGGCCGAGGGCGAGGTGGGCGAAATGGTTGTCACCAGCCTGAGCAAGGAGGCCGTGCCCCTGCTGCGCTACCGCACCCACGATCTTTCGCGTCTGCTGCCGGGCAAATGTTCGTGCGGGCTCTGCATGCCGCGCCACGACCGCATCCTTGGCCGCTCGGACGACATGCTCATCTACCGTGGCGTCAATATCTACCCCGGCCAGCTTGTGGAAGTTATCGGCCAGTTCGCGGAACTTGGCGGCGAATATCAGGTGGAGCTCACCCGCGACGAACGCGCCCTCGACCACCTGGCCCTCACCGTGGAACGCGGCCAGGGGCAGACGGCGGGCAACGACGAATCTCTGGCCCGCGAGCTGGAAAACAGGCTGCACAAGGCCATCATGGCGCGCGTTTCTGTCAACGTGGCCGACTACGCCAGCCTGCCGCGCACATTCAGCAAGTCCAAGCGCGTCATCGACAAGCGCTGAGCCGTGGCAAAACAGATCAGCCATACGGGCGCGGGGCTTGTGCCCTGCGCCTTTTGCACATCTGCCATGACCGCAATTTGGGGAGTCATGCACCTGCTGGCCGTCTGTATTGTGGCGCAGTGCCTGCTGCCCGGTGCGGTTGCGGCCCGCGAAACTATTCAGCCAGACAGCCCCGCATGGTGCGCCCGGCATGTTCCGGCGGCACAGCCGCAGTGTCTGCGCATTGAAGGCGACTGCCGCGCCGCCCTGCCAGACATGCGCTCCGCTGGCGGTTGCCCCAGCAGAGAGCTTGAAGCCTGCGTGGCCCGCCAGAGCAACGGCGGATCATGGTGCGCCCTGCTCTGCTGCTTTGACCCCGACGACCCCGCCTGCCGGGCTGCGGCAAACGCCCTGCCCCAGATTTTCAGCCAGCCCGAACGCTGACTGGCCTTTCTTTCTCTGCGTTCTTGCGCGGTGCGGCCAGCACCGCCACCAAACGCACCTTGCACGCCCCCCCGCGTAGACCTTTACCCGCTTTTGACATACCCTTACAGCAAGATATCCCATTTCCTTATGTTCTGAATCGCCGACACAGGAGCCCGCATGCCCCTTGCCGCCACAGCCACATCCCTTCTTTTTCTGGCTGGCTACATCATGCTGGCCGGGGGAGCATTTACCCTGATAAAACCGGGGCTGGGCTTGCTTATTGTGCCTGTACCGCTGCTGGCCATTCCCCTGCATATGCTGTCGCGCCACTGGGGCGATGTAGTGGGCATGGAGCACTCGCGCTGGCAAATGCGCACCTTTGGCCTTTTTTTGCTGCTCTTTCTCGTGCTTGTGACAATCTTTTTCATTCTTGGCGCAAGCTTTACCGACGGCCCGGCCCTGGACAGGCTGGAGGCCATTGGCAATGCCTACAATTCGGGCAAGGTCGATCTGTACGCTTCGCTGGCGGGGCTGTGGGAGATCAAGGAACTGCAAGGCTATACGCTTGGCGCATCGGTGTGGACAGCACTGGCCCTGCTGTGGCCGCTCAAAAGGGCCATTCAGGGAATGATCGCGCTGCTTGTGGGCGCTGCCCCCAAGGCTTTGCGCCATTGGTGGCAATGGCTGGCCCTGCTGACAGCCATTGCGGCCCAGGGCGGTGCGCTGGCTGTGCTGCTGGCCCGGCAGGGCTAGGATAAACAGCCGCATCTTCTGCACGCAACGCCCCGCGCCGCAGCAATCAATCCCCCACAAAAAAACCGAAGCCGCACAAAAAGGGCCGCACAAAAAAAGCCGCGCAGGCCGGACGCGCTGTCCCGGCTTGCACGGCCCAAAGCCATAAAACCGTGCGGGCTGCGCCCGCTACTGTTTTTTGGGTTCCTTTGTCAGGTCATCGGCGCTTTCACATGCATGGCGTACCAGTATGGCACGCGCACCCGCGATTTCGCCCAGGCCCTTGATATTGGCCTCTACCTTGAATCCTGCGGCCTTGAGCTTTGAGGCCCACGAATCGTCTTCGTCACCGGCCATGTCGTTGCGGGCATGGTCGCCCGCCACCAGCATGAGCGGCTCGATGACCACTTTTTTCACCTTGGCAGCCTTGAGCTCGCCCAGCAGATCATCCACGCTGCGCGCGCCCTCCACCGTGGCCATGAACACGCGCTTGTCCGCATCGTGGAACAGGGCGCGTGTACCCTCAAAGGTCAGATCGGCGCGCCCGTGGCTCTGGCCGTGGCCCATGAGCACCAGGGCCGCATCCTTGCCGCGCAGGGATTTAACGTCATTTCTGATGGCCGTGATGAGCTCCTGAGCGTCATTTTTTGATTCCAGCATGGGGCGGCCAAGGTACACAGCCTCAAAGCGGCCCGGATTTTTTTGCAGATCGATGAGCACGGCACGCTCAAGAGCGCTGAATTCCTCGCCCGCCATGACGTGCAGCGACTGCACGCGCACAACCTTGACGCCAGAGCTGGCAAGCTGGGCCAGGCCATCGCTTATGCCACCCACGGGATGCCCCTCGGCGGCGATTTTTTTGCGGATGATCTGCGATGTATAGGCCCACACCACGGGCTGCCCGGCAAAGGCCGACTTGAATTCGGCATCCACGGCCTTCATGGAAACGAGGGCTTCGGGCACGCTGGTGCCAAAGGCCACCAGCAGCACGCCAGCCTTGCCCTGGGGCACGGCGGCAGGCGCTTTGGCCTCAGGCTCACCGGCAGTGGTCGCAACAGGTGTACCCAATACGGCGCAGAGCAACAAAATGGGCAACAGGGTGCGGGTGAAAAAATACAGAATGGAATGCGGCGCTTTACGCAGCATGGCAACCTCCTCAATGGCGCGTTGACAGGTTGAAGTGATTGAAATGCCGGAGGATATTCGGACTTGAGGGCAATGGGGGCCTGTGCCCCGCGCCTACGCTTCGCCTTCGCCGCTTGCACGACTGGCTGTTGCACTCCGCCCATGGCGGAGCGATGAAGCTTCGCTCCCTCTTACCGCAGCGCGACTGTTTCCGATTTGCACGGAATTCCCCGCCGACTTTTTTAAAACACTGCATGCGCCAGCAAAAGTCAAGCACCGCAAACCCTGTGACCCCCGGTTGGCAGGGGTTGGCAGCCCACCCCCCTCTCAGGCCGCACGCAAAGCCGGTTTTCTGCACTGTTCAAATGCCGTATTTTCGGCTTCCAAAGCCGTTTTGGCGCTTCTTTTTTCTTGTTCTTTTGATGAAATCCTGATAATAAGTCACCTCCCTGTTATGGGGAAATTATGTTTGGAGGCTGGACATATGGCAGGTTTTGAAACCGGGCACGACACCGAAATCAATTTCGAAAGTGCTCTTGAAAACTACCTCAATCCCGATTTCGGCGATCTTGAGGAAGGCTCTATCACGAAGGGCGAAATCGTCCGCGTGGATGACGACAATGTGCTTGTAGACGTGAATTTCAAGTCCGAAGGGCAGATTC
>NZ_JAYRGM010000030.1:0-15451 GCF_041907885.1 Desulfovibrio sp. | reverse complement strand
TCAACAACTTTTTTCGTTTCGCGAAAGTTTTTCGCGGCGACCGTCAGTCGTTTTTCTCAAGGCGCGAGGAGCGTTTATGCTCCAGCTTGCTTTCGAAGTCAACAACTTTTTTCCGTTTCGTGAAACTTTTTGTTTCACCGTGGAGCCAGCTGCTTTTCTTCAATCGCGAGGAGCGGTTATGCTCCCCTTCGCTTCAAGTGTCAACCGTTTTTTTTCGTTTCCGCGAAGTTACTTCGCTTGCGTTTCCGTAAACCATTTTCCCTCGTCGCGAAGGGGGAATTTGCCTTAAACAAAGCCCGCTGTCAAGCAACAAAGGCAAAATAATTCAAAACAATTGTTCCCAAGCAGCGCAAATCAGCCTGTGGCGCGGGTTTCGCCTACTGCTCCACCACCAGCCTGACACCTGTGCGCAGATTTTTCTCGTCCACGCCGTTCCAGCGCTTCAGGTCATCCACGCTCACATTATAGGTGCGGGCGATCTTCCAAAGGGTATCATTGGCCTGAACCGTGTAGGTTTTGCCCGGTTTCGCAGCCTTGGCCTGCTTATCCTGCTTGTCCTTGTCCTGCTTGTTGCCAAGGCGACCATCGGGCCCGGCAACCACGGGGCGGCCCGCAGCAGCGGCAGCAGGCACAACAGGTATGGGCGTGGCCTGAGCCTGCCCGCTAGCGGGAATGCGCAATACCATGCCCGCGTGAACCTTGTGCGGATCGACGATGCCGTTCTGCTTTTGCAGATCCTGCACGCTCACGCCATATTTGCGCGCCACAGAGCCAAGTGTTTCATCGGCCCGCAGCGTATGCCGTGGCCCGGCATCTGCCGCCACAACCCGCGCTGCCGTAATCTGCGGCTCCCTGTCGGCTGTACTTTTTGACGATTTTCCGTTTTTTTCCTGACCTTTTACCGGTTTGGCATCCTGTGCGGCCACCGCCTGGGCAGACATGTTGACAGAACGGGGAACCAGCACGGTTTCGCCTGCCTTCAATGTGGGATTACCAGGATTGACCGCCCGCAAGGTGGATACTGGCACGCCGCAGCGTTTGCTGATTTTTTCCCACGAATCGCTGTTGGTGGCCACAGCAGAAGGCCCCCACCCGGCGTAAGGCGCGCAGGCAGATGTGGCAAGATACGCCCTGGCCTCGTGCTCACGGTTGGCGGGTACATATATATAGGTAGGACGCGCCGTATCTGTGATGGGGCGCTTGTGCTGCCGATTAAGGGCTGCAAACGTTTCCCAGTCCATACGGCAGGCGCGGGCTGTGGCTGCCAGATCTGTGCCCGGCTTGGCCGTAAGGCGCAGCACCCCCGGCGCATTGTCTGGATAAATGGGATCAAAGCCCAGCTGGGGAAGGTTGCGCATGATCTTGGTCACAGCCAGATACCGTGGCACATACTGTTTTGTTTCATCGCGCAGCTGGGCGCGGTCATCCAGCATGTGGTTGCGTGACTTGATCTCAAAAAAATCACGCCCGCCCGTGCCCTGCTTGGCCCGGCCAATCTTGCCCTCGCCCGCATTGTAGGCCGCTATGGCCGTGGGCCAGTCGCCAAAATCGCCGTAAAGTTTTTGCAGATAGTCTGCCGCAGCTTCGGTTGATTTAAAGGGATCAAGGCGCTCGTCTGTCCACCAGTCCTGATTCAGGCCATATTTCTGCCCGGTGTAGGGCATGAACTGCCACGCCCCGGCAGCGCCAGCAGGGGAGCGCACCTCGGCCCTGTAGCCGCTTTCGACAATGGCAAGGTAGGCCAGGTCTTCGGGCATGCCCCGCGAGCGAAACACCCGCTTGGCATAGGCCAGAAACTGCTCGGCCCTTTTGGACGACGCGCTCATGGTGGGGCGTCCCTTGCGCAAAAAGTATTTGTACTGGCGGGTTACATCGGGCATGGCGCTTTCGGGAATATTTCTGTCCACCTGCCCGGAGGTTTGCAGCGCAGCTGTTTCAGTGGCGGTGAGCGGCGGAGAAGTATCCTCGTCTGGAACAGACATGGAAAGCCCCTGCCCGGAATCCCCACCCTGCCGCGAGGCGCAGCCCCCGGCAAGCAGCAGGCAAAAGACAACAGCCACGATACTCAACCTTGCCATTGCCGATCCATTCCATTCCGATGCTGCAACCATGTGTTCCCTCCCCTTTTGCCGCCCCGGCTTGCCATCTGCCGGGAAGATGCGTACACAGCCGCCATGGGCCTGCCGCTGCTTTATCCGAGCGCCGAGACATGGCGTGGATTGCAGACAACCCACACACATGCGCAACTGCGCAAAATATCACATAAATTCCCTTGGTGCGAGCCTGTGCCGCACACCTTCTCCATCCAATAATGGCCGCCCACGGCCAACGCACACTGCCCGGAGGCGCGTATGCACAACGAAACCGAAGAAGCCCCCTTGCTGCCGGGCCTCAAGCCCGTGCTGGAACTGCTTTCCAGCGACCCCCAGCGCATCGACTGCGTCTTCTGCAAAAAAGGCCTGCGCGGTGCTGACGCGCAAGAGGTGCTGAACCTCTGCCGCCAGCACAACGTACGTTTCAGCCTGGTCGACCAGATCGCCCTGGACAGACTGTGCCGCGCTGGCGGGCAGCCCGGCCAGGGGCGTCAGGGTCGTGACGGCGTATCGCATCAGGGCGTTGTGGCCCGGCTGGCCGCCACCGGCTTTACCGATCTTGCCGACCTGCTGGCTGGCGTAAACGATGCTCCCCTGCCGCTCATAGTTGCCCTCGACCAGGTGCAAGACCCCGGCAACGTGGGCACAATCTGCCGCACGCTCTATGCCCTGGGCGGCGCGGGCATCATTTTGCCCCAGCACAACAGCGCCTACCTTGGCCCCGCAGCCCGCAGAGCCGCCGCAGGAGCATTGGAAAAACTGCCTGTCACCCGCGTGACCAATCTGGGCCATGCCCTCGACAGTGCCGAAGAAGCAGGTTTGACCATCTACGGCGCGGGCGGCGACGGCCCATCGAGCCTTAATGCCTTTGACGAGGCCATGCAGCTGCCCGCAGTGCTGGTGCTGGGCAACGAAGACAAAGGCCTGCGCCCTGGCGTTGCCAAGCGTTGCGCGCACACGCTGCGCATTCCCCTTGCCCGAACCTTTGATTCTCTCAACGTGGCACAGGCCGGGGCCGTTCTGTTGGGCCTGGCCGCTGCACATCGGGCAAAAAATTCTGCATCATAGGAACTCAATGACTCGCTAAACCCCAAAGCAAAAAACACGCCAACACAATTGGACTTTTTTGCAGCCTCCAGACAAGCACTTGACGCAATAAAAAAGGAAGCGCAGCAGCGCTTCCTTTTTTATTGCAGACAAAACAATGCTAAACAATTTCTAGATTTTTGTTAGAGATAGTTTATACAGTTGCGCTCAGCCATTTAACACCATAATTACAGTTACACCAGAATAGCCATACTTCCACTACATCACCAGCACCAAGGACAAGCATACCGGCCTGCCCCGCAGGGAGCCCCGCATCCAGTTCAGCACAAAAAACCGCCCGGCCTGTGCGTGGTCGCAGCGAGGCGGGGCGGTTCAGCATTCAAAATGCCAGAAATGTATTGCGGGCTGCCTGAGCCAGTGTCATCAGGTCAGTGTCATCAGGCCAGCGTCATCGGGGCAAACCCATAAGGCCGGGCACACTTGACCAGACCCGCTTGGCCAGACAACTAGCGGATATAGACGGGAATATTGATGAACACGTCGCGTGTAAAGGTGATCATGCGCTCCATAAGCCAGGGCAGAGCCAGCAGCAGGGCCAAGAACATGCACACAACCTTGGGAATAAAGGTAAGCGTCATTTCCTGAATCTGGGTAGCCGCCTGAATAACACTCACAACAACACCCACGCCCAGGCCCACGCCCAGCATGGGCAGAGCCATCATCAGACAAAGCTCAATGGCCTGACGACCGAAACCGATGACGAAATCTGGGGACATGGGCTGCTCCTGAAATTTGACGGTGTACGAAACGCTATACCCTTTAAGCAAGAACAGGGCCAAAGCGGCACGCAAAACCCCGGTCAGAGCAGAAAACTGTTCACAAGAGAGCCAACAAGCAGATTCCAGCCGTCAACCATAACAAAAAGCAGCAGTTTAAAGGGCATGGAGACCATCATGGGTGGCAGCATCATCATGCCCATGGCCAGCAGCACGCTTGAAATGACCATATCCAGCACCAGAAAGGGAATGTAGATGAGAAAGCCAATGGTAAAAGCGGTTTTAAGCTCGCTGATAACATAGGCGGCGGCCAGCAGCATGGTGGGCACTTCTTCCTTGCTGCGCGGTGCTTCAATCTTGCTGATGGAATAAAAGACCGAAAGATCCTTCTCGCGCGTGTGCTTGAACATAAAGGTGCGCAAAGGGGCCTGCGCCCGGTCGAGCGCCACCTTGTAGTCGATCTGCTCGGCCAGATAGGGTTGCAGGGCGTTGTCGTTGATCTGCTTGCCCACGGGGTACATGATGACCACCGTCATAAAAATGGCAAGGCTGGCAAGAATCTGGGTGGGGGGCAACTGCTGCACGCCCATGGCCTGCCGCAAAAAGCTGAACACGATGATGATGCGGGTAAAACTTGTGACCGTGAGCATGATGGCCGGCGCAACCGAAAGCACTGTGAGCAGAAAAAGAATTTCCAGCAGCACAGATACCTTTTCTGGCGATTGCGCTCCCCCGGCCAGGGTAAGCTGCATGGAAGGCAGGGCAATATCCTGGGCAGCCAGGGCCAATGCAGGCAAAAGAAGCGATATAAGGCTAGCTGCCGTCAGCGCCGCGACGGGCTTCATCCATAACTTGCTGAAAATCGGCATTTTCTGGCTCATGCTTGGCCTGCTCCTCGGTCAGTAGGGTAATCTGCTGGTCTGTCACACCCAGCAGCAACCTTTTATTCAAGAAGCGTACCACCATCAAGCCTTTACGGGGCCCCAGCGGCAGTTGGGCTTCCATAACCAGAGCGTCGCGCGGCAACGAGCCGGGGCGCGGCAAAAAGTTGAATTTGCCATAACGCCGAGCCAGCCACACGGCCAGCCACATCACGGCCACCAGTAAGAACAGGATGCCCACAGCCTGAATATAGCTGCCCCACGAAAAGGAAGACTGCCCCAGAGCTGTCACCGGTTCGGCCACAGCAGTTGCAGCAGTTGCAGCCTCCTGCGCGGCAGAACCCACGGCTCCGCCCACTGTGCCGCGCACTGCGCTGCCAGCAAGGCCGCCCTCGGCAGCGGCAAGCAGTACGGGCAGGCTAGCCAAGCTGCTTCACCCTTTCAATGGGGCTGATGATGTCGGTGAGGCGCACGCCAAACTTTTCGTTGATGACCACGGCCTCGCCGCGCGCCACCAGCTTGCCGTTGACGTACACTTCAAGAGGTTCGCCAGCCAGCTTGTTGAGCTCAACCACCGAGCCCTGGCCCAGTTGCAGAAGCTCATTGATAAGCAGACGCGTGCGGCCAAGCTCTGCCGAAACGTCAAGCGGAATATCCAGAATAAAGTCGAGTTCGCGCTTGAGCTTGTTGTCCTTGGGCTGACGCGCCATTTCAGTCATGTCCTGAAAATGCGCGTCCACCGCATGGCCGCCAAGCCCTGCGCCAGCACCGCCAAACGAGGCAGGGCCCTTGTCTTCTTCATCGGCCGCCAGAGATTCGGCCCATTGGGCCGCCAAGGCTTCCTCATCAAGCCCGCCACCAGCAGCAGGCGCGGGATCAGCCGCTGCGGGTTCTGCCGCGTTGGCTTCGTCTTCCAGTTGCGCAGCCCACTGGGCTGCCAGGGCTTCTTGATCTTCCTGCGACATGGGTCACCTCATTCTCTGTTCCGGCGCGAATTGCCCAAACATGCAGCCGCGCAGCGGAATGCTGGCCTCAAACCGGGCACAGCCGTCAAGCCGACATATGGAAACCTGCGTTGGCGCAAGGCCCTTGGGCCTCTGCTCCACGCCTGCCACGTTTATTCCACTACAAAATCAGTAAAATAGACGCGTATCACCCTTTGCGCGCCCAAAATCTGGTTGAGCCGTGCGGCCACCTCGGCCTTCAGCAGCACCTTGCCGTCTGGCGAAGAAATGTCACCAAAGGTCTTGCCCGCCAGCAGCATGATGATGGCATCACGAATTCTGGGGCTGTTGGCCTGAAGGGCGGCCGAAACATCGGCATTCACCTCAACTTCCATACCCAGCTTGAGGTAACGCCGCCCGGAAGGATCTGAGATATTTACCGTAATGGGCGGCAAGGGCAAGACCTGCCCGCCACTGCGGGGCAGATCGCTTTGCCGTTCAATACGGCCATCTCCCGCACCGCCAGCACCGGCTGCGCCGCCGTGCCCGGAAGCACCAGCACCGGCAGCCGCGCCAGTACCGGCCTGCCCGGCTGCACCCTTGCCAGCGGCATCAGCAGGCGCAGTCTCTTGCGCAGTAGCACTGGCCGCAGAAGGCGTGCGCATAAAAAACCACCAGTAAGCACCAATACCAGCGCCGCTCAGGGTAATGAGCAGAATCGCCAAAATAATGACGATACGCTTGATCCTGGAAGGCTTTTTGGGATTTTCCGCCTGCCCTTCCGGCAGGGCCTTTGCTTCTTTTTCTTTGGCCGCCATACGCACTCCACCGACATTGTGGGATCAAGAACGCGAACCGCCCAAACCCTTAAAGCAGGGTTCATGCCAAAGCTGTCATACTCTGGCAGGACGCGGCCCGAAAATATCCGTGCCTATGCGTACCATGGTGGCCCCTTCGGCCACCGCGCCTTCAAAATCGCCGCTCATGCCCATGGAAAGTTCGGGCAGGGGCAACCCCAGGCGGGTGCGCATGGTGTCACGCAGCTTCCGCAGATGCGCAAAATGGGGCCGCGCCGCATCGCCCGCATCAAATACCGGGGGCAGACACATAAGGCCCTGCACATCCAGATGCGGACAGTGCTCAAGAACATAATCGGCCAATTCCGGCAAATCTCCAGATATCACACCAGATTTTTGCGATTCGCCTCCCACATTTACCTCAAACAGCACGGGCTGGCGGGCATCGGCCTCAACCAGCCGACGCTCCATGGCTTCGGCCAGCTTGCGCGAATCAAGGGTATGCACAAGGCTGAATGCCCCCGCCACCAGCGGGGCCTTGCGGCTTTGCACATGCCCTATCATGTGCCAGCGAATACCCGCGCACAGGCTTGCCGTGGCCGGGGCTGCGGCAAGATCAAGCCTTTTTTGCAGGGCTTCCTGCACGTAGTTTTCGCCAAAATCAATCTGCCCGGCGGCGGCCACCACGGCCAGCGATTCCGCCGGATGCAGCTTTGAAACAGCAATAAGCCTCACGCTCTGGCGCGAACGCCCGGCGGCGGCGCAGGCCGCATCCAGCCGGTCAAGCACCCGTGCATAACGCTCTTGCAGCAGTGTGTCGGCCATGACTACTCCGCCATCAGGCCCAGCTCGCGCAAAAAGGCCGCGTCTTCAGTCCAGTGTTCGCGCACTTTTACCCACAGCTCAAGGTGTACCTTGCCGCCCACCAGATCCTGAATTTCCTTGCGTGCGTCAATGCCTATCTGCTTGATGGAAGCCCCTGCCCGGCCAATAACCATGGCCTTATGCATGGGACGGCCTACGTAGATGACGGCATGGATGACAGTTTGCCCGCGCTCTTCGTCTTCTTCCCAGTTTTCCACGTCAACGGCCACGGAATAGGGCACTTCCTGGCGCAGGTGCAAAAACAGCTTTTCGCGCACGATTTCTGCGGTCATGAAGCGCAGGGGCGCGGTGGAAATCTGGTCTTCGGGGAACTGCGCCGGGGCAACGGGCAGCTTTGAGCGGATAAGCTTTGCCAGATCCGGCAGGCCGTCCCTGCTCAGGGCCGAAGTGGGGAATATCTCTGCCTTGGGCCACATTTCGCTCAGGCGCGTCAAAAGCGGCAGCATGCGACTTTTGTCGGAGAACAGATCGACCTTGTTGACCACCACAACCATGGGGCGCTCGTCGCTCGACAGGGCCTTGGCAAGGGGCGCGAGGTCGCGCTCCAGAAATTCGGGGTGGCGGATATACAGGTGGGCATCAAGCACAGGCATGATGACTTCGGCCTGGGCAAGGCTTTGCCACACGGCCTGAAGCATGGTTTTACTCAGCCTGCCGCGCACCTGGGCAAGCCCCGGCGTATCCATAAAGATAACCTGGGCATTTTCGTCCGTAAGAATACCCACAATCTGGTTGCGCGTTGTCTGCGGCTTGGGCGTGACAATGGTGACCTTTTGGCCGAGCAAGGCGTTCAGCAGGGTGGATTTTCCCGCATTGGGCGGCCCCATAAGCGCCACCCAACCGCAACGATAGTTCTGATCCGACATTCTTTCTCCCGGCTGGAAGCATCCAGCCTCTACCGCCGACAAGTGCGACGGAATAATTCTTGGCAATTTGCAGGGCGCGGGCACGCAAACACGCCAAAAGCCGCCCTCTGCGGGCTAACATCTTAAAGAAATTGCGCTTCCGCGTTCGGGCGGGCATAGGATTCGCGCTTTTGCCCGGCACAATCAGAGTATGACTACTCTAGAAACATACTATAACTGGCTTTCTGTCCCACATCCGCGCTCTGCGGTCAAGACACCGCAGGCGCCGCACAGCGGCTGCACAGCATCGCCGCCTCACAGGCAACCAGAAGGGCGCATCATTATTATGCTTATCTCGCAGGCAAAAATCTGATGGCCAACAGAACCGCCCTTGCTTGACTATAACCGCGCCAATGCTTACTCTGCCGCCCATGTTCAGCCTATTTACCTACATTGCACTGATTGTTGGCGTTAACTTTGCCTTTACGGTTACCCCGCTCATTCCGCTGCCCAATGGCGAGATGTGGGCGCCCCTTTCGCTCATCGTGGGCTTTATTTTTGTGGTGCGCGACTTTGCGCAGCGCCGCGTTGGGCATCATGTGCTCTGGGGCATGCTGGTGGGCTGCGTGGTCAGCTGGTTCATGGCCAGCCCGCAGCTTGCGCTGGCCAGCGCCGGGGCCTTTGCCGTGGGCGAACTGGGCGACTGGGCGGTGTACACCTTTACCCGCCGCCCCTTCTCGCAGCGCATTCTCATCTCAAGCCTTGTGGGCGCGCCCCTCGACAGTATCGTGTTTCTGGGCATGATCGGCATTGCCACACCGTGGTCGGTCATCACCATGAGCCTGAGCAAACTGGCCGGGTCACTGCTGGTTTGGTGGCTGGTGCGCCGCCGCGAACAGCGCGAATTCGCACCGCAACAGTTGCAGGCCTGATTTTTCCCTGCCAGACGGGCTGGCCGTACACATTTTCAAACCCTGCGGTGCATCTGCCGCAGGGTTTTTGTTTTTTGGATATGCATGTAGTTTATGGGAATTCTTCAACGCACGAGGATCACATGGACACCCACAACGACGAAGCACAGGCGCAGGCCGAGCTGCTGCTTCAGCGGCTGGACAATGCGGGCCTGACCGAATACGTGAAGCTTTCGCAAAAAACCGGCAGAATATTATGGCTGAACTTTCTTTCGGGCATTGCCAGAGGGCTTGGGTTCAGCATTGGCGCATCATTGGTGCTGGCCGTTGTCTACAAGATTCTGGCGCGTATCATCAGCATGAACATACCGTATCTCACCGAGCTTTTGCAGCAGATCATGAGCATGGCCCAGGGCGGCTAGCTGGCCGCCCCCCAATAAAAAAGGGGAAGGAAACCGAGCTCCCCTCCCCTGCGCACTGTATGGCATGATGCGGCAACTGTGCCTATGATCCCGCTGCCGCGCGGGCGGCTTCCTCTGGATACAGGGCCGTGATCTTTGCCAGAAAGTCCATGAAACGGCCTTCCACAATGGCCTGACGGGCATTGCGCGCAAGGTCGAGATAGTAGGTAAGGTTGTGCAGCGAATTGAGCCGGAACGACAGCAGCTCCTGGCTGGCGTACAGATGCCGCAGATAGGCCCGTGAAAAATTGCGGCAGGCATAGCAGCGGCAGTTGGGGTCGAGGGGGCCGTCGTCTTCGGCAAATTCGCGGCGCTTGATGTTGATCTTGCCCAGCGAGGTGTAGAGCGTGCCGTTGCGCGCGTTGCGTGTGGGCAGCACGCAGTCGAACATGTCCACACCGGCATGGATGCCCGTGACAATATCCAGCGGCGTGCCCACGCCCATGAGGTAACGCGGCTTTTCACCCGGCAGCAGGGGGGCCGTGTGGTAGAGCAGATCGTACATCTTGTCCTTGGGCTCACCCACAGAAAGACCGCCAATGGCAAAGCCGTCAAAATCCATACCGCACAGCTCGTTGACCGAGCGTTCGCGCAGGTCTTTATAAAAGCCGCCCTGCGTGATGCCAAAAAGCAGGTTGTGCGCAGTGCCCGGCGGGTAGGCCTCAATGGCACGCTTGGCCCAACGCGTGGTGAGGGCCAGCGATTTTTCGGTATAGGCGTAGTCCGCGCCAAAAGGCACGCATTCATCCAGCACCATCATGATGTCTGAATCCAGATTGCGCTGGATTTCCAGCACCTTTTCAGGCGTGAACAGGTGTTTTGAACCGTCGAGGTGCGAGCGGAACTCCACGCCTTCTTCACGAATCTTGCGCAGCGAACTCAGGCTGAAAACCTGAAAGCCCCCGCTGTCCGTGAGAATGGAGCCGGGCCACGAGGCAAACTTGTGCAGCCCCCCGCGCCTGTGGACCAGTTCATCGCCGGGGCGCAGATAAAGATGATAGGTATTGCCCAGAATAATGGGCGCGCCAATGGCGGCCAGGTCATCGGGGGCAAGCGCCTTGACCGAACCCACGGTTCCCACAGGCATGAAGATAGGCGTGGGAATAACACCATGGGCCGTGCGCAGCACGCCCGCGCGGGCCGCTCCGTCGGTATGTTCGATGGTAAATACGGATTGGGACATGCCGCGCAGATTATCCGCAAGCGCCGCCCGGCGCAAGAGGGGCCGCAAACTTTGGCCCCGCGCCAGCCTGCGGCAAATTGTTGTGCCTTTGGGGCAATGTTGCTAAGGTTGCAGCCTTTCTTTGTGGCTGTAGAGCGCAGGGGCCGGGGCCGTTGCGCCGGGGGAACACAACAGGACGGGTGGCCCCCCCGTTGCCGCGCAAGCGGCGCGCGCATTGCCGCGCAGAGCGTCCTTCAGCAAAGTTGAAACGAGGGGAATTCCCTGTGAGCGACTGCACATTTTCACCATCGCTGTGCCACATTGATCTGGGGGCCATACGCCGCAATTTTGGCCGCATGGGCCAGCCCCAGGCGCTTATGCCCGTTATCAAATCCGATGCTTACGGCCACGGGCTCGTGCCGGTGGCGCGCGTGCTGGCCGAGGCGGGCGCGCGGCGTTTTGCCGTGGGCACGGTTTCAGAAGGCATGGTCCTGCGCGATGCCGGGCTGCGGCAGGCCATTGTGCCCCTTCTGGGCGCGCTTACAGATGTGGACTGGCAGGGAGCTGTCATGCAGGGCCTTACCCCGGTGGTGGGCAACTTTGACCAGCTTGAACGCGCAGCGGCCCACTGCCACGCTGGCCGCACCCTGCGCGTGGCCATAAAGTGCGAGACAGGCATGGGCCGCCTGGGATTTTCGGAGGCGGAGCTGCCGCAGGTTATCGACCGCCTGCGCAGCATTCAGGGCATTGCACCGGCCATGGTGATTTCGCACTTTTCCTGCGCCGATGTGCCAGAGCAGGATGCCTACACACAGGATCAAATACGCCGCTTTACCGCCATGTCTGACGCGCTGCGCGCGGTTTTTCCCGAAATTGAGCGCTCGCTGTGCAATACGGCGGGCACTATCGGCAGGCCCGAAGCCCATTTCGAAATCTGCCGCCCCGGCATTTCGCTGTACGGCGGCAACCCCTTTGCAGGAACCGCATGGCAGGACAAGGGCGCACGGCTTGGGCTGGAATGGGCCATGAGCGTCAGCGCCCCTGTTATTGAGGTGCGCCAGGTGGCCGAAGGCCGCAGCGTTTCGTATGGCCGTCTGTTTACAGCGCAAAAGCCCGCCACTGTGGCGGTGGTGGCCATTGGCTATGCCACGGCATTTAACCGCTCGCTCTCAACCCGCACGGCCATGCTTATCAACGGATACCGCGCCCCACAGGTGGGCCGGGTGTGCATGGGCATGATTATGGCCGATATAACCGGCCTGCCCCCGGTACGCGTGGGCGACACGGCATGGCTTGTGGGCGGCCCGGCCGAGCCCGGCCAAACCCCGGTAACCCCGCAGGACATAGCCGACACACTGGGCACAATTTCGTATGAAGTGCTGTGTCTTTTCGGTGGGATGAACCCGCGCGTTTACGGATAAGGGGCTTTTGCGCAAAATATGGCTTGACAGGCCAGTTTGCCGCAAGTATAAGACTCGTTCCTTGCTCGCGCCCCGTGTGGTGCGGGCTGCCAATCCAAAAGGAGAATACCAATGCGGAAATTTGAAACCCTGCTGCTCCTTTCCCCGGAGCTTTCCGCCGATAATCGCGAGGGCATCATCAACGCCCTTACCGCGATCATTGCGCGCGAGAAGGGCATCATGGTGGAAGTGGACAATTGGGGCATGCGCGACCTCGCCTACCCTGTGCGCAAACTGATGCGCGGCTACTACGTGCGCCTCGTGTACAATGCACCCGCCGAGCTTATCGCCGAGCTGGAACGCAACGTGCGCATTACCGACGGCATCTTCAAGTTTGTGACCGTCAAGTTGGCCGACGAAGTGGCCGGGGAGGTTGCCTAACATGGCTTTTAAGAAGAAGTTCGCTCCGCGCCGCAAGTTTTGCCGCTTCTGCGCCGACAAAGAGCTGCCCCTGGATTACAAGCGTGCCGATATCCTGCGCGATTTCATCACTGAACGCGGCAAGATCATCGCCCGCCGTATCACCGGCACCTGCGCTCATCACCAGCGCCTGCTGACCCGCGAAATCAAGCGCGCCCGCCAGATGGCCCTGCTCATCTACACCGCGACGCACGATTCCGGCGTCAAGAAAAAGAGCACCATTTAAGGAGGCGCACATGAAACTGATACTTCGCGCCGACGTTGAAAATCTCGGCATTCTTGGCGATGTGGTTGAAGTGAAAGCTGGTTATGGCCGCAATTTCCTGCTCCCGCAGGGTCTGGCCATGGTCGCTTCGCCTGCCAACCTCAAAGCCTTTGAACAGGAACGCAAAAAGCTTCAGGCCCATATGGACGCCGTGCGCTCTGACGCCCAGGCCCTTCAGGCCCGCCTTGAAGCTCTTGACGTGGTCATTCCCATGCACGTGGGCGACAACGACAAACTTTACGGCTCCGTTACCACCACCATCATCGGCGACGCCCTTGCCGCCCTTGGTGTGGATGTTGACCGCCGCCGCATTCTTATGGATGCCCCCATCCGCACCCTTGGCGAACACCCCGTTCGCGTGCGCCTGCACGCCAGCGTGATTGCCATGGTTCCCGTGAAGGTGGTTTCCGACCATCAGCCCATCGTTGAAGACGAGCCCGTGGCGGCTCCCGCTGAAGAAGCCGAGGCAGCCCAGTAGGGTTTAGCGTGGCTGCCCGCAACGATAGCAATTCCGCCCCCGGCCACGCGGCCGGGGGCGCGCCTTTTGGGCAGGGCCGCAACAAAGACGGCCAGTCTCGCTCTGCGCACACCCACAGTGCTGAAAAAGCCGAATCCGACATTCTGCGCCGCGTGCCCCCGCACAGTGTGGAAGCAGAACAGGCCGTGCTTGGCGGCGTGTTCATTCGCCCCCAGCTCATGCACTCCATTGCCGACCAGCTGACGGACGAGGATTTTTATCTTCCCGCGCACGCCACGATCTACCGCGCATTTCTCGAGCTTTACCGCAAATCTGCCCCGCTCGATCTCATCGCCACAGCCGAACAGCTCAAGAGCCAGAACGCCCTTGAAGAAGCAGGCGGCGCTGTCTATCTGGGCGAGCTGGCCCAGGCCGTTGTTTCTGGCGCCAATGCAGAATACTACGCCACCATTGTTCGCGACAAATCATTGCAGCGCAGCCTCATCAACGCTTGCTCCGGCATCATCGTCAACTGCTATGATGCCTCGCGCGAGGTGGGCGAACTGCTGGACGAATCCGAACAGGCCGTTTTTTCCATTTCACAGCGCACGTCGGGCAAGGACTTTACCCCCACCCGCGAGCTGCTCGAACGCGTGTTCGACAAGCTTTCCAAGCTGGCCGACGCCAAGGATGTGATCACTGGCGTCACCACGGGCTATACCCGCCTGGACAAGCTGACTGCGGGCCTGCAACCCTCTGACCTCATCATTGTTGCAGCGCGCCCCAGTATGGGCAAGACGGCCTTTTCCATGTGCATGGCCCTCAATGCCGCTGTGCGCCAAAACATACCCGTGGCTGTTTTTTCGCTCGAAATGAGCAAGGAACAGCTCATGCAGCGCATGCTTGCCGTGTGGGGCAAGGTGGATCTTTCAAAGCTGCGCCGGCCTTCGCTTTTGACAGACGAAGACTGGCAACGGCTGTACGATGCGGCAGACGTGGTTGCCCGCGCGCCCATATTTATTGACGATACCCCGGCCCTCACCACGCTGGAACTGCGCGCACGCGCACGCCGCCTCAAGGCAGACAAGGGCCTTGGCATGGTGGTGGTCGACTACTTGCAGCTCATGCGCACCAGCCGCCGCACCGACTCGCGCGAACTGGAAATTTCAGACATCTCGCGCTCGCTCAAGGGCCTGGCCAAGGAAATGAACGTGCCAGTGGTGGCGCTCTCGCAGCTCAACCGCAAGGTTGAAGAACGCAGCGACAAGCGCCCCATGCTCTCTGACCTGCGCGAATCGGGCGCCATCGAGCAGGATGCCGACGTTATCATGTTTGTGTACCGCGACGACGTGTACAAGTTCCAGAAACCCGCCGACCGCCCACCCCAGGGCATTGCCGAAATCATCATCGGCAAGCAGCGCAACGGCCCCGTGGGCGTTGCCGAGCTCATGTACATGTCGCCCTACACCTCGTTTGAAGATATCGCCCCAGACTGGATGCCCCCGCCCTCAGAAGGTGGAGCCTAGACGAATTCAAGAGCCGTGCGTTTTTGCACGGCTCTTTTGCATGGCAGCCACAAAAATTTGCGCCTGCACCGGGTTCAATGCGGTGCTATCAGGGTGTGATTATTTCATACGCAATAACTGTCCAATTCATTATTGGTTGACTAACCAATCCAAGTAGCAGGAATGCAAATATCTCTTTACAACCTGTTTACGGCAACAGTGTACCTTGCGTGGACTGTTTTTTTGTGCCGCACCAGATTTTGAGAATATTTGCACAACTCTTCAAAAAACTGTGCTTCTTTGGCAACTTATGTAATGAGTATGAGGCTTTCCCGGTTTTTTCCGCCTGATTTTGCACAATGCCAACTTTTTTTTGGCGATTCGTTGACAAGCCCTTCAAAGCGTGTTTCCATATTTTCCATGGGCCGCGTACCGGTAATACGTTTTACTGGGCGTAAGCGCGGGAAGATTGTTTTTTTTGAGAGGGTGTTTCATGTCTAAGTCCATCTATGTCGGGAACCTTCCCTGGTCTGCCAATGAAG
>NZ_JAYRGM010000029.1:0-16333 GCF_041907885.1 Desulfovibrio sp. | reverse complement strand
AGTGGGCAGTTTTCCGGATGGTCACGCTGCCCTGATGTTGGTGGCTGCCCGCCTGCGCTATATGGCAGGCCAAAAGTGGGGTACGCAACGGTATATGAACATGAACCAAGAGATATCGGTTTAAAACCAGGGCATTCGATGCCAGGTAGATTCCAGGCTTCATCGATTGGCTGCTACAAAATGTGCGAAAAATTCTGGACACTACCGAATTTTAAAATCATTCAGGCGTTTAAAATTAGCCGCTGTAAGGGTATTCCAGCAGCGGCTAATTTCTTCTTAAAAATTTCAACTTTAGTTGAAACATCCTCCAATGAATGCAAAAAAGGTACCTCAATTGCAGTTATTAAGCCGTTGGTGGGAGTCCCAGTATTGATTGCTCTTGTGAATGTCGCGCTTTTAATCCGTGCCGATATTTTCCAAATGAATTGATAACCATCACTGGAGTCAGCCATGTGGTCTGCCCACCCTCAAATGATATAGAAGAAATCTTGAGAGGCGTGACGCCTACATCATGACCCACATCGCCTGCAATGTGGCCGTCTATGTTGCTTGAGGGTTTTGGGCACGCCCCGTAATCTGGCAAAAGACAAAGCGGGCCAACCCGCAGAAGGTTGTCGTCCAGGCCAAGAGGGCGGCCCCAAGAGTTGCCATCGGCAGCGCTTGCAATGACGTCCCCCCCGTTAATTCCAGCAGGGAAACAGTACACACCGTATACATGCCAAGGGGAAAGACCAACCCCCAATATTCCGGATTGTAGCGCAGCGGAACGCGCTGTATCACGTGTCTCCATATCCCCAGCGGCAACAGCAGCCCAAACCACCACGTGGACAGACCCCATGCCATGATGGTCAATCCCTGTAATGTCGGGGCCAGCGCAGCCAGCTGTGAACTGGCATGCAGCATGTGCGTCAGCTCACAGCCCGCCAGAGTGGTGATAGCCATGGCTCCGGCATTGATCCAGAAAGAGGGGCTGAGATCCTTGGCCGCCAGTGGAAAGAAGGCAAGACGGTACAGGATGATGCTGATGAGCATGCCGTAGAGCGCAAATCCCGTGCCAAAGAGTGCCACCATCAGCAGAGCCGCCGCGCCGTCTGCGTCTTGAGCACCAGGGAATACATGGCTGCCCAGCACCACCAGTCCCTGCGTGCTTACTACTGCCACCAGCCATGCGCCGTTAATGGCCGGGGGGGCATCCTGCCTTGAATTTTCCTTGGCACTGGTGATGCGCGCAAGCAGAACACCCCAGACGAACACGGCCCACAGCATAGCAGCCAGCCAAAAAAGCATCTGCGCTGTGTGCGTTCCCGGCAGGTTCGGCAGCAGCACGCCGCACTGCCTGCCCAGCACGCACAGAGCGGCGGGCAGGGTAAAGTAGCCGGGACCGCGAAGAGGGTGAGCGGCGTCTTGCAGAGCACGCCGGGGAAAGAGTGCGAGCCTCGCGCCCAGCCCGGTCAGAAGTGAAAGCAGCAGAACCGCATTCAGGGCCAGCATGGCCAGTGCAGCCGTTTTCATGCCCCTTTGCGCCACTGCCAACGACACAATACCTGTGGCCATAACCATGGCAAAGTTGGCCGGAGCCTGTTCTGCCACCATGTCCAGCAGCCGGTTGCGCCACTGGCTACAGGTGTTCATAACGTTGGCGGTAGAGCACCGGGGCCGCCACCGGGTATGTTACAGGGGCGGAGAAGATATGCACCAACCGGGTAAAAGGCAGCACCGCCGCAAGTGTAAATCCGTTAATTACATGAATTTGCAGGAATAATGGCACTTCGCGCATAAGTTCGGGCTGCGGACTCAGTGCGAGAACGCTCTGCACCCACGGGGCTACGGTGTCGAAGGCCGAGACATGGGCCACAAAGACCTGATAGCCCCCAGTAAGGGCTGCCACGCAGACCAGGGCCAGAGCCAGCCAGTCACCCGCCGAGGTGGTGCAGCGCAGGGTGGGCAGGCACAGGCGGCGGTAGATCAGCAGCCCGAGGCCCGTCAGAACCAGCGGTGCCACTGCCTGCCCGGCCACAAAAGCCACGCGCACATGCAGTTCGTGTGAGATGCCCATTTTGGCAAACAGTGATGAGGGAATGAGCAGCCCCACTACATGCCCGCCCAGCGAGAGCAGAATGCCCACATGGAACATTGTGGAGCCCCAAAGCAGTAGGCGTCGTTCGAAGAACTGGCTGGAGCGTGCATTCCACTGGCCCGGCGCGTAGAGATAGCGCAGGGGCAGGCCGCACGCCATGATACTCAGGCAGACATAGGGATAGATTACATAGAAAAAGGTGTTCATGCCTGCACCTCCTCCGATATGGCATTCTCAGGCGAGGCCGCGCCCATGACCATGCACCTGGCAACGGCCCGCATAAGCGGGGTGTAGATAGTGTCATGTTTGGCGGTGTTTTTCGCGACCTTTTCGGCCACCGGGGCGAATTTTCCGCTCAAAATTTCCCGTGCCCACGCGGGAGCCTGTGCCATGAATTGCAACATGAGCGGCAGGGAATCTGGCGTTTCTCCGGGCAGGGGCTGAAATCCTGCGTCGCTGTATAGTTCCAGCAGGGCTGCCAACCCCCGGCCCAGACATGGGGAATCGCCGTACACATGCCATGCCAGATGCAGGCTGCACCCGGCGTCCATATCAAAGGCCTGCACATAGGCCTGCTGGGCGGTTACAATATCCGTAGCACCCAGTGCCTGCGCAAAGACCGCCGCCTCGGGGCACAGTTCTGCTAGCATGTGGACGGTGTCATCTTCCCGGACAAAGTTGTGCAACTGCTCGTCAGGATAGCGCAGCAGCGCGGAGAGAGCCGTCAAGGCCAAACACTGTTCTTCGGTCATGAGCGCAGCCCCCCGTGAATATCGGTGAAACCCGTGCAGCCCTTGAGATGCTCCGCGTCTTCTCCCTGAGCCTCCTCACGGTGGGCGGAGGGTATTACATAGCGGTCTTCGTGGCGGGCAACTGCCAGCAGGCGGTACATATCCTCTGCCACAGTGGTAGTGAGGCCTGTTTCGGGCTCCACTTGCCGATCCTGTGTCTGTCTGTCCAGCCGCTGATTGCGCATGTGGCGGCGCAGGGCCATAAGTTTTTCCAGAGCGCGGCGTACAGGTGCTTCGTCCCCGGCAGTGAAGAGATTGGCGAGGTAGCGCAGGGGAATGCGCATGTTATCGGGATCGGCCCAGCTTTCTTCCGCTTCGTGCTGTTCTCCTCCCGCAAGGGCGTTGAGGGGGCTGGCGGGCGGTATATACCAGACCATGGGCAGAGTGCGGAATTCGGGATGCAGAGGCAGGGCCACGCGCCATTCCACAGCCAGTTTGTACACAGGTGAGCGTTGCGCTGCCTGAATCCACGCATGGGGTACGCCATCGCGTTCGGCCTGCCGCGCGATGGCCGCATCGTGAGGATCAAGGAAGAGTTTCATCTGCGCTTCATACATATCCGTCGCCTCTGGCTGCGCAGCCGCTTGCTGCACAGCGTCCACATCCACCAGCATGACCCCCACATAGCGTATGCGTCCGGGGCAGCTCTGGGCACACAGGGGGGCCTGGGAGCTTTCCACTCGCGGGTAGCAAAACAGGCATTTTTCGGCCCTGTGCGTATTCCAGTTAAAATACACCTTTTTATAAGGACACGCTCCCACACATTGCCGCCAGCCCCGACAGCGGCTCTGGTCTACCAGCACAATTCCGTCCTCGTCGCGCTTGTAGATAGCTCCCGAGGGGCAGGACGCCACACAGGCCGGATGCAAACAGTGTTCGCACAGGCGCGGCAGGTGCATCATGAAGACCCGCTCAAAGCGCAGCAGGGCTTCGGCCTGCAAGCCAGTAAAGTTGGGATCGTCCAGCCCGGTGATATGTGTACCCGCGAGATCGCCCTCCCAATTGGGCCCGGCGGCGGGGGTCATGGGCTGTCCGGAGATGGCGGATACCGCTTCAGCCTGTGGCTGATGGCGCGTGGGGCCGCTCTTGGCCAGGTGTGCGTAGTCGTAGGTCCACGGCTCGTAATACTGCTCCATGCCCGGTTGGGCCGTATTGCCGAAGAGCGACGCCAGCCGTCCCAGCTTGCCTCCGCCCGCCAGCACAGGGCCGTTCTTACCCAATTCCCAGCCTGAGGGGGAGGTGTCGCGCCGTTCCCACTGTTTGGGATAGCCCACACCGGGCTTGGTTTCTACATGGTTAAACCACATATACTCGCTGCCCCGTGCCGTGGTCCACGCGTTCTTGCAGGGTATGCTGCATGTGTGGCAGCCAAGGCACTTGTCCAGATTCAGCACCATGCCCATTTGCGCTTTAATTTTCATGGAATGTAACCTCTCCGGCTTTGCGAATGACCACCTGTTCGTCACGTTGGCAGCCCGTGGGCCCGTAATAGTTGAACCCATAGCTAAGCTGGGCGTAGCCGCCTATCATCTGCGTGGGTTTGACAAAGGTGCGGGTGAGGCTGTTGTGCGTGCCGCCGCGCATGCCGGAAAGCGGGGAGATCGGCGTGTGCAGGTGACGCTCTTGCGCGTGGTGGATGAACACGCTGCCCTGTGGAATGCGGTGGTTCACCAGTGCCCGCCCCATGAATACGCCGTTGGCATTGTAGCATTCCAGCCATTGGTTATCGTCAATGCCAGCACGCGCAGCATCCTCGTGGTTGATCCATATTTCCCCGCCCCCGCGCGACAGGGTGCGCATGATAAGATTGTCGGAATAGGTCGAGTGGATGGACCACTTGCTGTGCGGAGTGAGCATATTGAGTACCAGGTCGCCCTCCACGCGGGGGATGTGGCGGCCTGTTGTTTCGCCAAAGAGGGCCAGTGGCAGGGGATTACGGAATACCGGTAAACTTTCGCCCATAGCGCGCATCCACTGATGGTCCAGATAGAAATGCTGCCGCCCGCTGAGGGTGTGGAAGGGCAACAGGAAACGCAGGTTCTGTGTGAAGGGGGAGTAGGGCGTGCCTTCCTCCTCAATACCGCTCCATGTGGGGCTGTTCAGCGCCCTCCCTGGCTGGGCGGTGATGGAGCCAAGGGTGTGGCGTGTGCCCTCGTGTGGGACGGAAAGCTGGCGCAGGGTCGTGCCAGTCTGTTTTTCCAGCCCCTCCCACGAACGAAGGC
Source organism: Desulfovibrio sp. (assembly GCF_041907885.1). Classification (GTDB taxonomy): domain Bacteria; phylum Desulfobacterota; class Desulfovibrionia; order Desulfovibrionales; family Desulfovibrionaceae; genus Desulfovibrio. The sequence continues at coordinate 11,243 of NZ_JAYRGM010000029.1, read as the reverse complement.
TCACGCGGCCATTGCTTTCGGGTGAGAGGGCAAGGATGGTTTCACAAACGTCCTTGGAACTGAACAATCGGGGCAGGCCGCAGGCGCAATTCTCTTCGCGTACCACGCCCAGTAGCGATTTGAGGTATTCGTGTTCCTCGGTTCCGTCCCAGCGTACCCCCTTGGCCCCCATGCCGCCGGGGCGGGCAATATTGGGGCCGAGAGCGCTGTGCATGGCTGCGATATCCCCGTAATGGCGCGTTACAATGCGCAGATTGGGCATGGTTTTGCCTGGCACAGGGTCGCATTCGCCCAGGTACCAGTCCCGAACTTCGCCCAGAGGCTGAGCGATTTCGCCAGGGGTGTCGTGCTGCAGCGGCGCGGCCACGATGTCGTGGCGCGTGCCCAGATGTTTTTGGGCCATACGCGAAAAAGCTTCGGCAATGCCCTTGAACATATCCCAGTTTTCACGTGATTCCCACGCTGGGTCTGTGGCCTGGGTGAATGGGTGGATAAAGGGGTGCATGTCTGTGCTGGAGAGGTCGTGGCATTCATACCAGTGAGCAGCAGGGAGCACGATGTCCGAATACAGGCAGGTTGTGCTCATGCGAAAATCCGAGGTGACCACCAGATCCAGCTTGCCGCCCATGTCCGCATTCGTCTTGTCACTTATACTGTGGGATTGAGTGCTTACACTTTCAGGGTAGTGTGCGGACTCCTCACCGCGAACGGCATTTTCCGTACCGAGTAAATGCCGTAGAAAGTATTCGTGCCCCTTTACGTTGGAACCCAGCGGATTGGTGCGCCAAAACATCATGAAGCGCGGCACGTTGGATGCACTGGACGGCGCGTGCACGGCCATGTCCAAGTCGCCCGACTTGAGGCGCTGAACTGCATGGTGGATCATGTCATCTGGTGTCGTGGCTCCAGCTTCTTGGGCCTTGTGGCAAACCTCCAGCGGGTTTTCGTTAAATTGTGGGTAGAAGGGCAGCCAGCCCATGCGCACAGCCTTGGCATTGCAGTCCGCCGGATGGGCTGGCAGGGAATTGGACAGGCCATTATTTAGGGCTGGCGGGCACATAGCCTTCATGTCCAGCAGCTCGTAACGCCATGCGTCAGTGGCAAAATAATAGAAAGACGTGCCATTTTGCAGACGCGGTGGTTCTATCCAGTCCGAAGCCATGGACACGGTGGTCCAGCCCGACAGGGGGCGTACCTTTTCTTGCCCCACATAGTGGGCCCAGCCGCCGCCATTTACGCCCTGGCAGCCGCACAGGGTAGTGAGCGCCAGAATGGCGCGATAGGTCAGGTCGTTGTTATACCAGTGGTTGATGCCCGCGCCCATGATAATCATGGATTTGCCGCCGGTTTGCTCGGCATTGCGGGCAAATTCCAGCGCAACGCGTACGGCCTGCTCCGCAGGCACGCCGGTGATGGGCGTCTGCCATTCCGGCGAGGCGTACACATCATCTTTTTGATCTGCATAGCGGGACAGGCCAAGGTCTGCCGTCAGCAGATCAAAGACCGTGGTCACCAGCCGTTCCCGCCCCATTATTTTCATTCTGGCGCAGGGTATATCCATGGATCGCAGGGCGGGGCTTTCGGCGTCAAAGCGAGGGAAATGCACCGTGGCCCTCACGGGAGTAAAGTCCGAATTTCCCACAAAAGGTTCGGCAAGGCTCAGCACCGGGGCCAGCTCTTTGCCGTCTTCACAATCCTGTAAACGTAGATTCCATGTGCCTTGCTCGCCATAACGCGTGCCGATGCTGCCATTGGGTACGGCGGGAGCCTTACGGTTCTGGTCATAAACAACAGTTTTCCACTGGGGATTGTTGCCCTGTCGTCCAACATCATCGGCACGTACAAAGCGCCCTGCCAGAAGCGCGCCGTCCTGCTCTTCCAGCAGCACCAGACAGGGCAGGTCTGTGAATTGCAGCGCGTAGTCCTCAAATGCGGGCACGCGGCGGGCAAGATAGCATTCATTGAGAACCACGCGGGCCATGGCAAGCGCCAGGGCCGCGTCAGTACCCGCCTTGGCAGGCAGCCAGTGGTCTGCAAATTTTGCGTAGTCGGCATAGTCGGGCGACACTGCGGCGATCTTGGTCCCGCGATAGCGGGCTTCCACATAAAAATGTGCATCCGGCGTGCGCGTCAGAGGAATATTGGAACCCCATGCAATGATATAGCCCGCATTGTACCAGTCGGCGCTTTCGGGTACGTCGGTTTGGTCGCCCCAGATTTGCGGGGAGGCAGGGGGCAGATCGCAATACCAGTCATAAAAGCTGATCATGCTGCCACCCAGCAGATTGAAGAAGCGTGCCCCAGAGGCAAAACCCACCATGGACATGGCGGGCAGGGGGGTAAAACCGAAAACGCGGTCAGGGCCGTATTTCTTGATGGTATGCACCAGCGCGGCGGCTATCATGGTTTCCGCCTCTTCCCACGATACGCGCACAAAACCGCCCTTGCCCCGCCGGGCATGGCTTTGGGCTCGGGCGGCGGTATCGTCCATGAGGCGGGCCCATGCCAAAACGGGATCAGAGACAGGTCCCGTGGCGGCAAGAGCCGTACGCCAGCGTTGCAACAGGTCGGCCCGGATGAGCGGATGTCGCACGCGCAGGGGACTGTACACATACCACGATGCGGAAACGCCACGCGGGCAGCCGCGAGGTTCGTAGTCGGGGAAGTCGGGATGGGCCGAGGGGTAGTCGGTTTTTTGCGCTTCCCACACAATAACCCCGTCCTTGACAAAGACATCAAAAGAGCAGGATCCGGTGCAGTTAACCCCATGCGTGGAGCGCACCACCTTGTCGTATTGCCAGCGGCGGCGATAATAGTCTTCCCACTGGCGACCACCCTTACGCTCGGCATAATCCTTGCGGTGCAAGAGATTCTGCCCCAGTTCACGCAGCCGCAGACCGAGCTGGCGCAGCGCTTGTCTTCCGGAGTGTCTCATATATGCTCCTTGGGATGCGCAGACGGCGGCGTCAGCGCAATGGGCTTTCCACTGTGTGTCAGTGGTGCTGACTATTGAACATGTTGGCGGTTGTGCAGCGATGATTACGCTCACAAAAACCGTAAAGTGCGGGCAAGATTACCCGGCGTGTCGGCATATATATTCCAGTAGAGCCACGGCGTTGTTATGCTTGTCGTCCTTTGCGGCGTGTAGCAGTGTCACCAACTGATGCTCCGCCAACGTGCGCAGCTGCGCTACCGCATCCGGGGCATGGCTCAACTCCACGAAGTAGCGCTCTCGAAATGTCGTCCATTTTGCAGGGTCGTGGGCAAACCATTTGCGCAGCTCCGTAGAGGGGGCAATTTCCTTGAGCCAGAGCTCCACACGGGCTTCTTCCTTTGTCATGCCGCGCGGCCAGATGCGGTCCACCAGAATGCGCAGGCCGTCTGCGGCCAAGGGTTGGTCGTAGATGCGTTTGAGGGCAAAACTCATAGATACTCCTTCAATGCCAGTTACAGGCTAACCTGTTTACTTTGAAAGAGCCGCGCCACCAATGGCAGTGTTGCCAGATATATAAAACTCAGGGGGAGCGGACGAGAAGCCTTTTGCGTATTCCTACCCCATCATGCAAAATGCACTGCAAAAATTAGACGGCAGAGAGCACGAGGCTCAGTAGCGCCACATAGTGCAGTAGCCATGCGTGGGGCATACAGGCGTGGTGAATAACGAGCGCAGCAGCGTGGGCATAAAGAAATCGAAGGGATATAGCATAGCCTGCTGCACGGTTGCGGTGAAGAGTGAGCAACGCCCAATACCCATCACTTCCAGACAAAACACTATAACTTAAGTAACTTGCATAAAAAATCTGCAAAGGGATGCGAAAACAGTGCGACGATATGAACATGATGATGTTGGCTGAAGCACGCCCATGGACGCCAGAGCCAGCATGACCACGTTCGTCTCCTTCCGCGCAGTCGCTCAAAGGTGAAGGGCACGTGAAGATTAGCAATTTTCCTGTCTTATCATACGCCATCTTCACGCAGGTACTGCGGTACAGTTATGTTGTCCGTACCTGTTCCTCCAAACTTATCGCCTTGGGAAAAAGAATGTTGTTTTCCAGAAAGATATGCTCGTGAAGATCAGCTTCAAGTTGTTGCAGACCATCGTACAGGGCCCTGAATGAGGTGCAGAAGTCCGGCAGCACTGCGTAGTTCTGTGTGGTCTTGCGCAGGGCCTCCAGCAACCTACCCGCCCCTTCGTGTTCATAAATCATCTGGCCTATGGGATTACGCACCGAGCCGCAGTGCGATTGGGCGGGGGGGCCGCCAGCGGTCTGTTGTTCCAGTGCGCAAATAAGGGGGAAGAGAATGTTTTCCTCTTTGGGCAGATGCCCCAGCAGCTCCTGGCGCAGGGGCTCAAAGCTGCGGGCTACTTCGGTCAGCATGGCACCGTGCCGCTCGGCATGGGCCTTGCGTACCTTGTCCAAGAGCTCCTGAAGATGGGGGAGAGTGCTGTACAGGTAGGCATGGTGCGTATCCACAATGTGGCGACACAATTCGCAGGGGAGAACGGCGCGCCAGTCTTTTTGTGGTGCGCGCAGGGGCAGGGGGCGTTCCAGAGCCTTGTGCAGCTCCTGCACAACATTTTCCACAGGGTGGGCGATGGCAAGTGCGGCATCCCGCAAGGGCTTTTGCCCGCCGCAGCAGGTATCTATGCCCATGGTCTCTAAAGCTTCACGCAATCGTGTGTCGGCCAGTGCAATGTCGCTGACCTTCATGTCGGCTGTGATGTTCATGGTACGCCTCCAAGAAATTAACTGGTTGGAGTGTTTTCACACCAAGGGGAACGCCCTGCGCCAGCTATTGCGCGGTATTTTGCAAAAACTGCCGGGCGTGTGCTCCTACTTTTTCACGAACGTAAAGAAGTGCACATAGACCTGTTTTCACATACCGGTGGCTTACCTCTGCCGCAAGACGTTCTTCCCGACGGTTTGTCGTGGCTGTTTCGAAAATCTGGGCGGCATTGTCCAAAAATGGGTTTCTCCAGCGGTAATACATGCTCTGAGTGATTGATATTAATGCTTCCCGGCTATGGATATATAACTATCGTCAGAATTTCGAATAGTTATGATACAAAAAAGTTGCAAAAAGCATCGCGCCTCAAGGAGATTTTGAACATAAGCCATGCTACAACATTTTTCTCTCAAATTCTATTTATGAATCCCAGACATTTTTTCAAAAACTAAAAGAGCAGTATAAAACCGGACGTTCGCTCCATCAGTTTGGTTTCAAAGAGCAGTTTACGGTAATGGTCTTTATCCGACCTGCAGCAAGGTGCTGCAACGCGATATGTTCGGCATGTATCAAACTGTCATGCCCAAAAGTGCGGGGTATGCGCTTCCTTGACCCTGCAAAAAAACCAGTGCTCTCGTGCTACAGCTGGGGCTTGCAAAATGCCTCTTCGCTCCGAATACGGATGGGCAACAGAGCCGCCTCAGTCATCCTGCACCAGTTTGCCGTCCCGGAGGTAAAATGTTTGATCAAAACGATCAAAAATTTTTTCATCGTGGGTTACAACCAATACCGTGGCGTTTTGCTCTGCGGCTACTTTGCGAAACAAATCCATCACAACGCCAGCGCGTTCTGAATCTAGGGCAGCGGTGGGTTCGTCAGCGAGAATAATTCGGGGCTTGTTGGCCAATGCCCGGGCAATGGCGACCCGCTGGGCTTCTCCGCCAGAAAGCCGTGACGGCGCCGTTTCACTTCTGTGCTCAACCTGCAGATATTTTAACAAATCCATCGCGCGTTGGCGGGCTGCATCTGGTGAAACTTTGGCAAGTTCTAAAACAATGGCAATGTTTTCAGCGGCATTTAAAAAAGGCAGCAGATTGTGAAACTGGAATATAAAACCAATGCTGTCCAACCGCAGACGGCGTAAATCCTTCTGCCGCCATCCCCCGTCATAAACAAGCTGTCCATCGAGTTCCATGCGCCCGCTGCTTGGCTCCAGGATGCACCCAATGATATTGAGCAGGGTACTTTTGCCGGAACCGCTCGGGCCAAGCAATCCAACAACCTCACCCGGATACACCTGCAACGAAATTTGCTTTAGGGCGTCAACTTGCGCATCGCCCTGCCCAAATGATTTTGAAAGGTTCTGAATGTTGACCAGCGGCATTCTGTGGTTGGACATATTCTATCCTCCCAAAGCTACGGCAGGCTCAATTTTCAGCGCAAGGCGCACACCCATGCCACTGGCAAGCACACATAAAATCAGCACTGCGCAGGCCAAAGACAATCCGTCCTCTGGCATAAGGATTACCTGCCGGGGAAAATAGTTCTTGGTAAGCCTGATAAGCAAGGCTCCCAAGGAAAAACCGATCACAGCCATGGCTACAGCTTCCTGAACAATAAGCCCAACAATGATGCTGTCTGGAGCGCCAATCAATTTGAGCGTGGCTATCTCGCGCCTTTTATCCATGGTCATGGTATAAATAAGAAGTGAAATGATGACGGAAGAAACGGCAAGCAACACGACAGTGAAAAGCCCGATCTGGCGGCGAGATTTGTCGACCACCGATTTTATCAAGATATCCTCCTGAATTGACTGGCTTAACCCCGTGAGATGTTTCCAGCGGCTAACGGACTGTACGACCCTCTCTGGATTTGCTCCTGTCGCAACTTTAACAACCACCGCGTTGATGATATCCCTGCTGGCTGGCGCGGTGCCACGCTCGGCTTCCCGCCGCGCAACCGGGGGCTCCAGTTCAAATTGCAGGCGTTGCGCGTCCTGCAACGTAATATAGGCCACAGGGTCACCGCCCGAAGAAACCTGGTTTTGGGTCAACCCCACCACAACAAACGTGTTTCGCCCCAAGCGAACCTCTTCGCCCAAACTTAGCCCGCTCTTGATGTCAGCCAACATTTCATAGTGACCACGGGTTATAAAACGCCCCGCGATTGTATTCGCGGGTTCTCCTGGTCTCCCTGGCTCATATCCCACCATGTAAAGCCTGATCTTTTTTTCGTTGTGCGTAGTTTCAACTGATTGATAGGTTATAGAGCCTGATGCGGCCACCGTAGACAGGCTGGCAATTATTTCCCTGGTATCACCAGGTATTCTTGACGATTCAGCGAAAGGACCTTTTTTTCCAGCCTCCACTACCCACAGATCGGCCTCAGGCGCTCTGGACAAAGACAACGCTTCTTCAACCAGGCCGCGATAAATGCCGACCATCGATAGCACAAGACCCAAAAGCAGGCTGAGCCCCAGGCACGTCAGCGAGAATCTCCCCAAATTGTGCCGGATATCATGCGCCGCCAGATTCATGGAATGCTCCGTGGCAGTATTACCGCTCTACGGCCTTGCCGTAAGCTGGGCGACGGAGTAGCAACTACCTGGCTTGCTTCGGGCAATCCCTGGATCACCGGCAGAGAGCCTTCAAGCGTGCCTTGCCCAAAGCTCAATCGGCGCAGATGGAGTGTGCCGTTCTCCAACGTCCAAACCTCTCCACTGTTACCATTCCGCTCAGAAATCTGGGTTTCCGGAACCAGCACCACGTCATTCAAAAGATCAGTTGAAATGACCACCTCGGCCTGCTCGCCCAGGTGAAAATCACGCGGGCAATTCCCCCAGGTCACGTAAATACGCCGTTCTTCGCCTATTCTGTCACTTTCCAGATCCACCCGCGCGACCCTGCCGACAAATCGCTGCCCAGGAAGGGACCGTAGGCGAACCTCAGCCGGCTGACCAACCTCTATATGTCCAGCCTTTGCCTCGTCGACAAAGGCGCGAACCCATACCGAGCAGGGATCCACCAGCGTGAAAGCTGGTTCCCCGGTTTGCAGCATTGTGCCCATTTCAGCGTGACGGCTTATGATCATGGCGTCATACGGTGCCGTTAGAAAATGCTGAGACAGCACTTCCTTTGATAAACTGACTTGAACCTCTGCATCCCTTAAACTTGCGGCGGCTGCTGCAACCTCAGCTCCAGCCAAATCCACTTCGGCTTCAGCTGTTTTGGTTGTGGCAAGCGATACCTCAACTTCTTCAACTGTGACCGCGTTTTGTTGTTTCAACATATGGCGGCGATTGCTTTGTTGCTGCTTCAACGCAAGGTTAATGCGCGATTTTTGAAAATTGGCCTTCGCAATATTTAGGTTGGCTCTGGCCTTTTCCAGGTTTGCCAAAGCCTTGGCCACCTGATTTTCTTGTTCCACGTTGTCCAGAACAGCCAGAACCTGGCCCTTCTTTACAACATCGCCGTGGTCAGCCTTTAATTCACGCAGAATCCCGTTTACCTTGAACCCCACGTTTGATTTGACTTTCGCCTCCACCGTTCCAAGGCCAAATACCTGAATTTGCGCCTCTGGAATCGGTTCAATGACCTGGACAGCAACGGGGTGAAAATACATGTAACTCGGCACGACAACGGCAATTATGCCAATAAATGCCGTTGATAGAATCATTCTGTTAAATTTGGGCATGAATTATTCCTTTGCCTGTCAGCATGCCCCGTGCATGCCATGTAGCAAAATTTCCAGAAGCCGACGGCTTTCTGTTGCAAGGTCAAAAGTGCGGCCGCCGAGCGACCACCGCGTGGCAAGACCTGATGCCAAGGTTAAAAGGAGACTGGCTATTTCCTGTGGGGTAAACACGCAAGACAAATCGCGATCTATCTGAGCTTGTCTGGATAGTTCGGCCAATAAATTATTAAAGTCGGAGGCCATCGAGTTAAAAGCCTGACGCAATAAATCATTTTGTGCATGCAACTCGCGTGAGAATATGAGGGAATGCAGCGCTGGTGTATGTTGAACAAACTCTAAATGCGCGCCAATGACTTTTTTTATTTTTTCAAAAGCGCTTACTTCTGTTTTACAGGCTTCTTCCCAACGTTTTTTTGCTTCTGTTATCAGCCACTCAGCCACCGCAAGCCAAAGATCCTGCTTTGTGGAAAAATGACGAAACACACCAGCCTGGGTAATGCCAACACGGTCGGCCACAGCCTGGGTGCTCACACCCCCCGGCCCCAGTTCGGCAACCAATGACAGCGTTGCGGCAACAATTTCGGATTTTCTGGCCGTACTGCTTTTTCTAATGCCCATTGCCCCTCCATTAAGTTGGTAAGTGTTTACTAACTTAATGCCGTAATTCGTGTCAAGGCAGCGAGTTTCACGGCGCGTCAGGAGTTATTCATCGCAGAGCTTTTACGTGCGATTTAGATCTCATTTTTATCATAACTATTTGCAGTAGCTGGTTTTTTATATCATCTTGGAGGCTGGCGACGATGGATATGTTTGTAGACTGGGCAAAAAGGAGATGTGGCGGAGGGAGGTCTGGCAACGAAAAGCCGGGATTGCGCCACAATTTGTCGTGCCAACCTAAAGTATTACTGAGTTCCTGGCCACGGCGATGTGCGTTTTGTCCTCAGACAGATGCCTCTTAGGATTGAACGTCCCTTTGAATTTGGATATCAGCCCAACATCGTTGCGGGAAAGGTTGAAGCACAAGGGAACTGTGAACGGTCAAGAGAATTTCATAAGCTTGAATAGTTGCACAATCGTGATTAAAAACTTTTGTTACGGTAAGATGCCAATAATATTGATATTCATAATTTGAGCAATGTAAATGCGAACTACGCTTTTTAGCAATATTACAAGTATAAGATACTGTAGCGCAACACACAGAACAACAAGTTGATTAGCTGTGAAAAATTCTTTTCATGATAGCAATCATAAGAGAGAAAAATGCCTTGAAATACTATAATGATCCTGTCGGATGCGCAGAATGCTCTACGCATATTTCACTAGATTAGTGCTAATGACTTTTTGCGTCGGGCTAGTATCGCAAGATAAAAATAAATTTATGTAATTCATTAAAATTCAGCTATATATAACATTATTGAAAAGGTCAGAGCTGCCTTCCTAAACACATCACGGGTCCTGCCAGGCCACAAATAGGACAGGAATTATTTCATTTTTGGGGGGCAAATATGAACCAATACCAATCAGAAAACATTACCGATCTGGCCAAGGCCCTGCTCAACGTGCAGCGAACCGTACAACCTATTGCCAAGGACGCTGAAAATCCCTTCACCAAAAGCTGGTACGCTAGCCTCAACAGCGTCATGGACGCCTGCCGTGATGCTCTTATCGAAAATGGCATCTGGCTGTGCCAGTATCCTGTGCCTGTGGAACAGCCCAACTCATTAGGGCTGGTTACAAAACTGACACATGCAGAGTCTGGTCAGTGGCAAAGTTCCCTTGCGGTGGTGCCTCTGCCCAAAGCCGACCCGCAGGGCATGGGATCGGCAATAACCTACGCCCGTCGCTACGCTCTAACCGCCATGTTGGGCATGGTTACGGAAGATGACGATGGCGAAGGGGCTAAAAATTGCAAAAAATCGTTCACCCGCCCCAAATTGCCCGTAAACGCCCCCGAATCACAAAAAGAGCGACAACGCAACCCATCTACCGCAAACAACATTTCAGACCCCTCAAATCGACCGCCAGCAAGCCTTGAGAATCTCCCGCCGCTGGAAGGTGTCACCTACCAGCAAGTTACAGCCCAAGACGGACGTCCTTGCATCATTGCCACCGGCAACACGCAGGCCAAAAAAGAATTACTTACCGGTTCGGGCTTCCGTTGGAACCCGCAGAGAAAATTGTGGTGGAAGTATGTTGACGCCGCATAGCAAAAATCAAAATATCGAGTGAAAGGGCTGCCTGATGGCGGCCCTTTCACGTTTATGGAGACTAAACCATGGAGCAGAAGAACCGCACGGAAGGATTGAGGGCGCTAATCAGACAGGGCCTGCAAGCCGTTGCCCACAAAGACACACTGGCCCTGCTGGGCGACCGTTCCAGCTACATTGGTATGAGTGACATTGGCCAGCACTGGGAATGCCCCCGGGCTGCGTTGGCCAGAAAGGTGATGCCCACCACAAACAGCCTGGAACGGCTGCTTACGCTGCAGCGCGGGCACTGGTTCGAATCTGGGGTTGGGCAAGCTCTGGCATCGCAGGGCCTCCATGTACTGCCCCAGCTTGAGATCAACTGGCAGCATCAGGGCGTACCTATCAAAGCCCATCTTGATTTTGTGCTGGTCTGGGGTGCGCCCGTTAATGCCATACGGATTCTGGAAGTTAAAAGCACCGACAAGCTGCCCGACATACCACACGATTCCCATCTGCTGCAACTGCACGGGCAAATCGGCCTTTTGGTAAAAGCATGGAACAAGCCCGTTTTCAGTCTTCGTGCTGAGGACGGCACGATTCTGCATGACAAAATGACCTTCCCTCAACTTTGCC
>NZ_JAYRGM010000028.1:0-18072 GCF_041907885.1 Desulfovibrio sp. | reverse complement strand
GTTGTTCTGGATGGCGGCGCGAACCTGCTTGATGGCATTCTTCACGCGGGTACGGGCGGCGCGATTGCGGCCTGCCCGCTGCAAGCTCTGCTTGTGACGCTTGAGGGCTGACTTATGGTTGGCCACTTTGAATCCTCCACATATGTTGGGCTTGCCCGCGCAAGCCATGAAATCAGAAATCGGCGCGTTGTCGCGGAGATGGGTAATTACCACTGGCACGGGTAGCTGTCAAGCAATCATGCCATTTTTTCAAATATTTTTCTAAACCTGGGGGGTAAAGGCGCACAACTGTACGCCTTCACTCCCCTAAAATTACACAACAAATCTACATCTGCAAGGCAGAAAAATCTGCCAGACGCGCAAACCTTGAGCCAAGGCCGTGCAGCATGCTCAGCCTGTTGCGGCGCAGATCAGCCTCGTCGCACATAACCATTACCCCGGCAAAAAAGGCATCCACCGCAGGGCGCACATCACTCAGGCAGGCCAGAGCCGCCGTGTGGTCGTGGGTAGCCCACAGGGCATCAAGGCGGGGCAGCATTTCTTCCAGCGTGGATGCCAGCGCCTTTTCCGCGTCTTCACGCAGCAAGGAGGGATCCCAGTGGTCAGAAAGCTCCTCAGCCTGGCCCTGCTTGCGCAGAATGTTGGCCACACGCTTGAAGGTCTGCACCGCCGCCTCGTAGTCACTTGCCTGGCTAAAGGCCGCAAGTGCCGCAAGACGCGCGCCGCAATCTTTCACGTCTTCAGCACCGGCGCCCAGGGCGGCGTCCACCAACAAGGTGTCCTGTCCCTGGCTCATGAAATAGTTGCGCAGTCGTGCCGCAAAAAATTCCATAAGCTTATCCAGCGCGTCGTGCGGTGCAAGCTTCCACTGGCGGTCGCCGTAGAGCTGCTGCGCCATGGCAAAGAACTGCCGCACGTCGATGGTAAGGCCAAAATCGAGCATGATGCGGATGATGCCCAGGGCACAACGCCGCAGCCCGTTGGGGTCGGCAGCACCGGTAGGAATCATGCCCAGACCAAAGCAGCCCGCGAGGGTATCTGCCTTGTCAGCCATGGAAAGCAATGCGCCAGCCAGGGTTTTGGGCAGCGGCGAATCTGGCCCGGCGGGCAGATACTGCTCGCCAAGGGCATCGGCCACGGCTGTGCTTTCGCCCTTGCGGCCAGCGTAGATGCCCCCCATGATACCCTGAAGCGTATCAAATTCACCCACCAGCCCGCTCACCAGGTCGGCTTTCGAAAGGCGACCGGCACGGGCGGCATCGTCGGCCAGCTTGGGAGCGCAGCTTTCTGCCAGCCAGCGGCACAGGGCCTCAAGCCGACGTGTTTTATCACCCATGCTGCCAAGGCCGCCAATAAAGATGACCGTATCCAGCTTTTGCAACCAGCGATCAAAGGTTTCGCGCAGATCGGCCTGCCAGAAAAAGCGGGCATCTTCAAGGCGGGCACGCAGCACACGTTCCCATCCGCGCTTGACCACGTCCATATCTTCGGGCGTGATGTTGAGCACGGTGAGAAAATGCGGCAACAACTCGCCGTTGGCCCCTTCAATACCAAAGCTTTTCTGGTGGCTCTCCATGCTGGTGAGCAGCACCTCGCGCGGAACCTCAAGATAGGCTGGGTCAAAATCGGCCAGCAGGGGCACGGGATGTTCAACAAGCCCCTGCACTTCATCCAGCAGGCTGTCTTTCCACAGCACCTTGCCGCCCGCAGCGGCTGCCTGGACATTGCCACCGTCAACAATAACACTGCGACGCTGCGCCGGGTCAATGGTGATGCCACAAGGCCCGGCCAGGGTTGCCAGAAATTCGCTGGCATGGCCCACCGCAAAGGGGCCAGCACCGTGGATGCGGTGCCCGCATGTTTCGCGCCCGGAGGTCATGGGGCCGACCGTAAAGGGAACAACGGCATCGTCCAGCAGGGCCAGAATCCAGCGCAGCGGACGGGCATACGCCAAGGTGTGCGCGCCCCAGCGCATGCGCTTCTGGAACGAAAGAGCCGTAATAACCGCAGGGCATATCTCTGCCAGCAGATCAGCAGCAGCGGCCCCGCCGGTACGCTTGCGCACGGCCACATATTCGCCCTTGTCGGTTTCAACACGAAACACGTCTTCAAGCGCGCAGGCATTGGTACGCACAAACCCTTCGAGCGCCTTGGTGGGCTTGCCTTCGGCATCGTAGGCCACACGCACGGGCGGGCCAGATACCACTTCTTCCCTCTCCACCTGAACGGGGTTGAGGTCTTCAACAATCACCACGGCGCGGCGCGGGGTGCTCATGACGCGCAAGGCACCATGTTCAAGCCCGGCTTCGCCCAAAGCACCGTTAAAGCGCGAGGCCAGCTCGTTTTCTTCCGGGGCCAAAAAACGGGAAGGCAACTCTTCGCTGCCAATTTCAAGCACAAAGGTCGCCACGGCTTACCTCGCATCCTTGTTGAGCATGGGATAGCCCAGTTCTTCACGCTGGGCCGCATACAATCGCGCCACACCGGCCGCCAGGGCGCGCACCCTGCCGATATAGCCGGTGCGCTCGGTGATGGAGATGGCTCCGCGTGCGTCCAGAAGATTGAAGGTATGAGAGCACTTGAGGCAGTAATCGTAGGCAGGCCACGGCAGCCCCTGCTCTAGCAGGGCCTTGCACTGGCCTTCAAAATCACTGAAATGCCGCAGCAGCATCTCGGGATTGCTGGCCTCAAAATTGTGGCGCGACTGCTCCACTTCATTCTGATGATAGATGTGGCCGTAGGTGACGTTTTTATTCCAGGCCAAATCATAAACGGATTCAACACCTTGCAGATACATGGTGAGGCGTTCGAGGCCATAGGTCAGCTCTACGCTCACTGGCGAAAGGTCAATGCCGCCCACCTGCTGAAAATAGGTGAACTGGCTCACTTCCATACCGTTGAGCCAAACCTCCCAGCCAAGCCCCCAGGCGCCCAGGGTGGGTGATTCCCAGTCGTCTTCCACAAAGCGGATGTCGTGCTGCGCGGGGTTGATGCCCAGCGCCTTGAGGCTTTGCAGATACAGATCCTGCACGTTGTCCGGCGAAGGCTTCATGATCACCTGAAACTGAAAATACCGTTGCAGGCGGTTGGGATTTTCGCCGTAGCGGCCATCCGTAGGACGGCGCGAGGGCTCCACATAGGCCACACTCCACGGTTCCGGCCCAATAACCCTCAAAAACGTGTTGGGGTTGAACGTACCGGCCCCGCATTCCACACCCGAAGGCTGTTCAATAACGCAACCCTGGTTGGCCCAGTAGTTCTGCAAAGTTAATATGACATCCTGAAAATACATGCGCTGTCCTTTGTTCGTAGCCTTTCTCAGACGCATACGCGCGGCATTGGCATCAAACCGCCGCCCCCGATCCATCCCAAAACCTGAGCCAGAAATGTATGGCGCTTGCGCGCTCAAACGTGGCGAAAGTATCCCCCTTCCCACGACAGGCCCAGATGATATTGCACAAATCCGTCGATTACCTTGGCACAGGCACGCCGATCTGCCGCAGGCAGTTCTTCCGCATGCCAGCCGGAGGGAAATTCTTGCTGCACATGGCGCAAAAGGTCAAGCCCGCCAGCGCCCAGTTCCACGCCGTAACGCGCTGGCCCCGCCGCTGCGCGGCACGAGGGACAACGCAGCTGGGCCTCATCAACCACAAACTGCGCCGGGCCGCCAATGCTTGCCCCGCACATGCCGCACTTGCCAAGGTCGGGGGCAAAGCCCAGCACGCCCGCAAAGCGCAGCCTGAAAAAAAGCGGCAGCAGCGATGGCACGTTGTCCGCTTCTTCAAGAGTCTTGCGCAGGTCTTCCACCAGTTGAAAGGCCTCGCCCGCGCCTTCGTCGTTAACGCCCAGGGCCTCGACAAAACGCAGACAATTGGCAGCAAGCCCCATGCGCCGCCAGTTGCGCCGCAGCGTTTGCGGCCCGCCCAGCAGCACGGCTTCTTCCAGATTGAGAAACCCGCCGCGCCCCGATGTTTTAACCCGGCAATGCAGGCTGTTGAGCACATCGAGGCAGCCGCAAAAACGACGCCTGCTGCGGCTGCCGCCAAAGGCGAACAACGTCAGCAGGCCGTGTTTGCGACAAAGCATTTTCAGCCACAGATCCGATTCGCGAAAGTGCCCGATGCGCAGCACCAACGCGTGATCTGCCCATTCGGTCATTGCCTGTCCGCTGGAGGAAATGTCAGGTTACGCACCTGACCGCTCTGCCCCGCCTGGGGCAGTTCTTCTCCATCATAGCGCAGGCGCACGCCGCCAGCATTGCCGAGCTTCAAATCCAGACTCTTGCTGAACGTCAGCGCAAAGGTATCGCCCTTGTGCAACGAAAACTGACGGGTATCGGTTTTATCTGCGTTGGAATGGATCCAGCATTCTTCCGTGGCCGTGATTATAAGTTTGTGCTGCGAACCTGACTGGGATTCGCCAGACTGCGCCGCTGTTGTGGCCTGGCCAGAAGCGGCCTGGCCAGATCCGGCCGGGGCAACTGCACCGGCTGCGGGGGCCGCAGTGCCGCGCACAGGGGGCAGCCCGGCGGAAGCCTGCCCCGCAGGCTGATTGGCCGCAGGAGAAACAGCGCTGGCCTGTGCCGCCGGGGCAGCAGGCTTGCCAGCGGGGGCTGCCGCAGTGGCAGCAGCCTGGGCCGTGGGGGCCGGGGCAGCGGAGGGTTGGCTTGCAGTGCCGCCCGCAGCCGAAGCGCCCGGGGCCACAGTGGCAGGGGCAGCAGCTACAGGGGCAGACCGGCCAGCGAGATTGCCGGGGTCAACAGATTCGGCGCTTTGCATGGGCGCAGGCTGCGCAAGGCGGCGCGTCTGTCTGCCCAAAAAATCCAGTGCGCCCTGCTGCCAGGCAATGAGCACCACTGCCACAATACCCACCATCACCACAAAACCCAGAATGGGCTTGAGATTGCGGCGCGGGGTAAGAACCATTTCGGGTTCATAAACATTTTGCGGAGCCGCAGGCTCTGCCGCAGCCTCAAGCGCACCGAGCGCTTCGCTGACTTCTTCTGCTGAAAGGCCCACGTATGAAGCGTATGAGCGAATAAACCCCTTGGTGTACGCCAGAGGGGGCAAGGACTGCTCGTCCCCTTCCTCCAAAGCGCGCAGAAGACGGGCGCTGATTTTCAGCTTGTTTGCCGCGTCTTCCATGTCCAGGCCCCGCTTTTCACGTTCTACGCGTAAAGCGGCGCCCAATTCCACTAAGGTCATGTAAAGCCTCGATAATGGTCTTGCCGCCCCAAGGGACGGCTGTTGCCAGCAATAAGCCGGAACCGCCGTGGCAGTCCACTACATTCGAATGTCGATAACAGCCCTGCTGCGCAGCTGATTGGTGTAGTCCTCAAAACGCTCCATGGCCTTGGGCTGGCGCAGGATACCATCAATCATGGGCTTGGCCTGCTCAAAGGTGAGCATCTTCATTTCACCGCCGCCGGGGCGATACAGACGCACCTGCGCCTTGCGGCCCTGAAGCTCAAAAATATCGGTCACATCGCCGGGCTTCATTTTGGCGAGGCGTGCTTCCCATTCGGGGTTGAGCTTGTCCCATTCCACAGCGCCCATGTCACCGCCGTTTTCCTTGTTGGGCGCGATGGAATACTTGCGGGTCACTTCTTCAAACGAAACAGCGCCCGACCTGATCTGCGCCGCCAGGGCCGCCGCATTGGCGTTGGGATGATACACCAGCAAGGCCATGTGCAGACCAGTGCGGTCGTACATGGTGTCTTTGTGCGATTCGTAATAGGCCTTGATTTCTTCGGGGGTTACAAGCACGCGCCGCCCCACTTCCATGCTCATGACGCGCTGACGGATCAGGCCTTTTTCAATATTTTTACGCAGCTCGGCCACGCTGGTCTTCTGCTGCGCAAGCTTTTCTTCAAACTGCTGCTTGTTAAGGTTGTTTCCCTTCATGATCTTGGTGATTTCGGCATCCACATCAGAGGGAGAAATGGCAACCTTGAGCCGTTTGGCTTCCTGAACCACCAGAATATCCATGATCATGCCGTCCAGCGCCTTGCGCAGAATGGCATCAACAGCGTTGGCCTGGGCAGGGTCGTTGGGATTGACGCGCGCCCGCATAAGGTCGGGCACAGCATTTTTTTGCAGGTCAAACATGGTGATAACCTGACCGTTTACCACGGCCGCCACCTTGTTAATCTGGGCAGCCTGAGCACCAAAGGCGGTCATTAAACAGATAACCAGCGCCAAAGCAAGCGTCTTTCTCACGTTATACTCCCTGATTGCGCGCAAAAATCCCGCGCTTTATCTGTAAAATTATATCCCAATCCAGCGCAATATGCAATGTAAGCACCAGAGCCGCGCAAACCGCACGCCACCGGCAAAAGGCATCTGGCCTCAGCGTCTTCTGACCGCCCCGCCTTCGCGCTTGCGCGGCTGCTCTGGGGCTGGCTTTGCGGCTGCTCCGTTTTCAGGGGCATGCCCCTGATTTTCGAGCGCGCCGCCTCCCGACCCGCCATCGGGAATATCGCCCTCGTACACCTCATCGTGCGTTGCGGGCAAGGCTTTTTCCTCATTCGTGGCAGCAGTATCCCCTGCGGCGGTTCCGTTGCCCCCCTGCCCTGCAACCCGTCCTGCGGGCGCTGTCAGCAAATCGGGGGCAATGTCCTTGGCTACCTTGATAACAGCAGCGGCCAGCGACTTTTCCAGCCAGCTCTCAAATGCTTCAGACATTTTCTGCTCGCGCAGAATATTTTCCACAATAGGATAGGTTTCAGCCAGATTCATCTGCGCCGGAGGGTGTATCTCAAGCAGGGCAAGCCCGCGCCACAGGCCATCTTCCTGCCGGGGGGGCGCGCACTGGCCGGGCTTGAGAGCCGCTGCGGCCTTTTGCCAGTTCTGCGGCAGATCGCCGGAGCGCACATTCAGGCATTGAAGCTGCACATTTTTACGCGCTTCGCCCAAACCGCCGGGAAAAACTGCGCAAAAGCCTTCCACATCCTTGCGGGATTCAGCCGAAACAAGGCATACGCGCAGGGTTTCCGGCATGCGAAAATCGTCTTCGTGGGTCTGGTAATAATCGCGCAGTTCCGGCAAGGAAATACGTATGCCCGGCGCGAGAACACGCCTTTCAAAGGTGAGCATGGAAAGATGCTCGAACAGCAGGGCCCGCCATTCGGCGGGGTCTAGCGACTCCTCGGCCAGAAACTTGTCGAGTCCGTCACCGCCGCCGTAATCATTTTTTACTTCAGTAACGGCGGCTTCCATGGTTGCAGGGCTCACTGTCATTTGCAGGCGCTGCAAATCCTGCCGCACCAGCGCATAAATGATGAGTGTCCCCAGGCCTTCGCCGTATTCGCGCCGCATATTTTCAAGCGAGGGCTTGCGCATGGCCCCCAGCGAGGGCGAGCGGCTGTCGAGCAGGGTTTGCAGCCTGCGCAGGGTAATGGGCTCGCCGTTGACGGTAGCCACCACGCCATCGGGCAGGCGGGCTTCAAGACAGGCCGCAAGCAGCAGGCAACAGCAGCAGGCCAGCCACACGCACAGCGGGCGCAAGGTACGCTGCACAGCCTTGGGCAGTGCGAGGGCCTGAATCTGACGCGCAAGGGCAACAAGGGGCTGCATGAATCGGTTCACCATCTTTCCATAATAATCATGACAGTTTCATGACCGGGCAATTGGCCTGCCCGTAAAAAAGCACTATGCGCCAGCCTTCATGCGAATGCCCTCAAGGGCGGTGCGCAGTTTCTGCAATCCCTCGGCAAAGGGCATATCTGCGGGCAGGGGCAGATGCAGTCCGGCTGGGGGCAGCATGCGCGCGTCCTTCATGGAGGCGGTAAGCGCCACGATGCGCTCTGGCTGCACGGCGTTCTGCCCATCTGGCCACACAAGGCGCACATGGTTGATGTGTACGTCTGCCTTTTGCACTTGCAGCTCGGTGAGAAACTGCTTGAAATCCAGCACGGCAAGAAAGTTGCGCAATTCTTCGGGGAAGGGGCCAAACCTGTCGCGGATGCCAAGGGCGGCCTCTTCGCGCGCTGCCCCGCCAGCGGCGGAAGTAAGCGTTTTGTAGCAGCGCAAACGTTCACGCCCGTCTTCAATGTACGATGCGGGAATATGCGCAGGCAAGCCCAAAGTAAGTTCCGTTTCCACGGTATGGGCTTCGGGCGTGCCTTTAAGGCGGCCCACGGCTTCTTCGAGCATTTCAAGGTACAGATCAAGGCCCACGCGGCACATGTGCCCCGACTGCACTTCACCAAGAATGTTGCCCGCGCCACGCAGGCGCAGGTCTTCCATGGCGACCTGAAAGCCCGCGCCAAGGTAGTCCATATCCATAATGATGCGCAGGCGTTCCTCGGCAATGGAAGTAAGGCGCTCGGCATCGGGCACAACAAAAAACGCATAGGCCTGCCTGTCGCTGCGGCCCACGCGGCCACGCAGCTGATAGAGCTGGCCAAGACCAAACATCTGCGCCTGATCCACCACCAGTGTGTTGGCACGGGGAAAATCGAGACCGGATTCAACAATGGATGTACACACCAGCACATCAAGTTCGCCATGCCAGAATTTGTGCATGGTGTCCTCAAGCTCGGTTTCAGACATCTGCCCGTGGGCCTTACCCACGCGGGCAGAAGGTACAAGAGTGCGCACGTATTCGGCCACCCGCTCGAGCCCCTGCACACGGTTGTAAACCCAGAACACCTGTCCCTCGCGCTCTATCTCGCGCTCAAGCACCTTGCGCAGCACGGAATCATCGCGCCGCAGCACGGCAGAGGCCACGGGCTTGCGGTCCTGCGGAGCGGTTTCGATGATGGAGAGCTCGCGTATGCCAGACATGGAGAGCTGCAAGGTGCGCGGAATGGGTGTGGCCGTCAGGGTCAGCACGTCCACGTTCTTTTTGAGCGCCTTGAGCTTTTCCTTGTGGCGCACGCCAAAGCGCTGTTCTTCGTCAAGAATGAGCAGGGCCAGATTGGGCAGCTTTACGTCGCTTGAAAGCACGCGGTGCGTGCCAATGAGAATATCCACCTGGCCCGTTGCCGCAGCCTTGAGCACTTCCTTTTGCCTTGGGCGCGTCACAAAACGGCTGAGCAGGCCCACGTTGACGGGAAAACCCGCCAGACGCGCGCGAAAGGTCTGGTAGTGCTGCTCGGCCAGCACGGTTGTGGGACAGAGCAAAACCACCTGCCGCCCCTCTGAGGCCGCACGAAAGGTGGCCCGCAGCGCCACCTCTGTTTTACCAAAGCCCACGTCACCGCACACCAGCCTGTCCATGGGCTGCGACTTGTCCATGTCGTCCAGCACGTCCTGAATGGCCTTGGCCTGATCGGGGGTTTCCTCAAAGCCAAAGGTGGCTTCAAATTCGTGGTAGAGCTCGCCCGGGGGATCGTAACGAAAGCCCTTTGTCACCTTGCGGTAGGCGTACATTTCCACCAGATCGGCGGCGATTTTTTCAATGGCCTTGCGGGCTTTTTCCTTGCCCGAAGTCCAGCCCGTACCGCCCAGGCGGTCCAGCGCGGGCTCCACGCCCTCCGACCCCTTGAACCGCTGGATAAGCCCCATGCGGTCTGCCGGCACATAAAGCTTGTCGCGCCCGGAGTATTCGATGAGCAGAAAGTCGTTGGCAACGGCGTTCACGTCCATGTGGTGCAGACCGGCAAAACGGCCAATGCCGTAATCGCGGTGTACCATAAGGTCGCCGGGCTTCAGATCGTCAAAGGAATCCAACCCCTTGAACACGCGCGAAGAAACGCGGGGCGTTTTTTCGGCCTTGGGGTACAGAATATCCTCACCCAGCACCAGGGTGTTGTCCCACGCTAGGTCGGCCCCCTGCCGATAGGGTGAAACAAGGGCAAACAGACCGCGCTGATCTGGCGCGTAACGCTGGGCCGGGACAATGCCGTCCTGCTCGGCCAGCTTCAGAAACTTGGCGCGGCTTCTGCCGGATGAAAAGCTCAGCACCACCTGTCTGCGCGCGCCCTGCCACTCCTTGAGGGCGGCGGCAAGGTGCTGCCAGGGGCGGTCTTGCGCGCCAGAAAGCGGAAAAAGATCGCTGAACGAATGCAGGGTTCGTTCCGCAAAATCCAGGCCGCGTTCCTCCACGCCCATGACCAGAGGCTCGGCGTATACACGCTGAAAGGCGTTCCACGGTGCGGGCTGCGAACTTTTGCGCAGGGCCAGCGAAGCTGGCTGCGGCAGCGGGGCATCTTCTGCTTCCAGCCGTTCCTTGAGGGCAAGGCGGCCATCACGCAGGGACTCGGCGCTGTCGGCCTCGCCGGGCAAGAGCCACAGGCAGTCTTGCGGCAGCCAGTCCTCAAGCAGGCTGGGGGCTTCTACACCACAGCCGGGCAGCAGCCCAGCACCACCGGCATCCAAAGCTTTTTTAAAGGAATAACAGTCATTTTCACCAATGCGGCCCTCGGCAAACATGCGGTCAAAGCGCTCGCGCGTGGCCTCGGCCTCGCGCGCGTCATAGGCCAGCGGGCTCACCGGCAGCAGGGTCAGTTCGTCACACCCCTGAAGCGAACGCTGGGTTTCGGCATCGAAAAACCGCATTTCTTCCAGGGTATCGCCAAAAAATTCCAGCCGCACGGGCCGGGCGTAGCCAGCGGGAAAGAGATCAAGGATATCACCACGCCGTGCCATCTCGCCGGGCCGTGTGACCATGGTAACCCGCTCGTAGCCCCATTCCACGGCCTGCTCCAACAGCAGTTCTGGTGCGTAATCGCTGCCCTTGCCTATTTCGAGCGTGCGGGAATGAAAAAAATTGACCGGCATGTAGCGCAGCAGCAGGCTCTCTATGCTGACCACAAGCACGCGGGGCCTGCCCAGGCTCAGGGCATACAGGGCCGCCAGACGGGCCGCCCACGAGGGCTTGTCCTGCCACTGGCTCAGGGCTGGCAAAGCCAGACAGGGCTGCTGCCACGCCGGGCGCACGAGGGCGGGATCTGCCAGTGATACTTCGGGAGAAAAAAGAGTGGCCAGGGCGCGGGCCGCGCTGAATTCTTCGCGGGTGCGGGCCAGCAGGGCCACGCTGCGCCCTTTGTCCAGAGCCTCGCAGGCAAGGCGGCAACGCGTAACCATGCCGCTGCGTTCGAGATATATCTGCCTGTCGTTGCTTGAGAGCAGTGCGCCGAAAGTGTCCATGAACCTGTGGGGGGGTTATATAACAGCGCCGGGGGCAGCCTGCGCCGCCCCCGACACGGCCACGCGAGCGCGGCCATGAAACAGCAAACCGGGCGGCAGCAGAAGGCCGCCGCCCGGTTAACCAGTCATTTGCTTCTAGTGTCCGCAGCCGCCGGAGCAGCCGCTGCACCCACCGCCCGTCTGGGGCAGGGGAACTGTAGGCTCAACAGTGAAGCCAGAATAGGTCAGATCAATCTTCACGCCTTCAACCTGAGCAAGAAGCTCTTTGTTGATGCAGAAGGTGAACCCGCCCTGGTCTTCGCTCACATCCTCATCCGTTGCGGCATCCAGTGCCAGGGCCAGGTGCGGCCCGCTGCAACCGCCGGGGGCGAGATAGACGCGAATGGTGTTTTTTTCTTTACCTTCAAAAAAGGCCGCCAGTTCCTTCTGGGCGCTTTCGGTCAGTTCAAGCATGGTTCCTCCGATGTTTTTCGATACGCTCGATATCATATATAATGTAGAGTAACGAAAAACAGGCTGGCCTGCTTCATCCGGCCAGCGGGAACCACCCCGCCTTATGCGTTGCTGCCGCAGCCGCTTGAACAGCTGCTGCAACCACCGCCGTTGCCGTCAGAAGCGAAGGGCACTACGGGTTCAACCGCAAAGCCCATGTAGGTTAAATCAATCTTTACACCCTGTACTTCGCCAACAAGGTCTTTGTTGATGCAGAAGGTGTAGCCGGCCTGTTCCTCGGTTTGATCCTGGTCGTTAGGCTCATCCAGAGCCAGGGCAAGGCGCGGGCCGCCTCAACCTGCGGTCATGTAGACCCGGATGGGTTCCTTTTTCTTGCCGGTAAAGAACGAATCCAGTTCCTTACGGGCGCTGTCGGTCAATTCGATCATACGTCCTCCATGATTCGAGTGTTTTACTAACTAAGGTCATGTGTGGGGCTTGTCAATTGCCGCAGGGCTTTTCTTTAAAGGCAAAAACGGCTAGAATGGCGGGCATATCCACCATTGGAGGAACCATGTCCACGACCCGGTTACTGGAAAAAGACGAAATGGCGCGCGTGCTTGAACGCCTCGCCTCGCAAATATTGGAACGCCACGCAGCATGCGGCGAAGTGATGCTTGTGGGCATCGAAAGACGCGGCGCAGACCTTGCCCGCCGCATTGCGGCCCTGCTGCAAACCCGCCTTGGACACACCGTGCCGCTTGGCACGCTCGATATCAATCTTTACCGCGACGACTGGACAAGCCTTGTGGGCAAACCCAGCATAGGGCAGTCACGCATTACCGAAAGTGTTGACGAAAAGGTCATCATTCTGGTTGACGATGTGCTCTACACGGGCCGCACCATCCGCGCCGCGCTTGAGGCCCTGCTCGACTATGGCCGCCCCCGTTGCGTGGAACTGCTGACCCTTATCGACCGGGGCCACCGCGAACTGCCCATCCATGCCGACTACGTGGGCAGAACCGTCAATACCAGCAGGCAGGAACATGTGGACGTGATGCTGGCCGAACGCGACGGCGAAGACAGCGTGAGCCTCACCACCGCATCCTGACAACTTTGACAAACGCCTTGTAAATCGGCCCCAATGGCCTTGTATCGAACTCGCAGGCAGGATAGAACAGAGCAGCTACCGATCTCTTCGCCGCACGTCGGCACTAAGATAGAGCAGAGGAAACCATGCCCAAGCGCAAAACCTGACGCACAGCAATGAGCTCCACGTTGTGGAGCTTACGCGAACGGCGGCCCGGTTTGATGCTGGCGCATGGTTTTTTTGCCCTGCCCACCTGATCTCCCCAATCCTCCGTTTGCGTTGCCGGTATCCCCATTGGCTTCGCCACGGGCCTTTGGCCCCAACAAGGAGGATTTCATGAAACCAGGCTTCAACTTTTTCTCCACCACAACGGGCATAGTTGCCACAGGACTTGTTTTCGGTGTGCTTGCCGTGCTGTTACAGCAGTCGGGCAACCCCGGAAACATGGGCATCTGCGTGGTCTGCTTTAACCGCGACATCGCGGGCGCACTTGGTTTTCACCGTGCTGCCGTTGTGCAGTATCTGCGGCCAGAAATTATGGGCATGGTACTGGGCGCTTTTGGGGCGGCACTGGCCTTTGGCGAATACAAACCGCGCGGCGGCTCGGCCCCCATCACCCGCTTTTTGCTTGGCGGCATTGCCGGTATCGGCGCGCTGGTCTTTCTGGGTTGCCCGTGGCGCGTCATTCTGCGCCTGGCAGGCGGTGATGCCTTTGCCCTGTTTGGCCTTGCTGGCCTTATCTGTGGTGTGGGCGTTGGCACTGTCTTTTTTCGCATGGGCTTTTCCCTGGGCCGCAGCCAGGGGCAGAGCAAAATTTCGGGCCTTGTGCTGCCCGGCCTCATGCTCGCGTTTGTGGCGCTCTACCTGCTTAATCCGCAAGTGGCCGAACAGCCCCAGAGCGGCGTGCTTTTCTATTCCGTCAAAGGCCCCGGTGCGCAGCACGCGCCCTTTATTCTTTCCATCGGCGTGGGCCTGATTGTGGGCTTTTTGGCCCAGCGCAGCCGTTTTTGCACCATGGGCGCACTGCGCGATGTGCTGCTTTTCAAGCAATGGCATCTGGCCCTTGGCTTTCTGGCCATGCTGGGTGCGGCACTGGTGCTGAACCTGTATTTTGGCGCGTTCAAGCCCGGCTTTGAAAACCAGCCCATTGCCCAGCCCGACAACCTGTGGAACTTTTTGGGCATGGCCACTGCCGGTCTGGCCTTTGCGCTGGCCGGGGGCTGCCCTGGCCGCCAGCTCTTCATGGCTGGCGAGGGCGACAACGATGCCGCCGTTTTTGCCGTGGGCCTTATTGTGGGAACCGCCGTTGCCCACAACTTTGGACTGGCCTCCAGCCCCGCTGGCGTTGGCCCGCATGGCATGTCTGCTACCCTCGCCGGGCTTGCCATCTGCCTTTGCATAGGCTTTTTCAACTGCAAGAGAGGCGCGTAATGTCCACCACCATAGATACCAGGGGACTTTCCTGCCCGCAGCCTGTTCTGATGTTTCTGACCGCCGTCAAAGTGGACGACCACGGGCCTTTCATCGTGGTGGTTGATAACGATGCCAGCCTTGAAAATGTCAGCCGCGCAGCCCGCAACCGGGGCTTTAAGGTGACCGCCACTGCTGAAAATGACGGCGTCACGCGCCTCGACATTACCAAGGCCTGAGAGCCTTAGTGATGGGCACAGGCGCGGGTGAGCACTGCCGCCCGCGCCTGTGCGCCATTGCCAGGATTTTTCCGTGCAGTACCCCCAATTTTTTTCCACCACCCTGCCAGGGCATCACACTAGGCGGGCAAGCAGCATTTGGAGAACCGATGATGCATAGCCAACCACAAGGCGGAGTGTTGCGCGGGCTTGCCCAAAGGCTGCGCGGTATTTTTACGCCTCCCGGTGCAGGGGGTCGCGGTCATTCCGGCACTGGCAAAGGCGGCGCGGACAAACGCGGCTGCAACGACAGGGGCCTGCTGGTTTTTGAACATACGGGTGAAGTTATACGCGCCGAACGCCAGTTGCGCGCCGCCGGGCTTGATGTTGAGGTCAAGGGCCCGCCGCCCCAGTTGCATACGGGCTGCGACATGGTTGTGGTGTTTGAACTGGTGCGCCAGGCGCATGTTATGGAAATACTTGAGCACGATGGCCTGCACCCAAACCAGGTTGTCAGTGCCAACGATGTGCTGCTGGAGCCGGTGTCGCTCTACCAGATCAAACATCTGGACAACCGCTGGATCATGGTGCGTGCCGCCAACATGAAAATTACCCTTGATACTGCCGACGGACGCATTGTGAACATTTCTGGCGGCGGCTGCCCCGATGTGCCGTGGGTGGCCCACAAGCTCTGCGGCCTGCGGCTTGACGAAGCCCCGGAACCTTTGAGCTTGGGGCAAACCCTGTGCTGCTACAGCCTGCAAAAAGCTTTTGAAGAACTGCGGAGGCAGCGCGCATGTGGTGCATAGTGGGCACTCTGCCCGACCCCGATTTTGCGCTCTGCCCTGCGGGGCTTGAGGGCCAAAGCACCGTGTCGCACGGCCTGCTCCATCTGCCGGACGGACAGACCGTATCCGTGCAGCGCGGCACAGCGGCCCTTGCGGCCACGGCCATTCTGGCCTGCGAGGTGCTTGGCGTTGCCCCGCCACGCCTGTTACTGGCGGGCGATCCCGGCTCTGGCGCGGGCAGCCGTGCCATCTACGCATGGCTGGAACAGAATCTTGCCCATATGGCTCCCGCCGGTCTGACCTTCCACTATCTTTTCCCCGATCAGGACTGGCACAACCGTGTGCTCATGGCGGTGCAGGCGCTTGCTGCGCCCCCCGTCATGGTGGCTGATGCAGGGTTTATGTATGTGGCAAAAATGAGCGGCTATGCCGATGCCTATGATCTCTTTACCCCCGATCTTGGCGAGCTGGCCTTCCTGGCCGATGAAAAAGCGCCACACCCCTTTTACACGCGGGGATTTTTGCTGG
This sequence comes from Desulfovibrio sp., assembly GCF_041907885.1. Taxonomy (GTDB): domain Bacteria; phylum Desulfobacterota; class Desulfovibrionia; order Desulfovibrionales; family Desulfovibrionaceae; genus Desulfovibrio. The sequence continues at coordinate 2,513 of NZ_JAYRGM010000028.1, read as the reverse complement.
CCCAGGAGGACGACGTGCCGCCACTGTTGCAGCGCGCCCGCGATCACGGCAACTGCCCGAAAAACATGATTATCAAAGGGTCAAAAGATTATATTGTTCTGGATGGACACATTGCGGCAACGGTTGATGCGCCCTCTGTTGCCAGCATGGAATGCATTGGCGGCACGGGCGATCTGGTAACCGGGCTGGCCACGGCCTTTTTGTGCGCCGGGGCTTGCATGGCTGAAGCCTGCACGGCTGCGGCCCGTATGGCCCGCCTGCTGGCGCAGCACTGCGCCCCCAACCCCGGCACGCAGATTGGCGCGCTTATCGAAAAGCTGCCGGAAGCTCTGAACGCAGCCCGTTCTGTATGGCCGCCCAGCCTTTGCAAAGAGCCTGGATAAACCATACAGATAAACAGCGCCAGGGTGTACGTCACCTCCCTGCTTCACCGGCTTTCTCCACCACGGGCCTACGGCAGCCCAGCCCCCAACTAAGAATGCGGCCCTCCGAACAAACGGAAGACCGCATTATTGTTATCAAATTTCAGATGTTACCCTGTATTCACATTCCCTATCAACGGTGGGCCGCCTTATGCCTGCGGGCCCGCAACCGCAGGCTGACACGCCATATCCACGAAAGCGCCAGCCCAACGGCAATACCCAAGAAGTCAAACAGGGTTTGTGCGCCCATGTGCGGGCGATCAAATCCCCAGGCGGCGGCCTTGTTCCACGAGGGATGGTACAGCGCCCAGGCAATAAAACCCGCCATGGCCAACACCCCAAGCGCGCCAAACAGCCAGTAACCGGGGATGGGTTCTTCCCAGAAAAAGGAAGAGCGGTAGAAACGCCTGCGCGCCAGGCATACGGCAAGCAGCACAATACTGACCATTGAGGCTGTTATCCAGGAAAAGCCGTTGAGCAGGGCCCCGACGATACCAAGCCCCAGACACATCACAGCCAGCAAAAAAGCCCGCGACTGGCGGCGCTCAAGCCCGTAGGAAACAAACAGCAGGGTTGCGCCCGATATGGCCGTAATAAAATGTCCGATGGCAAGCGCCTCGTAGGGAATCATGCTGCGCAGGGCGTGCAGCATGTGCTTGCCGGGCGGCAGCATGGCGCACACCAGCAGTATCACGCCAGCAGCAAACACCATGTAGGCAGAAATGGAGTGAGAAAGCACCGAGAGCCAGCGCCCTGTTTCGCGCAGCATGTCGCTGCGCTGGCGCACTTCGTATATGGCCAGCAGCACGGCGGCTGCCAGCAGCGGAATGATAAAATAAATGATGCGAAACAGCAGCACGGCAGCAAATACGGCCTGTGCCTGCGTGGTGTGCGTGAGATGCAGAATGACCAGTTCAAAAACACCCACCCCGCCAGGAATGTGGGTAAGCACCACTGCCACCTGAGCCATGAGGTAACTGGGCAGAAAATCGAGAAAACCAATGCCCATATCGCCCGGCAGCAGCACATACATGCAGCCCGCAGCGGCGATAATGTCCACCCCGGCCACCAGGGCCTGGGCAAAGGCAATATGCGGCGGCGGAAAAACAAATTCCTTGCCAAAAAGATGCACGGGCTTGCGCACCGTACAGCACAGAATCAGGTACGAGCAGGCAATCAGCAGCAGCACCACGCCAAGAATGCGCACGTCGGTGAGGGGCATCTTGGCCAGCAGATCATCGGGAATGGAGGGCGGGCTGACAATAAAAATGAGACCGCACAGGCCCAGCGCGCCAACCCAAAAGGTCACGGCCAGCATGAGCACAAGCCGCACTATCTCTACCAGCGAAAATCCCCAGGCAGAATAAAAACGGTAGCGCACGCTTGTGCCGCCCAGCAGGGCACCAAAGTTGTAGCTTACGGCCTGCCCCACAAATGAAACCAGCCCCACGCGGGGAAGGGGCAGATCTTTATGAATGGCCTTGAGAGCCAGCCAGTCATACCCCACAAGAATTATGTAATTGACCACCATGAGCAGCATGGAAAAGAGAATGCGCCCGTGAGAAATCTGGCTTATGCTTTCACGTATCTGGGCAATACTGTAACTTTTAAGCTTATGGTATAAAAGATATATGGCCAGAAGAAACACCGCCGTGATAAGCACGGTTCCAAGATAGCGCAAATATTTTTTCATAGTCTGCCGTTGTTCATGCAGGTGTTTGTTGTGGTGCATAGCCAGCGCGCACCAGACTGCCATTCCAGTGCTTCACAGGTTGCCCGTGCGCCGGTCGCAACTGCAACATATACGCTGGTTCACCACCGCGCAAGCCTCAACATCATGACAATCGACAGCATCTGCATGACAGCCCTGTCATCTTCCCCAACCCGCGTACTTCGGGGCTTGACCGTTTCGTGTGCAGTGGTTAGGGTAGAGCTGTTGTTACGGATCATTGCCGAATTCTTCACCGGAATTCGCATCCATTTCGCTGCGGCCAGAACAGCCGTTTTTTTCGGATAATACCCCCCTTTGCTTGCTCCGCTGCCTGGGCAGCGGCGCTTTTTTTTGGGTTTTGTGGTCAGATTATGGCAACC
>NZ_JAYRGM010000027.1:0-22076 GCF_041907885.1 Desulfovibrio sp. | reverse complement strand
CCCGAAGGATTCCCAACTGCGCGCGCAGACTTGCGTCCAGCACCCGGTCACCCATTTTGAGCACCATACCCCCTAGTATGTCTTTGTCCACGGCAAAGGTCAGCTCAATATCGGTTCCCGCCTTCTTTTGCAGGGTGTCCTTGAGCTTAGACTGTTTGTCTGCGGAAAGTTGTACTGCGGTTATGCATTGGCCACGGACTATGCCCTTGGCCTCGTCCAGCAGTTTACCATACCACGCTGCGATTTCGCTCAGAAAGGCAAGCCTTTCTTTTTCTGCCAGCAGAAAGCAGAAGTTGCGCATGGTTTTGTCGGCTTTAAGCTTGCCCAGCAGTTTGTCGAGAACTGCCTTTTTTTCTTCCACGCCGATAACAGGGCTTTTAAGGGTAACGTCAAGCCCAGGCGCGGTGGCAAGCAGCTTGCCAAGAGCGGCAAGGCATTCGCCGTGCGAGCTCAGGGCTGCTTCCCCTTCCTTTTTGCCCAACGCAAATATTGCGTTGGCATACCTGCGTGCAACCACGGTGTTGATCAATGGAGCACCACCTTGTTAAGGGAGTTGGCGATAAGCTTATCGTGCTCGGCTGCGTTGAGCTTGGAGCCCAAGGCCTTCTCGGCAGCGTTCACGATTTCATCGGCAATGGAGGCGCGCACTTCAGCGAAGATGGCGCGGCCTTCATTTTCCGCCGTAAGGCGCGCCTGCTCCACAATCTGAGCGGCCTGGCGGTGAGCCTCTTCCACAATGCCCTGCTTGAGGGCTTCGGCCTGCTGGCGGCTTTCGGCCAAGATGGCCTCGCGTTCAGCATTAAGGTTGGCAATGCGGGTCTCTACCGAGGCCAGCTGCTCCTTGGCCGTCTTGCGACGTTCGTCAAGATCGTCCAGTGCATTCTTGATGCCTTCGCGGCGGTTCTTAAAGAATCGCTTGGCCAAGCCGCCGACGAAGTACCAGAGGATGCCGGCAAAAATCACGAAGTTGAGCACGCGCCAGCCGAAGTCGCCCCAACGCGGCGCGGCATGTCCTTCAGAAGCCATGGCTCCCGCAGGAATGACCACCAGCGCGGCAAAGGCAATAACGAGCGGCAGGATAAAACCCGCGTGTTTCCATCTGCTCAAAGCCCACCCCCTCTGTTCGATAATATACCGATTCGAAAACAGTTCCCAATGATGCCCGCAACGCGCGGCGTTGCGGAACGGCCCGCAAAGGCCTGAGTCAGCGCCGCTTGCTAGCCCTTGATAAGGCGGTCGGCAAGGCGGGAAGAAAATTCGCCCACCTGCTTGCGCAGTGTTTCAAGGGTTTCCGCAGCCTGTGCCTGCAGCGAGGCGCGGGTTTCAGCCAGAATGTTGCGGGCGCTCTGCTGTGCTTCGCCCACCAGTTTCTGCTGTTCTACCGCGCCAGCGGCGCGGCCTTCCTCACGGTTGCTGCCTGCGTCCTGACGGGCGCGGGCCAGTTCGGCCTCATAGTTGGTGAGCCGGTCGGCAGCCTGGTACTCGAAAGAACCTGCTTCTTCGGCCATATCATCCATGACGCCGTTGCGCTTTTTGATGATTTCGCGGATGGGGCGAATCAGGAGGATGTTGAGCACGTAAATAGCGATAAAGAAATTCGCCAGCTGAAAGAGAAGAGTGACGTTTAAGTCCAGCATGCCGCATCCTCCATATGAATTGCGGATTGAAGGAGTTGAAAATACATAAAGCCCTTGCAACATAGCTCCTTGCCCCTGTTATGTCAAAGGGTATTGGTGACAAATTTCGCAAACTCCGCAATTTTTTTTCCGCAAGGCCTGTTCGGGCACTCAAGGCTGGCAGAAAACGGCAACTATAATGGCTGGCTATGCGCGTTGCCACGAGGATACGTTGCAAGTACGTTAAAATTGGCTGTTTGCACAATCAAATAAAGTGCTGAGGACTTCGATCCGCTGCATGAAGCATGCATTTATGCAGTAGGCTGCAACGTCATTGCAGTATTGAAGTGCAATGGCTTGGCTGCAATGGAAGTATGACTTGGGAAGAAAGACACAAACAATTTGTAAAGGCGATTTAACAGGTCTGCATTGTTTAAAATTTCTGTTAAACAATAAGGAATTGGCCGGGGTGGTGTCCCGTTTCTGTCAGCCAGCGGCTTGCCTCTTCGGCTGCGCCGTGGGCAGTAAGCGCATTAAGAATGCAGCACTGGCCAGGGGGCGGCAGGGCGGCACGCCCAACGACAGCAATGCCCTGCACCCGGTTGCCAATTTTGTGGGGGTCAATGTCCACATAGGCAGCAGGAACAACCCCCTGCTGCCAAAGCGGAGCCAACCGCTGTCGTGCCACGCGGCCACCGCCCACAACCCACACGTAGGGATGAAAGGGATTGTTCTCTTTAAGCCAGCTGGTCAGCCAAATGGCCCGCAACCTGTCGCAGGCCTCGCGGGCGTATCTGCGGTCGGCACGCGTTGCACGGCTTGGGGCATCATTCCATACCAGCATCTGCTGCGGCAGTTTGTCCATCGCTGCGCCGTGGTGCAGCCAGCGCAGCCAGATCTCCCAGTCTTCCGCAAAATCGCCGTCGCGGTACGCGCCCCATTTGTCAACACACTGCCTGCGAAACATGACAGAAGGATGGCAGACAGGCGTGTCGCGGAAGCGCGCCCTGCTGATCTGTTCGTGTGAGATAAGGCTGTTCTGCCAGTCCACAAAGTGGGCAAAGCCGTGGGCCATCTGCCGGTCGCCGCCAAAGGTCACGCAGGTAGCGGAAAGGTCTGTCTGCGGATTGTTGAAAAGGTGCGCGGCCTGACGTGACAGGCGTTGGGGATGCGCGGTGTCGTCCGCGTCCATGCGGGCCACAAATGTGCCCCTGGCCGCAGAAAGCCCGGCATTGAGCGCAGATACAATCCCGCCGTGCGGTAGATACAGCGGGCGCAGCCTGTTGCCGAGAAGATGCCCAGAGCGCCAGTGTTCAAGCAATGTGTGGGAGCTGTCGGTAGATCCGTCGTCCACAACAATCACTTCAAAATCAGGCAGGGGCGCGCCGGGGGCCGGGGTCTGGTCAAGCAGGCTTTGCAGGGCGTCACCAAGGGTGTGGGCCGCGTTCCAGGCAGGCAGCACCACAGAAACCAGTGGGGAAACAGGGGATGGCTGGGCAGGATTCACGCTAGCAGCTGCCTGGGGGTAGACATTCTGTTGAGGCTGGTTTTTTTCTGTCGATCACGGGCTACAGCGCTTGCGCGTTCCACAGGTCGGCAATGTGGCGGCAAACGGACTGCAAAGGGCGCGAGGCATCAACCGTGTGGTGGGCTGCGGCTTCATAAAGGGGGCGGCGCTCAGCAAGCACATCGGCAATTTCATCCACAAGTCCCTTGCCTGTCAGCGAAGGGCGCTGGCTGGCGAGCGGGTTGCGCCCCAGACGCTCTGCCAGCACCTGCACCGGCGCATCAAGAAAGACGACCATGCCGCGTTGGCGCATGAGCGTGCGGTTTGCTTCTGCCAGCACCATGCCGCCGCCCGTGGCCACCACGCAGCCCCCGGTGTGCGCATCGGCAACCTCTTGCAGGGCAAGGCTTTCGCGCTGGCGAAAACCAGTCCAGCCCTCGGCTTCCACAATCTGATCAACGGTACGGCCCGCACTTTCCAGCAGGCGCTGGTCTGTGTCGGCAAAGGGCAGGCCCAGAATTTTGGCCACGGCCTTGCCGATGGTGGTCTTGCCCGATGCCCTTGCGCCCACTAGAAAAAGAATGCCCATCTTGCCCCCCTAAAGAATCCTTACGCCGTCCTCTTCCACCAGCACCGTATATTCCCAGCGGATGCCGCCCCATTGCGGATAATACAGCCCTGGTTCAACGGTTACAACCATGCCGGGTTCCAGCGTGCCCTCGGCCCGGGGTGAAAGGCTGGGGGCCTCGTGGGTTTCCAGCCCCACGCCGTGGCCAAGGCCGTGGGTAAAGGCATTGGCCACGCCAGCTCTGGCAAATACATCGTGCGCCAGAGCGTAGGCCGCGCGCAGGGGCATGCCGGGCCGCATACCTTCGATGGCCGCCGTCTGCGCCTGCCGGGTAAGGTCGAGTGTGCGGCGGAATTCGTCTGTGGGCGCATCGCCAACCCAGAACGTGCGGGTCTGGTCTGAGCAATAATTATCCACCCGGCAGCCCACATCCACAAGCACGGGGCAGTTGGCAGAAACAGTATCCCCGCCGGGAATGGCGTGGGGCAGGGCGGCGTTTTTGCCCACAGCCACAATGTTTGAAAAAGCGAGTTCAGAAGCGCCGTTTTCGCGAAAAAAGCGCTCGATGCGCCAGCTGATGTCGGCCTCTGTGCGGCCGGGTTCAAGTTGGCCTTCAACCCATTTCATAAGCTTGTGATTGAGGGCAAAGGACTTTTCGAGCGCAGCAATTTCGCAGGGTTCCTTGATGCGGCGCAGCTGCTCAACAAGGCCGTCTGCGGCCTCACAGTGCAGGCCAGGGCCAGCGGCGGCAAGGTCACGCGCAAATGCCATGCTGATTCCCTGGTATTCCAGCCCGATACGGCTGCCGCAAAGACGCAGCAGCCTGTGCAGATCGTGCGCGGCTCCGCCGCCATAAATAAAGATGCGCTCCTTGTCCCACATGCGGGCAGCAGCATCGAGATAGCGGGCGTCTGTGGCCAGCCAGTCACGCCCGTCGGCAGTGATCACGAGTCTGCCAGCGCTCTCGTTGAACTGGGGGTCGTGCAGTTCAAAGCCAGAAAGATAGAATCTGTTGGCGGCCTGGCTGATCAGCAGGGCATCAAGTCCGCGTGCGCGCATGGCGCGGCGCAGTTTTTCACGGCGTGAAGCGAAAATTTCTGTCATAAAAAACTCCTGTCAGAAGCATACGCGGCACACGGCCTGGTGAAAAGTTGAAATTTTGGGGTGTTGGAACAGGCAAGTACAGCGGGCGAAAGAGCTGGCCGTGTTGGACAATTGATACAAAATTTGTATATATTAAGGCAAAGGCTGTGGGGTAATCGGTCAGTTGACCTACAACGCAACTAGGACTATATTTATAGACATGTCACAATCTACTTCTTGCGAGCTTGACGTACTCGATCTGGTTCCTTTTGGCCAGACTGGCAACGAAAGTCGCTTTTTTGCGCTGCGCCTCTCCCGCCCCGACTGGACTCGGTGGCGGCCTGGTCAGTTTGTTATGATACGCCCCCGAAACTTCGGGTTGGATATACCCTGGGCCCGTCCCCTTGGCATCTGCCACATGACATCCCGGCACATGATCTGCTTTTTTCAGGTGCGCGGCAAAGGCACGCGGCGCATGTCCGAGCTGCGCTCGGGCGACAAGGTGCGCGTGTGGGGGCCCCTGGGCAACGGCTTTGCCGTAGAGCCCGACACCCCAACACTGCTGCTGGCTGGCGGCATGGGCATTGTGCCCTTTGTGGGCTATGTGAGCGAGCATCCCAAGCCGTGGAACATTTCCATGCTCTTTGGCCACCGAGAGCACATCAGCTGCTACCCGGTGGACAGCATCAACGAGCATGTACCGCTGGACAGCCTGCGCGAGGCCGAATCGGGCGATCTGGACGACTTTATCTTCACCATTCAGGAACGCATGAGCGAATACGCAGACCAAAAGGGCCTTGTGCTTGCCTGCGGCCCCACGCCCTTCATGCGCACCGTGCAAAAGTTTGCTGCCGAGCTTGGCGTGCGCTGTCAGGTTTCGCTCGAAAACCGCATGGCCTGCGGCGTGGGCGCGTGCCTTGGCTGCGTGACCAAAACCACAGAATCCTGGCCGGTTGAAGAAAAGCGCGAGGGTCTGGTGCAGGTGTGCAACCACGGCCCCGTCTTCTGGTCGGATCAGGTTGAGCTGTAGGTTTTCTGGTCTTTCTCGATTTTAGAACCGGCGTCTAACGCCAGCAAGCGGCATACGCCATGGGCACACGCGCCGCACCGCAAACGGTGGGCGCGTTTCAGCATGTGCCATTGGTCACGCTACGCACAAAATGCCGGTTGCCGGCAATCTGGAGAATGCGGCATGGATCTTTCCGTCACACTCAAGGGGCAGACCCACGACCTGACCCTTAAGAACCCTGTGCTCACGGCTTCAGGTACTTTCGGCTACGGGCTGGAATTTGCCACCTACGGCGACCTTTCGGCGCTGGGCGGCATGGTGGTAAAGGGGCTTTCGCTGCTGCCCCGCCAGGGCAACGCAACCCCGCGCATTGTGGAAACCACGGCGGGCATGCTCAATGCCGTGGGCCTGCAAAACGACGGTGTGGAAAACTTTTGCAAAACCAAGCTGCCCCGCCTGCCCTGGCAGGAAACAGCGGTTATTGCGAATATCTACGCCGGATCTGTAGATGAATTTGCCGAGCTTGCAGCCCGCCTTAACGAAGAAGAAGGCGTGGCCGCGCTTGAGGTCAACGTTTCGTGCCCCAACGTGAAGGAAGGGGGCGTGCTGTTTGGGCAGGATCCCGCCCTGGCGGCCCAGGTAACGGCTGCGGTGCGCCGCGCTGCACCGGGCAAGCATGTGATGATCAAGCTTTCGCCCAACGTGACCGACATCGCCCTGATGGCCCGCAGTGTGGAAGACGCTGGCGCGGACAGCATTTCGTGCATCAACACCCTGCTGGGCATGGCTGTTGATCTGCACAGCCGCAGGCCCTCGCTGGCCAATGTGGTGGGCGGGCTTTCCGGCCCGGCCATCAAGCCCGTGGCCCTGCGCTGCGTGTGGCAGGTTGCCAGGGCCGTGAATATTCCGGTTGTTGGCATCGGCGGCATTGTGACGGCAGAAGACGCCCTTGAATTTTTGCTGGTGGGCGCAAGCGCCGTTCAGGTGGGCACGGGCAACTTTATGCGGCCCGACTGCGCCTTTGCCCTGGCAGAAGAACTGCCCGCTGCCTGCGAAAAATTTGGTATCGAAGACCTTGGCGCATTTCGTGGCAGCCTGAACCTGGATTAACCATGTCGCTTACCGTTATCCCCGCCCGCTCCAAGCAGGAGTTTGCGCTGTTCATGGATCTGCCCTGGAGCCTCTATGAAAACAGCCCCCTGTGGACGCCTGGGCTGAAAAGCCAGGATGCCGAGCTGCTCACGCCCGGTGAGCATCCTTTTTGGGAAAGCGCCCGCCGCGAGCTTTTTCTGGTGCTGCGCGATGGCCGCCCCGTGGGGCGCATAGCCGCTATTGTGGACGAAAAGTACAATGCCTACGCCAACGAAAAGTGCGGGGCATTTGGCTTTTTTGAATGCACCAACGACCGCGAGGCAGCCCATGCCCTGCTGGACGCGGCACGCGACTGGCTGGTCGCCCAGGGCATGAGCTTTATGCGCGGGCCCCTGAACCCTTCGGCCAACTATACCTGCGGCCTGCTGGTGGACGGTTTTGAACTGGCCCCCACCATCATGATGCCCTGGAACCCGCCTTATTATGCCGAGCTGCTCGAAGGCTGGCATCTGCGCAAGGAGCAGGATCTTTTTGCCTATCTTATGGAGCGCTCGCGCTTTTCGCCGCCAGACTGGCTTAACGAAGAAGTGGCCCGCCTCAAGGCCGAGGCCCGCTTTACCTGCCGTACTTCCAGCAAGGCGACCCTGGCGCAGGACATCCGCACCATGCTGGATCTCTACAAGGTTTCCTGGGCCAAGAACTGGGGTTTTTCGCCCCTTTCGGACGGCGAGGCCGAGCAGCACGTCAAAGAGCTCAAAAGTGTGCTCGACCCAGAATTTTTTGTGCTCTTCTTCCACAACAACGAGCCAGCGGCGGGCATGGTTGCCCTGCCCGACATGGCCCCCCTGCTGCGGCGGCTCAATGGCAAACTGGGTATTTCGGCCCTGTGGCACTGGTGGCAGTCGCGCGCAGAAATCCGGGGCGGCTACCGCATTATCCTTTTTGGTATTCGCGAAGAATTTCGCCTCATGGGCCTGCCCCTGCTGCTGCTCGACTATCTGCTGGAAAAGGCGCGCCAGAATCCCGATTTTCAGTGGGTTGAAGGATCGTGGGTGCTGGAAGACAATGTGGCGGTCAACGAACTTATCGAAGATTTTTCTGGCCGCATTACCAAGCGTTACCGCATCTATCGCCGGGAGATTCAGCCATGACCCTGACGACGGGCGAGAGCATGGCCCCGCATCTGGCGGGAAAAAAAGTGCTGCTTACGGGCGGCACTGGTTTTGTGGGCCGCCATTTGCTGCCACAGCTGCTGGCGGCGGGTGCAGAGGTAACCTGTCTTACACGGGCAGCCTCGCGCACCGGGCATCTGCCGCAGGGCGTTGCCACGGCACAGGCCAACCTGACAACCGGCGAGGGGCTGGAGCAGGCCCTGCAAGGCAAGGATGTGGTTATCCACATGGCGGCCCTGCTTTTTGGTCTGGGCTGGCAAGACTACCTGCGTGCCAACGCCCTTGCCGCGCGCAGCATGGCCAGTGCGCTGGCGTGCCTTGCCGCAGCTGGCAGGCTGGGTGACGGTTTTCGGTTTGTGCTGGTTTCCAGCCTTGCGGCCACAGGCCCCAGCGGGATTGCGCCGGGGGTGGACGACGCCACGCCGCCCGCGCCTGTTTCTGCCTACGGCTGGTCAAAAATGCTTACAGAGCAGATACTTGGCCGCGCCCTTGGGCAGAATCTTGTGACCTTGCGCCCGCCCATCATCTATGGCTCTGGCGACAAGGGCCTGCTGCCGGTCTTCAAGGGAGTAAGGCAGGCGGCAATCGCTGTAAGCCCAGGAGCAGGGCGCGAATTTTACGTCAGTGCCGTACACGCCACCGACATGGCGCAGGCAGTGCTGTGCGTGTGCAAGCCCGAAGCCCGTGGTGTCTACCACCTCAGCGACGGCGAGGTCTACACCATGTCCGGCTTTTGCGAGGGCATGGGTGCGGCCATGGACAACGTGTTGGGCCGGGCCCCGCGCAAGGTGCGCATGGTGCGCATGCCCCTGCCTGTGATGGCCTGTACCGCCGGGCTTTCCACGGCCTTTGCCGTGGCGGCCGACGCCGTGGTCAACCGTCTGCTGGGGCATGGCCTGCGCCGCGCACCGGCATGGAATCTGGACAAATACCGCGAGGCCCGTCAGGCTGGGTGGCTGTGCGACAACAGCCGCATCCGCGCCGAACTGGGCTTTGCGCCAAGCGTGAACCTTGAGGCGGGCATGACCGAAGCCATCGAGGGCTACCGCCGAGAGGGCTGGCTGTGAAGATAACTATTCAGGAACTTTCCAAGGCATTTGGCGGAAGGGACATCCTCAGCAATTTTTCGCTGGAAGTGGATTCCGGCGTGCGTCTGTGCGTTTGCGGCCCCAACGGGACTGGTAAATCCACGCTGCTGCGCCTGCTGGCCGGTGTTGAAAGCGCCGACGGCGGCAGGGTTATTTTGCCGCGCGGCTGCCGTCTTGGTTTTGTGGAGCAGGAGCTTTCCGAATCGGCTCTGGAAACGCCGCTGCTTACCTATGTGCTCGACGTGCTGCACGACTGGAGCGATTTTTGGTCTGAGTGGGAAGAAGCCGCAGCCATCAAGGACGAGGCACGCCTCACCGAGCTTATGCATCGGCAGGGCGAGCTTGAAGCGCTCTATGGCTACAATCCCGAACACCGGGCCAAGGCCGTGCTCTCTGGTCTTGGTTTTGCCGAAAGCAAGTGGAACCGCACGCTGCGAGAACTTTCCGGTGGCTGGCGCGAAAGGGCCAAGCTGGCCCGTGTGCTCACCGCCGGGGCCGATGTGCTGCTGCTCGACGAACCCACCAACCATCTGGACGTGGAAGCCGTGGAATGGCTTGAGTCATTCCTCATGGACTTCAAGGGCGCGCTGGTCTTTGTGGCCCACGACCGAATCTTCATGGACAAGGTGGGGACGCACGTTTTGTACCTGGGCCTTTCCAAGCCCGTGTTTCGCAAGGCCACCTACACGCAGTTTCTGGCGCTTCAGGAAGAATACAATGCCCAGCGCGAACGCGAGGCCCGTGCCCTGCGTGAAGACCTTGACCGCAAGATGGCCTTTGTGGAGCGTTTTCGCGCCAAGGCCACCAAGGCGCGGCAGGCCGGTTCTCGCCAAAAAATGGCAAAAAAGCTGGAAAAAGAGCTGGAAGATTACAGGCCGGAGCCCAAGCGCAAGGAACTGAATTTCAGCTGGCCTGAGGCGCCGCACTGCGAAAAGGTGGTGCTCTCTGCCGCTGATCTGGATTTCCGTTTTGATGACGGCAAAACCATGTGGCCACCCCTTACCCTTTCGTTGTACAGGGGCCAGCGGGTTGCCCTGGTGGGTCATAATGGCTGCGGCAAATCCACCCTGCTCAAACTGCTGGCCGGTACGCTGGAGCGGCGCGGCGGCACCATGGTTACCGCCCCGCAGATGCGCATGGGCTACTACACCCAGCACCAGATGGATACCCTGCGCGGCGATACCACCGTGCTCGCCGAACTGCGCCGTCTTTCTGACCCGCGCACCACAGAAGAAGAGCTCATGAGCGTGCTTGGCCTCTTTTTGCTGGGGCAGGAATATTTTGACCGTCAGGTGAGCGCCCTTTCTGGCGGTGAAAAAAGCCGGCTTGTGCTGGGTACGCTGTTTTTGAAGCGCTGTAATTTTTTGCTGCTTGACGAACCCACCAACCACCTTGATCTTGAAAGCCGCGAAGCCTTGGTGAGCGCGCTGCAAAAGTTCAATGGAACCTTGCTTATGGTGGCTCACGACCGCTGGCTGCTCTCACAGGTGGGGGCCGAGGCGTGGGAGCTTGACGAAAGAGGGCTGACGGTTTTTCCCGATTTTGCGGCGTATGACGACAACCGCCGCGCCCGGCAGGGTGGGGCAGTTGACGAGGGGCTTGCGCCTGCGGCTGCCGGTGGGCAGGCGCGGGGCGGGCAGTTTGAAGCGCCAGCGGCCCAGGCTCTCTCGCGCGACGAGCAAAAGCGCATCAAACGTGAACAGGCCGGCAAGCGCAATGCCCTGCACAAAGAGCTGAAACCCATGCTGGCCCGCTACGAGGCGCTGGAAACCGAGCTTGCAACGGTGCTTGAAGAACAGGGCACGGTGGAAGCCCAACTGGCCGACCCCGATGTGTACGCCGATCACGCACGCTCAACCGGGTTGCTCAAGACCTTTGAAGAGTGCAAGCAGCGCAGCGAGACCATACTGGAAGAAATGACAGTTCTTGAAGATGACATGGCGGCCACGCGGGCAAAGTGGAACGTGGAGCAGGAATAGCCCCAGCCTCATGCGGAGGAATACATGCAACATATTGAAGTGGCCGCCGGTATCATCTGGCGGGGCAAGAGGTTTCTAGCCAGCCAGCGGCTCAGCGAAAAACCCCTGGAAGGCTACTGGGAATTTCCCGGCGGCAAGCTTGAAGCATGCGAGAGCCCCCTCGATGCCCTGAAGAGAGAGCTGGCCGAAGAGCTGGGTATCGGGGTGCGCCATGCCGTGTTCTGGAAAAGTCTGGATCATGAGTATGAAGAACGCGGTTTCAGCGTGCGCATCTATTTCTTCCATGTTTCAGAATTTGCCGGTGAGCCCTGTGGTGCCGAGGGGCAGAACCTGCGCTGGGTTGAACCGCAGGAGGCCTTTGCCCTGGGCTTTTTGCCCGCCGACGCGGTGGTGCTTGAGGAGCTGGTGTCCCGCCAGCCCAGCATTGCGTGAACATAGATTCTGCAAAATTTGTTTTTTTGTGCAAGCCCGCCATGTGTGGGCTTTTTTGTTGTTTCTGCCCAATAAATGCCCAGGCAACGTGTGGAAATATTTTGCGTATAAAGATAACGTGAATACAACAGTTATCGAATCGCCAATGTGGCAGTGCTTTTTCCAGATATTTCGGGAGAGGGTATGCGAATAATGCCTGCGGAAACGCAAGCCGAAAACGCCGTGTCTTGCCACCAGGTCTCTGATGCTCCACATCCAGCGGGCGAATCCCCCTTGCCGCTTCTTGCCCTCGCAAGAAATGTTGCGTGCCATCCGCGTCCGGCAGGTATATCATGCGCATAAAGCATCTTTCCATTATAGTATGTGCAGCCATTGTGGGCCTGTTTATCCTGATTTCATACATCACATCCGAGATTGTGGTGGTGCGCGGGGTAGAGTCCATAGAAGGCAATACCGCCAGCGAAAAAATGCGGCAGTTGCGCAATCACATCCATGCCCAGCAGGTGCAGATGGGGCATGTCGCAGTGGACTGGGCCTGCTGGGACGACGCCTATCGGTTCATGCAGAACGCGGATCCAGAATTTGTCAGCATTAATTTGCGTCAGAAGATGCTTGCCAAACTCAACCTGTCATCCATTGCCTATTACAACAGGGATGCGGAACACGCGGCCTTTATTGAAGATACCACAGAAAACTGGTCTGCCGGCCAATTGGGCGAGGCGCAAAGGCTGTTTGCCCTGCTGACCCGCAAGCTCATGCGCAGCGCGGATGAAGGTATGGCGGGTATTTTGATGATAAACGGCGTGCCGCATCTCATGGCAGCCCAAAAAATTCGCGATACCGGCATGCTGTTGCCGCCCAACGGCGTGGTCTTTATGACGCGTGCCATGGATGCGGGTTTTATAAAGGATGTGGAGCACGATACCCTGCTGCGTTTTTCCATATTGCCGGTGGATGTTTTCAATAATGTGCCCACTGCCGCAGACGACGACACCGGCTTTAAAACCGTGCGCGAAGACGGCGCGGTAAATTCATACTCGATAATGCGCGATATGTTTGACTGCTCGGCCTTTTGCCTGCGCCTGGTTACAGACAGGGAAATCGCCCAGCTCGGCAAGCGCATGTTCATGCAAAACTTCATTCTCATTGTCATTACCGGCATGGGCATGCTTGTGGCTTTTTTGTATTTTACAGAAAAGCAGATACTGCGGCGCATACTCTCCATGCAGCGTCAGGCGCAGCACATCGAAAAAAGTAGCAAGCCGCTGAAAAAAATCGAGATAGAAGGCGACGATGAAATTTTTGATCTTTCACTCAAGATCAACAGCATGATCGACGCGCTGCAATCAAACGAAAAATTCTTGCAGCAAACGCTCGATACGCTTCAGGCCGGGGTTATCACCATTGAGCCAGGCAGTCTGAAAATCCGCAGCATCAACGCATTTGCCCAGCGGTTTATCGGCCTGTCGGCAGAAGAAATTGTTGGCAAACCCTGCCACGAATTTATCTGCCCCCGTGGGGTAGACCTGTGCCCCATGGTCAACGGGCATTCCAAGGCCGAGTTGCTTGCGGGAAAACTGGTGTCTGCCGACGGCACGCAAAAAACCATAGTCAAATCTGTGCGCGCCATCCAGATGAACGGCGAGGAAATCTACCTGGAATCGTTTGTGGATATCACAGATCTGGAAACAACCAGGCAGGAACTGCAACGCTCTGAAGAACGCTACAAAACCCTGTTCATGAACACGGGTACGGCTACGGCCGTTATCAGCAGCACGGGCCTGATCTTTCTGACCAATACGGAATTTTCGCATCTGGTGGGCATTCCTTCGGAAGAAATTGAAGGCAAGCTGTTCATAAGCCGGTTCCTGGGCAAAGCCTTGTTTGGCCCGCAGCAGCTCTTTGCAGCAGATACCACTCATACCCGTGAAAAGTACGAAACAGAACTTATTGGCAACAGTGGTAAAACCGCCAGCGTGCTTGTAACGCTGGCCAGAATACCGGACAGCGGGCTTTCTGTGATTTCGTTGCTGGATATCTCAGAGCGCTCGGCCATGGAAAAAGAACTGGCCTACCGGGCCAACCACGATCTGCTTACGGGGCTGGCCAACAAGTCGCTGGCCGAGGCCAGGCTGCTGGATGCCCTGCGCAAGGCCAGCACGAGCGGCGGCATGGTTGGGATTCTGCTCATTGACCTTGACCGTTTCAAGCAGGTCAACGACAGCTTTGGGCATTCGCTGGGGGACAAGCTTTTGCGGCAGGCCGCAGAACGACTGACCTACCTTGCGCGGCAGGAAGACTGCGTGGCCCGCACCGGCGGCGACGAGTTTGTAATTATTGCGGGCGGGGTACACAGCAAGAACCAGATTGAAGCTCTGGCAAAAAACGTGTTGTGCTCATTGAACCGCTGTTTTTATGTGGATGAGTATTCCATCTACCTCAGCGCCAGTATTGGCATTGCCTGTTATCCAGACAATGGCGGCACCATGGAAGCGCTGTTCCAGAGCGCCGATCTTGCCATGTACCGGGCCAAGGCCAAGGGCAAGAACACATATGCATTTTTTACCGATGATCTTACCGTGGCAGCCAATGACCGCATGGCTCTTGAAACAGAGATGTTCAGGGCCATGGACAGCGCAGCCTTTGAGGTTTACTTCCAGCCCAAGATAAATATTGCCCACAGGGCACTGGCTGGCTGCGAGGCTCTGGTGCGCTGGCAGCGCGCAGATGGCAGCTGGATATCGCCTGCGGTGTTTATTCCGCTGGCAGAAGAAACCGGGCTTGTGCGGCGGCTCGACATGTTCGTGCTGCGCCGGGCGTGCAGGCAGCAGCGCCAATGGGAACAGCAGGGCCTTGGCAGCGTGCGGGTTGCGGTCAACATGTCGGGGCGCAGTATTATTGCCGAATCCTTTGTGGATGACGTGCTGGACGTGCTGGGGCGCGAAGATGTGCGGCCAGAGCATATTGGCATCGAAATAACCGAAACGGCCTTCATGTCGAACATGGCCGAGGCCTCGCGGGCCATAGCTGCCTTGAGCGAGCAGGGTATAAAGATATATCTGGACGACTTTGGCACAGGCTACTCATCGCTGTACTATTTGCACACCCTGCCCATCGCCAGTCTTAAGATCGACAAATCCTTCATAGACGGCATCAATGCGCCTGAAAATGCCTCCAACGAGCTGGTCAAAACCGTGCTTACCTTGGCTTCCGGCCTTGGCATGGCCACGGTGGCCGAAGGTGTGGAAACCAGGGAGCAGGCCGAATTTCTGGCCGAAAACGGCTGCAAGGTCATTCAGGGCTATCTGTTTTCACCGGCCATCAACGGCAGCGCCTTTGCGGAATATCTCAAGGAATCCCATGCCCGCATTGCTGCCGCACTGGCGTGATCCCCTGTTGGCATAGAGCGCAAAAAAATCCCCGCGAGCATGTCTCACGGGGATTTTTTGTCTGAAATCCTGGCCGGATGGCCTGTCTGGCTAGCGGGCCCCCTTGGGAAAGAGCACAACGCCCACGGTCTTGAAGACGATGTTGATGTCCAGCAGAATGGACATGTTCTTGATATAGTACAGGTCATATTCCAGCTTGCGGCGGGCATCTTCCTCCGAGGCTCCGTAGGGGTAGCACACCTGGGCCCAGCCCGTGAGGCCCGGCTTAACCGTGTGGCGCAGGCTGTAGTAGGGTATGGTTTCCTTGAGCTTGGTCACAAAGGCCATGCGCTCGGGGCGCGGGCCGATAAAGCTCATGTCGCCTTTAAGGATGTTCCATATCTGGGGCAGCTCGTCTATGCGCACCTTGCGGATAAATTTGCCAAACTTGGTCACACGCGCGTCTTGGGCGCTGGCCCACACCGCGCCGTTCTTTTCTGCATCGGCGCGCATGGAGCGGAACTTGTAGACGGTAAATTCCTTTTCAAAAAGGCCCACGCGGTCCTGCGTGTAAATGACCGGGCCGGGGGATTCGAGCCGCACCACAATGGCCGTAATCAGCATGATGGGCGCTGCGGGTATGAGCAGAAGCAGCGAGATCAGCACGTCCAGCGCACGTTTGAGACGGCGCAGCGAGCCACGGGTATTGAGGGAGAAACCTTCTGTTTGCAGCAGCCATTCGTCGGTCATCTGCGAGAGCGGCAGGCGCTGCACCACATGTTCGTAAAAACTGCGAATATCCACCACCATGCTGCCGCGCAGCTTTGCCTCCAGCAGATCGTGGGCGATGTCGTCGTCAATGGGGGCATCGGGCAGCAGCAGAATCATGGTTGCCTGCTTTTCCTTGGCAATATCCAGCGCCATAAAGGGCGCACCAAGGCACGGCCCGGCATCGGGGCCCTGATCGCGTTCGCCCACGTAGCCAAGAATTTCTGCCTTGGGCAGGCCCTCGGCCAGCAGCTGGCGTACCTTGCCTGCGCGGTCCACGCCCACCAGCAGAATACGCAGGGGGTGGGTGAGTCTTTCGGCATTGAGGTGGTAGATCCAGCGCCAGCCCAGCGAAAGGCAGAGCGAAAGCGCAAAGAGCATGGCCACGGTTTCGCGGTCAAAGCGCCAGTGCTGAAAGGCGTAGGATGCCGTGGCCGAAGAGATGATGCCCAACAGGCAGGCCACAAGCACGCGGCCTATGGTTTCTTTAAAATCCTCGTTACCCACGCTGTAGGCATCAAGAATGTAGAAAAAGAGCATGTAAAAAAAGATGGTAAAGAGCGTAGCGCCCGTGTAGTCGTGAAAAATGCTCAGGTCAGACTCTACTGTCAAAAAACCGGAAACGCTGAGAGCCAACAGAATGCAGACAAGGTCAAGCATCTGCAAAAGAGCCATGCGGTATGTGCTTATCATAGTTTGTCCTCAATGGCGGGAACGTGCATGTCTTCAAGAATGCGCGCGGCCACTTTTTCAGCGTCAAATTCACTCAGGGCCAGTTCTCGCCCGGCCTGCCCCATGCGGGCAATGTTTTGCGGGCTGGTGATAAAGGCTTCCATGGCGCTGGCCAGGGCCTGCGGGTCGCGCACAGGCACAAGATAGCCGTTGACGCCGGGGCGCACAACCTCGCGGCAGCCCGGCGCATCTGTTACCACTGCGGGCCGGCCCATGCTCATGCCTTCCATGATGGAAGTGGGCGTGCCCTCGCGCCACGAGGGCAGCACAAGCACATGGGCAGCCGTCACATAGGGGCGCACATCGCGGGTTTCGCCAAGATATTCGATGCTGCCCTGCTGTTCCCATGCCCGCACCTGTTCAAGGCTTACACTGCCAAGGCCTTTTTCTGGCGGGCCAAGCACCTGAAAGCGCGCCTCGGGGTGGCGGGCCTTGAGCAGGCGCGCCGCCTCGGCGTATTCTGGCAGCCCCTTGGCCTCAAGCAAACGCGCCACCAGCAAAAAAACCGGCGGCCCGCTCAGACTTTCCTGGTCGGTGTAATCGGGAAAGGGGCCGGGGGCAAAGCGTTTGGTATCCACGCCAGTGCCGCGCGCCGTGAGCACGCGTGCCCTGGGCCCAAGAATGCCCGACTGGCGAAAAACCGTAATGTCGTCCTGATTCTGAAAAAATACGCCTTCCGCCCCGGAGAGCGCCGCGCGGTACAGCAGGCGGCCCAGCCGGTTAACGCATTTTTTAAAGAAGGTGTCTGCCTCAAAGGCATAGCCCAGGCCCGTGATGGTAGCGTAAATATGGGGTACGCCAGCGGCCCTTGCGGCCATGCAGCCATAAATGACGGGCTTGATGGTGGAGGCAAAAAGCAGATCCGGCTTTTCATCCCTGAAAAGCTTGAACAGCTCTTGCGTTGTGCGCATGTCGCTCAGGGGGTTGAGCCCCTTTCTGTCCAGCGAGTAGTGGCGCACACGTGCGCCTTGGGCGACCAGCGCCGCTTCGGCGTCGGTATCTCCCGGCGGGGCGCAGCAAACCACCTCGTGCCCCGCCCGGCGCATGTGGCGGATCAGCACGCTCCAGAAATTGCTCATGGCTTTTGCCTGGTTGCCCAGAACAATGATCTTCATTCTTGGCGCTCTCCCTTGTTCCGCGCTAGCCCCAGAGGGCTTGTGTCGCATGGCCAACCCTATAGCATTACAACCGTGTTATGAAAAGGGGCCAGCAGTATCAGGTATGTGCGTCTGCTGGCGGGACGCTGGCTTTACAGTCGCACGGCTACAGGGTAAAAGCGTGGTGGTCGTGCCCCCTGGCGCAAGGCGCAGGCGCGGGCCGAAAATCTGAAAACAGGACGCAACACATGAGCGCGTATTCCGAACTTGCCAAATCCATGAAAGCCGAGCCTTCGCGTTGGCTCATTACCGGCGTGGCGGGCTTTATTGGCTCCAACCTGCTGGAACATCTGCTGAAGCTTGGCCAGACCGTGGTGGGGCTGGACAATTTTCTTACCGGCTACCAGAAAAATCTGGACATGGTGCGCGACATCGTTGGCCCCGAAGCCTGGAGCCGCTTTACCTTCATCGAAGGCGATATTCGCGATATAGATACCTGCCGCGCCGCCTGCGAGGGCGTGCAGCATGTTCTGCACGAGGCCGCTCTTGGTTCTGTGCCCCGTTCCATTGATGATCCCCTGCTGTCCAACAGCTGCAATATCACGGGCTATCTGCACATGCTGGTGGCCGCGCGCGATGCGGGCGTTAAAAGTTTTGTGTACGCCGCTTCTTCCTCCACTTACGGCGATTCGCCCGACCTGCCCAAGGTGGAAGACAAGATCGGCAGCCCGCTTTCACCCTATGCGGTTACCAAGTATGTGGACGAACTGTACGCTGACGTGTTTCACCGCTGCTACGGCTTTTCCAGCGTGGGCCTGCGGTATTTCAACGTGTTCGGCCAGCGTCAGGATCCCTACGGGGCCTATGCCGCCGTTATCCCCCAGTGGTTTGCCAGCCTCATCAAGCAGGAAACCGTTTTTGTGAACGGCGACGGCGAAACCAGCCGCGACTTCTGCTATATCGACAACGTGGTGCAGGCCAATCTGCTGGCCAGTTTCGCCCAGGGCGATGCCACCAACAAGATTTACAATGTGGCCTTTGGGCAGCGCACCACCCTCAATGAGCTTTTTGATCTCATCAAGGAAGAAGTGGCCCGTCACAATCCCGATGTGAAGAGCGCGCAGTGTGTACACCGCGATTTTCGCGCTGGCGATGTGCGTCATTCGCTTGCCGATATCAGCCGTGCCCAGACCCTGCTGGGCTTCGACCCCGAATTTGGCGTGCGCCAGGGCCTGCGGCTGGCGGGCGACTGGTACGCAGCCAATCTGTAGCAGGCCGCCTGCATCTGACAAATACGAAACCCCGCGCAAGCGGGGTTTTTTGCTGTCAAAGGCGAAGAGTGCAAAAAATGCGGTGCAGGCCTGCGGCGTGAGCCTATTTGTCGCCCACCACAAAGGCCCCTGGGTACATGGCGCGGAACACCTCAAGCTGCCGTTGCGCACCAAACGAATCGGGCCACGGCCCCACCTGTACGTTCCACATGTTGTTGCTGCCGTAGACAAGCCGCCCACGGTTGCCGCTCTGCGAAAGAATGCTGATGAGGTTGTCGGCGTTTATTCTGTCGGCAAAAGCCCCCACCTGCACATAAAAGGCCCCCGTAAGGTCGCCGTCCTCCTGCATGCGTTCAACGCCGCCCAGGCTCTGAATGCGCACGCGGGCCGTGCCAGGGCCCACAACATTGAGGCGGCTGGCCGCAGCGCGCGAGAGATCAATGACGCGGTCGTCCACAAAGGGGCCACGGTCGTTGATGCGCACAATGATGGAGCGCCCGTTGCCCAGGTGCGTAACGCGCACCTGGGTTCCCAGAGGCAAAATCTTGTGGGCTGCCGTCATGGCGTACTGGTTGTACGTTTCGCCATTGGCCGTGGTTTTGCCGTGAAAGCCGGGCCCGTACCACGAGGCCGTGCCTTCTTCCACAAAGCCCTTGGCCGATTTGAGGGGATAGTAGGTTTTGCCGCGCACCGTGTAGGGGCGGCTGCCAGGCACGCCGCCCTTGTGCCATGAACGGCTGCCGCAACCGCTGAGCAGCGCACTGCAAAGCAGCGCTATGATACAAAGCAGAAAAGGCCGAAGCGTCATGCACATCCGCGTCCCTGACCGGCCAGATAGGGCAGGCAGGGCAGGGAATTCTTTTTGCCGCAGGCCGCGCACACGCCAGAACCCTCGCATTCGGAAGCAGATTCCTGCTCCAGCTCTTGCAGCAATGCCAGCCCTTCGTGCCCCAGGCTTCCGCCGGAATGCGCCTTGGCAAGCAGGGCGCGGGCCGGTTCGCGGCGGCCAGCATGCAAAAAATCCCTGGCAGCCATAAGGTAGAGGCGCTCGCGGTCATTGCCGTAGAGCGATGCCAGCAGATGATCATAGCCCTGACCAAAAATGCGGCGTGCAAAGTCTTCTTCGCTGGCAAGCCAGCGGGCCAGATGCGCATTGTGCCGCTCTACAGCCAGATAGCTGGCAAGAAGCCGCAGGCCGTGTGCCAAAACGTGCATGATGCGCGAAAGTTCGCGTGAGGAGCTTTCGGAGGTTTGACCGCCGAGCCCGCGCAGGGGGTTGTACATGTCTGCCGTAACAGCAGGGATACGCGAAATCTGGATGAGCCGGTTGGCGTAGTGCTGCCCCTGAAAGGCGTCTTCCTTCAGTTTGGCGCATTCGTGAAAGGCGTAGCCAATGCACCAGTCGATGAGGCCTTCCAGGGCTTTTTGCGCACGGGCCCCGCCGGGCAAAACGCTGTCGGCATGGCGCCGCAGGGCATTGATCTGCTCCTGCTCGGCGGCATTGTCGCTTTCAGTGGGGGTATTGTCTTGCAGTGGCAGGTCCAGCGAAGGCATGCCGCCAGGAGCAACGGCCTCTATGCCTGGGCTGTTGCGAAAAAGATGGTGTGCCGTGTCTTTGAGCCGCCAAAAAACACCCTTGCGCATGGCCTCGCCCAAAAGATCGCGCAGGGCGGTGTATGAAACGGCCCCATCCACATCAAAGCGGCGGCGCTGGTCGGCCAACAGGCTGTAGACGGTGCAGTAGTCGCGCACCAGGTCGCGCACTAAAAAGTCGCGGTTGGCCAGCAGCCAGCGTCCGTTCACGCTTCGTCCTCCTTCAGCAGGGCACGGGCCACGGCAATATCATACAGCAGCAGCGGGTCAGCCTCGGCGTTGCGTTCCTGCTGGTACATGCGGGCCGCGCTGCGCACAACGGCCATGCTCAGCCAGGGGTGGCGTTCCCACACTTCGGGGTGGTCGGCACGCCAGAGACGAAATTCAACTTCTCCATCAGGCCCACGCCGCACATACACGCGTGACTGGGCATTGCCTGCCTGCGGGTGATAGTAGAGTCCAAGCTGGTCTTTCATTATAAGGATAACCTTTGCGAATCTGCGGCCATATTGGCCGAGGGGTTTGGTGCGGCGCGCCGCACATTTCTTTATGATCATACGCGCATCAGGGGGCTTTGCCAAGGGTGAACGCGGCGGCTGTGAAAAAATGTACAATATTTAAGAAAAAAGTTGCTTTTTACTCGAAAAAATTGCCCCGCAACACCGCCTAAAGTAATGATTTTGGCATGCTGTGTTCTAGTGCATTGTGTCGCAAAGCCTTGATCGACGGGTATTCACGCGCCTTTTGTGTATATCATGCCGCCCCGGTTGTCATTATGTTGAAAATGGGCTAAGCAGTGATTTGACCGCGTTGCGGCCTGACGGTCGGAGGCCCTTGCACGTCCGTTATCCGCGATCCCCTGGGGCGTCCCGATTTTACGGGGCGGGCGCATGCCGGTTTTACCAGCATGCGTGTGCTGGCGGGTAGTTTACCGCCTGCACGGGCAGCGATTTCGCGCCTGTACCCCGGATTGCCGCACCGGATCGCCGCAGTTGACCGGCACGTCACGCGAGCGCGTGATACAAACAAACCATGTGGAGGTATGGCAATGGCGAAACATGCAACCCCCTTGTTGGACCAGCTTGAAAGCGGCCCTTGGCCGAGCTTTGTGTCCGACATCAAACAGGAGGCGGCCTATCGGGCCCAGAACCCCAAGGGTCTTGATTATCAGATCCCTGTGGACTGCCCTGAAGACCTTCTGGGTGTGCTTGAGCTTTCCTACAACGAAATGGAAACACACTGGAAGCACGGCGGCATCGTGGGTGTGTTCGGTTACGGCGGCGGCGTTATCGGCCGTTACTGCGACCAGCCCGAAATGTTCCCCGGCGTGGCTCACTTCCACACCATGCGTGTGGCCCAGCCTTCCGGCAAGTACTACCACAGCAAGTTCCTGCGCGACCTGTGCGACATTTGGGATCTGCGTGGTTCCGGTCTGACCAACATGCACGGCTCCACCGGTGACATCGTGCTGCTCGGTACCCAGACTGCCCAGCTGGAAGAAATCTTCCACGAACTGACCCACAACATGAACGTTGACTTGGGTGGTTCCGGCTCCAACCTGCGTACGCCCGAATCCTGCCTTGGCCAGTCGCGCTGCGAATATGCCTGCTACAACACGCAGGACATGTGCTACACGCTGACCATGGACTATCAGGACGAACTGCACCGTCCCGCCTTCCCCTACAAGTTCAAGTTCAAGTT
>NZ_JAYRGM010000026.1:0-22090 GCF_041907885.1 Desulfovibrio sp. | reverse complement strand
CTGGCCAGACGGCCGAGCACCTGATCCTGAGCGTCAACCACGAACCATTCACGGTTGATGTCTTTGGGGGTGGGGCTGAACGTCTTCATCGGAGTGACTCCTCACATCTGCAAATATCAGCGGCCATTAGGCAGCAAAAAGATCCATTGCGCGATGTGCCGTCGAACGGGGATGACGACAATATCGCAGTAAAGGCAGCCTCAATACTATAAACACCAAAGGCTGTCAAGCATTCCACCCTTCAAAGGAAGGAAAAACCGATCAGTCTGGCGCGCACAGCGCAGGGATATGGCTGACATTAGCGCAACCGCAAGCGGGCGCGCTCAGACAAGAGCGCGGCCTCTCGCGCCGTGGGCACAAATCGGCACATTCCCGGCATCAGTGTTGAAGCTCTTGAGCTTTACCTCACTCCCTTCTATAGTGCAAACTGTTTTTTGCGCAGTCATTTTCTGGGAGGGATTGCATGCCCGTAATTCGCAAGAATCTGCTCCAGCTTATTTTTTCCGGCGCGTATCTGCTGCGCTGGAATGACAAGCTGCGGCCCATAGAGCTGCTTGAAACCGACAAACAGGCCCATAAAATGCTGCTCGCCTGCGTATTGTGGCACGAAAATTCGCGCCACATGCCAGACCCCCAGCGCGTGGCCCTGGCTACTGAAGTTATCGAGGGCGGTTTGTTCGACTATTTTTACCGCCTCATCATCACCGACGTTAAGCCGCCCATCTACTATAAAATCAAGGAAAACCCCGAGCAGTTCCGCCAGCTGACAGCGCACGTGCTCGACAAGCTGGAACCGGCCCTCGCCCCGCTCGGCCCCTTTTGGGAGCGCATGCGCCAGTGGCATGCCAGCCCCGACGACGACACCCCTGCCCGCCGTATTCTCACCGCCGCCCACCTCTTTGCCTCGCAGTGGGAATTCAAGCTCATCGAGCCGCTCAACGCCCCCTTTGACGATGAAATGGGCGACATCGGCCAGTCGTTTCCTGACCGGCTCGATACGTTTAACGAGCTGCAGGGCCTTGCCGCCATGCGCACGCCCGGCACGGCCCTGTCCCGGCTGGCCAATCTGTGCGGGCAGCTGCGCTTTCAGGTGCGCTGGACGCAGGCCCCGCGTATTCCGGCCACGTCTGTCCTCGGCCACATGTTTATTGTCGCCAGTTACGCCTACTTTTTCAGTCTTGCGGTCAACGCCTGCCCGGCGCGGGCCAACAACAACTTTTTTTGCGGCCTGTTCCACGACCTGCCCGAGGTGCTCACCCGCGACATCATCTCGCCGGTCAAGCAATCCATCTCGGACCTGCCAAAAATTATCAAGGAATACGAAGATAAAGAGCTTGAGCGTAGGGTTTTTGGCCCTCTGCGCAGCGAGGGCTTTACCTCGCTGGTTGAACGCATTGAATACTATCTGGGGGCTGCCGTGGGTTCCGAATTTCAGGAATGCGTGCGCGAAAACGGCGTTGCCCGCGCTGTTGACGGCTATCAGGCTCTTGCGGCCTGCAACCGTAATGAGATGGACCCCAAGGACGGGCAACTGGTAAAGGTTTGCGACAATCTGGCGGCTTTTATCGAGGCCCACAGCTCCATACGCAATGGGGTATCCTCCCCGCACCTGCTGGAAGCCTGCGTGCGGCTGCAGACGCGCCTGCGCGAAAATTCACCCAACGGCCTGGGACTCGACGCCCTGCTTGCCGACTTTGACTAACACCACAACGCCATGAAAATTTTACCCCGCTCTATCAAGGCACTGCCGCTCCTGGTGGTGATGGCGGCCGTGGCCTGCCTGTTTGCCGCCAGCCCACGGCCCTGTTTTGCGCTTGCCATTTCCAAAGGGCTGCCTTTTTACGCCCAGGATATGGAATTTTACTACGAGCACCGCCGTGTGGAGGCCCTGCCCGGGATATTGCGCACGTTTGACGCGCAGGGGGTGCTACGCGACAGCCTCAAACAGATAATGCTGGCTGCGTTTATTGGGCAGGTGCTGCGCGACGACCCGGCCGCGCGACAGCGCATCTTGCCGCCCGCCCCGACCCTGAGCCGCGATGGGCGGCGCACGCTCGCCTGGGCGGCCCATTTTGCCCAGCTGCCTGACGAGGCGGCCCTGCTCGCCAATCTGCTGCAGCCCTCGGACAACCTGTTGCTCGACCAGATACGCCGCAGCCCCAGCCCGGTGACCAACTGGGATATTTATTCTGAAAAATCCGTTCTGCAGATGTATTGGGCGGCGTTTATGGCCTCTGGCAGCAACGATTTTCTTGATGCCATCATCCGTGCGGCCTTGCACTATGCCCGCCTCAACGGTGAAGGTCTGCGCAATGACGATACGTTTTCAACAAGCGCAGCTGCGGCGGCCTCGCTGTATGAATTCACCCCCCGTCACGCGGCCGTAAAAAAACGCGTCGAGCAGTTTTTGCAAAAGGCTTCTGGCCCGGAAGCCGAAACACTGCGCATCATCCTGCGCAAGTAGCGGAGCACGCAAACGCGCGGCAGGGCTGACATGCAGAGATTGCCAAGACGTGCGGGCATGCTTGAAAAATGGGACAGACAGGATGCCGCCGGGGCAGCTCCCCCTCTCCCAGCCTGGCTGAAATACAGACCGGGCAAGCGGGGCTGACACTCGGCCGGTAAAATCGAGCCGGTAAAATCGAGCAGACAAACCACATACCGGCTGGCAGCCCTACCTGCAGGCGCGCCAAAAGGCTCCACCCCTTGCGGGATGGAGCCTTTTATCATTGAGGCAGGCGGCCGGGCCGCCCCGCTCTAGCCCTTTTTCATGTGTTCGATCAGGTCTATGAGACTTTTCGCCTGCGCGCGCAGCGAACCTAGCTCCTGCATGGCAACCTGCATGGATTGCGCTGTGCTGGCGGCAATGTGGTTAACGTCGGCTATGGACCGGTTTATTTCCTCGCTGGTGGCGGACTGCTGCTCGCTTGCCGCGGCAATGGCCCGCACCTCGTCGGCGGTCTGCTCCACCATGCCCACAATCTCTTTTAGGGCCTCGCCAGACTTGTTGGAGTAGTCCGTGGCGGCGGCAACATTGTCAACGGACTTTTCCACCTGCTGGATGCTCTGCCCGGCGCTCTGCTGGATAGCCGCAATGGCGTTGCCCACGTCGGTGGTGGAAGACATTGTTTTTTCCGCCAGCTTGCGCACCTCGTCGGCCACAACGGCAAAGCCGCGCCCGGCGTCGCCCGCGCGGGCGGCCTCGATGGCGGCGTTAAGCGCCAGCAGGTTGGTCTGGTCGGCGATGTCTGAAATAACACCCATAATCTGGTTGATGGCCTTGGCATGGTCATCGAGCTGGGCCATGCCCTCCTTGAGCGCTTGCGACTGGCGTTGCACTTCCTGAATGCCCGTCACAGCCCTTGAAACGATCTCGGAGCCAGCTTCTGCCTTGTGCTTGGCGGCATTGGAGATATCCGACGCGCCGCCGGCATTTTTTGCTACCTCAAGCACGGTTGAATTCATTTCTTCCATGGCGGTGGCGGTTTCGGCCAGACGGCTCGCGGCATGATCAAGCGCACCGCCGGTGCTCTCGACCTGCTCGGCAATATCGTTGATGGAGGCGTTGAGCTGCTCCACCACGTTTTCTATCTGGGCGGCGGCGCTCATCATACCCTCGCGCTTGGCCTGCTCGGCCATGGCCTGCGCGGCGCGGGCATCTTCCATGGCGGCCTTGGCCTCTTCACCCATCTTGTGGGCTTCTTCAGCCTTTTCGCTGGCCTCAAGCACGAGCTTGCGCAGGTTGGTTTCCATCGTGCGCAACGAATCGGCCAGGTGCCCCATATCATCGCGGCTGTGCACCTCAAGCTGCGCATCGGTATCGCCCCCGGCTATGGCCTGGGCGTACGCCGTAATTTTGCGCACCGGCGCGCTGACCTTGAGCCCTAAAACAAGGGATAAAATCAGCTGAAAAACAAGCAGCCCAACGCCGATCCAGATAGAATTGCTGATGGCGGCCTTTTCAAGCTGCTGCAGCTGGTCAATGGGCATGCCCACAAACCACATGCCCACAATCTTGTTGTTGGCGTCCGTTACCGGCCAGTAAGCCGAATTGTAATCCACGCCCAGGATGTTGTTGTGCGCAAATACGGTTTCGCCCCGCTGCAGCACCGCCGCAAGTATCTCAGGCGCTTGCAGTTTTGTGCCCACAGCCCGGCTGCCGTCATCCTTGAGGATGGTGGTCATTACCCGGGTGTCGCCCTTGAAGATGGTGACGTTGACGCCCGATATGCTCTTGAGCCAGTCAAGATAGGCAGGGGCCACCAGCGACGTGCCGATGGAAACGCTGCCCACGAGCTTGCCCTCGTGCATTACCGGGTAACTGGCGCGGATGGTGAAGGGAACCTCGGTGCCAGCCACAACGGCAACAGCTGGGGAGCCCTTGAGGGCCATGGCCACTGTTTCCTGATTGGTAACGCTGTCGCCGTGCTTTTTGGAATGCCCGCGCGCGATGACCACACCCTTTTCATCAGTAATGGTCATAAAGTCCGACCCGGCCTTTTTCATCAGCACGATGCCGGTTCGGGCCGCCGCTTCGGTATCTTTTTCCGCCACGGCCTTATTAAAATCATCGTCTTCCGCAATAAGGTCAGCGCATTGCAAAAATTTTTGCGAAGTTGTTTCGTTGGCAGCGCTGATAACATGCTGCATCCTTCTGATGCCCTTGTTCAGTTCGTCTTCAATCGGAACTTTCATGAAATGGATTGAGACAAAAAGCACAACACCACAGCATGTGATCAGCGCACCAAAAAGCGACCCGACATATGTGTGCGCAATAGTCCAACGCATGCCATTCTCCTTGCCAAGAACGTCTACCACCAAATTTTACCGTGTCACCGTGCCCGTCGCTGGATGGGGGAAGCCAACAGCAGGCGTACAACCCTCCCCGAGCAACCCAGCCATCGGTTGCAGGGGTATATGCGTGGAACAAAAAACAGTATGTCCTCATAGAGCATTAACGACTTGAATAAAAAAAAGAATAGGGCAGTCAGCAACATTTGTTACAGGAAAATAATTTTTTATTCATAAAAGCGATAATATCACATATACAAAAACAGTAACAAATATGCCAGTTGGGTCAATGGGGTTTATCCATCAGATGCGGATACTTAAATTTTAATCTGTATAAATCCGGTTTGTTATGAGCAATAAAATTCCAATAGTTTGTGATTTTTTTTTCAATCACCTTCTTTTTCCCTGGCGGCAACGACGCTGCATGGCGATAAAAAAATCCGCAACTATACGGCGACCTGCAGAAAAAACGACGAAAAAGGCCTGCTTCTGCCCCGCAATTGCAGCCATCGGCGCAAGCGGAGCAGAAGCAGGCCCATGAACAGCCAAAATAAAAAAAACTACTCTGACAGTTTGTGGCGTACCTGACGGCACAGCCCCATAAGGGCATCGTATTCGTGCCGCAACAGTCCGGCGCGGCTGAACAGCCGCCGCCACGGCATAAGAAAATAATCGGGATTGTCGCCGTGCAGATAATCAAGACGCAGCAGCATGTCTTTAAGCGATTCCATGAGCCGCTCCTGCTCCGCCGCCGTCGCTACCCGGCCGCCGCGCGGCGTATCCGCTGGCCTTTCACCGTGCTGCAGGGCACGCACGGCGTTGGCGCAGGCATAGCTGAGCAGCAGCACCGCCTGGGCAAGATTGAGCGAGCTGGCCGCCGGGTCGGTAGGGATGGTCACAAGCCGGTGGCAGTGCATGATCTCGTCGTTATTGAGGCCACGGTCTTCCGGCCCAAAAACCAGGGAGACACGCTCGCCGTTTGCCATGGCGACAGCGGCCTCGCGGGCGGCCTGCTCGGGCGAGAGCAAAGCCTGGCGCCAGCCGCCGGTGCGAGCGGTGGTTCCAAATACCAGGGCGCTCTGGGCCACGGCCTGCTCGACATTTTCATGCACTTCAACGGCATCCAGCAGGCTCTGTCCCTTGGGCGTGGCGAGGGGGCGGGCTTTTTCCCTGTCCCACCGCTCGGGGTCCACCAGGCGCAACGTGGGGCAGCCCATGTTGACGCAGGCGCGCGCCGCCATGCCGATATTTTCGGGAAAGCGCGTTTTTACCAATACGATTTCAAGGCCTTGCAACAGCATTATCAACCTCAGCACAGGCCCCGCAGCAGGGTTAGGAGCACCTGCGTGGAGGCATCGGGAGAAAGAACCGGGGGCATGCCAGACGGCATCTTGGGCCAGATGCGCCCTGCGGCCAGAGCCAGCATGGCCCCGCCAGCGCCGCACTTGCACACCGTGCCCAAAAAACGGCCCATCATGGCGCCAAAGGCGGCATCCAGCGCTTCGCGCAGCGGGCGGCCCTTGAGGCGCTCAACGACAAAGCAGCCTGTCCATGCGCCCGCGAGCGCCCCAATGAGCGCCCCAAGCCCAAAAAACAGCGGAGCAAGCAGTATGGCCCCCGCTATGGCCCCAACCATACCCGCAAAAGTGCCGGAAGAGCTGGAGCCATAGCGTTTGGCCTTGAGTATCTGCATGCCCATTTCCAGAGCTTCGCCCACCAGGGCAATGCCCACCATCATGATCCAGAACCACATATCCATGGAGGCCGTGCCCGGATGCACCACCTTCCACAACGCCACAAGCCCCAGCAGCACCCAGTTGGCGGGCAGCCCAAAAATATTGAGCAGCAGCACAAAGCACAGCAGCGTTATGAACGCCCCGGCGAGCATAGAGGCCAGGGGAAAAGGCAGAAAATCCATGCGGTCTCCTCTGCTACTTTTTGTTGCGCAAATCCTGCAGACGCACGGCCTTGCCCTCTGTGCGCGGCAGGCTGTTGCTCTCCACAAGTTCGACCTTGGGCGTGACAAGGATTTCGTCGCGCAGGCGCGAGGCAATGGCCTTTTGCAGGCTTTGCAGCACGCGCATGTCTTCTACAAAGTGCTCGTCCCGAATTTCAATCTGCACGCGCATGACGTCGCCCAGACCGTCGTTTTCAAGCAGAATCAGGTAACTCTGCCCCACTTCGGCAAAGGTCATGATGACCTGCTCGATCTGCATGGGGTAGACGTTGACGCCCTTGATGATAAACATGTCGTCCGCACGGCCAAGTATGCGGTCGATGCGGCGGTGCTTGCGTCCGCAGGCGCATTCGCCGGGTATAAACCGGGTAAGGTCGCGGGTGCGGTAGCGCAATATGGGCATGCCCTGGCGGCACAGGCAGGTCATGACAAGTTCGCCCACTTCGCCTTCGGGCATGGGCTCGCCGGTTTCGGGGTCTACGATTTCGGGGATATAGGCGTCTTCCCACAGATGCATGCCGCTCTGGTGCATGCATTCAAAGCCCACGCCGGGGCCGTTCATTTCAGACAGGCCGTAGGAGTTGTAGGCCTTCATGTCAAAGAGGTCTTCAATACGGCGGCGGAATTCCTCGGTATAGGGCTCCGCGCCAACCAGGGCGATACGCAGCGGAAACTCGCGCGGGTCTTCGCCCATGGAGCGCAAATGCTCACCGAGAATAAGCGCGTACGAGGGCAGGATATGGGCCACTGTGGTGCGAAAATCCTTGGCAAGCTTGATCTGGCGGCGCGAGTTGCCCGCACCGGCCGGGATGGTCATGCAGCCCAGACGCTCCGCGCCAAAATGGATGCCCAGACCGCCCGTAAACAGCCCATACCCGGACATGTTCTGAAAAACGTCGTCGCGGCGCACGCCCACCATGTGGATACTGCGCGCCATAAGGTCGGCCCATGAATTGATGTCGTTCTGCGTATGGCAGATGGCTACCGGCGAACCGGTGGTGCCGCTGGAGCAGTGCATGCGGACAATCTCGGACTGCGGAACGCACAAAAGCCCAGTGGGATACTGTGAACGCAGATCCTGCTTTGTGGTGAAGGGGATGCGCCTCAAATCATCCAGGCTGCGGATAGAATCAGGCCCGATACCAGCCTCGTCCAGGCGCTGACGGTAAAAGTCGCACTTGCGCGTCTGCGCCACGGTGCTTCTAAGCCGCGTAAGCTGTGCCTGTTCGATATGATCCCTGCTCCAACACTCCGCCTCATCAAAAAATTCCATGCCGCCTCCTCAGATTCATGCCGCAACGCCCTTTGGCGCAATGGCTTATAATGCACACCCACCCGCCGTAGCGGGCAACAACGCTATTTTTCAAACCGGGCGTGCGCCCACCCCCAGACAAGGCCGAAACATCCGGCGATCATCATATCGCCGTGCGGGGCCAAAAAACGCCCATACCCCTGCAGCATGGCGCGCTTGGGGCCCGTAATATATGTGGGCTCATAGCCGCCAGATTCTTCGCAGTACGGGCCAAAAGCCGTGCCGTGCCCGCCGCTGGCCTGCACTTCTTCCGCCGGCAGCCAGTGTTTGCGAAACTGCTCAAGGTCGCCCAGCAACTGCTCAAGTGTGCGCATGCCCGTGTGGTGCTCGTAAATGCCGCGCACCTGGCCCCGGTACACCAGCGCGGCCACGGTATGCCCGTTGCCTACGTTGATGACGGTGATGCCCTGCCGATAACTGCGGTCCATAACCTCTTTATCGCACAGCGCGCCTAGCAGGGCGCTGGCCCCGGTATCCGCAACCGGGCCGCCTGTTTTTTCGTGCAGGGGCACAAGGCGGGTCAGCGCGGGGGGCGGGGTTTCATATATCCAGCGAGCCGGGTCGGACGACGACTCCAGCAGATCCGTCCAGGCGCGCATGCGGGCCTGACGGTTGCCATGCGTATGAAACCCGTGGTCCTGCGCGGCCGCAATCACCAGATGCGGCAAGGGCAGACCCGCTTGACGCAGCAGCCCGCCCCAGAATTCCGGCGAATAATCTGTCAAAAATACAGGAACACTGCCCTCGGGACAAGTGGAACACACCGCAACCCCCAGGTTGCGCACCACTTCCTCGTTGTCGTGGATGCCGCGAGTGGCCGCCGCTGTGGCGCTGACAGCAAAGCCCGCCGCAAGATGCTCCTTGATTGCCTGGGTAAAACCGCCGCCCATGTTGCCGCCGTAAAGCCAGATGCTGCGCTTGAGCAGCGTCAGCTCCCTGATGCGCTGGGCCACGAGCCGCGCGGGCGCGGGCAATACAAAGCGAGGCCAGTTTTCGCATTCAAGACCGGGGCGGGCCAGCAGGGCGTCCTGCGTACCGCTGCCGATATCAACGCACAGCACCGGTCCCGTGCCGCGCAAAAACTTTTGTACGATTTCGTCCATTTTCACCTCTCAAGAACGAAAAAATCTACCTGCATCAATCATCAAGCGCAAGCATTCACGACTTTTTGAAAAAAAAGCTTGCCAAGGATTTCAGATTACGATACTTCATCTTCTCGCGCCGAGGTGGTGGAACTGGTAGACACGCTATCTTGAGGGGGTAGTGAGAATTCTCGTGCGGGTTCGAGTCCCGCCCTCGGCACCACGAATTTAGGAATTGAGCTAACAAGCCCAATTCCTTTTTCTTTTTCTATCGCTTGATAAGCTTTCCGTAGTTGGTGACCCCATTCCCCTTTGCAGATGCCCTTTTGGGGCACTCACTGGGTCACAGGAGTTCCGACTATGTGCAAGTATGCCCCCAATAATCACCTCTCCCCTGCCAAGCTTCCTGCCTTCCTTTACCTAAAAGGAAGGATATTTTACTATCGCTATAAGCTTCCCAAGCAGCACACGCCAGGCTGTCCCGCGAAAGAAATCCGGATCAGCCTGCGTACGGCCTATCAATTTCAGGCATCACGCATAGCTGCGCAGCTACACGCCTTGACCAAAGAATCCTTGGAGCACTGGACGATGAGCGGACATACTGATTTTGCTGAAAACATGAAGCGAATTAAGGAACTTCGTAAATTCCTTCAGGATGAGCTGAATAAAATCCTTGATGCTCCAGACAAACGAGAATTGAGCCCTTCTGATATTCGTAAACGATTGAACGGATATTTAAAGTATCAGATTGATGATGAGGCTGTATCGCCTACTCCACCGGATATAATCCAGACTGAAGATGACGAAGGTAACATTGAAAATGTTGATATTGCACATATCAACGATAACATAGCATCAATGCACCTTAACAATCTCAACACTGGAAATAATTTCGATAACGATGTTCAACGTTGTGTCTTTGACCTTGTTAAGAACGGTGTATTTGATATCTCAGAAATTTCCCGCGACAATGTAGATGGACTCACCAGAAGTTATCTGGCCATGCAAATCAGCCTTCAAAAAATTAGGGCAGCAAGACTACGAGGAGATTTTTCTTATGAACAACCCTACCACCAAGCAGAATATACTCCATATCAACAATCTCTAAGCCCAGCAGAAGAAAAGTATCTAAATCTTGATGAACTCATAGATCGCTATTGCGTTATAAAAGTTAAAGACGGCGCATGGGCCGAACGTTCTCTTGCAGATCATAAAAACAGAGTTACAAGTCTCTTAAGAATCATTGGGAACAAACCAATAAATTCTATTACCAGACAGGATATGCGTAACTTCAGAGATACACTTCAAAAACTTCCTCCTCGCTGGCGCGAGCAGTTAGATAAATCTGGACTTTCCATAAAAGAGTTCATTGAAAAATACAAAAATAAAACTCCATTGAGTATAAAAAGCATCAATGTAATTGTTGAAGCTGTTTCAGGAATGTTTACTTGGGCTATGCGTGAGAATTTGATTGAGCGTAATCCTGCGCAAGGACTTGGACTTAAAGATACACAGCAGGACATAGAAAAGAGACTCCCACTCACTGATGATGATATAAAACGGATATTCTTTTGCGCTGGCTATAAACCTAGTGCTTTCAAAAATCCAGCCTATTATTGGGTTCCTTTGATTGCCCTCTATACTGGGATGCGGCTTGAAGAAATATGTCAGCTTCACTGCGA
The DNA here is from genome assembly GCF_041907885.1 of Desulfovibrio sp. GTDB lineage: Bacteria > Desulfobacterota > Desulfovibrionia > Desulfovibrionales > Desulfovibrionaceae > Desulfovibrio. Next base: position 11,266 of record NZ_JAYRGM010000026.1, on the reverse strand, counting down.
GGATATCTATGAAGAAGATGGCATATTTTTGATTGATATTCGAGAAGACAGCACTGACGGTTTATGCGATAAAATCTTAAAAACGAAAAATGCAAAACGAAAGATACCAATACATGAGCAGCTGATAAAATTAGGATTGATATCATACAGGAATGCAATGATAAAAAGCAATCAGATCAGACTATTTCCATTATTAAATAAAACTGAAAAATCACCTAAATATGGAAAGCAAGTAGGAAAAGCATTTGGTTTACTTCTGAAAGAAAAAAATATTGTTGATGGAAAAAGTTTTCATTCACTCAGACACTCTTTTTCAAATTTTTTCAAAGTCAGAAACATGCATACTGACATGTTTCGACAGGTATTTGGGCATGAAATACAAAATTTGGCCGGCAGGCAATATGGAGATAAGTTTTCAATAAAACAAATTTACGAGGAACTTATCTCAAAAATTTCTTTCGAGAAATCGAAATGAAAGAATCGATATTCTCTTCGCTTCATTCAGGAAATGGCATCACTGGGCAAGAAAGCAGGAATAGCCTGAATCCTTGCCCAGTGATCAACTTGTTTACCTGCCTTCGCTTTCAGGCAAGGCCAGCCTTTTCGGTTCTTCATCGGCATTGCATCTGCCGTCTTTTCGATTTTCCAATTCCACTGACACCGCTGCCGCTGTGAATACTCCTGCGATCCCTGCCAGTATACCGCCAATAAATGCCCATTTACTGCCCATATTTTTGCTCCTTTCTGGTAGCCTAGTACGGCTAGTCATCCCAATTATCTTTGATGGCCTGAAGCACAGCTATAACAACTGGTATCCAGCTAAGATAATTCATTTTCCTTCCTTTCATTTAGCAGCGCTGGATGCGCCGCTTTTTGTTAAGAGTAAAGAAACGGAATAATCCCGTTCGGTACCAAAGTCTGAAATCGAGGGGTACCATCATGCCACTCCCCCTTTGAGCAATGCAGTCTGTAGCAGGGCAAACATGGCAGGTACCAGATCAGGCAAGTCGTTGACCACCCGGCTTGTGTGTGGCAACAGGTGCGTGATGTGCTCATCCCGTATGCCAAGGCCATAAACTTCAAAGCCAAGTTTTTGCGCCACTCCGATGGCATTGTTTGCAGCCAACGGGTTGTCCGGCATGCCATCAGTGATAACCAGAATCATCTTGCGCCGCTCTTTGAGGGGCAACATTGTTTGCAAAACCCACCACACGGCCCCAGCTAGGGGAGTCCCTCCAGAAGCCCGAATGTCGAACATGTCTGGCACGGCCTGCCCGTGTCGCATGATGGGGAATACTGAATTGGTTTCCGTGACTGCGGGAAAGGCTGTTACTGCAGGGTTCACGCCACGGATATGGCTCAGCGCGGTTGCCGCAGCAAAACAGGCTCGATTGGCAAGGTTAATCGGCGCGCCAGCCATGCTGCCGCTTACGTCCAGCAGGATATGGACAGCCGTATTGAGGCCCAGTTGCACAGACTCTTTTTGGAAAATACGAGCACTGCCAACCTGCAGGCGGTGTAGCGAATTGGCGTGCAGAAGCCCTCTACGCCCGATACTGCAACGCCTTTGGGTTTGTGCCTGCAGAAAGCCCTGAAGGCGAGTGCGCAGGGCAATGCTGGTCTGAAGGGCTTGCAGCTTCTGCTCTGCTGGCAAGGGGGCTGCTTGTCGAGTGCCTTCTACCGCCACAGTCAGAGCGTCACTGGAGGGTTCTACGCTGCTATTGGCAAGCTCAATCGCCATGATTTCGCCGAGTTGCTGGGGTAGATCCTGCGCCTCCGCATGAAATAGGGCTTTAAGCGGTAAAGCACTCAAAGCCCTTAGCGGTTGAACCGGCTCAGATTGCTGGTCAATTTGTGAGGCTGAATCGGTGCCCTCCTTTGTCAGCTGGGGCATGTTACCCTGACCGTCTTTATCCGTACATTTGGTGGTTGCAGTTGGTTGAGGCGGTTCCCACTGCCGGATGCTCTGAGCGATTTGCCGAGCGTATTCGACTGCTGCCGTCGTATCTGGGCAATGGATGTAGACCTTAACCAGTATGACATCGAGGGCCTCTCTCAAGCTGGGAAAGTGCTGCTCTATGATGCTTGCCGCGTTTTGGCGTGCTTGACTCACATCATCAACATCCCAAGCCCGCACAGTCAGAAGCACATAGTCCAAAACAGCAAGGGCCGGGGAATCATCCCCGGCCCTTGGCGGTGCTTGCTCTACAAAGAATCGTCGTATCAGCCAGTTTAGGTTTCTCCGGCAACCTGGGAAAATTCCCGACAGTTTCTTTTCAACACGCCAGTCCTCAAGGCAGTTGAACAGATTGAAGGTCACAGGATCAAGGTTTGCAGCTTTCAACACGCTAAAATCAGTGTGTCGAATATGGCCGGATTCATGATCCACAAACGACCTCGCCAATGCCAGCAATTCAGGCTCACAATCCATGGGCAATGAGGGCAAGTGAATTACCTTACCGTTGGTACAGGCTTCCTTGCCGCCAATACGCACCTGCACGCCATAGCGGTCACCCAGAATGGATGCCAAAAGTGGCAGGCAGTTGAGAACGTCTTTTGTTCGAATCATGGCATCACCACAGGCCCAGGCTTGGGATAGCAGGATGAGGCAATGCGCTGTCTACTGCAGGAATATCAGGCAGAATGGGTTCGTCGTCATCTCCATCAGCTGCACCGTCTACTACCAGCATTGAGCTGCCGTCTTGCTCAGCAATAACTCCCGGACCAGCCAACAGGGCATCCAGCACAAATGCGGGGCCATACCCCTCAATAACTTTTTGGGCGTGGGGCACAAGAGCCTTACTGTCCTTGAGCAGGTAGACCAGCCCCTGCAACAGCAGCAGGTCTGTGCCGGTGATGTTGCCCTTCTTGGGCATGCGCAGCAGCGCAGCCTGCACAATGTCAGCTACCGGGGCCACATGCGGCTCTACAAATGACAAGCCCGTGAGCTTGGCATGTAGGGTACGCAGTGGCGAAAGCGCCTTGTGGGTTACCTCCGTTTTACCATGATAAACCCTGCGCCATATATCGTCAGCCGATTTGGCCACCTCATCAAACAGGGTGCCGCCGAGGCCCTGTACCTCTTCTGCCAGACCGGCTTCCAGCACAGCGGTGTTGTCTGTGTGCTGCTCAAGCGGGGCGACCTTATACAGCTGCCAGCGGAAATCCATGCGGGCGCGTACATAGTCAGGCCCCACGAGGGAGTTGCGGATAATTTCGCCCCACTGATGGTGTTTCTCAATCCACGCCTGCACCTTTTGGTCATAGCCAGCCAGAAAAGCTTCCTTTTCTTTCTGGAATTCGGTGCGGATGTTGAGCAGCTCCTGTACGATTTCGCCGGCTTTTTCTTCGGGGATGGCCCAGCCAGACATGAACCGTACCCCGTGCCGGTCAAGGTAGTTGAAGGCACGGGCCTTGAGCGTGCCGAACACCTTGAGGTTCTCCGGGTCAGCAATGCGCTTTGAGCCCAGAGAAGCCAGATCTTCGGGGGGCAGCTCTGCGCCGCCCAGATCTTCCTGGCTCATTTTGCGGCGGGCAGACCACAAGCTGACGTTAAGGTTAAGGGCCAGCAAATTGTCCAAAATGCGGATGTCAGAAACAAGCTGTGTCATTATAGCCTCTTACATTGATTTTTTGGAAGATGTAGCGTTGAGACCTTCAGTTTCCACCTGTTGAGGGAACATGCGCTGAGCCAGCTCGTGCAACATGGCGCGGGTTTCGCGGCTGGCTCGGAATCCCAGCGCCCGGTCGAGGGCATAGGTGACGGGCTGTACGCCTTGATGAGCCAGAGGCTGAAAGCGAACGGTCAGATCACCCCAGCGCAGCAAACTGCGCGTGGAGAATGTAACTTCAATGGCGTTGGTCAGATTGCTGGTAGAGGACTCACCCATGAACAGTTTTCGGACTTCATTGGCATAGTCCACCATGGTAGCGCACAGCGACTCGGGCAGCGATGGGAATCGCCGGGCAAGCAGACTTTTCTCCACATCGGCAGAGGGGTAGCCCACTTCGCAGATAGTAAAGCGGTCCAACCAGGCAAGGTTCTGCCGCTGGGTGCCCTGGTAGAGGCCGGTGTCATCGCCACCGCCATTGGTATTGGCCGTGGCAACCAGACGGAACATGGGATGTGGCACAATCAGTTCGCCGCCGTTTTCCGCAATGCACAGGGGGGAACCGTCCAACACGCTGTTCAGCCCTGCTGCAATCTCTGGCGAGGTCAGATCGATTTCGTTCAGCAAGATTATCGCCCCGTAACGCATTGCAAGCGCAAGCGGGCCGTACTCGAAGGTCATATTGCCGTCCTTGACTGCCAGGTGACCAACCAGGTCTGCAAATTCCAGCCGCCCGTGCCCGGTAACCTCAAAGACAGGATAGTTAAGCCTGGCTGACAGCTGCTTAATGCAGCTAGTCTTGCCACTCCCACAAGGCCCAAAGACGTACAGTGGTTCCTGTGGGTTAAGAAGCCAAACCACAACATCGCGGCTGGACTCATGGAAAATATAGTCGTGGTCAATGGCCGGGGTGTAGGCCGAAGGAACGGCGTAGCCCCTGACTGTGGTGCCAGAAGGCTTGCCGCTGAAAACCTGCCCGGCATCAAGGTCGGTGGGGAGGAGAGAATCAAGCTCGAAAGTAAGATCGGTATGCATCACTTCTCCTGTGTGTTCTATTGACACGTTTAACTTGAATGTACACAATAAAGACAAAGGAGATCCCTATGTCTACAGTAACGGCACGATTGGATACGGATACGCAAGCGCAGCTTGAAAAGCTTGCCGCTGCTACCTCACGGTCTCGTTCCTGGCTGGTGGCAGAGGCGGTAAGGCAATATGTGGCTGAACAGTCCTGGCAGGTCGAAGCCATTCATGAAGGTGTTCGTCAGGCAGATGAGGGGAAGTTTGCTTCTGACCAAGAGGTGACGGACGCCTTTGCTCGTTGGGGCGTTCATGCAAAATAGGCCTGTGCGGTGGCTCGCTCTAGCCATTGCGGATTTGCACGACATCGCGGGGTATTTGGCTGAAAAGGACTCAGATGCAGGAAGACAAATAGCCCAATGCGTATGGAATGCTGGGCAAAGCCTTACCTCCCTGCCATCACGAGGAAGGGCTGGCAGGGTCGCAGGGACTCGTGAGCTTGTTCTGGCAGAATTTCCGTATTTTATTGCATACCGCGTTGTTAAATCCGAAGTACAGATACTTCGTGTTCTTCATACCGCCCGCCGTTATCCGCAATAATCACGCAAATGCGATTTTTCTTTCCACATATATCCCAAACGGCTTACCACGAAAGCTACCGCGAGTTTCAATGTCGTCATAATCTTCGCCAATACGGATGAACAGGAAGTCTTCGTGGGGCAAATTGTCCATGAGCTTGCCAACAAAGGCGATTTCATCAAAATCATCATACCACTTTTCCCCTTCCCACAGAAAGACAACGGAGCCTGAGCCTTCATCGATTTTGCTAGGCTCGCCACCGATGAGCATTTTGATTGCTGCAAAGTTGTCGGGATTGTTCTTTTCTGCCTCTGCAAGTGCTGTTTTTAACTGATCCATGCCATTTTTTGTCAGGCACAGGGCCACGTCAGAATAATATCCCATGTAGATCTCCCGAAATTCAGTTTATGGGCGAAATGCTCAATTTTTCGAAAGGTGAACCAACACGCTCACAGCGGGCCAGCAAGGTATCCACGTCGATGTGGCCCAGATGCTCCGCATGAAAAATCTCGGTCAACTCCTCCCGCAGAGCATCCTTGTCCAAAGAGGTGCGACCAGCTGCCACTGACATGCGGAATCGGTAGTTTCCCGTGTCTACCCAATCCCGTGTGCCAGCTTGGCGGTAGACAAGCTTGAGCACAGTCTCCATTTCTTTGATTTCATTATCTAAGGCCGTGCGCTGCTCCTTGAGGGCAGCCAGCTTTTCCAGAGCTGGCTCCCATTGTGGCATTTGCACGCCTTGCGGGAATTTAGGGCAGTCGCCATTGTGCTCGCAGAACGAGCACAATGGGTAAAAGCCCTGGGCGCAATCCACCTGTCCCATGGTCATGTGCCCATCGCGAAATGCCGTTAGCTCACTCCAAAGTTGCGCCGCATGGTCAAGGGCCATATCCAGCATGGCCTGATTGAAGCCATAGGGGCCGAATGCTTTAACCTCTTTCATGGAAAGGCAGAGCAACCACGCTTCCATACTTGCCTCGGCAGCAGTTGGGGGCATCTCAAGACCAAGCTGGGCACGGCAAAGTTGAGGGAAGGTCATTTTGTCATGCAGAATCGTGCCGTCCTCAGCACGAAGACTGAAAACGGGCTTGTTCCATGCTTTTACCAAAAGGCCGATTTGTCCGTGTAGTTGCAGTAGATGGGAATCGTGTGGGGTGTCTGGCAGCTTGTCTGTGCTTTTCACTTCCAGAATGCGAATGGCATTAACGGGAGCGCCCCAGACCAGCACAAAATCAAGATGGGCTTTGATGGGTACGCCCTGATGCTGCCAGTTGACCTCAAGCTGGGGCAATACATGCAGGCCCAGGGATGCTAAAGCTTGCCCAACCCCGGATTCGAACCAGTGCCCGCGTTGCAACGTAAGCAGGCGTTCCAGGCTATTTGTGGTGGGAAGCACCTTTCTGGCTAGTGCCGCCCGGGGGCATTCCCAGTGTTGGCCGATATCACTCATTCCCACATAGCTGGAGCGGTCGCCCAGATGGGCGAGTGTGTCTTTGTGGGCAACGGCTTGCAGGCCTTGCCGAATTAACGCCCGTAATCCTTCTGTGCGGTTCTGTTCCATGGTTTAGTCTCCATAAAAGCGAGAGGGCCGCCATCAGGCAGCCCTCTCGCTCGGTCTTTTGATTTTCACTATGCGGCATCAACATACTTCCACCACAATTTTCTCTGCGGATTCCAGCGGAAGCCCGAACCAGTCAGTAATTCTTTCTTGGCCTGCGTGTTGCCGGTGGCAATGATGCAAGGCCGTCCGTCCTGAGCGGTAACTTGCTGGTAGGTGACGCCTTCCAGCGGTGGAAGGCTTTCAAGGTTGGCTGACAGGCGATTTGAGGGGCCTGAAATATTGTTTGTGGTGGACAGGTTGCATTGTCGCTCTTTTTGTGACTCAGGGGTGATTACGGGCAATTTTTGCCGTGCAGGCGATTTTTTGCCATTTTTAGCCCCTTCGCCATCGTCATCTTCAGTTACCATGCCCAACATGGCGGTTAGAGCGTAGCGGCGGGCATAGGTAATTGCCGATCCCATGCCCTGCGGATCGGCCTTAGGCAGAGGAACCACTGCAAGAGAGCTTTGCCACTGCCCTGACTCTGCATGCGTCAGTTTGGTGACCAGCCCTATGGTGTTGGGCTGTTCAACAGGCACAGGGTACTGGCACAACCAGATGCCGTTTTCGATGAGCGCATCGCGGCAGGCGTCCATGACACTGTTGAGGCTGGCGTACCAGCTTTTGGTGAAGGGGTTTTCAGCATCTTTTGCGATAGGCTTCACGACTCGTTGGACGTTAAGCAGGGCCTTAGCTAGTTCTGTAATGATCTCTGATTGGTACTGGCTCATATAAGCATCCTCCTTCGATAACCAGATGAGAAAGCCCTGTCCGGCTTGTGGCCGGACAGGGCTTTCAGGTTGATTTGAAGCATTACTCTGGTGTTCTTATAAGAGTAATATATTCTTAAAAATTGGTGGATAACATTGTTCTATGTTCCATGTTTAATTCCTGCGTCAGAAACACTAACTGTTCAATAAATACTTTTCGGGGAAAGGGTCACCATGCAGAGACTTGCCTTAGCCTATGCTGAGATTTCAGAGAGCCAAGGCCTTGATGCTCTCTGTTCCAAACCATCGTGATAGAGTATCCAATGCCGCCGGACTCAATCCCTGTGTAAAAAGTAATGCGAGCCTGCGTTTTGGGGGCAGGTCACTGGCCAGAGGGGGCACCCTCTGGCCAGAAACAGAAAGGCGGCATAGCTAATGAATTTGTCCACTTCTAAAAAGTGAACCCACGCCTTTTGTTGTTGTCTTCCGTGTGGCGTAGGATTAAAATAAAATTTTATGTTATCGTGGGGGAAGTTTAATGAGTTCAGTTTTTACGTCTCAAGACATTTCAGGGCTAGCCAGTCGACCTTTGTTGAAGTGGGCTGGTGGCAAGACTCAATTGCTAAGTGAAATTCTTCCTAAGATTCCCCCCCAATATGGCCGATTCATAGAGCCTTTTTTCGGTGGAGGAGCGGTATTTTTTGCAGTACGACCAGAAAATGGAATCATTGCAGATAGCAATCCAGAGTTAGTTAACTTGTATCGTTCCGTTGCGGCAGACGTAAATGGCGTGATCGCTCAATTGCGGCGCTATGAAAATACTGAAGACGTGTTTTATGCCGTTCGATCATTGGATAGGACAAAACTGTCAAACATTGAGGCTGCCGCTAGAACTATTTTTCTGAATAGGACATGTTTCAATGGCCTGTACAGGGTTAATAAATCTGGTCAATTTAACGTGCCTTTTGGACGCTATAAGAATCCAAAAATTATTGATGAGGATGCGCTAGGGGCTGCATCTATACTACTCAGTAAAACCACCATTATTTGTGGTGATTACAAAACGGTCCTAAAGGAAAATGCTCAAGCAGGAGACTTCATTTTTCTTGACCCTCCCTATCTGCCTGTTTCTGAATATGCAGACTTCAAGCGATACACCAAAGAGCAGTTTTACGAAGAAGATCATATTGAGCTGGCCGCAGAGGTAAAACGCTTACATGAACTAGGATGTTACGTGATTTTGACGAACTCAAATCATCCTTTGGTGCATGAGCTGTATCGGGAATTCGCTGTCGAAGTAGTGCCAACAAAGAGATATATCTCATGTAACGGGAAAGGACGCACTGGAGAGGATGTGATTGTTGCCGTTCCTCCAAGGCCTTGTTTTAACCTGAGATTGGTTCCTGCGCCACTGTCGCCGCAAGCCATGCGATACCCTTCGACCCGCTATATGGGGTCAAAAAACAAGCTGCTAACCGAGCTTTGGGCAGTCGCTTCGCAATTTAATTTTGATACTGCAATAGACCTCTTCTCTGGTTCTGGTGTGGTTGGTTATATGTTGAAGTCGCATGGCAAAACTGTAGTCAGCAATGACTACATGGCGATGTCAGCGACGTTTGCCAAAGCGATGATCGAGAACAACGAGGTCACTTTGTCGCAGGCTGAGGCATTAGCGTTACTTGAGCTGGACAAGCCAATAGATAAATTTGTTGAAACAAAATTTCAGGGACTGTATTTTAGTGATGACGATAATCGTTTGATCGATGTTGTGCGGGCCAATATTAAGGCCCTCAAAAGTCCGTATAAGCGGGCTATTGCCATGTCAGCATTGATTCGGGCCTGCCTGAAAAAACGTCCTCGCGGTATTTTCACCTATGTTGGTCATCGTTATGACGATGGTCGAAAAGACCTGTTAATGACGTTCCGCGCTCAGTTTCTTGAAGCCGTAGATATGGTGAATGCTGCTGTGTTCAACAATGGAAAGCAAAACAAGGCTCGTCACGGTGATGCAATGACATTGCATCACCGTGAATCTGGATTGGTCTATATTGACCCGCCATATTATTCGCCGTTGTCTGATAACGAGTATGTTAGACGCTATCACTTTGTTGAGGGGTTGGCTCGCGATTGGCATGGGGTGGAGATTCAGGAACACACTATCACCAAAAAATTCAAGTCGTATCCCACGCCGTTCTCATCGCGCAAGGGCGCAGCAGAAGCCTTTGATATGCTTTTTAGGCGATTCCGCGAAAACGTACTTGTAGTATCGTATTCGTCCAACAGTCTGCCAACTCTTGATGAAATGGTTGCCATCATGGCGAAGCATAAGAATCACGTTGAAGTCGTACCAGTTAATTACAAGTATTCCATCGGCAACCAAGGGACCAAGGTTGGCGATAACAAAAATGACGTTCAAGAGTATATTTTTGTTGGGTATTGAAAGTGAACGAGCATGCCAAGAATCAACAATAGTGAGAGCTTGGTCAAATCCAGCCAGACCGCGAATCTTTTAGTCCAAGAATTGCGAAACATGGTGATGTTAACCAAGCCGTTATCGGCTAAGAAGCCGGAAGGAAAGACAGCATGAGGCCGTGGCATTTAGGTAATACGACTGTTCGTAGCCCCTTCCGGTTGCGTGCTGGCTTGGTGGCGTTGTCCACTTCTTCATTACAAGGCTACTTGCGGGGAGAGGAGCAGGAGCGTGCTTTCCGCCGGTTGCTGGGTGAGCACGGTATTGTTGAACTTGGCGATGACGACACCTACAGCGTGGGGCGCAAGTGGCGCTCTGCGTTAAATAAGTTGGGCTTCCTCTATCCAGAAGTGCCGCCAGCATCTGGCATCCCGCAAGGCGAAATCGGCCCCATCGACACGATTACGCCGAATGGCTGGAGGTTGATTCGTGCTGATACTGTCCCCGCTATGCAGGAGTGTTTTTTGCGAGCGCTGGCCGCGCATTACATCCCTTCAGCGCTGGAACAAAAGTTTGATTTTTCGGTGTTTTCACCACTGCGGCATACGTTGGCCGTCATGTTGGAACTGGAGAAGCAAACCGGGGAAAGCTGTCTCAATTTCGTTGAGATGGCAATCGTTGTGCAACTCACCAGTAGTGATGAACAACTTGCCGATATTGTGGCGAAAGTGCTGGAGTTGCGGGCGCGGCGGCTTGCTTCACCAAATAAACGAAAGTTTGACCGGCAGGAGCGGGACGCCGCCGCTAAAATTCATGGTTACAAGGCAAGCACATTCAATGACTATGCCGATACAAATCTGCGCTATCTGAAGGCGACTGGTCTTGTGCAAAGCAAGGGGCGCGGCCTCTCTCTGGTGCCAGAGAAGCACGTTTTTATTAAAAAACTGATTCAGGATGCCGGAATTCCTGATTCCGACCGCTCGTACTTCATCACCTTGTGTAATGGTGCAGCACTACCAACCGACAACAAAGATTCGGCTCTTGCAGTTTTGGACGACCTGTTGCAGCAGCTTGATAAGCGCGGAATCCCATTTGATATCGCTGGGATGCCAACGAACACTCCGGCAGATATAGCGAGCATTCGCTACCAGATTGAGGAAATCTTGTCGGAGCGGAACGAAGAAGAATATGCAGCCCGGCAAGTCGTGGTGACCTTACCCCACTGCGTATACCACTTGTAAGTTAGTGGTTCCCAATGGGTTGCAGGTTACATTCTTTTCATGGAACTCTTCCGGAGTCAGCCACCCCAATGAGCTGTGCGGGCGCTGCTGGTTGT
>NZ_JAYRGM010000025.1:0-24235 GCF_041907885.1 Desulfovibrio sp. | reverse complement strand
GGAGGAGAGGGTACACCCGATCCCATTCCGAACTCGGAAGTTAAGCTCTCCATCGCCGATGATACTGCATAACGTCATGTGGGAAAGTAGGCCGCTGTCAACGATTGCTCCAAAGCCCCTTGCTGCTGCTAGCGCAAGGGGCTTTGTGTTTTGTTGCGCTCCCCTTGCTGCGGCTTCGCCTCCTCCGCTCCCTCACACTGCGCTGCGCTGCACTGCAGCGGCGGCTTGTGGCTGACCAGACCAGCGGTTACTGCTCCAGCCTGCCGTGTCCTGCCGTGTCCCCACGTCTGCTCCTCCTTCCTGCATCCCTTTTGCACCACTTCCTTCTTCTCTGAACCGCCGCTTCCCTCTGCCTTGCACCCTTTTAAAATCCCCTGGCTGCGGTTTCTGGTGAGCCCGTCAGGCGCATTTACGCAAACCCGTCTTTTTTGCTCTGGCGGCGTCAAAAGCATTTTTTTAATGCTCACGTACTTGAGTACGCTGCGCTTAAAAAAATGCTTTTTCCTTGCCAGAGCAGAAAAATACGTATTTTGCAAATTCCCCTAACACCAACAATCGCCTCGCTCCGCTCCGGCGAGTCAAAGGAAGGTTACTCAACGACCTGCTTCTGATGCTGGGCTGTTAAAGGCAATTGCAAACAATGCGCAGTCAACTTCTCACGTTCAGTTCAAAGGCAGATGTGAGCGGCTACGATATTCAACTATTTTGAACGCTGCAAAATAATAGCTGACACGCAGTGCGAATTGCTTTTTGAACACAGTCGGTCTGTCTTGCACCAATGTTCAATTTTTGCTGTGGCCGTAATTGTTGGCTGAAGCAGAATAACATTCAAAGCGGTAGCGGACATTGGCATTTACGCGGCGCGGAGGGAGATCGCCTGAGTGAGCGCAGCGAGGGAAGGAAGCTCCCGCAGCTAAAGCCGCGTGCCCTCGGTATCCCAAGGAAGCTGAAAACTTTTCCAGGGGGTGCTTCGGGGGGGATGCAAGGGGGGCCGCGACGGGGGCGAAGCCCCATAACCGGCCCCACCTTGCCGCGCGCCGCGCAGGCGTCCCAAACTTCGCCGCCAGGCGAACCGTCGCGCCCGAAGGGCGGCAACCCGCTCTGCTCCGGCGGGTCAAAGGAAGGCTATTCAACGACCTGCTTCGGGTGCTGACCAGCTAAAGGCACTTGCAAACAAGGCGCTGTCAACACCGCGCGCTCAGCTCATGGCAGTCTTGAGTGCCGCAATGGGGCGCGCCGCGCAGGCGTCCCAAGCTTCGCCGCCAGGCGAACCGTCGCGCCCGAAGGGCGGCAACCCGCTCTGCTCCGGCGAGTCAAAGGAAGGCTATTCAACGACCTGCTTCGGGTGCTGACCAGCTAAAGGCAATTGCAAACAAGGCGTTGCCAACACCGCGCGCTCAGCTCATGGCAGTCTTGAGTGCCGCAAGGGTTGCGCCGCGCAGGCGTCCCAAACTTCGCCGCCAGGCGTACCATTCATCGCCTGTAACACAGGTGACATCTTGCCCGTCATATAATCGTCACACTGTCTGCGGATTCCTACTGCAGAGCAGCAAGAACGCCTGTTCATTAGCATTGAACAAATATCTTTGCCGCCAAAATCAATTATTATTGTAACGGATCCGCCATAGTATCGGCTTAGTGATGTTGGTGGCAAAGACGAGGGTTAAACGGCGGCTGTAGAGCAGCATACCGCAAGCCATGCTACCGACACCGTTTCCCCGTCCCGCCTAGCAGGATTGTCCTCAATCTGGCCATGCATTCACATCATGTGGAGGGGGTCATGCCCGAATCTTCCGCGCAAGACTTGTTTGATGAAACTTTTTGTGACCTTCCTCTGACAGCAGGGCACATGCCCCATTTGCAGGCCCAGTTGCGTTGTGCGCCTGCACTTGCGCCGCAGCCAGTCTCCATGTGCCTGCCCGTGGATGCCCCGGAGAGCAGCACGCCAATCCGCGTCCCTGTTGAGGAGACTGACCGGCAGGCCTTTTTGGACGTCCTGCACAATCAGGAAATCACCAGCGTGCTGCAGCCTATCGTTTCGCTGCGGGACGGCGCGGTTTTTGGGTATGAGGCCCTGGGGCGCGGTCCTGCAGGCTCACTGCTTGAAAATCCAGAGACGCTGATCCAGTGTGCGCTTGAAAACGGCTGCATGCTGGAGCTTGAGCATCTTTTTCGGCGTAGCGCGCTGCGTGCCGCCAGGCAGATGCCCACGGGAATTCGGCTATTCCTCAATGTGAATCCCAACATCATTCAGGATCCGCATTTTGGCATGGGCTTTACCAAGGAATATCTCACCCGTTTTGCTATCAGCGCCGAGGATATTGTTTTTGAAATCACCGAGCGCGAATCGGTGGAAAACCTGCGCGGCTTCAAGCAGATAATTGAGCACTACAAGGGGCAGAATTACCAGATCAGCATTGACGACGCCGGCGCTGGCTATTCCGGCCTCAACCTCATTTCGGATGTCCAGCCCCACTTTATCAAGCTCGATATGCAGCTCATACGCGGCGTGGACAAAGACCTTACGCGCCAGGCCCTGATCAAGAGCATGCAGGAGTTTGCCGCCCTCACCAATACCCGCATCATTGCAGAGGGCATTGAGACGGAGGAGGAGCTGGCAACGCTCATCAGCTTTGATGTGCCCTACGGTCAGGGCTATTTTATTCGCAAACCGTCGCCCTCGCCGCGCGTGGTCGAGCCGACGGCCCTGCAGGTCATTCACCGCGAAAACAAGATAAAAAACCGCTTTTTTGGGGCACGCGTTCACAAATTTCATGTGCGGCACATATGCAGGCCAGGCACGGTTGTTCCCCCGCATACGCCCATCCGCACGGTTGTCGAGCTGTTTGAAAACAACAGCAAGCTCAACGGGCTTTGCGTGGTCATGGGCGAAGTGCCCGTGGGTGCCCTCACCCGCAACCGCCTGCACGAGCAGCTCAGCGGCAGGTTCGGCTTTTCCCTGTTTGCGGACAAAGCCGTGGAAGCCGTGATGGACAGATCCTTCTTGAGTGTTGATCACCAGTGCACAATTGATCTCGTGGCCCGACAGGCCATGCGGCGCGACGACGCAAAACTGTACGATTTTGTCACCGTCACCCGCGAAGGCCGGTATCAGGGCGTTGTAACGGTCAAGGAGCTGTTGGAAAAAAGCATCGAGCTTGAGGTGGCCAACGCCCGTCAGCTCAACCCGCTTTCAGAGCTGCCGGGCAATGCTCTTATAGATATCGAGCTGGAGAGGCTCGTGCGCCTTGGTCTGCCCAGAATTGTGCTCTACTTCGACATAGACAATTTCAAGGCTTACAACGACAAATACGGGTTTAAAAATGGCGATCGCGCCCTAAAGCGCCTCTCGTCCATTATCAAGGAGAGCGCCGCCGAAGACGATTTTGTAGGCCATATCGGCGGCGACGACTTTATCGCAGTTGCCGACGGGCGCACAGCCCAGCGCGTGTGCGAAACCATCATCAATGCCTTTAACGAGAGTGTCCCCGCATTCTATAGCGCCGAAGATGTGCAGCGCGGCTACATTGAGGGCAAAAACCGCAGTAACGTTGAAGAGCGCTTTCCTCTCATGTCCCTGACAATTGTCGGCGTTCGGGCCAACAATTATCAAAGCAGTTTTGATCTGGCGCGAGCTGCGGCAGCGCTGAAAAAACAGTGCAAGCGCATACAGGGCAGCAATTACCAGCTTGAAGCATAGCTCTCGCTCGCTTTTGCGCTGCACCCGCCCCCACACAAACAAGCCCCATGGGAGTCTTCATGAAGCTGACCACGAAACTGGTTCTTTCGTTCAGCAGCATCATTGTGCTTATGCTTGCCCTGTTTGGCGTATATTTTGTCAATACGGACCGCATCGACCGCGCCGTCAGTCACATGGACCAACAGTATGTTCCCTCGCTGGTGGCGGTGCAGACCATGGCCGCCCTGTTGTACTCGGCGCGGTCCGATCTGGCGGCGCTTACCCCGCACACCGACCGCGTAACCATTGCCGAATACCGCGACCGCATCAAGCGCGCCCTCAAGCAGTTTGCCCACCATGCGGAGGCCTATGAGGCCCTGATGCAGGCGCGCAAGCTGGTAGGGGAAACCGTGGATGACGAATTGTGGAATAATATTGTCGCCCAGATGCGCGCCGATGAGACGACCCGCGAAGAAATCATCCGCCTTGCGGGCGAGGGCGACACGGACGGTTCCATCGCCCTGTTTACCCGCAGCAGGGCCGATTTTATCCGCCTTGCCCGCTATTTTGACCAGCTGGTGCAGCACGATGTGGAGCGCAGCCAGGCAGCGGCGGCCAGCGCGCAGGATATAGCCCGCCAATCGCGAATCGCCGGGGCAGCTCTGGCCCTGGTAGGCATATTGTTCAGCATCGCCGTAACGGCGGGCATCACGCTGGCCATCAAGCGCCAGCTGGGCAAAGATCCTGCGCAGCTGCAGCTTATTGCTGGGCGCGTGGCCGCAGGAGATTACGAGCTTGAGCACTCTGGCCGCCAACAGGGCGTATATGCCTCGCTGGTGCTCATGGTTCAGGCGCTGCAGGCCCACATAGCCAGCGCGCGCTGCGAATCTGAAAAAGCACGGGAAGAATCCGTACGGGCCAACGCCGCGCTGCTGCAGGCTGAGGCCGCCGAGCGCGACGCCCGGGCAAAAAGCGAGGCCATGCAGCAGGTGGCCGAAGCGCTGGAGGAAGTAACCCATGTGGTGGCAACGGCATCCGGGCAGGTGAGCGACACAATCCGGCAGGCGGAAGAAAGCGCGGACAGCACCGCGCAAAGACTGACGGAAGCCGCTACCGGTATGGAGCAGATGAATGCCACGGTGGGCGAGGTGGCGCACAATGCGTCCGTGGCTTCGGATTCCTCCGCAGCGACGCGCTCACGGGCCGAAGCTGGCTCCAACGTGGTGCAACATGCCCTGCAAAGCATTGAAAACGTGCGCTCTACCTCGCTGCGCCTCAAGGACGACATGGAGCAGCTTGGCGGACACGCGCAGGCCATTACCCGCATTATGAACGTTATTTCAGACATTGCTGACCAGACCAACCTGCTGGCGCTCAATGCCGCTATTGAGGCCGCGCGGGCTGGCGATGCCGGGCGCGGTTTTGCCGTGGTGGCCGACGAGGTGCGCAAACTGGCAGAAAAAACCATGGCCTCAACCCATGATGTGGATACGGCCATCAAGGCCATCCAGCACAGCGTGGCCCGCAGCGCGCAATCGGTGCAAGAAGCAGTGCAGGGCATCTCTGTTGCGACGGAGGCCGCCCAGCAGTCCGGGCAGGCGCTTGAGGCCGTTGTGGGCACTGTGGAGGAAACCGCCAGCCAGGTCAGCGCCATCGCCACGGCAAGCGAGCAGCAGGCTGTGGCGACAAACCAGATCAACCGCACCATCGGCGAGGTAACCGACCTGTCGCGCCAGACGGCAGCGGCCATGAGCACTGCCTCCCGCGCGGTCGCTGGGCTTTCCGCTCAGGCGCGAAATCTTGAAGGCCTTATTGAACAGATGCAGCAGTGCTGAAGGCCTGCATTGTCTGCGGCACCGGTGGGCAGCGTTGGCGCCGGAGCAGGCCCCGGCGAAACGATCGGGTATCAAGATGGCCCAGGATAAAAAAGTGGAGCCTCCTGCCGGAGGCTCCACCTGTAACGCGTTCAGTTTGTCTGGCCGGGGGGGGCTACTTGTTGAGGTAGGCCTTTCCCAGTTCCAGGGCTTTGAGGTTCGATTCCTGCAGTTTGGGCGGCAGGAATTTTTTTATGGCCGCTTCCAGAGCGTCCACGCCAAAGGGCAGTACGCCAGAGGCGCAGACCACGCTCAGCAGCACGGTGTTGCCGCTCTGCACCGATCCGGCCTGCAGGCCAAGGTCACGGCAGGCCACAAAATGGCACTGCCCGGCGACCTGGCGGGTTCTTTCCACGATCTGCTGCATGTCGGGGTACACCGCCTTGCCCAGCGAAACGCTGAGCGGCGGCAGGGGGTCGCTGCTGGAAAAAACAGCGCCGCCGGGCTGCAGATAGGGCAGGGCGCGCAGGGTTTCGAGCGGTTCAAAGCCCAGCAGCACGTCGGCTTCGCCCAGATCAAGCTTGGGCGAGCGCCAGCCGCCGAGCAGCATGACAGATTCCACAACGCCGCCGCGCTGGGCCATGCCGTGCACCTCGCCTGCCACAACCTCAAGCCCGGCTTCAAGAGCCGTGCGGGCCAGCAGGGTCGTAGCCGTCAGGGTGCCCTGACCGCCAACGCCGGTAAAGAATATACGCATCCGCTTTTGCATTTCTTGTGTCTTCATAATATTTGCGCTCCCTACCGCTTCCGCGCCTTAAAGGCCGTAGGCGCAACCTGCAGACAGACCATGCAGCCCGTGCAGAGTGTGGCATCCACAGCAAGATTGTCGCCCTCGCGGTAAAAGGCGGGGCAGGCCAATTGCTCAAGGCAGCGCATGGCTTCCGGCCCCTGTTGGGCCACCTCGGCCACCTGGGGCTGGGCCTTTTTGAGCTGACGGCGGGCGTAAAGCACGCAGGGCTCTTCAGTAATCAGCACGCGCACGCCGGTCTGGGCCTTCATTTCTTCCAGCGCCTTGGCGACGGCTTTGACGTTGAACGAGCGCACCTTGGTGCACTGGGTAACGCCCATGGCCCGCACGATGGCTTCAATATCCATGTGCTGGCTCATGGAGCCGAGCATGTCCTGAATCATGCCGGGATTGGGCTGGTGCCCTGTCATGGCCGTCGTGCCGTTGTCCAGAATGACCAGAATGATATCATGCTGGTTAAACACCGCATTGGCCAGACCCGTCATGCCGGAATGGAAAAACGTGGAATCGCCGATAAAGGCTACCACGTGTTTTCCGGAAGCACGTGCAAAGCCGCTGCCTGCGGAAACCGAGGAACCCATGCACACGAGAAAGTCAGCAGTGCGCAGGGGCGGCAGCAGACCAAGGGTGTAACAGCCAATGTCGCTGGAGTAGTAGGCGTCGTCGCCAAATACCTGCCGCGCGGCATAGTAGACGGCGCGGTGCGAACAACCGGCGCAGAGGTTCGGCGGGCGTCCGGGCAGCTCCAGGTCTACGCTTCGCACGGGCTTGGCCGGGCAGGGGGTGTCCAGCCAGGAGGAAAGGCGGCGCATGACCAGGGTTGTGGAATATTCGCCCTGACCGGTGAGGCCTGCATCCTTGCCTTCAATGCGCACATGGATGTCGTGCTTTTGCACCAGGGCGCGGATGTCCTGCTCCAGAAGGTCAACGCCTTCTTCGAGCACCAGCACACGGTCGCAGCCGTGCAAAAATTCGATAATCATGCCCGTGGGCAGGGGCCAGGTCATGCCAAGCTCAAGCACGCGCACGCGGTCTTCCCACCCGCCCACGGCAAGGGCGTCGGACAGATAGTCGCGCGCAACGCCGCTGGTGATGATGCCAAGGCGCGTGGGCGTCTGCGGCTCGCGCACGGTGTTGAACCGGCTGGATTCCGCAAACTGGCGGGCCTTTTCCATGATGCCGTCAAGGGCCACATGGCGCTTGCGGGCAACGGCGGGCACCGGCACAAAACGGCCTGGGTCGCGCTTGAATTCAACCTTGGGCTGGGCCGCGGGCAGATCGTCAAAATCCACCGCGCCGCGCAGGTGGCTGATGCGGGTGGTGGTGCGCAGCATTACCGGCTGCTGCAGCTCGCGGGCAAGGCGAAAAGCCTCGCGGGTCATGTCCTTGGCTTCCTGAGCCGAGGCGGGCTCAAAACAGGGCAGCTGGGCAAAACGGGCATAGGTGCGGTTGTCCTGCTCGTTCTGGCTTGAGTGGCAGCCGGGGTCGTCGGCCGTGAGCACAACCATGCCGCCGGGCAGACCCGTGTATACGGATGTGAACATCGGGTCGGCAGCCACGTTGACGCCCACGTGCTTCATGGTGACGAGGCTCATGGCGCCGCCCAGGGCCGCACCGGCGGCCACTTCCATGGCGACCTTTTCATTGACGGAATATTCCAGCCTGTAGCGGCCTTCGCCGCCAAGGCGGTGGAACGTGTCCGGCACTTCCGAGGACGGCGTGCCGGGGTAACAGCTGACCATGTGCACGCCCGCTTCAAGCGCGCCGCGCACGATGGCCTCGTTTCCCAACAGCAGGTGACGCTCGCCGCGAGCGCCCTGCAACAGCGGATTATTGCTCATGTTCCCTCCAGGCCCAGACGTGCCGCCTGAACCGCAACTGGATACAAAATGGCGCGGCCCATGCGGCCCCGCCTACAATGACGCAAGCCCGCGCTGTTTGCACATGCGCGGGCTTGCGAAGAGATATTTACTGAGCTTTGCCGGGGGCTTTATCGGTCGCGCCGTCTGGCGTCGCCGGGCTTGCGGCCTGGGCTGCTTCTTCATCAACAATCTTGGGGGCAAGCGCGGTGGCGCGAGCGCGAAAATATTCGCTGTTGAGGCCCTGAGCCTCGCGTGCAAGGGCCAGATACATACGCGCCGCCTGCTCCGGCTGCCCCGCAATCACGGCGGCCTCGGCCGTCATCTGCTTGAGCTGGGGGGCGGTAACCTCGCCGGGCAGCGACGACTGCAGCTTTTGCAGCGCGACCAGCGCCTCGGCATATTTGCCAGCCTTGAGCAAAGCCCCCGCTTCGTTCATGCCTGCCACCAGCGCCAGGGAGCTTTCGCCCTCTTTGGCGGCCTTGGCAAAGGCATCCGCCGCAGTGGCATTGTCGCCATTGCTCATGGCGCTCTGCCCCAGGGCAAGATAGACGGAAAACCGCACATCGGCAGGGGCTTTTTCGGCCAGAGCGGCAAGCTCCTTGATCTGGGCAGGGCCGTTGGTTTGCAGCACAATGCGGGCCAATGACTGGCGGGCCTCGTCGTTTTTGGACGTGGTGTACCAGCGCCAGATGCCCGTGCCGGCCAGCACCAGTACGAACAGCACCACAATACTGGCTATTGTGCCAGCGTGGCGCAGCATAAACTGGAGCATGGGGGCGCTTTCTGAGCTGACTTCGGCCTGCAGGTCGCGCAGCAGGGGGGAATCCTCCGCGCCTTGATTCTTTTGCGGATTCATGTATCAAAACTCCTTACAGGGAGGCGGAACCGCCGTTGTTTTTCCGCGCATTTGCCCTGCGCGCGTATCTTCGGCGGAGCTGGACGGAAGCTTTTTTCTTAGGCCAGAATCAACCCCTCTGTCAAAACAAATATCCTCTGGTCAGGCTGCCTGCGCGGCCACGGCCACTACCACAAGGAGCACGCATGACGCCTGCAGAAGAAATGTCGCGCCTCGGAGCGCGGGCTAAGGAAGCAGCCAGGGCCATTGCCAAGGCGCACCCCGATGCCAAAACGCAGGCCCTTTTGGGCCTGGCCAGGCTGCTGCAGGATCGCGAGCCCGAAATTCTGGCGGCCAATGCAGCGGACCTTGAGGCTGCCCGTGCAGCGGGGCAGGATGCGCCCCGGCTTGACCGCCTTACGCTCACCCCTGTCATTATGGAAGAAATGCGCGCTGCCTGCCGCCACGTGGCCAACCTGCCGGACCCCGTGGGAGCCACCGAGCGCCAGTGGCAGCGCCCCAACGGCCTGCTGGTGGGGCGTATGCGCGTGCCGCTTGGCGTTATCGCCATGATCTACGAGGCGCGACCCAACGTCACCATTGACGCCGCCATCCTGTGCATTAAGGCGGGCAATGCGGTTATTCTGCGCGGGGGCAGCGAGGCCCTGCGCTCAAATATCGCGCTGGCCAAAGCCCTGTGCGACGCCCTGGTCCAGGCCGGGTTGCCGGGCGATGCCGCGCAGCTTGTCTCCATACCGGGGCATGAAGCCGTCAATGCGCTGTGCAAGCTCGACCGCTACATTGATGTGATTATTCCGCGTGGGGGCGAGGGCCTTGTGCGCGCGGTGACCGAGGCGGCCACCATGCCGGTGCTCAAGCATTTCAAGGGCGTGTGCCACGCGTATATCGACGCGGGCGCCGACCTCGACGTCGCTGTGGAGATCGTGTTCAACGGCAAGGTGCAGCGCCCCGGCGTGTGCAATGCGCTGGAATGCCTGCTGGTGCACCGCGATGCGGCTGGGGACTTTTTGCCCAAGGTCGGTGTCAGGCTTGGCGCGGCTGGGGTGGAGTTTCGCGCATGCCCGGCGTCCCTGCCCCTGCTGGGGGCGACCGCCGTGGCCCAGCAGCCCGACGACCTGGGGCAGGAATTTCACGCGCTGGTGCTTGCCGTGCGCGTGGTGGACAACGTGGACGCGGCGCTGGACCACATTGCCCGTTACGGTTCAAACCATACGGAAATCATCTGCACCAACAATCATGAGCACGCCATGCGTTTTTTGCGCGAGGCGGACGCCTCCATGGTGGCGGTCAACGCTTCCAGCCGCTTCAACGACGGCGGGCAGCTTGGTCTGGGCGCGGAGATCGGCATTTCAACCTCAAAGCTGCATGCCTACGGCCCCATGGGCGTAGACGAGCTGACCACCACCAAATTTGTGGTGCTTGGGCAGGGGCAGGTGCGCCGTTAAATGACCGAAACGGCGTCCCACCCGCCGGGCAGAGCCATTCTGGGCGGAAGTTTTAATCCGCCCCATGTGGGGCACATGCGTCTGGCCATTGAGGCGCGTGAAGCCCTGGGAGACCTTGTGCAGGGTGTGGATATGGTTCCCTGCGCCGTGCCGCCCCACAAGGCGCAGCAAGGCATGCTGCCCTTTGAGCTGCGCGCCCGCATGGTGGAAGCCTGCGCGGCAACGCTGCCCTGGCTGCGTTGCAACCGCGTGGAAGCGCTGCGGCAGGGGCCGTCGTTCACCTGGGATACCCTGTGCGCCTACCATGAAGCCGAGCCGAGCACGGATTTTTATTTTATTCTGGGTAGCCCGGATTTTGCCATGCTTTCCACCTGGCATAGAGGAGTGGAGCTGCCCCGGCTGTGCAATTTTGTCGTTGTGCCCCGCAAGGGGCATACCGCCGAAAATTTTATCGCCGCAGCAAAGGCGCTTTGGCCGCAAGCTCAGCCGCGCCCGTCCGTGCTGCCCTCGTGCGCGTGCGTGGCATTGCCCGGGGGAGGGCTGGCGCATTTTCTTTCTGTGCCGTGGCTGGCGGTGAGCGCCTCGCGGGTACGGCAGTTGTGGCTGGCGGGTCGCAACGTGGATTTTCTTGTGCCAGACGCGGCCTTGCGGATTTTGCGGGACAACTCTCAAACCGTGCGGCAGCACTGGCTGAAGGAGAGTTTGGCATGTTGACCACTGCTCCAAAGGAAATTCGGGAAAACATCGCCCGCGCCACCGGGTATCTGCGGCGCGACGAGGTTGAGCGTGCGCTTTTGACCATGAGCGAAGCCGTGCGGCAGCTTGCGGAAATAAAACTGGTGCGCTCGGTCAGAGCGGAGCTTGATATCCAGATCGGCGATTTTTTGGCGACCGTGGTGCGGCACAGCATGCTGCAGCCTCTGCTTGACCCCTGCCATACGGGCAAGCCGCGCAGCATCACCCTGCAGCCGGGCAAGGAGGCCGCGCTCTCTACCGTGCTGGATGGGTTGGCGAAAATTTTGCAGACTGCGGCGGAACAGTCGTTGCAGCAGGAGGCCGAAGTACGGCTGGCACGCAAAAAACAGCTCATCAGCAGTGGGCTGGAATTTTTGCGCGAGGGCCAGGTGGCCAAGGGGCGCGCCTTTTTGAAGCGCATGGTTGAAGAGTTCAGCGACGAGGAAGGCATTCGCCTGCAGATGGGCCAGATTTTTGCCGCTGCCGGGCTGTTTGCCGAGGCCGCCGCCATGTACGAAGAATCCATCAGCCTGCAGCCGCGCGATTCGGCGGCATACACCGGGGCCGTAGCGGCCTGGATGGAACTGCGGGAATATGAGAAGGCCGAGAAGGTCTACAAGGCCGTGCTGCGAACCTTTGGCGGGCACGCCTCGACCTTTGGCAAAATGGCAAAACTGTATCTTGCCTGGCACAAAAAACAGGCAGCGGAAGATGCGGCCCTGCGTGCCCTGCAGACAGACCCCGAACAGGCCGACGCCCTTGAGGTGATGGCGGCGCTGGACAAGCATTAGCCACCGTGGCGCGCCGCGACGGTGAGCGCTTGCGCTGACGCCGGACCGGATGCTGCGGGCGGTGGGCAGAAACAGAGGCCGGAGCCGGTCTGGACATGACACGCTGTTTTGCTGCGCAAGTTGGGGGCAAAGCCCGACAAGCCCCAGCCGAAACTGCCGCAGGCTCTGCTGCGGGTGTTGATGCGAAAGGCCTGGATGAACCGAGGCCAAACCTGCAGAAAACTTTTCTTTTGCGGGGCTGAGGGGCACTGCGTCTGGAGCGAAAACGGCCAACGCATTCCCCGCAGTTCAAATAAAGGCCGCATGCGGCATCTTTGCAGCAGAAGCATTGCCTTTCATACAAAGATAAGCTATATACCGCCTTCGGCTGCAAGCGGGGTGCCCAACGCCCTTTGTGGCCTGCGGAGAGGTAGCGAAGTGGCCGTAACGCGCTCGACTCGAAATCGAGTTAGGGGTTAATAGCTCCTACGTGGGTTCGAATCCCACCCTCTCCGCCATTAATACATAATAAAAACGGCGTGTTGCTTTAGATAGCGACACGCCGTTTTCGCGTCTAAAATGGGTATGTTTTTAGCGAGTGCGTGACTGCCATGCATACCGTCATGCATACTTTAGCTCGATCTGTGGGGAAAATAAGGTGCGTAGTTGTTTTAGTCCAATTTAATCATCAAAGTTAAATGTTACCCGATTTCTTCCTTGCTCTTTAGATGCGTAAAGTGCTTTATCTGCTCTTGAATATATAGATTCAAGAGCCTCCCCTTTTTTGTACGTTGATACGCCAATGCTTATTGTTACGTTGTTAGCAAAATTTAACTTCTTCTTCTCTACAGCTTTTCGAATCTTTTCTGCCAAAGCGATAGCTCCTTTCTGCTCTGTTTCTGGAAGAAGTAAGACGAACTCATCTCCTCCCCATCTAGCAAAGCAATCTGTTTCGCGTATATTCTCTTTAATAACATCGGCTAAAGTTTTTAGCACTAAATCCCCAATGTTGTGTCCAAATTTATCATTAATATGCTTGAATTTATCAATATCCATTATTGCAAATGCAATGTTGTGGTTATGTCTATCAGAGCGTTTTAACTCTTTATTAAATACTTCAATGAATTTATGCCTATTATAGATTCCCGTGAGGGAATCGTGATATGCAATAAAATCTTTTTCAGTAAAAAGTTTATTTACATCACTTATTAGTTTGTTAATGCTTTTTGCAATAATGCCAAACTCATTCCTTGAATGAAAATCTAAACTGCAATTGAAATCATTTTGTGTAGCTTCATTTATAAAATTAGTAATCTTTTTTAGTGGAAAATAGACACTATAGACAATAGTTATAATAAAAAATGCTATGATTATGGAAATAGTGATGTTGAAAAATAAAAAAAATAAAGAATCCCTAATCGCTTGTGTTGCTGAATTGTTGAGGGTGTCTGAACTGATTAAAAGAGCCTGCGCACATGTAGCTTGTAGGTCGTCAATGGTTTGGGTTGAGATTGAAAACCATTTGCTTGGGTCTAAAATTAAATTTTCGCTGCGGATACTCTCTTCCACAAAATTGAACGTCTTCTTGCTTGTCTCAAGTTGTGTAAATTTTTTCAAGAGATCGGCTATTTCAACATTATTTGATTGGATAACCTCGTCAATGATAGTGTTGTATTGGTAATATAGATATTTGATTTCAGCTTTTTTCCCGTCTAATGCATTTTTGTCATGTAATTTTAAGGAGATTAGAGTACGTAATAGGCCTAACTTTTCTTTTGCAAAAAATATTTTTTTTACTTCTATTGTTGAGAGTTGCTCCATGCCTTGGAATGGAATTGTATTGATATTTGAAATTTCTTCAAGTAGACTTGAAACTATCATGATGTATTGGCTAAATATTTCTTCAGAGCTAATGCGTTTATTGTCTATGCTATCGCGTAAAGTTGATAAATATTTTTCAGTCTCGATATCATTTTGATTTAATTGAAATAATTTGTATAGCGCAGCGTCTGTGCTGTTTCTTTGGATGCTCAATGATTCCTTGTTATTTAAAGACGACAGATGTTGTGTATATGATATGCCACGTTCGCGTTGAATTTCTTGAATAGCATTGGATATGGTTAATATTTTGGAAATATTTTTCATATTTAAAGTACATAAATTTTCTGTAAGTCTATATCTATTGTAATTGTTGACTGATATTATTAATAATAATGTAAGGGTAATTGCTCCAAGAAAAATTATTTTTGTGCGTATTTGTGTTATGTGCAGTAGTGAAATAAATTTACTGTATAAATAATTTTGCAATATTTTCATTTTTCTCTCCAAAGAATTTTTATATTAAACATCTGTTTAGTTTTTGTGAATTGCCAATGGTCAGTTTTTTGCCAAAATTGCAGTCCGGGGTTAATTTAAATATGGTTTACGGAGTCTTGTTCGAATAAAAGCATACAATTACGTGTCATTTTATTGACAATGATTAATTGCTTATAGTTTATGGTGTGTACCTCACCAAAGAGGACAATCGCAAGTATTCTCTGATATAAAGATTGCCCAAGAGAGGAATCGCTGTATCGTATCCCGCAGATTTGTTTTTCTCCTGCATGGTGAGTTTAGCTAAATTAATTTTTTACTCTTTACCGTTCACTTTTCAGATCATTAGTCTCACTCATGATTCCCTCTAATTGCTAATGATATTAGCGTGTTGTTGCTGTTTGGAGTTGTGACTGTTAAATCTATAGATAAATTTGATGCAAAAGAAATTGTGTGTCAACCATGCATAATGCTATTAATTCCGGGCAATGCTCGTGAAATAGCATCGTTTTCCTGTTGTCTTGAATCCCAGAAGTATAGATTAGTGAAGCGATTTTGAGACTATTTAAGCGTAATCTTCTTGAATTTGGCTCAAAAACGGCAATAGTGTTAGTATTCAGTATGTTATAGAAGTTCGGGCAACCGAACTGAAGAAAGGGCAGTTGTTGAAAGTGTTTTGTACTGCTTAATCGCGTGGTGGCTGGAATCGCTTAAATTTCGATTCTAAGCCGCGTGGCATCGGCGCGTGTGGTTTGCCAAGCCGCAATGTAAAAACGGCCCTTAAACGTCAATTTGAGCGATATTCACCCCATTGATAGGCATGGCGTTGTCGTCAGTGTCATTGAGTACAAGAAAAGGGCGGGTTGCAGTGAAGCAACCCGCCCTTAAGCATTATGGCCATCCAGAGTTATCCGTCGGCTTCAACCTCGTGCATACGGCTAGCTGCTGGCTGAACCGCACTTTCAATAATAGCCGCCAAGTGGTTGATGTCTGGCGACACGCTTTTCAAGTAGATGTCGGTCGTTGTGGCCCTCTGATGTCCTAAGAGGAGCTGGATGTCAGTCAACCCCGCCTGTTGTGACTGGATAAGGCTCACAGCGAAAAAATGCCGTATTGAATGAAAACCAAAGCTTTTGACCTGAGCCTTCTTGCAAAGGTTTTTCATCATGTCCCTGATCGTTTGTTGGCGGGTTGAGTACGGCCCTCCTGTATTGGGATTGATAAAAACATGGGTCGTATTGCCTGTTATGGCTCTCTGAGCAGCTATGATGGCATGCAAGCTGCTACCGATAGGTAGCGTCCGGTACTGCCTTGCCCCTCCTTTGCGCTTCCTCGTCCAAAGCTTCAATGAGTGCTCGGCAACGTCTTCCCACGTTAAATTGAGAATTTCGCTCACTCTGGCCCCTGTGAGCAGCAGCGTGTTGAGCAAATCAGCTTGCCACGGTTTTGCCACAGCCAGAACCTTGTTGATGTCGTCAGGGGTGGGCACGTACTTGACGTATTGTTCCACAGCGGGCTTGGCAACAAAACGCCAGGGGTTCCGTGGAACAGCGTCTTTGTGCCAATTCCAAAGGGCTTTCAACGTGCGTATGCGGCGATCAGCAGCCTTGCCCCCACGCTCAGTTTCAATTGAGCGTATGAATCTGGTAGCGGTGGCCTTCGTGATGTCCGTCATGGGGACATCACGTGAAAGGAAAGCTGCAAATTCCCGAAGATGCCGTGTTTGCTCAAGGAAAGTGTTGGTCGTCAAGCGCACTTTGCAGTCCTGCAAGTATTCCCGGCTAGCATGGGAAAACATCAAACTCGGTGGCATATCCTGTTGTTGACTGAGGGCCCTTTTGGCGTCGTATTCCCAGGCATTTGCCTCCCTGCGGCTGTAGCAAGTTTTTGAGTACTGGCGTCCTTGATATTTGAAATACGCTCGGAACACCGTGCCGTTTTTCTTGGGAATCTCTAGTATGGCCATATTCTAGCTCCGTTTTTTCTTTCAAGTATCGCAAGACATCGTCCTTGCAGAATCTGGCCCCCTTGAGGCAGCCCGCCTTGCGGGACGATTCAGTAATGAAGAAGTGTGGATACTCGCGCCACACGTTACGCATTGTAGACACCTTTAATTGCAATAGATCTGCTAGCTGAACATACGTCAGACAGTCGTCCATTATTGCCTAGCAAAGCACCAAAACGAACAGTCTTCAGTAATAATTATAAATTTTATTAGGATACATGTTTTTTCTGCCATAAACCCTCCCGTAGTGCCATGACCGAAAGCAAGAGTGCCCTAGCTGTCAGACCGCTAGGGCACCACTTCAACTACTTCTTGCGCTTCTTGACGAGCTCCTTGACCTCATTCACGACTTCCTCCGTGCAAAAGGCAAATGGAGTGACTTCACGTTGGGCGTACTCCCAAAGACCGGCTGTATCGCGCCCTGCATACATTTTCCGCGCAATAAGCTCTATAATTTCGGTTCTTTCCTCTGCAGTTATCTTTCTCACCTTGGATATTTTGCCGAAAGTGATATTTTTCTTACCGCGAATGCCGAAAAGCCGCTTCCGGGGGAAACGGCGAGTATTCAGCTTGAACTGATTTTTTTGGGGCTGGAAAAGGTAGCCCAAAACGCTCATGTCGGCGGCTTTGGCATCAAACATACCCGGATTCTTGCTGCCGGTGAGGTAAAGCCACCGCCCAGCAAAAGACTTGGCCTTGCTCAGACCATGTCCGTCCCCCAGCGACCCCACAAGGTGGTAGTGAAGCGCACCGATATCGGACACTTCAATGCTCCAGACAAACCAGCAATTGGGGCACTGGGTTTCGACGAACCGCATGAATTTGTCAAAACGAACGCGAGCGGTATCGAACCGTTTGGCATCGATATCGCGCCACCTCGTGGCATCAAATGTCAGTGTGAGGAAGAGGTCTGGCGTGCTGGTTATGCCAGCCAGCAGTTTGACGGCATGACTAACTCGGTTGCCATTCAGGAGGGAACCTGCGTATCGCTCGCCATGCTTTGCGACGTATTCTGGGTCACTACGCCAGATTAAAATCAAGCGTCCCCAAAACAGGATGGAATATACTGCAAGACTTATGAGGCTGTTGCCGATCTCAGACCAAGATTTCCCGCCGGAACACTTTTTCCCCATTGTAGACCCCACTGCATTAACAAATAATATCTGTTACTAGCTATAGAATCTATTATGGGTATTTAGTGTGGGCTCTCTGGTCGATGACCGTCCCAACGCTAATTTGTCTACCAGAAACGCCGCCCTTCTACAACCCCCTCCAGAGTCCAACCCGAATTGGAAAAATTTACTTGACTGAATGCAAGTAGATCTTGGCAATAAACTTGCACACAACTGTGGTTCAATTTGCTCCTACCCCCAAATAGCCCCTTATCATTCGTACTGGTTGAAAACCCGCATGCCATTTTGGCATAGACGGTGATAATGTTTACCGTATAACAATATACAATGTGTATATGTAGTTTTATTAACCGTATGATTTAATAATAAGCGTAGTTAATAAATTAACCGTAATGAATAAAACGCATTGTAATGATTTAAGTAAATGGTTTAACTTGCATGTGAATTTTCTTTAAATCTTCCTTTTTCTGACCACCGACTTCAGAACTGGGGGCTTTTCAATTCCGCATTATGCAATCGGCTTTGAGCTTATTCAAAAAAACGCGCCCCCATTTTCATGAGGGCGCATTCTGCTTATGAACTATTTTGGGGCTGGCAGCTTCGGCAAAAGCTCCTTCACCAGCTTGTCAAAAACGGGCATCAGCTTGAGCACGTTTTCTAACGCTGCGGTCATGGGTTCCAGTGATTTTTTGAGGTCGGGAAATTCCTTTGCGACCGCAACCTTGTCGAGGATAAACGGCAGGATAAGTGTACCCCGCTTCGTATAGTGGAAACCTGCCTTTTTAAGGGGCTCAGTTTCTGCCAGAAAGGACTCCATGCGCTGCTTGACCTTGTATTTGGACGGGCCTGCTGGCCTGCCGTCCATCCACAATTCAAAGCATAACGTGCAGTCGTTGAGGCCAAGCGCACTTCCAAGCCAATAAGAATTTGAATCGTTGCTTGTTTCTGCCAGTCTGAACACGGCGAGGTCAGCATGACCCGGCTTTGTTGGCCAATCCAGTGGCGCAAACACGGTATCATCGTTGCCATCTTCATCCTCTACCACCAGTCCGAATCGGGTACGCCACGGCGACCGTTCACCCAAGCGATTGGAAATGGCCGCATTGATGGCTTTGAAAACAGTGGCCTCTACATGTTCTGTCAATGAGTCTTCCTCAATCAGCTGCGGGTTTGACAGCAGAAATACGCACATCTCCTTAGAGTAACTCATTTAAAGCTCCAAAAGTTTTAATAATGATAAAAAAGAAGCCATTCGTACAATACGAATGGCTTCTTGTGGTTATGGCTTGCGCCAAAATTATTATATCACAGGTGTATAATTTTGTCAATATAGATTGATATTATAATCTAGTAGTAACAGAAAATTGTATTTTATCAGTTTAATAACACAAATTAGAAGGAGGGTATCCGCATGGAAAGTTCGTTACAGTCAAACTCAGTCATCGCTTGTATCAAGGAATTAGAGGCATCCATTACCACCAAACTGGCCCACGTGGCTAATGCACAGGGCGACAATCAGCTCCACCACCATCAGCGCATTGCTTTCATTGGCATCGGCGACATTGGCAATGCAGCGGCAGATGCTGTCCATGATAGATTTCCTGAAGTTCAAGTTTTTTTGGACGTTGTTCATGCCAGCCAGCCCGATACGCCTAACTACATTCCTGCGCTATCGGGGTGGGTCACTGAGTGCCGAGGTCTTTATGAACGCGAACCGCTGGTTTCCGTGTACATAGTTGGCACAATTGACAGCAGCAATCGCCTTCTTGATGCCATTGATGCGGGCAATGCGGCCCGGTACCTAAAATGCGAGTTTGTGCGGGGTTTCTTTGATATACATGAGGGGTGGGGTGGGGCCGTCCCAGCCCTGTGCAATGCTGATATTGCGGTGTCCTTGTCTTTGGGGGACGAAGAGAGGGAACAAGGGCTAGAGGGTGATTCTGGGCCAGACAGGCTGTTTTGGGATCTGTACGATTTCCTGCTGACTATGTTAGACGATGACCTCTTGCGGGCTTGTGATGGTAGTGATCAGACCTGAAAACCGGCAGCTTGAGAGTGCATAACGCTCATTGCTGATGGCAACCGACATCCGTGGTAAACTCGTGCATACCATCATGCATACTTTTTCAATTTATGGGTATGCATCTGCATGACGCTGGATGAAAATATAGTGCTGAAATGATTACAACTGGCTGAAATCATTATCTGCCAAAAAACTAATTGAATCGACTCGAAATCGAGTTAGGGGTTAATAGCTCCTACGTGGGTTCGAATCCCACCCTCTCCGCCATTAATACGTAATAAAAACGGCGTGTTGCTTTAGATAGCAACACGCCGTTTTCGCGTCTAAAATGGGTATGCTTTTAGCGAGTGCGCGGCCAGTATGCATACGTCATGCATACTTTGGTTCGATCTGCGGAGAAAATTTGAGTGAATCTGACCTTACCCGGACAAGGCATCCAGAAGGAAGCGGTTTTTAAACTTGGCGGTGAATTTTCTTCTCGGTTTAAACATAAAAAGCCTCCTTTGACTTCTTACGTTCATCTTAGCTCGTGATCCTGTTTCCCAAACCCACCTCTGTAGGTTACTATCGTAAAATATTGTGCAGCTGCCTACAAAAAAACCGGCGTGGATATTCGCGCCGGTTTTTACACTGCATCTTTTGGGTAGCGCCGTGTTGCCCGTTGCGCTGCGCAACGGCCCAAGTCGGCAATACCGGTATTCAGCCCGTTATTACATGGCCGCCTTGTACACGGCAGCCACGTCAGCATCGGTCATGGTGCGGGGGTTGGTAAAGCAGCAGACATCCTTTTGGGCATTGGCGGTCATAGTGGGGATATCGGCTTCGCGCACCTCCTTGCCGTACTTTTTGCCCAGGGCAACCAGGCCCTCGGGAATGCCCACGTCCCTGGACAGAATGTTGATGGCGATAATGGCCTTGCGCGAGGCTTCATCGGCGCTGATGCCCTGCGTCAGCTCGCCCAGTAGCTGAGCGACGCGGCCAAAACGGCGTCGGCTTGAAATACGATTGTATTCGCACACATGCGGCAGCAGAATGGCGTTGCATTCGCCGTGGGGCAGGTCATAAAAACCCCCAAGCTGATGCGCCATGGCATGCACATACCCCAGGCTTGCGTTGTTGAAGGCCATGCCGGCCAGATACTGCGCGTAACACATGCCCTCGCGGGCTTCTTTGTCCCGGCCGTTGGCCACGGCACGGCGCAGATAACGGTTGACGTATTCCATGGATTTTTCAGCGCAAGCGTCGGTCATGGGGGTCGCCGCAATGGAAACGTAGGCCTCCACGGCATGGGTCAGCGCGTCCATGCCCGTAGCGGCGGTCAGTGCCGGGGGCATGCCCATCATCAGCAACGGGTCGTCAATGGCCACGCTGGGGGTGCAGCGCCAGTCGCCAATTGCCATTTTGACCTTGCGGGAAGTGTCGGTGATGACGCAAAAACGGGTCATTTCCGAAGCCGTGCCCGCCGTGGTGTTGACAGCTACATACGGCGGAAAGGGATTTTTGGACTTGTCCACGCCTTCATAATCATGAATTTTGCCGCCGTTGCTTGCAAGAAAACCCACGCCCTTGCCGCAGTCGTGCGAGCTGCCGCCGCCAAGCGTAATGATGCTGTCGCATTTCTCTTTTTTATATACGCCAAAGGCCTCAACAACGTTGTTGTCGGTGGGGTTTGGAACAGTCTTGTCATATATGGCGTACTTCATTTTTGCAGAATCAAGGATGTCGGTGATCTGCCTGAGTATACCGGCGTTGACAATACCTGGGTCGGTAACAAGCAAGGGCTTGACGCCGCCAATGTTTTTCAGACGATCAGGAATTTCTTTGGAACACCCCTCGCCGACGAGAGTTACGTTGGGAATAAAAAACGAGGTGATCTGTCCCATATGCATCCTCTTAAGCTCCGTACTCATTCGTGACTCCTTTTGTTATACATGACTACTATAGTGTGAATTGTCATGCATGGATTAAGGTATGTTCTAAGAACAAATGTACACTACGCCGATTGACAAATCAAGAAAATAGCAACAATTACTCAATTCTTTATTCTTATTTTTTACATAACGTATTATTTTATGTTCAATTTTAAATTCATACCTGCTTTATTACATTTTAGATGATGTTTTGATTGATTGAACAACTATTGTTTTGCAGCTATGATGTGAGATTTTGCACAAACATTCATTTTCCCTGAGAGCGCGGCACGCAACAATCACATGTCAGGGAAAAGAGGCGGAAAAGAGGATGTTGCATCGGGCCTAGGCGAATGAAATTGGCGCGCGCATTGCCCGCTAGCGACGCGTGAACACAGGCGATTTGCGCAATCTGCATGCGACAGGCCAGCTCAATTCGCTCAGAATCACTTCAGGCAACAGGCTGGAAAAGTTGAAGGAAGATCGGGATGGACAATTCAGAATTGCCATTAACATGCAATGGCGCATATGCTTTCGGTGGGAAGATGGAAACGCATATGATGTGGAAGTGGTGGATTATCACTAGCGGCAATGCTACTGTCATAAATCAGCACAACACCACGCATGGTTAGAGATATTTTATGCTTGCTATTCACCCCGACGAAATATTGCGCGAGGAATATATGGCCCCTCTTGGCCGTACGGCCTCCACGCTTGCGCTGGAGCTGCGGATTCCCGCTTCACGAGTGCATGAGATTATTAACGAGAAGCGGGGCATTTCTGTTGACACGGCTCTGCGGCTTGCAACGTTTTTTGAAACTGATCTTAATCTGTAGGTTAACTTGCAGGCGCAGTATGAAGCGGATTCGATGGATGCCCAGAAGCGCACGGACATGGAAAGGATAATTTCTTACAGCGAGTAGCAGCGGCCAAGCACTATCCTGTAATAGCCTGTTTTGTATAGGGATAGAAGTTGAAAGGTGCGTTATGCCCTGCTCTTTATCCTAAGAATAGACATCGTAAAAGCTATTATCATTCGCATCAAGAGAGAATTCTTTTATCCATCCCTTTTCCTTCAAGATAGATAATAAAGCCTCGTTAATAGCGTTAGCTTCTATTCTTTTGCTCCCAGGTGTGAGAATATTTTTGAATTCTGGTAGCGGAAGGAATTTGAGGTATGAGTTGAATGTTTTCCTATCGATGTGTGGCAGCAAGATTTTAAAAAATTCAATTTTTATCTCGTTTTCAATATGATCGCTTTTGAATACGTCATTGTACAGTTCAATTGGTAGTTGAAGGTTGCCGTCAGTAATAGCATTGCGTTTAGTCAGGGCAATTTTGAGTATTGTATCTTTAACTGTAGAATTATGATCAGCATAGGATTGCAAAATTCGTTGAATCTCAGATTCGTCTAAATTGTGCTGAAGAATGTAGTCAACAATTTCTTCCGAGTAATTATCGCCGAAAGCTGATACTGGGGAGCTATTTAGGGCTAGGATTGTAAGCTTTTGGTCATTGTTGAGATCGCTAGAGAGGATTTGTAAAAATTCATGAATGTTAAATGGGATTGATGGAAAAATTTTAACATATTCAGAAAAATTAGTAATTATGAATTTAAGAATATTGCTGGAATAGGCTTCTCGAAAAGCAAGAAGCATGTCCGGAGTCATCTTGAATATTTTGAGGTCAATTAGAATATCAACTTTGTCTTGATCGATATTTTTCGGTGGCTCAGATTCATAGCTGTTTTTGAATTGGGACAGTATTTGTGAATATCTGGCATTTTCAAGTCTGTTGCAGGTAATTGTTTCAGTAAATAGCGTGTCTAATAGTGAATCTTCTAAATTTTCTAACGGTTTTATATCAAAAAAGTTTTCATTCGTAAATTTTATTAGAGAGTCGTCATATTGTTGTGTATGAGAAAAATATGCCAAAAAGTTTTCACTAGTCGCTAAAACAGAATTTGAACTGAGTAAGTTGCCCCAAAGATTTTTGTTTTCAATGGCTGTTATATTGGAAATTTTGGTGTTCGATTTTTTAATGTACTGAGATTTTTGTTCTATTGAAATGCTGTCATTGTTTAAAATGAATGTGTATGGAATTTCATCGTCATGAAAAGAAGAATAGTTATTGAGCAGTGCTTCAAAGTAGATAGGTAAGTTGTCAACGATAAAATTGTAAATGGGAGATTCCGTTTCTTTAAAGATGAGCGAAAAGTTTTTTATGCCGATAGCATGTTCTGGCGCTCCAAAAATTTTATTGAGAATTAACGAAATATTATCAATCGTAATTGAATAAAGAGAATTGTTGTACAACTCAAGGAATAGCTCTTTTGCGGAATCATGATATTCAATGGATGTAAATGACACTCCTATAAGTTTATAAACATGTATTAGTCGTTTAAGTGGCTGTTCTGGCATGCATGAGAACGATGCGTTGTTTGAAATATAGTCAGTCAGTATGTTGTCATTATTTACTTTTGTTATTTCTTCGTCAGTAGAGTTGTAAATTGTGAGGAGAGTATAGTTTTTTATAAAATTATCTGAGAAATTCTCTTCTTTAAGCATTAGTGAAAAGAAATCTGGCCAATACTCGTTGAGGTATTTAACGAAGGCAGGTTGTTGTTTGCCAGTCTCAAAAAAAGCAATAATAAACTGATAATTTTTCGAATTTTTCAACTGAATAATTAGTCTTTCTAAATAGTCATTGTAAGATGATGATTCCAATAGTTCGCAAAGAATTGACCCTCCCCCCGAAAAGTATGCCATTGAAAAGTTAGTGTTCCTGACATAGGAGCACAAGAATGAAACGTAGCAGATTCACCGAAGAACAGATTATTGGAATCTTGCGGCAAGCCGAGGCTGGAGTTCGCGTTGTCGATC
>NZ_JAYRGM010000024.1:0-34050 GCF_041907885.1 Desulfovibrio sp. | reverse complement strand
GCAAGGAAGCGGCGTCGGCTTTGCACCACACCGCATCCGCAGTATGGAGGAAACACCGTGTCCCGCACCGTTGCTGTAAACAAACAGCGCAATATCGGCATTATGGCCCATATTGACGCAGGCAAGACTACCACCACCGAACGCATTCTTTTTTATACCGGCGTTAACCACAAGATTGGCGAAACGCACGACGGCGCCTCCACCATGGACTGGATGGAGCAGGAACAGGAACGCGGCATCACCATTACCTCTGCCGCGACCACCTGCTTCTGGAAAGACTGCCGCGTCAACATCATCGACACCCCCGGCCACGTTGACTTCACCATCGAAGTTGAACGTTCGCTGCGCGTGCTCGACGGCGCGGTGTGCGTGTTCGACGCCGTTGCCGGTGTTGAGCCCCAGTCTGAAACCGTGTGGCGTCAGGCTGACCGCTACAATGTTCCGCGTATCTGCTTTGTGAACAAGATGGACCGCATCGGTGCCAACTTCTTCCGCTGCGTGGACATGATCCGCGACCGCCTGGGTGCCAAACCCGTGCCCTTGCAGTTGCCCATCGGCAGCGAAGACAAATTTGAAGGCGTGGTAGATCTGGTGCGTGGGCACGCCATCCGTTTCGACAAGTCCTCCAAGGGTGCGGAATTCACCATCGAAGACGTACCTGCCGACATGAAGGATCTGTACGACGAAAAGCATCACGAAATGCTTGAAGCCGTGGCAGAAGAAGACGAAGTGCTGCTCGAAAAGTACCTTGGCGGCGAGGCGCTTACCGAAGAAGAAGTGATCTCCTGCATCCGCAAGGCCACCATTGCCCGCAACATCGTGCCGGTGCTGCTGGGTTCTGCCTTCCGCAACATGGGCGTGCAGCCCCTGCTCGACGCGGTGGTGGACTACCTGCCTTCTCCTGTGGACATCCCGGCCATGCCCGGCCACATCGCTGGCAAGGAAGACGAGATTGTCGAATGCCACTGCGACGACAAGGAACCCTTTGCCGGTCTGGTGTTCAAGCTTTTCTCCGACCCCTTCATCGGTCACCTTTCGTTCTTCCGCATTTATTCCGGTTTCCTCGAATCCGGCATGACCGTGTACAATTCCAACACCGGCAAGCGCGAACGTATTGGCCGTATCCTCAAGATGCACGCCAACAAGCGTGAAGACGTGAAATGGGCTGGCGCCGGCGACATCGTTGCTCTCGTGGGCCTCAAGAACGCCTCCACCGGTGACACCTTGTGCGACGAAAAGCGCGAAGTGATCCTGGAATCGCTGAATATTCCTGATCCTGTTATCGAAGTGGCCATTGAGCCCAAGACCAAGGCCGACCGCGATGCTCTTTCTGCCGCTCTGAACAAGCTGGCCAAGGAAGACCCCTCCTTCCGCGTGAAGGGCGACGACGAAACCAACCAGACCCTGATCGCCGGTATGGGCGAACTGCATCTGGAAATCATCGTTGACCGCCTTACCCGCGAATTTGGCGTGAACGCCAACGTGGGCAAGCCCCAGGTCGCCTACCGCGAAACCATCTCCAAGCCTGCAAAGTCGGACCTCAAGTACGCCAAGCAGTCTGGTGGTCGCGGCCAGTACGGTCACGTTGTTATCGAGGTTGAGCCCAACCCCGGCAACGGCTACCAGTTCGTCAACTCCATCACCGGCGGCGTCATTCCCAAGGAATACATCCCCGCTGTTGACAAGGGTATCAACGACGCCCTGAAAGCCGGTGTGCTCGCTGGCTTCCCCGTGGTGGACGTGAAGGTCAACCTGATCTTCGGTTCGTACCACGAAGTTGACTCTTCCGAACAGGCCTTCTATGTGGCCGGTTCCATGGCCATCAAGGACGGCATGCGCAAGGCTACCCCTGTGCTGCTCGAACCCATCATGGACGTGGAAGTGGTTACCCCTGAAGAATACCTTGGCGACGTCATGGGCGACCTCAATGGCCGCCGTGGCCGTGTGCAGAGCATGGAAGCCCGCGCTGGCGGCGCACAGAGCGTTCGCGCTCAGGTTCCGCTTTCCGCCATGTTCGGCTATGCCACCGACCTGCGTTCGCGCACTCAGGGCCGCGCCACCTTCACCATGCAGTTCGACCACTACGAACGCGTGCCCGCTGCCATTGCTGAAGAAATTCAGAAGAGCCGCACATAGTCTGATCTGTGCGGCATAGCCGCACAAGGTTTATACGGCGGGGGAGGAAGCGTAACAGTTTCCTCCCCCGCCTTGCTTTTTAGGGCAAATTTGCGGTTGTTGCCCGCGCGGGAAAAGTGCATTCTGCCTTAACGCAAAAGGTATTGGTCATACGGCACGGGCTTCGGAACCAGCCGAAGCGCTTGCGGCACAGTCAACGATGTTATGGAGTAGATGATGCAGAACGATCTGCCAAAGGGTTTCAGGGCCGGTGCAGCGGCTGCCAGTTTTAAAAAGGCTGGCCG
This sequence comes from Desulfovibrio sp., assembly GCF_041907885.1. Lineage (GTDB taxonomy): Bacteria > Desulfobacterota > Desulfovibrionia > Desulfovibrionales > Desulfovibrionaceae > Desulfovibrio. Next base: position 31,630 of record NZ_JAYRGM010000024.1, on the reverse strand, counting down.
CGATGACCTTGGCATTATAGTTTCAGACACATCCGCCGTGCTGGCGGGCATGTTTACCCAAAACCTGTTCAAGGCCGCCCCCGTGCTGGTGTGCCAGGAAATTCTGGCAAGTCGCGGCACAGCCCGTGCTGTTCTGGCCAATTCTGGCCAGGCCAATGCCTGCACAGGTGACGAAGGCCTTGCCAACTGCCGCGTCACCCAGGCTATGGTTGCGGGTTTGACCGGGCTTGAGGCCGATGAAATTCTGCCCCTTTCCACCGGCGTTGTGGGCGCGCACCTCAAGATGGATCTGTGGCTTGAGGCTGTGCCCCAGCTGGTCAAAAACATTGGCACGCGCGATGCCGAAGGCTTTACCAGGGCCTTTATGACCACAGATGCCTTTCCCAAATTTTCCATGCGCGAGGTGACGCTTGCGGGCGGCACAGTGCGCCTTACGGTCATGGCCAAGGGTGCGGGCATGATCTGCCCCAACATGGCCACCATGCTCTGCGTTGCCCTTACCGATGCCAAGGTAGAGCGTGAACCGTGGCAGGCCATGTTTGGCCGCGCTGTGGAAAAAACCTTCAACCGTGTGAGTGTTGACGGCGACACCTCTACCAACGACACCATTCTGGGGCTTGCCAACGGCGCTTCTGGCGTGGTGGCCCAAAGTGCGGCAGATCTGGCCCTGCTGGAAGAAGCCCTGACCGATATTCTGGGTACGGTTTCACACATGCTGGTCATGGACGGTGAGGGGGCCAGCAAGGTCATCCATATCACCGTAACCGGCGCTGCCAGCGACGACGAGGCCCGCACCGTGGCCCGCAGCGTGGGGCACTCGCAGCTGGTCAAAACCGCCATCTACGGCGGCGATGCCAACTGGGGGCGTATTGTTACCGCCGTGGGCTACAGCGGCGCAAAGTTCGACCCCGCCAAGGTAAGCATGAAGCTGTGTGGTATTGAGCGCTTCCGTTTGGGCTGCCCTGTGAACGAAGACAAGGAAGACGCACTGGCTGAACTGCTCAAGGCCAAGGATGTTCAGGTCGAGATTGATCTGGGCGGCGGCACGGGTTTTTATAATTTTCAGGCTTCCGACCTTGGGCATGAATACGTGAGCCTTAATTCTGACTACCGCTCGTAGACTGATCGTTTCGCTATTTTTTGCTGGCGTCTGATAAAGGCCCGCACCGTTCAGGTTCTGCCTGAACGGTGCGGGCCTTTTGTGTGCAATGCATTGCTTCCGAATTCTCCCCCATGCTTGTTCTATGTGCCAGCATCAGGCCAGCATCAGGCCAGCATCAGTCTTGATCCCGTCTATCGTGCGTTGCTGGACATATAAGAAAACGCGTTTTAGGGTTTGAGAGCGGAGGAAGTTATGGAAGGAGATTTTTTTAACCAATGCTATCTGGAAAAAGTTGCCACATGCCCAGTGTGTGGCGGTCAGCACTGCCATGTTGCCTATGAGGTCGGCACGGGCGTGATGGCACAAAAGTGCGCTTGCGGCGCGTACTATTGTGACCACCGCCTCAATGCTGCCGGTTTGTCGGCGTACTGGCAGGATTACCAGAACCGTGAACACAGCGCCGTTGAGGAGGAATGCGCACAGCGCAAGCGCATGTATGTTGTGGATTATGAGTACATAGCGCAGTTTCTGAAGCCAGGGGCCAGGGTGCTTGATGTGGGCTGCGCAGACGGTCAGTTTCTGGACATGTTTGCTGCGGCCGGGCACGCATGCCACGGCGTGGAGTTTGGCCACGAGGCAGCGGTCAAGGCCGCGCAACGGTATCCTGTGCAGGAAGGGTATTTTCCTGATCTGGAAATTGCCCCCGGCTACGACCTGATTATTTTTCGCGGCGTTTTGCAGTATGTGCAGACGCCGCGCCGCTTTTTCAGCAAGGCGGCTTCGCTGCTCTCGCCCGGTGGGCTTGTGTATGTGACGGCCCAGCCCAACATGGAGGCCTTTTGCCACCAGGTTTTTGGTAAAAGATTTCGTTTCAGTCTGACCCCCTGTGACTGTGTGGGCTATACGCCGCAATCGCTGGCAGGCGAATTTGCGGCTCTGGGATGTACCACAGTGGGGCAGACGTTTTTTTATGAGGAAACCCCCTATGCCTGCCCCACCGATGATATTCAGGCAGTAAGCCGGGCCGTGGAGGCAAGAAGCAGGGGGCAGGAACCGGGTGAACCCTCACCGCCTTTTTGGGGCAACATGATGACCATGGTGTTTCGCAAAAACTAGTTTGTCAGCCGCAAACAATAAAAATCCCGGCGCAGTACGCACCGGGATTTTTATTGTTTGCGGTAGTGTCAGCCTTGCGGCCTAGAGCTTTTCGGCAACCCAGTCAACAATCTGTGTCATACGCGCGAGAGTATGCTGGTTATTGTGCTGCCGCTGGCCGATTTCTTCCATGGAGCCTTCCACGCGATAAATACGCCAGTCGCCTTCTGTCAAAACGCCCAGCCGCACGGCTTCGTTGACGGCAGCCCTGGCATCGCCGGGCGAACAGAACAGGTCGAATTCCTGCACGCCGGGGTCGAGAATAACTTCCGAGCCGCTGGCAATATCAACAATATAGTTGCCTGGGGCATAGGTGTACACGAAGGGGCAGGGTTCAACCGGGGCAGCGGGTGCTGCATTCTGGGCGGTCTGGGCCTTGGTACAGGCCACCAGAGCAAGGCCCAGAAGGGCAGTGCAAACAAGGCGTGCGTACATTATCGACCTCATGTGCTGTGGTTTCAGCGCCGGGAAGCAGCCATGGCGCGCAGGCGCTGGATGCGTTCTTCCAGGGGCGGATGGGTGCTGAAGAGGCTTGCCATGCCGCCGTGGGCGAACATGGGGGTAACAATGAACATCTGTTCCGTACTTGGGTTGCCTTCCTGCATGGGAATCTGGCCGCTGGCCATGCCCAGCTTGTTCAGTGCCCCGGCAAGGGCCAGGGGCTGACCGCACAGCTCTGCGCCTGTGTCGTCTGCCAGATACTCGCGCGAACGCGATATGGCCATCTGGATAAGCCCTGCGGCCATGGGAGCCAGCAAGGCCATGGCAATGGCGGCAATGGGGTTGACGTTGCCACCTTCTTCGTCACGGTTGCCGCCGCCAAAAATGGCCGTAAACTGAAAAATATTGGCAAGGGTCACAATGGCAGAACCCATGACGCCCGCTATGGTCTGGATAAGAATGTCGCGGTTGACGATGTGGCCGATTTCGTGGGCAACCACGCCGCGCAGTTCTTCGGGCGAGAGCAGGCGCATGATGCCCTCGGTAACAGCAACCACGGCATTCTCCGGGTTGCGCCCCGTGGCAAAGGCGTTGGGTGCTTCTTCGGGCACTACACAGACGCGGGGCTTGGGAATGCCCGCATTGTGGGAAAGTTCTTCAACAATTTTGTGCAGATACGGGGCTTCTTCTGGTGCGAGCTCACGCGCGTTGTACATGGAGAGCACGATTTTATCAGAATACCAGTAGCTGCCCACATTCATGATCAGGGCGAGGCCAAAGGCGAATATGACGCCTGTGCGGCCGCCCATGAGGCCGCCGAGCATTATGATAATGGCGGAAAGCAGGGCAAGCAGAAAAACAGTCTTGATCTGGCTGGTCATGCGTTTTCCTCTCAAACAGATTTTTTGCGGCCTGTATTGCCGCAGTCTTTATGTATTATAAGCACTCTGGCCGTGGTGGCAAGAAGGTGTGCATCAGGGATGGCGCGCGCGCCACCAAAGCTGAAATACCAGCAGTGTCCACAGGGGTTTGCGCAGATCTGCCCTGCCCGATATGTGCTCGTCCATCAGGGAGCGTACCGCCTGATAGTTGAATATGCCTTGTGCCTTGAGGGCGCTTTCGCTCAGCAGGTCTTCCATGAGGGGCCGCATGCGGCCACGCAGCCACTGGGCCACTGGAATCTGGAAGCCGCGCTTGTTGCGGTGCAGAATCTCTTCGGGCAGCAGCTCGGCAAATGCCTTTTTGAGCAGCCACTTGCGCTTGAAGCCGTGCAGTTTTTTGCTGAGGGGCAGGCGGGCGGCAAATTCGGCAACATCCTTGTCGAGGAAGGGCGCGCGAACCTCAAGGCTGTGCAGCATGGAGCAGCGGTCAACCTTGACCAGAATATCGTCGAGCATGAACTGGCGGGCATAGACATGAAAGGCGCGCGCCAGAGGCGAAGCGCTATTCTCTGGCTGCCAGTGATCGTACTGCTCGCGTGTGGGGGCAAAGAGCACTTCAGGGGCCAGAAAACCGGGCTGACGGGCCTTGAAGCCCGCATCAAGCACCTGTTCCTGCATTTCAGGTGTAAAGGCCGTAAGCATGGTCTGCACGCGCTGCCAGGCTGGAGCGTGGGCCGCACGCAAAAAGGTGGCCACGGCGAGGCGCGGATTGATGTACCCGGCGGAGGAAGGCAGCATGCCCGCCAGAGGCTCGATCACGCCTGTGCGCAGAGCGGCCGGGGCGGCGTTGTACCATTGGGCAACCTTGAAGCCGATGTAGTGTTCGTAGCCAGCCCACAGTTCGTCTGCGCCGTCGCCGCCAAGAGCCACCGTGACCTTTTCACGCGTAACGTCCGAAAGCAGCCATGTGGGGGCCACCGAAGCATCGGCCATGGGCACATCCATGCGGCTGATGATGCCGGGCAGGGTGTCGGCGCATTCCTCGGCAGAAAGCACGCGCTCGTGGTGGTCGGTGGCAAAGGCCCTGGCCACTATGCGGGCATAGCGAGATTCGTCGTAGCTGGCCTCGGTAAAGCCGATGGAAAAAGTCTTGATGGGGGTGGACGACTGGCGGGCCATGAGCCCGGCCACTATGGAAGAATCAATGCCGCCAGAGAGAAAAACGCCCAGGGGTACATCGCTGACCATGCGGCGGCGCACAGCCCGTGCCAGCAGATTGCGCAGCTCTTCGCACAGTTCCTCGTCGCTGCGGCGGTCAGATTCGTTGGGCGTGGGCATGTCCCAGTATCTGGCAATGCGGACATTGCCCTCGTCCACCAGCAGCATGTGTGCGGGGGGCAGGCTTTGCACCTCGGTGTACATGCAGTGCGGCGTGGGCACGTATTCGTAGGCCAGGTAGCGCATGATGGCCTGCGGGTCGGTGCTCAGGCTCAGGTGCTTGAGCTGCTCCAGCCCCGTGAGCTCGGAAGCAAAATACAGTCTGCCGTGTTGCACGGTGTAGAAAAAGGGTTTTTTGCCAAAGCGGTCGCGGGCGCAGAACAGCCGACGTTGCTGGTTGTCCCACAGGGCAAAGGCAAACATGCCGTCAAAACGCGCAAGGCAGTCTGGCCCCCAGATGCGGTAGCCTTCCAGAATGACCTCGGTATCAGAGTTGGTCTGAAACCGGCCACCCAGGGCGGTCAGTTGGGCTTTGAGGTCGGCGTAGTTGTAGATCTCGCCGTTAAAGGTGACGGTCAGTTGCCCATCGGCGCTGTGCATGGGTTGCCCGCCGCCGGAAAGGTCGATGATGGAAAGCCTTCTGTGTCCAAGGCACACAGGCCCGTGGCTCCACTGGCCCTCGCCGTCCGGGCCCCGGTGGGCCAAGCGGTCGGTCATGGCCTTGACCCACTGCCCGGCCTCAGGCGCGAGAGGTGTGGAATCTATCTGGCAAATGCCTGCTATGCCGCACATTTTTTCTTCCAGATCGTATAATGTTTGATGAAAACATCTGCCAGCCGCTTGTTGTTGCGGGTGGGGTCAAACATGGCTGCCGCAAGATGCTTGCCGTTAAGCGCAAGGGTTTGGGCCAGCGGGGCATTGTCTGCCAGGCGCAATAGCGCATCGGCCAAAGCCTCTGGGTTGTTGGGCGGCACGGCAAGGCCGGTTTTGCCGTCGATCACCACCTCTGGCAGGGCATTGACCGTGGTGCTGACCACAGGCAGGCCATAGGCCAGGGCCTCAATGACCGTATTGGGAATGCCATCGCGCCGCCCGGATTCATGCACCACGCAGGGGGCTGCAAAAATGTCGTGCTCGGCCAGAATACGCGGCAGCTCGTTGTGCGAAATAATGCCCGGCAGGGATACCCTGTCCTCAAGGTGCAAGGTTTCGCGCAACCGCAGAATTTCGGCTTCCATGCGGCCAAGGCCCATAACTGCACCGCCGCCGCCCGCCAGTGTAAGCCTGAAATCAAGCCCTCTGTCGCGCAGAATGCCGCAGGCCTTGATGAGCACGTCAAAACCCTTGGTGACGTCAAACCGGCCAAGGGCCAGCAGGCGTACCGGGCGGTCCATGGGCACAGGCTCCTGCGTCTGGGCAGATGGCACAGTGCTCTCGTTTTCGGGCGGCAGGGGCGGCAGTGTGAGGCTGTTGTAAATAAGCTCTACCTTGCCCAGGGCCTGCCCCTTGTCAAAAACTTCTATGCGCTTTTTGTCGGCTTCGTTATTGGCGCGAACAAAAAATGCCGCCGAAAGCTTGTTGCCAAGGTCCGGGTCGGCTGGCTCCAGATTGTCGCCGCGCGCGGCTGTGGCAAAGGGCACACCAGCTATCTGCGCGGCCACCCAGGCAGCGGTAGCTGTGCCGCGCGGCCAGGGGGCATAAATCATGTCTATGCCGGATTCTTCAAAAAGGCGTCCCAGATACATGCCGATGCAAAAGGCCCACAGGTTTTCGCCCAGGGTTTCCCAACTGCGCCAGTGGCGGAAGATGGCCTTGCGGAAGAGCCGTCCGGTGCGCAGGGGGTGCAGCAGCACCTGACGAAAGCATTCGCCAAGCACACGGCCCAGGGCGCGCATGCCGTAGGTATGCGTTTCACCCGCTACGGCACGCATTTCATTGGAGCAGTGCCGCAGGTTGGGGCCATACAGGCTGTATACAGAAAGCGGGAGCAGGCCCTTGAGGCCTTCTACTTCGCGAAAGATAAAGGGCTGGGTGAAAAGGGGATACCACAGCAGAACATAGGCCACATGCGGCAGGCCCGTCGAGAACGCGGGGCGGGAGGCCTGGGTGCTGGTTTCCGTCATGCTTTACTCCAAATGCGGCAGGCTTTCTCAGCGGGCTGCTGGGTATTGATCCTGTTCCGCTTCTTTGTTCAAAATGGTCAACAACTGTTGTGGTGGCTACAAAAACTGCGTCTGTTTGCTGGCTGTTCAGCTCGACCAGTCGCCAGCGCCATGAAGGGTGGGCGCAGATGGCCCCAGTTCGTGGCGCAGTTCGTCCATGGTCAGACAGCACACGCTGTAATGCCGGTGCAGCCAGTTGAGCCATTTGCCCACTTTGCCGGTAAAATTTTTTACCGCAGCGGCATCTGGCAGATGGGGGGTGCAACCGGGCATCATTTCGGATGAATGCCAGGTCAGTGACAGCACTCGCCCGCCTCGTGCCGCATACAGTCTGGTGACGGCACACATGGCCCACAGGGGGTGGTAGACAGGCAGCAGGGCCAGGGCTCCCCAGGTCTTGAAGCTTGCGCGGGCTCTGGCGGCAAGGGTTGCGGGCAAGGCGCGCAACAGCCGGGGAAGTTGAGGCGTTAGGGGCGTGACCGTGAGCGGAACTTCAAAAATTTTACTCTGGCCCGTGGTTACCCAGTAGGGATTACCGGGGGCGTCAAAATGGTCTGGCCCAAGCATGGAGCTGGCGGCGCTGTGCAGGGGGCGTACCGAGGCATCGCAAAGAATACCGGCAGCGGCCAGCAGCGGCCAGTGGCTGCGGTGCAGATCCCAGCGGCCCATGCGGAAGGATGTCATGGGCTGGCCTTGCAGTGCCCGGCCTGCCTCCATGAGCGTTGCGAGCTTGGCGGAAAAAAGCGTGTCTGAAACTGCGGCGGCAGGAACGCGGTCTGCCGTGTCGGGCAGCGTATTGTCCGTTCCGTCCAGTGGCAGCGGCGGGGTGTTCCAGTGGTGCAGATGTGCCCCGATCTCGGCATGATGCCGGTCGCGCAGCATGGACAGGCTTTCGCACGAGGCCGGGTCGGCCAGCACACTGTGGGCGCAGAACAGTGTTGGGCGAATGCCCATACTGCAAAAAGGCTCCAGTGTGTTCAGGCTGGCGGTGTTGCGCGTGGAAAAGCCCCGGCGTGCGTAATGCCCGCCAAAGAGCCCCTCTTCTTCAACGTCCAGGCTGACAACCAGATAGAGCGGCTGTTGGGCGCTCATGCGTGTTCTGCTGCTCCAGAAGCCACGTGCCCGCAGCCAGGGGTGTCTGCCGCCTGCCTGTCGCCCTTGTTGCCGTTGGTGAGCCAGTACTGCTGGCTTTCATCGACATACAGGCGCAACAGGGCAGAAATGTTGCTTTCGCGGTCAAACATTTTTTCAACGCGTGCGCGTCCTGCCTCGGCCATGCGGCTTGCGTGCTCACGGTCTTCAACCATGTGGCGCACGGCATTGGCTAGGGCACGGGGATTGCGCTGGGGCGTGAGCAGTCCTGTTTCGCCGTTGATGATCACTTCAGAAATACCGCATACATCTGTGGCAATAACGGGCATGCGGTGCGAAAGCGCTTCCATGATGACGTTGGGAATGCCATCGCGGTCGCCGTTTGAATGCACGACGCTGGGCATGATGAGCATGTCGTGGTCGAGCATGTACCCGCAGATCTGATCGTGCGGGATAAAACCGGGCATGTGAACGATGTTTTGAAGCCCCATGCGGTCGCGCATGCCCTTGAGCTTGAGCCGCCAGCGGCCATCGCCCACAAGGGTGAGACTCACGGGGATATTTTCGCGTTGCAGACGAGCCATGGCGGTGAGCAGATCAGGAAATCCCTTGGTGCGCGCAAAGCGGCCTACGGCAAGCAGGCGGTAGGGGGGGCGCATGTTGACTGCGCACTGCCCCTTGGGCGTAAATGTCAGGCTGTTGTAGATGGCATGCACCTTGTGCTCCTGCCCATCGGGACAAAAGCTGCGCAGCCAGTTTACGTTGGCGTGGTTATTGGTGCGGATAAAAAGCGCATCGGCTGATTTTTCGCGCAGCAGGCCATCTTCGGGGTATATGTCGCCAGCGCGGCCAGTGAAGGCAAAGGGAATGCCCGTCAGGCGCGATGCCACCCAGGCGGCTGTGGCCGGGCCGTTGGCCCACGGCGAGTGGATGAGCTTGACGCCATCACGCTCACACAGTTCTGCAAGCAGAAAACCCGCCATGAAACACCAGACATTTTCGCCCAGCGATTCCATGTTGCGCATACGGCGAAAAAAGCCCTTGCGCATGAGGTTCAAAACCTTGAGCGGATTGTTTGAAAGCGCCCGGATAAATGCCTTGAGAATGCGCAGTGTGCCCCCCACTCCAAAACGGTCCACCGGGCCGGGAAAGTTGCGCATTTCTTCGCTGCACCCGCTCAGGCTTTTGCCATACATGGTGTAGGCGCGGATGGGCAGGCCGCGCGCCATGAGCTGCACGACCTCCCGAAAAATGAAGGTTTCGGAAGAAAGGGGAAACCAAAGCAGAACATATGCTATAAGCGGCAGATCTTCAGAATTCGGTTTTGATGCGCCTTTGTCTGCATCTGCGCCTGTACTGTGCGTCATGGTTTTCTCCGGTGCAAACAAGAGCCGGGCCATTAGGCCCGGCATGGCAGGCGGTAGGGTCGCCTGCCCAGAAAATGCGAACAGACCGATCCTTGCCGCCGGGCTTGGCGGCAAAACGGGCGCATTCACGCCCGTTCCGGCAACAGTTCGACCTCCACAAGGGTCGCAATGGATTTACGCTTCGCCGCCCTCGCTGGCGTGCTGGCGCTTGTAGTCATCCACAATGGCCCATGCCTTGGGAATTTCTTCTTTCACGGCGTCCAGCGCCTGACGGATGTGTTCTTCAGTATGCGCGGCAGAAAGGAAGAAGCGCAGACGGTCAGTGCCTTCCTTAACAGCCGGGAAGGTAATGGGCATCACATAGATGCCGCGCTTGAACAGCGCATTGGACAAAAAGCCCGCAACCATTGGGTCGCCCACCATGACGGGAACAACCGCGTAGCCCTGGGCAGCGCCGGTATCAAGGCCGATGCTGGCAGCGTATTCGATAAAGAACTGAGAGATCTTTTGCAGCTTGTGAACGCGTTCGGGTTCACGCAGCATGATTTCCAGCGCCTTCTGGCAGGCCACGGCAATGATGGGGGGCATGCCAACGCTGAACACAAAGCCCGGCGAACCGTATTTGAGGAATTCGATGAGCTCGTGGCGTCCGGCAATAAAACCGCCGCAACCGCACATGGACTTGGAGAGCGTGCTCATCCACATGTCCACTTCTGTGGGGTCGATATTGAAATATTCGTGCGCACCACGGCCAGTGGCACCAAGCACGCCCAGCGAGTGGGCTTCGTCCACCAGCAGCATGCAGTCGTAGCGCTTTTTCAGTTCGATGATGCGCGGCAGATCGGGAATGTTGCCGTCCATGCTGAACAGGCCTTCCGTCACGATAACGGCGCGCTTGTGCTCGCCGCGTTTGGCCTTGAGCAGTTCTTCAAGGGCGTCGCAGTCATTGTGGGCGTATGAATAACGGGTGGCGCTGGAAAGGCGCGCGCCCTGAACAAGCGAATTGTGAGCCAGGCCGTCATGGAAAATGGCGTCGCGGTGGCCAAAAAGAAAGCCCAGGGTGGAAACGTTGGTGGCGTGCCCGCTCACGTAGGCGATGCAGTCTTCCACGCCGTACAGCTTGGCAAAAGCCTGTTCAAGTTCGCGGTGCGGCGGACGCTCGCCACCCACAAGGCGGCTGGCACCAGCCGACGTGCCGTAAATGGCGGCGGCTTCTGCAACTGCCTTGGTGATTTCGGGGTGCCCGTTTATGTCCAGATAATCGTATGTGGAAAAGTTGAGATATTCTTTGCCAGAAATAAACGTGGTGGCCTTGGCCGCACGTTCGTGGCAAAGAAACAGAGGATTTTCCATCCCCATCTTGGCTCCCATTTCCACAAGCCGATCAAAGGCGAGCTTGGAACGCGTGCGGTTGAATCCGGAAGCGCTGCTTTCGGCGGCGGCGGGAGTTTGCGCCGCCTCTTGGCCAGCCTGACAGGAATGGTTGTTCTTCATGCCTCATCCTCGTAAATTTGTCCAAAATAGCCTGACCGATGAAACCGAATGGGGGCTGCAAACGGCAGGCGCAACATTGTAAGGGATGAATATAGCCAAAGCAAGAAACTATGGCAAGCAACGATTATGGCGGCGTCAGTTCTCGATATTCAGGCGGTGAGGGATTTATTTGCAAGGCAATTGCGCTGGGTTCGGCGGGTGCTGGCTGGACAAGCTCCTAGATATCTTCTAACATAGTCCGTTACACAATTGGCTGCAATGCCCTTTTTGCCCTGCCCCGGCTTTCGGGTTGCCGGGCTTTGGCCCTTTACAGGCACGAAAGTATGCATCAGGACTCCAAAAATACGGCACAAGGCATGCAACAGGACGAAATTGCCCTTGATGGCGTGCGTTATGCCAATTTGCACCAGGCTGGCCAGCAATGGCGTATTGGTGCGGTCAGTCCTGCATGGCGGCAGGAACTGCTGGCTCTGCCCGCCAATCCCGACAGCAACGATCTTGCCCGGCTCGAAGACCGCGGCCTGTGGATTGCGCCCGTAGGAAATGCTGGTGTGCCGCCGCTGGCGGTGATGTGCTGCGGCCTTGGTTCTGTGTGGCCGGGCATGGGGCGGGAGCTGTACGATAATTTTCCTGTGGCGCGTGCCGCCATGGACCGCCTTGCTGCTGTGGCAGACTGGGACATACTGGGCCTGATGGATGAAACGGATGTGGAAAAGATCAGCCTCACGCGCTGGCAGTTCCCATATGTGTTTATGCTCGAATACGCCCAGTGGAGTGTGCTTTCATCGTTGGGGCTGAGCCCCAGGCTTTTTTGCGGTCACAGTCTTGGCGAAATGATCGGATTGTGTGTGTCGGGCATCGTAGAGCCCGAGGTGGCATGGTATATCATCGACACCCGCGCCGTACACATGGGCGAGTTGGAGGCCAGGGCCACCCGCGAAACGGGCATGATGGCCGTACACGCCGATATGAGTGTTATCGACGAAGCCTGTGCCACGTGGCCCGCACTTTACGTTTCCAACTACAACACTCCCCACCAGTTTATTCTGAGCGGCCCCCGCGAGGTGCTGCAAGAGGCTCGTAAAAGCCTGCGCAAACGCCGTATTCCGGCCATTGTGCTCAATATGAGCCTGGCTTTTCACCATCCCAGCATGCGCGTGCTGCGCGATATTTCGCTGCGCCGCCTGAGTGCTCTTGATATGAGCGCGCCCACAAGGCCCATGTTGAGCTGCATAGATGCGCAGTTCTATCCGGGCGACCCTGCGTCCACCTGCAAGCACATCGCTGATCTGGATGAAAATTCGGTGCGCTGGAGCGAGTGCGTACAGGCCATGTGGAACCGTGAGGGAATCCGCTATTTTCTTGAACTTGGCCCTCAGGATACGCTGTGCAGCCTGGTGGTGGACAATGAACCGCAGGCCATGTGCTTTGCTGCCGGGCGCAAGGGGCGCGAGGTAGAGGGCATGCGGCAGGCCTGTGCCCGTTTGTATTCGCTTGGCTATCTTTCGCGTGAAAGTGTCGAGAGGCGTGTGTTGGCGGCAGCGGGCGATGTCCGTCTGCTGGCTGGCAAGCCCGCGCCGCATTGCGGCCTGCGCCCTGTCACTCCCGCAAACGGCGTGGCTGGCCCTGTAAACGCAAGCCTGCAAGCCGAGACCTTGGTTGAAGGTCAGGCAGGAGATTTTGGCGGTGCTGGTGAGCAGGGTGGGGATACCAGCGCAACGCCCATCGCGGATGCCACGACTGCAACCTATGCGGACAGCCTGGCAGCTGTGCTGCAAATTCTTGCGCAGGCCAGCGGCAGACCTGTTGAAGACCTGCGCCCAGAGATGGATCTGCGGTACGATCTGGCCCTGAGGTCAAGCCGTTTCCCCTTGATTGTTCAGGATGTGGAAAAGGCTCTGGGCATTAGCGTAAATTTCGAAGATCTGTTGCAGGTTTCAACGGTCGGCGACCTTGCCCGGGCGCTTTCTGGCGGAGTTCACGCCCCTGGCGACAAGGGGAATGCCGCAGCAGAGGCGGCCAATGCCACGGCCAGTCAGTGCGCGGAACCCCTGCGCCGCTATGCGCCTCTGGTAACCCTGCCCCCGGCTGAGAGCGATGAAACATTTTGCCTTGAGCCGCTGGCGCTGGACCTCCGCGCCAAGGGGCTCAATCTGCAACCGGGCGACGTGCTGGTACTGTGCGTACTGGATACGGTTCTTTTGCCGCGTCTGCTGAGCGGTATTGCACCTCTGGGTTGTGTGATTGGTGTGCCGCAGCCCCTGTTTGAGCAGTGCAAAGTCCTGCTCAGGGCCGGTGCGCAGGTCGTGCCCATGGGCGACGCGGCTCAGTGGGCCGCGCTGCTGTCGCCAAAGCCGGACAAGGCACTCCTTGCCAGCCAATTGCGGGCCTGTGTGGCCGAATTTGCGCATACGCAGGGGCGCGTGGACGGCCTGCTGTTTGTTCCGCCTGCTCCGGCGGGGATACTTTCGGCATTGTCTGAAACGGAGTGCGGCGCTGCCGATTCCGTCAGCATGGCTGATCTTTTGCAGGCCGCGCTTGATGCGGCCCTGCCCTGCGGCCTGCGATTTGTCAGCACGTTTTCGGTTCTGGCCCCGACAATGGAAAACTGCATTTTTGATGCGCCCCTTGACCGTGTGCTGCAAGCGGCTGGTGATGGCGGCCTGGATGTGCGCGGTATCCGTATGCTGCACGGCCCTGAACGGGCCAGCCTTGACGAATGGGGTGACATGCTGGCCCGTGAGCTTTTGTGTGGCACTGCCCCCCGTGTTGTGTGGGTGCGCCCCGGCGCGCTGGCTGGTTCTGTTGCCTGCCATGAGCCAGAGGCCACGCAGTTTGTGCGCACTTGCCCAGAGCAGTTTCCGCTGGTCTTTCCCGACCCGGTCCCGCCCTACCAGCCCATGGCGACCCTGTTTCAGGGCAGCTGCCATTTTTCCCGCTATGCGGATGGTGCTCTGTCCAGCCACGGCGCACAGTGTGGCAATGTCCTCGGCGCAACGGCTCCCACCTTGCCGGTATGCCGCAGCCTGAGCGCGCTGATAGAAGGGGCGCGGCAGTGCCTGCCGTGGCTGAAGGTTACCGGTTTTTGCGATCTGCGTTTTTTTGATGCGCCGCTGCTTGCCCCGGGCATAACGCGCGAATGCCGCGTTACCACTGAGGCCGAGCCCTGGCTGGTGCAGGAAAAAGTGATGACCCGCATGTGCCATAGCGCGCTTTCTGTGCGCAGCCTCACACCAAACGGGCGGCATACGGCACTGTACACGCCTGTCAGCGAAGGCATGGTGTGGCTTGCAGCGCACCGTAGCGATGTGCGCCCCCTGGGAATCGAAGCGCCGCAGGCGGCAGGGGAAAATTCGGCAGATGTATTGGGCTATTATAAAGCGGCGGGTCTGGGAGATGACTGGCAGCTGGTGGAAACCTTTGCCACTTTGCCAGACTCCATATATACAGCTACGCTGTGTTTGCCGCCATCACGCATTGCCCCCGGCCTCAATTCTGGATATACTGATGACATGCTTGTGGTTGAAGGTGTGCTGCAAACCGCGTGGCTTGCCATAACATCAGAATATTCCAGGCATTTTGACGACGCTGCTGCCATGGCAGAGGCCATGACAATGTGGCGTTTGCACGCTGTGGGTTTTATCCGTATAGGTGCTGCCCTGACGGATGGCGCTTTACATGTGCTCATGCGTCGATCCTGGTCTGCCAAGCGTTTGCGGCGGTTTGACGCGCAAGTGGTTGATCAGGCAGGGACTGTTTTTTTGACCATGCATCACCTTGAATTTGACCGGTGTGATCGGGCAGGACTTGCGTCAGCTCAGACTCCATCGATATAAACACACAATCTGCTCAGCGTTGGCCAACGCAACTACGCAAAGGGTGCCAGATGCTCACTGCGCAAGCAAAATTTACCACACGTTTTTTTCTGCTGCTGTTGATTACGGCAGCACTGCTGGCCGGGGCCTGTTCCAAGAAAGCCGGTGTCAAATCGCCCGAACTTCCTGCCAAGCACTGGCTTCAGGAAGCGCCTGGCGTGCCGGTAGAAAACAAGGAAAAGCTGGAAGCCGCCGTACCGAATCTGTATGATCCGAAAAAGGTTTTTTCCTTTGAAGACTGCGTGTTCCTGACCATCCAGCAGTCGCCCGCCCTGGTCAACAGCGCCGTGAATATCGAGATCAAGCGGCTTGCACAGACCGACGCCGTCTGGAAGTATCTGCCGGAACCACACATGAACTTTACCGTGTCCAACAATCTGACACGGTACAACATGGATAATTCCAATACCCCCAGCGATTATGGGCAGACCCGTTTTCGCGTGGGATTTTACGCGGCCTTCCCCAATCCCATGGCCACCTATTTTGAGCATCAGGTGCAGACCGCCATGGTCAATCTGGCCATCTCCACCCACCGCAAGGCTGTGGGCAAGGCCATCAGCAAGATTGGCGAAGCCTATTTGCAGCTTCAGGCGCAGCAGAAGATTGTTGACGCACAGAAGGAACTGCTGCCCTTGGGCAAGGAGCTTGTTGACTACTGGAAGAAAGTTGAAACTGTTGATGGCCGACAGGGGGTTTCGCTCAATCTTGCCATCCAGCACCAGCGCGAGCTTGAGCTCAAGCTGGAGCAGACCAAGATGAAGGAAATCATGCAGCGTACCCAGCTCAAGATTCTTGCTGGTGTTGAGCCCCAGCAGCGCCTTGAGGTTGACACCAGAAGCGCCGACTCTGTGCTTGCCGGTTTTGACGGCCACAAGCTCACCTGGGATGAGCGCTGGCCCGCAACGGAAGACGAACTGCTGCTGCGCGGTCAGATAAAGCTGAGCGACTACAATATCATGGTTGCCTGGGCTCAGTATGTGCCGACCATGACCATTGCCGTAAACAATTATCCGCCCGCTGGCCAGTATCAGCCCAACAACGGCAAAGAAGACACGTTTGTACATTTGACATTTGACTTCCCCCTGATCGACTGGGGACGCAGATATCGCGGTGTTCAGACGGCCCGCATGCACAAGGCGCAGGCCTTCCACGAGCTGGCCCGCAAGCGTACGGACTACTCGAACAAGTGGTTGCAGTGCGAGCAGCGCGTGGCCTTGGCCGAAACAGAACGCAAGCTTGCCAAAACCCGTCTGGATACAGCCAGCATGCAGTTCAAGGAAGCACAGATATCTTTTCATGAAGGCATAGTGCAGTTGCCCGATATGGCCACCAGGCAGGAAGACATGGTTCAGGCCCGCATTGCCTTTATCAATGCTGACCTTGATTACAGGCTGGCCATGCTTGAGTGGATGGATCTTTCTAATTCACTGTCACAGCGGTTCCTCGGCCTTCCTGCCAAGGAGGTGCTGTAATGCAGAAAGCTCAGGCTTCTACAGTGGTTGTCATACTGCAACGTGCAGTCCCGGTGATGCTTGCCATTGCTGTCGTTACGTTTGCCCTGTTTGGTTTGCAGGGGGCAGCCGTAGCTGCTGAAAGCGGTTCCATCGGCTCTGGTGCAACAATCCTCACTGGCAAGGTAGTCACCACCGTTACCCGTGCCGCGCCCGTGCCCTTCCACGCCGTGGTGGATGAGGTGCTGGTCAAGCCCGGCCAGCCTGTGGACAAGGGCACTCCCCTGATGCGCTACCACCTTCAGGAAGAAGCGGAGCGCGTATTGCAGCGTGAAGTGACCACTGGCGCGGGTACAGAAGATCTGAAGGGGCAGGTGCTTGACCTTGAACGCCGCCTTGCAGAAACGGCAGCCCAGCGCAACAAGGCCCGTCAGCTCGCAGCATCAGGGCTCGGTTCTGCCCAGGCCTCTAGCCGGCTTGAGGACGATGTGCATTCGTTGCAGCGCCGCATTGATCTTTTGCGGGTGACCATTCAGAAGTCGGAAAAGAACTTTTCTACCCGACTTGAAGAACTGAGCGGCTATTTTGGTAAGCCTATCAGGGAAGGAGAGAGCCTGCCGAAGGAGCTTACCCTGACAGCCCCCATTGACGGCTATGTGCTTTCGCTGGATGCCACGCTCTACGCTGGCGCGCTGCTTGGGGCCGGTTCGTCGCCCATTCGTGTGGGCAAGCTTGATCCTGTTCTTATTCAGGTTCCCGTGTATGAGGCCGAGATCAGCGGTATCAAGGCGGGTGACTCTGTTGAAGTTGAGATTCCCTCGCTGAACGGCAAAAAATTTGCCGGTACGGTGAATGAAATCTCGTGGGTTTCCACAGATATGAGCGTATCCAATCCTTCGTACTACTCTGTGGAAATCACGGTTCCCAATCCCAATCTTGAGCTCAAGCCCGGCTTTAAGGCCGTGGTGCGTTTTAAGGGGAGCAGGTAAGCCCCCTTCATGAAGCTGAAAAGCATTCCCCGTCGACTGGGGTACATACTGGGTGCGCAGTGGACGCGCGACCTGGCGTGGACCGCTTTTACCATTCTTCTTGCGCGGCGCAGCCCCGATATTCTCGGACAGGTCGTGCTGGCGCTCACGTTTGGCTACCTTGTGAAGACGGTAGCCGACGTGGGCCTCAACGATTTTCTGCTCTCCACATTTGCCCGGCGTGAGGGGCGGCCTGTTGCCCTGCTGGGCGAAGTCACCTGGCTCAAGCTGACCGTGCTGTTGCTGGCCCTTGGTGTCACCTGGTTTGTGACGGGCTGGCAAAACTATACACCCGAGCTGCGGCTTGTGGTCATGTGTATAGCCGCAGGGCTTGGGCTTGACGGGGTGAGCGATTCTTTTTTTGCTCTTTGTCAGGCGCGTGGTCGGCAGGATGTGGAAATGCGCATTCGTGTGCCCTCCGCCCTGCTGGGGATTGGCTTTGGTATTGCCTGTGTGCTGCTTGACGCGCCGCCCATTGTCATTGCCCTGTACAAGCCCGTGGAATCACTGCTGTGCATCGTATTTGCCCTGGTGGCGCTTCAGCGCAACCCCCTGGCGGGTGTGGGCGTGGAGGGCATGAAGGATCTTGCCCGACACATGAAGCACGGCCTTATCTTTACCTGCATGGCCGGTTGCGCCATGTTCTACAACAAGATCAATGTCATTTTTCTCAAGCAGTACGGTGGCAATGCGGATGTGGGCGGTTACGGCGTAGCCTGGGAAACCGTTGAAGGCCTGTCTGTTCTTGTTTCCAGTGCCTTGCTGGGCAAGGTGATTTTTCCTCTGCTGGCCAAACTGTGGCAGCAGGACAAGGACGCCTTCCGCCAGCTTGCGGGGCAGACTGCCCGTTCGCTCTGGGCCGCATCGCTGCCCATAATTTTTCTTATCTGCGTGGAAAGCGACCGCTTCCTGCCACTCGTGTACGGGCCAAACTATCAAAGCGCCGTCACCGCACAGCGTTTGCTGACCCCCTGTCTTGCCACGGCCTTTCTGCACAACCTTGCAGCCTACGCCATGATTGGCATGCGCCAGCACCGCCTGCTGCTGGGTTTTTACCTGACCGGGCTTGCGTGCAACCTGATCTGCTGTTTTACCCTCATTCCGGCCATGCCGCTTGAGGGCGCAGCCCTGTCGCTGACCATTACCAAGGTCTGGGTAGCAGTTCTGACCGTTGGGTATTTTCAGTGGGCAGCGCGGCCCATGAATCTTGGGCAGTGGTCGCTCATGTTTTTGACCTGCGCGGTCAGTATTGGTCTGTGGTGGTGGGTTGGGTTTGTTGCACGCCGGGAGGTGGCCGAACTGGCCGGATTGGTGCCGCTGCTGGCCTTGTTCTGGCGTTGGCGGCCGCCAGCACCGTTTGAAAAAAAGGCCATGCAGGCATAGCACCGCTAGAAAAAGCACCGTGTGTGCGGTTTTTCGAATTATGGAGCAGGGCGGGATCGTCTGTCTTGTTCAAAGGTCAGCATTGACGCCTCCGCGTCGGCAGGCCTATATGGATACGGTAATAGCCGTGAGAGGCAAAGGTATCCAATGGCTAACAAGCATTTATTGCAGCGCAGATCGTTGCTTAAGGCGATCGTCGGCACAGCAGGGGTGACTCTTGCGGGTACAACCCTTTCCACTCCGGGGCGGGCCAGCACCTGGGGAGAAATCGATGACCGCGCAACCCTCATTGATGTTGACCTGTGTACCGGTTGTGGTGCCTGTGTTACAGCATGCCGGGGGCGCAATCTTGCCTCAATCCCACATCCTGTCCATCCTTATCCTCGCCCTTATCCTGCCTGGGTGCGCAGCAGCGACTGGTCTGACCGTACCGATGAAATTTCGCGCCTCACTCCCTACAACTGGATTTTTATCCAGTCGTGTACAATCACGGTCAAGGGAGTTGAAAAACGCGTATTTCTGCCCCGCCGCTGTCTGCACTGCACAAACCCTCAGTGTGTCACCCTGTGTTCCACAGGTTCGTTGAGGCAAAGTCAGGAGGGCGCTGTCTACATCAACCGCGCCACATGCATGGGCGACGGCCCCTGCGAGCGCGCCTGCCCCTGGGGGATTCCGCAGCGGCAGGGGGGCGTAGGGCCTTATCTGAATTTTGCTCCAAAATACCTGGGCAACGGGCAGACATTTAAATGCGACTATTGTCAAAGCCTGCTTGCAGCGGGAGAAAACCCCGCCTGCGTGGCAGCCTGCCCGCAGGGAGCCATGCGCACCGGCCCCCGCAACGACATTGTGCTACAGGCAAAGGCCCTGGCAGAAAAGCGGGGCGGAGATATTTTTGGGCTGAAGGAAAATGGCGGCACAAATACGATCTATGTGTCAACCGTGTTGTTTCGCGATATTGAGGCAAACATGCTGCGCCAGGGGCAGGTTGGGGTGGGCATGCCAAGCCTTCGCCCTGCTGGGGCAAGTATGGATAAGGAAAACAGTTTGTTGCGGGCTGTTTTGCTGGCGCCTGCCGCTGGTGCTGCCCTGGCAGGGCTGCGCATGTGGCGCGAAAAGCAGATGAGGCGTAAGCCGTGAAAAATCAGAAGACGCTTTTTTCCTCATTTTTCAGCCTGCTCTGGCTTTTGAGCATGCTCAGCGCCGTATGGAGCGGAATATCACATCTGCCGGTGATGAGCCGTTACGGTCTTACCTTGGGCACAAGTTGGTCGCCCTCGGTGGCCCACTATTATTCTTCGGCAGCCCTGCTTTTTCTGGGAACCTATGCCTTCACCATCTGGCGGTTGCAGGGGCACAGCACGTACTACCTCACCCGTTGCGGCCTCATGCGCGTTGTACTGCTCATCGGGCTGGCCATTACAGGGCTGGCGCTTATTGTACACAATATGCCCGATTATTCCCTCTACGACGCAACGTATACGGCTGTAAAGATGCTGCACCTGGCATGCGCCCTGGCCTTGTTGCCCTTGCTGATCTTTCGGCTGTTCCGTCGGTGGAAGGGAGGCTATGGCTGGCTCAAACCTCGCGAAGATGGCCCTGCATGCCACACACGCCGGCGGGGGAAGAACGCATTCTGACCAGCGCTTCCTGCCTGTTCTTCACTCTTGCGGCAAATCACGGTCGCGATCATTCAGGCAAACGAGCCGCCTTGAGCTGCCCACAGGCGGCCTTGATATCCTGGCCCTTGCTCTTGCGCAAAATGGCCGTGATCTTGCGCTTCCACAGAACCTGCTCAAATGCCAGCACATCCTCTTCCGTCGGGGCGGCGTAAGGCGCGCCCTCGGCTGGGTTGTAAACGATAAGGTTCAGCTTGCCGCGCACATCATTTACCAGTTGTGCCAGCTCCCTGGCATGTTCTTGCCCGTCGTTGACCCCGCCCAGCAGCAGATATTCAAGCGTGATATGCTCCCGCGTCTTGAGCGGGTAAGACTTGAGCGTTTCAAACATCTCTTCCAATGACCAGCGCGCGGCCTTGGGCATGATGCGCGACCGCAGCTCCTGAGTGGGCGCGTGCAGCGAAACAGCCAGATAGGCCAGACCGCTCTCGCCAAGTTCGCGCAGGCCTTTTTCAATGCCACAGGTGGAAACCGTAATGCGTCGGGGAGAAAAGTTGAGCCCCTTGGCATTGTTAAGAGTCTCAAGCGAACGCATGAGTTCGCGCATGTTGAGCAGCGGTTCTCCCATACCCATAAAAACAATATTGCGTAGCATGGGCCATTCTGGCCTGTCGTCGCCCAAATGCGCGCGGGCAATCAAAATTTGCCCCAAAATTTCGGCCATGGTCATATTACGCTCAAAGCCCATCTGCCCTGTGGAGCAAAAGGTACAGGCCATGGCGCAACCCACCTGCGACGAAACGCACTGAGTCCAGCGGCGCACGCCCTCGCGTGAATCAGAAGGTATGAGCACGGTTTCAACCAGCGCCCCGTCTTCAAGCCGCAGCAAAAATTTGGCTGTGTCGTCCTGGCTTGTCTCAACCGTCACCACTTCCGGCCAGATAATGTCGGCCCTGGCCGTAAGTTTTTCACGGCAGGCCTTTGAAATATTGGTCATGGATTCAAAATCGCGGACCATGCGCTGCCACAGCCACTGCCATATCTGCATGGCGCGGAATTTGGGCTCGCCAAGTTCGGTCTGAAGCCAGATTTCGAGTTCGGGAAGGGTCAGATTGAGAAGATTGGTCATACGGTGTGCCCGAAAGGATAGAGTTGGGCCTCAAGGCCGGGATGCACGGGAGCTGGTTGATGCACTACGATTTTTGCGCCCCTTGGGCAAGGATTTTCATCCCTGGTGCTGACAGTGCCAGCTGTAAGCGAAAATGGGCGCTCCCAAAGGAACGCCCACCGTTTCAGTCACGTGAGGGGCTGCCTACCCCACTGATTTGCGGGCGTAATCGCGTACAAAAGCCACCGCTGATTCCACATCGGTAACTTCACCGGCAATCTGCGCCTGCAACAGGGCATCGCGTATGATGCCCACGAGAGGGCCGGGCGAAAGCTTGGTTTCGCTCATGATCTCGTTGCCGTTCAAGAGGGGTTCAAGCATCTGTTCCGGGGTTTCGGCACGGTCAAGATACTTCATATTGTGGTTGAACGAGGTGAGAATGCCGTTGCGGGCCTTGAGGTCTGCCCTGGCCATGGCGATAAGGCGCGGGTAGTCGTCCAGTGCCTTGAAACGGCGAATGCCCCTGTCGGTCATCATGAAGTGGAAGCGCATGTGGTTGCGCACCAGATGGCAGAGCAGATCAATGTCTTCCTGGGCAAAGTGCAGACGGCGCAGAATTTTGCGGGTAACCTTGGCCCCCACACGGTGGTGCTGGTAGTACGTCCATATACCGTCAAAATATTCGCCGGTGTACAGCTTGCCCACGTCGTGGAAGAGCATGGCCATGGTGCCGAGCCAGTCGTAGTGAAAATCTTCTTCCGGGTAGTGCTTCATGCACTCCAGGGTGTGTTCAAAAACATTTTCCGTCTCGCCTTCCTTGTTGCGCATCTGGGTAAGGCAGGAAAGTGAGGCGACTTCGGGAATAAGGCCCTGCAAAATGTGCGAATCGAACAGCAGGCGCACAAAACGGTACATGGATTCAGCCGCAACCTTGCGCCATTCGTCCATGATATCTGTGGCAGGCACGTAGTCGAGCACACGGCTCGAGGCGCGCACAATGGCAAGCCATGTGTTGGGTTCGATGGGCAGATCGAAATTGGCGGCAAAGCGCAGGGCGCGCACGGCCAGCAGATAATTGTGGCGCAGGGTTTCGTCCGGCAGGCCTGCAAGCCGTATGGCGCCGCCCTTGAGGTCTTCAAAACCGTCGTAGGCATCGTTTGATGCTTCCGGGCTGCCAAAACCCGTAAGGCGCAGCTTGAGCTGCTCCTCATGGGGCATCCTGTCCATCATGGTTGGCGTGATGCGCAGCAGCGAAAGCTCCGGGTGGCCCGCAGCGGCAACTTCCAGGGGATAAAAACAGAAGGTAAAGCCGTTTTCTTCCAGTGCAGCGAGGGCGCGCTTGTCTTGCAGCGGCACTGCCTTGGGAAACAGCTTGATAAGTGTATCCAGATCCGGCTCGCAGGCTATGTCCACGGTGGGCTGCTTGGCGTTTTCCAGCAGATGCTCCTGCAAGGGGGCGTTGATAACATGCGCGTCATAGCCATTGCGCAACAGTGTTTTGCTTATGGTTATGGCGTCTTTGAGCGCTTGATGCATCCATGGCTCCTTGCGAAAATAATAACGGGGAATGGCTGATACTATGCCCGTGAGCATGGGTTCGAGTCAAGCGTGAGTGTGGGGAAATACTGTTACGGTCTGGTCATTTGTACGGTGCTGGCCAGCCGCCGGGTAACCTGCTGCCACAATGCCTTGCTTTATGCGGGGCCAGCCGCCTAACTCGATACGGGCCCAATGGCGGGGGCAGCACGCCTGAAGTGCGCTCACGCAAAAGCGCCCCTGCGTCGTGAAGACTCAGGGGCGCTTGATCTATTCAGTCTGGCGTTTAGTCGGAGAGGTGATTCACTTCTTTCTTCACGCCAAGGGCGATGCGCCACAGCAGGGAGAGCACCAGTGCGCCCACGGCGTACACGCCAAGGGCCACGGCAATTTCTTTTGCAGTGGGCATGTAGGGGGTAATGGTTTCAAACATGTTGGGGGTAAAACCGCCAACCAGCAAACCAAGACCCTTGTCGATCCACGAGGCCGCCACAAGCATGGCCAGGGCGATGGGCATAAGCGTGGGGTGGGTGCGCAGTTTGGGCGGAATAAGAATGGCGAGGCACGAGAAGGCCATGATAACCGCCGCCCACATCCAGTAGTTCACCCACAGCAGATGACCGCCGTGGCCAAAGAACAGCACGCTGATGGGTTCCATGTGACCGGGAATGTTGCTGTAGAAAGCCGTGAACAGTTCCAGCACAAAGAAGAACACGTTCACGCACATGGCGTAGACAATGATGGTGGTCAGCGTTTTTACGGCTTCCTTGCCCACATCAAGACCGCTGAGGCGGCGCATGAGCAGCATGAGCAGCATCAGGATGGCAGGCCCGGAGCAGAAGGCAGAAGCAAGGAAGCGGCCAGCCATGATGGCGGTGAGCCAGTAGTGGCGGCCAGGCACGCCAGCGTACAGGAAGGCGGTAACCGTGTGGATGGAGAAGGCCCACAGAATCGAAAGATAGATGAGGGGCTTGATCCATTTGGGGGGATCGATTTCGTGGCGTTCGGCTTCAAGGGTAACCCAGCCGATAATGATGTTCAGACCCAGATAGCCAATGAGCACCAGCATGTCGTAAAACATGACGGAATTGGGCGTGGGATGCAGCATGACGTTGAGCATGCGCTGGGGCTGACCAAGGTCAACCACGATGAACAGGGCGCACATGACCACGGCCGCAACGGCCATGAATTCACCAAAAATGATCATGCGCTTGAACTTTTTATAGTGGTGGAAGTACGTGGGCAGCACCAGCATAACGGCCGAAGCGGCAACACCGACGAAGTAGGTGAACTGCGAGATATACAGCCCCCACGAAACGTCGCGGTTCATGCCGGTTACGGAAAGACCGTTCTGGAGCTGATCCAGATACACAATGCCGCAGCCTGCGATCAGGCAGAGCAGAAAGAGCAGCCACAAGTAGTAGGTCTTGGGACCTTCGAGCAATTTTTCAACCATGGCCTGTCCTCCCTATATGAGGTAGTAAACGCCGGGCTGCGTGCCCAGGTTGGGCTTGCGGCGAATACTGTAGTTGGCGGACAAAGCCTGCCGCACCGTTGAATTGGGATCTTCCAGGTCGCCGAAGAGAATCTTGCCGCCAGAGGCTTCAACGCAGGCGGGCAGCTGGCCCACGGCCAGGCGCTCGGCGCAGAAGGTACACTTTTCGACCACGCCGATCATGCGCGTGGGGAAGGTGGGATTGGGCACCGGGTCGGCAAGGAACTTGCGGGGATCCTTGAAGTTGAACGAACGTGCGCCAAAAGGACAGCCCGCCATGCAGAAGCGGCAGCCAATGCAGCGGTGGTAGTCCATGGCGACAATGCCGTCTTCCATCTTGTAGGTGGCCTGTGTGGGGCACACGCGCACGCAGGGCGGGTTGGTGCAGTGGTTGCACAGCAGCGGATAGCTGGCTTCAGCCCGGCGCTTGTCGAGAAAGGCGTTCATTTCATCGGGGAAGGTGTGCTCGAACGAATCGAGCCAGAACCACTTGATGTTCTGTTCGCCCGGAACGTGGGGCACATTGTGGAACTTGTGGCACGCTTCGATCAGCGGTTCATAGTCTCTGGGGCCAGTGAACTGGCGGGTGTCGATAACCATGGCCCAGCGCTTGGCGTGCAGGGCATTGACGCCCTTTTCATACCGACCAGGGGCAATCTGGGCCTGAGCAACGCCGGACAAGGCGCCAAGGCCAGCCATTCCGCTGCTCAGGGCACAGGCGGAAAGCCCCGCCACTTTCAGAAAGCTTCTTCTGCTCTTGTTCATTATTTGCTCCCCTGGGGAATGATGTGGCAGGTCCAGCAATAAGGATCAACGCTGTTGGCCACATGGCACTTTTCGCAGAAACCCTTGTAGTCGTTATGGCACTTCATGCAGGTGTTCTGGAGGCTGATGGTCCACTTTTTGCCATTGGACGCCACATAGGTGCGATTTTCTTTGCGCAGGGCTTCATCGCGCCACTCGTTGAGCAGCTGCATGTGCTTGTCGCGCATAAAAGTCACATTTTCCACGCATTCTTTTTCATTCTTGGGCAGCGCAATGCCGGTGCTGGTGTAGCGGTTGCCCAGCATGCTTGCCCAGAACGGGGAGGTGAACAGGACCACAAAAATGATGATCCCAAGAATTACTGCTTTGGCGTTATACATCTATTGACCCTCCCCCTGCGCCTCGGGCGCGTCATCATCCTCTACCACGTTGGGCAGGTCTTCCTGGCGCAGGTCCATGGTGCGCTTGCTTTCGCCCTTCATCACAAGGGCATTGCCCACCAGTTCATGCAGGCCGCTCACATTGACGCCGGGCGCCCAGTAGTTGGCGAGCGGGGGCAGGGTGGCGCGGTCGATGGCGCACACGCAGGCCATGTGGTTGACGCCGTATTTTTCCTGCACATAGCGCAGGGCATTACCACGGGGCATGCCGGAACGCATGCGCAGTTCCATGATTTCTTCGGTGTTCAGACCGGAACCGGCACCGCAGCAGAAGGTCTGCTCGCGGATGGTGTTTTCGGGCATTTCAACAAAGTTGTTGCACACGGCGTTGAGCACGTAGCGGGGTTCGTCGAGCAGGCCCATGCCGCGTGCAGGGTTGCACGAGTCGTGGAACGTGGTGACGATATGGTCGTTACGGCTGGGGTCGAGGTTCAGCTTGTTGTGATGGATCAGGTCAGCTGTGAACTCGGCAATATGTACCATCTTGGTGGAGGCCGCGTTCTGGAACACCGTGCCGGTGTAGGGCGAAACAGGCGTCGTCATGTGTGCGGGCGACGGGCCGTTGTAGGTGTCCATGTACTGGCTGATCACGCGCCACATGTGGCCGCATTCGCCGCCCAGAATCCACTTGGAACCCAGACGTTCGGCTTCGGCGTACATTTTGGCGTTGAGCTTCTTTGCCATGTTGAACGTGGTAAAGGAGCCAAAGTTGCCGCCTTCGGACGCGTAGGTCGAGAAGGTGTAGTCGAGATCCAGTTCATGGAAGAGCATCAGGTAGCCCATGAAGGTGTAGATGCCGGGGTCGGCAAACACGTCACCAGAGGGCGTGATGAACAGGATTTCGTGGCCCTTTTCGTTGAAGGGCGTTTTGGGGCGGATACCGGTGATGGTTTCGCAGTCATCGGCCAGCATTTCCACGATTTCCACAAAGGAGTGGGGCTTGATGCCAAGGTGGTTGCCGGTGAAGCTACAGTTTTTCACGGGGTCCATGATCCAGTGAATGCCAAGACCCACCTCGTGCAGCAGTTCGCGCACGATGGCGGTGATTTCGGCCGTGTCGATGCCGTAGGGGCAGAACAGCGAGCAGCGGCGGCATTCAGTACACTGGTAGGAGTAGTAGAAGAGTTCCTTCACTACTTCCTTGTCCCAGCCACGAGCGCCCACTTTTTTGCCGAGAATCTTGCCCAGCATGGTGTGGTCGCGGCGGTACAGCGAACGGAGCAGCTCGGCGCGCAGCACGGGCATGTTCTTGGGGTCGTTGGTGCCAAGGAAAAAGTGGCACTTGTCGGCGCAGGCGCCGCAACGCACGCAGATATCCATGAAAAGCTTGAGCGAGCGGTGTTTTTCAAGGCGCTCTTCAAAGGCGTCGCACAGAATCTGTTCCCAGTTTTCGGGCAAGTTCCAGTCTTCTGCCGCCGGATCCCATTCGTGGGGATTGGGCATGTGCAGAAGTTCCATGGTTTCTTGCTTGGCCGGATAGCAGAAGCTGCCCGGTGTAAATTCAGGCTTTGTGTCAAGCCAGTCCTGGTCAGGAAAGGCCGGACGGCTGGACACAAGCATTTGCGGCGTAGGTAATTTTGCCATCGTGGAAACTCCTTACTCGGCGGCCTTTTCGGGTTGCTTTTCCAGCGGCAGCCCGGCATCGGCCATGGCGTCGCGGTAGGTATCCTCGTACTCGGCGTAGGTGAAGTACTGCTTGGGCGGATTCCAGGGGTTGATGTGGCGAACGCGGCGAGAGTTGCACGCCATGTTACGCGTGGGGCTGAAGAACACGCCCGGCATGTGCATGAGCTTGGAGAAGGGGAAGTAAATCAGCAGTACGCAAACCAGAGTAAGGTGCGTGAAGAACAGGGCATTGATGCCCGTGGTCGCCACAGGCGCAAAGTGCGTAAGGCCCATGACAAAAATCTTGACCTGAGCGATTTCGGTCTTATCAAAATAACGCAGGCAGATGCCGGTACCCACAATGCTGATAAGCAGCCACAGGGGGAAGTAGTCGTTGGCAAGCGAAAGGTAACGCAGGCGCTGGTTGAAAATGCGGCGTCCCAGCAAAAACAGCAGGGCGGTCAGAACCAGGCCGCCGGTCCAGAAGAAGCGGGGCGAGCCAAACTGCATGATACCGTCAATGGTTTCCAAAAAGCGAATACAGGAAGGCACGGGTTCCATGAAAAAGCGGAAGTGACGGATAAACACAAGCAGGAAACAGTAGTGGAACAGCAGGGCAAAGACCCACAGCCACTTGGAAGAAAAATAAATGGTGCGCGGCCCGTTGCTTACGGGGTCAAACTCCCGCACATCCGCAACCGTGTTGCGGAACAGCGAACGGAAGCAGAACACTTCCAGGAACATGCGCTGCACAACACCCCAAGTTGTGCTAGGGCAGTCGAATTTTGCCTGCTTGATGAAGTCAAGCGACTGCTCCTGCCCACCCGTAGTGGGTATGCAGAAGGGCACGGGCGATTTGGCCCAGTACACCATGCGCCAGACAACACCGGCGATGAACACGACTACTGCCACATAAGGCAGCGCCACGCCGAACAGGCCCGCGAGCCCCACGGCCGCTCCCGCCCAGGCGATGGCTCCTATGAGCAGCACCAGCAGTAATGAATTGAACATTCCCTACCTCACTTCCACTAAAGTTGCCTCAAAAGCCCACCACGGGATATTGAGAGATCTCTTGGCCCGCATGCTGCAAAGCCCACGGTCAGGCCCTTTGGCCCAATGAACGCGGAATGTCAGCGGTCGTTCCCGGTGGGAACGTTTCCGCCTTCCAGTTGTTGCGCCCAGCGCGCCAGTTGGGCATGCTGGTTGCGTATCTCCGTAATACGCGATTCGGCCAGAATTTCCCGGTTTTCAACATACATGTCAAAAGCCAGGAGCATCAGGCTGTCAATGCGCGATTCGGTCTCAAGGTAGGCCGCCAGGTCGCCCTGCGCCACAAGTTCAGGCATGACGTGTTCTCTCAGAATGGGCTTCATGAGGCTGAACACGGCCATGCTTTGGCTGGGGGAAAAGGTTTGCACCGCGCGTAACTTGATAAAACGGTCCATGGCTTTTTTGGTATGGGCCACTTCTACGGTTTCGCCCGTTACGGCATCATACAAGGCCCCTGCGGCTTCCTTGGTCATGTGGGCTACCGGGTTGCCGAAGGGGTCGTCTTTGGTGCGAAGAAAACCTGTTGTTTCAAATGGATAGGTGTCGAATACAGAGTCTGTCCATAAACGCACCATCTCGCCTTTGTGTTTGCGAAATACGTCGATTGCTTTCATTCCGTCCCCATGCCTTTTTAGTAAGGCTCTCTCATATAAATAGTAAGCGCAAAGGGCGTCAAGTCCCTTTGCGCTTTTGAAGCGCAAGGTTTGTCATTTTTTGCACAAGACCGCCCTTGGCGGCGGGGGCTACGGGCAGGGGGTAGTGCCAGAGCATTGCCCGGCCACCTGCGGGTCGAGCGGCAAATCAGCACTGCCCGTTGCGGAGGGGGAAACCGGTGCGGTGGGTGCAGTTGTATGCCCTGCCTGCTGTTTGGCGGATTTTTTCAGCATGGTGGGCAGGCCGTGGTATTCGAAAAAAGGAACCGTCTGTGAGCCGGCCATGAAAACATGAGCCTTGTTGCGCAGCATGCGTAGGCGCAGAAGCAGCATGTCAGGAGCAGTGGCCGCCATGGCAGATGGCGCGGCCACATCCTGAGCCTTGGTCAGTGCCTCGGCAATGCTTGCGCCATTATCCATCAAGCGCAGCATGCGCGCAGCCTTGTAGATATCAGCCTCGCTCTCAGCCAGTGGGTAAAATGCCACATCCACCCGGCCAGAAAGCAGGGCGATGCCCTCTTGGCAACTGGGGCATGAAGGCGAAAAAAATATGCGAACCGTGGCTTCCTTGCCGTTGTCGGTGATGGCCCACACGTCTGCCTGCGTGCGCAGCGCCGTACCCACGTTGACAACAAACAGTACGCTCCACACAACAATCAGCAGCGAGCGCCCAGGCTTGTCATTGGGCAGGCCAGAATGGCTGCGGTGGGCGGCCTGTCGAAATCCGGCGTAGATCATGGCAAAAAAGCAGGCCACAATCAGGCAGCTCACGCAGGGGGCGGTGACAGACATCAGCAGCAAAAGGCCAATGTCGCCCAACAGGGCAAGGCCAGCCAGAATCATGCCCAGCGGGGCAGCGCCCATCAGGGCGGCAGCACCCAGAGCCGCAAACATTACGCCGCCAGCCCACCACAGCGAAATGCCGGCAATGGACGTATCCTGAAACAGCGCACAGCCCGAAGTCACGCAAAGGTTAACCTCGTTGCCTAAGGCGCTCCAGATGCAAAAGCCCGCTGCCAGGGCAGCCATGCTCAAAATTCCGGGAAATAACTGGTGCGATCGCTTCATGAACTACCTGTGGATGTAAAATACTCTTATTCAGGCGAGGTCTCTACCGAGCAGCATCACAGCGGATGCCAGCACTGCGGGCCAGATCCGTGATTACATGTAACTCGTTTCAGGTTATAGGCTGTTTTTGCTTTTTCGTAAAGCGCGGTGCGCTTTGAATGATATGGATGGGATGAACCATGGGGCGGGGCAATGCGACAGCGATAGCCAGCCTGCGGGCGTGTGGGGCGTGGCCTGCCGTGAACGTTGCACAATGGGTATGCACCTGCCAGACCCCTGGCAGGGTTCTAGTCAGTTGCGGGAATCAGCAGTGCCTGCATTAGGGCATGCGCAAGTAAAATGCTGAGCCAGCCAAATAAAAGGACGCCCTTGCGGGCGTCCTTTTATGTTGTGTCTATGCGACAAGCTTACATGGTGGAGCCGGAGGCCGCACGCTGCATCTTGATTTCGACCTTTTCGGTCAGGCTGGCATAGTATTCGCGCAGGATGACGAGCACTTCGGCGCGGCCAAAGTGATCCGGCACTTCAGCGCCTTCGGAGAGCATCTTGCGCAGCTTGGTGCCGGACAGGATGACGCG
The DNA here is from genome assembly GCF_041907885.1 of Desulfovibrio sp. GTDB lineage: Bacteria > Desulfobacterota > Desulfovibrionia > Desulfovibrionales > Desulfovibrionaceae > Desulfovibrio. The sequence goes on along the minus strand of NZ_JAYRGM010000024.1, from coordinate 1,067 downwards.
ATCTTCCTTGGTGTGGGGGCAGGTGCGCATGCTGGCCATGCCGTCACACTTTTTGCAGTAGAAGGTCCAGTCGATGTTCAGCGGATCGCAGAGCAGACGCTTGCCTTCTTCGGCGGGCACAGGAATCTTGCGGAAGATTTCCTGGGCTTCAAACATGCCGTAGAAGTCGCCCACGCCAGCGTGGTCGCGGCCAACCAGCAGGTTGTTGATGCCGTAGTTCTGGCGGAAGGTGGCGTGCAGTAGGGCTTCGCGGGGACCGGCATAACGCATGTCCAGGGGGTAGCCAGCCTGGATCACGAAGTCTTTCACGAAGTAGTGGTCAACCAGGGTGTCGATGCACTTCACGCGCACTTCGGCGGGGATGTCACCGGGCTTCAGGGAGCCCACGAGGGAGTGGATGACCACGCCGTCGCACACTTCCACGCCGATCTTGGCCAGGTATTCATGCGAGCGGTGCATGGGGTTGCGCAGCTGAAGGGCGGCAACCTTCTGCCAGCCGCGTTCGTCCATCTTGGCGCGCAGCTGGGCAGGGGTCATGTACACGCCGGGGAACTTCACGGGGTATTCGCCCTGCGAGAGAACTTTAACGGGGCCAGCGATGTTGAATTCGTTCTGAGCCAGAACCATCATCACGCCGGGGTGGTCGGTGGGGGCCACTTCCCAGAACTTTTCGGAGTCGGGGCCGGTGCCCTTGAAGACCAGTTCGCATTCCGACTTTTTGTCGGCTTCGGTCATTTCGTAAACTTCTTCGATCTTCATGGTAGCCATGACTTCGCCTTTGCGAACCAGGGCCACTTCTTCGCCGACCTTGAGGGCCTTGGCGTCGGCAGCGGGAACATCAAGGGTAACCGGAACGGGCCAGAAGGTGCCGTCGGAAAGGGTCATCTTTTCGCAGACGCTCTTCCAGTCAGCCTTGTTCATGAAGCCGTTCAGGGGCGAAAAACCGCCAATGCCCATCATGATCAGGTCGCCCTTGGCGCGGGAAGAAATCTCGATCTGCTTCAGGCCTGCGGCTTTTTTCTTCTCGTCATCCAAGGCCTTACCTTCCAGAAGGCAACAGACCAGAC
>NZ_JAYRGM010000023.1:31060-34579 GCF_041907885.1 Desulfovibrio sp. | reverse complement strand
AGTGCCCTGACAAACTCCATATCAGGTTTGATTGAACATTGTGCCATTGCTGCCTTCCTCCTACATGCCCTTGAACGGGTTGGGGCCCATGGCCATGATACGGTCAACGAAGCCGTCGATCAGGTCGGGAACCTTGTCGTATTCGTCAATGGCCACTTCAAGCTGTTCCACACGTTCGGGCTGCACGCCAAGGCGGTTGAGCGTCTCGGCGATGTTTTCCTTACGGCGGGCGCAGATTTCAGAGCCCTTCACAAAGTGGCACTGGTAGTCGTCGCCATATTTGCAGCCCAGCAGCATAACGCCGTCATAGCCCTTGCTCATGGCGTCAGACACCCAGATGGCGTTGACCGAGCCAAGGCAGCGCACCGGAATGATGCGGCAGTAGGGGCTCCAGGGCTTGTTGCGCGCCCCGGCCATATCAAGGGCAGGGTATGCGTCGTTTTCGCAGGCCAGAATCAGCACGCGGGGACCATCGGCCTTGAAGTCCTTGGGAACCTGAACTTCGCGGATCATGGAGCCGATCTGGTCGATATTGTAGTTGGCGAAGGAGATGACGCGTTCCGGGCAAGCGCCGAAACAGGTGCCGCAACGGCGGCAACGCGCCGGATTGGGCTTGGGCGTTCCCTTTTCGTCGTCGTCCAGAGCGCCGAAGGGGCATTCTTCCGTGCAGCGCTTGCACTGGGTGCAACGCACAAAGTTGAACACGGGGTAGGAAAGGTCGCCCGAACGGGGATGCACAGCCACACCGTGGCTGGCAGCCTCAATGCACTGCATGGCCTTGAGCACAGCGCCCTTGGCGTCTTCTTCGCAGGCATCCATGGTCAGGGGCTGACGCACGCAACCCGCAGCGTACACGCCGGTGCGGCGCGTTTCGTAGGGGAAGCAGATGTAGTTGGAATCTGCAAAACCATCAAACAGGTTCAGATCCGGGAAGTCCGGGCCCTGGCGATAGTCAAAGCAGACAGTCACGTCTTTGGCCGTGGTGGGCACAAGGCCCGTGGGCACAACAACCAGGTCAACGTCGAGATCAAAATCCATACCCAGCAGGGTATTTTTGCAGCTCACAACCATGTGGTCGCCAGCTTCGCGGATGTCGGTCACGTCGGCCTTGGTCATCATGACGCCCAGGCGGTCCTGCATCTTCTTGTAGAAGCGTTCCAGAATGCCGGGAACCGTCATGTCCTTGTAGAGGATAAAGGTCTGGCAGGCATCGTTGGATTTTTCGCAAACCGTGTTGGCAAGGCGCAGCATGCCCACGCTGTTGACAGCGTTGGAGTAGGCCACATGGCGGAAGCTTTCGAGATTTGCTTTCACAAAACCCTTTTCTTCGCCCTCGGCAGGCTTGGCGGCTTCTTCCGCAGGGGCGGCTTCAGCTTCTTCAGCTGCCTTTTTAACAGCTTCTTCGGCCATGGTGGTGTCGAGCACAAAGGCGATGCGGCGGGCGCTCACCTGATCGGCTACCAGCATTTTGCCAAAGGTGGCGGCGTCCACAACCTTGGTGCTCTGCCCAAGGCCCATGGCGGCAAGGTACTTCTGATCAAGCGGAACCCAACCGGTCGCCAGCACCACAGCGCCCACTTCAATGGTCTGCGTGCCTGCGGGGGTGACAAAGGTGGCCTTGAACTCGCCGGGCTGGCCTTCCAGCTTTTCCATGCGGGTGTTCATGTGTACGGCAATCTTGCTGTTGCCGAGCACCTTGCTGATCTTGTCGGCCACGTTGGTGGGCTGCTTGTCAGTCCAGGGCGAAGCAAGGGGCGAACCCATGGGAATGTTGTTGGCCGCGCCGCCGAGCTTGTCGGCCTTTTCAACGAGGACAACATCATAGCCGGTTTCGGCGGCTTCAGCGGCAGCCGTAAGACCCGTCCAGCCGCCACCGATAACCAGTACGCGCTGCACGCCGGTAACGGCGGCAGAATCGGGCACTTCGCTCTTCTGCAGTTTGACAACGCCCATGTTCACGTAGTCGCGGGCCATGAGCGCCAGAAGTTCCGGCGCGCCGTTGGCTGTGTCCACAGGGGTTTTGTCAGGATTTTTATAAGCCTGCACACACTGTTCGCGCAGGTTCACATGTTCCACCTGCACGGGCAGGCGGTAGATTTCCGAATCAACGCGCGGTGAAGCGCCGCACAGCAGTACGCCGTCCAGCTCTTGCGCTTCGATGTCGGCCTTGATCTCGCTCACGGCCAGGGCCAGCACAGGAACAACCTTGACCACGGGCACAAGACCGCCCCACTTCTGGCTCGTCTGTTCGGCCAGAGCGGTCAGATCAAGCCCGCCGCCAATGTTTTGCTGGTCAAAATAGACGCCAATTTTACCCGACATGCCGCCTACCTCCCTTTCACCGTTTGAACCGCCTTCAGGGCGGCGGCTGTGCCAGACTGCGCAGAGCGCATCACGTCAAGGGGCATGCGCGCGCAGCCAGCGGCGAAAATGCCAGCCTCATCTCCACCCGCAATAAAGCCGTCTTCATCAAGCGGCAGGGGCAGGGGCGCATTTTCACCAGACAGCGAGGGCTGCATGCCCGTGGCCAGCACAACAAGATCATAATCAAGGGTCATCTTTTCGCCGCGCACGGCGTCTTCAGCCGTGATGCGCACGCGGTTGCCCTCGGCCTGTTCGGCATTGGCAACCTTGCCCTTGACAAACTTGACATTGGGCAGCGCCTTGACCTTTTCGAGCACCTTAACATAGCGGCCCGGAGCGCGCAGGTCGATGTAGTACACCGTGATCTGCGTGTCGGGGTTCTGCTCTGCAATGTACAGGCACTGCTTGAGAGTGGCCATACAGCAGATGTAAGAGCAGTAGTTCAGGTGGTTCTGGTCGCGCGAACCCGCACACTGCACAAAGGCAACACTGTGCGGAGCCCTGCCATCGGTGGGACGCACAATGCGGCCACCGGTGGGACCAAAGGGCGAGGCAAGGCGTTCAAGCTGCATGTTGGACACGCAGTTCTTGACGCTGCCAGCGCCGAGGTTGGTCAACCGGGTAACATCGTAGGGCTTCCAGCCTGTGGCAACAACAACCGCGCCCACGTTGAGATCAATCTCGCGCTGCGGTTCGTTGACATCCAGGAATTGGGCCCCGGCAACCCGCGCGCTGTCAGACTTGGAGAGCGCGTCGAGGTCGAGGGTGTAGCGGCTGGGGAAGGCGAAAGGCATATCCTTGTGCAGGGCCTTGCGCGTAGCAAGACCAAGCTCGAATTCGCTTTCCACTTCTCCGGTCAGGCTGGAGGCAAGCAGGCTGAAATCAACGTTGTGCGGGGCGGTATGGCGGGGGCTGATGCGCACCTTTACCTTGTAGTCGCCCTTGACACCCATGAACCCGACCACTTCGGCCTGCGTAAAAAATTTGATGCGCGGGTTCTTCCTGATGCGCTGGAACTGGATTTCCAGACCGCAGGAGGGGGGACAAAGTTTGGGGAAATATTTATTGAGCTGAGCCACGCGCCCACCAAGCCAGGGCGACTTTTCGACGATAAAGACGTCGTGGCCCAGTTCCGCCGCTTCAATGGCGGCTGTG
>NZ_JAYRGM010000023.1:0-31050 GCF_041907885.1 Desulfovibrio sp. | reverse complement strand
CGAGAATGGCATTGGACATCCTGGATATCCTCCTGCGTTGTTGCATAGCGGCTGAAGAAGGAATAGGACTCCCGCCGCGAAAAAAAAGGAGCGGCCCCGTGGCCGACCTCTGCGAGCGTCAGCGCACAAAACTGCCCGCACCACGCCCGCCGACAATGGGGGGCCTGCTGCCGGTCATCCCCTTGCCGAACATTTGCCTTGTGCAGCGCACCGCATGCCAAGCATGGGGCACACAAACAGGTGGCACGAAAACCGCTCTTTTTCCGGCAGGGCAAAGCCGCCCACCGGCACGCGTTTTTCGCCGCCGCAAACCCGGGCAAAGCCAGGGCTTGCAGCAGAGGGGGCGGCCTTGCGGCCGCCCCCATTTGGCATCAGTGCCGCCGACTAGTCGGGGATGATCTGGTAGTAGGGCTTCTTGAAGATCTTGGTCTCGCCGGTGGCGGGATTGTACTTCGAGTTCACGAAGCACTTCCAAGCGTCGTCGTCCAGGCCCATGAAGTCCGCACGGTAGTAGAAGCCGGGGTAGCGGGATTCTTCACGGAAGGAGATGTGCTGCATGTGCAGGCGCACCGTCCACAGACGATGGTAGTTTTCCCAGCAGCGAAGCAGTTCGTGCAGGTCACGGGCGGCCAGCTTGAAGGAGTCTTCTTCCATCATGGCAAGCAGGTTGAAGCCGGTGTCAAGCAGAGCCTTCGAGGTGGTGTAGTACGTGCTCACGCCACCGCCGTATTCGTCGGTGCACTTCACGAGACGCATCATGAAGTTCTTGGGCGTGATGTAGTTGGGGTTCACCACAGGGTCGGTCGAAGCGGCCTTGCCCTGTTCGAAGTTGTAGAAGGGACGGTAAACGAGCTTCTTCAGTTCGTCGGCGGTTTCGGCGAAGTCAGGCTTGAAGTCCTTGTGATCAAGGCACCAACGAACCATCTGCTTACCGGCGATACGGCCTTCAGCATGCGAACCGGAGGAGAACTTGTGGCCGGAAGCGCCCACGCCGTCGGCGCAGGTGAAGAGGCCTTCAACGGTGGTCATGCGGTTGTAGACCTTGCCGTTGGTAGCGCGCACTTTGTAGTCTTCGGGCACCCAAGCTTCGTCGGGACCGGAAACCCAGATACCGCAGCAACCGGAGTGGGAGCCGAGCAGGTAGGGTTCGGTGGGCATGATTTCGGAACCGCGTTCTTCAGGTGCGGTGTTGGTGCAGGCCCAAAGGTTGGCCTGGCCCACGCACATGTCGAGGAAGTCTTCCCAAGCTTCGGATTCCAGATCCTTCTGCTGTTCTTCGTTAAGCGTAGCGAAGGTGTTCTGCAGGGCGGTCTTGGTGTCCATGTAGATGGGGCCGCGGCCTTCGCGCATTTCACGAAGCATCATGTGGTTACGCAGGCAGGTCGGAATGACATGGCCCTTGGCGTAGCCGCGATCTTCGTAAGGCTTCAGCATGGCGCGGTTGGTGGCGCAGTAATCTTCACCCTTGGAGTTGGTGGCTTTGGCCTTGAACAGGAGGAACCACGCACCCACGGGGCCGTAACCGTCCTTGAAGCGGGCGGGCACGAAGCGGTTTTCCATCATGGTCATTTCAGCGCCAACCTGAGCGCACATGGTGTAGGTCGAACCGGCGTTCCACACGGGGTACCAAGCGCGGCCCATGCCTTCACCGGTGGAGCGGGGACGGTACACGTTAACGGCACCGCCAGCGGCCACCATGATGGTGTTGGCTTTGAAGATGTGAACTTCGTTAGCGCGCAGGTTGAAGCCCACGGCGCCAGCGATGCGGTTGGGGGTATTTTTGTCGAGAAGCAGCTTCACGATGAAAATACGTTCCATGATGCGGTCTTCACCCAAGGCATTCTTGGCAGCTTCGGCCACGATGCACTTGTAGGATTCACCGTTGATCATGATCTGCCAGCGGCCGGAACGCACAGGGGCGTCGCCCTTGCGCAGGCTCTTGCCAGCAGCCTTAGCGGCAGCGCCGTTCAGGTTGTGGCCGTCGTCGCCCTTGATCCAGCAGGGAAGGCCCCAATCTTCGAACAGATGCACGGAGTCGTCAACGTGACGGCCGCAGTCGAAGATAAGGTCTTCGCGCACCAGACCCATAAGGTCGGTACGAACCATGCGGACGTAATCGTCAGCGTCGTTGTCGCCCAGGTAGGTATTGATGGCGGAAAGACCCTGAGCCACGGCGCCGGAGCGTTCGAGGGTGGCTTTGTCAACCAGCATAATCTTCAGGCCGTGCTTGTCGCCCCAGCGCACTGCTTCAAAAGCGGTGCCGCAGGAACCCATGCCGCCGCCCACGATCAGCAGGTCAACAGCATGTTCTTTCACTTCAGGCTCGGCTATGGCCACACCCTTCGTCGCTTCCTTGACGGGAATCATTGGCATAATTGTTTCTCCTTATCGCACTAGCGGTTGCAAAAGCCTAGCGGCCGTGTTCCATGCAGGTGAAGGACTTGTCGGCGTCCTTAACATCGAACTTTTTGCCAAGAGCGGCCTTGGGGGCAACCAAGGCGGTCTCGGTGAACAGCAGTTCGTCTTCGATGTTGGCGCCTTCACCAAAGCCTTCGAAGGGCTTGATGGAACCTTCCGGCGTAGTGCGGATGGGGAACTTGAAGCGTTTCACGTTGCCATTGCGGAACTTAACAGTCCACATGATGGAGTCGGCCGAGCGCATGGGGATACAGGTACCGCCCATGGGAGCAAAGTCTGCGTAGGGGCGAGCCGTGATGGCGCCCTGGGGGCAGATTTTAACGCAGGAATAGCATTCCCAGCAGGCTTCGGGTTCCTGATTGTAAGCTTTCATTTCCTCAGAATCCAGGATCATGAGGTCATTCGGGCAAATGTACATGCAGGCCGTCTTTTCGCCACCCTTGCAGCCGTCGCACTTGGACGGATCGACAAACGTCGGCATACGTATCCTCCAACTCTTTTAAAAGTGTTTCAGAAAAACCCGCCGGGTTCGGCGAGGCGCGCGGCTAAACCGTCACGCCGGGGTTAGCCGAGCGCCTCCACAACGAAAGTTGGGCGTATGGCTTGCGCAATTAGTAACAAGCACTTAGCCTCTGCGTCAACCCCCCTCTGCAAAATTTCATTGAAACTTCACAGAGTCGCCAGGCAGATTCCCTACAGAATCAACGCCTTATAAGCCTTGTGAAAAAAAATCTCTTGGGCATTTTTGGCCCTTGCATGTCACAAGTATTTCAAATGCCTACTGCCAGACCATAATTTGGTGCTGGCCGCACAACCCTTGCAAGAGAGCTCATTTCAAGCTAACACGCTTGGGCAGATAAGGGAAGCCCCTGGGGCAAATCGAACCATGAGTCGGCAACCCGTTGTTTTTCCAGCGCTGCGCCTCGGGCGAACCCCTCCTATCCAAATTTTCATATCAGTACAGGACAAGGCATGACCGACAACTCCAACGATTCCCGCGCACCACGAGATATGCGCGAAGGACGGGGCCCACGTGCCCCGCGCAGTCCACGCAATGGGCATGATACCGGCGATTCGCGCGCCCGCAAGCCGCTGCGCGAGGTGGTTTGCGAGATAGACCGCGATATTCTGCGCCTGCTGCTGCGCCGCAACAATCTTCTTGAGCGTATGCGCGGCGACAAGCCCCGGCTTGATTCTGCCGAAGAAAAAAATATCCGCGAATCGTGGGAAGCTGCCGTTTCCCGCATCAGCCGCGATGCGCGCCTTTCCGGCCACTTTTTTTCGCTTATGCAGGAAGTGGAATTTCAGCCCCGCCCCGCCTCAGCCCGCAACGATGGGGACGAAAATGGCGAAAATGGCGGCTCGGCCATGCAGGAACCGCCGCGCACGGCCTTTAACCTTGCGCCGCCTTCCAAACACGTGCGCCTGCGCATGCCCGCGCCCCTGGCCTGCCGGGCCACCCGCGCATGGCTGATGCTGGCCGCCTCCACGGGCCAGCCCCTGCATATCGCGCCCTGCCTGATGAATGATCCCATTGTGGACTGCGTGAAGATGCTCAACCAGGCCGGTGCTTCACTTACCCGCGAAGACGAGGGAGTTTCCGCTCGTCCTGCGGCCCCGCTGGGCGCGGCAGACAAGGTTATCCACACCGGCGACAGCGCGTGGAACTTTTTCATGCTGCTGGGCCACTACCTTGGCCGCCCATCGCGCGCCAAGTTTACCGGCGATTCCAGCCTCAAACTTGCCGATTTTTCTGCTGTACGGCACTTTTTGCCCGCCTTGGGCGCGCGCCTCGTACACGTTGTTCCCAAAAGCGACGGCCTGCCCGCACGCCTTGAATGCTCAGGCATTCTGCCCGATTCCATAAAGCTGCCCGCCGATGTGCCCGCCGAACTGGCCGAGGGTATACTGCTGGCGGCCCCCGGTTACGAACGGGCCATAACCCTTGATCTTTCCTCGCATCCCGACCACAGGCTCATCGTGGCCCGCGTGCTGCCCATTTTGCGCGCAGCCGGTGCGGATGTGCAGACCGAGGGTGCCAAGGTGCGCGTAAACCCCGGCCCGCTCAGCCTGCCTGCCAAGCCTGAGGCTGGCATGGAGCCTGAACTGGCGCTCTTTTTGCTGGCTCTGCCGCTTGCGCTTGGCGGCGAGGCCCATCTGGGCGGTCAGTGGCCCGCCCTGCCCGCCGCCGAAGCGGGCTGGGATCTGCTGAAACAGCTTGGCCTTGACCTGCGCTACGAGGCTGGCAAGGAAGGCGGCGAGGTCTGCGCCAGCGCGGCCGCGCCTCTCAAGCAATACGCCAAGGGCGATCTGCCTGCTGGTTTTCCCGCCGTTTGGGCTCCCCTGCCGCTGGCACTGGCGGCCTGTGCCGCCCTGCGTGGTGACAAGGCCACCCTGCCCACCCTGCCCAGCGGAACGGACAGAACAACTGTGGAAAGTTTTCTTTCTGCCGTGGGTCTGGAATTGGATGAAAACAGCCACTTGTGCAAAAAAGAACAATCTGGCCCAAAAACAGGCTGGAATGCCCCCGATCCGGTCTGGGCAATGGCCCTTGCTTTGGCCGCCTGCGCAAGCCCGCACCAAAAGCTGGGCAACCCCGGCATCATGACGGGGCTCTTCCCGCCCTTCTGGGCGCTGTACAATACGCTGCCAGAACCGGCCATTCGCCGCGCCGCCGCGCCGGAAGCCCCGGCAGCCGCCCCCAGACGCCGCATCATTACCGGTGCTGTGGCCGTGCCGCCGGAACTGAAGGACGAAGACGACTATTAGAAAATAGATAAACAACAGGCGCTGGCGGCGAAATTTCGCTCCCAGCGCCTGTTGCATTTGCGCTGGCACAAAAGCTGGCCCTTTCAGCAGAGGGGCAGCACCGGGCCAACAACGGGCCCGCAACAGGGCTATACGGGTACGGCGGCAGCAACCAAGGCAAAAAAATCGGCGGACAGCGCCAGATTTTGCCGGAGCAGAAATTTTCTGAACCTGGGCAGCGCCCCGCTATCGTCTGGCGGGCATGGTCTGAGATATGCCGCCCGGCCAAAGGGCGCAAAAAAACCGCCCCGTGCGGTCAAACCACAATGGGGCGGAAAATCCGTTTGCGCACACGCTCTCCCTGCTTCCCTTGCGGGCAGCAAGAACGCGTAGGCAAAAATTATTCCTGCGTGAAACGGAAAAGACGAACAGAAATGGGCTGCATGCTCTGGCGGCTCATGGCCGACACAACAAAGGCGTATTCCCTGCTCTGCCCGCTGGGCGGGCAAGGGCCACGGTAGTGGCGGGTAAGGCCGCCCTCTGGAATGATACCCGTGCCGTCGTTGTTCCAGATACCGCCGCCCAGAAACATTTCCTGGGAGTCGCTGGTAAATTCCACCAGCCGCACATCGTAATATTCTGTGCTGGCAGGAGCCTGGGCCACCTGAATTTCGGGCGAGATGCGTGAGCACCGATGGACATCGCGCAGGGTAACAGTAACGGCCATGCCGTCGGGAACTTCCTGCGTCTCCTTGGAGGCGCAGGCGGGCAGCAGTGCCGCCGCCAGCAGCGCAGGAACGAGCACTCGCCGGGCTTTGCCTAAAAATTCAAAACGCATCATAGCCTCCAAATGACAATTGCTTTATACGGCTTTTGGAAGCATAACCAATTGTCAGGTCGAATACAACAACCAGTGGGAGCAGTATATGTCCATTCTTGCAGACAGTGTTTCGGGGTATCTGGAAAACGCATCGTGGATCCGGCGCATGTTTGAAGCCGGTGGCCAGCTCAAGGCCCAGTTTGGCGCAGACAATGTTTATGATTTCAGCCTGGGCAACCCCGACCTGCCAGCACCTCCTGCCGTGGTGACCGGCCTGCGTTCTTTTGCCGAGCACGCTTCTGAACCCTTTGCCTTTGGCTACATGCCCAACGGCGGTTTTGTATGGGCCCGCGAAAAGCTGGCCGCCCACCTCAGCAAGGAACAGGGCGTGACCCTTACCGCCAACGACGTGCTGCTGGGCTGCGGCGCGGCGGGCGTGCTCAATGCCTTTTTGCGCGCGGTTATCAATCCTGGCGAAGAAATGCTGGGTTTTGCCCCCTACTTTGTGGAATACGGCTTCTATGTTGCCAACCACGGCGGCACATTCCGCGCGGTCATGAGCAAGCCCGACACCTTTGCACCCGACCTTGCCGCGCTTGAAGAAGCCATAAGCCCCAAAACCCGCGTGGTGCTCATCAACTCGCCCAACAATCCCACCGGCGTCATCTACAGTCGCAAAGACCTGGTGGCCCTGACCGAGCTGCTTGAAAACAAGAGCCAGGAATACGGCAAACCCATCTGGCTGGTGGCCGACGAGCCCTACCGTTTTCTGGCTTATGATGATGCGGAAGTGCCCTCGGTGCTGCCCCTCTACCCCTATGCGGTTGTCATCAGCTCGTTTTCCAAAAATCTTTCGCTGCCGGGCGAACGTGTGGGCTTTGCCGCCATTTCGCCCCTGCTGCACGAAAAGGCCGAGCTCATGGCTGGCCTTACCCTTACCAACCGCATTCTCGGCTTTGTAAACCCGCCTGTGGTTGGACAGCACATCATGGCCGCCGCCCTTGGCAGCCAGGTTGATCTGGACATCTACGCCGCCCGCCGCAAGGCCATGGGCGAGGTGCTCAAAAACGCCGGGTACGAATTCCAGATGCCTGCCGGGGCGTTTTACTTCTTCCCCAAGGCTCCCGGCGGCGACGACGTGGCCTTTGTGAACAGGCTGGTTGAAGAGCGCATTCTGGCAGTGCCCGGCACTGGCTTTGGCTGCCCCGGGCACTTCCGCCTTGCCTTCTGCGTGGACGAAAAGGTCATCCGCAATGCCGCCGATGGCTTTGCCAAGGCCCGCGCTGCTGTCAGGTAATATTGCAGGCGAGCGGGGCGGCAAATCCGCCCCGCACTGTCACCCGCAACCTCCACAGGAAACAGACATGACGCACTGCCATCTTGCTAAATTGCCCCACGGCCGGCTCCGTGGTTTTGTTTCAGCGCTTGCCTGCCTGCTTTTACTGGTGGCTGTTCAGGTTTGCGCCAAGGATATCAGCGTCAAGGAAGCTGCCGACCTTGTGCAAAACCCGCCCCAGGGGCTCACCATAGTAGACGTGCGTACCCCGGCGGAATTTCGCGAGGGACACCTTGCGGGTGCGGTGAACATGGATTTTTTTGGCGCGTCCTTTGATTCGCAGATACTTTCCCTGCCCAAGGACAAGCCTGTTCTGCTCTACTGCCGCACGGGCAACCGCTCGGCAGGCGCATACGATGCCATGGAAAAAGAGGGCATTACCAATATTCTGCACATGAACCAGGGCATCACAGCCTGGCAGCAGGCTGGCCTGCCCGTGCAAAAATAGCGCAGGGACGCAGCCAGAAAGCATTGCAACTGGCACAGATTCTGCTTCTATCCAGGGCGGAGAGGAATGTTTTTCCCCTCCGTCCTTTACTTTTTCTGCCCCAATGCGCGGCAGAACAGGCGTGCCGCGCATATCTGCGGCACAGCGGCATACGCTTCCTTTCGCAGGGGCGGCATGCCGTTACCGGATATGGGGAAAATAATTCCCTCCCGGCAGGAGGCAGAGCATGAACTCGTCATTGTACATCGGTGCCACAGGCATGAAGACATTGGGTAGCGGCATGAACGTTATCTCAAACAACATCGCCAATGTGAGCACCATCGGTTACAAGGAGCAGACCGCCCTGTTCTCTGACGTTTTTTACGCGCAGCAGGGCAGCATCGGCGACTGGTGGGATGCCCAGACCAATTCCAAGGTGGCTCTCGGCCAAGTGGGGCAGGGCGTGCAGCTCGATGCCGTGCTCACACGGTTTGGCCAGGGCGCTCTTGAGTCTTCCAATACCGTTACGGATATGGCCATCAGCGGCAAGGGCTTCTTTCAGGTAACGGACAAGGATGGCGGCGTGTTTTACACCCGAGCGGGCGATTTCAGACCCGACAATGCCGGGGTATTGCGCACGCCTGCGGGCATGGCCCTCATGGGCTACAAGTTTGCTGAAGACGGCACAAAGGGCGCACTGAGCGAAGTAACCATAGACAAATTTGCCAAAATGCCCGCCAAGGCCACCACCTCGGTGGACTTGCGCCTTAACGTGGCACAGGGAACGGACACCGCCGTTGACGCCACAAATCCCTATTTCAGCCTGCTCGGCCAATACAATTCTGCCAACAAGCCGCCCATCAGCAGCTCTGGCTACAGCCAGAGCATAACACTGTATGGAGCCGACGGCACGGCCCATTCCGCCACCATCTACTTTGACGGCGCGCCTTCCACAGCGCCGGGAACCACTGCGGAATACCTTATCGCCTCCGATGCCGACAGCAATGGCGGCACGGCCGAACCCCTCATGATGGGAACCCTGAGCTTCAACGCAAGTGGCGAGATTACGGGCATGTCGGCCTACACCCCCTCCACCGCAGGCAGCACAGACCTTGCAGACTGGAACGCGGCCACGCTTTCGGACAAGGGCGTACCGCAGATGACCTTTAACGGCTCGCCCGTCACCGTTAATCTGGGAATCACGGCCACGGGCGGCTGGCAAAACTCCCCCGGCAGCGCGGCCAGCGTGGGCACAGACCCAACAGCCCTGGCAAGCATGGGCACTGCCTATACCCGCGCCGCAGACGCCACCACCAACTACACGTCATCCTCGCCGGTCATGCGCTCCAAAAGCCAGGACGGCTATGCCGAGGGCACGCTGAACAATATCAGCATCAGCGCAGACGGCACTGTTGTGGGCAAGTTTTCCAACAACAAAAGCATGGACCTTTGGCAGATACCCGTATGCCGCTTTACTAGCGAAGACGGCCTGCGGCGCGAGGGCAACAACGTATTTTCCGCCACTGAAGATTCCGGACAAATGGAAATGGGCGTTGCCGGTACGGAAAACTACGGCAAGATCAACGCCTACAATATTGAAAATTCCAATGTGGACATGTCAAAAGAAATGGTCAACATGATCGTCAACCAGCGCGGCTTTCAGTCCAACAGCAAGGTGGTTACCACCGCAGACCAGATGCTGCAAAAGGCCATGGAACTCAAGCGCTCATAAAATTTGCACCAGGCTGCCCCACAGCCCTGCCCGTACTCACACCATGCCCCGGCTTGCCGGGGCTTTTTGTTGCCTGTCAGGCTGCAACCGCCTTACCTATTCATACTCTCGGATTTGGCGGGCAATCATTGCGCCACGGCATTGCCCCTGGCCGTCCCATAGGGTACAGTGCTCCCCTGTGTTGCGGATTATTGTATAAAAACACATGCTTTTGCCGCACTTTTATTCAGGAGCACGCCCCATGAGCGCAGCCGCTTCCACTGCAACCGGCACAGCCCTTTATGGCGTCACGGGCTGGCCATTGGGCCAGAGTCTTTCGCCATTGCTGCACAACACGGGTTTTGCGGCGCTTGGCATCAATGCACTGTACATGAAGTGGGAAGTGCCGCCCCACAAGCTGCCCGCCTTTGTGGAAAGCGTGCGCCTGCTCAATATTCGCGGCTGCTCCGTTACCATTCCCCACAAGGTGGAACTGCTGCCCCTGCTGGACGAAGTGAGCCCCCTGGCCATGCGCGTGGGCGCGGCCAATACCATTTACTGGCAGGGTGAACGCCTGTGCGGTGAAAACACCGACGTGGCGGGCTTTATGGCTCCGCTCGCTGGCGTACCCCTTGCAGGGGCCGATATTTTGCTGCTGGGCGCTGGCGGTGCTGCGCGGGCCGTGGCCGCAGGCCTTGTGTCCCCCGCCCCGCACGACCGGCCTGCCCATATTTATGTGGCCACGCCTTCCGACAAATCCCATCTGCCGCTGGCCGAAGAATTCGGCCTTACCCCACTGCTGTGGCAAAACCGCCACGAGCCCGCGCCCCTGCTGGTTATCAACACCACGCCCCTTGGCATGCGCGGCAAGGCAGAAGACGACACCCCCTATGATTTCTCTCTGGCCGCCCAGTATGCGCCCTGTGGCAATACCGCCCCCCTGGCCTACGACATTGTGTACAACCCCCTTGAAACGCGCTTTTTGCGCGAGGCGCGGGCAGCTGGCCGCCGCTGCATTTCGGGGCTTGAGATGTTTTTTGGCCAGGGCGACGCGCAATTTCGCCTGTGGACAGGGCAAGGCCTGCCGCCAGAATCGCGGCGCGCCCTCAAAACCGCCCTGGGGCAGCAGCCCCGTTAACCAGACACGACAAGCGAGGCCTCCATGCGAATTCTTGTGCTGCACGGCGTCAACCTGAACATGTTCGGCAAGCGCGACCCCTCCCAGTACGGCACTGCAACCCTTGCAGATATTGATGCTGCCCTGCAAAGCCTTGCAAAGGATCTTAACGTGACTGTTGCATGCTTTCAGACCAACCACGAAGGTGCCATGGTGGAACGCATCCATCAGGCACTGGGCGAAGGGGTAAATGCGGTTGTCATCAACGCCGGAGCCTGGACCCACTACAGCTACGCCCTGGCCGATGCCCTGGCCATACTGCCCGTGCCGGTGGTTGAGGTACACATGTCCAATGTCCACGCGCGCGAGGCCTTTCGCCACCATTCGGTGCTTGCCCCGGTGTGTGCGGGCAGCATCTGCGGATTTGGCGTGGAAAGTTATCTTTTGGGTTTGCGGGCGGCACATACGCTTGTGATAAATAACGCAAAATAAATCAGAGCAAATATGCAGTAAATGATTTGTATGGGTGCGAGCCTAGATTTTTGACTTTTTCTGCTGTAGCGTTGTAGACAGACTTGTCACAGCGGCACCCCATCAGCTTCTAACCAGAGAGTTCCCATGAACGACGCCATCAACCTGAACCGCCTGCGCGACCCCGCCTTTACGGAGGAAGTGGACGCGCACAGCGGACAGAAAGTGTCTACCTGCTATCAGTGCGGCAATTGTACGGCCGGCTGTCCAGCAGGTTTCGTTTATGACATGCAGGTCAACCAGATCATGCGGGCGGTACAGTTGGGCTTGAAGGACGCGGTACTTGATTCCCGTTCCATCTGGATGTGCCTTTCCTGTTCCACCTGTAGCCAGCGGTGTCCCAATAACATCGACGTTGCCGGGGTTATGGAAACCCTGCGCCACATGGCCCGCAAGGAAGGCCGCGTGGCCGTACCCAAGGTGGAGAAATTCTGGTTTTCCTTCCTGGATACGGTGCGCACCTTTGGCCGCACCCACGAAATCGGCACCATGGCACTCTACATGATGCGCTCACTCCGCGTATTTACCGACGTTGACCTTGCGCCCGAAGCCCTCAAAAAGGGCAAGCTGGGCCTCAAGCCCCATATCCTGCCCGGCGGGGCGGGGCCGGTCACCCGTATCTTTACGCGCTACAAGGAACGCGCCAAGCGCGAGGGGGTGCGCCCATGAATTTCGCCTACTACCCCGGCTGCTCTGCCAGGGGTTCATCAAAAGATTACGAAATGTCCACCCAGGCAGTGTGCAAAGCCCTGGATATGCGGCTTGTGGATATTCCCGACTGGAACTGCTGTGGTTCAACCCCGGCCCACGCGGTGGATACGGAGCTTTCCGCCGCGCTGTGCGTGCGCAATCTTGATATCGCCGCCCAGCAAAAGGCCGAGCTGCTGCTCACGCCCTGCCCCAGCTGTCTTTCCAATCTGCGCATGGCCGCCAAGCGCATGGAAAACCCCGCCTTCCGCAGCCGGGTTGACGAACTGCTCGACGGCCCCTCGGCCAAGCAGTTTCCGCCTGTCACCTCCGTGATGCAGGGCATTGCCGGGCAGATGGACATGGACGCCATTGCCGCCCGCGTGCGCCAGAGCCTCAAGGGCCTCAAGCTCGTGGCCTATTACGGCTGCCTCATGAGCCGCCCCGGTGAAGTGATGAACTTTGGCGACCCGGAAAACCCCACGCTGATGGAAGAAATGATGTCGGCCTGCGGTGCGGAGATGCTTGATTTCCCGCTCAAAACCGCCTGCTGCGGCGCGTCCTTCGGCATTCCCGAGCGCCCCATGACGGCCAAGAATTCGGGCCGCATTCTTGAGCTGGCCACCCGCCTTGGCGCAGACGCCGTTGTGGTGGCCTGTCCTCTTTGCCAGATGAACCTCGACCTGCGTCAGGATCAGGCATCCAAGGAAATGGACACGCGCTTCAACATGCCAGTGCTCTACTTTACCCAGATGATGGGCATTGCCTTTGATCTGCCGGAAGAAGAACTGGGCCTCAACAAGCTGTGCGTGAGCCCCAACGGCCTTATGCGCAAGCTCGACGAACTGCGCCGCGCTGAAGGAGGCAGGTAATGAGAATAGGCGTCTTTATCTGCCACTGCGGCAGCAATATCGCCGGAACAGTTGACTGCGCCCAGGTGGCGGCCATTGCCCGCACCTACCCGGATGTGGTCTATGCAGACGACCCCATGTACACCTGCGCCGAACCCGGCCAGGCTGCCATTGAAGCCGCCATCCACGAGTACAAGCTCGACGGCGTGGTGGTTGCCTCGTGCTCGCCGCGCATGCACGAGCCCACCTTCCGCCGCACGGTGGAACGCGCAGGGCTCAACCGCTACATGCTTGAAATGGCCAACATCCGCGAGCACGTTTCGTGGATCGGCAAGGACATGGAAGCCAACACCAACAAGGCTGCCGAACTGGTACGTCTGGCGGTGGAAAAGCTGCGCAACAACAAGCCCCTGCTGGCCAAGAGCTTTGACGTCAACAAGCGCGTGCTGGTCATTGGCGGCGGTGTTGCCGGTATTCAGGCGGCGCTTGACTGCGCCGACGGCGGCATCCCCGTGGTGCTGGTGGAACGCGATGCGACCATCGGCGGCAAGATGGCCAAGCTCGACAAGACCTTCCCCACCGTAGACTGCTCGGCCTGTATTCTCGGCCCCAAGATGGTGGACGTAGCCCAGCACTCCAACATCACGCTCTACGCCTATTCCGAGGTGGAAGACATTTCGGGCTATGTGGGCAACTTTACGGTCAAGATCCGCAAGCGCACCACCTATGTGGACTGGAACCTGTGTACGGGTTGCGGCGCCTGCACCGAGAAATGCCCGGCCAAAAAAACGCCCGACACCTTCAATGAACTGACGGGCAACACAACGGCCATCACCATTGCCTTTCCGCAGGCCATTCCCAAAAAGGCCGTCATCAACCCGCAGTTCTGCCGCCAGCTCATCAAGGGCAAGTGCGGCGTGTGCGCCAAGGTGTGCCCCACCGGGGCCATCAAGTACGACATGGAAGACGAGATTATCACCGAAGAGGTGGGCAGCATTGTTGCCGCCACCGGTTACGACCTCATGGACTGGACCGTGTACAAGGAGTACGGCGGCGGGGCCTACCCCGACGTTATCACCTCGTTGCAGTACGAGCGCCTGCTCTCCGCATCCGGCCCCACGGGCGGCCATGTAAAGCGCCCCTCTGACGGCAGGGAACCCAAGAACATCGTCTTTGTGCAGTGCGTTGGCTCGCGCGACAAATCCGTAGGCCGTCCCTACTGCTCCGGCTTCTGCTGCATGTACACGGCCAAGCAGGCCATTCTGACCAAGGACCACATTCCCGATTCCAAGTCCTTTGTTTTTTACATGGACATCCGCGCTCCAGGCAAGATGTACGACGAGTTTACCCGCCGTGCCATGGAAGAATACGGCACGGAATACATCCGTGGCCGCGTTTCGCAGATTTACCCCGACGGCAACGGCCAGATGACAGTCATGGGTGTGGATACCCTGCTGGGCCAGCCCGTGGAGATCAAGGCCGACCTGGTGGTACTGGCCGTGGGCGTGGAAGCCAGCAAGGGCGCGCCCCAGCTGGCAGAAAAGCTGCGCATCTCTTACGACAGCTACGGCTTCTTCATGGAAAGCCACGTCAAGCTCAAGCCCGTGGAAACCAATACCGCCGGTGTGTATCTGGCGGGCGTGTGCCAGGGGGTCAAGGATATTCCCGCCTCTGTGGCCCAGGGTTCCGCCGCTGCGGCCAAGGTGCTTTCGCTCTTTGCCAAGGACAAGCTTGAAAGCGACCCGCAGATCGCCCAGGTGGATATCCGCCGCTGCGTCAACTGCGGCAAGTGCATCCGCTGCTGCCCCTTTGGGGCCATCAAGGAAGTGGAAATCCGGGGCGAGGGCAAGGCTCAGGTCATCGAGACCGTGTGCCAGGGCTGCGGCCTGTGTACGTCCACCTGTCCGCAGGGGGCCATCCAGCTTTCACACGCTACTGACAACCAGATCCTTGCGGAGGTAAACGCCTTATGCCAGTGCTAAACGGCAAAGAACTGAGAATTGTAGGTTTTCTCTGCAACTGGTGTTCGTATGGCGGCGCGGATACGGCCGGTGTGGCCCGCGCCACCCAGCCCACCGATCTGCGCGTCATCCGTGTGCCATGTTCGGGCCGCATTGACCCGCTGTTCATCGTCAAGGCGCTGCTCAACGGGGCCGACGGCGTGCTGGTTTCCGGCTGCCACCCGCGCGACTGCCACTATGCCGCAGGCAACTTTTACGCCCGCCGCCGCCTTGAGGTGCTCAAGCAGTTTTTGCCCGTGCTGGGCATTGACGAGCGCCGCTTTGAATACACCTGGGTTTCGGCATCCGAAGGCCAGCGCTGGCAGCAGGTGGTTACGGTCTTTACCGACCGCATCCACAAGCTCGGCCCCGCGCCCAAGCTTGACGACCCGGAACCGCTGCTCAAGATAGCCGACATGGCACTGACCTCGCTGCGCTCCCTCGGCACGGGGCAGAACGCCGCCCTTGGCGATCTCAAGGAAGCCATCAAGGCCAAGCTGCCCGAACTCGACTGCGTGATCGGCTGGCAGCAGGGCTATGACGAAGCCCACACCGTGCCCCTGTTCATGAAAACCCCAGAGGACGTGGACAAACTGGTGTGGGGCCCATTTAACGTCAACAATCCCGCCGTGTACCTGCCCTCGTTCAAGGGCAAGAAGGTGGGCATTGTGGTCAAGGGCTGCGACTCGCGCTCGGTGGTTGAACTGTTGCAGGAAAACCTGATCCGCCGCGAAGACGTGACCATCTTTGCCCTGCCCTGCGAGGGCACGCTGGACATGGCCCGCGTCAACCAGGATCTGGGCCGCTACACCAAGATCGACAGCGTTGCCTACGACGAGGCCGGTGTGACCATCACCGCCGACGGCAAGGCCCACCGCTTCTGCATCACAGACTACGCCCAGGGCAAATGCTACGGCTGCACCACGCCTTCGGCAGTGCTGGCCGATACCCTGCTGGGACAGCCCGTCAAGGTGGAGGGAACCCCCAACACCCCGCCGGAGCTGGCCCTGCTCGATTCCATGACACTGGACGAGCGCCTCGCCTTCTGGCGCGGCCAGATGGACCGCTGCCTGCGCTGCTACGCCTGCCGCAATGCCTGCCCCATGTGCGTATGCCGCGACTACTGCGTGTCAGACAGCCGCGACCCGCACTGGATGACGCAGGAGGACAGCGCCAAGGAAAAACTCTTCTTCCAGACCATCCACGCCATGCACCTGGCTGGCCGCTGCACCGGCTGCGGCGAATGCCAGCGCGCCTGCCCCGTGGGCATTCCCATTCTGGCCCTGCGCCAGCAGATTGCCCGCGCCGTGGCCCAGCTTTTTGACGGCTACAAGCCCGGCCTCAACCCGGACGACGTGCCGCCCCTGCTGGGCTATGAAGTGGTTGAAAAGAACATTCACGAGAGGGACTGGAAATGAGCACAATCCGCTTTGTAACACCCGACGGCCTGCCCGCGTTTCTCGCCTACCTCGCGCAGAATGGCCGCCGCGTGCTTGTGCCGGTAGAAAAACCCGCCAACAAGAGCTCTGTGGTCTTTGAGCCCTGGCAGGAAGGCAAGCCCTTTACCATGGCAAAGGCCACCGTACCCGCCAAGGAGGCCGTGCTGCCCCAGTGCGAAACCCTGGTGCGCTACAAAAAAACCAAGGACCCGGACAACCTCGAGCGCGTCACCATGAGCCTGGACGACAAGCCCGAGGCCCAGCCCACCGTGGTTTTTGCCTGCCGCCCCTGCGACGCACGCGGCTATGCCGTGCTCGACCGCCCCTACCTCAAGGGCCCTTACGCCGATCCTTACTACAAGGCCCGGCGCGAACAGCTTGCGGTGGTTACGCTCACCTGCGGCAGCGGCTGCAATACCTGCTTCTGCCACTGGGTTGGCGGCGGCCCCACCTCGCCCGAAGGCTCGGACGTGCTCATGACCGAGATCGAGGGCGGCTATGTGCTGCAAGCCATCACGCCCAAGGGCGAGGAACTGCTGGCCAATTCTTCGCTTGCCGAAGGGTCCGACATGTTCCCCAAGGCAGAGGCGGCGCGCAAGGAGGCCTGGGCCAGCCTTGTGCCTGCCCCCAACATCAAGAGCGCACCCGAAAAGGTGGCTGCCCGCTTCAACGACACCCAGTTCTGGCAGGACCAGACCGACCGCTGCCTCTCCTGCGGGGCCTGCACCTACTTTTGCCCCACCTGCTACTGCTTCACCATCACCGACGAGGGCGAAGGCTTGAGCGAAAAGGGCGGACGCCGCCTGCGCAGCTGGGACAACTGCATGTCCTCGCTGTTCACGCGTGAGGCCAGCGGCCATAACCCGCGCATGCTCAAGGCATTTCGCATGCGCAACCGCGTGTCGCACAAGTACTCCACCTATCCTGAAAACTGGGGCGCGTTCTCGTGCAGCGGCTGTGGCCGCTGCATCAGCAATTGCCCCGTCTGCCTGGACATCCGCGCCATCGTGCTTGCCGCCATCGAAGACGGTAACGATGACAAGAAGTCCACGGACAAGTAGGAGCAGACATGGCCACCAAAAAAACTACCGGCAAGGCTACCACTTCCACGGCTGCGCCTGAAAAAAATAATGCACCTGTGCAGGCTGCCCCTGAAAAGGCCGCAGCCAAGGCAGAAGCGGTTGTGGAAACCAAACCCGCCACCGCTGCCAAGCCTGCCGCCAAGCCGGGCCTCAAGCCCGCGCCCGACGGCGGTATGCTGCGCGAAATAACCGCCCGCCCCATGATGCAGGGCAACCCCTACCTGCCCATGGCCGCCACCGTGGCCGAGGTGATTCAGGAAACGGGCAACATCAAAACCCTGCGTGTGGTGCTGGACGATGAAGAAGCCATGAAGTCCTTTACCTACGAACCAGGCCAGGTGGGCCAGCTCTCGGTATTTGGCGCTGGCGAATCCACCTTTGTTATCAACTCGCCGCCCTCGCAGAAAAACTACCTCCAGTTCTCCGTCATGCAGGCGGGCGAAGTGACCTCGGCCATCCATAGGCTGTCGCCCGGCGACAAGGTGGGCGTGCGCGCCCCTCTGGGCAACCACTTTCCCTACGCCGACTGGAAGGGCAAGGACATCTTCTTTGTGGGCGGCGGCATCGGCATGGCGCCCATCCGCACCATCATGCTGCACGTGCTGGAACACCGCGCCGACTTCGGCAAGGTCAGCCTGCTCTACGGCGCACGCTCCCCGCGTGACATGGCCTTTAGCTATGAAACAGAAGACTGGCTGCGCCGCGACGATCTGGACTGCACCCTGTGCATCGACGCCCCCTTTGACGGCTGGCCGCACAAGGTGGGCCTGATCCCCAACGTGCTGCTGGAACTCAACCCCGATCCCAAAAACTGCGTGGCCGTGCTCTGCGGCCCGCCCATCATGATCAAGTTTACGGTGCAGGCCCTGCAAAAGCTCAACTTTGCGCCTGAAAACATCGTAACCACACTTGAAAAACGCATGAAGTGCGGCGTAGGTATCTGCGGTCGCTGCAACATCGGTGGCCGCTACGTCTGCGTGGACGGCCCCGTGTTCACCTGGCAAGAATTGCAGGATCTGCCGCCGGAACTGTAACGCATTGCGGCATGCCGCAGCGTGTTTTGCGGGGGGCTTCCGTGCTTGCCACTGGCAGCAGGGAGCCTCCCGCTTTTTTTGCCGCAAGGGCTCCCTGTGTTTGCCAAAGGCCGTGGGGCACTATCTGCCCGGCATATGTGCTCACGCTGACACAAAAACGCCTGTTGACAGGGCCGCCCGTGTGGGTCAAGGAAGTACAACACTTTCTTCAAGGGAGTATTCATGAAAAAGCTGCTCATTCTCTGTTGCCTGATGCTTGGACTGCCTGTGGCTGTTCAGGCCGGCAGCGACAAGATCGACCCCGCCACCTACGTTTGCGCCGAACTCATCACCCAGCCCATTGCCGATGGCGGCCAGCCACCTGTTTTTGAAGGTCTGCAAATCGACGGCTATGTGAGCGCCAAGATGGGCAATCCCATTGCCGATCCCGAAACCCTCGCCCCCATGCTGGGCCAGGTTTACGCCGCCTGCCAGGCCAACCCCACCAAGAAGGCCGCCACCGTGTGGCAGGAAGCCCGCAAGACCTTTCCCGTGGACACAACAAGCACCTGGCGTGCAGACAAGTCCCTGTGCAAGGATTACACAGCCAATCCTGACGACGGCAGCGGTTTTGTGATCTGGCTTGACGGCTACAACCAGGGCAGAAGCGACAAGCCTGCCTCGGTGCTGACAAGCGACGACACGCTCAAGGCCTACCTTGATGCCTGCTCCAAAAAGCCCGATGCCCTCATGCTGGACGTGCTGGCTGAAAGCGCTAAATAATTTTTGCAGCCATACACCCAAAAGGCCGCTGCTCTTCGTGAGCAGCGGCCTTTTTTACAGGATGTGGCAGGGCACACCGGCTGGCGCTAAAAAATGACCATGTAGAGCGGTATGGTTATCATGGAAAGCAGGGTTGAAATGCTTACGGCCTGCGCGCCAAATTCCGGGTCTGTATGATAGTGCGCGCTCAGTATGGCGGCTTGGGCCATTACCGGCAGTGAAGCCTGGATAATGAACACCTTGCCCATAAGGGCAGGCACGGGGAAAAAATACAGAAAGCCGCACATGACCAGCGGCCCCAGCACCATACGCCCCAGAATCAGCAGGGCCATGTCCTTGCTGATCCTGATACTGCGCAAGCCCATGTCATAAATGGAAATACCAATAAATATCATGGCCAGAGGCGTGGTCAGGTTGCCCAGCGAGCGCGCCACATTCTGCAAAAATTCCGGCAGTTCAACGCCCAGCAGGATCAGGCCGATGCCCGTCAGAAACCCCAGAAGCGGTGGCGAAAACACCTGTAGCAAGCGCGTGCGCAAGGGGATGCAGCACGTGTTGTCTGTAATGTCGCAGGTGATGGAATACTGCCCCACAGTCCAGAAAAATACAGTGCTGGCGGCATAATACAGCAGCACATAGGGCACGGATGTTTCGCCAAACAGGGCCAGATTGACGGGTATACCCACAAAGATGGTGTTTGAATTGGAAACACTGGCGCAGAACAGGCCAAAATGCTGCCGCTTGATGCGCGCAACCTTGGCAAGAATCACTGCCAGAATAAAGGTCAGCACCACCGAACCCAGCGGCAGCAGCGCCCCCCGTGCCAGCATGAGCAGCTCGTTGCGGTGGAACGAATGCATGATGGTGTACATGAGAAAGGGCGGCAGGGCTATCTGCGTGATCAGCCGTGGCAGCATGATGCGCGTTTCTGCGCCAAACCAGTTGCGCGCGGCCAGCATAAATCCCACAAAGCCCATGAGCATGAGCCCAAAAACACCACCCAACGCATGCAGAAACGCCATGTGTCCATTCCTTTGTAAACTGCCCCGGCACGAGAGGGCCACAAAACCCCCACAGGTCAGGCAGCTATGTTATCCGCTCCCTGTCCCATGGGGGTTTTGCATCATTCAGAGCAAATAGGCCTAAATATCCTTGTAGCGCCCGCCATTATCCGCAGAGCTGACCAGATACGCATAGCGCCGCAGCACCGGGTAGGGGCAGTCTTTTTTGGGAACCACAAGGGCGGCGCGGCGCTTTTCAAGCTCGGCCTCGTCCACCAGCAGATCAAGCTTGCGGTTGGGAATATCAATGCGGATGATATCTCCTTCCTGCACCAGGGCAATAACGCCGCCGTCTGCCGCTTCGGGCGAAATGTGGCCAATGGCAGCTCCGTTGGTTCCGCCAGAGAACCGGCCATCGGTCAGCAGGGCCACATCCTTGCCAAGGCCCATGCCGGTAATGGCCGCCGTGGGCGAAAGCATTTCACGCATGCCCGGCCCGCCGCGCGGCCCTTCGTAGCGAATCACCACGCCGTCACCGGCCTTGATCTTGCCGTCAAGAATGGCCTTCATGGCGTCTTCTTCCGACTCGAACACGCGGGCCAGTACGTCGCGGCACATCATTTCGGGGGCCACGGCAGACTGCTTGACCACAGCCCCGCCAGGGGCCAGGCTGCCGCGCAGAATGGCAATGCCGCCCTGCTTGGAGTAGGGATTGTCAATACTGCGGATAACCTCCGGGTTCAGAACACGGGCGTTCATGTCCTTGAGGTTTTCGCCCACGGTCTTGCCCGTGGCGGTCATGCAGTCCTTGTTGATCAGGCCCAGCTTGTCCAGCTCGGTCATGACGGCGGGTATGCCGCCCGCATTGTCGAGGTCAACCATGTAGTGCTTGCCCGCCGGGGAGAGCTTGCACAGGTTGGGGCTTTTTTTGCTCACCTCGTCAAAAATATCCAGGCCCAGCTTCAGACCGGCCTCGCCAAACACGGCGGGCAGGTGCAGCACGGTGTTGGTGGAACAGCCAAGGGCCATATCCACGGCCACAGCATTGGCAACCGACTTGGGCGTCACAATATCCAGGGGACGGATATTCTTGCGCAGCAGATCCATAACGTGCATGCCGGCCTTTTTGGCCAGGCGAATACGCGCACCGCTCACGGCGGGTATGGTTCCGTTGCCGGGCAGCGCCACACCAATGGTTTCGGAAAGACAGTTCATGGAGTTGGCCGTAAACATGCCCGCACACGCGCCGCAGCCGGGGCAGGCCCGTTCGGCCATGTATTCCAGCTCTTCTTCGGTCATGGCGCCGCTGCGCACCTTGCCCACGGCCTCAAACACGGTGATCAGATCGCCGCGCTTGCCGGGGCCGATATCGCCGGGCAGCATGGGGCCGCCCGAAACCAGCACCGAGGGAATGTTCAGGCGCATCATGGCCATGAGCATGCCCGGCACGCACTTGTCGCAGTTGGGAATAAAAACCAGCGCGTCAAAGGCATGGCCCCGCGCCATAATTTCAATGGAATCCGCAATGAATTCGCGCGAAGGCAGCGAAAAACGCATGCCTTCATGGTTCATGGCAAGGCCGTCGCACACGGCAATGGCCGGAAACTGCAAGGGCGTGCCGCCCGACATGCGTACACCGGCTTTTACCGCATCTGCCAGGCTGTTCAGGTGCATATGACCGGGAACAACTTCGCTGGCGGCATTCACAATACCTACCAGAGGACGATCCATCTCTTCTCTGGTGAGGCCCAGAGCATAGAGCAGGGAGCGGTGAGGGGCTTTTTCCAGCCCGGACTTCATTTTTTTGCTGCGTGCTTCATCATCCATGGCGGTATCCTTGTGGTATGAACAACAAACGTTCCCCTTGCGCCCGCAAGGGGAATGCCGATGGTACGGCAATTTTTTGCGCCCGTAAACACAGGCTGGCAGCCCACTGCCAGCAGAATCACGCTGCGGTTGAAGGTATTTTTTCCGCACAAGCCTCCGCGCTCTTGAGCGCGCAGCCGAAGTGAGCTAATTTCCCGGCATGCAAAGCTCTACCCCCACCCTGGCCCGCCGCTATATTTTCAAGCTTGTGGCCAACATTGCCTCCGTACCGGTCTACCTTGCCATGGAGGCCATTCTGCCCCGCGCGCTCGGGCCGCAGATGTACGGCAACTACAGCTTTGCCACCAACCTGTTCCAGCAGCTTTCCGGCTTTCTGGACATGGGCACGTCCACCTGTTTTTACAATGCCCTTTCGCGCCGTCAGGCCGAAACCGGGCTCATCGGCTTTTACATGCGCGTAACAGCGGTGGTCTTTGGCATTATTCTGCTGGCTGCCGCGCTGTTGCAGTTTCCTCTTGCGGGCGAGCTGCTCATGCCCGATGTGCCCCTGTGGCTGGCCCCTCTGGCGGCCATGTGGGCCTTTTTGACCTGGTGGGGACGCGTGCTCCGCTCCATGAACGATGCCGTGGGCGCAACGGTTGCTTCCGAAATGGTGCGTACTGCGGTATCACTGCTTACCGTGGGCTTGCTTGGGGCCATGTTCTGGGCCGACTGGTTGAACATCAACACCCTTTTTGCACAGCAGTACCTCATGCTTGGGGCCACAGCTCTTGGGTATTGGCTGGTAACGCGCAGTTACTGGCGCGAGGCTGGGGTTCCCCTGCATTTTCGCCTTACACCAGACCAGACCCGTACCTACGGACGCGAATTTTTCAACTACAGCCACCCGCTCTTTGTGCAGGCCCTGCTTTCCTTCCTGCTGCTTTCTGCCGAGCGCTGGCTGCTGCAATGGTTTGACGGCAGCGTGGAGCAAGGCTTCTTTGCTCTTTCCCAAAAGGTGAGCATGGCCTGTTTTCTTTTTGTTTCTGCCATGACACCCCTTGTGATGCGCGAACTTTCCATTGCCTGGGGCAATAACGACCGCGAAGCCATGGGCCGTCTGCTCACGCGTTTTGCGCCCTTGCTGTATGTGGTTGCCGCCTATTTTTCGTGCTTTACCCTGGCCGAGGGATCGGCCCTGGTTAATTTTTTTGGCGGCGCGCAATTTGCTGCGGCCACGCTGTCTGTACAGATCATGGCCCTGTACCCCTTGCATCAGGCCTACGGGCAACTGGCGGGTTCGGTATTCCATGCCACAGGCCGCACCAAGATTTTGCGCAACATGGCGGGTTTTGAGTGTGTGTACGGTTTCAGCACGGCGTGGTTTCTGCTTGCTCCGCCCGAATATTTTGGCCTGGGTCTTGGAGCCGTGGGCCTTGCCATCAAAACCGTGTGCGTGCAGATCATAACGGTCAACATCTACCTGTGGCTGGCCTCGCGCTTTATTCCTCTCAAGTTCTGGCGCAACGTGGCCCATCAGGTGTGGAGCCTTGCCGTACTTTTGCTGCTGGCCTTTGGCTGCCGCGCTGCCACGCTGCACCTTGGTCTGGGCGACATCGATTCCCTGCCGCGTTTTCTGGCATCGGGCGTTATGTACACGGTCGCCATCGGCCTGCTCTGCCTCAGCATGCCTGCGGTGATGGGATTTTCGCGGCAGGAACTGCGCGAAATTTTCATCCGCTTCAAAAAATCGCGTTCACGCAGCTGACCCGCTGCACAGAAATAAAGAAGGCCGGAATATCCGGCCTGCGTACATGCTTGTTTTAGAAACAGCACAAGCGAAAGGCCGGGAGTACCGGCCTTTCTTATTTATACCGCCGCATCCAGCAGCAGGTTGTCCCGATGGATAACCTCCGGGTAGTGCGCGTCGCCCAGAATGGCGGCAACTTCGTGCCTTTTCAGGCCCATGATCTTTTTGAGATCCGAGGCGCTGTAGTTGGAGAGGCCCACGCCAATGCTTTGCCCATCGTGCAGCACGCGCACCAGCGCACCCTGCTGAAAGCTTCCTTCAACGCGAAACACACCGCCTGGCAACAGGCTGCCGCCCTTGTGCAGCAAGGCCCTGGCCGCGCCCGCATCGACATGTACGCTGCCCGCCGGGTCAGACTGATAGGCCAGCCAGAACTTGCGGCGCGGTATGGCGTGCTGCGCCGGGCAAACCC
This sequence comes from Desulfovibrio sp., assembly GCF_041907885.1. GTDB lineage: Bacteria > Desulfobacterota > Desulfovibrionia > Desulfovibrionales > Desulfovibrionaceae > Desulfovibrio. Next base: position 7,058 of record NZ_JAYRGM010000023.1, on the reverse strand, counting down.
ATGTACCGCCGGTGAACGGCGCATGGCCTTCAGGAGCATCACAGACGCCGCAGGCCGCGAAGGCCCGCGTAATCACGTGAGGTTCACGGCCAGGCAAAATCAGTGTGGGTACGCCTATCTGCGCGGCACGGCGGGCCGCCAGCAGTTTGGAATACATGCCGCCCGTACCGACCGAAGTTTTGCCGCCGCACAGCTGCCCCAGATCAAGGGCGGCCACATCATCTATGTGGTCCAGTATGGGCGCATGCGGATTTTTTTGCGGGTCGGCAGCCAGCACACCAGAGGCGGAAGTGAGATTTATGAACAGATCCGCCCCGGTGAGGTTCACCAAAAGGCTTGCCAGACAGTCATTGTCGCCGAATTTCAGCTCGCTGATGGAAACGGTGTCGTTTTCGTTCACAATGGGCAAAACGCCCCATTCCAGCAGCTCGGCAAAGGTATTGCGCGCGTTGAGAAAACGCTGCCGTGCCCGCAGGTCCTCGCGGGTGAGCAGCACCTGGGCCGTAGGCATGCGGTGGGCAAAAAAAACCCTGTCCCAGGCTTGCATGAGCTGGCCCTGCCCCACGGCGGCTGCGGCCTGCCGGGCCGCGAGGCCTGTGGTTTCAACCACATGCCCGCGTGACGAAAGCGCTGCCCTGCCTGCGGCCACAGCCCCCGAAGAAACCAGCACCAAACGCCGGGATTGCGCGCTTTCTTCTGCATCGGCGGCCGTGCCCTGCGGCAGCAAGCTGCGCAGGCTGGCCAGCTGTGCGGCCAGATTTTCCAGCACGGGCACGCTCAGGCCGTTGGCATCGGTCAAAACCGCGCTGCCAACCTTAACAACAACAACCCGCGCCTGCGCAAGTACCCTTGCGCGTTCGTGCTGCCAGTCTTCCTTGGGGGCTGCCATAAATGCTCCACAGACCGCTATTCGCGGGTATAGATCACTTCAATTTCGGGGAATTCCTCGTCCTCGTCCCCGTCAATGTCTGCAAAGTGCAAAATGGGTGCATGGCTGCTGGTTACATCGCGCATGCGCCACAATTCTGTCACCAGAGGCTCGATATCGATACCGTCTCGCGCAGAAATAAAAAAGATGTTGCGCCCATCGGCCTCGGCGCGCGCCTTGAGTTCTTCCAGGCGTTCGGGCGTGACAAGGTCGATCTTGTTGACCACCTCGATCTGCTGGCGCTCACCAAGCTCTGGGTCAAAGTTGCGCAGCTCGTCGTTGATGAGGTTAAAGCCCGCCCAGGGGTCGTCGTCACCCACGTCTTCCACACTCAGAATGTGTACAAGAAAGCGTGTGCGTTCTACGTGCTTGAGAAAACGCAGGCCAAGGCCCTGCCCTTCGTGCGCACCTTCGATAAGACCGGGAATATCGGCAATGACCATGCGACGGTCGGGGTCATATTCGTCGATCATCACACCAAGGTTGGGCGTGAGCGTGGTAAAGGGATAAGCCGCAATCTTGGGCCGTGCCGCCGAAACCTGAGTGATAAACGTGGACTTGCCCGCATTGGGCAGACCCAACAATCCGGCATCGGCCAGAATTTTCAGCTCCAGGCGCAGATTTTTTTCCTCGCCCGGTTCGCCTGGCTGGCAAAAACGCGGCGCGCGCATGGTTGACGACTTGAAGTGTTCGTTACCCTTGCCGCCGCGACCGCCACGGGCCACCAGCACTTCGGCATCAGGGTCGCTGAGGTCGGCCAGCAGTTCTTCGCCGTCCGGGCCTTCGGCAAAAACCAGAGTGCCCACCGGCAGGTGCAGCACCATGTCTTCGCCCTTTTTGCCGTCGCACTGGCTGCCCTCGCCGGGGCTGCCATTGCGGGCCTCGTACAGGCGCTTGAGGCGAAAATCATAAAGCGACAGCAGGCGTCCATCGGCCTTCAGCAAAACAGAACCACCGTTGCCGCCGTTGCCGCCGTCTGGCCCGCCACGTGGCACGAACTTTTCGCGCCGAAACGAGAGGCAACCATGCCCGCCCTTACCGGCGCGCACCTGAATTCGAGCTTCATCCACAAATCGCATGGGGTATCCTTGCGGTCAGTCCGCGCGGTGTGACAGCTTTGCCGCCGCACCGTATTTTATATGGGGCTGCCGTTCCAAAAGTGCCGCAAGCCATGCAGCACTGCAAGCCAGCCCTTGGCAGCAGGCATTGCCCGCCGCTGCTGGCTGCTTTTTTTGGCGGTGGCACAACAGGCCACACATACCCCAGCACAAACACCGAAAGGGAAGAAGCCTCGCGGCCCCTTCCCCTCATCGGCAAATTCCACGCGGCCGCGCTTAGTCGGCGGCCGCTTCCACATGCACGCGCGTGTGAACGCGGCGCTTGCGGATATACTTCTCAAAGCGAACAACGCCGGCCACTTTGGCGAACAGGGTAAAATCCCTGCCCATGCCCACGTTTACACCGGGGTAAACGGTAGTGCCGAGCTGACGCACCAGAATATTGCCAGCCAGAACGCTCTGACCGCCAAAACGCTTTACGCCGCGGCGTTGGCCTTCACTGTCGCGGCCGTTGCGCGAAGAGCCGCCTGCTTTCTTATGTGCCATGGTAGCCTCCCTGGGGCGCCGACCCTATGGACCGGCGGGGCAGAATATAAATATAGCTCAACGTACCCTGCACGTGTGCAGAGCATTAATGACAAGCCATGCCCGCAGCTTGCCAGAACCTCGGAATAACCGGGCTCTAGACGTTGATGCTCTTAACGCGAATGGTGGTGTAATCCTGGCGGTGACCGCGCAGTTTGCGCGAGTCGTTACGACGCCAGCGCTTGAACACCTTGATCTTGGGTCCGCGCCCGTGATCCACCACTTCCGCCGTTACGGCGGCCCCGGCAAGATAGGGAGCGCCGACTTTGCATTCAGCGCCGCCGACCATCAGCACCTTGTCCAGAGAAATTTCACTTCCGGTCTGCACCGCAAGCTTTTCCACAACTACTTTGGAACCTTCTTCAACGCGGTACTGTTTTCCGCCGGTCTCGATAATCGCGTACATATCAACCTCCAAAAAGAGAAAGGCATATTTGCCCCACAGGCCGACAAATGTCAAGCGCGTTTTGCAGAATATTTTGCAAAACCCGCCAAACAGTCCGCGACTTGCGCGAAGGGAGAGAATACACAACTCCCCACTGGCCAGCAACCACTTTTTACGCCAGCCTCACCGCCCTTGCGCGCAGGACAGCCTGCTGCTATCTGTGTAGCGCCATGAATGCCCCTACCTCATTTATTATTGTAGATATCACCGCGCTCTCGCACGACGGACGCGGCATTGCCCGCCTTGCACCAACCGAGGGCCAGGGCCGAGGGGCTGTGGTTTTTGTTGCCAATGCCCTTCCCGGTCAGCAGGTTTTGGCCCGCGTTACGCGCCGCAAGGCTTCCTTTATGGAGGCCGAATGCCACGAGCTGCTGCGCCAGGCGCCCGACGCCGCACCGCCCATTTGCCCTCATCATGCCGAATGCGGCGGTTGCCCGCTGCAAACCATGCCCTACGACCAGCAGCTTTTCTGGAAGCGCACCATCGCCCTTGATGCCCTGAGCCGCATCGGCGGCCTTGACCGGGCAAAGCTTGAATCCATGCTGGGGGCGGTGACAGGCTCACCCGCGTTAACACGCTTCCGCAACAAGATGGAATTTGCTTTTGGCCCTGCCACGACACAGGGCGGCGAAATAAAACTGGGGCTGCGCAGGCGCAATGGCCGGGACGTGGTAACCGTGCCCAACTGCGCGCTCATGCCGCCCGAAGCGCTGCACATGGTGGATATGGTTGGCAACCTGGCAGCACAGAGCGGCCTTGCCGCCTACACACCGCCAGAAACGAGACCGGAAGTTCAGCACGACGGCGCCCCAGGCAGCAGAACAGAATCCCGGGCACGCGGCGCAGGCAGGCAGCGAGAGCGTGACCACCGTTACGCGCAGGCCCGCCGGGCCGCCCATCGCAGCCCTATGCCAGATATGGAAACCGTCGATCCGGGTTTTTGGCGGTTTTTTGTCTTGCGCAGGGGGCTGGCAGCAGATCTGCGCACCCCGCGCTGGTGGGCGCTTTGTATCACAAGCCCCGGCGATGCACAGCGGCGCGCCAAGGTTCGCGAGCTTGGCCGCGAGGTTCTGGCGAATTTTCCTCAGCTCTCGGCCTTTATTCATGAAGAGCGCACAACAGCAGACACCTTTGCCTTTGGTGAAAAGCGCGTACAGACGCTCGACGCCACCGGCTGCGAAAATCCTGCTGCGGCGCGGCTTTTTTTACCGCTGGACGGTACGTTCTTTGCCCTTGACGCGGCCTCATTTTTTCAGGTCAACACTGCTGCGGCGCAAGCCCTTGCCCGTACCGCCAAAAAACTGCTGACGGCCAAGACGAGCACCAGCCCCGCCGGCAGAGGCCTGCTTGACCTCTATTGTGGCGCTGGCGCGCCCGGCCTGTTGCTGGCACAAGATTACACCGCTCTGCTGGGGCTGGAGCAGGACAGCAAGGCCGTAAAGCTGGCAAAAATCAATGCCGCAAGCCACGGGCTGCACCACTGCCAGTACGAAGCCGGGGACGCAGCTCTGCGCCTTGAGCGTATCGCAACGTGCCCGCCTGATGGCTTGTGGCCGTCCATTGCCTGTGAGGGGCAACACGCCGCGCACGACAGCCAGACAGATGCCCCCAAGCCCGAAAACGAGGGTCTGGGGAGTGAAACGCTCCCCACCATTACCGACGCACTGGTTGACCCGCCAAGGGCCGGGCTTTCGCCTCGCGCGCTTAACGCCCTGCTGCGCATAGCCCCCCAGCACATCCTCTATATATCATGCAACCCCGCCACCCTGGCCCGTGACGCTGCCCAGATATGCAAGCATTACCGGCTGGAAGCGCTGGAAGCCGTGGATCTTTTTCCCCACACGCCACATCTTGAGTGCGTGAGCCTCTGGCAAAAGAAATAACCGTCACTTTTTGGGGGCTGCCGCATATTTTTTTGAGAGCTGTTTTTTGGTATCAACAGCCGCTTTTCTGGCCTTGAAAGCCACAAGGAATGCAGCGTAATCACAAGTTTCCGCCCAAAGTCATTGACGCGTCAGGTCGCCTGTGATAATTTGAACAGCGTTAAGGGGACCAAGACGAAACAGGTTCCGAGAGCCATGTGCGCGGAGGCCTTATGTCGTCGTTCAAGGATTTTCTTAAGCAGCAGCAAACCGGCATGGAAGCCATGGCCAATACAGGGGTCATCGGCCTGCATCTGGTAAGCGGTCCCGCAGTCGGTTTTGCCATGGGCTATGGCATAGACCACTGGTTGGGAACCGGCCCTTGGGGCAAGCTGGTTTTTCTGTTCATCGGCATTGCGGCGGGCTTTTTGAACGTCTACCGCGACACGCAGGCGCTGCTGCGCAAAATGGCAGCACAGGACGCCCGCCGAAAAGGCCTTGTGCCGGAACAGCAAAACGAAACGCCCCCTGCGGGGCAAGGCAAGAAAAACAGCCGTGCTCAGACTGAAACAGATGATACACAGCCTTGACGCCTGGCTTTGGCGGCGCGGCATAGACCATCCGGCTATACGCGTGCTGCTGCGTAACGAAATTTTGCTCGCCGCATCAGGTTTGCTGGTTGGCGGGCTGGCCTTTACGGCCACACCCTGGTTTTTCTGGTTTGGCGTGGGCCTGACAATCATGGCCTGGACTTTTTGGGGATTGGCGCGCTTTTTTTTGCGCAAGGGCCTGGGCGATTACAGCACGGCCTTTTTGCGGATAGTATTGGTGCGCTGGGTAGGCAGGCTTGTACTGGTTGGTGCGGTTCTTTATGTATCGCTGATTATTTACAAGGCGCCTGTATTTGCTCTTGTTGGCGGCATGGTTGCCGCAGGAGCCTGTGCTCTGGCAAGTTACGCACTGGCAGCGCGAAGCCCGCGACGCCGTGCAGAATAGGACAAAGCCAGCACGCTTGGCAGGGCTTGATGCCCAGGCCGCAAATTTTGGGGAATGGCCCGCACGGGTCTAACATTAACAGCCGCGCTTCGGCGCGTATCACCAGGAGGCATGGCTCATGGCAGGTGGTTTGCCGCATCCGGTATTGCTCTCCACATTTATGGGCATGGACGAGATCGCCATCGGTGGAAAGATGGTGGAATTCAAGCATGTGTTCTACTCCTGGGTCTGTATGGCCATTTTGTTCACCGTAGCGTTGATTATGCGCCGTCGGTTGACCATGGTTCCCGGAGGCCTGCAAAACTTTTTCGAAGCCTTGGTGGATACCATCGAGAACTTCATTCTGGCCACCATGGGCGATCACGGGCGCAAGTTCGTTGGTCTTCTGGCTGGCATGTTCATCTACATTTTTGGCATGAACCTCATGGGTCTTGTGCCCGGCTTTGACGCCCCCACGGCCAACCTTAACACCACCGTGTGCATGGCTGTATTCGTGCTGGTGTTCTACAACGCTGTAGGCCTGATTCGCTGGAAGTCGCACTACATCCATCACTTTACCGGCCCCTCCAAGGTGCTCATTCCGCTCATGTTTCCGCTTGAAGTGGTCTCGCATCTGTCGCGCCCGGTTTCTCTCTCACTCCGTCTTTTCGGTAACATCCGTGGTGAAGAAATCGTTATGGTGCTGTTCTTCGTAATGGCTCCCATACTCGGCACCCTGCCCATCTACGCCCTCTTCCTGTTGGGCAAGACCATGCAGGCCTTCGTGTTCTTCATGCTGACCATGTTCTACATCAAGGGTGCGCTTGAAGCTCCCGAGCATTAGGCCAATGGCCCAAGGCTGCCTGCGGCCTGCCGTTTGATTCGGCAAATTGCAGGACGTTTACACGACACATAGTGGGGAATGGTCTATAACGACCCAACAATACAACAGTGCAAGGAGTGTCTCATGCGTAAGTTTCTGATGATCGCCCTGAACACCGTGGCCCTTCTCGGCATGGCCAGCATGGCTTTTGCCGCCAACCAGCTCGACGCCTCGGCCCTGGGCTACACCTGCTTGGCCGCCGCCCTTGGCATCGGCATCGCCGCTTTCGGTTGCGGCATTGGTATGGGTCTTGGTCTGAAGGGCGCCTGCGAAGGCGTTGCCCGCAACCCTGACGTGAGCGGCAAGATCACCGGTACCATGA
>NZ_JAYRGM010000022.1:0-48032 GCF_041907885.1 Desulfovibrio sp. | reverse complement strand
AAAATAACTACTTGGGACGCTTGGCGCCGTACTTGGAACGGCTCTTGCGACGGTCGGCCACGCCGGACGTATCAAGAGTACCGCGCACGATGTGGTAACGGACACCGGGCAAGTCTTTTACACGACCGCCGCGGATGATCACCACGGAGTGTTCCTGCAAGTTGTGGCCTTCGCCGGGGATGTAGGCCGTAACTTCGATACCGTTGGTCAGGCGCACACGGGCGACCTTACGCAGAGCCGAGTTAGGCTTTTTCGGGGTGGTGGTGTACACGCGTGTGCAAACGCCACGGCGCTGCGGGCAAGCCTGCAGGGCGGGGGTCTTTTTACGCTTCACCACGGCCTTCCGCTCGATGCGGATAAGCTGGTTAATCGTGGGCATTATTTCCCTCCATATGGGATATTGCGCTCAAAAAAAGAGCTTTTTCGAACGACAGGACATAGCGTGTCTGCCAGGTGCTGTCAATAGGCAGGCCCCGCACGGAACACGAACAAAAATTTTATTTTTACACCAAACCCTGGCAGAAAAACAGGCTGTTAGCGTGCAGCCCTTGCCCGCAACCCCGATTTAATGAGGCATGGAGCCAGAAAAAAAATTTATTACCAGCACGCCGAGCACGATAAGCCCAAGGCCAAGGCAGGCGGCAAGATCGAGCTTTTGCCCAAAAAACAGCAGGCCCATGAGCGAAACCAGCACAATGCCAACGCCGCTCCAGATGCCGTAGGATATGCCCATGGGCACAATATCAAGCACCTTTGAAAGCAGAAAAAACGAAATGCCGTAACCAAACAGCGAGGCCAGGGTGGGCAGCAGGCGGCTCATGCCATCCGACTGTTTGAGAAAGGCCGTGGCCGCCACCTCTACCAGAATGGCCCCGCCCAGTTGCAAATACGCTGTGGCGGCAGGATTCATACATACCTCATCAGGGGTCGGGCCGTGCCCGCCCGCAGCAAGTAAGGCGCGGACAACAGGCCACTGCCCGTTGTCCGCGCCGCGAATTCAGACCGGAAACATCAAGGGTCGCAGCCGATTATTCTTCCGTAAGGGCCTCGGCAAAGCGGGCGCGCAGGGCCTGCATTTTTTCCTTGGCATCCAGCAGTTTTTCGGCGCGTTCGCGTTCGCGGGCAACCACATCTGCCGGGGCACGGCTCACAAAGCTCTCGTTACTCAGCTTCATGTTCACGCCCACCACGTCTTTTTCAAGCTTGGCGATTTCCTTGTCCAGCCGGGCCAGCTCGCCATTAAGGTCAACCGCGCCCTTGAGGGGCACAATGACCTGGCAGCCTTCCACCACCGCCGAGGCCGAAGCCTTGGGGGCGTGTACATCAGCGCCGATGGTGAGGTTTTCCAGCCGCGCCAGCGTTGCCATGCACTGGCTGTTGGCCTCAAGCAGCTGGGCCTGGGCCTCGTCCACAGGGTGCAGCATAAGGCTGACCTTGTGGCTGGGGCTGATGCCAAGCTCGGCCTTGATGGTGCGCACGGCCACAATAATGCCCTGAATCAGTTCCATGCGGCCCGCTTCCACAGGGCGCTGGCAGGCGGTGCGCGTTTCGGGGTACAGCTCGCGGGCGATGTCCGTAGCTGTGGCCCCTGCCGCCACGGGCAGCGCGGCCCATATTTCGGCGGTCACAAAGGGGATGATGGGGTGCAGCAGCACCAGCAGTTCGCGCAGGGCCAGCCACAGCACATACTGGGCCTCGGCCTTGCGTTTGGGATCTTCAGACTGCATGTCGGGCTTGATGAGCTCAAGATACCAGTCGCAGAATTCGTTCCACAAAAACTTGTAACCCAGCTGGGCCGCATCGTTGAAGCGGTAGTCGGCCAGGGCCTTGTCCATGTCCTGCTTGACCATTTCAAGCCGGTGCAGCAGCCACTGGTGGTGCAGGCCGGGGACAGATTCCGGGGCCACGGGGGCCGGGGCTTCTTCCGGCAGATTCATGAGGGCAAAACGGGCCGCGTTCCAGAGCTTGTTCACAAAGTGGCGGTAGCCCTCGATGCGTTCCTCTGAAAGACGGATATCGCGCCCCATGGCGGCAAATGCCGTAAGGGTGAAGCGCAGCGAATCGCAGCCGTATTTGCCTATCATTTCAAGCGGATCAATGACATTGCCCGTGGATTTGGACATCTTGCGGCCAGAGGCATCGCGCACCAGGGCGTGCAGATACACATCCTTGAACGGAACCTCGCCCATGAAATGGATGCCCATCATCATCATGCGGGCCACCCAGAAGAACAGGATGTCGAAACCTGTCACCAGCACCGAGGTGGGATACCAGCGGCGCAGATCCTTGGTGTCGTCGGGCCAGCCCATGGTCGAAAAAGGCCACAGGGCAGACGAGAACCAGGTGTCCAGCACGTCTTCTTCCTGCTTGAGCGCGCCGCCGCACTTGGGGCAGACTGCGGGGGCTTCTTCGGCCACCACCATTTCGCCGCAGGCTTCGCAGTTCCAGGCCGGGATACGGTGACCCCACCATATCTGACGGCTGATGCACCAGTCGCGGATGTTGTCGAGCCAGTGATAGTAGGTCTTGAGCCAGGTTTCGGGAAAAATCTTGGTCATGCCGGGCACGGCATCGCGCGCGGCGGGGGCCATCTTGGTGGCGGCCACAAACCACTGGGTGGAAACGTGCGGCTCAACCACAGTGTGGCAGCGGTAGCAATGGCCCACGGCGTGGTCGAGCTCTTCAATGCCTTCAAGCTGCCCGGCGGCTTCGATATCGGCCACAATGCGGCTGCGGCATTCTTCCTTGGCAAGGCCCTGATAGGCTCCGGCCTCGGCGGTCATGACGCCATTTTCGTCAATGGCCTTGAGAAAAACCAGATCGTGCTTTTTGCCCAGCATCCAGTCGTTGTGGTCGTGGCAGGGCGTCACCTTGAGTGCGCCCGTGCCGAATTCGCGGTCAACGTAGGCATCGGCGATAATGGGAATCTCGCGCCCAAGCACGGGAACCACGGCTTTTTTGCCAATAAGGCCCGCGTAGCGTTCGTCTTCGGGATGCACGCAGATGGCGGTGTCACCGGGGATGGTTTCGGGCCGCGTGGTGGCAATGGTGATATGCCCGCTGCCGTCGGCCAGCAGATAGCGCACCTTCCACAGTTTGCCACGGCTCTGCTCGTGTTCCACTTCATCGTCGGCCAGGGCCGTGTGGCAGCGTGAGCACCAGTTGATGATGTAGTCGCCCTTGTAGATCAGACCGTCATTGTAGAGCTGCACAAAAACCTTGCGCACAGCGGCAGAAAGGCCTTCGTCCATGGTAAAGCGCAGGCGCGTCCAGTCAACGGAATCGCCCAGGGCGCGGGCCTGATCAAGAATGCGGTGGCCGTATTCGTCGCGCCATTCCCACACCCGGTCAATAAAGGCCTCGCGTCCAAGATCCTTGCGTCTTTTGCCTTCCTTGGCCAGGGCGCGTTCCACCACGTTCTGGGTGGCAATGCCCGCATGGTCAGTGCCGGGGACCCACAGCACGTTCTTGCCCTTCTGCCGGGCATGGCGGCAAAGCACGTCGATAAGGGTATGGTTGAGCGCGTGCCCTATGTGCAGCGCGCCCGTGACGTTGGGCGGCGGAATGACAATGGAATACGGCTCGCCGGGGGCGTCCGGGTCGGGCGTAAAGGTTTTGTCATCCTCCCAGTGCTTGCGCCACCGGGCTTCAACGTCATGGGGCTCATAGCCCTTGGGTAGCGTATCCGCCATCTTGCTTTCTCCGTAAAAGGCGGCAATACTGCGGCATTATGTTTGCCGCACAGCCAATCTGCATATTATGGGATGCGTCCCACATCTGGGGCCTCATGGCCTGGCGCGCTGTTCGCGCGCTGGGGCTGCCCTGCCGCCTGGTTAAGGGACAAGAAATAGCCGAAGGCGCGTATTTAGGCAAGCCGGGGGCTGCAAGCCCCGATGTCGGCCAGCATCAAGGCGGCGCGGGCGTATCGCTTCTGCTGGTTCCCGGCGGCAATGCCCGCCTCAAGGCAGCGGCCCTCACCCCTGCCGGGCGCGAGGCCGTGCGCCTGTGGGTAGAACGCGGCGGCAACTATCTGGGATTTTGCGGCGGCGCGGGGCTTGCCCTCACCCATCCCAACCCGGCCCACGGCCTCAACCTCTGCCCGTGGGCGCGGGCTGCCTACCCCGAACGCCTCTACCACCTCATTTCTGGGCATGTACGGGCGCATATTACCCCTGGGCACGAATTTTCACCGCAAAGGCTTGATCTGCCAGACGGCACACAAAAGCCCGACAGCCTCACCCAAGGCATGATCTCGGCCTGCATCGGCGCTCGCCGTGCGGCCTTACGCCAGCCCAAGGCCGAGGCCCCGCAGTGCGACTTTTTGCCATCACTGCCGGTATGGTGGCCTGGCCGCTTTGCCCCCGAAAAAGACGAACGTGTGACAGTGCTGGCCTCCTACGGTTTTCCCGACAAGGATTTCTGGCTGGCCGATCTTACCCTGCAAAGCATTCCTTCCAAGGTTTTTTCGCACTGGCGCGATCTGTACGGGGTCAATCTTTCGGCAGATTTTCTTGAAGGCCAGCCCATGGTTGTCAGCGGCCAGTACGGCAAGGGACGCTATGTGCTGAGCTATTCGCACCTTGAAACACCGCACAGCCCCGATGCCAACGCATGGCTGGCCCAGCTGCTGCACAGCATGACCGGCCTTGAACCAAGCCGCGCAGACGTGCCCCTGTGGCAGCTGCGCCACCCCTGCGCCGCGTGGCCCGAAGGCACGGGCGGCCCCCTGCTGGATGCCCTGCGTCACATGCGTGAGCTTCTTGATATGGCCGTGGCTCACCACCTCTTTTTTGCCCGCACGCACTGGCTGTGGGGCTGGCGCACCGGCCTGCCAGGCGCGTCGTGCAACAATCTGCACGCGGCCCTGTGTACGGCGGCGAGCCTTGAGCCCTCGGCAGCGGCCTTGGCCTACTGGCAGCAGAACGCCCCGCGCTTTGCCAAGCTTGAAAGCCTGTTTGCCTCGGTGGCAGAAGAGTACTTTCTGGCCTGCCGCCTGGCAGAAACCCTCTCGCCCACCATGCCCGATGCGGTGGACAAGCGCGGCCTCGACCATCAGCGAGAATCGCTGTTCGGGCATCCCATGAACGGGGGCGGCATTGTTGCCGAACTGCTAGGCATAGTGGAAGAACTGATCTATCTTTCACAGACAGCCACCCCCTGCGATCTGGCCTGAACCTGACGCACACGGGCCCATGCCAGCCCTGCAAAATCCGGCAGCCCCGCGAAATTCGGCAGATCTGGCCCTGGCTGGCCCCAACTGGCCGCTCTGCTGATTGCTGGACGGGGCAACGCATGCGGGTATGAGGGCTTTTTTACCAACCTCAGCACACTGGCCCGTATGTACGCATTCGACCTTGGCTGCACCGGCTACCGGCGCGCCTTTGAAATACAGCAACTGGCGCAGGCCTTTGTGCTGCGGGGCGGCGGCGACATTCTGCTGCTGCTCGAACACCCGCCCACCGTAACCCTGGGCAAAAATTCCGGTCAGGAAAATCTGCCCCCCAACCTCGCGGCCATGTGGGGTACACCGGTGGATGTGGTACACAGCACCCGGGGCGGCAACATTACCTGTCACTTTCCCGGCCAGCTGGTGGCCTACCCCATCGTCAACCTGAAAAAACGCACGGGCGGTGTCAGGGCCTATGTGAACGATGTGGAAGAAACCGCCATCCGCACCGTGCAGCACTTTGGCATCGAGGCGGCACGAAAGGCGGGCTTTCCCGGTGTGTGGGTGGGCAACAGCAAGATAGCCTCGCTGGGCATTGCCGTGCAGCGCCATGTTACCCTGCACGGGCTGGCCATGAATGTGAACAGGGATCTCTCGCTGTTCAACATCATCACGCCCTGCGGTCTCGACGGCGTAACTGCCACCTCGGTGCAGCGCGAGCAAACCGGCCCACCGGCCTGCATGGCAGAGGTGAAAAGCCGTTTTCTCGAGGCCTTTTGCCAAGTTTTTGAGCAGGCCCAACCGCCGCTGCAAACGGCAGAGGACTGCGAAGCCCTGCTTGCGGTGCAGGCTTAGGCTGGCCCGATCCACACTACCACGCCATGGCGGCAGGCCACGCCCTGCCAGCAGGATACCAAGCATGACGCAACCCAATTCCAGCGCACCCCCAAATGCGGGCAACGAAAGCAACGAGGGCAACGCCCCCCTGCGCAAGCCCGCATGGCTGCGCCGCCCCCTGGCTTCGGACAGGCGCTTTTTCACCACCTCTGCCCTGCTGAACGAACAGGGGCTGTCCACCGTCTGCAAGGAGGCCAACTGCCCCAACCGGCAGGAGTGTTTTTCTTCCGGAACCGCCACGTTTCTGATTCTGGGCGAAACCTGCACGCGCAACTGCCGTTTTTGCAACATCCATCCCGGCCAGCCCGGAGCCCCAGACCCCACCGAACCGCAGCGCGTGGCTCAGGCGGCCCAAACCCTGGAGCTCAGGCACGTGGTTGTCACATCCGTAACGCGCGATGACCTCGCCGACGGCGGCTCTGCCCAGTTTGCGGCGGTCATTGAGGCCCTGCGTCATGCCCTGCCGCAGAGCACCGTTGAGGTGCTGATTCCCGATTTTCAGGGCAGAGGTGATGCCCTGCGCACGGTCATGGATGCCAAACCCCACATCATCAACCACAATGTGGAAACCCACCCCGCTCTCTATGCCCAGGTGCGGCCACAGGCCGACTACACCCAAAGCCTTGAGCTGCTGCGCCGCGTCAACGACAGCGGCATGACGGCCAAGAGCGGCCTTATGGTGGGCCTTGGCGAAACAGACGATCAGGTGCGCGAGGTGCTTGCCGACCTGCGCACGGCTGGCTGCTCCATCGTGACCATCGGCCAGTATCTGCCGCCCACGCGCCAACACCACAGGCTTGACCGCTATGTGACGCCAGAACAGTTCGAAGCCTATGCCGCCTATGGCAAATCGCTGGGCCTGAAGCATGTGTTTTCCGGCCCGCTGGTGCGCAGCAGCTACCACGCAGCCAGTTTTGCCTGAGCACAGATTCTGACTGCTGCAAAGCAAAAGGGGGCTTTGTTCACTGCCATTGGCCGGAACAAAACCCCCTTTTTGCGTAGCCGCAGAGCCTGCGCGCTACACCATTCCTAAAGCCTGAAAACCCCACACAAAGCCTGTGAGGGTGAAGATGCTCAACCCGTTGGCAACCACAGCCGTGAGCGCGGCTTCTTCCGGCACGGTGCTGTAAACCTCGGCGATAACGGTCACCACAAGGGCGGTGGCCGTGGCACTGATGATAACGCTGATCACAAGCCACAGGCCCGAAACTCCCAGCGCTGCCAGCATTGCCCAGCACAGCAGAGGATGCACCACCAGCTTGCAAAGGATAAACCAGCTCAGGCGCAGCATGGCGTGGCCGTGCGCCTGACGCGTGGCCACCATGAGTTTTTGCCGCAGATCAAGCCCCAGCGCCAGCAGCATGCAGGGGGCAGCCGTGTAGCCCACAAGGCTCACGGCGCGGTCAATGGGGGCCCACAGCCCAAGGCCGGAGGCAGAAAGCCCGATGCCCGCAAGCGTGGAGAGCAGAATGGGGTTGCCAATGATAAAAACGCGTAGCAGTTTGCCCAGAAATTTTAGTGGGTTGCCGCCGTTCCAGGCCAGCGACCCGGCAAGGGCATCGAGCCGCGACTGCCCAATGATCATCACAAGGTTGGGCGTGAGCGTGCAAAGCCCTGCAATAAGCATGGCCGAGGCATTGCCGGGAAACAGATTGGAAACAATGGGCAGGCCCACAAAGGCTGCGTTGCAGGCAGAACACGAAAGCCCTGCAATCACGCCGGGCCCCACGCCTCGGCGACAAAAAACCCTGTCGGCCACATACCCAAGACAATACATGACAAACTGGGAACCCAAAATCCCGCCCCAAAAAGCCCAGTGCCCCAGATCTTTCAGGCTTGCGCCCGCCAGCAGATGCAGAATGAGCAGGGGCAGGGCCAGCTTGAGCACGTAGATGCCCAGCACCGGGCCCGCGTTTTCGGGCAGCACATCGCGGCTGCGCAGCAACACGCCTGCACCAATGATCAAAAATACCGGCAAAACGGCAAACAGCGCTTGAAACATGGATCAACCCTTTGTGCGAAAGCAAATTTGCCCATCGGCCTTGCCGTGGGCAAGGGAACTATGGCGCGGGTGCTGCCGGTTGTCCAGTAAAAACTGTTTGGTCATTCAAACAGTTTTTAAGCTTTATAATTTTAGTGTTTTAACAGTGTACCACTTGCAACCACCTTGGTCCAGCCAGGAGTAGCTGACGCGTCGGCATTCTCACTGCTTGTCCCCAATGCCATGCCTGTCCCCTTGCCACGGGCCCTGCCCGTGCATCGGCTCTCACGCACTTCCAGCCGACTGGCTTGCTGCCTGTCGAGGCAACAAAAAAGCCCCCCGTCAGCGACGAAGGGCTCCTTCAAACATTCAGCCGTCATAAACAGCCGAAAGATTCATTGGTATTTCTGGCTTACTTCTTGGCCTTGGCAGCCTTGTCGTCCTTGGGAGCGTCCGCCTTGGGGGCTTCGGTCTTGGGGGCAGCGGCTTCGGGGGCGGCAGCGGCTTCGGGGCTCACGGGCTTGAAGTCAATCTTCTGCTTGTTCACCAGTTCCAGCACTTCGTTGGTCACGTCGCTCTTGGAATCAAAGGCGGCGGCGGCTTCGGTGCTGATAATGACGGTGTAGCCCTTTTCGGTGCGGTAGGTGTTGATAACGCGCTGAATGGTGTCATACAGCAGATTAACTACGTTCTGCTGTTCCACCTGCATGCGCTGCTGGGCAGCCATGTAGACAGCCTGAAGCTCTTTCTGGGCTTCGGCGTCCTTGGGGTTGGCTTCCAGGCGCTGCTGGATGTCGTTAAGCTTGGTCTGCATGTCGCCCTGAAGGCTTTCAAGGAACTTAACACCGGCCTTGCCCAGCTCGCTGTCGCGCATAACACGCGCCATATCCACTACCGCCATCTTGGGCTGTGCGTTGTTGTCGGCCTGCTGGCAGGCAAAAAGCATGAAGCTCAACAGCAGAGCCAGCGGCATAATAAAACGAATTCGCATGGTTGTGACCACTCCTCTCAAAATATGGCCGGGCAAAGGTTTGGGGGGCTCGGCGTTGATGAACATGTACTTTGTTTTTATAGGCACTACAACCATTTTTCGCGCAAATTACCCCACCAGCAGCCCATTTTACCCCATGCCCCAGCCGGGGCATGGTCAGCGCAACGAGGCATACTGAACCTTCATGCGCTGCACCCGCGCAAGATAGTAACGCGTTTCACGCGCGGGCAGGCGCGTGGCCAGGTCGCGGTACAGCTCATCGGCGGTCATGGCATTGATTTTGTCCGTGGCTTCTTCCAGTGACTTGCCATAAAGCTTCAAAAAGCCGTTTGGCCCCATGTTGTAGGCCGCGATGATACAGTACTCACGCGCAAGAGGGTTGTGTACGCCGGCAAAATAGCGGGTGTACAGAATGTGCAGATAGGTTGTGCCGTAGCGTATATTGGTTTCGGGCACACGCAGTTCTTCAAAACCCACATCGCCCATACGGCCATAAAGATACCGGCTCACCTCGTCGTTGGCGGTATCGGGCACTACCTGCATGAGGCCCATGGCAGACTTGTTGCTCACCAGGGTGGGCGAAAAATCGCTTTCACTGTGGATAATGGCGTACAAAAGCTCGGTGCTTATGTTGTAACGGCGCGCAAAGGTTTCTACCAGATTCTGGTAACGGCGCGCCCTGGCGTGCAGCTTTTCAATGTCGCTGTCGTCAATGTCGAGCTTGTAGTCTTCAAACACGGCTCCGTGACGCAGCACCTCAATGGCGGCCCTGCGCACAACCCTGGGCGAATAGCCCGCCAGCATGGCCCTGGGGCTA
Source organism: Desulfovibrio sp. (assembly GCF_041907885.1). GTDB lineage: Bacteria > Desulfobacterota > Desulfovibrionia > Desulfovibrionales > Desulfovibrionaceae > Desulfovibrio. The sequence continues at coordinate 38,179 of NZ_JAYRGM010000022.1, read as the reverse complement.
ACCCAGCGCAAGGGGCGGCCTGTCGCATCAAGGGCGTCGCCGTAATCGCGGGGCTGGTTGCTCACCAGCAGGGGTGCCGAGGCTCCGTCCAGCGCCAGCAGCGGCGCAAAATCGCCCTGCGCGTCGCCCATGAACGTGATGGCCGGTGCGCCCGTATCAAGGCTTACCCCGCCCGGCCCAAAGGAAACAATGGGCTTGCCGCCCAATTTTGTGGCAGAGGGCCCGCCAGATGCTGCTGAGGCCTGCGCTGCTGCCTCACCTGCATTTGCCGGGGCTTTGCCGCGTGCAGTATCCGAACCAGCGGCAACGGCCCTGCGCACGGCCCAAAGCCGCGCACCATCACCTTGCGCCACAATGGGCGCGGGCATGTCCTCGGGACGCAGACGGGCCACAACGCCGCTTGCACGGCGGCGCAGCTCCGGGCCTTCGCTTTGCGGCACAAAACCGGCCAACAGGCCCAGCACCAGCAGTGCGGCCGCCAGACCGAGAGATATGAGCAAAAGAGTTTTACGTCGCTTCATGGGCATCCCCGTGGGCAACGGCACAGCCGGTGGCCTGCCGCCGTCAGACGGTTATAAGGCTGACCTCACCGCCCACCGCATGGCAGGCAGATGTCGGAATTCCGACAGCAGAGAATCTTCCATGGCCCTTCTTGCAATTCCTTTGCCAAATCTCCACAAACCTCCGACAAACCGCTTTACAAAAAGTGTACTTTAATTCAGAAAGGACGGCCCCTTTTATGAGCTACCGTTGACCAGACCTTTTTTCCCACCTATACTTATTTCTGTGAAAAAAGGCTTGCGTTCCACGCGCGAGAATGCCGCGACAAGGTTTCAAACAAACGTCTGACGCGGCACTTCCCCAAAGAATCAGGCGGATTAGCCAGGGCATCATTTTTTCAACGCACACCGACGCGGCTGATACCCTGCCGCCGTCTGTACACATTGACCGCCGGGGAAATGGAGCAAATCGTGGCCCAGCACTCGCCCGAATACATTCGCGAAGAGATCAAGCGACTTCTCAAATACGCGCCACCCGAAATGCGTGCGGCTGCCATTGCCCTGTTGCCAGCCGCCAAGCGTTCGCTCAACACCGGCTATCACCCCTGCCTGCGGGGCGTACCCATGCGCAGCTGGCGCTGCCTGCTCATGCTGCTCACCTCTGTGTCGGCCATGCAAAATGACACAGAAATGCTGCTGCGCGTTTCAAACGACCTGCTTGCCATTGCCGACCGCATGGCCCCGCCCGGCGAAGTGCTGCGGCAGAGCGCAGAAATTCTTGTCCACGCCCTGTATGCCGATATGTACGTGTGCCGCCTGCGCAACGCCAACGGCGAATGGGTGGCCCGCTCGGCCAATCAGGTGGACGGCGGCAGCATACCCATAGTAACCCCCATGCTTGAGGAAGGCCTGCGCGAGCACCCCGTCATGCGCGCCATTCTTGAGGGCCACACCCGCTATGTGGTTTCCAACAATCTTCAGGCTCTGGCCATGGGCGGCGAATCGTTTGACTGCATCATCTACAAGGAAGGCTACCGCTCGCGCCTGGCCTTTGTGCTGCGCGAACGCAGCAACAAGCCGCCCTTTGGGCTGGTGATGCTGTACACCAAGCGCGAATACGGCTTTGAAAGTTTTGACGAGCGCTTTCTTTCCAAGTGCGCCAGCATTGTTTCGCTTACCGTTGGCCGCCGCGTGGCCGTGGCCCGCGACACGCTTGAAAAAGCCGCCGGAGCCATGGCCCACTACGGCAACAATGCCCTCAACGTCATGCGCAATCAGGCGGAATACTGCGGCGAACTGGTGGAAGACCTCGATGCCAACCAGGCCCGCAGCCTGCGTCTGGCACGCGAACTGCTGGCCGAATTTCCCGAGCACTCGCGTGGCCGCATGCTGGCCGTCGAGCTTGAAAAGGCCCTTGCCCGCAATGACCTCACCGAGCTGGCCGGGCATCTGGGCGGCGTACTTGAGGGCACGCGCCGCATGACGCGCATCATCAATTCGCTTAAAAAATCCGCAGACAGGCCGCGCCTGATGCACTACGCGCTTGGACACGATGTTTTACGCCTTGAGGACGACGTAACCCGCGAGGAGTAGCCATGCGAGCCGCAGCGCTTTTTCCCTTTCTTGAAACCATCAGGAAGTATTCCGCCCAGGATTTCAAGGCGGACATGACGGCAGCGCTCACGGTTACGCCCATGGCTGTGCCTCAGGCCATGGCCTACGCCATCATTGCGGGGGTTCACCCCCAGTACGGCATCTATGCCTGCATGCTGCCGGTGGTGCTGGCAGCCCTGTGGGGATCATCGCGCTTCATGGCCGCCGGGCCCACCAACGCCATCTCCATGATCATCTTCTCCACCCTGGCTACCGTGAGTGTGGGGGGCGAGCTTATCATCAACATGCCCGAAGAAGCGCGCATGGCCTACATCTTTGGCATGGCCCTCCTGTGCGGGCTCATACAGGTGGGCATGGGGCTGGCCCGCATGGGCGACCTTGTCAATTTTATCTCGCATTCGGTCATGGTTGCCTTTACCGCCGGGGCCGCCCTGCTCATTGCCGCAGGCCAGCTGCACATGGCCTTGGGCCTCACCGGCCCCAAGCCCTCCGGCTTTTTCAGCCAGATTTTTGGCGCGCTGCACGGCCTGCCCTTTGTCAATTACTGGAGCCTAGGCATCGCCATTGCCACCATTGTGCTTACCGTCAGCTTCAAAAAAATTTCGCGGCGCTTTCCCGCTTCGCTGGCGGCCCTTGGGGCTGTAACCCTGCTTGCCGCGCTTTTTGATGTGGGCGCACGCGGCGTACCGCTGGTGGGCGAGATACCCAGCGTTGTGCCGCCATTTTCGCTGCCGCCCTCGTTTAGCCTTGATGCCGTGCGCGACCTGTTTATGCCCGCGCTGGCCATTGCCATGCTGGGCACGGTGGAATCGCTGGCCATCGGCAAGCAGCTGGCAAGCATCAAGGGCGATGTATTTGACGGCAGTCAGGAGCTTATCGGGCAGGGCCTTGGCAACATTGCAGCGGGCCTCACATCGGGCATTCCCGGTTGCGGCTCGTTTACCCGCAGCGCCCTTGTGGTCACATCTGGCGGGCGAACCCGCATGGGCACGGTATTTTCGGGCATTCTGGCCCTGCCGCTGCTGTTTGCGCTGGCCCCGCTCATCAGCTGGCTGCCCCTGCCCGCCCTGAGCGGCATACTGCTGCTCATCTCGTTCAGAATGATCGACGTGGAAGCCATACGCCTGTGCGTGGTGGCCACCAGCATTGACCGCGCCGTACTGCTTATCACCTTTCTTTCCACCCTGCTCTTTGACCTTGAAAAAGCCATATTTATCGGCGTGCTGCTTTCGCTCACGCTGTTCATCTACAAAACCGCCCATCCCCGCGTAAACAGGCTGCACAAGGGCGACCCCATGCTGCGAGAAGGCCCCGCAGAGCTGCCCCAGGGCATCACCGTGTACATGATTGAGGGCACGCTGTTTTTTGGGGCAATCCACGAGCTAGAACGTCTGCTGTACGCCGAAGACAGCGAACCCACCAAGCTGGTGGTGCTGCACCTTTCGCGCGTTTTCTGGATCGACGCTTCCGGGGCACACGCCCTTTCGCAATTTATCGAACGCTGCTACGCCCGTAGCCTGCCGGTCATTCTTGTGGTGGGCTGCCCCACAGTGCGCGCCATCTTGCGGCGCACCGGCCTGCTGGAGTATCTCAGCAACGGTTTTGTGGCCGAAACCACGGGTGAGGGCCTGCGCCTTGCCGCTGCCATGCTCAACCGCTTTGTCTGCCGCGAGGGCCAGTGCTCTGTTGCCGATACTGACGAAACTTCGGAAGCCGCCACAGATGCCGGGGCGACTCCCCCTGCCACGGTTCAATCCGCCACTGCCCGTAACGATGCCGCCGGGGCCAGCGCCGCCCCCGAATACATGACGCAGTCTGCCCGCGTATCGCTCGACACGCACGGCAACGTGCTGCCCCCGGAATCCGCCGATACCGAGCCCGCAACCGCAAATCCGCGCGCAACCAAGGAGCGCCCGTGACCAAGGTTTTTCAGCTTCCCACCTGTCCATCCAATCCAGACACCCTGCCCATTGGACCGCAATGCCCCTGGCTGGCCCCCCTGGCCGGATACAGCGATCTGCCCTTCCGGCTGCTGTGCCGCGAATACGGGGCTGCCGTGTGCGTAACAGAAATGGTCAGCGCCAAGGGCCTGGTGTACGAAAGCCCCGGAACCAACGAGCTGCTCATGACCCTGCCCGAAGACCAGCCCCTGGTGGTGCAGCTTTTTGGAGCGGAGGCGTATTTTTTGGGCCGCGCCGTGGAGCTGCTGCGTGAGGCGGGCTTTGGCTGGTTTGACCTCAACATGGGCTGCTCGGTTTCAAAGGTGCTGCGGCAGGGCGCGGGTGCGGCCATGCTGGGCGATACGGAAAATATCCTTGTGGTGGCCCGCGCCATGATTGAGGCTGCCGGGCGCGGACGCGTGGGTTTCAAACTGCGCCTGGGGCTGGACGATACCCGCCCGGTGCTGCCAGACCTTGCCCTGCGGCTCGAAGACGCGGGCGCTGGTTGGCTTACCCTGCATCCGCGCACCGCCCGCCAGGGCTTTGGCGGCACAGCCCAATGGGAGGCCATTGCAAGCCTCGCCCAGCGCCTCAGCATTCCCCTGCTGGCCAGCGGCGATCTTTTTACCGCTGCCGACGGCATTGCCTGCCTTAAAAGCACTGGCGCAAGCGGCCTGATGTACGCGCGCGGGGCCATGCACAATCCCGCCATATTTGCCGACCACGCCAGCCTGCTGGCTGGCAGCCCCGTGGAACAGGCCGACGGGCCACGGCTCAGGGCCATGATTTCGCGCCACTTGCAGCTTGCCCGCGCCCACTGCCCCGGCAAGGCGGCCCTGTGGAAGATGCGCTCTGTGGTTCCGCGCTACGTGCGCACCCTGCCCGGTGCGCGGGCCTTGCGTCAGGAGCTTTGCCACTGTAATGACTGGGAAGAGCTCGACACACTGCTGGATACGTATCTGGGCAGCCCTGCAGAACAAAACACCTAGATCGGCGTGCCGCCAGCAGTTGTGACGCGCCGTCAAATAAAGATTATTTGCGGGTTGCAAAAAGCCGGGCCAAAAGAGTTTGCCCCTGCCGCGCAGCCCCTGAAGGAGTGAATGATGGATGTTTACCGCGCCAGGACAGCGGGCTTTTGCATGGGCGTAAGCCTTGCCCTGCAAAAACTGAACACGGCTCTGGAACGCAAGGCAACAGGTTCCGCGCCTGCCCGCATCTGCACCCTTGGCCCCATCATCCACAACCCGCAGGTGCTGGCCGAATACGAGTCGCGCGGCGTTGTCTGCGTCAAGGAGGCCTCGCAGCTGCACCCCGGCGATGTGGCGGTGATACGCGCGCACGGCATTACCCGGCAGGTGGAAGAACAGCTTGAACAGAGCGGCGCTGAAATTGTGGACGCCACTTGCCCCAAGGTCAAAAAGGCCCAGCTTTCCATTGGCCGGGCCACGGCAGAGGGCGCAACTCTGCTGCTCTTTGGCGAGGCAGACCACCCGGAGGTGCGCGGCCTTGTTTCGTATGCCTGCGGGCCAGCCCATGTTTTTGGCAGCGCAACCGAGCTGACCTCGCTGCACCTTGCAGAAAACGGCCCCTACGTGCTGGCTTCGCAAACCACGCAGGATCGCCAGATTTTTCAGGAAATTGTTGGCGAACTGCGCCAGCGCATAGCCAATCTGACCGTACTTTCCACCATTTGCGATGCCACCCGCGAGCGGCAGGAGGAGGCACGCAACATTGCCTCTTCTGTGGATGTTATGGTAATTATAGGCGGAAGACAAAGCGGCAATACCCGCAGACTGGCCGACGTGGCGGCATTGAACGGCATTGACACCTTCCTTGTGGAGCGTGTTGAAGAACTGGCCGCAGAAAATTTTTTGCAAAAAAATCGTGCAGGTCTAACGGCTGGCGCATCTACGCCGAAAAGTCTCATTGACGCGGCTCATTTGTGGTTGCAGTCGCTCTAATCCCGTTTGCTCCTGAAGCGGTACTTTTCTGGAGGCAGCATGGCCCAGACCAATATTTTGCTGGAAGCCGGCACCAACGAGCTGGAAGTGGTGGAATTCTATCTTGAAGAATTCACCCCTCCGTCTGAAGACGCGCCGCAGCTGGACGAAAACGGCGAGCCCATCCCCGCCAAGCCCTACCGTGGCTTCTACGGTGTCAACGTAGCCAAGGTGCTTGAAATCATTCGCATGCCCAAGGTTACGGCCCTGCCGGAGGTGCAGCACCCCAGCGTGCTGGGTGCATTCAATCTGCGCTCGCGCATCATTCCGCTGGTGGATCTGGCCATGTGGCTGGGCAAAACCCATCCCGGCAACGAAGACCAGCCAAAGACCATCGTGACCGAGTTCAACAACGTCACCACGGCCTTTATGGTTTCGGGCGTCAACCGCATCCACCGCATCAGCTGGGAACAGGTGGAACCGCCGAACAAATACGTGGCCGCTGTTTCCAACAACACGGTCATCGGCGTGGTCAAGCTTGAAGACCGCATCATCTTTTTGCTCGACCTCGAAAAGGTGGTTGCCAATCTCAACCCCAAACTGGGGCTCAGGCTCGACGACCTTGGCGAAGACTGGACCAACGAGGGCTACCGCGCCCTGGTGGCAGACGACTCTGCCCTTATCCGCGAAATGCAGCGCGATCTGCTTGAAAAGGCCGGCTTTACCGTTGAGGTGGTTTCCAATGGCCGTGCGGCCTGGGAACGCCTGCTGGATTTCAAAAAGAGCGCTGAAGAAAGCAACCGCCCCATCACAGACTATGTGCATGTGGTTGTCTCTGACATTGAAATGCCGGTTATGGACGGGCTCAATCTTACCCTGCGCATCAAGGAAGATTCGATGCTCAAAAAGCTGCCGGTACTGCTCTTTTCTTCGCTCATTACAGAAAAGCTGCGCCACAAGGGCGTCAGCGTGGGTGCAGACGACCAGATTTCTAAGCCAGAAGTTACCCAGCTGGCCCACCGGGCCATGGCACTCATCAAGGCCAGGGAACAGGCCTAGGCCCCAATCTTCCCGACATACACGCATTTTGAGGGAGGCTCCTGCAAAGGAACCTCCCTTTACTTATTGGCCATGTCGCGGTTTGCAAAGGCCCCTGCCAGAGTGTAAACTTGCTGCAAGACCACCAAGGAGCTCTTATGGCAGTAGTGCTAGGCACAGCAGGACACATAGATCACGGCAAAACATCACTTGTACGGGCGCTTACAGGCATTGACTGCGACCGGCTGCAAGAAGAGAAACGCCGGGGAATCACCATCGAACTGGGCTTTGCCTGGGTGGATCTACCTGGCGGGGAGCGCCTTGGCATTGTGGACGTGCCAGGGCACGAGCGTTTTGTCAAAAACATGGTGGCCGGGGCGGCGGGCGTTGACATGGTCATGCTGGTCATTGCCGCCGACGAAGGCATCATGCCCCAAACCCGCGAACACCTCGAAATATGCTCGCTGCTGGGCATACGCACCGGCCTTGTGGCCCTTACCAAGACCGACATGGTGGACGCAGACTGGCTTGAAATGGTGCAGGAAGAAGTGCGCGGGTTTCTGGAAGGCACGTTTTTGGATGGCGCGCCTATTTTTCCCGTTTCAGCCACCACAGGCGCGGGCGTGGATGCCCTGCGCGCCCACCTGATCCGCACCGCCGCAGAGCTGCCTGCCCAGCGGCGCAGTGACATTTTTCGCCTGCCCGTGGACCGCGTGTTCAGCATGAAAGGCCACGGCACGGTGGTGACCGGCACGGTTATTTCTGGCGTATGCAGCCTGGGCGACGAGCTGCGCTTTATGCCAGCCGATCTGCCCACCCGGGCACGCGGCCTGCAACGCCACAGCGCGGCTGCCGATTCCGTGCAGCCGGGGCAGCGGTGCGCCGTAAACGTGCAGGGCCTTGATGTGGACGACATCGAACGCGGCTACGTTCTGGCCCGCCCAGGCGAACTGTTTCCCTCCAACCGCTGGCTGGTGCGGCTCACCTGTCTTTCATCCTCCCCACGGGCCATGCGCCAGAGGGTTGAGATACATTTTCACCACGGCACGCGTGAATGCGCCGCCAGGGTTGTTTTTCGCGACAGGGACAAGCTGGCCCCCGGCGAAACCGCACTGGCCGAGCTGCGCTTCAAGGAACCCATGGTGGGCGTTTTTGGCGACCACTGCGTGCTACGGGCCTATTCGCCCCTGCGCACGGTGGCGGGCGGCCTGCTCGTAAGCCCCCTGCCACCCGAACTGCGCGCAAAGGATCCTGAACTGGGCGACAAGCTGCGCCTCTTGCAGTCGCTGCCCGATCTGCGCGATGCCGCAGAAACCCCGGGCGGCGGCAAGGCCGAGGCCAAGGCGCGGGAAGAAGCCCGCGCCCAGCTGGTGGGCGGCGCGCTGACCCTGCGCAGCGCGGAAGGCGCGGACGACGCGCGGCTACGCGCCCTGACGGGCATGGCCCGACCAGCCGTGGAGGCCGCCCTGCAACTGCTCTCCACCCGTGGCGAGGCCCTGTGCTGGGACAAGGAAGGCCGCGCATGGATTGCCAAGATTCCCTTTGAAAAACTGCTGGCCGCCTGCCTTGAACGCGGCGCCGATCTGCACCGGCGCGAGCCGCTCAAACCCGGATTTACCCGTGGCGCGCTCTGCACGGGCTGGAGCCGCAACCTGCCCCCCAAGCTGGTGCAAAAAGTGCTCGATCAGGGCATAAAACAAGGCCTGCTGGTTACAGAGGGTGAGGGGCTGCGCCTGCAATCGCACACTGTCAGCCTGGCCGCCGATCAGGCTGGCCTGCGCCAAAAGCTGCTGGATGCCCACGTTACCGGCGGGCTTACCCCGCCCAATGCCAAGGACGTGCTTGAGGAGCTGGGCGTCACCCCCAAGGAGGCTGCGCCGGTGCTGCGCCTTTTGTGCGAAACCGGCGACCTCGTAAAAATCAAGGATGGCCTGTATTACCACGGCCCGGCGCTGGCAGATATTCTCGAACGGGTGCGCGGCTGGTTTGCCAGCCACGACAACCTTGATGTGGGCGGGCTCAAGGAGCTGCTGGGGCTTTCGCGCAAATACCTCATCGCCTTGCTTGAATACATGGACAACGAGCGTATAACCGTGCGCGTGGGCGACCAGCGCCGGTATCGCGGGCGTTGACCCGCCATTTCGCAGATTGCCCTTGCCATCTTGATGATAATGCTCAAATATAGAGTAATGCTCATTTGCTCATAACTCTTCACTAAGGAGCCCGGATATGTCTGAAAAAATTCTGGTAGTTGGTGGTGTTGCCCTTGGGCCCAAGGCGGCGTGCCGCTGCAAGCGTCTCATGCCCGATGCGGAAGTGATGCTTGTGGACGAAAACGTCTTCATTTCCTACGGCGGCTGCGGCATCCCCTACTATGTGTCCGGTGAAATACAGAACCTCGATGATCTGCGCTCCACGCCATATCACACCGTGCGCGACACAGATTTTTTCCGCGACATGAAGGGCATTACCGTTCGCACCCAAACGCGGGCCATGGCCATTGACAGGGCTGCCAAAACCCTGCTGGTCAAGGACGTTGTGAGCGGCAAGGAAGAAAAACTGCCCTACGACAAACTGGTGCTGGCCACCGGCGCAAGCCCACGCGTGCCTCCTATTGAAGGCAAGGATCTGAAAAACGTGCTCTCCCTCACCCGCCTTGAAGCGGCGGGGGCCATTCGTGCGGCCTGCCAGGAAGGCAAGGTGAGCGAGGCTGTTATTGTGGGTGGCGGCTTTATCGGCCTGGAGGCTGCCGTGGCCCTGGCCGACATGTGGGGCGTGCAGGTCAGCGTTGTGGAAATGATGGACCAGATTCTGCCCGGCGTGCTCTCCCAGCCCCTTTCGCGCATGGCTGCCAACGACTGCCAGACCCACAAGGTGGACGTTTTCACCTCTGAAAAAGTGCTGCGCCTTGAAGGCGAAAACGGCACGGTCACCAAGGTGGTGACCGACAAGCGCGAAATTTCCGCCCAGCTGGTTATTTTTGCCGCAGGCTTTATCCCCAACGGCCAGCTTGCCAAGGATGCCGGGCTGGAAGTGGCCCCCTTTGGCGCAGTGGTTGTGGATGAACACATGCGCACAACCGACCCCTCCATCTACGCTGGCGGCGACTGCGTAGCTATCAAGAACATTATCACCGGCAAAATGGGCTATCTGCCCCTGGGCAGCATGGCCAACCGTCAGGGCCGCATCATCGGCACCAACCTGGCTGGCGGCAACGCCAGCTTCCCCGGCTTTGTAGGCTCCTGGGCCGTCAAGCTCTTTGGTCTTTCCTTCTGCGGCGTGGGCCTTACCGTTGACCGCGCCCGCAAGGAAGGCTTTGACGCCATGAGCGTCAGTGTGGAGCAGCTCGACCACGCCCATTTCTTCCCCGAAAAATCCATGATGAGCCTTGAACTGGTGGTGGACAAAGCCACCAGCCGCGTGCTGGGCCTGCAAGGCGCGTGCGCCGACCCCGATTCGCTCAAGGCCCGCATTGATGCGGTGGCCGCTGCCCTGCAATATTCCAAGCCCACGGTCGAGGATATCTCGAATCTCGAAATAGCCTACGCGCCGCCCTTTGCCTCGGCCATGGACGTGGTCAACGTGGTTGCCAACGTGGCCGACAATGCTCTGGCCGGTCGCTTTACCCCTGTAACCGCCGACCAGTTCATGGACCTGTGGCAGAAGCGCAACGAGAACCACGTGTTCTTTATTGATTCGCGCCCTGCGGCGGCAGGCAAGGCCGTGCAGGAAAAACACCCCGACTGGCACGCCATTCCGCTGGAAGAAATCGCCGCCAGAGTGGGCGAGGTTCCCAAAGACCGCCCCGTTGCCATCATCTGCAATACGGGCCTGCGGGCCTATGACAGCCTGCTGGTTCTGGCCCGCAACGGTATAACCGATGTGGTCAATTCCACCGGCGGCATGCAGGCTGCCATCAAGATGGGGCTTTCTGTCTAGACCACCCAGGCCCTGCCGCTAGCAACGATTGCGGCAAGGTTTGTGCGCAAACATACAAGCGGCGCGTTTTTGATCGTGTGTACCATAAGTATGCGCCATCAAAGGCGCGCCGCTGGCATTGGCACAATCGCCACACAGCCTGCGGCAAAATAAATGCCCGGCATCACAAATTTGTGACATTTTTTTCAACTCACACTGCTATTTCTAACAATCTGTATTTGAACATCTTTTGCTGCATGCCCACGCCGCGCGCCGGTCATGCCGGTGCAATTTGTCACTGTTTTCCGTGCGTTGCGATTGTCACAATTTTTTTTGTTGCGGGCCCGATTAAACTGTTCAAACAAACAATTTTATGTTAAGCGAAAAACGCGCGTTCCGTCAGGGCAACCAGGAATGTGCCATCGGGCTTCAAAACAAGTGATACCAAGCTTTTTTGGTGGACGGCCCAAGCCGGATTGGATAGTGTTTCCCTACCACGTTTCCTATCCCTGCCTCCACTTTGTGTTCACTTCACGGCATTTGCCGTCGCCCGTCCCTGTCTGTGCAGGGGCCTATCTCAGGGGCCTTCCAGCCCTAGCCGATTTTGTAAAAACATTGCGCGCCTGTGGGCGCCAAGGAGGAACAGATGGCTCATATGAAAACTATGGACGGCAACAACGCCACCGCGCACATTGCCTACGCCCTGTCGGAAACGGCAGCCATTTACCCCATCACCCCTTCGTCCGTCATGGGCGAAGTTATGGACCAGATGGCCGCCAAGGGTGCCAAAAACCTGCTCGGCCAGATCGTCAACGTGCGTGAAATGCAGTCCGAAGCCGGTGCCGCTGGCGCCGTACACGGCATGCTTGCCGCCGGTGCGCTTACCTCCACCTACACGGCTTCGCAGGGCCTGCTGCTCATGATCCCCAACATGTACAAAATCGCCGGCGAACTTCTGCCCGGCGTTTTTCATGTTTCGGCCCGCGCCCTGGCCTCTCACGCCCTGTCCATCTTTGGTGACCATCAGGACGTGATGGCCGCCCGCCAGACCGGCTTCTGCTTCCTGGCTTCCTCCTCTGTGCAGGAATGCATGGACCTGGCCCTGGTGGCCCACCTTTCGGCCATCGACGCCAGCCTGCCCTTCTGCCACTTCTTCGACGGCTTCCGCACCTCGCACGAAGTGCAGAAGATCGAAACCATTGATTACGAAGACATCCGTCCTCTGGTGAACTGGGAAAAGGTGGCCGAATTCCGCGCCACCGCCATGAATCCTGAACATCCGCACATTCGCGGTACCGCCCAGAACCCCGACGTGTACTTCCAGAACCGCGAAGCTTCGAACCTCTATTACGACGCCGTGCCCGGCATCGTGCTTGAGAACATGAAGAAGGTCGAATCCATCACCGGCCGCAAGTACCGCCTGTTCGATTACATTGGTCACCCCGAAGCCGACCGCGTTGTCGTTTCCATGGGTTCTTCCTGTGAAGTCATCGAAGAAACAGTGAAGTACCTCAACGCTCAGGGCCAGCGCGTGGGTCTTGTGAAGGTGCATCTGTTCCGTCCCTTCTCCACCGAGCATCTGCTGCGCGCCCTGCCTTCCAGCGTGACCTGCATCACCGTGCTTGACCGCACGAAAGAAAGCGGCGCTCTGGGCGACCCCCTGTATCAGGACGTCTGCACTGCCTTCCTCGAAAAGGGCGAAGCTCCCACCCTGGTGGGCGGCCGCTACGGCCTGGGCTCCAAGGACTTCACCCCCGGCATGGCCAAGGCCGTGTACGACAACATGTTGGCCCTTCAGCCCAAGAACCACTTCACCGTGGGCATCAACGACGACGTCACCTACACCTCGCTTGACGTGGAAGAAGAAATTGACACCGTGCCTGCTGGCACCGTGCAGTGCAAGTTCTTCGGCCTCGGCGCCGACGGAACCGTGGGCGCCAACAAGCAGGCCATCAAGATCATTGGTGACAACACCGATCTCTACGCCCAGGCCTACTTTGCCTATGACTCCAAGAAGTCTGGCGGCTTCACCGTGTCGCATCTGCGCTTCGGCAAGGAACAGATCACCTCTTCCTACCTGATCACCAAGGCCGACTACATCGCCTGTCACAAGGCCGCCTACGTGACCCAGTACGACATTCTTGAAGGCGTCAAGGAAGGCGGCACCTTTGTGCTGAACTCCAACTGGTCGCTCGCCGACATGGAAAAGCACCTGCCCGCCTCCATGAAGCGCGTCATCGCCCGCAAAAAGCTGAAGTTCTACAACGTGGACGCCGTCAAGGTTGCCCAGGAAGTGGGCCTCGGCGGCCGCATCAACATGATCATGCAAACCGCCTTCTTCAAGCTTGCCAACGTGCTCGACTTTGAAAAGGCCGTGGGCCTGCTCAAGGAATCCATCAAGAAAACCTACGGCAGCAAGGGCGACAAGATCGTCAACATGAACATCGCCGCCGTGGACAAGGGCATGGACGCTCTGGAAGAAGTGAAATACCCCGCTTCCTGGGCCACTGCCACCGAAGGCGCCGAAGCCTGCCACTGCGACGACGACGAATACATCAGCGCCGTTGTGCGTCCCATTCTGGCCCAGCAGGGCGACAAGCTGCCCGTGTCCGCCATGGATCCGGCTGGCTTCATGCCCCTTGGCACCTCCGCATGCGAAAAGCGCGGCTGCGCCATCGACGTGCCCGAATGGCAGGTTGAAAACTGCATCCAGTGCTGCCAGTGCTCCTTTGTGTGCCCCCACGCCGCCATCCGCCCCGTGCTCGCCACCGAAGCAGAACTGGCTGGCGCTCCCGCTTCCTTTGCCACCAAGGACGCCATCGGCAAGGAACTCAAGGGTCTGAAGTTCCGCATTCAGGTGTACGCCGAAGACTGCCTGGGCTGCGGCTCGTGCGCCGAAGTGTGCCCCGCCAAGGTCAAGGCTCTGGTCATGAAGCCCCTGGACACCCAGCTGGCCACCCAGAAGGAAAACCTGGCCTACGCCGATGCCAACATTGCCCTGAAGGACGAACTCATGGCGCGTGACACCGTCAAGGGTTCGCAGTTGCAGCAGCCCCTGCACGAGTTCTCCGGCGCCTGCGCTGGCTGCGGTGAAACGCCTTACGTCAAGGTGCTCACCCAGATGTTCGGCGAACGCATGATCGTGGCCAACGCCACGGGCTGCTCGTCCATCTGGGGCGCTTCTTCGCCCACCACGCCTTACTGCACCAACAAGGACGGCTTTGGCCCTGCCTGGGGCAACTCGCTGTTTGAAGACGCCGCCGAATACGGCTGCGGCATGGGCATTGCCTACGAACAGCGCCGTGGCCTGCTGGCCATGAAGATTCAGGAAGCCCTCAAGGACGAAGCCGCTTCGCCCGAACTGAAGGAAGCCCTTCAGGGTTGGCTGGACAACAAGGACGACGCCGAAGGCTCCCGCAAGTTTGGCGAACTGATCATGGCCAACCTGGAAGGCTTTGACAGCCCCCTGGCCCATGAACTGTGGCACATGGACGACCTCTTCACCAAGAAGAGCGTGTGGATCTTCGGCGGCGACGGCTGGGGCTACGACATCGGTTACGGCGGGCTCGACCACGTTCTCGCCAGCGGCGACGACATCAACGTGCTGCTGATGGATACCGAAGTGTACTCCAACACCGGCGGCCAGTCCTCCAAGGCTACCCCGCTTGGCGCCGTGGCCCAGTTTGCCGCTGCTGGCAAGCGCACCGGCAAAAAAGACCTTGGCCGCATGGCCATGACCTACGGCTATGTGTACGTTGCCTCCGTGTCCATGGGCGCGGACAAGCAGCAGGTGCTCAAGGCCTTCCGCGAAGCCGAAGCCTACAAGGGACCCTCGCTCATCATCGCTTACGCTCCCTGCATCAACCAGGGTCTGCGCAAGGGCATGGGCAAGAGCCAGGAAGAAGCCAAAATGGCCGTGCTTTCCGGTTACTGGCCCCTGTACCGCTACAACCCCGAACTGGCGAAGGAAAAGAAAAATCCCTTCCAGCTCGACAGCAAGGCTCCCACTGCTGACATTCAGGAGTTCCTGGGCGGCGAAACCCGTTTTGCCTCGCTGGAAAAGATGGCTCCCGAAGTCTCCAAGAAGCTGCGTGCGGAACTGGCCGATGCCTACGCCGAACGCTACGCCATGCTCAAGCAGTTGGCTGATCTGCCCTACCCCGACGCCAGCACGGCTGAATAGTAGGGGCCTGACGTTATGACGCACCGCGCCCGACAGCATACGCTACTCCTCCGGGGGGCAGCCCCATGCTGCGGGCGCGGGTTGCGTCGCACGCTTGGGATCAAAGGATAAAGGCCTGGGCGCGAGGAATGCCCTCGCGCCCTTTTTTTCGGGTTAATCCGCCAGCCTGCCGGCACAGCAGGGGAGGCACTATGCACAACGGTCTATACATCACCGCCACCGGGCCCATGACGGGCAAGAGCGCCATTGCCCTTGGGGCCATGCAGCTGCTCACCCGCAGCATGCGCAAGGTGGCCTTTTTCCGTCCCATCATCAACGAACCTCTGTGGGACGACCGCGACCCCGACATCCATCTGATGCTTGAGTACTTCAAGCTCAACATTGATTACGCTGACACCTTTGCCTACACCCAGCACGAGGCCCGTCAGATCATCAATCAGGGTTCACGCAACCTGCTTATCGAAAACATCATCCAGAAGTACAAAAAGCTGCTGGAAACCTATGATTTCGTTCTGTGCGTCGGAACCGATTTTCTTGCCAAGGACCCGGTTTTTGAATTCGAGCTCAATGCCGAAATCGCCGCCAACCTGGGCTGCCCGATTCTCTTGGTTACCAGCGGCTACAATGTGAGCGCCGAGGATATTCGCGATTCGCTCCAGATCACCATGGACAGCCTTGAGCCCTACGCTCTGGACGTGGTTGCCACCATCGTGAACCGCCGCAACCTCACACAGACCGAGCTGGACGAACTGCGCGGCCACTTCAGCACGCAGGACAACCGCGCCCTTATTTTCTCTGTTCCCAACGACCCCACCATTGGCCAGCCCACCATGGCTGACGTCAAAAAGGGTCTGGACGCGGAAGTGCTGTTTGGCGAACAACGCCTCGACGCTCTGGTGGGTGACTATCTGATCGGCGCCATGCATGTGGACAATATTCTTGGCTACATTGCCAAAGACCAGCTTATCGTCACCCCTGGCGACCGCGCCGACGTGCTGCTGGCAGCCATTGCCTCGCGCCTGTCTTCTTCCACCCCCGATATCGCGGGCGTGCTGCTCACAGGCGGCATTCGCCCCTCTGACCAGGTGTGCAAATTTATTGAGGGCTGGACAGGCTCCCCCCTGCCCATTCTCATGACCCAGCACCACACCTACAAATCCTTCATGGCCTTGCAGAGCATTATTGCCCCCATCGAACCGGGTGACCTGCGCAAGATCAACAGCGTGCTGGGCCTGTTTGAACAGTACGTTAACGGCAAGGAAATCGAAAACCGCATAGGCAGTGAACGCAGCAGCCGCATCACGCCCATGATGTTTGAATTCGAGCTGATCCAGCGCGCCAAGACCAACAAGATGCGCATAGTGCTGGCCGAAGGCACGGAAGAACGCATTCTGCGCGCCACCGATATTCTGCTGCGCCGCGATGTGGCCGAAATCATTCTGCTGGGCGACGTGGAAGAAATCCGCGCCAAGGCCAGCGCCTTTGGTCTGGACATTGAAAAGGCCACGCTTATCGACCCGGTCAAATCCGCTCTGTTCGATGACTACGCCAATACATATTACGAACTGCGCAAAAAGAAGGGCATCACCCTTGAACAGGCGCGCGACACCATGAGCGACTCCACCTACTTTGCCACCATGATGGTCAAGAAGGACGACGCTGACGGCATGGTTTCCGGCTCGGTCAATACCACGGCCCATACCATTCGCCCGGCTTTTGAGTTTGTTAAGACCAAGCCCGGTTTCTCTGTGGTTTCTTCGGTCTTCCTCATGTGCCTCAAGGACCGCGTGCTGGCCTTTGGCGACTGCGCGGTCAACCCCAACCCCACGGCCCAGCAGCTGGCAGAAATCGCCATCGCTTCGGCCCACACGGCCAAGGTTTTTGGCATTGAACCTCGCGTGGCCATGCTCTCGTACTCTACCGGTACTTCCGGCAAGGGTGCAGACGTGGATGTGGTTGTGGAAGCCACCAAGATAGCACAGGAAATGGCCCCCGAACTCGCGCTGGAAGGCCCCTTGCAGTACGACGCCGCCATTGACCCCTCGGTTGCCAAAACCAAGATGCCCGACAGCAAGGTTGCCGGTAAGGCCACCGTGTTCATCTTCCCCGATCTCAACACGGGCAACAACACCTACAAGGCTGTGCAGCGCGCTGCGGGTGCCGTGGCCATCGGCCCGGTGCTTCAGGGCCTTAACAAGCCTGTCAACGATCTCTCGCGCGGCTGCACCGTGCCCGATATCGTCAACACCGTTGCCATTACTGCCGTGCAGGCCGCAGCCGAAAAAGCCGCAGCCAAGCAGCAGTAGCCAATCAATACCACCAGCCCACCGTTCGGCCCATGGCGGTTTGCCCCTGCGGCAAGCCGCCATGCCAGGCCGTTTTGAGGGCCTGTGCCTATAATTACACCGCTGACGCAAGGCATGCGCCACCTACCGCCAGCCCGCGATCAGACACAAACAAGTTGAAGAAAGGGATAGTTATGAAAATTCTGGTGATCAACGCGGGTTCTTCGTCCTGCAAGTACCAGCTGCTCGAAATGGACACGCGCGCCGTGCTCGCTACTGGCCTTGCCGAACGCATTGGCCAGGAAGGCGGACGCCTTACCCACAAAATCGCTCCTGATACGGACAAAGAAGAAAAGCTGGTTCGCGAGGCTTTCTTCCCCACCCATGTGGAAGCCATGGAACTGGTTATCGCCCTTTTGACCGACGCCGAAAAGGGCGTGATCAAGGACAAGAGCGAAATCTACGCCATCGGCCACCGCGTGCTGCACGGCGGCGAAGCCGTGAGCGACCCGGTGCTGGTCAACGAGCGTGTGAAGCAGATTGTGGAAGAATGCGCCGTGCTTGGCCCCTTGCACAACCCTGCCAACCTCATGGGCATTGAAGTGGCTGAAAAGCTCTTCCCCGGCGTTCCCAACGTGGCCGTGTTCGACACCGAATTCGGCATGGGCATGCCCAAGGAAGCCTTCATGTACGCCCTGCCCTACGAAATGTACGAAGAACTGCGCATCCGCCGCTACGGCTTCCACGGCACTTCGCACAAGTACATTGCCAACGCCACTGCCCAGTTCCTTGGCAAGCCCCTTTCCGAGCTGCGCTCCATCACCATGCACCTTGGCAACGGCTCTTCCATGAGCTGCGTCAAAAACGGCAAGTGCTTTGACACCAGCATGGGCCTTACCCCTCTGGAAGGCCTTGTGATGGGAACCCGCTGCGGTACCATTGACCCGGCCATTGTGCCCTTTATCATGGAAAAGAAGGGCCTTACCCCCGCCGAGGCCGACACCCTGATGAACAAGAAGTCGGGCCTGCTGGGCCTGTGCGGCTACACCGACATGCGCGATGTGCATGCCCAGGTGGAAAAGGGCAATGACCGCGCAGAGCTGGCCCTCAAGCTGCTTGTGCGCAGCATCAAAAAGACCCTTGGCTCCTACTTCTTCCTGCTTGAAGGCAACGTGGATGCCCTGGTATTCACCGCCGGCATTGGCGAAAACGACGACATCGTGCGCGCCATGGTCTGCGAAGGCCTCGAAGCCTTTGGCATCAAGCTCAACAAGGAAGAAAACGGAACCCGCAAGCCCGGTGCGCGCATTATCACCACGCCCGACAGCAAAATTCCCGTTATCATCATCCCCACCAACGAAGAGCTGCAAATCGCTCTTGCCACGGTGGAAGTGCTGAAAAAGTAAGCCCACTCCACAGGGTTTGCCTCAATAGAAAAGGCCGCCTTCTTTCGGGGCGGCCTTTTGTTATGGCTTAAGCTTGAGGAAAAAAAGGGGCGCACATGCCCACTTTTAACCAGCAGACTTTTTGCAACAGCCTGAAACAGAAATGAACAGTATGGGGGGCTGCGGCGTTACACTAACGTATGGATTTGTACCCGTCGTAGGTTTTGAGCTTGCCAGTGAGCTTGGGTGCGTCGTTGATCAGCACGGGCACGGGCGTGCCGCTTTCAAGCATTTTCAGCCAGCCTTCGGCCTTGCTGCTGAGCAGTTCGGGCTTGTCTTTGCCAAGTTGCTGCACTTCGGGGCGAGGCCACAAATACCCGCCGTTTTCATTGCGCCCCTGCAACAGATAACGGGTATTGCCCTGCTGCACCGCCTTGGCCACGGTGATTTTTTTCTTGTTCTGATACAGGGCAACGGCGGCCAGAATACCCGCATCGTCCTTGCGTGCGCGGTTGAGCCCAAGGGCCACGGCTGTATCAGCATATTCACTCACAAAATTGAAGTCGCCCTGTGAGTCAAAGGCCACAAAAACCGGGCCGCGACCACGGTACAAAGGCGCAATCAGCTTTGAAATGCTCAGCGTTTTGCCCTTGCCCTGCGTCTGGGCATGAAAAGCATAATCATAATCGTTGAGGTACTTGCCGCTCTGTTCCTTGTTAGTCATGGCCAGCACGCCGTCCACACCCTCAATGCCAAAAACTTCGGGGCTTACAGCAGCAGAAATAACATCAATAAACGAGGCCGAACACACCCAGGCGTCAAAACCATTGGCCTCAAGCGCGTGGAACAGTTCCTGAATCTCGGCAGATACGGTGATGCCCTGCTTGTACGAAACCGAGACTTGCCCGGCCTTGCTGCCCTTGTAACCAGCGGGGCTCTGCCACTTGCGCTTTTGCCAAAAGGCGGGGTCGGCGCTGGCCTTGCGGTACTGCACAAAGGCCTCGTGCGCCATGCCGTAAACCTGCTGCGGGGTCATACCCGTAAACCAGTAGGTGATCCATGGGTACGAGACAGAGACATCCATGGTGTCGCCAATGGCATCGTAGAGCCAGCGCACCTTGGTGGCAAATTCCTTCCAGTCGTCGCCCGCCTGCATTTTTTGCATTTTTTCGCCGTAAACGCCCGCCGACGAAACATAACCCTGCGAGTACAGTCGCTTATAGGCTGCTGCGGCATCTGCCGCCACCTTGGCCACTGTCAGGTTGTTAAATTCCTTGCCCAAATCCATATTGATATCCGCCACGCCTGTTGTCAGCACCGCGTACATCTGCTCTGGCTTTATGGCAAATCGCATGTGTTCGAGCTGATAGATGGCAAGCTGTTCTTCCACATCCAGAATTGAAACAGTATTGTCAAAATCAAATACAGCGTAAGGCCGTATGGAAGGGTTATAATTGGGGCTGCCCTTGCCATAGAGAACAAACATTTCGTTAATGCTCTGCCGGACAGTAGGATCCCAACCCTCTCTTTGCAGCATAACAAGGTCTGATGCCCCAGAAACAGAGGCAACCGCCATTACCGCAGCAAACAGAATACTGCACACCCACAACTTACATTTTTGCATTTTGCGTTCTCCCGCAATCAGTTTTGCACCCTGCACCTGCCATCCAAGGCAGATCAGCCGAACTCTGCACTATCTGGCAAATCATCACAGGGCAAAGGGACTGGCAGATTACAGTATTGTTTCAGTTTGCATGCCGAGTCATTGGCGATAACTACCTGTAAGTTTGAATAAAAGTATCTGGAATGCCGCAACATGACACACGTTTGATACAATTATATTACGGCTGTGGGCAAAATAAAATTATGCATTTGTGCTTTTGGGGAATTATCAGCATTTCATAAAAAAGGCCGCCCAAAGACGACCCTCAACAATGGCTGCACACGCCACCAAAAACCAGAAAACTCAGGCAGCAGGGGAAACCAGCACCTCGACCATGGCCTGCTCAAACTGCCTTGCGTAGTTTTCATACTGCTTCTTGCTGTTATAGTCATTGGAGCTTTTGACAAAAAGCCCACCGCCAACAGCCACCACAAGGGCAGAAACACCACCGAACTTTGCGCTCATCAGCAGGGCTTCGGGCAGACGGCTCACCAGTTCGTCCATACTCTCCGTAAAAAGATGCATGAGAAAGCTGAAGCACACCAACCCCACAATAAAGATAATGGCGCTGACCTTGCAGACTTTTTTGAGAGGGTATTTTTCCACCGCATATTGGGTGGCGCGGGCCAGACCACAGCGCTTCATCAGCGTGGCGGCATCAACAAAAAAGTAGCCCGGCGCGGCAGATTCGCCCCCGGCAGAGGCTGCGTTTGCACTGCGCACGGCATAGACTTCCAGGGGAGCCTTATCGCCCAGCGGGCCTTCCTGCGCCGCAGCCACGGGGCCAAGGCAGCCCAGCACCAGCGATTCGCCGGTGTCCACCGTAACATCTTGCGGCAGGGGCAGCAGCACTTCTACGCCGTTTTCCAGACGCAGGGCCGCGCTCTGCCAGCCTTTTTCTCCACGGGGCAGGCGCAGGGCCGTGCCTGCGGCGTCATTTAGAGAAACAACAACGGCCTGTCTGGTGGCCTGCGGCGCTGTGCCAAGCACCACCGCACCAATGCTAACAGCGCGAAAACTCTTGCCTTCAACCGTAAAATCCATGCAAACGCTCTCCCTATGTTGAACCGGCAGGCCATGGCTAGCCGGGCATCAGCCTTTCTTCAAGAGTAGTATCCACCGCGACCTCGCGTGAGGGCAGCGACTTGTCTATGCGCACCGTGCCCGCTGGCGCGTTACGCATGGGCTTGACGTGGCGCACCTCGGCATACTGTATGCGCGCCCGCGCAGCATCCCTTTGCCAGCTTTTGCTGGCGGCAAGCGCACCGGCCTCGTCCAGGGTACGGGTGGGCACATCCTGCCCGCCGTGCGCGCGGCGTATGATTACGTGCGAGCCTGGGCCGTTCTCTGCATGCAGCCAGATATCGTGGGGAGCCGCCAGCTTGCGCGCAGCCAGATTTCCCTTTGAATCACGCCCGCGCAAGAGCACAAATCCGTCCGAACTGATGAACATCTGCACATTCTTGGGCAGGGTGGCCGCAAGGCCGGAGCCAGCAGCGCGGCTTTCGCCAGCATCCTTTGGCACATTGCCAGCGGTTACGCCAAGCAGGCTGTCGTGCCGGGCCTGACGCAGTGAGGCCAGCTCTGCCTCCAGTGCCAGGCGGCGGTCTGCCAGATGCTCCATGCCGCGCTGCCCCCGCCGTGCCGTATGGAACATGCGGGCCATTTCCTCACGCACAGAGCGGCGCAAATCCAGTTTGATTTCGCGGGCCGGGCCGTGCGGGCCTTCGGCCACACTCACCGAGGCGGCACGAAAATCTGCTGGCCAGCGCCACAACTCTGCCTGAAGCGCCAGCGCATCCGCCTGACAGGCCATCATGCCGCCAAGGCGAGATTCTTCCTCACGCAGTTTGTCGAGCAATTTTGTAAGCTTGCGCACGCGGCGGTCAAGCGGTTGCGCGGCCTCCCTGGCCTGATCCAGCGCAAGGCGCGAGAGCACAATGTCCTGCCCTGCCAACTCTGAAAGCGCCAGGGCATTTGCCCCATAAAATTCCTTGATGCAAACGTTCTGGGTATCCTTGCCCAGCAAAGCCTGTTGCAGGGCAGACGGCAGGGGCCAGGCGCTGATACCAAGTACGGGCCGGGGCATGGCGGGGGTGTCAACTGCGCCGTCGGGCTGGGATTGGGCCTCTGCGGGGGCCGTGGCCGGATTTTCCGCGCCGTAACAAAAAAGGTCGCCGCCGCCAAGGCGCAGATCTTCCAGCAGGGCCCACTGCTCCGGCTCGTCCAGACAGGCCAGGGTACGGCGCAGGGCAGGCGTGAGCACCGCCCACTGCCGCCAGTCTTGCAGGGCCGCCGCCAGTTCTTCCGGCGCTGGCCACGGGGGCTGGTCTTCTTCAGGTGTGTCGGCATCGGCAAGAAATTTCAGGCTTGCGCCTTCGCGCAGATCGAGCAGCAGCCATGTGAGGCAGGGCCCGGCCACGGCCTGTGCGGCAGAACCGTCAGCTGATTCGCCATCGCCAGCCGCGCGGCTTGAGATATCAGTATTGCCGCCCAGCAATAGCCACAAACGCCGTTCGCTCCACTGCGGCACGCAGGCGGCAATGCGCCGCCCCGCAGCATACTTGCGCAGCCGCATGATGGGGGCCGAGGGCGCGCGCCCCACACTGATGCGCTGGGCTGTCACAAAGCAAAACGGATCCTTGCGCCCAAAGCGCAGGCAAAGCTGCCGCTTGCGCCCACCGCTGTAGATCATGAGGGCCAAAAGGCCGTCAGCGGGTACCTGAATTTTCTCGATCCGCGCTCCCACAAGCAGGGGGATCAGATCTTCGCAGCAACGACGAAAAAGGTGGGCATCCATAGAAAAAACCCGGCTTGCGGGATGAGGTGGGGCATGGGGTGACGGCAGGGACACTACAGGGGCCGCTGGCCCGGCTACAGGACTGGCAAAAACCAGCTGAGAAAACTGGGCACGCCCCAACGCGTTGGCAGGCTGCAAGCAGGGCAGCACGCTGGGCCATGTTGCTGTGCGCACCGCTGGACATCGGCGGGCGCAACCGGCAAAGCCAGCAGAGGCCGCGCACGGCAAGGCAACCGCTGCGGCTGGCTGGCGCAAAACGCTGGGCACATCTCTGGCGCAAGGCCGCAGTTGTGCTGTGGGGCGCACAGCCCGGCAAGCCAGCTAGATTCTGTACGGCAAGCCTCTGCCTTGCGCGCATACGCGCACACAGACAGGCTCAAGCGGGTTTGCGTGGGCGCAGTAACCCGCCTGGCCAAAAAAGCAAAGAGAGCAGTGCCGCTATGGCAAACTGACGTTAATCGCCGCGAAGATGTTCGTCTTCTTCCTGTTTGGCCTTGCAGTTGATGCACAAACGCGTCACAGGCCGGGCCTTGAGGCGGGGGACGCTGATGTCGTCGCCGCAGTCTTCGCAGATCCCGTAAGTACCATCGTCAATGCGGGTGAGGGCAGCCTGGATCTTGCGGATCAGGCGGCGCTCGCGGTCACGGATGCGCAGGGTAAACGCCCTGTCTGATTCTGCAGTGGCGCGGTCTGCCGGGTCGGCGAACACTTCGTTGCTATCCGTCAGTTCTTCAAGGGTGCTGTCGCCCTTCTGCTTCGCTTCTTCAAGCATGCCAGAAAGAAGCTTGCGAAAGTATTCCAAATCCTTGTGATCCATTTAAATCCTCCGGCGGACGCCGCTGGGGGGCGCATGAACGGTCTACTGAGTAAGCCGGGCACGGGAGCTGGCACAAGCGATTTGTGCCGCTTATCCCGCTTCGGCCAGCCATGCTGCGGCATGGCCCGCTCAGAGCACCTCGCAGTGAAAATGCTCTTTTGATGCAATGGACTCATATAGCTACATGCGCAATCTTTGTAAAGCTGCGCACTCAAGAATCTGTAAAGCGTGCAACCGTGCAGGCGCAGCGCAAACAGCAAGCCCCGGCTGGGAGCTATCCAGAACCGGGGCTTGGCAGGCAACATGCTGCAAGAAATGACATTTGCGTTACAATCAGGCTTGCGAACTTTCCTCGCCGCCGGGCAGCCCGGCCTCAAGCCGCTCTGCCTCATAGCGGGCCTCGCGCGCCGCAGCCCTGGCCGCGTCCTTGGCCGCATCCTGCACGGCCTGCCGTTCTCTGGCCTCTGCGCGGATAAAACCCTTGATCTCATCCCAGGCAGGTTCGTTCCACAGGTCTTCGCAGCGCTGTGTGGGAACGCACACGTCATTGAATTCCTCACCCCTGCGGGCGCGCACAAAAACATCCCCGCCGGTGGCCACAGCCTTGGGCGCGTAAGAGGCCGTCATCTGGCAGGCGGTGCGCAGCACCTCTTGCGGCCATAATGCCCCATTGCGGGCAAGAGCCAGCGGGCCGGGCATATCGCGCATGCGCAGCACAAGGTCGTCTGGCCCGGCGGCAGCGGCCAGCAGATCGTTGTCGGCGCTGTTGCGGCCAACGCACAGCCAGTAGTGGGCATCATTCTGGCTGTGCCAAAACTGGCGGCCAAGGTTGGCAAGGGTAAAATCGCTTGTGGTGGGTTCTGGCAGGCGCGTGAGCACCAGCCAGTAACGGCGGGCGTTTTCGCGCTCGGTAAGGCGGCAGCCGCCCCCAGGTGTGGGAATTTCCGTAATGCCAAATTTTTTGGCGAGGGCCAGCTGCTCGGTTCGGCCACGGCCCCAGATGCCCAACAGGCGCGAGCGGTCCACAAGCCCGCTTTCTTCCACCGGGGTTGGCGGCAGATGCAGGGCGCACAGGGGGCGCAGCAAAACATCGCTCACGCCCGCGTCGCGCAAAATCACATTCAGCGTGTCGCGCCGCTGCGACATGGGGCGCTGCCCCAGCACCTCGCCGGTGGCAAGCGCCTGCGCGCCCACGCTTTCCATATACTTGCGGGCCTCGCGAAGCAGCAGAATCTTGCAGTCAACGCAGGGGTTCAGCACCTTGCCAAAGCCGTGCTCTGGCCTTTGGCGCAGCATTTCCGCAAACTGCGGGCCCACATTCTGACACGCGATATCGAGCCCATACGTTTTACGCCAGCGGGCCGCCAGGGCCTCGCCCCCGAAAAAAGGCGTATAAAAATGCAGGCAACGGACGGAAAGGCCCTGACTTTCAAGAAGTTTTGCAGTCAAAAGGCTGTCCAGCCCACCAGAAAACAAAACAATGATTTGTGGAGAATCGCTCATGCCCGCGCTTGTACGACAGCAAGCGCCGCTGCGCAAGTAGCGCTGGCGGCCTTTTCCCGCCCTTTTCGGCCTTGATTTTGCTTTTATTGAGAATTATAATCAATTATTGCCATGAGCGCCCGCAGGCCATTCAAACACGCACCATTTGCCTTGCCGGGCTTGCTCTGTTATACTTATGAGCTTGAAGATATTCTTACCCGGAGCAATGAGCTATGGCCAAAAAACCAGCCATGAGTCAGGAAAACGCGCGCGCTGAGGCCTTGGGAACCGCACTTGCCACCATTGAGCGCAAGTACGGCAAGGGCGCAGTGATGAAGCTTTCCGACGACGCCCATGTCAATATTCCTGTTATTCCCACAGGTTCCATAGGCCTTGATCTGGCCCTGGGCGTGGGCGGCATACCGCGTGGGCGCATCAGCGAAATTTTTGGCCCGGAATCTTCGGGTAAAACCACGCTCACCCTGCACATTATCGCCGAATGCCAAAAAATGGGCGGCACATGCGCCTTTGTGGACGCAGAACACGCCCTTGACGTGTCGTATGCCAAACGCCTTGGCGTAAACACGGACGAGCTGCTCATTTCGCAGCCCGACTACGGCGAACAGGCACTGGATATTGCCGACATGCTCGTGCGCTCTGGTGCGGTTGATCTTGTGGTGGTTGACTCTGTGGCCGCGCTTATTCCGCAGGCCGAACTGGAGGGCGACATGGGCGAATCACAGGTGGGCGGCCATGCCCGCCTGATGTCGCACGCCATGCGCCGCCTCACCGGCACCATCCACAAGTCGCGCACGTCCGTGATCTTTATCAACCAGATACGCATGAAGATCGGCGTGACCGGCTACGGCAGCCCCGAAACCACCACCGGCGGCAATGCGCTCAAGTTCTATTCTTCCGTGCGCCTCGACATCCGGCGCATCCAGACCCTCAAGGACAAGGAAGAATCGTTTGGTTCGCGCACCAGGGTCAAGGTGGTCAAAAACAAGGTTGCCCCGCCCTTCCGCAGCGCCATCTTTGATATTCTGTATGGTCAGGGCATCTCGCGTTCTGGCGAACTGCTCGACCTTGGCATTGAAGCCAAAATCATCGACCAGAGCGGCTCGTGGTTTGCCTTTGGCAGCGAAAAACTCGGCCAGGGCCGCGAAAAAGTACGCGCGCTGCTGGACGAAAATCTTGATCTGCGCAACCAGATCGAAGCCAAGGTTGTGGAATTTCTGGGGCTAAACCCCAAGGAATTCACGCCCACAGTAGAAGATTTGGACGAAGGGGAAGCCCCCGCGCCCACTTACGAATAAAGGCCATTATTATCTGCGACCGCGCGCCCTGTTGGTGCGCGGTCGTTGCCCGCGCAGACCCCATTACGGAGCCAGTAAATGCTCACCGCCAAAGAAATACGCCGCCGCTACCTCGAATTTTTCCACCGCTACCAGCACGAAATTGTGGAATCCGGCCCCATCATTCCGCCCAACGACCCCACCCTGCTGTTTACCAACGCGGGCATGGTGCAGTTTAAAAAGCTGTTTCTGGGTGAAGAAAAACGCGCATACAGCCGTGCCACCACATGTCAGAAGTGCCTGCGCGTTTCGGGCAAGCACAACGACCTTGAAAACGTGGGCCGCACCGCGCGCCACCACACGTTTTTTGAAATGCTGGGCAACTTTTCGTTTGGCGACTATTTCAAGCGCGAGGCCATTACCTGGGCCTGGGAATTTGTGACCGTTGAGCTTGAACTGCCCAAGGAAAAACTGTGGGTGACAGTGTTTCGCGATGACGACGAAGCCGCCGCCATCTGGGCCGAGGTTGCCGGGCTGCCCGCCGACCGCATCGTGCGCATGGGCGAAAAGGACAACTTCTGGACCATGGGCGACACCGGCCCCTGCGGCCCCTGCTCCGAAATTTACGTGGACCAGGGCGAAGACATGTCGTGCGGCCTCGAATGCGGCATTGGCAAGTGCGACTGCGACCGTTTTCTTGAAATCTGGAACCTCGTGTTCACGCAGTTTGACCAGTCTGCCGACGGAACGCGGGTGGCGCTGGCCAATCCCAATATTGATACGGGCATGGGCCTTGAACGCATGGCCGCCGTTGCCCAGGGCAAACGCTCCAACTTCGACTGCGACCTGTTTCAGGAGATCATCCAGTACGCGGCCTCGCTGGCTGGCGTAAGTTACAGCTTCAGCGCGCCCAACACCAACGATGTGGACACGGCCCTGCGCGTTATTGCCGACCACAGCCGTTCTGCCGCTTTTCTGGTGGCTGGTGGCGTGCTGCCCTCCAACGAGGGCCGTGGCTATGTGCTGCGCCGCCTGATCCGCCGCGCCCTGCGCTTTGCCACGCTCATGGGCGTCAACGAGCCCTTCATGCACAAGGTGGCCCGCAAGGTTACCGAGGTGATGGGCGATGCCTACCCCGAATTGATCGAACACGCCGACTTTATCGCCCGCGCGGTGCATGAGGAAGAGCAGCGCTTCTCCCTTACCCTGCAAAAAGGTCTGGAGCTGCTGGACGAAGAACTGGCCGCCCTCAAGGCCGCTGGCAAAACGCAGATCGCAGGCGAATTCTGCTTCAAGCTGTATGATACCTACGGCTTTCCGCTCGATATCGTCACCGACGTGGCCGAAAAGCGCGGCTTTACCGCCGACGGCGCCGGTTTTGAAAAGCACATGGCCGAACAGCGCAAGCGCGCCCGCGATCATCAGAAAAAGGGCGGCCTGCTGGGCCAGGCCGACGGCGCAAATGTTTTCAAACCCCTGGTGGATGCTGGCGTAACCAGTACCTTTGTGGGCTACGAGCGCCTTACGGAAAAAAGCCAGATCACCCTGCTGCTCAACGGCGCGGGTGAACAGGTGAACGACCTTGGCGAGGGCGATACCGGCTACGCCATCACCGCAGCCACGCCTTTTTACGGCGAGGGCGGCGGTCAGGCTGGCGACATGGGCACACTTGCAAGCCTTTCGGGCGAGGCCAGGGTGGTCACCACCCACAAGCCCGCGCCCACCCTGCTGGTACACGAAATTGAAGTCACCAAGGGCGAACTGCACAAGGGCGGCGAAGTCACCCTTAAGGTAGATGCCGACCAGCGCAAATCCACGGCCCGCAACCACACCTGCACCCACCTGCTGCACGCGGCCCTGCGCCGTGCGCTCGGTTCGCACGTCAAGCAGGCCGGTTCGCTGGTTGATCCGCACCGGCTGCGCTTTGACTTTTCGCACATTGCCGCCCTTACGCCTGAAGAGCTGGCCGCTGTGGAGCGCGATGTAAACCGCGCCATCATGGCCGACCTTACCGTGGCCGCCAGGGAAATGCCCGTGGCCGAAGCCATGGCAACCGGCGCCATGGCCCTGTTTGGCGAAAAATATGGCGATATTGTGCGCGTGCTCACAGTTTCCGGCGCGGAAAAGAGCGAACCTGAATCGGTTGAACTGTGCGGCGGCACACACCTTGAACGCACCGGCGAGGCCGGAGCCTTCATGATTGTTTCCGAAAGCGGCGTGGCCGCAGGCACGCGGCGCATCGAAGCCGTAACGGGCTGGAATGCCTACGCCCAGGCCATGGAGCAGCGTGCAGAGCTTGCGGCCCTTGCCAGCCAGCTCAAGGCGCGCCCCGGCCAGCTGGCCGAACGCGTAAGCGCCCTGCAAAATGATGTTAAAAAGCTGCGCAAAGCCTCTGAAAAGGCCGCAGCCGCGCCTGTGACCGGGGCCGACCTGGCCGCCCGCGCACAGGAAGTGAACGGCGTGCGCCTGCTGGCCGCCAAGCTGGACAATGTTCCTGTAAAAGCCCTGCGCGAAATCATGGACGACGTGCGTTCGCGCCTTTCTGACAATGCCGTTGCCTGTCTGGCCACGGCAGAAGACGGCAAAGTTGGACTTTTGCTGTATGTTTCCAAAGACCTGCACGGCAAATTCACTGCCCCCGCCCTCATCAAGGATGTGGCCGCCCCCTGCGGCGGTTCCGGCGGCGGCAGACCCGACATGGCACAGGCGGGCGGCACAAAGGCCGAGGGAATTGACGAGGCCTTTGCCGTGCTGAAACAACGCATCGAACAATAAGGATCAAGCCATGATAGGCATTTCCAAACTGTATTGCGGACAGGTCGAGCCTTCCGACGCCCTGCGTTACGGACGCGAATCGGGCAAACTGCCCTCGCACCTGTTGCAGTTCTCTAAAGATAAAAAGCCCGTTGTGGTCTGGAACATGACCCAGCGTTGCAACCTCAAGTGCGTACACTGCTACGCACACGCCATTGAAGTGGACGGCTCGGACGACATCAACACCACGCAGGCCAAGGCCATGATCGACGATCTGGCCGCCTACGGTGCGCCGGTCATGCTGTTCTCTGGCGGCGAACCGCTGGTGCGCAAGGATCTTGTAGAGCTTGCCAGCCACGCCACCTCCAGGGGCATGCGTGCGGTCATTTCCACCAACGGCACGCTCATCACCAAGGAAAAGGCCCGCGAACTCAAGGAAGTGGGGCTTTCCTACGTTGGTATTTCGCTGGACGGCATGGAAGCCGTACACGACAAGTTCCGTGCCGTGCCCGGCGCTTTCAAAAAAGCCCTTGAGGGCATTGCCAACTGCCAGGCCGAAGGCCTGAAGGTGGGCCTGCGCTTTACCATCAACAAGCGCAACGTGGCCGAAATTCCCGGCATCTTCCGCCTGCTCAATGATCTGGAAGTACCCCGCGCCTGTTTTTACCATCTGGTGTACTCTGGCCGTGGTTCCGAACTGATCAAGGAAGACCTTGACCACGCCGAAACCCGCCAGGTGCTCGACCTCATCATGGACGAAACCCGCGCCCTGTTTGAAGCGGGCAAGCCCAAGGAAATTCTCACCGTGGACAACCACGCCGACGGCCCCTATGTGTGGATGCGCATGAAGCGCGAAGATCCCAAAAGGGCCGAAGAAGTGTTTGAGCTTTTGCAGTACAACGAGGGCAACAGCTCTGGCCGTGGCATTGGCTGTATTTCGTGGGACGGCAAGGTTCACGCAGACCAGTTCTGGCGCGACCACACCTTTGGCAACGTGCTTGAACGCCCCTTCTCGCAGATTTGGGACGACCCGCAGATCGAACTGCTGCACAAGCTCAAGGACAAGAAAACCCACGTCAAGGGACGCTGCGCCAAGTGCCAGTTCCTGAACATCTGCGGCGGCAACTTCCGCGCCCGTGCCGAAGCCTTCTACGGCGACGAATGGGCGCAGGACCCGGCCTGCTACCTGACGGATGAGGAAATCGGCATCAAGTAGCCGTTTATGCTTGAAATGCTTGCTTAACGGCGAGCACACGCAGCCCTTTTTCCGCTAAATGTGCAAGCATGGCGGCGCGCCCCGGTCGTAGCCTGCTACGTTCCGCACGGGTGCGCCGCTTGTTTTTTAAGCGCGAAGCAGGGCATAGTTTACAACAGGCAATCTGGCAGTGCGGGCCCGCGCCCACGCGCCCCGCATCTGCTGCACATACACTTGCAATACCGGCAGCACCTGCTGCACAGGCTGGCCAAGCACCGACCTGCACACGCAGAACAAAGGACAACAGCCATGACCACATTCCACCGGGGCCGCCGCCTGCGCGCCACCCCCGAACTCCGCACCCTGGTGCGCGAAACCGCGCCCCTGCTTGTTGAAGACTGCATCATGCCCTACTTTGTGGTGGAAACCGCCGACAAGGGCTTTCGTAAAGAAATCGGCTCCATGCCCGGCCAGTTTCAGCTCAGCCTTGGCGAGCTGGAAAAACAGGTGGAGCGGGCTGTGGATACGGGCCTGAAATCCGTTATCCTGTTCGGCATTCCCGAAACCAAGGACGAGAAGGCCTCTGGCGCGTATGCCGAAGACGGCATTGTGCAGCAGGCAGTACGCCTGCTCAAGCACCGCTGGCCCAAGCTCTATGTCATCACAGACGTATGCCTGTGCGAATACATGAGTCACGGGCACTGCGGCATTCTGATGCCCGACGGCGAAGTGCTCAACGATGCCACCCTGCCCCTGCTGGCCAAGACTGCCGTGAGCCATGCGGCCGCTGGCGCAGACATGGTGGCCCCCTCGGACATGATGGATGGCCGCGTGGCCACCATACGCGAGGCACTGGACGAGGGCGGGCTTACGGCCACGCCCATCATGTCTTACGCCGTCAAATACGCCTCGGCCTACTACGGCCCCTTCCGCGAAGCGGCAGAAAGTGCCCCGGCATGCGGCGACCGCAAATCGTACCAGATGGACCCGGCCAACGCCCGCGAGGCCCTGCTTGAAGCCTTTGCCGACCTTGAGGAAGGCGCGGACGCCCTTATCGTCAAGCCCGCAGGGCCGTATAGCGACATCATCCGCACGGTGCGCGACAATACCAGCGTACCCCTGTGCGCCTATCAGGTAAGCGGCGAATATTCCATGATCCGCGCCGCTGGCCTCAATGGCTGGATTGACGAACGCGCCGTGATGCTGGAATCGCTCACGGGGCTCAAGCGCGCCGGGGCCGACATGATCATCACCTACTTTACAGAAACCATCCTGCGTGAAGGACTGGCACGATAATGAGCAACAATCCCCACCACATGGGCCACCCCGGCGGACATCCAGGGGGGCATATGGGCGGTCATCCGGGAGGCCACCCCGGCGGACACCCAGGAGGCCATGCAGCGGGCGCTGCTGGCAATCCCGCATCCGGCCACCCCGACGGCATTTCCGCCCCCCTGCGCACCCTTGAAGACGGCAGCCCCGCCTGCCGCCTCATTGCCTGGGAAGTAACCCGTTCATGCAACCTCGCCTGCAAGCACTGCCGCGCCGAGGCACACCCAGAACCCTACCCCGGCGAACTCTCAACC
The DNA here is from genome assembly GCF_041907885.1 of Desulfovibrio sp. Lineage (GTDB taxonomy): Bacteria > Desulfobacterota > Desulfovibrionia > Desulfovibrionales > Desulfovibrionaceae > Desulfovibrio. The sequence continues at coordinate 5,784 of NZ_JAYRGM010000022.1, read as the reverse complement.
GAAGAGGCCAAGGCCCTCATCGACACCTTTCCGCAGGTGGGCAAGCCCATCATCATCTTTACCGGCGGCGACCCCATGATGCGGCCCGACGTGTACGAACTGGTGGCCTATGCCCACAGCAAGGGCCTGCCCTGCGCCTTTTCGCCCAACGGCACACTGCTCACCCCCGAAACAGCGCAAAAAATCAAGGATGCCGGCGTCAACCGCTGCTCCATCTCCATTGACGGGCCAGACGCGCCCAGCCACGACAGTTTTCGCGGGGTTCCCCGTGCATTCGAGGCCTCGCTGCGCGGCATCGAATACCTCAAATCCGTGGGCATGCCCTTTCAGATCAACACCACGGTCACCCGCAACAACCTGAGCAGTTTCAAAAAGATTTTCGAGCTGTGCGAGCGCATTGGCGCAGCCGCATGGCACATCTTTTTGCTGGTTCCCATGGGCCGCGCCTCTGGCCTGGCCGATCAGGTGATCACCGCGCAGGAATACGAAGACGTGCTGCACTGGCTGTACGATTTTCGCAAGGGTACGAGCATGCACCTCAAGGCCACCTGCGCACCGCACTACTACCGCATCATGCGCCAGCGCGCCAAGGAAGAAGGCATCAGCGTTACGCCCGAAACCTTTGGCATGGACGCGCTCACCCGTGGCTGCCTTGGCGGCACGGGCTTCTGCTTTATCAGCCATGTGGGGCAGGTGCAGCCCTGTGGCTACCTTGAACTGAACTGCGGCAATGTGCGCGAAACGCCCTTTCCGCAGATATGGCGCGAGAGCAAGTACTTTTTGCAGTTCCGCGACCAGTCTACCTACACGGGCAAGTGCGGCGTGTGCGAATACCACAAGGTTTGCGGCGGCTGCCGCGCCCGCGCCCACAGCATGGACGGCGACCACATGGGCGAGGAACCCCTGTGTACCTATATTCCGGCCAAGATGCGCCGCAAGGAAAACCCCTGAACCACACGAGGAACTCCATGACGCAGCCCACGGCCCACACGGCCACCCCTGCCACTGCCGAAGCGCTAATGGACAGCGTGGACCGGCAACTGCTGGATATCATCCAGACTGGCTTTCCGCTCACGCCGCGCCCCTACGCCGACCTGGGCCAGATGCTTGGCATCGGCGAAGAAGAAGCGCTGGAACGTGTGCGCGGCCTCAAGGCCCGCAAGATTATCCGCCGTCTTGGCGCAAACTTTCAGTCGGCCAAACTGGGTTTTGTTTCTACCCTGTGCGCCGCAAAAGTGCCGGACAACAAGATGGATGACTTTGTGGCGCGGGTTAACGCCTGCCCCGGCGTAACGCACAACTACCTGCGCGAGCACGCCTACAACATCTGGTTTACGCTTATCAGCCCCTCACGCGAGGAAAGCCAGGCAACGCTGGACGCCATTTCGGCAGACACGGGCATTGCCATTCTCAACCTGCCAGCCACCAGACTGTTTAAAATCCGTGTGGATTTTCGCATGGATGCAGACGCCTGATTCGCGGCGCAGACAAAAGCACAAAGCCGGTGTTTTCGGAAAATCCGATCACACCGGCTTTTTTGTGGCATGTCTGCCCTGTCAGCGGGCCATGAGCGCAAAAACGCCCCAACCAAGGTATTCGCGGGTATAGGTAACATAGCGCACAGGCTCTGTGCTGAGCTGGTTGCGAATCTCGGCGGCAAATTCGTCGTGCGGGTTGGCCGCAAGCCACCGCCGCATGGTCAGCCACTTGGCGGCTTCGTACCTGTCCCAGCCCGCCTGATCGGCCAGCACCATTTCCACCACATCGTAACCAAGCTCACCAAAGGAAGCCACAAGGCCCGGCAGAGTGTGAAAATCGGCAATGCCGGTTGCGCCGCAGCCGGTGGCAATATCTTCAGTGGGCGGCAGGCGCAGCCAGTAGGGTTCACCCACAAGAATCAGGCCGCCGGGGCAAAGACTGCGCGACAAAAGCTCTATGGTGCCTGCCACGCCGCCGCCAATCCATGTGGCTCCGATGCAGGCCGCCACATCCACCTTTTCGCTGGCAACATGGCCCGCAGCATCGGCGTGGATAAAGCTGACCCGCCCCGCAACGCCAAGCTCGTTGGCCCGCTGCTCTGCCTGTTTGCAAAACAGGGGGCTCATGTCTATGCCCGTGCCCACAATGGCGTGATCGCGCGCCCAGGTACACAGCATCTCGCCCGAACCACTGCCCAGATCAAGCACACGTGCTTCCGGTTTCAACCGCAAAGCCGCGCCAAGGGTGGCAAGTTTTGATGATGTGTAGGGATTGTGAATGCGGTGTTCGCTTTCTGTAATGGTAAATATACGGGGAATATCAAGCACAATAACCTCCCTTTCTGCCAAATGCCCTTTGAGAATAAAGGCCTCCACGGCCTTTTCTGCATGCAGCACAGAACACATTAAATTTTTCCTTGCTCCAAAGCCTGCAATCATCCAGATCGCAAAAGCCCTGCCCTGCGCACATCTTGCAAAAAACACACTACGTCATCCCCAAGTCAAAGGCATTCCACTTCTTGTTTCAGAACTAAAATGGCTCCGTGTGGCAAACAAGCCCATTCAGTATTTTTAAGATTCTGCGTGCGGGTCTGTGCCCCACCTGCCGCCGCTGCAACGACATACAATCCCTTTTTTGCCCGTGACGGGCCGCACATTTGGCGCACCAATACAACTACAAATAATGACAATACAAATACGCGTTTATCTGCATGCTTGCCATAAATGCCTATCTTTAGTACACAAGCATTGCGTTACGCCGTTTAGTAAATCTCTAAACTTTTCCCTGTGGCCTTCCTCAATCCATACGCCCGCGACCCTACGGTTTACCGTTACCGCCGCGCAGCGCAGCGCACTTGAGGCTTGACGTTCAGCCAACGCATAAGGACTGTGCATGACAAGCACCCGTCGTTTTTGCCCGCCGCTCCGCTCGCTCCTAGCCCTTACCTTGCTGGTTTGCGCCACACTGCTGGCGCAGGCGGGCCAGGTTTTTTCCGCCCCGGCCATACCGGCAGAAAGTTCGCTTGGCGTCTGCTCTGCAATTCTGTACGACCTCGACCGCGATGCCGTACTTTTTGAGCAGAATGCCGACCAGCACATTCCCCCGGCTTCGCTGACCAAGGTCATGTCCATGTTTCTTGCCATGGATCAGGTCAACGCTGGCCTGGCCAGCATGGACAATACCACCATTGTCAGCCGCAATGCGGCCCGCACCGGCGGCTCGCGCATGGGCCTTAATGAAAACGAGCAGGTAACGCTTGAACAGCTGTTCACCGGCATGGCTGTTTCTTCTGGCAACGATGCCAGCACCGCCATGGCGGAATATGTGGGCGGCTCTGTGCCCGCCTTTATCAACATGATGAACGCCAAGGCCCGCACCCTGGGCATGCGCGACAGCTGCTTTGTCAATCCCCACGGCCTGCCCGCCAAGGGGCAGTACACCACCGCCCGCGACATGCTCACCCTTGCGCGCGCCTATCTGCACGCCTACCCCGACGCCCTGCGTTTTCACAATACCCATGTGCTGAACTACCGTGGCCGGATCACCTGGAACAAAAATCCGCTGCTGGGCCAGTACCCCGGTGCAGACGGCCTGAAAACCGGCTGGATCAACGCCTCTGGCTACAACCTGATCTTTACGGCGCTCAAGGGCGACAAACGCCTGCTGGCCGTCATCATGGGCGCGCCCGATTCGCAGTTGCGCAGCATTGAAGCCTTCCGCCTGCTGGACGCTGGCTTTGAAGTGTGCAGCAACGAGGCCCCCACGGTTGTGGCCGCGCTGGACACCCTGCCTCGCGAAAAATACCACCCCGATATTCGCAAAAACGCCCGCGAGGCCTACCACCAGTTTGTGGCGGCAGACCACGGCGAAGGCGCGCAGACCGTTCACCGCGCCAAGGCCGCCAACCGCGACAAGCAGGCCAAGGCCGCAAAGGCCAAGAAGAAAAATGTGGAAAAAGCCGCCCGCCAGCGCCACAACAGCAACGACGGCCAGGCTGCCCGCCGCGTTGCCAACAACGCCAGCTAGCGCCCAAACAGAATTTTGCGCAAAAACGCCCGTGAGCCTGAGCCCACGGGCGTTTTGTCATTTATGGCAGATAAGCAAGCCCACGGAACTGCGGGCTGGGATGTGCGGCTAGCCCCTGTCGAGCACCCGCAGCGATACGGCCTCTGCCAGATGGCGGGTTCCTATGGCTGCGGCGTCATCCAGATCGGCAATGGTACGCGCCATGCGCAGCACCCGTGCGCAGGCACGGGCAGAAAGCGACAGCCGGTTGACGGCGGCCTCCATGAGCGCATGGCCCTCGGCATCAAGAGCGCAATATTTGTCAAGCAGCGCGCCCGAAAGTTCCGCATTGCAGCGCGGCCCATTGCTGCCGTAACGCGCCCGCTGCACGGCACGGGCCTGAAGCACGCGCTCGCGCATCTGGGCAGAACTGGCCCCGCTGCCAGCACCGCGAAAATCGGCGTAGGCCACGGCGGGAACCTCCACATGCACGTCGATACGGTCAAGCATGGGGCCCGAAAGACGCGACTGATAGCGTACCCTCTGGTCTTCGCGACAGGTACACTGGTGCGTGGGGTCGCCGTAGTACCCGCAGGGGCAAGGGTTCATGGCTGCCACCAGCATGCACGCGGCAGGAAAGGTCACGCTGTGGGCTGCCCGTGCAATGGCGGCAACGCCCCCCTCAAGGGGCTGGCGCAGGGCCTCAAGGGCGGTTTTGCGAAATTCTGGCAGTTCGTCCAGAAAGAGCACGCCCCTGTGGGCAAGGCTCACCTCGCCGGGGCGGGGGTATCCGCCGCCGCCCACAAGGGCAACATCAGAAATGGTGTGGTGTGGCGCGCGGAAGGGCCGCACACGGATAAGCCCGGCTTCGGGCGGTAATTTGCCAGAAACACTGTAAATTTTTGTAACTTCCAGTGATTCCTCAAAATCCAGCGGGGGAAGAATGGATGGCAGCCGCTGGGCCAGCATGGTCTTGCCGCTGCCGGGCGGGCCGATAAGCAGTACATTGTGACCGCCCGCCGCCGCCACTTCCAGCGCGCGCTTGGCGGCCTCCTGCCCTTTGACTTCGGCATAATCCTGACTGTAAGCCGGGGGGGCAAGCGTATCGGCCACGGGTTCGCACAGGGGTTCCAGCGGTTCTGCGCCAGCCAGAAAGGCCGCGCAGCGCCCCAGCCCCTCTGGCGCAAAAACCTGAAGCCCGCGCACCACCGCTGCTTCCGCGCCGTTTGCCGGAGGAACCACCAGCCCGGCGGCTCCCTGCTGGCGCGCCAGCAGGGCCAGGGGCAACACCCCGCTTACCGGGCGCAAAGCCCCGTTGAGCGACAGCTCTCCGGCAAAGTACATGCCCTGCAAGGGCTCGGCGGGTATGATGCCCGCCGCCGCCAGCAGGCCCACGGCCAGGGGCAGATCATAGCTTGCGCCGCTTTTGCGCCGCCACGCGGGCGCAAGGTTTACCGTAACACGCGCAGGCGGCAGTTTGAAACCGCAGGAGCGCAGGGCCGCAAAAACCCTGTCCTTGGCCTCGCGCACGGCGGTTTCTGCCAGCCCCACCATGGTAAAGCCGGGCAGGCCCTGACGCACGAAGTCCACTTCCGGTAGTGTCCAGAATTTTTCGCACATTTTGTAGCAGCCAATCGATGAAGCCTGGAATGTACCTGGCATCGAATGCCCTAGTTTTAAACCGATATCTCTTGGTTCATGTTCATATACCGTTGCGTACCCCACTTTTGGCCTGCCATATAGCGCAGGCGGGCAGCCACCAACATCAGGGCAGCGTGACCATCCGGAAAACTGCCCACT
>NZ_JAYRGM010000021.1:0-49680 GCF_041907885.1 Desulfovibrio sp. | reverse complement strand
CGCCATGCTGAAGAAACTGAAGATTTACGCCGGGTCCGAACATCCGCATACGGCCCAGAATCCCCAGCCGCTGACGCTGCCGCATTAAGGAGTAAAGAGCCATGAGCGAGAAATTTGAATACGGCACCGGCCGCCGCAAGACTGCCACGGCCCGTACCCGCATTTACGCCGGTTCCGGCGGCATCACGGTCAACGGGCGCTCCTTCGAGGATTATTTTCCTCGTAAGACCCTGCAAATGATCATTCGTCAGCCCCTGGTTCTTGCCAAGCTGGCCGACAAATTTGACATTCGCGTTAACGTTGCCGGTGGCGGCGTTACCGGTCAGGCCGAAGCCGTGCGTCACGGTATTTCCCGTGCGCTGCTGCTGGTTGACCCGGCCCTGCGCCCCATTCTTAAAAAAGCTGGCTTCCTTACCCGCGATGCCCGCAAGAAAGAACGTAAAAAGTACGGTCTGCGCGCTGCCCGCGCCCGGTACCAGTACTCCAAGCGTTAATATGCCTTTACGGAAGCCCTCTTGGGAGGGCTTCCGTTTTTTTTTGGCGGGTCGCATGTCGGCCCGCTTTTTTTTGGCGGAGTTACTGAGTTATTTTGTATGAAAGCAAGAGCTGTTTGGCCTGGCAAAGTCTGTTTTTTGCTACATTTGCCTGGGCCAAATGGTTCGGGCAGACCTCTTCGGCCAAGGCCACCCCAGTGGAGTTATCATGAAGGACAATGATTCCGTGCATCCGGCAAGGCTGCAGCCTGATCTGCCCGTGCTGGATTATGTCTATACTCACGAGCAAACGCAGGCCACAACGGGCTATTTTTCGTGCGTGCCACCGGCTGACCTGAGCTTTGAGCAGGCTTTAGCCCGGCTTGAAGCCGCACCCATGGACGATTTTTTGCATCTGCATCTCCTGCAACTGCTGGCGGGCAAACCGCAAAGCGAACTGCGAGCCCTTGCCGCAGACAGCTACGATGCTGGGCGCGATACCTTTACCCGTCCTGTACTGGCCGCGCTGCTGGTCGAGTGTACTCTGCTGGTCAGTGATCTGCTTCAGGGGGATGGTGTGCATACGGTGTTTCCTGCCGATGCCGCAGTGCGTCTTACGTCTTACAGCCCATCCATATATCTGCGGGCAGCCAGCCTGCCGGACCATGCCACCGCAGCCGCCTGGAGCGCGCTTTTTCGCGCCAATATCTGCGACCACCACTCCCTGCCGCGCCCGGATGAAACGGGTATAGCCCCGCTTTTCAGTGCCGATGCCATTAGTGCCGCAGCCCGGCGCATGGCCAGCCATGCCGATGAGCTGGCCCTTCAGCATGCCAGGCTCAAATGTGATGATTGGGAGCCCTGGCAGCGCCCCCCCGCTCAGGAAACCTATCTGCGCGCCCTTGATGCGCTGATGGAAAACGGCGTTGTGGACGGGCCGGAAATGCGGCACGAGGCTTCGCTTTCGCCCATTGCGCTGTTGCGCGGCTGGCAGGTAGATATTGCCGTAAACAGCGGTTCCGTGCGCCATACGCTTCAGGGCAAGGCCACTGCCTACGGGCGCGGGCTTTCGCTGGCCGGGGCCAGGGCCTCGTATGCCATGGAAATTGTGGAGCGGGCCAGCAGCTATGTGAGCGTTGGAACCTGTGATGCCGCTGACCATGCGGGCGTGGTTTTAAACCGCAAGACAGATCTGCCGCTGGTTCTGGCCCGGTATTCCGAGCTTGTAGAGCAGGGCAGGGCGGCCCTTGATCCCAATATGCTGCCCCTCGAGGCCCCATACCGCGATGCGCCCCTGCACTGGCTGCCTGCCAGCGATGTGGCCGGGGCGAGCGTGCTTGTGCCAGCGCAGGCGGTGTTTCTTTTTTGCAATCTAGATGAACAGGCTCTGTTTCTGGCGGGCGGCTCCACGGGGCTTGCCTCTGGCAACATAATGGATGAGGCGGTGGTGGCTGCGCTGACAGAAATAGCCGAGCGGGATGCCGAGGCTACCACGCCCTACAGCCGCACCCGCTGTTTTACGTTGCGCAGCACAGACAAAATGGTGCAGTCACTGCTGGACGATTACGCAGCCTGCGGTATACGCGTGCAGTTTCAGGATCTGACAACAGAACTGGGCCTGCCGGTGTACCAGTGCTTTGTTACCGGGCGCGACGGGCGGGTAGCGCGCGCCACTGGCGCAAACCTGTGCGGTGCGCGGGCGGCGCTTGCGGCGCTGACTGAAACACCCTGGCCGTATTCAACATCGCAAACAAAGCCCCCAGTTCCTTCAGGATCAGGACTAGCCGGACTGCCCATTCGTGTGTTAGAGGATTTGCCGGATTACAGCCTGCCCTCCCCCCGCGCCAATCGCCGCCTGCTTGAGGCGGTGCTTGCGGCGCACGGCAGAAGTCCTCTGTATGTGGATTTGACCAGAAAGGATTTTGACATTCCCGTGGTCAGAGCCATTGTTCCCGGCCTGGCCCTTACAGCGGAATGGGACAGATTCTCAAGGCCCGACGCGCGCCTTTTTGCGCGTTATGCCGCGTGTTGTTTATGAGTTGCCGCAGGGCCAGCTAATTGCAATTGCAGCCTGAAGGCAACTCGGCTATAGTAGAGAGCGACCGGCCTGGATGTGGAATGGCCGCTCTGAACGCACAACCTCTGGAGGGTTAGGATGAAACTGGGTAAATTTCTTGCCGCGCTGGCTGGTCTGGCGCTGACCTTCGGCGTTGCCGGGCAGGCGCTTGCCGCCGATGCCGGTCCCATCAAAATCGGCGTGTACCTTCCCCTGACCGGGCAGAATGCCTTTGGCGGCCAGCTCGAACTTGAGGGCGTGCGTCTCGCCCAGAAGGAAATGCCCAAGGTGCTCGACCGCCCCGTTGAACTGGTGGTGGTTGACAACAAGTCTGACAAGGTCGAGTCGGCCAATGCCGTCAAGCGCCTTATCGAACGCGACAAAGTCGTGGCCCTGATCGGTACCTACGGTTCTTCGCTGGCCATGGCTGGCGCTGAAGTGGCCGAAAAGGCCGCCGTGCCCGGCGTTGGCACCTCGTGCACCAACCCCCTCGTGACCCAGGGCAAGAAGTACTACTTCCGCGCCTGCTTTATCGACCCCTACCAGGGTGCTGCTGCCGCCTCCTATGCCTATGAAACCCTCGGCTTCCGCAAGGCCGCCGTGCTCATGGACATGACCAGCGACTACGCTGTGGGCCTCTCCAGCTTCTTTACCCGCGACTTCAAGAAGCTTGGCGGCGAAATTGTTGCCTCCCTCAAGTACAGCTCGGGCGACCAGGACTTCACCGCCCAGCTGACCGAACTGATCGCCAAAAAGCCTGACATCGTCTTCATGCCCGCGTACTTCGCCGAAGGCGCCATCATCATGAAGCAGGCCCGTGAACTGGGCGCCAAGTTCCGCCTCATGGGCGGCGACGCCATGGACAACCCCGACACCCTCAAGCTGGGTGGCAAGGCTGCCGAAGGCTTCATGCACACCACCTTCCCCTACGACCCGGCCATGCCCAACATGAGCCCCGTTGCCAAGCGCTTCACCGAAGCCTGGAAGGCCGCCTATCCTGACAAGGAAACCAACGTTAACGGTGCCCTTGGTTACAACACCTATTTCCTGATCCTTGACGCCATCAAGCGCGCCAATTCCGCTGATCCCAAGGCCATTGCCAAGGCTCTGGCCGAAACCAAGGATCTGCCCACCGCTCTGGGCCTGCTGACCATCAACCAGACCCATGACGCAGAAATGCCCGTGGGCATCATTGAATACAAAGATGGCAAGCGCGCTTACGTGGGCGAAGTAACCCCCAAATAAGTTTCCATCTGATCAGCCCCGCGGCGGCATTCGCTGCGGGGCGCTTTTTTCATTTTTTTGCCGCTGTTCGGGCGGAGGGGGCCTGTGTGGCCTTTTGTCCGTTGCGAGGCGCTGAGGTGGCCCATGAGCCTTGACATGTTTTTGCAGCACTGTTTCAACGCCCTGACCCTGGGTTCGCTGTATGCGCTTATTGCCATCGGCTACACCATGGTTTACGGCATTCTGCGCCTGATCAACTTCGCCCACGGCGATATTTTGATGCTGGGCGCGTATTTTGTATTTTTCGGTACGTTCGCCTTTGGCTGGCCCTGGGGCGTGGCCGCTGTGGTCGCCGTTTTGGGCGCCAGCGTGCTCGGCATTCTTGTGGAAAGAATAGCCTACCGGCCCCTGCGCGATGCTCCCCGAATTTCGGCGCTTATCAGCGCCATTGCCGTATCCTTTTTTATTGAAAGCCTCGCGGTGGTTATCTTTACCGGTCAGCCTCGCCCTGTGTTACAGCCCGAATGGCTGGTTTCCGAGTGGCAGCTTGGCGGCATCCGTATTTTGCCCCTCACCGCCTTTGTGCCCGTCATGACCATTGTGCTTGTGGGTATTCTTTTGTACGTGGTCTACCGCACCAAGCCCGGCCTGGCCATGCGCGCCATCTCAAAAGACATTGAAACAACACGGCTCCTGGGCGTGCGCGTAGACAACATTATTGCCCTTACCTTTGGTATCGGTTCTGCACTCGCTGCGGCATCGGGCATTATGTGGGCCCTGCGCTACCCGCAGGTTCACCCCTACATGGGCATTATGCCCGGCCTCAAAGCCTTTATCGCCGCAGTATTTGGCGGTATCGGCTCCATCCAGGGGGCAGTTATCGGCGGTGTTGCCCTGGGTTTTGTGGAAATTATGACCGTTGCCTTCATGCCTGAGCTTTCTGGTTACCGCGACGCCTTTGCCTTTGTGCTGCTGGTGCTCGTGCTGCTGTTCAAGCCCACGGGTCTGCTGGGCGAGCGAATGGAGGAGAAAATCTAATGCGCCTGAACAGAAGCACACTTCTGAGCATCATGGTCATGCTGCTGTTTGGCCTTGTGCTCTCCCAGGCAGAAAGTTTTCTCGGTGATTATCAGATTTACATTGCCAAACTGATCTTCATCAACGCCATTCTGGCTCTCTCACTCAATCTCATCTACGGTTTTACCGGCCTGTTTTCGCTTGGGCATGCGGGTTTTATTGCCATTGGTGCCTATGTTTCGGCCCTGTGCATTCTGACCCCAGAGCAAAAAGAGATGATGTGGATTCTTGAGCCCATCATCTGGCCTTTTTCTGATCTGTTCACTCCTTTCTGGGTTTCTGCGCTGGCTGGCGGGCTGGTTGCCACCATCTTTGCCTTTATCATCGCCGTGCCCGTGCTGCGCCTGGGTGACGACTATCTTGGCATTGCCACCCTCGGTTTTGCCGAAATCATCCGCGTCATCATCGTCAACGCCACGTGCGTGACCAACGGTTCGCTGGGCATCAAGGGTATTCCCGGTCACGCCAGCCTGCTGTCGTGTTACATCTGGACGCTCTTTACGCTCATAGTGTTATGGCGGCTCTTGTTCAGCAATTACGGCAATGTGATGCGCTGTATCCGTGATAATGAAATCGCCGCCAGGGTCATGGGCATCAACGTGTTCCGCTACAAGGTGCTCTCGTTTTGCATCGGCGCGTTTTTTGCCGGTGTGGGCGGTGCGCTGCTGGGTTCCCACCTTTCCACCATCGACCCCAAGATGTTCAACTTTCTGCTGACCTTCAACGTGCTGATGTTCGTTGTGGCTGGCGGTCTTGGTTCGTTGTCGGGCAGCCTGCTGGGCGCAACGGTCATCACCATTCTGCTTGAGTGGCTGCGTGCCATTGAAGAACCCATGGATCTGGGATTTGTCGAAATACCCGGCATTCCCGGCATGCGCATGGTGGTGTTTTCGCTGGTGCTGCTGGCCATTATTCTTTACCGGCGTGAGGGCATCATGGGAACCAGGGAAATAACCTGGAAGACTATTGGCGCATTCTTGAGGAGGGGCAAGGCATGAGCGAGTTTATTCTGCCCAAGGCTCCCAATTACGAGGGTGCGTTGCTGCTGGCCAAGGACGTAACCATGCGTTTCGGCGGCGTTACGGCGGTGAGCGATCTTTCCATTGCTTTGCCCAAGGGTGCCATTGCGGGTATTATCGGCCCCAACGGCGCTGGTAAAACCACGGCTTTCAACGTGCTGAGCGGTTTTTACACCCCGCAGGAAGGCGACGTGATTTTTGGCGGCAAGAGTGTAAAAGGTCTTGGCCCCTCAGAAATCTGCAATCTGGGCATGGCCCGCACCTTCCAGAATATCCGCCTTTCGCAGCAGATGACCGTGCTCGAAAACATCATGGTTGGCTGTCATGTGCGCAGGCGCTGCCCCTGGTGGATGGCCCCGCTGGGTATTCCTGCCTTCTATAAAGAAGAAGCCGCCATCATCGAAAAGAGCAAGCAGCTGGCCGAAAGGGTGAACCTGAGCGCAAACCTGGATGATCAGGCTGGCAGTTTGCCTTACGGCGCGCAGCGCAGGCTTGAAATTGCCCGTGCTCTCGCAACCGAGCCAAAACTTTTGTTGCTTGATGAACCGGCCGCTGGCATGAATCCCCAGGAAAGCCTTGATCTCATGCACTTTATCGGCCATATCCGCGACGAATTCGACCTCACTATCCTGCTTATCGAGCACGATATGAAGGTGGTCATGGGCGTGTGCCAGTACATTTGGGTTATGGAGTATGGCGCGCTGATCGCCGAGGGCGGCCCGGAAGCCATCCGTAATAACCCCGTGGTTATCCGCGCCTATCTGGGTGAAGACGCCACGCTTGAAAAAGTTATCTAGCCGTGGGCCGGGCGGCGGGGCGTGCAGCCCCGCATGCCCGCAATCGGCTGCGCCTGGGCGCGGATCAGTGCGACAAGCCTGACCGGCGGCAATGCGCAGCAAAAAAGACAGGCAGCGGGAATCTGATCCCGCAGCAGACCGACAGATATGGACAGGGTGCATCATGCTTGAAATTCGTAATCTCCATGTGCGCTACGGCGGCATTCAGGCCGTCCAGGGCATAAGCCTGAATATCCCGCGCGGCAGCATTGTAACGCTTATCGGGGCCAACGGCGCGGGCAAGAGCAGTATCATCCGCTCCATAGCCGGCCTGAATAAAACCATCAGCGGTGATATTCTGCTCACCCGTCACGAGGGCGATGCTCCGGTTTCGCTCATGGGGCTCAAGCCCGAAGACATGGTGCGCAAGGGTATTTCTCTTTCGCCAGAAGGGCGGCGTATTCTGCCCCATCTGACTGTGGAAGAAAATCTGCATCTGGGTGCGTATTCGCGCAGCGACAAGGACGAAATCGCCCACGACATTGAGTGGGTTTACAGCCTTTTTCCCCGGTTGAAGGAACGCAGCTGGCAGAAGGGCGGCACACTTTCGGGCGGCGAACAACAAATGCTGGCAGTGGGCCGTGCGCTTATGAGCCGCCCCGATCTGCTCATGCTCGACGAACCTTCATTGGGCCTTGCGCCCCTGCTGGTGCGTGAAATTTTCGACATCGTCAAACGCATCAACGAAGAAGGCAAAACCGTGCTTCTGGTTGAGCAGAATGCCTTTGCGGCCCTTTCTGTGGCGCACTATGCGTACATTCTTGAGGTTGGCCGGGTTGTGCTTGAAGGCCCTGGCCGCGAGCTGCTCGAAAACCCCAAGGTCAAGGAAGCGTACCTCGGCGGCTAGTCTTGGTGTCGCACCGTGTTTCATTGGAGCATTTGGGTTGTTATTTCATGACCGGCGGTCTTTTGGCTGCCGGTTTTTTTATGGCCGCTTGCCATGGCTGCGCCGTTGCGGTGCGCCAGAGCCCCGACACTAAAGAAAGTTGCGCAAAACGGTGACCCCTGAGGTCAGGCAGGGCAGCCATGCAAAAAATCACGGCCCGCATCGGCTTGCATAGCTGTGCCGACGGTATTAGTATTCATGTTGGCGTATAAGCAATCCGCCTCGCGGCCAAGGAAAGGCCTTGCCGTTTTTTTGTCTGCCGCGAATCTGTGGATCTGCAATCTATTTTCAGGAGCAAACATGCAACGCATTCTACTGTTATTGCCCTTGCTGCTGGCTTTGCTGGCTGGTGCGGCTTTTGCCGCGCCCGGAGAGCAGCGGGTTTTGACGCGTCTGCCCAACGGGCTTTCTGTGTATATCATCAAGGACAGCCGTTTTCCGCTTGTGGCCACCCGCCTCTATGTGCGTACTGGCTCGGTGAACGAAGACGCCAAGCAGGCTGGTATCAGCCATCTGCTTGAACACATGGTTTTCAAGGGTACAGAGCACCGCCCCAAAGGACAGGTGGCGCGTGATGTGGAGGCTCTGGGCGGGTATCTTAACGCCGCCACCAGCTTTGACAAAACCTGGTACATGACAGACATGCCCGCCGCGCACTGGCGCATGGGCATGGATGTGGTGAAGGAAATGGCCTTTCAGGCCTCTCTGGATCCCAAGGAACTGGAATCGGAAAAGGAAGTGGTGATTTCCGAGCTTGAGCGCGACCAGGATTCGCCCATGAGCAGGCTGTTTGAAAGTCTGCAAGTTTCCACCCTTCAGAATACTGTGTACGGACGCCCCATCATCGGTTTCAAGGAAACCGTGCGGGCCATTACCGCCGACGACCTGCGCGCCTATGTGCAGCGCTGGTATCAGCCGCAAAACATGATGTTGCTGGTTGCGGGCGATATTGATCCGCAGGCTGTGATGCAGCACGCGCAGGAACTTTTTGGCGGCATGGCCAATACCAACGATTTTGTCGCTCCGCCCGCTGTTGATCTGCGCAATGCCCCCGGCGGCCCCCGTGTGGAGGTGGTGCGCGGCCCCTGGAACAAGATTTACCTTGGGCTGGCCTTTCCCGCGCCCGCACTGCGCGATCTGCGCTCGGTGGATCTTGATGTGCTGAGCTATCTGCTTGGCGGCGACGGAACCTCTCTGCTGACCCGCAAGTACGAGTACGAAAAGCAGCTTGTGGACGGCCTGAATGTGGGCAACATGAGCCTTGACCGTGCGGGCATGCTGTACGTGACCGCCAATCTGGCCCCCGAAAAACTCGATGCCTTCTGGCAGGGCCTCACCGCAGATCTTGCCAAACTCAAGGCCGCTGACTTCAAGCCAGAGGCCCTGAAACGCGCCCGCTACAATCTTGAGGACAGCATGGACCGCTCGGCGGAAACGCTCAATGGTCTTGCTTCGTGGCTTGGTTCTGTGCAGTTCGAGCTGGGCGGTGACCAGGCAGAACAAAATCTGCGTTTCACGCAGCGCAATGTGTCGCAGGCTCAGGTGCAGCAGGCCATTGATCTGTGGCTTGATCCCAGCCTTGTGCGTGTGCGTGTGCTTGCGCCGCAAAACGCCAAACTGCCTGATTTTGAGGCCATTTTGCAGAAAAACTGGCCCGCCAGCGCATCGGCCTCGGCTGCAAGGCAGGCTACAGCAGCGGCAGGGCAGCAGGAAGTGGTCGATCTTGGCCAGGGGCGCACGGTTATTCTTATTCCCGACGCAACCGTGCCCTACGTGGCCATGGATATGATGCTGCCTGGCGGCAATGCCCTGCTCAAGCCCGATCAGCAGGGGCTGGCCGAGCTCACTGCCAGTACCCTTGGCGACGGCTGCGGCAAGCTGGACGCGCAGGCTGTTGAAAAATACTTTGCCGACCGCGCCGCCTCGTTGAGCGCCAAGGCGGGCCTGCAAACCTTTACCATATCGCTGACCGGCCCTGCGCGCTTTAATGCCGATTATTTTTCCATGCTGGGCGATGTACTCGGCAAACCCCGTTTTGAGGCCAAGGAGATCAAGCGCGAGGCAGAAAACATGAAGGCGGCCATTCGCCAGCGTGCCGACCGGCCCACCTCGTACCTGTTCTCGCGGGTAAATCCCTTCCTCTTCCCTGGCGGCCAGGCCTACGGCTATGATTCGCTGGGCACAGAGGCCAATCTTGGCAAGTTTGCGCCCAAGGATGTGCGCGGCTTCTGGGACAGGCAGATCGTGCAGCCCTGGGTGCTTGCGGTGGCTGGCGATTTTGACCGCGAGGCCGTGCTTGCCTTTGCCCGCAGCCTGCCCACGCCCGATGGCAAGGGATTTGCGCTGGCAGCTCCCTCGTGGGGGGATGCCCGCAATCTTGATCTGCACCTGCCGGGCCGCAATCAGGCGCATGTGCTTCAGGTTTTCAAGGCCGTGCCCTATACGCACCCAGATGCCCCGGCGCTCATGCTTTTGCAGTCGGTGCTTTCTGGCCAGAGCGGGCTTTTGTTCAGCAAAATGCGTGACGAGGAAGGCCTTGGCTACACGGTTACGGCTTTTTACCGGGCCATGCCCCAGGCGGGCATGATGGCCTTTTACATTGGCACAACGCCCGACAAGGTTGACCAGTCGCGTGAGGGTTTTGCCAAAATTATTGCCGATATCAAGGCAAAACCCCTGCCCGCAGAACTGCTGGAGAGCGGGGCCAACCGCCTGCTGGGCGAGTACTATCGTGACAAGCAGAGCCTGGATGCCAGGGCTGGCGTAGCCGCCACAGATTCTGTGCTTGGCCTGCCGCGCGATTTTAGCAAATCGCTTATCGACAAGGCCGCCAAGCTCACCCCGGCAGAAATTCAGGCTGTGGCGCAAAAATATCTGGATGAAAAGAACCTGTACAACATGATTCTGCTGCCCTAGGCAGAATATCTGGTGTGTAAAAAGTCCGTATCGGCAGGCCGCGTATGCCTTTCTGGCATTGGCAGAAAGGCGGGCCGCGCCGATACGGACTTTTGCCCTATCGGTAGGGCATATTTGCACAACCCCCGGTTTCTCATACAAAAAAAGTTTTTGCGGGCGAATTTTTCGGCAGTTAGCGGGCAAATAAAAATGTCAAGACTGCCCTAAGTACCCAAGCGGTATGGGTGCCATCTTGAAAAGAGGGCAGGGGTAGAGTAGGTTCTTCCCTGCGCTTATGGAGCTGCCCTCTACTGAGGGCTCGCGCAGGCTTCGGCTGCATTCGCAGTGCTGTGGTCTGAGGCGGCAGCGCCGTGTGGGCTTGTGCCCTGGGGCATGGCGAAATGTTTCATAAGTACCAATCACGCCACAGAAGTTGCGGATCGTGTGCCTGATCTGGCAGCCAGCAAGGGCGAACAATTTTGTTCATGCCCTCTCTGTTTTGCGGCCTGCGGGCAGTGAAAAAATGGGCAATTAAGAAATTTATTTAATTAAAACAGGCTGTTGTTTTGAGCCTTGGACATGTTTTTTTAGTGCATTCATTGACAGGGTGCAATTCTTTTGAGATTTTCTAGACATTGAAAGCGCCATGAGCTTAATAGGGAATTCCCGTGAAAATCGGGAGCGGACCCGCCGCCGTATGCCTTTTAACAACCGCGTTTCATCTCGCGCCACTGGGTAAAACCGGGAAGGCCGAAACGTGGCAGGCAAAGCCGGAAGACCTGCTTTCAACCGTTCTTAGAAAAGGATCGTCTGCAACGGGCTTTTGCAGAAGAACCGCCACAAATGGGCCAGATATGGCCTGTCCGCACGTGATTTCGGGCGGCCTTTTTGTTCATAGCCCACAAGTTGGAGCCAACAGCACATGCTCGCCAGCATTATAAAGCGCGATGGCACGGAAGTGCCTTTTGATTCGGTCAAGATTCTTAATGCCATCACCAAGGCCAACCAGGCTGTTGGCGGTGAAGACATGTCCCCCACCGACCTGCTTTTTGTCACTGAAAAGGTGTGCAAAAAGCTGGAGTCGCGCAATTTGAAGCATGTGGAAGAGATTCAGGATATTGTTGAAGAAACCCTGATTCAGTACGACTACGCCAAGAGCGCCAAGGCCTACATTCTTTACCGCGCAGAGCATACGAAAATCCGCAACGCGGAATCGTATCTCATGGATATTTATAAAAAACTTACCTATTCGCCTGCTCTTCAGGAAGACATAAAGCGCGAAAACGCCAACATAGACGGCGATACGGCCATGGGAACCATGCTCAAGTACGGTTCTGAAGGCTCCAAGTTTTTTATTGATAACTACATTTTGCCCAAGGATGCCTCTGCCGCACACCTCAACGGCGACATCCACATTCATGACAAAGATTTTTACATGCTCACGGAAACGTGCTGCCAGATTGACCTTATCCCGCTGTTCAAAAACGGTTTTTCCACGGGGCATGGGCATTTGCGCGAGCCCAATTCCATCGAGAGCTATTCTGCCCTTGCCTGCATTGCCATTCAGGCCAACCAGAATGAAATGCACGGCGGCCAGAGCGTGCCGCACTTTGATTTTGCCATGGCTGAGGGCGTCATAAAGACCTATCGCAAGGAATACGAACGCGCCTTTGCCGCCTTTTTGCGCATTGCCGACAACCTTGATGAACAGGCTGCCATAGACGCTGCCAGAGCCCATATCGGTTTGTTGCCCGAAGGCCCGCGCCTTGGCACGTGCGATGCCTTTGGCACGGCCCTGGTGGCTGCCGTTGACGAGGCGCAGCGCTCCATGGTGCAGCGCGCCCACGCCTATGCAGCGGGCGAAGCCCTCAAATACACCGAGCGCCGCACCTATCAGGCCATGGAAGCACTGATCCATAACCTGAATACCATGAATTCGCGTGCGGGCGCTCAGGTTCCCTTCAGCTCCATCAACTACGGCACCGATATTTCTGCCGAGGGCCGTATGGTGGTCAAAAACCTGCTGCGCGCCACCAAGGCAGGGCTTGGCAATGGTGAAACCTCCATTTTTCCCGTGCAGATTTTCAAGGTCAAGGCCGGGGTCAACTATAACCCCGAAGACCCCAACTACGACCTTTTCAAGCAGGCCATGGACGTCTCGGCCATGCGGCTTTTCCCCAATTTCAGCTTTCTCGATGCGCCCTACAACCTTCAGTATTACCGCGAAGGCGACTATAATACCGAGGTGGCCTACATGGGTTGCCGCACCCGCGTGCTTGGCAACGTGTACGACAAGGATCGGCAGGTAACCTGTGGCCGTGGCAACCTGAGCTTCACGTCCATCAATCTGCCGCGTCTGGGCCTGGACGCGCGCGGTGATCTTGACCGTTTTTACGCCCAGCTGGACGACAAGATTGATCTGGTATTTCGCCAGTTGCTGCACAGGCTCAAGATTCAGAGCGCCAAAAAGGTGCGCAACTATCCCTTCCTCATGGGCGAGGGCATCTGGCTTGATTCTGGCAAGCTTGGGTGGGACGACAGCATTGAAGAAGTGCTCAAGCACGGCACGCTGACCGTGGGCTTTATTGGTCTGGCCGAAACGCTCAAGGCTCTTGTGGGCAAGCACCACGGCGAGAGCGAAGAAGCCCAGAAGCTGGGTATTGAAATCGTTACGCATCTGCGTAAGCGCTGCGACGACGAAGCAGAGAAAACCGGCCTCAATTTTTCACTTATTGCCACCCCGGCAGAAAGCCTCAGTGGCCGTTTTGTGAATCTCGACAAGGCCAAGTTCGGCTGCATCCCCGGCATTACCGACAAGGACTATTACACAAATTCCTTCCATGTGCCTGTGTACTGCCCCATCAAGGCTTTTAAAAAGATACAGATCGAGGCCCCGTACCACGCCCTGACCAATGCAGGCCACATTACCTATGTGGAGCTGGACGGTGACACCTGCAAGAACCTTGAGGCCTTTGAAAGCATTATTCGCTACATGCATGACAATGGCGTTGGCTACGGCTCCATCAACCATCCGCTCGACCGCGACCCGGTCTGCGGTTATGTGGGCGTGATAAACGGTGCCTGCCCCCGCTGTGGACGCAGGGAAGGCGAGGGCGTAAGCGCCGAACTGCTTGACGAATTACGTAAAAAATTCCCGCACACCCCCAAGTGGGACTAGCGGTCGCATACATTTTTTTAACAACTTTTGCATTTTAGTAAGGAGAGAGCACATGCTGATGAAATCGCGTCTGTTCGAGGAAACCAAGCCCGCACAGAAACTTGTTGGGCAGGATGTGGGTTTTGAACGCACCCGCCGCATCACTGGTTACCTTGTGGGAACGCTTGACCGTTTCAACAATGCCAAACGCTCTGAAGAGCGTGACCGCGTCAAGCATGCCTGAAGCAGGCAAAACCGCGCTTATGCGGGTTTCGGGCATTGTGGATGAATCCATAGTGGACGGGCCGGGGCTGCGGTATGTAGTGTTTACGCAGGGTTGTCCGCACCACTGTAAGGGGTGCCACAACCCGCAGACGCACAGTTTTGAGGGCGGCTTTCTGCTATCGGCAGAGGCCGCCCTTGACCAGTTGCAGGAAAATCCCCTGCTGTCTGGCATTACGCTTTCTGGCGGCGAGCCCTTTGAGCAGGCCGAGGCACTCTGTGCCCTGGCCCAAGGCGCAAAGGCCCTGGGCAAAAGCGTGATGACCTACACTGGCTATGTTTTTGAGGACTTGCTGGCCCGCAACGATCCCTGGACAAACCGGTTGCTGGAATTGACGGATATTCTTGTGGATGGCCCGTACAGGGAAGAACTGCGTGATCTCGAATTGCAGTTCAGGGGCAGCGCAAACCAGCGCCTTCTTGACCGCGCCGAAAGAGAAAAGCTGGCGGCTGCATTCTACGGCCGCTAACGCTGCGATACTGCTTAAAGCCCGCGCAGGCTGCGCCCTATCAACCCCGCTTGTGCGGGGCTTTTTTGTTTGTAGCGCGAGAAGGCGTAGAAAATTCTGCGAGAGGAGGGGTAGGGGGCAGAAGCGGTAAGGGAGCCACACGGCACAATGTACGGTGTCGCTGCCGTAGCCCAAATGCCTTGCCCTGTGCTGAGGCAAGGCTATTTACAGCAGATTTCCGCCCTGGTCACATAGGGAGCAATGCCCGCATCCATGCGCTGAATATGTTCCACAAGCCATGTTTTGAGGTATTCCAGCAGGGCGATATCAATAAAAGCCTTGCCGTCAAGTACGGCATCACGAAGCTGGGTGACTGTTTTGCGGAACTGCTGGTGTTCTTCGAGGTGCTTGTCTGCCAGCGGATAGGTCGAGCGGGTGAAATACATTTCTTCGGTCGCAAAATGGGTAAAGGCATACCCCGTGAGTTCGTCAAGAATCTCTAGCAGCAGATTTTTGTCGCAACCATTCTGCAT
This sequence comes from Desulfovibrio sp., assembly GCF_041907885.1. GTDB lineage: Bacteria > Desulfobacterota > Desulfovibrionia > Desulfovibrionales > Desulfovibrionaceae > Desulfovibrio. Next base: position 34,793 of record NZ_JAYRGM010000021.1, on the reverse strand, counting down.
GCCACGGTGCAGCTTGTTGATGTAGGAGACAAGCAGTTTGTGCTGGCCGTCAATGACGGGAATACTCGTGTTGTAGCAATCCTTCCACAGAAAAACCTCCGGTAGCGCAGATTCTGGATTGTCGGCCTGCACGGCATTGCCCCAGAACTGCCCCGCGTGCAGCAGGGCGCATTCGCTTCGGTGCAGCTCTGCCGCCAGCTTTATAAATAATTGCGGGTCATGCATCTGCCTTGAGCTGCTGTGGCCTTGGTCTGCAACCGATGTGGCCAGCCCGATCAGCTGAGTCTGCGCCTTGCGCAGCACTTCTAGGGCAGCCTGTTGCGCCTGCAATGTTACAGCGCGGTTCTCGCGCAATTCCTGTATCTCGTGCAGCAGTTTTTTACGGGCATCCTGCGCTTCGCTGGCATCGTGCTGCAAAGCCACTTCATGCGCACGCAGGCTGTCTTCGAGTGCGCGCACAATATCGCACGAAGCTCCAATAGCAGGAATATCGGTGCAGCCCGTGCGGGATACTGCTGTGGTCAGCGTGCGCAGGGGCCGTAACAGGTATTTGTAGAGCAGGCCCAGGCCGCAGGCAGAAAAGACGAGCGAAAGGACAACCGCAGCATTCGAGAAGGGCGGCGTAAGTTGCAGGGCAATAATGCCAGCGAGGGGGGCTATGATTAAAAAAATGATTGGAACGCCCATAGGTGCTCCTTGTGAGGGCGCAGCAGTGTTGGCCCTGTTGGAGTTTTAGGCAGCTCCGGCAGATTCGTTGCATAATCTGCGCATGACAACAAAGTTTGCAGCGGCCCGGCGCTGGGCGCGAATGCGGGCTCTGTTGACCCGCACCACGTTGTCGGCAAGCAATGCCACCACGTTGACATCAAGGTAGCTGAGCTCGGCCATGGATTCGATGATTCTCATGGCCTCGGCCAGGGGCATGCCCGCACGGTAAGGGCGGTCTTCTGTCAGGGCAGTAAAAACGTCTGCCACGGCAATAATGCGCATGGGCAGGCTCAGGCTGGCCGCACGTATGCCGTGGGGATACCCCGTGCCATCAAGGCGCTCGTGGTGCCTGCCGCCCCATTCACATACGCAGGTAAATCCGGGTATGGAGCCTAGCAGATCAAGGCTTGTTTCTGCATGTTGCTGGATCTGCGCGAGTTCTTCGGGGTCGAGGGCCGATGGTTTTTCCAGAATTTCAAGCGGAATGGCAAGCTTGCCAATATCGTGCAGCAGCCCGGCAATAAACATGGTTGTGAGATCATCTGTGTCGGCCATGCGGCTGAGTTTGAGCAGCATGCGTGCCGTGTGCGCCACACCAAGAGAATGTGTGGCCGTAAAGGGGCTTTTGGAGTCGATGGTTTGCGAAAACAGGCCGCACAGGTCAACAAGCTGCACCGGGCCAAGAATTACTGAACCAAAAATTGACGCCAGATGCTCCTGCATGCGTTGTGGGCTGTTCAGGCGGGCAACAAGATCCGCATCGTCGGCAAGGCTGTTCAGGGCAGCTAGGCAGGCGGGCGCGTATTCGCGCTGTTTGGCCTGAAGTGAGGCGCAGATATGGCGCAGATCGGGAGCATTTCTCGTGCGCAGGGCAACATCTAGCCTGTCGGCCAGATATATGCAGTTGGCAGGCAGGGCATTCTGGCTGTCATTATCGTAGCTGCACCATTCAGTGTGGTGGTGCAACACCATGTCGCAGACAGGGCGGGGCAGACCGGCGGTTTTGCAAAAGGCCCAGCCAGCCCGGCAGTGCTGGCCCTTGTTGTGCTCGAATATAAGATCGCGTGTATCGCTTTTTAGCGGTATGGCGCCAATATCGTGCAGCATGCTGGCCATGAGCATGTATTTGCGTGTGGAGTGAGAGAGACGCAGGCGTTCGGCAAGAGCCTGACCCAAAAAGGCAACACGCAGGTGATGCCCCGCAAGAACAGGCGAAACCATATCAAGCGCGCGGGAAAACCCCATAAGAAGATCGAAAAGGCGAATCGAACGCATGCAAAACTGTCTCCCAAAACTGAGCAGCTAATCAAAGTAAAAAGATAGGTCATTCTGTCTTCGGAAGCAATAGCCTTTGCGCTACTGTGGCACCACGAAAACAAAAAAATCCATTTGGGGAAAATTTCCTCGTGCCGCGGATGGAAAGATGCTGGGCTGGTCTATCTGTGACAGCTGCCGAGCGGCTCAAAAAGGCAGCGCCGCACCCGTGGGCTACGGCACTGCCTTTTCATGTATTGCAGCCTGTTTAGCCAATGTGGCTTGGGCGCTCTAATCCTTGAAGGGCGAAATCATGCGCAGGGTTTTGATGACATCGGGGAAGTTTTCGATAACAAAATCAACTTCTTCCTGCGTGGAGTAGCGCGAAAGCGAAAGGCGGATGGAGCCGTGCGCGTAGGTAAAGGGCACGCCCATGGCGCGCAGTACGTGCGAGGGCTCAAGGCTGCCCGATGTGCAGGCAGAGCCAGAGCTGGCGCACACACCAAGCCGGTCAAGCATCAGCAGTATGGCTTCGCCTTCCACATTCTTAAAGGCGATATTGGTGGTATTGGGCAGGCGGTTTTCCACGTCGCCGTTGACCATGCAATCAGAAATCCGCTCCAGCAGGCCTTTTTCAAGCCTGTCACGCAGCATGGCCACGTTGACGCGTTCTTCCTGCATATGGTCGGCGGCAAGCTTGGCCGCAGCGCCAAGGCCAACAATGTAGGGCACGTTTTCAGTGCCAGCCCGGCGGCCTTTTTCCTGATGCCCTCCCCGCAGGAAGGGGCGGAAGCGCACACCCTTGCGTACATAGAGCACGCCAATACCCTTGGGTGCATGCAGCTTGTGGCCAGAGAGCGAAAGCATGTCTGCGGGCAGATGGGCAAGGTCAATGGGGGTTTTGCCCACGGCCTGCACGGCGTCTGTGTGGAACAGTACGCCCTTTTCTTTTGCCATTTCTGCCATGCGCTGGATGGGATAGATATTGCCCACCTCGTTGTTGGCAAACATGATTGATGCCAGCGCCGTGTCGGGCGTGAGGGCAGCCGCGTATTCGTCCAGATCAAGGCGGCCCTTGTTGTCTACCCCAAGATAGGTAACGCGGTAGCCCTGGCGTTCCCAGTGCTGCATGACGCTGAGAATGGCCGGATGTTCCACCCGTGTGGTGATAAGGTGGCGCTTTTCGGGCTGGGTCTGGATGGCCGACCAGATGGCGGCATTGTCGCTTTCTGACCCGCACGAGGTAAAGATTATTTCGTCCGGGCTGGCCCCCAGCAGATTCGCCATGGTTTCGCGCGCGGTTTCAACCGCGTCCGCCACTTGCCCGCCAAAGGTGTGCATGCTTGAAGGGTTGCCATAAAATTCGCCAAGATAGGGCAATATGGCTTCGCGAACTTCAGGCGCTATGGCCGTTGTGGCATTGTTGTCAAAATAGATGGTCTTCATGGCGGTTAGGCCTCCTCAACCACGATGTCGGCTTCAACATGCTCGCGCAGCAGACGCTGCACCAGATCGCGGATAGTAACCTCGCTCGAACGGCAGTGCGCGCAACGCCCCTTGAGGGCAACCACAATGCGCAGGCCGTCCACATCCACCAGTTCAATATCGCCGCCGTCAGCAGCGAGCTGCGGGCGAATTTCTTCATCAATGGTCTTGAGCACCAGCTGCATGCGCTGCACATTGGTGAGGCGCGGCTTGGGCTTGAGCTCTACCAGGGGCTTTTGCTTGAGCTGTGCGGCCAGGATTTCGCCAATTTCGTCAAGGCATTCGCCGCAAGCGCCGCCAGCCTTGGTGTAGTTGGTAATTTCCTCAACGGTCTTGAGGCCGTTTTCTGTGATGGCGCGTATGATCTGTGCATCGGTAATGCCAAAGCACTTGCACACAAGCTTGCCTTCTTCATGGGCGTGCGGCACGGGGGGCTCGCCCTTCCACTGACGGATTGCGGCTTCAAGCGCCTCTTGCCCCATGACGGAGCAGTGCATTTTCTGTTTGGGCAGACCGCCAAGGGCATTGGTAATGTCCTTGTTGGTGATTTTGAGGGCGTCTTCCACCGACATGCCCTTTACCATATCTGTGAGTACAGAGCTGGAGGCAATGGCGCTGGCGCAGCCAAAGGTTTCAAAGCTGGCTTCTTCAATAATCTGCTGATCATTGATCTTGAGATATAGCTTGAGGGCGTCACCACAGGTAAGGCTGCCCACTTCGCCGATGGCATTGGCACCTTCAAGGGGGCCCACATTGTGCGGATGCAGAAAGTGGTCGTGAACTTCTTTAGTGTAATTCCACATGATTGCCTCCCGTTACGGAGCATTTCTCTGATTCAATTATTTCCTGCAAGGTGCGCTTTTGCAGAAATGAGCGTATGTGAGCATCAAGCTCTGTCCAGAAGCCCCGTGTAGAACAGTTGGCCTCGCGCTGACAGTGGCGCCCCTTGCTCAGGCAACGCACTGGGGAGATCTCTCCCTCAAGGTGCTGAAAGACATCTTCTATGTTAATGTCTGCCGGTGATTTGGCAAGTGAGTAGCCGCCACCAGAACCACGCACAGCCCTGAGAATGCCCATGGGGCGCAGAGCCCGCACTATCTGTTCCAGATAGCCCGAAGAAATGTTTTCTTCGCGGGCCACCTGCCCCAGTTGCAAAAGAGAGCCTTGGGGCTGGGCCGCCAGACGCAGCAAAAAGCGCAATCCGTAACGGGTTCTGGTAGAAAATCGCATAGGCATCCTCGTGTATCCTTTAGTTCAGGAAGGTGTTTTTCTTACTGGCCCTGCCGGGTGCGGCCAATGGCGGTGAGGCTGAATGGAGTTTCCTGATAGACGTAGTAGTTGAGCCAGTTGCAATAAAACAAATGTGCGTGTGCCCGCCAGTTAACGCGCGGCAGATTGGCAGGATCATTGCCGGGGTAGTAGTGGCTGGGGGGGATGGGGTTCATGCCCCGCTCCTGGTCGCGTCTGAATTCCGCATCCAGGGTGTCCCTGTCGTACTCCAGGTGGCCGGTCATGAAGACCTGTGAGTGGTCATGGCTTTCGGCAAGGGCCAGGCCCGCTTCTGGCGATTCGGCAAGAATACGCAATCCGGGCTGCTTGAGCAGATCATTGGCGCGCACCTCTGTGTGGCGGGAATGGGGGGCCGTGAACGAATCGTCAAAACCCCGGAACAGACGGCAACCGGGCTGCAAAATTTCGTGCTCAAACACCCCCGAAACCTTGGCAGGCAAGGTGTATTTGGGAATACCGTAAAAATGGTACAGGGCCGCCTGCGCCGCCCAGCAGATGTACAGGGTAGAGTACACGCGGCTTTGCGCAAAGGCCATGATGTCCAGCAGTTCGTGCCAGTAGTCCACATCTTCAAACGGCAGATGTTCAACGGGTGCGCCGGTCACGATCATGCCGTCAAAACTGCCGTGGCGAATTTCGGCAAAGGTTTTGTAAAAACGCTCAAGGTGCTGGGCCGGCGTGTTTTTTGATTCGTGGGCTTCGGTGCGCAGCAGGGTAATGTTGACCTGCAAGGGCGAATTACTCAAAAGACGCAGCAGTTGCGTTTCTGTGGCGATCTTGGTGGGCATGAGGTTGACTATGGCGATTTCCAGCGGGCGAATGTCCTGCTGGACGGCGCGGTCTTCCGTCATCACAAAAATATTTTCGCTCTCAAGCGCTGCACAGGCGGGAAGATCCGCAGGAATCTTGATAGGCATGTTTATGATCCTTTACAGAAAAGCAGTCTTTTGGCAGCGCTTTTTCACTGCCCATCACGTCCCTGCTGTGGGCTAAGGTTTATGGGCACTTAGGTTAATTTAAGCCCGCCCTAAAAACATAGCACTACACTATGTTTTGTCAAGGCGGGCTCAATCATTTTTTTACATGGGCAAAGAGCGCCCACAGCGAAAATCAGATTGCTGATTACAATTGTACAATATGCGTCTCCGGCGTCAAGGTGCTTCCTGCGGCCTCAATGGCGCTGTGAACAAGGCGTTCAAGCCCGCCGCAGCAGGGTACGCTCATGCGCAGAACGGTAATGCCCGCAATGCCGCCGTTTTTGATAATGGCTGTCAGCTTTTCTTTCAGCACTTCATTGTCTTCAAGCTTGGGGCAGGCAATAACGGGCACGCGCCCACGCATCCACTCAGTGTGCAGGTTGGGCAGGGCAAAGCCTGCGCAGTGGGCGGCCAGCAAAATGTTTGCACCCTTCAAAAATGGTGCGGTAGGCGGCAGCAAGCGCAGCTGTATGGGCCAGGTGGGAACCTGCGCCCGCAAATCTCCACCAGCGCCAGCAGTGGCAGGGCCACCCACGAGCGGCGTGAGCGTGCGTGCCATGCTGCCGGGGCAACCGCCGTGGGGCCGGTGGGGTGCGGCAGCGCCCTCGCGCTTGGCCTTGGCGGCCAGCGCCGCTTCTTCGTCAAATTCGGGGGCATCCCTTTCCACAAGGCGCAGTGCGCCTTCGGGACAGTTGAGACAGGCCCCCAGGCCATCGCAAAACACATCGCTGATAAGCTTGGCCTTGCCGTCAATGATGGCAAGAGCGCCCTCGGCACAGTCGAGCACGCACTTTCCGCAGCCGTTGCACTTTTCTTCGTCGATCTCGATGATGGGACGTTTCATGCTATGCCTCCATTGCAAGGCGTGTCAGCGCCTCTGGCGTTTCGATGACATGATCTGCCTGGGCCGCGCGCAGTTCTTCTGCACCGCGAAAACCCCAAGCAACACCGATTGAGGTCATACCCGCGTTGCGGGCGGTGAATATGTCCACATTGCTGTCACCAACATAAAAGCCTGCCGAAGGCAAAACGGCCATCTGGCGCAGCATGTCAAGGGGGGCAGCGGCCTCTGGTTTGAGAGGAACACCCTCGCGGCCTCCGCGCACAAGGGCAAAAGGCACGTCGGGAAAGTAACGGCGAACCAGCTCAACCGTGAGATCGTCGGGCTTGTTTGAAAGCACCGCCAGGGCGTGACCTTGACTGGCCAGGGCATGCAGGGCCTCGGTAATGCCTTTGTAGGGCTTTGTGCGCACGCACATGTTGTTGCCATACTGGGCGCGGGCCTCGGCAATCAGCGCAGCGAGATCGCCAGAAGAAAGTCTGGCGGCTTCCCCATCGGGCAGGGCATCTCCAACAAGCTTGTGAAAGCCTCGTCCCACGTAGAACCTGTACTTTGACAGGGCGTGGACGGGGTAACCGTGGCTGGCAAGAACATCGTTGCAGGCCTGGCCAATGTCTTCCAGGCTGTCAACCAGCGTTCCGTCCAGATCAAAAAGAAAAGCTCTCATGTTTGCTCCTGTGGGCCCTGCAAGCGGGTCCACGTACATTAGCTGAAAAGTGTATTAAATCACAAGTACACAATGGGTATTTATGCGACAAAAATAGCCATGTGTAATATTTTCAATGTGTTAAAAACCTCTCGTATGGGCCGTGGAATGCAATTTTGGCAACAAACTGCTGTTTTTCCATAGCTGGACAGAAATTTCACCCATTGATAGAACACTATCACGGGCAAAAGACACTGTATGTGACGCCCGTCACGGAGGATCTATGGCAAGACATATTTTGAGTATCAAAGGTCTTGGTGAAAAGGCTTCCTGGTTACTTGTGCAGCAGGCTCTGGGAATGCCAGAACCAAAGCTGCAAACTGATTTTATGGCCCAGCGTGTGGCCTTGCTGATGTTTTCGCAGCATTCGCTGCCAGAGCGGCTGTGTGTGTCGGCGGCGGTGCGGCAAATGGGCGGCGCAGTTGTGTACGAAGGCAACCGTGGCAGCTGGCGCACCGAAATGAGCGATTACCAGGAGCAGCTGCTGCCGGTGTTCAGCTATTACATCGACTGCCTGTACATGTATGGCCTGCCCGTGGGCGGCTGGGACATGGAGGCCTCGTGCCTGCGCTTTCCGCTGATCAATGCGGGCAGCCCCGATGCGCACCCTGCGCACGCCCTGGCCGATATTGCCTGCATGTTGCGCAATTCCCGCTATCTTGATGGCGTCACCTGCGCCTGGATTGGCTGCGTCAACGGCACGCTGCATTCGCTTATTGAAGCAACGGCGTGGTTTCCTTTTGCCTTGCGTGTGGCTGTGCCTTCGCATACAGATATTGCGCCGCTCAGGGAGGCTGTGGCCCGGCTTGGTACATCTGTTACCTTTGTTGAAACCCCTGAAGAAGCCGTGCGCGGGGCCAACTATGTTTTTGCGGGCTGCCGCAGCGGCCTGACCGATGAAGAACGCGACCACTGGCGTGTGGAACCCGCACTGCTTGCCAAAGCGGCGGGAGATGTGCGCCTGATGCTGAGCGCTTCGCCGGTGGCGGCCATTGGCGTGGATGATTCCATACTTGCAAGCAAGGCCTCTCTGCTGGTGCAGCAGGCAGAATACCGCTTGCGGGTACACAAACGTATGTTGCACTGGGTGTTTCTTGATAATGAAAGCGGGATCTAGTTTATGGGTTTGATCAACAGGCAGGACAGTTTTAACGGTCTGCCGGCATTTGCGGCGGTTTGTAACAACAACGGAACTTCAAATCCGGGTGAGGGCGGCAATGCCGCCTTCGGGGCTGTGGGAACCGTGCTCACCGCCAAAGAACTGATTGAGTTTATTCAGGTTTTTTCTTCTACCTTGCTTGGGGCAGGCGGGCAGACCACGCGTGTGGACCGTACCGCCTGCCGCATAGCACGGGCCTATGGCTTTGAGGTGGAACTGGCGATTTTTCCCAAGCACCTCATGCTCTCGGTTATCAAGCCCGCCGAGGGGGGCATTCCTGCGGAACGGCGTACTGCGGTGAGCTCCATTGTTTCGGGTGCGCCAAACTTTCAGCGGGTAGCCGCGCTCACCGCCTTGAGCTGGAGCATAGCCGACGAGGGCCTCAGCCTTGACGATGCGCGTCAGCGTTTCAGCGCCATCTGCGCCGTGCCCACTCTCAACCCCGTGCTGCTGCGTTTTCTTGTGGCCTGCGCCAATGCGGCATTTTGCGGATTGTTTAACGGTGATCTGCCCGCCATGGGCCTGGTCTTTATTGCAACCCTGCTGGGCTTTTATCTGCGGCAAAAGCTGTTGCACTGCGGCCTTGATCACAAGGTAACCTTTTTTTTGTGTTCATTTGCGGCATCGCTGCTGGCGTCGCTGGGTGTTGTGCTGCAACTGGGCAGCACACCGCAAACCGCCATTGCAGCCAGTGTGCTCTTTCTTATCCCCGGTATCCCGCTTATCAACGCCATGCTGGATATTCTTGACGGCCATGTGCTCATGGGCGTTTCACGGCTTATTCAGGCAAGCACGCTGATCATCTGCATTGCCCTGGGGTTGGCCACAACCATGCTGCTTATGGGAGTGGACTCGCTATGATGCTGGTGGATTGCCTTACCGATGGCTTTTTGGCGGCGGTTGCCGCCGTGGGGTTTGCTGCCATATCGCGGCCCACAAAGCGCATTGCCGTGATGGCCGGGCTGCTGGCCGCTGCCGGGCATATGAGCCGGTTCCTGCTTTTGCAGGCCCATGTGGGCATTGCCAGCGCTTCGTTGTGTGCCGGGCTGATAATTTCTTTTTGCAGCATGCCCATTGCCCGGCGGTGTCATACCCCGGCTGAGATGTTTGTGTTTCCCGCTCTGTTGCCCATGATTCCCGGCATGTTTGCCTACAAGGCCATTCTGGCTACGCTCAAGTTTCTCAACACTGCCGGTACTACGCAGGGAGAGGCTGTGCTGGTGAGCGTGGTCTATAACGGGCTGACGGCCTTTTTTATCATGTGTGCTCTGGCAATCGGGGCCATACTGCCCTTGCTGCTCTTTCACCGTGAGGCCCCGCTGGGGCGCACGCTGCACAGGCTGAGCCAGAACAGCAAAACCGTGTAGGGTGGGATGGCGCGGATTGCGCCGCAGTACGGCAGATTACGGCCTGTCAGCGCCCGAAACGGCTTGCTGATAGGCCGCGTACAAAGAACCACAGCCCCGATGTGCGCGAGCACGTTGGGGCTGTTTTGTCGTGTATGCTGGTGACGCTGATTATGCTGGTTGGCCAGATGTGGTCAGCCCCCGATGGCAGAAAAAGCCCGCCACCAGGCCACGGCCACAATCAGGGCTGTGGCGGCCCCAGCCCACCATTGACCAAGCCCTGCCCGGTTGTTGCGTACCCGCCAGGCCTCAAAGGCTCCCAGTACCAGCCCGCAGCCAAGCCCGGCCAGGTGGGCTGCATAATCGGTGTTATCGCCTTCTGTGCCAAGCATTGCCAGCAACGCAGCGGCGGCGGCAACGGGCAACATGGCCTTGCGCCTGCCTTGTTGCTGGCAGGCCATATAGCCAGAAACAGCGCCAATGCTGGCAAAAAGCGCGGTTGAAAAACCCAGGCTGAGCACAGGGCGCGGGCGCAGCAATACCGTAAGGCCGTTGCCCAAAGCGCCGCCAAGCAGGGTAAGCCACAAGGCCCTGCCAATGCCCGTAAGCCGCGCCAGAAGCGTGAGAAATATGGAGCCAAAGGCCACATTGCCGCACAGGTGGGTAAGGCTGGCGTGCAGGGTAAGCGCGGTGACAGTTCTGTACCACTCGTTGAAAACGCGAACCCGCACGGCATCAAGAATGCCCGCCGCATTCCACGTTTCTGCTGCTGGCAGCCACAGGGGCGTATGCCACCAGCCCACGCGCCAGCCGTGCCACAGTATGCTGGGCAGCAGGGCCAGGGCGACCAGAAAGGCGTGTGGATAGACCGGGAGGGGCGGCGGTTGCGGAGCGGGAGAGGTGCTTTCTTTTACAAAGGCTCCCAGTTCAATCAGGGCATTGTTTTCCAGCAGTGCGGGCACATAGATGTATTCCCTGCCGCTCAACTGGATGGTCTGGTGAGGTATGCCGCAGGCATTGAGCACCAAGAGCCACTCTCGAAAGCGTGTGTACCGGGTTGTACCCTGGGTACTGGCAACAGGGCGCCAGTCGAGGGGCAGGCTGTTGGGCCTGCGCCGCAAGCGCCAGTAGCGCGAAAAGGCAAATGCTCTTGGTTGTGTGCGCATAAGCAAAAAAGCCCCGGCAGAAACCTGTCGGGGCTAAAAGCTGCAAAAGACGGGCGATTAGGCCTGCTTACGCACCGTGGGCTTAACCACAACGCCAGAGCGCAGGCAACGGGTGCACACCGAAAGGGTGCGAACGCTGCCGTCGGGGAACTGGTGACGCACGCGCTGCAAATTGGGGTTGAAGCGGCGCTTGGTCTTGATGTTGGAGTGGCTCACAAGATTGCCGACCTGGGGCTTTTTGCCGCAAAAGATGCATTCCTTGCTCATACTTTCCTCCGTATATGCAAAAAAACAGTTCGTTTCAAATGCGGCATAAAACTAGGCCCGCGCCGAAAAAAATGACAGCGCTGCAAATGGGCGTAACCGCGCGAAAAGGTCATATAGCTCATGCACTATGGAAAGGCAAGAAATTTTCTCAAAAAAAGGTTGCCAGACTGCACGCCTTGCCATCGTAGCGGTCTGAAATTGCTCATCGGCCATGTTCCAAGCCTTGTGTATTGCCGCCATGGCAGGGCAATACCGTGTGTAAACCCCGCAATTTCACAGGCTGCGGCTAAAACCGTTCCTTGTGTGTACGGGCCCAGTCTGCGGCATCAAGCTGGCGGGGTTGCTTGATTTCATCCTTGTGCCCGATAGCCAGAAGACACAATACCCCATAATTTTCTGGAATGCCAAGGGTTTTGCGAACCTCGGCCTCGGCGGATCTGTCGCCGTTGGTGCGCAGGCGCATTTGCACCCATGTGGATCCCAGACCCAGCCGTTCTGCCTCAAGCTGCACCAGTATGGCTGCGATAGAGGCATTTTCGACCCACACGTCGGCCTTGAGCGTATCTGCCGTTACAGCCAGCACCAGGGCTGCCGTGCGCAGGGGCATGGTGCCAGAATCCCGGCAGGCTGCCAGGGTTTCGATTGTGGTCTTGTCGCGCACAGCCACAAGCTCAACGGGCCGGGTGTCCTTGGAAGAAGGGGCCAGCAGAGCAGCGGCAAGAAGCTTTTCAAGGTGCTCATCGCTCACTGCCTGTGCCGTAAATTTACGAATGCTGCGGCGGTTGCTCAACAGTTCGATCATGGGAACCTCACTAGATGGAAGACTGAAATGCAGAAAGGGGGCCGTAGCCCCCTTTATCTTTACATTCTGGCAGATATTGCCTGTTTGCCCTGTTCGCCTGATCCCATGGATGAGGCCTTGGACGTGGCCAGTGAATATATTTCGTGCGGGTCTAGAATCAGAATGACCGAACCGTCGCCCATGATTGTTGCACCAGAAATGCCCTTGAGATCACCAAGGTACGCGCCCAGGGGCTTGATAACTATTTCCTGGCGCTCCAGCAGCCGGTCGACCACAAGGCCCAAACGGCGTTCATTGTCATGAATGACCACAACTGAGAGCACATCGGGCAGAGGATCGGTGCGGGGTAGGCCCAGCATTTCAGAAAGTTCAACAACGCCAAGCACTTCACCGCGAAGGGTAACGGCCTTGCGCCCTTTGACATCTGTGAGGCGCACAGCTTCGATCTTGGTGGTTTCAGAAACGGCATCAAGGGGAATGGCGTACATCTGACCGGAAACATTGACCATAAGTGCGTCAATAATTGCCAGGGTGAGGGGCAGGCTCAGTGTAAAACGCGTGCCCTTGCCCACCTCGGAGTAGGTGTTGACGCTGCCCTTGAGGTTTTTGATGTTGGTACGCACCACGTCCATGCCCACGCCACGGCCAGAAATATCAGTGATCTTTTCTGCCGAGGAAAAACCGGGGGCAAAGATGAGCTCAAGCGATTCGCGGTCATCAAGCTGCGCGGCTTCTTCGGGGGTGACAACTCCCTTGCGCACGGCAATCTCGCGCATCTTTGCGGGGTCGATGCCCTTGCCGTCGTCCTCAATTTCAATGGCGACAGAGTTGCCCTTGTGGAAGGCGCGCAGCACCACCTTGCCCTTGGCGGGCTTGCCAGCTGCAAGACGCTGTTCTTCGGGCTCGATACCGTGGTCAACAGAGTTGCGGATAAGGTGAACGAGGGGGTCGCCGATAACTTCCACCACGCTTTTATCCAGCTCTGTTTCTTCACCTTCCATGATCAGGTCCACTTCCTTGTCGCTTTTGCGCGAAAGGTCGCGCACCAGCCTGGGGAAGCGTGAAAAAACGGAAGAAACCGGAACCATGCGCACCTTCATGATGGTGTCTTGCAGATCATCAGAAATGCGCGCCATGGCATAGGTGGTTTCAGAGAGACTTTGGGCAACCTGCGAAATATCCACATCGTGCCCGCTGTCTTCAAGTGAGCGGGCGATAAGGGTGTACCTGTTACGGTTGATGATGAGCTCGCCGATCAGGTTCATGAGATGGTCGAGGCGCTCATGGTCAACGCGAATGGTAGAAGACCCCTTGTGATTTTCCTGGGCAGGGGCCGCCGCCGCAGCTGCGGGCTTTGCTGCCGCCGGAGCAGCAGGCTTTGCCGCAGCCGATGCCGCTGGAGCGGCAGGCTTTGCTGCTGCTGGAGCAGCGGGCTTTGCCGCTGCTGGAGCAGCGGGCTTTGCTGCCGCCGGAGCAGCTGGCTTTGCTGCCGCCGGAGCGGCAGGCTTGGCAGACTCAGCGGGCTTTTCCTGCGGGGCAGGCGTTGCAGCGGCGGGTTCTGCCGTGGCTGCCTGCTGTGGCTTTTCAGCCTCTGCTTTTTCAGTCTCTGGCTCGGCAGCTGGCGTTGTGGCCGGTTCGGCAGGGGTCTTGGCAGCAGAGTTGTTTTCTGCACTCGCCTGCGGCTGTTCAGGGGCTTGCCTGGCATCGGCCCCAGGGGCCGCCTGAGCCGAGGGGTGTGCCGCTTCATCAATCTTCTGCTGGATCATATCCTTGATGATGGCAACTTCCTGTTCCAGCAGGCCAACCATAAGTTCAAAATCAATGCCGGTGCTGCGTCCCTTGTCCACAATGCCCGCCGTGCGCTCGGCGTAGACCTTGATTTCTTCAAAATCCATGAAGGCGCAGGCATTTTTGACCGCCATAAGGCAGCGGAAGAGGGCGTCGATGGATTCTTTGTGGCTGCCGTCTTTCTTGAGCGTTTCAAGGGCGGCATGCACGATTTCGAGCTGCTGGCGCACGGTAGCGCGAAAAGCGTCAAGATCGTCGTTTTCAGTGCCAACGGCGATGATGGTGGGCATGACCACCTCAACGGGGGCATGCGCCTTCTGTTCGGCAGCATCGTCCGCTTTCTGCTCGGCAGCGCCGTTCTGGCTGGCCTGAGCTTCAAGCAGCTCCTTGGGCAGAGATATGGGGCCACCGGTCTGCGCCAGCTGCAACTGCTTGACCACTGGGGCAATAATAAAGGGCGTGGCCGTGCCTGCTTCTATATTGATTCGCTGTACCAGCGCTTCGAGCACGTCCACCACAAGCAGCAACAGGTCGATAAGCTCGTGGGTGGGCGTAATCTTGCCCTGACGAACATTGTTGAGCAGAGTTTCTGCTTCGTGGGTAAGGGCATTAAGTTCGGGGTAGCCGATAATGCCACTGTTGCCCTTCATGTTATGGAAAAAGCGGAAGATATCGTTGACCAGTTCATCGCGGCCAATGGGATTTTCTTCCAGATCCAGCAGGGCATTGGTAAGATTTTCGATGGTATCGTTGGATTCATCAATAAAATCTTTCAGGTGGCCTTCGCCAAAGGCCGTGAGCGAGTATGCCGGAATTTCGGGCAGGGTGAGCACCCATTCCTTGCCAGATATGGCAGGGCCAGCCGAATTCTTTATTGACCCGCCACCATTGCTCGGTTCGTCAGTGGCATCTGCGGCATCTACGACATCTGCGACATCTGTGGCATCTGTGTCATCAACGGGAGCGGCTTCGTAGGCAGTCTCTGCCGGTGATTCTGCCTCTATGGTTTCTTGAGCAGAAATTTCGTCAGCCTGGGGCGCGTCATCAGCCTCTGGGGCCGCTTCAGCCTCAACCACCATCTGCGGCGCGGTTTCGCCTGCCATGATGGCGTCAATCTGCGCCTTGATATGGTCAATTTCCACGTCGCCTTCGGCGTTGGTGGATTCAAGATTGTCGATCATCTGGCGCAGGGCATCGGTGGATGCCAGAATGACATCCATGATTTCCGAAGTCACAACCATTGTACCCTTGCGCAGCTCGTCCAGAATGTTTTCTGACTTATGCGCAAGCTGGTTGATACGGTTCAGCCCAAGAAAACCCGATGCGCCCTTGAGAGAGTGCATCGGGCGAAAGATATCATTCAGCAGGGCAAGGTTGTCCGGAGCTTTTTCAAGCTCAAGAAGATTCGGCTCGATGGTTTCGAGATGTTCTTTGGCTTCCGCGATAAAGTCGGCGAAAAGTTCCGGATCAAAAAATTCCTGGCTCATAACCTATACCTTTATATGGCTGAAAGCACACTATTGCCCGAATTGGACATATACTGTCTTTCTTATCGGCTAGCCCAGAAGCATCTTTATATTACGAACCATTTTTTCAGGCTGGGCCGGCTTAACCATGTAAAGGTTGGCACCAAGGCTCATGCCTGTCTGAATGTCCTTTTCCTGACCTTCTGTGGAAAGCACAATAATGGGAATGTCCTTATAGGCATCCTGAGCGCGAATTGTTCTGATAAACGTAAAGCCATCCATGCGGGGCATGTTTACGTCTGAAACGATAAGATCCACAGGCTCAAGGCTGTAGAGCTTTTCAATAGCGTCCATGCCGTCCTCGGCAGTGCTTACCTTGAAGCCTTCGCCTTTCAGAACAAAAGCCACCAGGTTACGGATAGTTTTGGAGTCGTCTACGACCATAATATGTTTTTTCATTTGTGTGATCCTGTCCGTCTGATGTTGGCTGCCGTATAAAAATTCACCGAACTCTAGAGATTATTCAGATTGTTGGCAAGTTGATAGTGTAAACGCGCCAACTGCGCGGTGGTTTATACTTCTATAAGCTTGTCTACGATCAGTTCCGGGTCAATGATACCGTGGAGCCGCTCGCCGATATCTGCAAGGCCACACAAAAAGTCGGCCCCTTCGCCCAGCTGCGCCTCGATATTCCAGCTGATACTGTCTTTTGAAACCATATACATGGTATGCACCTTGTCTATGATCAGGCCAAGCTGCATGTCGTCGGTTCCACAAACAATGATAAAACTTTTTTCGGTGTAGCGCATTGATTGGTCTGTGGTCAGCAAGGCATCAAGGTGCAGCAGGGGGGTTACCTTGCCGCGCAGATTGACCACACCTGCAATAAAGGGCGGTGCCATGGGCAGCCGGGTTAGCGGCATGTAGCGCAGCACCTCAACAATTACCGAAACAGGCAGCAGAAATACCTGTTCACGTATGTAAAACGAAACCATCTGCACCTGATCCTGCGCAGCCAGCTTTGTGCGCAACGATGGGGCGCTTTCGGCCTTGCGGGCAGAGGGGTGCTCGGCAGTGCCAAGCTCTTGGGCCACGTTTGCAGCACCGGCAAGAACCCGCTCCGGCTCCTGCACCGGCATATTCTGTAGCGAATCACTGCCAAGATATTTTTGCACAAATGCCTGTTCCGCAGGGCTGAGCGCAGAATCCACAGCCTGAGGCACGGTGAGGCACTGGTCGGCAAAGTATTCTTCGGGCGTTTTTACCATAGCTTTACCACTTCCTGAGCAAGGGAATCATAACCACTGGCTCCCCTGGAACGGGCGTCAATATCATAAATGGTGCAACCCTGGGCGCTTGCCTCGCGAAAATGCGTGTCTACGCCAATAACGGTTGAAAACATGGACTGTCCCATTTTGCGTCGCATCAGTTCCAGAACCCGTGTACACGCCTTTGCCCTTTTATCATACATGGTCGGCACCGCCCGATAGCGGATGGCCCTGCCCAGTGCCTTGTTCAACGTGTGCAGCGTGTCAAACAGCAGCTTGAGCCCGTGCAAGGCAAGAAAATCTGTCTGGATCGGTATTATCAGCAGGTCTGCGGCCACCAGGGCGTTGACCAGCAAAATACCCACATGGGGCGGGCAATCCAGAATAATATAATCATAATTATCGCGCACATGCGTTAGGCTGCGCAACAGCACGCTGCCCTTGGCCTGCCGCTCGCGAAAATCCACCTCAAGTTCCGAAAGCCGTATGCTGCCCGGGGCCACATCCACCCCTGGCAGGGCAGCCGGGTGTATCAGTTCTGGCCATATGGCTGGCCATGCTTCTTCCTGCGCCAGAAAAAGATCGTGCAGGCTGCACGCAATGCCCTCTGGGTAGATGCGCGCATGCAGTGTGGCACAGGCATGCGGATCAAGATCGAGCACAAGAACCTTTTTGCCCATACGAGCCAGCGCGCTGCTCAGCGTGATGGACGAGGTGGTTTTGCCTACGCCCCCTTTCTGATTGGCAATGGCCAGTACTTTTGCGCACATGAAGTCTGCATCAGCTCATTTTTCTGTAAACAATTGTGCCCTTGTGGTGCTCAAGCTGGAATGCGCGGCTGATATTGTGCAGCGATTCGGAATGCCCGATAAGCAGCGCGCCGTTTATTTCAAGATTGTCGTAAAATGCGTTGATAACCTTGCGTTTCATCTCGTCATCAAAATAGATGATGACGTTGCGGCAAAAGACGATCTGCGATTTTTCAACGCGCTTGAGCTGATCTCTGTCGTTAAGGTTGATCTGCCCGAACGAGATAAGCGCCTTGAGCTCTGGTTTGATCTTGTACTGGGTGTCTTCCTTGATAAAATAGGCGTCGGCAATTTCCTTGGGTGTTGTGCGCAGGGCGTAGTCGTTGTACACGCCACGTCGCGCCGCCGCCAGCACGGCCTCGGAAAGGTCGTTGGCGGTGATCTTTATGTCCCAGCTGGAAATCTCGCCCTTGAGCACTTCGTGCAGAATGATTGCCAGGGTGTAGGGTTCTTCGCCGGTGGAGCAGCCCGCCGACCAGATGCGCAGCTTTTTGCGGCCTGCCTTGCGGCACTGGTCGAGAATATCGGGCAGCACACTTTTTTGAAATACCTCAAGCTGCGGCGGGTTGCGGAAAAAGCTTGTTTCGTTGGTGGTAACTACCTCAAAGAGCTTGTTAAGCTCTGTGCGGCGGCTGCCGTCAAAGCGCAGAAAATTGTAATAATCGCTGTAGCTCTTAAGGTTCAGTTCCTTGATGCGGTTGGAAAGCCGGTTTTCCACAAGGTACTTTCGGTTTTCCGCAATAAAAATACCGCATTGCTGGTAGATAAAGTCGCGCAGCTGCAAAAATTCTTCGTCAGAAATCTGCAAATCCTTGCGAAAAGGCGATGCCGCGCGCGCTGGGTCAGCTGCCTGCGTTGGTGAGCGAAATGCGGCCGCAGGCGTGAGCGGCGGGCGCAGGGCGCTTGTGGCGGGCTGCATGGCGGGCCGGGTCGCTGCCATGCCAGCGGGCTGGGTAGCGGGCCTGGGTGTTGCCATGCCGCTGGCGGGTGGTGTGGGGCTGCCCGTGCGCGGTGGCAGGGTAGAACCCAGCGGTGGTCTGGCGGTACCGACACCGGATTGCCCAAGCCCTGATTGCCCAAGCCCTGATTGTCCAAGGCCTGTTTGGCCAAGCGGAGGCCGCGTTGCGCCTGCCGGGGAACTGCCCATACCCATACCACTCTGGCCCATTCCACTCTGGCCAATACCACTCTGGCCAATACCGGGCGTGGTAGGGCGAAATGTTGACCCCGCCGGAGCGGCCCCCGCCGGTTGGGCTTGAGTGCCAAGAGGCGGGGCAGCTGACTTAAAGGGCGAAGCAGGCGCAGGAGTAGCTGGTCTGGCAGGCATGGCTGGCGCAGTGCCCGGCGCAGCCGGGGTGCCAAACCTTGGGCGCTGCTCTGCCGGAGTTGCAGGCGTGGCGCTGCCGGTCGACGCGTTGCCAGTATTCTGGCCAGAGCCGAGCGGGCTTTTGGGAAATAACGTAGGGGGCTGAGACATACCTACTCCTGTTCGGCCTGGATCATTGCCAAGGCTTCTTCCGCCGCATGCTGAATTTCAGAATCTTCGTGGTTCATCATGCCGAGCAGCACACTAAAGGCCACATTGCCACCGATTTTGCCAAGGGCCTCAACAACTTTGAGGGCAACCATGGGGCTTGCACTTTCAAGCATCTGGGCCAGCACCGGCACGGCATCTGCCACCCTGTGCATACCCAAGGCGTCTATGGCACGGATGCGAACCCATTCATTCTCATCGTTAAGCGCATTGAGAATGTATGGCAACACTGTCGGAGAACCGATTTGTCCCAGCAGATCTACCACGGCAAGGCGAACGTCCTTGTCTTCATCTGCCAGGCGGGGCAAGAGCAGGGGCAAAAATTCTTCTGCCTGTTCGCCGAGGTTTAAAAATGCCTCAACAGCCACCTGACGGGTACGGGGATATTCGTCATCAAGCGCAGCAGAAATTTCTGCCAGATTTTCAGCAATGCTGTAGCGCCCAAGGGCGTACACTGCCATCATGCGCTGCATGGGATCTTCGCTAGTGGCGCGCTCCCTGAACAGATCGTTAAGCCTGGGGCTGTGCAGGTTGATGCAGGCCTCAAGCGCCATTTCCTTAACGTCCACATACTTGTGGTCAATCTGCGCAAAAACGAGGTCTTCCACATCCGGGCAGGTGGGGTGATTGCCAAAAAAGACCAGAGCACTTTTCAGAACTTCGGCATCTTCAGAATCATTCATGATGGTGACGAAGAAGGGCGAATCGTTACAGTCGCCGAGCATGGCCAGCTCGGCGGCAGCCATGCGTTGCAGCTCTGGGCTGACATTCCAGAAAAGTTCCTTGAGGTCGGGCACACAACGGCTGTCGGCCATGAGGTGACAAGCCTCCATGGCCAGCAGAATGCGGGGGTCTTGCTGGCTCATCAGGGCAGCGCGCACGGCATCGTTGTACCCGATGGCCGCAATTGCCTTGATGGCTGCCTCGTATAGTTCGTCCTGCCGGTCTTTGTCGAGCCCGGCGGTCATGTCAATGAGGGGGCCGCTGCATTCTTCTGCACCAATGGCGCTCAGGCCTTGCAGCGATGCCATCAGGATGTCTTCATCGTTATCGGTGAGGGCATCAAGCATGTAGGCGCGCATGCGTTCCTGCGATTTGCCAGCAAGCAGCGAGAGCCCCTTGCCGCCCAATATCTGCACAATGGCCTTGACGATCTTGTGGCGCAGAGCCTCGCGCACGTTTTCGAGCGAGCTGAAGAGAAGGGGAATGGATTTGACATCACCCATGTCGCCCAGGGCATCCACAATGGCCGAGCTTACCAGAGGCGAGGCCTGTGTAAGCAGCTTAACAAGAGCGCTTACGGCAGAGTAATCCTTGATTTTTGCCAGGGCTTCCACCACGGCAAACTGCACCCATTCCTCATCGTGCATGGCCTGGCACAACGAGTTGACAGCCTCGGGAAATGCAAGTGTGCCAAGGCTTACAGCGGCCTGATAGCGCACGTTTACTTCCGGGTCTTTGAGCAGCGCGCGGCACAGCAGCAGACAGGCCTGGTGTGTGCGGCAGTAGCCGAGAATGTCGGTTACAAAGATGCGCAGGTCTGCGTCGTCGTTCTGCATGTAGGGCTGGATGCTCTCAATGCTGTCAGAGCCGATTTCGCGCAAAATATCCATGGCCACGTTGCGCACTGGGGCTTCGTCGCTGCGCAGCAGGGGCAGCAGGGCAATTACTACCTGGGGGCCGCGTATCTTGCGCAGGGCGTATTCTGCTGCTTCCTGTACACCCACGCTTGGACTTTTGATGTGTTCGCAGAGCATGGGAACGGCATCTTGCATGCCCTGGTCGCCCGCGCTGAATGCCGCGTCGCGGATCGCGTCATTGGCGCCGGATTGCAAGGCTTCAAGAATAGCTTTGTGCTGAGGATTTTCCATGTTCATAGTCATGTCCTGCTACGGTGGGGTCAGCCTCTGACCGTTGTGATGATAGCGTTAGCAATATCGTCCACATCAAGTATGAGATTGGCAAGCTTGTTATCAACTACTGCTTTGGGCATGCCGTACACTACACACGAGGCCTCGTTTTGCGCAATAAGGCAGCCGCTTTTTTCGCGCAGTACCTTTGAGCCCTCGCAACCGTCAGAGCCCATACCGGTGAGAATCACACCCAGCGTGCGTCTTCCCATGGCTTTGCCCGCAGTTTCAAAAAGCACGTTTGCCGAGGGCTTGTAAAGAGCATCGCGGGGTTCTTCTGCCACAAAGATTTCTGGCAGAGGGCCGCGCATGCGTATGCCTATGTGCTTGCCCCCCGGGCAAACGTATGCGTGGCCGGTTTTAAACTTGTCGCCATCCCTTGCCTCGGTAACGCCGATTTTGCACACGCTGTCGAGACGTTTGGCAAAGGGATTTGTAAAGGCCGCCGGCATGTGCTGCGCAATGAGTATGCAGGCGGGTAAATCCTCTGGCAGCGCCGACAGGATTTTTTGCACAACCGGCGGGCCGCCGGTTGAAACGCCAATAACCACCAAATCTCTTGGCCCCTGGCAGGGGGTTTGAACATAGTCGGCGGGCTGCGATGGCTGAGGACGCGGAACCGGAACCTGAATCTGGTTTATGCGCCGGTACTTGAGCTTGATAATGGTTTTACGCCTCGCAATGGCCCGTACTTTTTTTTGCAGTTCTGCCGCAAAATTTTCGCGGTCGCTGCTCATGTTTTTGGGTATAAAATCAAGAGCACCGTATTCAAGCGCCTTCAGTGTGCTTTCTGCACCGCTCTGGGTGAGCGAGCTGACCATCAGCACAGGGATGGGCGTTTTTTTCATGAGCTGCTGCAAAACCCCCAGGCCGTCCAGCCTGGGCAAATCCACATCAAGGGTCATTACGTCGGGGTCCAGTTCCTCGGCTTTGAGTAATGCCTCTTGACCGTTGCGGGCTGTGCCCACAATTTTGATGTCAGAATCCTGCTCCAAGAGCGAGGTAATGGTGGTACGCATAAAGGTTGAATCATCAACCACAAGGACACGAATCATAAGGTAGGCTCACTCCAAAAAATTCTCTCACTAGTTTGAGTATGCTACGTCAGGCATTATTTTTTTACAAATAAAAAATCACTTGCCAAAGTGCTCAGTCTTGCTTATGTTCCCTTTCTCGACGGGATGTGGCTCAGCTTGGCTAGAGCGCAGCGTTCGGGACGCTGAGGCCGCGCGTTCAAATCGCGCCATCCCGACCAATAAAATCAAGGGTTTACGGTAACCACCGTAAGCCCTTTTTTTTGTTTCCGGCTGCAATTTTGTTCTTCTGCCCATAAAATGCTCCGCCTTTATTAGCTCCAAGCCCGCCCTGCACAGGCCGTGGCCCCGTGAAAATCATCTATTTTTTCTTGCTGTTTGCCGGGAATGGATAAATTTTTTCCAGATTTGCCTATTATTATCGGTAAAAAATCCGGCTTCAAAAGGTATGTTCAGTACATTTCCTTCAAGGCGGGTTTTTGTGATGTGTGCCAGCCAGGCGCAACGCGGCAGGGGTAAATTTAAATTCGCACAAAATAATTATGTAACTAGCAAAAATATTACATGTTGCTTAATTCCTTTGCAGGCAGATGGGCACAAACACCGTGTGTGTGCAGCTAATTCACAGCGGAGTGCTGCGTTGAGCAGTGTTGCTGATAAGTATATGATAATCGATGTATTTGTGTTATTTCTGATATGATTCAGTAAATACATGTAGTTACGTACGCATGCCATGCATGGCATAGAAATGGCATTGCCCTCACGGTGCTGGAAAAGCGGTATGCGTGTAGCTTGAACTGATGTTGAAACAGATCAACAGGAAATTATCATTTGTATAAAATGATTTGTTGAGCGTATTGCTGCATTAATTGTGTGGCAATTATATTTTATATGCTCAACAAATATTTAGATAGTTGCAATAAAAATCAGTTTAACTGGAGTTATAATGGGTATCAGAAAGATTGTAAGACTTCCCTTGCTGTGCTTTTTGTTGTGTCTGTGCTGCCTTATGGGGGCCTGCGCCACTGCCGGTAACGACAGCCTGCGCAAAGAAACGGAAGCCTCGGTAGGGGACAAGATCAAGCCCGGCGAAACCACAAAGGCTGAAATCAAGGGCATGTTTGGTTCGCCTCTTACCACGTCCTATACTGATAGTGGTATGGAAATATGGCGGTATGAGCTGTCAAAAATCAGTGTGGATGCCACAAGCCTCATTCCTGTGGTAAGTATTTTTGCAGCCAGCTCAAGCGGCAAGAAGAAGGAGCTGATTGTCTTTTTTGACGATAAAGACGTTGTGAAAAAATACAATATGAGTGAATCAGACGTAAAGGTACGGCAGGGGCTTTTTAACCAGTAAGTTCGGTTTCAGCTCCCCGCCTGATAAAATAAAAAAGCCCGTTTCAGCATGAATGGAGAAACATTCTTTCTGAAACGGGCTTTTTGCGTATTTGCGGGGCCGCAGGGCAGCCCTTTTACGGTGGCTAGCTCAGTGAGGCCAGACGTTTGATGGCTTCTTCCGTATCGGCGGGAGAGCCAAAGGCAGTCAGGCGCACATAGCCCTCGCCGGAAGCGCCAAAACCTGCACCGGGCGTACACACCAGCGCCGTATTGTTGAGCACATGGTCAAAGAAGCCCCACGAGGTCATGCCATCGGGCACACGCACCCAGATATAGGGAGCGTTGACGCCACCGTAGACAGAAAGCCCCATGGCCGTGGTGGCAGCACGCAGATTTTCTGCATTGCTCTGATAGCCGCGAATCACGTCCATGACCTGTTCCCGGCCTTCGGGGCTGTAGGTGGCGGCGGCGGCGCGCTGCACAATGTAGGGGCAGCCGTTGTACTTGGTGCATTGGCGGCGGTTCCACAGGCCGTTGAGGCCAATTTTGCCACCCTTGCCGTCGCTGATTTGCAGGGCCTTGGGCACTACCGTGTAGGCGCAGCGCAGGCCGGTAAAGCCTGCGGTTTTGGAGAAGCTGCGGAATTCCACGGCCACTTCCTGCGCACCTTCAAGCTCATAAATGCTGTGCGGAATGGAGCTGTCGGTGATAAAGGCCTCGTAGGCAGAATCGTACAGAATGACGCAGCCCTCGCGGCGTGCGTAATCTACCCAGCCCTGAAGGGCCTGGCGCGAAAGCACCGTGCCTGTGGGGTTGTTGGGGTAGCACAGATAGATGATGTCGGGCCGGGTTTTGGGAAAGTCCGGCACAAAGTCGTTTTCCTTGAGGCAGGGCAGGTACACGAGCCTGTTCCACTGCTTGCCCTCAAATTCGCCAGAGCGGCCCGCCATGGCATTGGAATCCACATAGACGGGATAAACCGGGTCGGTGACGGCCACGATGCTTTCTGCGGCAAACAGTTCCTGAAAATTGCCCACGTCGGATTTGGCGCCGTCGCTCACAAACACTTCGTCGGGGCTCAGGTCAACACCGCGTGCCTTGTAGTCGTGCTCGGCAATGGTTTCGCGCAAAAAGGCGTATCCCTGCTCCGGGCCGTAGCCGTGGAAGGTGGGGGCGTCGCCCATGTCGTCCACAGCCTTGTGCAGTGCAGCCACAACTGCAGGCACGAGCGGGCGGGTTACGTCGCCGATACCCAGGCTGATAACGCGCTTTTCGGGGTTTGCTTCCTTGAAGGAGGCGACCTTGCGGGCTATTTCCGCAAAAAGATAGTTGCTTTGCAGCTTGAGAAAATTGCTGTTTACGCTGGTCATCACATTCCTCTGAATCAGATGTGGTAAGTGCCGGTGAAGACGGTGACGGCCCCGCCGGTCATATAAACGTGGTTGGAAATTTCGTCCCAATGGATGTGCAGTGTGCCGCCCTTGAGTTCAACGTCGATCTCGCGGCCAGTGAGCTTGTTGAGCACGCAGGCCACGGCCACGGCGCACGCGCCGGTTCCGCAGGCCAGGGTTTCACCTGCGCCGCGCTCCCACACGCGCATTCTCACCTTGGTGGAAGAGATGACTTCCACAAATTCGGTATTGGTGCGCTGCGGAAAAAGCCTGTGGTGCTCAAAGCTGGGGCCGATCTTGGGCAGATCGAGGTCGTCTATGCCTTTCATGAAAACAACCGCATGCGGGTTGCCCATGGAAACAGCGGTAATCTCATAGCCCGCGCCGTCAACTTCTACCGGGCGGCCCACAAAGCGCTGGGCGCTTGTGTCGCCCTCCACCAGCACGGGAATGTTGGCCGGGGTCAGCACTGGTTCGCCCATGTCCACGGTTGCACCGCACACCTCGCCGCCTTCAAACAGCAGCCGAACGATTTTTTCACCAGCGCGGGTTTCAACGCGGATAACATCCTTGGCGAGAATGCCATGGTCGTGAACATATTTGCCCACGCAACGAATGGCATTGCCGCACATTTCGGCCTCTGAGCCATCAGAATTGAACATGCGCATGCGCACGTCCGATGTTCCAGAGGGCAAAATAAGCACAAGACCGTCTGAGCCAACGCCAAAATGCCTGTCGCTGATCTGGCGGGCGAGGTCGTTGGGGTTCTCCACACGTTCTTCAAAGCCGTTCACATACACGTAGTCGTTGCCGATGCCCTGCATTTTTGTAAAGCGCAGTGTTGCAGCCATATATACTCCTTATCATACGGGGGGCCGAAACAGGCTGCCCATGATTATCTTGGCAGTATCACAATTACGTATTTATTCTGATTCAAGGCAAAAGTAAACACAGTGCGGCCTGACCGGTGCAGATCATCATGCTCTGTCTGGCTGCCCGTTACAGAAGCGCCGGTTGCGCACCCGGCAGCATACCCGTATTGCCGCATCTGCCCGGCAATATCCATCGAAGTTCGTGCGCCGTGGGCGCAAAAAAAGCGGAGAGCCGCCAGACTCTCCGCTTGATGACCACTGGCCTTCGCCGTCCGTTGCGGCGAACGGCGAGGCCTGTGGCTCCCTGCGGCTGAACCGCAGGGGCCGGAGGCAAGGAGACCATCTTCCCCCCCGGGATGAGACCCCCTGCCCCCAACTATTTCTTAACGACCTAGTGAGCCCAGAGCAGTTCTGCGTACTTGGGCAGAACCCACAGGTCATCAGCCACCAGACGTTCAAGAGCGTCAGCATGGGTGCGGCATTCGCTCATGGCGGGCAAAATGCCGTCACGGGCGGCCTTGGCCTGTTCCAGCGCACCTTCGGTACACAGGGCTTTTTCCACGGCCTTTTCCAGCACCACTACACCCTTCTGGAGTGCAACGATGTGGCCGCGCAGTTCGTTAAAGTATTCCTCTTCGCTGGCAGCAGCCTTGTCGCCAAGCACTGCACGGGTTTTAACAACCGCGTCGGCAGCAATGTTCTGGGCGGTGAGGCTGGGCGGCAGCACAGAGGCACGGATCATGTCGGCCATGAGGTTGCCTTCGATGCACACGGTCTTGCTGTAGTTTTCCAGCAAGATATCCTGGCGCGAAAGAATTTCGCGTTCGGTCAGGATGCCGTGACGCAGGAACACGTTCATGACATCGGGATCACTGTAGTGCTCAAGGGCGGTCACGGTATTGTTGTAGTTGGGCAGGCCGCGACGAGCGGCTTCTTCGGCCCAGGATTCAGCATAGCCGTTGCCATTGAAGACGATGGGCATGTGTTCTTTGAACAGGCGGGGCAGCAGAGCCTGCAGGGCCGCATTCAGCTCGGTGCCAGCGGCAACGGAAGCTTCGAGTTCGGTGGCAATGTCGTCCAGAGCGCTGGCCACGGCCGCGTTAAGGGCGATGTTGACCGGAGCAACGGACTGCGAGGAGCCCACGGCGCGGAACTCAAACTTGTTGCCGGTGAAGGCAAAGGGGCTGGTACGGTTGCGGTCGGAAAGATCCACGGGCAGGGGAGGCAGGGTAGAAACGCCCACTTCCATGACCGCGCTCTTCTTGTTCTTGGAGCCCTTGCCGTTGATGATGGTGTCGAGCACGTCGGTAAGCTGTTCGCCAAGGTAGACGGACAGGATGGCCGGCGGGGCTTCGTTGGCACCAAGGCGGTGATCGTTGCCAGCACCCACAGTACCCAGGCGCAGGGCTGCGCTGTGCATGTGTACGCCACGCAGCACGGCGGCCAGGAAGACCAGGAACTGGGCGTTGTCCACCGGGGTGGAGCCGGGGTTGAGCAGGTTGTTGCCGTCAGAATCGCTGATGGACCAGTTGTTGTGCTTGCCGCTGCCGTTTACGCCAGCAAAGGGCTTTTCGTGTACCAGGCACACAAAGCCGTGCTTGCCAGCCATGTGGCGCATCATGTTCATGCAAAGCATGTTGTGATCGCAGGCAATGTTGGCTTCTTCGTACACCGGGGCGATTTCGAACTGACCGGGGGCCACTTCGTTGTGGCGGGTCTTGGCCGGAATGCCCAGCGAACGCAGCTCGTTTTCCAGATCCTGCATGAAGCTCATCACGCGGGGAGGAATGGAGCCAAAGTAGTGGTCTTCCATTTCCTGACCCTTGGGCGAGGTGGCACCGATGAGGGTGCGGCCAGCCAGCAGAAGGTCGGGACGCAGGGCGGCCAGGTTTTTATCGACCAGGAAGTATTCCTGCTCAGGGCCCACATTGGCTCGCACGTAGCTGGACGAGGTGTTGCCAAAGAGCTTGAGAATACGCGAGGCCTGACGCGACAGGGCCGATATGGAGCGAATGAGCGGAATCTTGCGGTCAAGAGCTTCGCCCGAATACGAGTAAAAGTACGTCGGAATGTGCAGGGCCGCCCCATAGGGAGAGGGGATGATGAACACCGGCACGGAGGGATCCCACGCGGTATAACCACGGGCTTCAAAAGTGGAGCGGATGCCGCCAGAAGGGAAGGAGGAGGCGTCCGGCTCACCGCTGATCAGCATTTTGCCAGAGAATTCGCTGATGACCTGACCATCGACGGTGGGCGACAGAAAGGCGTCGTGCTTTTCGGCAGTGAGGCCGGTCATGGGATGGAACCAGTGGGTGTAGTGCGTGGCACCGTTCTCAATGGCCCAATCCTTCATGGCATTGGCAACAACGTCGGCGATTTCGGGATTCAGACGTTCGCCGTCGCGGATGGTCTTGGCCAGCTTCTTGAACACATCCTTGGGAAGGCGCTTGCGCATGGTAGAGATGCCAAACACATAACGGCCAAAGATGTCTTCTGCGCTACGGCCTACTTCATCTGCACTGCTGGGGGTAACCGCAGCAGTGTTCACTGCCTTGAAGATTGCCTTTTTACGGGGGGAACTCATACCCTCGTCTCCTTTCTCATTTTGTTGCTTAACACAGGCTTATACCCGGATTACAGAGCCTCGTCGCCTCGTTCACCAGTGCGGATGCGGATGGCGTCCATAACATCACTGATGAAAATTTTACCGTCGCCAACCTGTCCCGTGCGGGAGATGGAAACCACAGCATTCAGAACAGTTTCCAGCATGTCGTCGTGCAGCACTACTTCCACCTTGATCTTGGGCAGGCAGTCTACCTGCATGGTGGTGCCGCGATACACTTCGGTGTGCCCACGCTGACGACCAAATCCCTTGATTTCAACGTAGTTCATGCCGTGGATGCCCATGTCGGTAAGTGCGTCCTTAACCTTGTCAAACATGCTGGGCCGGATGATGATTTCAAGCTTTTTCATAGGTCGTTCCTTTGCTGTTTCCCGTTGACTACAAGGAGTAGCCGCGTTCGTTGTGCTCGCTCAAATCGAGGCCAGTGAATTCTTCCTCAGGCGTAACCCGCAGGCCGACAACAGCGTCAACCACATAGAGGATGATTCGGGAAACAATGTAGCAATAACCCCAGGTAGCCACAATGGACACGATCTGGATCCAAGCCTGTTCGGGATTGCCGTAGAACAGGCCGTCGGTGTTGTTGATGGCGGCGCAGGCGAACAGGCCGGTGGCAAGCGCACCCCAGGTGCCGCCGATGCCATGGATGCCGACCACGTCAAGGGCGTCGTCGTAGCCAAACTTGTTCTTCAGCAGCACGCCGCCGTAGCAGATGATGCCGCCAGCAAAACCGATGAGCATGGCGGGCAGCACTTCCACATAGCCCGCGCCGGGGGTGATGGCCACAAGGCCGGCCAGCGCACCAGAGATGGCACCAAGGCTTGTGGGCTTGCCGGTACGAATCCATTCAACGAGCATCCAGCCAAGAATACCGCAGGCAGAAGCCATGTGGGTGGTTACAAGGGCCTGACCAGCAAGAGGACCGGAAACCAGGGCGCTACCAGCGTTGAAGCCGAACCAGCCGAACCACAGCAGGCCGCCGCCAAGCAGGGTGAAGGGCAGATTGTTGGGCGTAGCGTGCGAGCTGCCGGTGGAAAGCCGCGGTCCAAGGGCCTGGGCACAGGCAAGAGCCGCCGCGCCAGAAGACATGTGAACAACTGCGCCGCCAGCAAAGTCAAGGGCGCCCATCTTGCTCATCCAGCCGCCGCCCCACACCCAGTGGGCCATGGGGGAGTAAACAAAGAGCAGCCACAAGCCAGAGAACACAAGCATGGCAGAGAAGCGGATGCGCTCAGCGTAAGCACCTGAAATAAGGGCCACGGTAAGAGCAGCAAACATGCACTGATAACCCATAAATACCGTGTGGGGCAGCTGGGTGGCCGCAGGAGCCGACTCGCCGCCTACACCTTTGAGGAAGAGGTAGGAAAGATCGCCGATTATGCCGCCCACGTCTTCACCAAAAGCCAGGGTGTAACCCACAACGGCCCACAGTACAGAGATGAGCGCCAGTGCGCCGTAGCTGTGCATGTGCGTGGACAAAATGTTGCGGGAGCGAACAAGGCCACCGTAAAAGAGGGCTAGCGCCGGGGTCATCAGCATGACCATGGAGGCGCAGATCAGAATAAATGCAGTATCCGAGGCGTTCATACGGACATCCTTCAGCGTAGTCGGACCGGCGAGGGAGGCAGTGAGCCGCACAGTGCAGCTGGCTGGGTCTCCGTCGTTCCGTTCCGCGTTTAAAAAAGAACCTCATCCTCGTGGGCGGCGCCATGCCCACCGCTGCGGTACAGCACCGCAGCAATGCCCTGTATAGGCATGAAGTGTGCCAAACCTGTTTCAGATAGCATTAAAATCGTTCAATATGCTGATTTATAATAACTTTATATTTTTACACGCGAAGGGATATGATTGCAGGCCCTTGGGTGGGCTGAATAATTTCTACGCTTATGTTGAAAAAAAAGCCCCTCCGTATGCGCTCTAGGAGTACATGCGGAGGGGCTTTTATAATATCGTTAAATTTTAGGTTGTTATATGAAAAAATCAAAAAAATACATAATCGTAGAAATAATCTGCCTTACTTTGTATGTTTTCGGAGCTGTTTATATAACTATCCAAAATTAAATTATAATTTTACAAAAATCTGGTCAAAACGGCTTGTTTTAAAAAATACCGATGTGTAGATTTATCATTTTCTACTCATCCTCTCCCTTGCGATAAACCGGGCGAAATGCCTTGTAGGTAATGTTGTACTTTTTCATGCGCAGGGCCATGATTCTTTCTGTCAAACCAAGGCTGGCTGCGGCCTTGCCCATCTGGCCCTGGCTGAACTCCAGAGCCTCGGTGATGGATGCGCGCTCCAGTTCGTCCAGCTGCTCCTGCAAGCTGCCGGAAAGCCCCTGCCGGATGAGGCCCGGTGTGTGCCCTGGGCTCACAACTGCGCGGCTGCCGTGCAGGGCAGGGGGCAGATGCTGCGGCAATACCAGGCCTTCGCGGCCAAGCAGCAGCACGGCGCGCTCCATGACGTTTTCCAGCTCGCGGATGTTGCCCGGCCATGTGTAGCGTTGCAGCATATCCATAACAGAAAGGGAGAGGCGCACATTGCTGCGGCCATTGGCCTGCGCGTACTTTTTTATGAAATGGTTGGCCAGTGGCAGAATATCTTCTGGGCGGAAGCTCAGCGGTGGCAAAAAAATGGGAAAGACATTGAGGCGATAAAAAAGGTCGCGGCGGAAGGTTTCTTCCTCGACCATTTTTTCCAGATCGCGGTTTGTAGCCGTGATAAAGCGCACGTCCACATAGTGGGTTTCCATGCCGCCAAGGCGTTCAAAGGCGCGTTCCTGCAACACGCGCAGCAGTTTTGCCTGGGTCATGAGCGAAAGCTCGCCCACTTCGTCCAAAAACAGCGTGCCGCCGTTGGCAAGTTCAAAGCGGCCCTTGCGCGTGGCGTTTGCGCCGGTAAAGGCTCCGCGCTCGTGGCCGAACAGCTCGCTTTCAATAAGATTTTCGGGCAAAGCGGCGCAGTTGAGCGAGATAAAGGGCTTGTTGGCGCGCGTGCTGCCAGAGTGGATGGATCGTGCCGCCAGCTCTTTGCCAGTGCCCGATTCGCCTTGCAAAAAAACCGTGGTGCTCGATGGGGCTACCTGCGCAATCTGCGCATACACCTTTTGCATCACTTCTGAATTGCCCACAAACCCCCGTGGCCGAAGGGGAGAGGATGTTTCTTCATCCATGCGGCCCTGGGATTCAAGGGCGGCGTGCCCAAGCAGGGTGGATATGATGGTGAGCAGGCGCATTTCGTCTTCAAGCGTTGCGTCGTCCACCAGCAGATGGTCTACCGACAGCGCGCCCACTACCTGATCGTTGAGGCGGATGGGCACACAGATGAACGAGATGCCCTCCTTGCCCAGATCGCGCGACCGGGTGCGGTTCAGGAACAGCGGCTCCTCGGATACATTGGATATGTACATGGAGCGCCCGGTTTCGATAACGCGCCCGGTTATGCCCTCGCCGCGCACATAACGGCCACGGCGGGCCTCGGCGGGTTTGAGCCCGTAAGCCGCTTCAATGCGGATTTCGCCACTGTTGGGCGAAATGAGCGTGATGGCGCCGCGCATCATGTGCAGATGCTCTGCCATGAGCTGGAGCGCCTTGTTTAAGGCAACACCCACATCAGTGGCAGAGTTGACCACATTGGAAAGGTCCAGAAGAAGGCGCAGCTGTTCTTCGCGGTGGCTGTCTGCGTTGGCCGAAGAGCGCGCCGCGTTGCCGGGACGGGGAGTTGTGTTGCCAGATTTTTGCATGGGCTGCTTATATCCCAGGCCGGGGTAAACTTGCAATGTGTGTGGGGGGTAAGCGCTGGGCAGAAGGTAAAAAAATGTTGCGTCTGGGGACATTAATTTACTCCCGCCCACCGGTCCTGATGGAAAAAATTCAGAATTTTTTGTACATATGCTTGACACTTGGGGGACATTGCCGTAAATACACCCTTCATAGCGCGTCCCCATCGTCTAGCCGGCCCAGGACAACGGCCTTTCACGCCGTCGACAGGGGTTCAAATCCCCTTGGGGACGCCAATTAAGAAATATCGGGTTACATCGAAAGATGTAACCCGTTTTTCGTTTTTGGGGTTGCTCCCTCCGTCTTTGAGGTAGAGCCGGTAGAGCCGGTAGAGCCTCGCTACAGATGCCACCGCAATAAGTGTTGCCTATCAAGCGACTTCCTTTGAACTGCTATCTTCACTATGCCGATTGGGCATACCCGACCATGCGTTATTAGCATTTGACCCAGACACGGAGTTTTGAGTAATGATGTGAAAAAGAAATTTCATTTCAAATTCGACGAGGATCTCAATGAAAAAGATTTTTGGAGTCAAGAAGCTGTTGTCTTGCTGCCTGTTGGCAAGCGGAATTTTTATGGGCAATCAGCCAGCGATACAGGCTGCTGAAAATCACGACACGCTTAATTTTGTGAATTTTCGTGATATCCGTGACCTGAACCCACATCTTTACGCGGGTGAAATGTACGCTCAGGAGATGCTGTTTGAAACCCTGATAGACATAACCGCCGACGGGTACAAGCCGTGCCTGGCCGAGAAATGGGATATCTCGACAGATGGCAAGGTGTACACCTTTACCATTCGCAAGGGTGTGAAGTTCAGCGATGGCGAACCCTGCGATGCCTATGCCATCAAGGCTAACTTTGATGCAATTATTGAAAATCAGAAGCGCCACAGCTGGCTTGAGATGATGCGCCTGCTGCAAAAGGTGGAAGCGCCAGACGCGCAAACCTTCCGTATTGTCATGAGCGGGCCCTACTACCCCATGCTTACCGAGCTTGGCGTAACTCGCCCCTTTGCCATGATTTCGCCCAAGGCCATGAAAAACGGTTCGACCAAGGACGGCGTGGCTGCCTACATAGGCACGGGCCCGTGGGTTTTGAAGCAGTCCGTAACAGACGAATACGCAATTTTTGAGCGCAACGAAAACTACTGGGGTGAAAAACCCAAGCTCAAGCGCATTATAGTAAAGGTTATTCCCGACAATCAGACCCGTATCATGGCGCTGGAAAAGGGCGAGATTGACCTTATTTGGGGCAAGAACATGCTGGATGCAGACGCCCTTAACAAATACAGAAGCAGCAAAAAATTCGACATCAAGCTTTCTGAACCCACGTCAATACGTTGTCAGCATCAGCCTGTTGCCGCTGGCGGCGTTGAGGGTAGTGTATATTTCCGCAAAGCTGCTGACCGCAGCAGGGGCCAGCATGTCTGTGCTGAGCACGGGTTCTTCAATCTGGATGATTTCGCAAAGAGGGGCAAGCGAAGCCAGAAGTTCGGCGTACACTTTTACAATGCCGTCAAGACGCGACCACTTGTGGTCATCATCCTGAGATTTTGCCAGTGCCAGCCAGGTAAACGGACCAATCAGGGCGGGCTTGGGCGCAAACCTCAGGTCACGTGCAAGGAGAGTGTCCGCAAGCACAGGATGTTCACCCGGCTGCCATGGAGTGTTGTCCGTAATTTCGGGCACGAGGTAGTGGTAGTTGGTGTCGAACCACTTGGTCATTTCCATGGGCGGAACATTGCGCAGGGCATCGCCGCGTGCAAGGCTGAAGTACTTCTCCAGAGGAGAATCGCCACGGCTTGCAGCAAAACGCGCTGGCGTCGCGCCGAGCATGCAGGTGATGTCGAGCATGCGGTCGTAAAACGAAAAATCCCCAGTGGTCACGTAGGCAAGGCCAGCATGGCGCTGGATATTCCAGTGCTGCATTTTCAGGTCAGTTGCGACTGCAATGAGGGATTGTGCAGAACGGGAGCCGTTCCAGAAAGACTCAAGAGCCTGTTTCAGCTCTCTTTGTCTGCCGATAGAGGGGAACCCGAGAATGTGGGTTTTCATAGGGATGCTCCTTTCAATAAATGTTGAAAGAGCAGTCCATTTCACGTTCGTCCAGAATCGCATGCGTGAGCATTCGATAGGCCGGGCATTTGCCTGTACGCGAGACAGTACTGCCGTGCTGCACCAATCGCAGCAATTGTGACAAGTCGTCTCCTGGCTTCCGGCCTGTGGCAGTCTGGCCTTCCCATTTGCAAATACAAACAGTGGCCTTGACTCAGGTAATGCCGGTTACAGTGGCGCGCCCGCGGCAGATTCTCACTGCCTTCCGTTTATTATCACAATATCTGGATAAGTTGATATATAGCAAATATTCGCATGTCAACCTTTTTAATCAAGCTAACATGCAAGAATTTAATCGATATTAATTGATAAAACTGGATCATCAGCCAGAACGACGAGATATGGCCAAAGAGGGGCACAACTGATCCACTTGGTGTGGAGCGCGCGCCAAAAGTTGGCGGTGGAGTTTCAATCCACGCTCCCGCACGGGGAGCGACCCCAGAATATTCAGCCCGGTACATAGCTGATTTGTTTCAATCCACGCTCCCGCACGGGGAGCGACAGGACAGCAGGAAGCCTTGTGTGGCCATCTGGTGTTTCAATCCACGCTCCCGCACGGGGAGCGACGCAAGGAGTGGTGGTCATGGAAGACCAACGGAAAGTTTCAATCCACGCTCCCGCACGGGGAGCGACCGAAACTGCGGCAAAATTTGTGCTGGCGCAGGCAGTTTCAATCCACGCTCCCGCACGGGGAGCGACATGCCGTTTTTGCCCGTGGCCGTGACAGGGTTTGTTTCAATCCACGCTCCCGCACGGGGAGCGACACAGGCGGGCGGGCGTGGTCATGTTGCGGTGATGTTTCAATCCACGCTCCCGCACGGGGAGCGACAGGATGCCGCCGTAATTGGCGGCATGAACAGCTCTG
>NZ_JAYRGM010000020.1:0-49853 GCF_041907885.1 Desulfovibrio sp. | reverse complement strand
GTAGCTTCTGTGGCAAACCGTTTGGGATGTATGTGGAAAGAAAAATTGCATTTACGTGATTATTGCGGATAACGTCGTGCGGTGTGGAGAACACGAAGGATCTGTACTTCAGATTTAACAACGCGGTATGCAATAAAATAAGGAAAATCTGCCAGAACAAGTTCACGAGTCCCTGCGACCCTGCCAGCCCTTCCCCTTGAAGAAAGAGAAGCAAGGCTTTGCCCAGCATTCCATACGCATTGGGCTACTTGTTGCCCTGCATCTGAGTCCTTTTCGGTTAGATACGCCGCGATGCCTTGCAAATCCTCAAGGGCTAGAGCGAGCCACCGCACAGGCCTATTTTGCATGGACGCCCCAACGAGTAAATGCTTCCGTTACCTCTTGGTCAGAAGCAAACTTCCCCTCATCTGCCTGACGAACACCTTCCTGAATGGCTTCGACCTGCCAGGACTGTTCTGCCACATATTGCCTTACCGCCTCTGCCACCAGCCAGGAACGAGACCGTGAGGTAGCAGCGGCAAGCTTTTCAAGCTGTGCCTGTGTGTCCGTATCCAATCGTGCCGTTACTGTAGACATAGGAACCTCCTTTGTCTTCATTGTGTACATTCAAGTTAAACGTGTCAATGGGACACATTGGAGAAAAAAATGCAAACTCGCCTTACTGACGAACTTGATTCTCTTCAGCCCGCCGATCTCGATGCCGGGCAGGTTTTCAGCGGCAAGCGCTCCGGCACCACGGTCAGGGGCTACGCCGTTCCTTCTGCCTACACCCCGGCCATTGACCCTGACTATATCTTCCATGAGTCCAGCCGCGATGTTGTGGTCTGGTTTCTCAACCCACAGGAACCGTTGTACGTATTCGGCCCTACTGGCTGCGGTAAAACAACATGCATCAAGCAGCTGGCAGCCAGACTCAACTATCCCGTCTTTGAGGTCACCGGACATGGGCGGCTGGAGTTTGCCGACCTGGTTGGTCACTTGACAGTAAAAAATGGCAGCATGACCTTTGAATACGGCCCGCTTGCGCTTGCCATGCGCTACGGGGCGATAATCTTGCTGAACGAAATCGATCTGACCTCGCCAGAAATTGCAGCAGGCCTGAACAGCGTGCTGGACGGCTCCCCCCTATGCATAGCAGAAAACGGCGGTGAACTGATTGCGCCGCACCCCATGTTCCGCCTGGTTGCCACGGCCAATACCAATGGCGGTGGCGATGACACTGGCCTCTACCAAGGAACCCAGCGGCAGAACCTTGCATGGCTGGACCGTTTCACAATTTGTGAAGTTGGCTACCCATCTGCCGAGGTGGAAAAACGCCTGCTCGCAAGGCGCTTCCCTTCGCTCCCCGAATCGCTGTGCGCCACCATGGTGGACTACTCCAATGAGGTTCGCAAGTTGTTCATGGGCGAAGCATCCACCAGCAATCTGACCAACGCCATTGAAGTCACCTTCTCCACGCGCAGCCTGCTGCGCTGGGGGGATCTGACCGTTCGCTTTCAGCCACTGGCCCATCAGGGCGTACAGCCTGTCACCTACGCCCTCGACCGGGCGCTGGCCTACCGTGCAAGCCGTGAAACCCGCGCCATGTTGCACGAGCTGGCTCAACGCATGTTCCCGCAGCAGGTGGAAGTTGAATCCCCCCAAACCGCAACGGCAGAAGCAGAAACCCTGCAAGGCGAGCAAGCCCTACGCTTCATGCGTGGGCATCTGCACCACACACCTACGGTGGCCAAACCCCTCGTTCATCTTCAGGTAATTCACAACGTTTCCGGCAAAAAACAAGACGGCAAATTCTGGATCGGCGAGGCCAGCCCTGTGGGGCTCACGCTGAAGTGGGGCAAACCGGACACCGGTGGCCAGCAGCACTTTATTCCCGCCGAAAACTGTGAGGGCAACAGTTCCGTGATGGAGCTTGAAGCCCGTGCAGCAAAGAAGCTCAACGAAGGCTACTCACTTAATACTACAAAAAGTTCGTTCTAGGAGGCTATAATGACACAACTTATTTCTGACATCCGCATTTTGGACAACTTGTTGGCCCTTAATCTCAACGTCAGCTTATGGTCGGCCCGTCGTAAAATGAGCCAAGAAGACCTAGGCGGCGCAGAACTGCCCCCTGAAGATCTGGCTTCTCTGGGCTCAAAGCGCATTGCCGACCCGGAAAACCTCAAAGTGTTCAGCACGCTCAAGGCCCGCGCATTCAACTACCTTGACCGACATGGTGTACGGTTCATGTCTGGCTGGGCTATACCTGAAGAAAAGGCCGGCGAGATCGTGCAGGAGCTGCTCAACATCCGTGCCGAATTCCAGAAAGAAAAGGAAGCGTTTCTGGCTGGCTACGACCAAAATGTGCAGGCATGGATTAAGAAGCACCATCAGTGGGGCGAAATTATTCGTAATTCCCTTGTGGGGCCTGACTATGTACGAGCCCGCATGGATTTCCGCTGGCAGTTGTACAAAGTGGCCCCGCTTGAGCAGCACGCAGACAACACCGCTGTGCTGGAAGCCGGTCTGGCGGAAGAGGTGCAGGGCCTCGGCGGCACCCTGTTTGATGAGGTGGCCAAGTCGGCTGACGATATATGGCGCAGGGTTTATCATGGCAAAACGGAGGTAACCCACAAGGCGCTCTCGCCGTTGCGCACCCTGCATGCCAAGCTCACGGGTTTGTCATTTGTAGAGCCACATGTGGCCCCGGTAGCTGACATCGTGCAGGCTGCACTGTTGCGCATGCCCAAGAAGGGCAACATCACAGGCACAGATCTGCTGCTGTTGCAAGGGCTGGTCTGCCTGCTCAAGGACAGTGCGGCCCTTGTGGGCCACGCCCAAAAAGTTGTTGAGGGCTACGGCCCGGCGTTTGTGCTTGATGCCCTGTTGGCTGGTCCGGACGTTATCCACGAGCCGGACGGCCTTGCTGGACAGATGGATGGCACCATGGATGGGAATATGGACGATGAACCCATCCTGCCTGAGATTCCCGTGGCTGACAGCGCTTTGCCGCATCCTGCCATCCCCAGCCTGGGTCTGTGGTGACGCCATGGTACGCACAAAAGACGTTCTCAACTGTCTGCCCTTGCTGGCGTCCATCCTTGGCGACCGCTATGGTGTGCAGGTATGTATTGGCGGCAAGGAAGCCTGCACCAACGGTAAAGTTATCCATCTGCCATCGTTGTCCATTGATTGTGAGCCGGAATTATTGGCATTGGCGAGGTCGTTTATTGACCATGAATCCGGCCATATCCGGCATACGGATTTTAGCGTGCTGCAAGCCGCCAACCTTGATCCTGTGACCTTCAACCTGTTCAATTGCCTTGAGGACTGGCGTGTTGAAAAGAAGCTGTCGGGCATTTTCCCCGGCTGCCGGAAAAACCTGAACTGGTTGATACGACGATTCTTTGTAGAGCAAGCACAGCCAAGGGCCGGGGATGATTCCCCGGCCCTTGCTGTTTTGGACTATGTGCTGTTGACGGTACGGGCCTGGGATGTGGACGAGGTGACCCCGGCACGCCAACACGCTGCGAGCATTATTGAGCAGCACTTCCCCGGATTGAAAGAGGCCCTGGATGCCATCATGGTCAAGGCCTACATCCATTGCCCTGATACAAAGGCAGCAGTCGAATATGCTCGGCAAATCGCCCAGTGCATCCGACAGTGGGAACCGCCTCAGCCAATGGCAACCAACAAGTATACGGACAAAAACGATCAAGGCGACATGCCACAGCCAACAAGGGAGACCAATGATTCTACTTCACAAATAGACCAACAATTTTGGCCTGTTCAACCGTCGAGTGCTTTGAGTGATTTACCGCTCAAAGCTCTTTTTCATGCGGAGGCGCAGGATCTACCTCAGCAATTCGGCGAAATCTTGGCGATTGAACTTACCAATAATAGTATCGAAGCTGCCGGTGACGCTCTTAACGTCGCGGTAGAAGGCACACGACCAGCAACACCCTTGCCAGCTAATCAGAAGCTGCAAGCGTTACAGGCCAGCATTGCGCTGCGTATACGCCTCCAGGGCTTTCTGCAGGCGCAAACGCAAAGGCTTTGCAGCATCGGGCGCAGAGGGACTCTGCACGCCAATTCGCTGCACCGTCTGCAGGTTGGCAATGCTCGTGTTTTCCAAAAAGAATCTGAGCAGCAAGGGCTAAACACTGCTGTCCATATCCTGCTGGACGTAAGCGGAAGTATGGCTGGCGCACCGATTAACCTTGCCAATCGAGCCTGCTTTGCCGTGGCAACGGCGCTGAGTCGTATCCGTGGCGTGAACCCGGCAGTAACGGCCTTTCCTGCTGCTACGGTCACGAGCTCTGTATTTCCCATCATGCGGCATGGGCAATCGGTGCCATATATGCTCGATATCCGAGCTTCTGGCGGGACACCCTTGGCTGGGGCTTTGTGGTGGGTGCTGCAAACCATGCTGCCTCTCAAAGAACAACGCAAGATGATCCTGATTATCACTGACGGCATGCCGGACAACCAACTGGCTGCAAACAATGCCATGGGGGTGGCCCAAAAACTCGGCTTTGAAATTTATGGCCTTGGCATACGGGATGAACACATCACGCACCTGCTGCCACACACAAGCCGGGTGGTCAACGATCTGCCAGATATAGTGCCTGCCATGTTTGCCCTGCTGCAGGTAGCCTTGCTTAAAGGTGGTGCAGTATGATGGTTCCCCTTGATTTCAGCCCTTGGTACCGAACGGGAATATTTCGGTTCTTCTTACTTAACAAAAAGCGGCGCATCCAGCGCTGCTAAATGAAGGGAGGGTAAATGAATTACCTGAACTGGATACCTGTTGTTATAGCTGTGCTTCAAGCAATTAAAGACAATTGGGATGACTAGCCTGTACTCGGGTAGCAAATAGGAGCAAGAAAATGAGCAGCAAATGGGCATTTATAGGCGGCATACTGACAGGGATCGCAGGAGTATTCACAGCGGCTGCGGTTTCGGTGGAATTGGAAAATCAAAAAGACGGCAGATGCAATGCCGAGGAAGAACCGGAGAAGCTGGCCTTGCCTGAAAGCGAAGGCAGGTAAAAATCACAGTTGATTCTTGGGCAGGGAAACGGGGGCTTCCCGCTTCCTTGCCCTTGCTCTACTTTCATTTTTCATTTTTCGACTGAAGTATAGGTCAAGTCGCAACATATGTGTTCCACAAACGAATTGCAGCAGACTCGCTGACAGACCATTGAAGTGGGCAGTTGCCACATTCACAGGAATATCGGTAAATATCGCGGGTTCTTCCATCCGGTCTTGATGTTTCAGGTTGAGGCATTTTGCCGCATTTGATACAGGGCCGGAGTGGAGGAAGGTATTCCTTGTTTGTACTCATAATTGGAAGATAGCCATCGTTTGTCGTGAACGCAAACCTTGGGGTACTGGTGAAATTTAATAAGAATTCTGTAGGCTCTAGTTTTTAGATTTTTACCAAGCATTACCACAAAAAACCGTCCCATACTTGACCATAGCGGGATAGGAGCGGGATAAAACGTATATATACAGAAAAAGCCCTCACAGTGACTAACTGTAAGGGCTTGATTTCTTTGGCTCCCCGAGACGGACTTGAACCGCCAACCTAGTGATTAACAGTCACCCGCTCTGCCAATTGAGCTATCGGGGATCGTTCAGGCAAGGAAGTGTTTACGGAAAATAAGGGGCAACGTCAAGCGAAAATTGCAAAAAATTTTTTATTGGCCCTTAATATGGCGTAAAAGCTGTTTTTGATAGCGGTCCGACTCGCTGTACACGCAACCACAATAGGGCTGGCGGTAGAGTTCCATGCTCTTGGAGCGGTCGATGCCCTCCTGCCAGTCGCTGCGAAAATCGCGGTAGGCAAAGCCCGGTGCATCTTTTTGCGCAGCCTGCGCCTCGCCAGCGCTTTTGATAACCTCGTGCGGCTGGTAGCGCGAATAGAGCAGGCTGCTGCTCACCCAGGCAAAGCCCTGCTGGCGTGCAAAGGCAAAGGCGGCCTCCATGCGGCTTTCGCAGCAGTAGGCGCAACGGGCAGGCGCGGTGTCGCGTCCGGCCACGGCGCGCAGCCAGTTTGTTATGTTCCATGTTTCGTCGGCAAAGATGATGGGCACGCCCAGGCGGTCGGCGCACTGGGCAGCGGCCTCGCGGCGGCGCAGGTATTCTGCCAGCGGTTGGATATTGGGGTTCATGAACCAGGCGGTAACGGCAAAACCCTCATCCTGCAGCCGCGTGATGGGCATAACAGCGCACGGCCCGCAGCAAACGTGCAGTAACAGGCTGTTGCCAGCCAGAGAAGCACAGGGTGAGGTATCAGGGCCAGCGAGGGGCTTTGATGGAGTGCCGGAAACCGCGCCCGACGCTGTGTCTGAAACTGCGCCAGAGACTACGCCGGAGGCTGTGCCAGAAATTGCACCCGACGCCGAGCCGGAGCCACTCTCTGCGGCAGCAGAAAAAACAGCCGGGGCTTTCACCCCGGCTGCCTGCATGCCATCAATTAAGGACGAACCATTATTTCCAGACATTTACCGTAATCCTGCTCAATTTCGCGCAGTGTATCACGCTTGTGGTTCAGCAAATACAGGGCCAGTTCTGGGCTGGCAGAGTAGACGCATTTTTCCTTGGGCTCGGTGCTCATCATGCGGCGCAATTCGCGCAGGGCCTGCAAGGCCTGCCACTCGATATTGCGCCGCATACCCGTGCCGCCGCAGGCGGGGCAGGGCTCAAGCGAAATGGCCAGCGCCGATGAACCGGTGCGCTGGCGCACCAGTTCCAGCAGGCCAAACGAGCTCATGCGCGAAACATCGTGGCGCGCGCGGTCGTTTTTCATGGCTGTGCGCAGGGTCTTTTCCACTTCGAGCACGTGCTTTTTGTCGCGCATTTCAATAAAGTCGATCACCACCTGGCCGCCTATGTCGCGCAGCTTGAGGTGACGGGCAATGGCATCGGCGGCTTCCATGTTGGTTTTATGCGCCATGGCCTCAAAGTTGCCCTTGCCGGAAATTTTACCAGAGTTGATATCAATGGCCATGAGAGCTTCGGTCTGGTCAAACACCAGGCGTCCGCCAGAGGGCAGCAGCACCTCGCGGGAATATATCTGTTCCAGCTGGCGGCGCAGATTGAAGCGCTCCCACATGGGCGTGCGCATGTCGGTATGCATGCGTACCAGATCCCTGCGGCGGGGGAACAGCAGATTTACGGTTTCGCGCACGCTCTGGGCCACGCTATCGTTATCCACCCATATTTCGCAAACATCTTCGGTCAGGTAGTCGCGCACTGCGCGTTCTGAAAGCCCCGGTTCCTGATAGATAAGCGAAGGCGCGGATACCTCGGTGGCCTTTTTGCGAATATCACGCCAGACGCGCTTGAGGTACTGCAAATCGTTTTTGAGCGTGGTTTTGGTAGTACCGGCACTCACCGTGCGCACGATCACGCCAAGGCCCTGACCGGGGTCGATGCCGTTCATCATTTCACGCAGGCGCGCACGTTCTTCATCGTCGTCCACCTTGCGCGAAACGCCGATCTGGTCCTGCCCCGGCGTAAGCACGAGAAAACGGCCAGCCAACGACAGCCACGTGGTCAAAAAAGCGCCCTTGCTGCCGGTGGGTTCCTTCACCACCTGCACCAGCACTTCCTGACCCGCCTTGAGCACCTTTTGGATGGGCGGAAATTTCTTGCCCTTGGAGGGCTCGTGGTGGGCCAGCCAGTATTCGGGGTGAACCTCGTCAATCTGCAAGAAGCCGTTTTTGCCAGCGCCATAGCTCACAAAGGCAGCCTGAAGATTGGTGTCGATATTGTGGATGACACCCTTGTAGATATTGCCCTTGATCTTGCGCTGGTGCAGCATGTCCAGATAATATTCGAGCAGCTGGCCGTCTTCTGCCAGCGCCACTTCCACCTGTTCGCCGGGCAGCACGCTGATAAACATGCGGCGCTTGCCCTTGGGAGCCTCGGCGGCAGTTTTTTCGCCCTTGGCAGAGGTTTTGGCAGAGTCTGAAGTCTTGTTGTCCTGGCCTCGGCCCGAATCTGCCTGCCGGCTGGCCTGCTTGCCCTGTTGGGCCTTGCCCTGGCGGTGAGCCTGCCTGGGGCGCGATTCCTGTGCAGATTCAGACAGCTCGTCGTCCAGATCAAGATTGTCGGCATCG
Organism: Desulfovibrio sp.; assembly: GCF_041907885.1. Classification (GTDB taxonomy): domain Bacteria; phylum Desulfobacterota; class Desulfovibrionia; order Desulfovibrionales; family Desulfovibrionaceae; genus Desulfovibrio. The sequence continues at coordinate 41,743 of NZ_JAYRGM010000020.1, read as the reverse complement.
TCATCAAGATCATCGGCCAGCGTATCGGCCTGGGCATCGGCCAGCCCATCAACCTGGGCCACGGCCCGCTTGCCAGCCATGTTATTGGGCAAGTCGGCCGAAAAATCGTTGGGTACACCGTTAGCCAGTTCGTCGGCAAGGTCGTCAGTCAGTTCGTCAGCAAGGTCGGTGGAGCTGGCCTGATTGTCAGCCTCCAGAGCCGCCTGCGCGCCCTGTTCTTTTTTGCGGTTGCGCCCGCGTCCGCCACGGCGGCCACGGCGGTTTTTACGGCGGGGCGAATCCCCGGCAGAGGCATCACCCGCAGCGGATGACTCAGAGCTCTCGGCAGACGGGGCGGATTCCTGCGCTTCGGCCACACGGTCTTGCTGCGTCTCGGCATGGCTTGCCGCAGGGGCCGCATTGTGCCGGGGGGCGCGTTCTGCCGCAGTGTCAGAAACTTCTACAGGGGCTGCCGGGGTGACCGCCGCCGGAGCTGCCACGGAAGGATCTGCCACAGAAGCGGCTGCCACAGAAGGGGCGTCCTCGGCCAGCACTGCCGGCTTGGGCGTGGGCTGGGAAAAATCCTGACCCGCAGTGGGGGCCACATTTCGGGCCGCGCCAGAAACCGTTGCTGCCGCAGATTCGACCGTAGATGCGGCAGTGGCAGATGCAGCCTTGCTTGCAGTCTCGCCTGCGGTGCTGCTTTTGGCAGCCGCAGCGCGGCCCCTGGCTGCGCCAGAACGTCCCCTGGGGGCCCTTGGTGTTTTGGGGGCAGAGGTTTGTTGCGTGGCTTCGGCTGTTGCGGGGCTGTCAGCACTGGCAGTCTGCGCCGTGCTGTCCTTGGGTGCTTCTGCAGTTTTGGGCTTGCGTGCGGCAGTGCCACGCGAAGTGGAACGGCTGGAAGCTGTTTTTGCGGTACTTTTGGCAGTGGCAGATGCCGAGGGGGCAGATGCTGCCGTATCAGCTGCGTTAGGTGTCGCAACAGCTTCGGGCGCGCTTGCGGAAATTTCTTTGGAGGCGGCTGCCGTTTTTTTGCTTTTGGCGGTGGCAGGCTTGGTGGTCTTGCCTGCGCTACGGCTGGATGCCTTGGCGGCGGTGGTTTTTGAAGCGGAAGCCTTGGGCGTAGAGGCGGGGGCCTTTGTGGCCGTGGTGTCCGATGTTTCTTGTCCCGGCGCAGCATCCGCTGCATTTGCGGCTTTTTTGCCCTCAGCCGTCTTGGTGGCTGTTTTGGCTTTGCGTGCTGTGGGGGTGCGCTTGGGTTTGGAAACTTCCTGTGACGATGTGTCCGTGGCTGGCTGTGAAGCGGCCACGGGAGTATCTTGATCTATGGTCATGAAAATCCTTTTGCTGCGGGGCGTAAACGCCTCCGCGAAAATTTCAGCCAGCATGCCATGTACTTACGGGAATGTTCCGTAGTTACTCCGCCGCAGCGCCAACAAGGCGCGCAAAGGCGTCAGCATACTAATCCGCTTTTTGGAGAGTACGTTTTTTTTGAAAATATGCAAGCAGGCAAGGGGTACAGGGCAACACCGTAAAAAAACTGGGAAGGATGCTGGCAGGATAGACGTAAACGAGAGGGGGTAAACGGCCCGAAAAAGCGGGGCGGGGGCAGGGCTTCCGCCAGAATATTCTGTAAGAAATTCCGGCGGAAGCTCTCGCAAAAATCAGTCTTCGAGCATTTTCAGTTCGGCAGAAAGCTGGCCCGAATTGGAACGCAGCAACACGTAGCCGCCCTGGGCAAGCATGCCCGCATTGACCACAAGGGTACGGCCCACGCGGTCCATGGCCCGCGCCTCGTGGATATGCCCGCACAGGCAGATGTCGGGCTGGGCTTCCTCCAGAAATTCGCGCACGGCTGTAGAGCCTACGTGTATGCCGCCGGGAATGACATCGCAGGCGGTGTCCTTGGGCGGATTGTGCGACACAAGCACGCTGTGCCGATAGTTGCGGGCCTTCTGCCAGCAGGCTTCAAGCCAGGCCGCAAAGGCGGATTCGGGAAATTCGCTGGGCGTGCCAAAGGGGGTAAATGTGGATGCGCCCACACCAAAGATGGCGATCTCAGGCGTCAGTTCACGGCACTGCGCGTGCAGATTCCAGCCCTTTTCGCTCAGCCACTGGTCAACTTCAGGCCTGTCCATGTTGCCGATCTGGGCCAGCACCGGCACATCGTGTACGCGCAGGGCGTTCATGACAGCTTCGGCCTGCTTTACGCCGCCGGTAATGGTCAGGTCACCGGTAACGATGATGCCGTCAGCCTGCGACAGTTCGGGTATTTTGGCAAAGCGTTCGGGCTCGTCGTGAATGTCGCCCACGGCGATCCAGAGATAGTCCTGAGAGTCGGCGCTTGGCATGGTGTTGCTTCCTTTGTTACAGTGGCGCAGGGTTTTACAATGCCACACATCGCCTTATAAGGAAAGAGCCGCGTGTCCACACCTCCCCAAGCGCCAAGCGTAACCCTGCCCCAGGCTGAGCTGCCGGAAGAAACCGTCTGCGCCAGAAACGATGTGCGCCGCAGCATGCGCCGCCTGCGTGCGGAGCAACCGCCAGAGCTGGCCCAGAGCCGCAGTGCAGCCGCCCAGCAGCGCCTGCTGGATTGGCCCCTGTGGCAACAGGCGCGCTCTGTGGCCCTGTATGTGGGGGTGCGGGGCGAGCTTGCCACAAGCGGCCTGTTGCAGGCAGCCTGGCAGGATGAAAAGGTTGTGTGGCTGCCGCGCGTGCGGCCAGACGCTCCGGGCCTTATGGAGTTTGTGGCCTGCGGGGGGCCGCAGCAGTTGCGCCCCGGCCCCATGGGCCTGCTCGAACCCGTGGACGCTCTGCCCGGCGTGGGGCCCGAAGGGTTTCTGCGCCATGGTCAGCAACAGATGGCCCCTGCTGCTGACGGGGCCGCGCATTTGGCCTTTGCGCCAGATATCGCCCTGCTGCCGGGGGTTGCCTTTGACCTTGCTGGCGGGCGGCTGGGCTATGGCGGCGGCTACTACGACCGTTTTCTGGAAAAAGCCCTCAACTGCCCCCGCGTGGGGCTGTGTTTCGAGTTTCAGCTGGTGTCCTCCCTGCCCCTGGCCCCCTGGGATCAGCGGGTCAACTACATATGTACTGAAGAGCGTATACTGTGTCTGTAAGTTATATTCCCTTTGAGTTTCCCGGTGTGCCGCAGGTGGGCTGCGCCTTTCAGACCCGTGGCGGCGGCGTGAGCCTTGGCGAGTACGGCGGCGGCAATATTGCCTTTACCGTGCAGGACAAGCCCGAACACGTTGTGGCCAACCGCCGCAGCCTGCTTGAAGCCCTGCAACCCCATGGCATGGCTGCCTGGGCCGAGCTGATGCAGGTTCATGGCGATGTGATGGCCTTTGAACCCGAATCCGTGGCCTGTGAAACGCCCGTTACGGAAGAGGGCGACGGCATGGGCACATCGCGCCCCGGTCTTGCCCTGCTTATCAAGACCGCCGATTGCCAGCCAATCCTCATCGCCCACAAAAGTGGCAAGTACATCGCCGCCATGCACGCGGGCTGGCGCGGCAACCGCTGCGATTTTCCCGTCACCGGGGTGAGCCGGTTCTGCGAACGTTACGGCCTTGAACCCCGTGACCTTCTGGCCGTGCGCGGCCCCAGCCTTGGGCCGGGAAAGGCGGAATTTGTCAACTTTGACAGGGAATGGGGCGATGCCTACCTGCCCTGGTTCGATGCCAGCAGCAAAACCATGGATCTGTGGGGGCTTACGCGCCATCAGCTGGAGCAGGCAGGCCTGCTGCCACGCAACATCTACGGGCTGGATATCTGCACTGCCAGCAACAACGGGCAGTTTTTTTCGTACCGCTGCGCACGGCAGTCGGGCCGTCAGGCCAGCCTGATCTGGATCAAAGCCTGAGCCATTGACAGGCCGCAAGCCCACGCCTAGAGTGTTGGCGGCATTGGTAGCCGGACACCCCGGCTTGAAAAGGGAATCCCGTGCAAAACGGGAGCGGACCCGCCGCCGTAAGGTTCTTAACCTTGCTCCATCTTGCGCCACTGGAAACGGGAAGGCCGGAGCAGGGGAACCAAGCCGGAAGACCTGCCATGCCCCACGGTGCGCAGTCATGGAATGACGGCACCACGGTGCGGCACGCGCCGCCCCACGGCAACGGGTTTTTGCCGGCAGGACAGAGGAAATACGGGCCTCTTCCACCACGAGTGGAAGAGGCTTTTTTTATGCTCGCGCGGCATTGCCGCCGATGGGCACGGTCTGGCCTTCGGGCTGGCCAACGCTTTGGCCCGCGTTTGCCCGCAGGGTAGGGCCAGAGGGCCAGCATGACCATTACCGCATCTTCTCCCTCCTCCTCTCAGCAATCCCGCAGGCTGTGGCCGGTTTTTGCCGGTCTGGTCATCTTGTGGCTCGCCTCGCTGCCGCTGGCCTGTCTGCCGGGGCCCGTGCCCTTGAGCCCGGCCAGTGTGTTCCGTGCGCTTGCGGGCCTAGCGGGTTTTGCGCCAGCTCCCGATGATCCCGCCCTTACCAGCGTGGTTGTGAGCATTCGGCTGGCCCGCGTGTGTCTGGCTGCGCTGTGCGGCGGCGCTCTGGCCATGGCCGGAGCAGCCTTGCAGGGCGTGTTGCGTAATCCGCTGGCCGACCCTTTTACCCTGGGTATCTCTGCCGGCGCCGCCTGCGGGGCCAGCATGGCCATAGCCCTTGGCGGGCCGTTGGTGGCGCTGTTTGGCAGTTTGCCGGGATTGGCCGGGTTCAGCCATGCGGGGCTGGTGGCCCCCGCCGCTCTTGTGGGCGCACTGGCGGCCCTGGGGGGGGCGTTGTGGCTGGGGCGGGGCGACGGCGCCTTCAGCCGCGAAAGCGTCATTCTGGCGGGCATAGCCGTGGCCGCTTTTTTGGGCGCTCTGGTGGCACTGGTAAAGGCGCTCAACGAGGAATCTGTGACCAGCATCGTGTTCTGGATCATGGGATCTTTTCAGGGCCGGGGGTGGAGCAGCATGCCCCTGCTGCTTGCGACAGCCCTGCCGGGCCTGCTGATTACGGCCCTTGGCTGGCGAACCCTGGATGTGCTCTCTCTGGGAGACGAGCAGGCCGCACAGGCTGGCCTTGATGTGGGCCGCGCCCGCCTGTGGCTGCTGGCCGGGGCCAGCTGCATGACGGCGGGCTGCGTGGCTTTGGCCGGGGTTATCGGTTTTGTGGGGCTGGTTGTGCCGCACGTGCTGCGCCTCTTGCTTGGCTGGGGGCACGGGCCTCTGCTGGCAGCGGCGTTTTTTGGCGGCGGTGTGCTGCTTGTGTGGGCCGATGTGCTGGCCCGCTGCGTGCTTTCGGGCGGTCAGGAACTGCCCGTGGGCGTGGTGACAGCCCTGCTTGGCGGGCCGTTTTTTGCCCTGCTGGTGCGGAGGCGCTGATGTCTGCCCAGCATGAACCCCAGCGCGGCGAGTGCGGGCCGCCCGTTGTGCGGGTGGCTGGCCTTAGCGCTGGCTATGGTGAAAAAGCCGTGCTGCGCCGTGTGGATTTTACCCTGCGCGCTGGCGAATGCACGGCCCTGCTCGGCCCCAACGGCAGCGGCAAGACCACCCTGCTGCGCGCAATCTCTGGTGTGCTTGCGCCGCAGGCTGGCGAGATAGAACTTTTGGGCCGCCCCATCCGGGTCTTGAATCCGCGACAGCGCGCCCGCATGGTGGCTGTTGTACCGCAACGGGGGCAGTTGCCCCAGGGGCTCACCGCCCGGCAGATGGTACTGCTTGGGCGCTTTGCCCACCTTGGCTGGATGGGGGCTTACAACCGCAAGGATTATGCGGCGGCAGACAGTGCGCTTGACGAAACCGGCGCAGCCACGCTGGCCCACCGCAGGCTCACGGAACTTTCGGGCGGAGAGCTGCAAAGGGTGCTGCTGGCCCGTGCGCTGGCCCAGCAAAGCCCGCTGTTGCTGTTGGACGAACTGGCTGCTGGCCTCGACTGGGCCCGCATGGTGGAACTGTTTGATCTGCTTGAGCGCCGCCGTGCCGCCGGGGCCTGCGTGCTCATGGCCGTACACGACTGCAATCTGGCTGCGCTGTATGCCACGCGGCTCATGGGCCTCAAGGGCGGTAATCTGGTTTTTGACGGCCCGGTAGCAGAGGTTTTTACAGAGGAGAATCTTGGTGCGCTTTACAATACATCCATCAGCGTGTTGCCCCATCCCCGCTTTGGCCTGCCACAGGCCCTGCTTGCCAGCGCCTGCGGGCCCTGGCGTGCAGAAGATGGGGCTTCCAGCCCGATGGGCTCTACTGGTGCTGGCCCTGTGCCTGCCATTGTTGATGCGGGTTCAGACTGCAAGCGCTGAGGATGTTGCGCGCCCCATTGTCATTACCGACGACACGGGAACCACCCTTACCTTCAGCCAGCCGGTACGGCGCGTCATTGCTCTGTATGGCGCGTTTAATGAAATTTTTCTGGCGCTCGGCGCGGGCGATCTGCTGGTGGCCCGCACGGCGGCGGATGGCAACCTGTCGCAACTTGCCGCACTGCCTGCCATTGGCACGCACATGCGGCCCAATGCGGAACTTGTGCTGGCACAGCGGCCCGACCTTGTGGTGCAGCTTGAAGGCCGTAGCGAAGCCCAGACGCAGACAGAAAATTTGCGTTCTCTCGGCCTTAACGTGCTGACATTTGAGGTTAATTCCTTTGACCGGCTGTTTGAAGTAACGCAAATACTGGGGCGGCTTGCCGGGCGCGAGCAGGAGGCCACGGCCCTTGTAAGCGGCTGGAAAAAGCGTCTGGATGCCCTGCGCAGCCGTACCGCAGGCAAGCCCGCCGCACGTATTTTTTATGAAGTGCGCTACCCCAATCTGCTTGCAGCCGGGCGGGGTGGCATAAGCAGTGAAATACTGTCCCTCGCAGGGGGCGAAAACGTGGTCACCGACAGCAAAAAACTGGTGCGCTTTAGCGAGGAAGCCCTGATTGCGGCAGACCCGGATGTGTACCTTATCCAGAAAGGCCCCATGAATCCCGCCCCCACGCCGCTTGCAGAGCGCGACCACTACAAGGGTCTGCGGGCCGTGCGCGAGGGGCGCGTGCTGGTGGTGGACGAAGAGCGTTTTGCCCGCCCCGGCCCCCGTGCGCTGGATGCGGCGGAAGAGCTGGCAAACTGGCTGCATCCCTGATTGGACATGGAATTTTAAGGACTGTGTTTTTTTGAGTATCTAAAGCGAGTTATCTGATGCATGGAATTTTGTACGGTGTGGGCGTGGGCCCCGGCGCGCCCGACCTTTTGACTCTGCGGGCTGTTCGGGTGCTGGGGCAGGTGGATGTGATTCTTGCGGCCGCTTCGCCCCGCAATGATTTTTCGGCGGCGCTGGATACTGCCCGCCCGCATTTGCGTGCGGATGTGCGCGTGCAGCGGCTGGAGTTTCCCATGACGCGCGACAGGGCCGTGCTGCACGAAGCCTGGCGCGTGGCGGCCCAGATTACAAGGGATGTGCTGGAGAGCGGGCAGAGTGCCGCGTTTCTGACCATTGGTGATCCGCTGGTGTACAGCACCTTTGGCTATCTCATGCGCACGCTTGGCGAATGTGCCCCCCATCTGCCGGTTGAAGTTGTACCCGGCATTACATCCTTTCAGGCGGCAGCCGCCCGCACGCGCACGGTATTGTGCGAAAATGGCGAGACCCTGCGTATTATTCCTGGCATTAACAGCAGGCAAAGTCTGGAAGATTCACTGCATGAAAGTGATACGGCTGTAATTTTAAAGGCTTATAGAAATATTCCCGCCATAGTCGAAGCCCTGGAAGCCACCAACCGGCTGGATTCGTGTTTGCTGGCAAGCCATGTGGAGCAGCCAGCCGAAGATGTGCGGCTGGGGCTTGGCGGGCTTGAGGGGACGCCGCCCTACATGTCGCTGATATTGAGCCGCAAGCCCAAGGGCTAGGAAGGGCAAAAGGCAGGGGAAGCTGGTGGCGCGGGGAAGGCTGGAAAATACAAAGAGAGCTTGTTCGTTGCTCCAGGCAGAGTCTGTCAGCCGCATTTATACAAAAACGATTATTCCGCCCTGAATACGTCAGCGCCGGGATTTTGATGCTCACGTACTTGAGTACACTGCACTCAAAATCCTGGCGCTTCCTTTTCAAGCAGATAATAGTATTTTGCAAATTCACTCAACACCAGCCATCGCCTCCGCTTCGCTGCGGGAGTTTAAGAAGGCGACTTCACGACCCGCTTTTGATCACGAAGGTGCTTTCTTACACAAACCTTGAATGTTCATTTTGATCCTGAGTAATCGTAGTTCCAGTACCGTTGCCACGCTCCGCCATGGGCTACCCCTGCAATAACGACGCAGCTTTGGGGCTGGCCAACAGCCTGGCAGAACCCTGCACTGATTTGGGGCGGCATAACCATATCAGCACGGCTGCATAAATGCCGCTGGGGCAGATGCTTGAGCGTGTGCGCCACGGCCTTGGGGTTCAGCGACTCAGTAAGCAGGCTGACACCCTGGTGGCTTGCCCACGCGTCAGTATCAAGATTGCCCGCAACAGTACCCAGAAATGCCACATCCTGCCTTGTTGCAGCCAAAAGAGCCGCTGCCCCGCCCCCGCCAGAAAATCCCACAAGAACAACCTGTTTCGCTCCGCTAATGGTCTTGGCTTGCGAAATGGCATCATCAAGGCTGTCAATAACCTCTGGTCCAAGCCGTGCCCTGGTCCAGTATCGTTGCGAGCACTGCCTTCTGTCTTCATCGCGAACATACTGGCAGGGGCGCGCCAGATAAAGAACAGTATCCCGCCCAGGATCGGCCATCGCCAGCCGCAGGCCCACAGGATTGCGCGGAGTTGGGTCTGTGGAAGGCCGTGTTAGAGATTCCCAGGCGTGTCCATCACCTTCAATATATACCCTCAGTGTGTTACTGTCAGGTGAAAGAGCAGGGCGCAGCAATGCATACAGCGTAAATATCTGCGTAGAAAGCCGTACCTCATGAAATGAGCCCTCCTCCACTGCCTGCCGAACATCAGTGGAGGAGGGTGCAGCGCACCCCATGAAGAAGCTCATGCATACAAGCAAGATAAAGCAGCGCATAGGTATATCGTGGTTTAGGGGGGCATGTTTAGTCAAGGGAGGCGGGGCAATGATGAACCGGCATGGTGGGACAACTATAGGGGGGCAAACAATAGCGGTTTTTTATCCCGAACTATTCTGCGCAGCTGTGTAAGAAACGTATTGGAAATAAAATTTTCAGCCAAAAGAGTTCAAACTTTCCATATTCTGGAATTTGAATGGAAGAGTGTTGCCTTGCGGAAAAATATCCGCACAAAAACCTGTGGAGGCAACCATGTTAGGAAAAGTATTGTGTGTTCTTGGAGGCGTGGTTTTGGGATACGTAGCCCGCGAAGAAATCAGTGAAGTAGTGGAAAATGTTATGGAAACGTTCAGCGATCAGAGTTCTTCCACTGGTGGAAACGAGGGCTCTGCCGAGAACAGGGCGGCATCTAATGAAGTGCCGGCCAATGCCAAAAACAGTGCTGAAGGCAGCCCTTTTATGGCGTGATTGTTGTGTGTGTTGTTCTTGTGGGCAGCCCTGTTTGCCCGCCAGAACAACAGGTATATCAACCTATGGCTTGAAATTGTTATCTTATCTGGTTATTGATTGAAAAAAGGTAAAGTCAATGCCACCAAAACTGGATCCCGATACAACGCCCGGCGTAAAAACATTGAGGCTGTTCCGAAAGCTTCTTTTGGACCGCCGCCGTCACTACCAAAGCGATTTGGCGGCCGAGCTCCAGTGTTCTCCTCAAACGGTAGGGCGCTTGGCCAACGAGATCGAGACCGTGATTGGTGCTGCTTTTCATTCTGGATTAGAAAATCGCAGGCGTTGGTACCAATACATCGTCAATGATGGGCATGCGTTGGGGCTGGATTTTGAAGAGCTTCGCTTTCTTGCCATTTGCCGTGAGATGGCCTCTGGGATTCTTCCAGACACGGTTTTGAAGCGTGTGGATGATTCGCTACGCCATCTTGCACTGCATATGGCTGATCCCCATAATATTTCTCCACAGAAACATTTTTCATTTAATGCCAAGGGGCGCATAGACTACACGCCGCATGCAGAACATATCGAAAAGTTGGTAACTGCGTCTGCACAAGGGCTGTGCTGCGAGCTGACCTATCGGGCGCCTGGCCGCGAAACGCCCAAAGAGCATCTGTTTGTCCCAGCCCGCATAGTTGCAATGAACAACGCCCTGTATGTTGTTGGCTTTATTGTTGATGCAGACACATGCATGCCAGAAAGGCCATGCAACATGGCTGTACACCGCATACGCAGCCTTGTCACAACTGGCAGACGAGTTCGCCAACCCTTGCCGCAGATTGATGAAGCCGGTTTTGGATTGCCCTGGCATGAGCCTCGCGAATTTTGCATCCGTTTTAGCCCACGGGTTGCAGACTACGTCAGGGAGCGGGAATGGGCAGCGGGCCAGCGTGTAGAAGCCATGGCTGACGGCAGCATTACGCTTGCTCTGACCACTTGCGCAGAGCCAGAGCTTGCTGCCTGGGTGCGAAGTTTTGGAGAGGATGCAGCATTTATATAAATTAGTTGCAGCTGCGCGATTTTTTGTCGAGCATTCTCCCCGCTGTAATATCTGTCTGAAACATTCACAAAGATCATTGCGTACCGGTAACCTTCACTCAGGCAAGGCAAACAGACAATGGCAACAATGTTTCCCCGTGATGTTGAGGCATTTACCACGGTTGGCGAAGGAAAAACCTATCAGTTCTTTCAAAAGGTTGCCCGCCCAGACAGCGCTTTTTTTGCATGGTATTCTCCCGATATTGAAGACAAAGAGCCAGATTTTATTCTGTTTTCTCCAGAATGTGGCCTGATTGTTTTTGAAGTAAAAGATTGGGCACTGGATCAGATTGTTGAGGCTGATCCCAAGGCTGTGACCCTTCAACTTGGCGGGGCGCAAGAGCGGCGAAAAAATCCTTTTGCCCAGGCCAAAGAGTATGTGAACAGCCTGTTGAACCTGCTGGATAGAGGCGCATCGCACACCTCAAGCGGCAAGCTCAACTTGCCTTGCCCTGTCAGTGCGGGGGTGGTTCTGCCACATATTTGCCGCAAGGATTTTTTGAACACGGGGCTGGGAGAGGTCATGGATGCCTCTCGTATTCTGTTTTGGGATGATTTGCAGCCAGATTCGCCCTTTGTGCGCGATGCCTCTGGGCAGTGTTTTCGCCAGTGGCTCATGGAGCATTTTCCCCCGCGATTTCCGTTTGCGCTTTCTCCAGCACAGCTGGATGCCCTGCGGGCGGCCATTTTTCCTGTTGTGCGAATTCAGCTGCCGCAACGTAACGGCACGGCATCCGAGGAGCAGCAGCATATCATCCGCGTGCTCGATGCCGAGCAGGATAATCTGGCCAGAACCTTTAATGCCGACAAACAGCTTGTCACAGGGCCTCCCGGCAGCGGAAAAACCCTTATCCTCGCCCACAGGGCGGGATTTTTACCACGGGTAAACAAGCGCGCACGGCGCATACTGATTGTTTGCTTCAATCTGTCGCTGGTTGGGTATATTCGCCGTTTGCTGGCAATACGTGGGGTTGGCCTGGGCCCGGAAGGCGTGGAAGTGTTGCCGTTTTACACCCTGTGCGAAAAGATTCTGGGTGAACGGCTGGCGCACGCGCAAGAGCAAGGCGATTACTACGAGCTGGTGGTGCATGAAACCCTGGAGCGGCTCAATGGCTCACATCCGTTGCAGGGGCACTGGGATGCCATCATGGTGGACGAAGGGCAGGATTTTTCTTCAGACATGGCGCAGGTTGTTCTGCGGCTTTTGCCACGGTGGGGCAGCCTGCTGGTGACGCAGGACGATAACCAGTGCCTGTACCCGCAAGGCAGGCAAGGATGGGAAAGCCTGGATATTCCCGGCCTGAAAATTCACAGGCTGACGCAACACTACCGCAACACCAGGGCCATTGCGCGGGCCGCAGCGCTGATACTGGACAACACTCCGTTACCAGAGAATTTGGTTGGGGCAGAAGGAACCATGCCGGAACGCCTGGAATGTTCCGATGCGGCATCCATGCCCGCATCTGTTGCTTTGGCTGTTGCCCAGCTGATTCGCAGCGGCGTACCAATGAATGAAATTGCAGTTCTTTATACGCATTCAAAGGCGTATGGCGTGGAAAATCTGCCCGAAGTGCTGGTGCAGGCCATTGAAGCGCAAGGCGCGCTGGCACAATGGACGGCGCGTGATTCCTCAAGCAAGAGAAATTTTGATATCACAACAAATAGTGTCACAGTTTCAACTGTTTATAGCGCAAAAGGCCTGGATTTTGCCCATGTTTTTCTGCTGGGGCTTGAGGGGCTCAATTCTGCTTCGGTACACCACCGGCGGCTTGCCTATGTGGGCATGACGCGTGCAAGGGAAAGGCTGACCATATGCCAGTGTGGAAAATGCGCCCTGACCAGCAGACTGTTTGACTGAATTTGTCTGAATATTATCCCCTTTTTCCCGTGCAATAGCCCTCATGCCCATAGATAGCATGAGGGCTATTTTTTTTTACCCTGTTTGCTTCCGTCTTAACAAAACACCTGTTGCGTATACCGCGCCAACATAGCCAATTATTTGGGGCGATATCTTGAATGGGCAGATTGCCCATGCCGGTATCCCAATATTGCGAACTGTCACAAAAAAACATGCAAGTCTCCAGCTTCTGGAATGCAAGGGAGAGATGTCTACGTAACACATTGCGGGCCTTCGCCAAGATGCTTCTTTGGCAGGAGAAGGGCACTTGCAGTGTGCAAATCTCTTTAAGGAAGGCATGGATGACACGGAACAAGAAAAAGCTCAGACGGCAGGAGAAAATCAAGGCAATCCCCAAGGCAACCCAGATTGTGCTGCTGGCAGGCCTGCTGCTGGTTGGCGGCCTGGAGGCTGCATGGGGAGCCAGCCCCATCGCCATCAGCGACACACATCAGGTTGCGGGCAGCAACGTGGAGACCTACACCACAATTGACGTGAACAATGGCGGCGCGCTGACCATTTCGCGCAACGCCAAGGTGAGCGGGTCAGACGTAACCGTTAACACCGGCGGCACGATCACATCTGCCAAGAATCTGCACTTCGGCACTTTCAGCCCAGAGCCTGGCACGGGCCTGTTGGGCAGCAGCCTCACCCTGGACGGCGGCACTGTGAGCGCCCAGCACATGGGGCTAGGCACCGGCGGTACGGTAACGCTGCAAAAAGGCATGCTCGCGCTGAATTCGCTGGACATGCGCAACGGCACATTTGGCTTTAACGTTGCAGGCGGTGACATCGCCGCGTTCACCCTGCTTGGCACTACTGACGGCACAGACTTTCTTCAGGGAACAAGCCTGAGCATTGGCGCAGGCAACAATGTGTTTCTGGGGGCGGATTCCGGCCCCGGCGGCAACCAGACTTCCGCAACTTCCTTGGCTGTAAGCGGAGGCTGGCTACAGGTTGGACACGGCAACTGGCAGACTGGCGATCTGACGCAGACCGGCGGGGAAACCAAGATCAGCGGCAACGCTGTGCTGACCGTGAACAACCTCGACCAGACCGGCGGCCTGCTGACAGTGGGGGGCACTACCAACACCGGCAAGCTTGTGGTCAATGGCAGTGTGGCCAATGCAGCCTACGCTGCCGGTTCCACGGGCGTGGCAGTAACGGGTACGGGCACTTTGCAGGTAAAATATGACGAACTGGTCAACGCCACGGGCGATGATTTCAAAGACTCTGCCACCCAGCACGCCATCAGTGTTGCCAATGGCGGAACCCTGCTGCTGCATGGCTATGCCGGTTCTGGCATGACGCTGGCCGACTTCAAGGCATTGTCAGACAAGCTTCTGGAAGGGGGCAGCACGGGTACTGTGCAGGGCATCACGGTGGACACTTCCGGCGCATCGTTGCAGGGCATAGGCAACGCCCACCTTGCCACGCCGAGCGGCGTCATAGACGGCAGCGGAGGACTTGCTGCCGGGGCCGCAACGGTTGGCGGCGTCACTGGTGCAACCACTGTCAGCGGCAACGCGGCTTTGACCCTTACTGGGCAGGCTACTGGCAATGTTCTGGCTGACAGCGGCGTCACGCTCAACGGCGGCATACTAACGCTGGGCAATCCTGCGGGCGGCTCAACCGGCGGCACGCTACAGGGCGGCATTGATGCCACAGCCGGCACCAATACCATCAATGTGATCAACGGCCCGCACACTGTTGCCGGGGGAATTATCGGCAACGCAACCACTACGGTAGCCGTGGGCAGCAGCTCCGGCAGCGGCACGCTTGTTGCCACCGGCGTCAGCATGAACGGTGGCCAAATCACCTTTGACCCGCCTTTTGCTGCCGCTGGTGACACTTCCAACGCCTCCATGGGCGGTTTGACCTTCACCGCCAATACCGTGGATGCCCTCATGACCGTGGGCCAGAACAGCATGGTTTCGCTGGGCAGCACAGATGCCGAATGGCTGCGTACCGAAGTGCTGCGGTATCAGAGTGACGGAAAGGGCCTGTGGGGGCAGGACATAACTGCTGCGCTCGCCCTTCGCACGCCGCAGACCCTGAGCACCGCAGGCGGCATCAATGTGGACGGAACATGGGTAACGGGCGGCGCAGCTGCCACGGCCAATACTGCGCATTTTGCCGACAAATCCCTGCTTGTGGTGGACGCTGTGGGCATGGGCAGCGGTGTGGCCATTTCAGGTGAAGCCGGTGGAACCAGCACCCTGACTGTGGATTCTGGAGCAAAACTGCACATTGTGGGCGGTCAGGACGGAGAAACGGTGAACGTTACAGGTGGCTTTGGCGCTTCCACCAAGAATGCAGCCAGTTGGACAGGCAGCAACCTGACCACAAGCACCTCTCTGCTTTCCGCCACGGGCGGCACTTTTGATGCGGCCACGGGTACATACAGCGTGAGCCTTAAGGCCAACACCGCGTCATCGTCCTTCCCCATGCTGTCAGGCGGTATGGGGGCGCTGGTAGATCGCATGGTGGTTCAGCCCGGTGTAAACCCCAATTCGCCCAACGCGGGCGTGCGCTTCGTATCCCGCGCCATGAGCGACAATTATATTGGCACAACAGACCGCAACAAGGCCGCCGCAACGGTTGAAGGTGCGGCCCAGATGGCTGCCGTGGGCGCTGTGCAGGGCAGCACCTTGGGTGCTGCAACTGCGGCTTCGGGCGCGGTGCTCAACCGCACATCTATGACGTTGCCGCGAACGGACAAAACCCAGGCCGTAGCCGTGCGCCAAGATACGGACGGCAGCCTTAGCCTCGATTCCGGGCTCAGCGCCGGGGACGGCCTTAAAAACGGCCTTGGGGTATGGATCATGCCGCTCTACCAGTCCAACAGCGTCTGGGGCATGAAGGCGGAGAACTTCAAGACGGGCTACAACAGCAACCTGGGCGGCATTGCCCTGGGTGCGGATTACACCATCAACGACATGTTCCGCCTTGGTGCGGCGTTCAACGTCGGTGCCGGGTACGCCCAATCCAACGGAGATTTCAACAGCACGGACAACCGCTTCAACTTCTGGGGCGTGAGCCTTTACGGCGGCTGGGTGTACAACAACTTCGGTCTCTCTGCCGATGTGGGCTATACCGGCAACTACAGCAAGGTGGAGCAGGAGATGCCCGCCACCATGCAGATGGGCAACCTCAAGGCCGACGTAACCAGCCATGCCTGGAATACGGGCCTCAAGGCGGAATACAAGTTCAACGCCGGTGCGCTGGATATTATTCCGCATGTGGGGGTGCGCTATCTGGGCCTTGTGACCGATGGCTATGATGTGAAAAGCGGCGGTACTGTTTTTTCGGTGGACGAGAGCTCGCAGTCCATCTGGACATTCCCCGTGGGCGTGAGTTTTGCCAAAGCCTTTGAAACCGAGAGCGGCTGGCAGATCAAGCCGCAGCTTGATCTGGGTGTTATTCCGGCAGCGGGAGACGTAAAGGCCAGGAGCAAGGCCCGCGTTCCCGGTGTGGACAGTCAGGCCGAAATGAAAATGCAGGTGGTGGACTACGCCACCTTTGACGGCGGCTTGGGCTTTGAGCTTGGCAAGGGCGACTTTACCCTTGGGCTGACCTATAACCTTCAGGCCTCGGAACACAGCACGGGGCACGGCGTGTTTGGTTCGCTGAGGTATGAGTTTTAAAGCCGGTGTGGTTGGATAATTGAGGAATTGAGTAGCGAGGGCCGGGGGATTTCTCCGGCTCTCGTTTTATGGACGAAAACTCCACGCTATGCGGGGAGTTCCAAAAAGGCGAAGTCTATCAACCTTGAGCTCTGGGCTGAGCGGAAGCCTGAACGGCGAAATGTTGATGCCCGAATCAAGAAATTCTGGCGCGTACTGAAACAGAATGGCGTTGCTGTGTGCGGCGAGCTTTCCCACATGGCGTCGTACGCCGTATGCCTGCAGATGCACGTCAAGATTCATGGCGTTTTCTTCCTGCCCGCTTGCGAGGTGCTGGGGATTGCGGCTTGAACAGGTTTTCTGTGCGCGGCGGGTTGAACAAGCCGGAAAAGGCTTCAAGATCGTTAAGAATCAGGGCGATAGCCAGCAGGGACGCGAGCGAGATTTCCCCTGTTGTTTCAAAGCGCTTCACAGAGCCAAGGGAAACGCCGCTACGGGCCGCCAGATCCTTTTGACTCATGTTGAGAGCAAGACGTTTGGCCTGCGCCTTGGCGGCGATGCCGAGCCGGACTTCCTGCGGAGTTTTTAGAATATCGTCTAACATAATAGCTCTTAGATTTATTTTTTCGGATAAAAGCTAAAATATAAAATGATAGCAATTGATTGATGAAGGGATTACCCTCCACGCGTGCTCTGGAGCTGCGGATTCCCGCCTCACGAGTGCATGAGAATACTAACGAGAAGCGGGGCATCTCTGTGGACACGGCCCTGCGGCTTGCAAAGTTTTTTGAAACTGACCTTAGTCTGTGGGTTAACTTGCAGGCTCAGTAGGGAGTGGATTCGATGGACGCCCAGAAGCGTACGGATATGGAGATGATTGCCCCTAACAGCGAGTTGCAGCGGCATAGGGCGGTGCGGTAATGTTTTTACCCCCAGTGCATATTATAGGCAGATATGATCGATTTGAAATTGTTTCTGCAGATTTTTTCGGCTTTGAAGTTATGATGCCTAGTGCATGCTCATTACGTGAGGTCTTGGGTTCCAATTTTTATGACGTAATTTTTTAACTAATGTATATGTTGATATGTGCCTATGGTGGCAGCTATGTATGTTTTGAAATAAAGAGAATTAAGAAAGGTGCAGAGCAATAAATTAGTGGAAGAGTGTAAATGTCTGAAATGTGAGTAATATATATGCACAGGCGTTCTATACAAGAAAGCGTAAAATATTTTGGGTGCTTGGCCATTACCATACTGTAATCATTGGGTAAATGGTTGAGGTCGAAACGTTCAAGAATTGAACTGTACTCTTTAGATATTTGTTCTACTGCCTTTATACCTTCAGAAGTCATTTCAGAAGGTATTCCTTCAAGCTTTTTCGATAAATATAAAATTTGATTTGCACATCGATGGTAATTGTCGGCATTTGCTAAAAGCTTGCTTAAAGAGTCTTGGTTTGCAATAACAAGAACCATAATAGCCATTAATAATGTTATGTAGTTTGAATTCGTAGAATCAATATGTAGTATTGGTATGCTAAATTTACAGCCTTCTAGTATGGCGATAAAAACTTGTGCAATAGATAGAAATGAAATTGAAAAAACAAGAGCATTATGCTTTTTTCTGCATCGTTCAGCAGCAATAAACCTACTTTTTTGAGTTTTCCAAGCTGCATTCTTTAGGCTTATCAGTGCATTTTCCATTATTGAATTACCTTATTGCTAATTGAGGAAGGGGGATAAGTACAAAGTGCAGACGCCCAATTTGTATTGGGGTTCTTGCCAGTGAAAAAAAATTTCACTGGTAGCTGTAATTAAACGAGTAGGTTAGAATAGCCGCGCCCTTCAACAGGGGCAGGTCCGCAGTGCGGCCCCCCTTCCTCAAATTTTATATTCAAGGCCCATATCTCTTTCGATCTGACTTAAGAAGCGTCCAACGTGATAAGCGTAGAGTTGGTCAATGCTTTGGCGTGTAAATGTGCCTGGGGCTAGTCCTCTCTTGGTGAGCCAATCTCGCTTTTTTTGTGTGTCGACCTCTTCATAATTATGTAAATAAGTCGTGCTTTTTCCGCTAAACTTTAATTCATAAAAAGCCCGGGATGCATGCTTTAGATCTGGTGGTATTGTGCTAAATATGCGGCTTTTTTTGAATTGTGTACGAACGAAATTGTCAATTAGGTATGGGATTTGAGTGTCTGTGATTTCAGAAAAATATTGAAGCCAACCATATCTTTTGTTCTGATATTTGGCTCCGGCAATCTTGACATTTAAATCTTCTACAAAGGCAGATTTTATTATCCCGACTCCAATTTTCCGTTTTCTTGTTTTTTCTAGGGATAGAGTTTTTTTAAGTCTTGCAAACATCATTGAGATTGATCGTAAATGCTTTTCGAGTGTTGTTGGTTTGACGGTGATTTCATCTCGTAAAAGTGTATAGCCCAAAAATTGCACGGGAGAATCTTGGCAGGAATATTTAGTTTTTTCTGTATTTAGTTCTAGGTCAATGCTGGAAAACACTGCTTCGCAGTATTTTTCTATATTGTTTTGAGGTTTAGATAGAATAACAATGTCGTCGACATACCTATCATAATATTCAAATTTGCCTTTCAATTCAGTATCAATGTTTCTTAGGTATATTTCTGCTAGCATGTTTGATATTGGAAGGCCCTGTGGCACTCCTTTGGTTGGAGTGATGTTATGTAAATCACTTTTGTGATGTCCTGATTGATCGCTTTGTGTCGTAATTGCTCCTCGTATAAGTGTTAGTATTACTGGATGTATGTTGCTGCTGACAAGGATAGAACAAAGTTTTTCAATGTTTATATTGTCATAGTATGATTTAATATCGAGTCTGTGCAAATATAATTCGTTGTCATGGGAAGAAATTTGTGAAGCAAGATTACGAATTTTAACATTGGGAAGTTCGCGTTTGACACAGTCCGGAAAATAATTTTGGAGAATTATATTTAGAATTTTTAATACAATTTTATCTCTGACAGTTGGGATCGATATGGAACGGGGTTTGCTGTTCGGGCCTTTGAGAATTAGGCGCTGGAGATAAAGAGAAAATTTATAGGTGCCAGAGCAGCATTTCCTTGCGATAGTGCTAAAGTGTACTTCCTTCTTTCTGTCAAAGTCTATGACGGACATTCGATCAATGCCGCGTCCAGACTTGTTACGAACTTTAGTTTCATAAATATCTGAAATAAAATTCATTTCAAATAATTGTTCTAATTCGTTCATTGATATTATTGGTGTGATTTTGTGTTATTTTTTTTTATCTATTATTCTTTTTTGGGCCACATGACAAGATCAAGTTTAATTTTCGAATGCCTTTATGGAATTACCTGTCTTCCTCGTAGGAGTAACGTGGTTCCCAGACCATGCGCGTTAGTCGCCAGCAGAGTAATATTCTCCATTGCTCTCGTGTTCAAAGTTATGGTGAAAATATTTGAAAGAAATTTATGGAGTTAGTTTTTTGGGATACAGAACCGGATATTGCTCAAATCAAAAAATAAAATTATATTTTATATCGGTATATTGTATGGTGATTCGAATCCCACCCTCACCGCGCAATCAACCGTGCTTGAAAAAACTCCAGCGTGCGCTGCTCCGCGTCTGTGGTGGCAGAGCGGTTAAAGCCGTGGCCTGCGCCGGGGTACACCACCATTTCTGCCGATTGCCCAAGGCTGCGGGTCAATTCTACAAGTTCCTTGCCTTTTTCTATGGGCACAACGGTGTCGGCATCGCCGTGCAGTTCCAGCAGGGGGGGCATGTGTGTGATGGGGGGTTTGCTGCCAGCCTTGCGTTGCGCGGGTATACCGCCGTAGTAAACCACCAGCGCTGCAATCCTTGTATCCCGGCTGGCAACAGATGTGCCCAAAAATCCCCCCTGAGAGAAGCCCACAATGCCCACGGGCCGCGCCTTGTTGCCCTGCGCCAGCACCTCGCTCACAACATCGCTGACCATCTGCGACCAGTCGGCAATCCTGCGTGAAAAATTGGCGCGCCGCGTCTCCACTGTTTTGGAGCAGGCCACATCCTGTTCATTGTAATAGTCCAGCACATAGGCATCAAACCCCGCCTGCGCCAGCTGTGTGGCGTTGCGCTCGTAAAAGCCCCGGTATTTTTCCAGCCCCTGGCTGCCGTGCAGCACAATAATGGCCGGGTGCGGCCCCTGCCCTGGGGCAAGAAATGCCGTGACTGCAATCGGCCCTCTGGAGGTGGCCTGGGTGGTCTGGTGTATCTGGATGTCGCCTGCAAGGGCGCAGTTAAATCCGGCAAGTATCACAGCCAGCAAACACCATAAAAGGATAACTGCGCTACGCATGTTGCTGCTCACGGGTATAGGATGAAAATTCCGGCAATGCTTGGTTACGCCCTTTGAGCGGGCAATTCAATGCAGGCGGTGGTTGTGCCGTTTAATGGATGCAGCCCCAGAGGAAAACACCGCGCAAGGGCATCCACGATGCCACGCATCTGTGTGAAAAAATCTGCCCAAAATCGTCACCGGCCTATCACGTCCACCGCCCGCGCGCACGTTGCGTCAGCCCTGCCGCTGGGGTAATGATACGCCTCGGCGGAGCGCAAACGCGGCACTTTGAGCTGTCGGTCAGCGCGAGGCGGCCCCTTATTGAAGAGGGAAGTACTCGCTGGGCGCTGTTCCCTGAGTGCTGGGAGCAGGGCAAGGAGTTCCGTCTAAACCAGCCGGGCCAGAGCGTTCCGCCTAAACCAGCCGGGCCAGACCTTCGGGCCAGAGCGTCCCGTTCAGGCCAGCCCGGGGCAGAATCATATCACCGTTTTGGAGTCTATTTTGGCATTTTTGAGCATGCAGGGTGTAACCCTGAACCTCGGCGGCAAGCCCTTACTGGATTCGGCTGATTTGTCTGTTGAAACTGGCGACAGGCTTTGCCTTGTGGGCCGCAACGGCGCGGGCAAGTCCTCGCTGCTGGCGCTTCTTGGCGGGCAGATGCAGCCCAATTCAGGCATGATCATCCGGCCCGGCACGCTCATTGGCCAGATGCCTCAGGATGTGCCCGAACACTGGCGCGGCACGGTTTTTTCACTCGTGGCAGAGGTGCTGGGCGAGGAGGGCAAGGCTCTTGCCGCCGCCCACGCCGGGGCGGAACACGGCATGGAGATTGCTGGCGGCTGGGAGCGCTACGGTGATGTGCTGGCCGTCATCAACCATCTGGGGCTGAACCCCGACGCCGATTTTACTTCGCTTTCCGGCGGCACAAAACGGCGTGTCGCGCTGGCCCGCGCGCTCATCTGCTCTGAAGATCTCATTCTCGACGAGCCCACCAACCATCTGGATATCGCCACCATCACCTGGCTGGAAGAGTTTTTGCTGCGCAAGGCCCGCACCCTGATTTTTGTCAGCCACGACAGGGCCTTTGCCAAGCGCCTTGCCACGCGTGTGGTGGAAGTGGACCGGGGCAAGCTGCACAATTATTCCTGCGGGTTCGACCGTTACCCCGAACGGCGCGAGGAACGCCTTGCCGCAGAAGAACGCGCCTTTGCCCTGCAAGACAAAAAGCTCGCGCAGGAGGAAGCCTGGATCCGTCAGGGCATCAAGGCCCGCCGCACCCGCAACATGGGCCGGGTGCGCGCCCTTGTGGCGCTGCGTGCCGAGCGTGCAGCCCGCCGCGACAGGCAGGGCAATGTGCGTATGGCCGCGCAGGAGGCCGGGCGCTCTGGGCAGCTGGTGATCGAGGCCGACAATATTTCGGTGGGCTACCCCGGCAGGCCGCCACTCATCCGCGAGTTTTCCACCATTATCCAGCGCGGCGACCGCGTGGGCCTCATAGGCGAAAACGGCACGGGCAAAACTTCGCTTATCCGCGTGCTGCTGGGCGAGCAGCAGCCCACAGAGGGCGCGGTGCGCCTGGGTACAAATCTGGAAGTGAGCTATTTTGACCAGCTGCGCGAAACGCTCGATCCAGAGGCAAGCGTCATGCACAGCGTGGCCGAGGGCAACGATGTGGTGACCGTGGGCGGCAACAACCGCCATGTGGCCGGATATTTACAGGATTTTCTCTTCACGCCCGACCGCCTGCGCCTGCCGGTCAAGGTGCTCTCTGGCGGTGAGCGCAACCGGCTGCTGCTTGCCAAGCTTTTTACCCGGCCATCCAACGTGCTGGTGCTTGACGAACCCACCAACGATCTGGATGCGGAAACGCTTGAACTGCTTGAAGAACTTATTGCAGATTATGCGGGCACGGTGCTTATTGTCAGCCACGACCGCAGCTTTCTGGACAATCTGGTGACCAGCGTTATCGCTCTCGAAGGCGACGGCCTGGCGCACGAATATGTTGGCGCGTACACAGACTGGCTGCGGCAGCGGGCCACGCCCGCGCAGGAACGCAAGGCCGAGGATAAAGTCACCCGCCAGAGCCCCCGCCCCAGCACAGACAAGCCGCGCAGGCGCAGTTTTAAAGAGCAGCGCGAGTTTGAGCTGCTGGGTAAGGAGCTGGAGGCCCTGCCGGAACGTCTGGACGCGCTGGAGCAGGAGCAACAGACCCTGGAGGCAACCCTTGCCGATCCTGGGCTGTTTGCACGAGATCCAGAGGCTTTTGCCGCAACAACCGACCGCCTTGTGGCCCTTGAAGCCGAGCAGACAGAACTGTTGCAACGCTGGGAATTTGTGGAGCAGCGCCTGCAAGAGCTGGGCGAGCTTGCTGGCTAGGGCAGTACTTCGTTTATGATGCCGCCATTGCGGCAGAGTTGGAATACAAAGCAGGTTGCCCACGGCGCCTGCTTTTTTTGTAATCATGGTAGAGCAAAAAAATAAAAATTTTAGCGGTGATTAATAAGGTAAAATGCATATTGTCCGTTAAGCATTTGAAGAAGGCTGGTCCTTGGACTGGGGGTGTATCCGTTCTGGTGCGGGCCTGCGGGGTGAGCCTCCATCTGCCGGTGTGAAATTTTTACAAGGCTCGTGTTGCTAATATCGGCTATGCAAATACCTACGTAATAGTTGCCATCCGCAGGCTGCGAATTTATATAAAGTTATTCGATTCCCATTAGCGTTGTGTGTATAAAAATACTGCCCGCATCCGGCAGAGTATCTTGTGCCAGACCACACCCAGGGAGAGAGCATACCCATGGAATCAGGAACAAGCCTTAAAATCCGGTTGATTTTTTCAGCAGCTGTGCTGATGTGTGGCGGTGCTGCGTCCTTTACGTATGGGGTTGTGTCAAACGCATCTCTTCTGATCCACGGGGCGCTCTTTTGCCTGGCTGCATTGGCTGGCCTGTTTCTGTTGTGGACAATCCACAGCCAGCTGATACTTCCGTTGCGCACAATCCGCGATTATGCCCATGCCGTTGCCGCTGGCAGCAAAGCCGCTTGCCCCCTCAGCCCCATGCCCAGGGAGTACGCCGATCTGCGCGACAGCATCTGCGCCATGGTAACAACCCTGGCAAAGGCTGTTGACGACGCCCAGCACAAAGGGGGCGAGGCCGAAAGGCTCGCCGCCGACAGCAACAGGGCATTGCAGGAGAGCCGCGCGGCAGAGGCGCAGATTCGCCAGCTGCTCAATGACATGAACACTGCCTCGCAAAAGGCGGCCACGGCGGCCACAAGCATTTTTGCCGGTGTGCGCGAGCTGGGGCAGAACATGGAAAATGTGGACAATGACGTGCTGCTTCAGCGCGAGCGCATGCAGGAAGCCTCGCGGGCCATAGAGCAGATCAACACCGCCATCCAGGATATTGCGCAAAATACGGGCAAGGCCGCGCAAGATGCGGAGATGGCCCGGCAGGGAGCCGTTACCGGGGCGCAGGGCGTGCGGGAGGCCGTTACTTCCATCGAGCATGTCAAGGAAGGCATCTTGTCGCTCAAGGAAACCATGACAAGCCTTGGGCAGCAGGCCGAGGGCATTGGCGCGGTGCTGGGTGTCATAACAGATATCGCCGATCAGACCAATCTGCTTGCGCTCAACGCAGCCATTGAGGCTGCCCGTGCCGGTGAGGCCGGGCGCGGTTTTGCCGTGGTTGCCGACGAGGTTCGCAAACTTGCAGAAAAAACCATGAACGCCACGCGTGAAGTGGGTGATTCGCTGCACAATATTCAGGTCAAGGCGCGTGAAAACGTGCAGGCGGTTGATGCTGCTGCGCAGGATATCATTAACAGCGCCAGCACGGCAGAGCAGGCAGCGGCAGATGTGAACCGCATTGCGGAATTTGTGCAGCAGGCCGCCAACGAGGTTTCGGCCATCGCGGCGGCAAGCAATGCGCAAACCGCCGCCAGCGAGCAGGTACGCCGTGGCGTTACAGAGGTGAATACCGTAGCCGCTGCAACGGCAGAGCACGTAAACAATTCCATTCGCGTGCTGGTAGAAATATCCGGTCAGGCTGAAGAGCTGGATGCCATTATCGGCGCCATGGGCAAGGGCAAGCTGGCCGGCGTGGTTGATTCTGACAATCTTATCAGCTGGACAGACGAACTTTCTGTGGGCATTGGCATTATTGACGAACAGCACAAGGGGCTTGTGGATCTCATCAACGAGCTCAACGCCGCCATGCGGCAGCGCCGTTCAGATGCCGTACTTGTGGGCGTGCTGGAAAGGCTGAAGCAGTACACGGTAAAGCACTTTGCCACTGAAGAAGAATTTTTTGACAAATTTGGCTATCCCGATGCACCCGCCCACAAAAAGGCCCACCGCGATCTGGTGGAAAAGGTGCTGGCCTTTGAGGCCGGGCTCAAGTCTGGCCGCGCCAAGGTTACCATGGAGATCATGCGCTTTTTGAAAGACTGGCTTGTGGGGCACATTATGGGAACAGACAAACGCTATGCCCCATTTTTAAACGGCAAGGGCGTGCATTAGCCGTGCTGCCCGCCTGATTCCGTATTTCTCATTGGCATAAAAAACGAGCTGGTCAAGGCGACCAGCTCGTTTTTTATGCATTGCGCGGTGGCCCGTTCGGGCCGTGCTGTTTAAACAGCTTCGCCGTTTTCGTCGTCGAGAATCAAAAATTTGTCGTTGGGTTTGATGACCACCGCCCGCGAACGGGCAGTGTGCTTTGCGTGGTAGAGTGCTTTGTCTGATCTTTCAAAAAGCTGTTCCACTGTATGAATCTGCGGTGTGTTGCTGTCGAGCACGGCTATGCCCGCGCTCACCGTGATGTGCAGATTGTTTTTTTCAACATTTCCTTCTGTATCGCGGATAAGCAGATTGAAGTTCTTGATGACCTTGCAAAAGCGGTTAATAACGGCGGCCATCATGTGGGCGTTGGGGCCAGAGGCCATAAGGGCAAATTCATCGCCACCGAAGCGGCCGGCCAGGGCCTCGGTCTGTGCGTCAAATTCTTCGCGCGCCCGCTTGAGGTGCGCGCCCACAACCTTGAGCACCTGATCGCCAATAAGATGCCCGTAGGTGTCGTTGAAGTCCTTGAAGTGGTCAATGTCAAACAGGGCAATGGCCATGGGGTGGCCATCGGCTTGCCAGCGTGCGCTGGCATTTTTCATGAACAGGTCAAGGCTCAACCGGTTGGAAACCTCTGTGAGCGGGTCAATAAAGGCGAGGTTTTCAAGGTGGCAAATGTCTTCTTCAAAAAGCACCCTTACCCGGCGAAAGGCAGACTGAAGTTTTTCAAGCATCATGGAGCTGTCAGTGCTTTCTGCCACTATGGCGAGGCTCTCTGATTCCAGATGCGAAATGTCACCGTAGCGCGAAGAAAGCTTGCTGAAAAACTGGTCGATGACCGAAGACGTTTCGTGAACCATGCTGTCAAGCTGCTTTACAATGGGCTTGCTGAAAATTTCGCTGCACCGCCGAATGGTGGAGACCAGATGGTCTTCTGTATAGTGCTTGCTTTTTAAAATATCTTCCATCTGTGCAAGCAGGGCAATTTTTTGCTCCTGGTCAAGGTAATGGTAGTCTTTCATTTCCCTGAAAAAGAGCAGCAAAGAGCGCCAGCGCGTTTCTGGTGGAACGCCCGCCTTGTCAAACATCTCAAAGAGTTTGAGGTAGGTATTTGTGCAGTCTGCTGAAGATGTTTTGGGCTTTGGCATGGCGACACTTGGGGGGTAACATATGAGGGAAAAAGGAATTACACGGGGATTGTTTTAATTCTTTGAGTAGTAACTTCAGTGGAACGCCATGTCAAAGACTGTGATGATCGGATTTCAGAATTAATGTGTCGGATTCATTTTTGTCCCGCAGTTAGTGTTTTGTTGAACAGAGCGTATTTTAACGCAAAAAGGCGACAACACGTTGTGCTGTCGCCTTCTTGTAACTTTTTCCTGTGAGCAGTTGCTGAAGGCAATGCGCAGATACCCTGAAAGGATCAGGGTTTGCCGTAGGCTCCTGGCAGCCTGGGGGTTGCCGCAGGTGTTTGCGGCATGGCCTGATCAAAGGTCTGCACATGTGCGCGCTGTGCTGCCGCCTCTGCCGGGGGGGCCGCCGGAGCCGCAGCGGGCATAGCCTGGGCCATGGCGTTGCGGCCGTAGGCCGCCTGGGCATGCGCGCGCGGCACTGGTGTAACCGTGCCCTGCATGATGGGCTGGGCCGATTTGGTTACAGACCCCCTGGGCTGCATGCGGCTGGCGATATCATCTGCCACCTTGCGGGCTTCGGGGGTTTCAATGATCTGGGCATACGCGCCGCGCAGGCCGGTAAGAATGGATTCCACGCTGTCCAGCGATTCCAGGTCCATCTTCAGGTTGGCCCGCAGCAGCCGCGCTGTGCAGAGCAGATACAGATTGTTCAGATTCACGGCCAGGCTGCCGCCCTTGTCCATGTTCAGCGAAGCGGAAAGTTCGTTGATGATGTCTATGACCTTGGAAATCAGTATTCCCTTTCCGGCATAGTCATTGGCGATCATCTTGGCGCGCGCCTGCTGAATGAATGTGAGCGCACCGTCATAAAGCATGAGCAAAAGTTGCCCCTGATCCGTAGTGCCTACCTTGGTCTGAAAGTATGCTTGCGCCGCTTTGTTCATATGCTGTCCTTATGGCGGTGTTCGTTAGCGATTCTTTGTGTATATTAACTGCTGGAAGAGCTGGTCAGGCTGCTTATCTGCGAATCCAGCTGCTCTTTTTGTGTGTTATATTGTTTGAGCAGGGTTTCCAGATTGGCAAAAACTTTTTTTTGCCGGGCCTCCCACGTGTCTAGGCGCGTCTGCTCCTGGGTAATTTTTTTGTCGATGTTGGTCATGATGGACTGATAGTTGTTTTTCAGAACCATCAGTGCGCCGTTTTGCGATTTAAGCGCAATGGCATCGGCGTTTTGCTGCGCCGTACCCGTGGCCGTGACGTTCACGTCGGTGAAGGTCAGCTCGCCCTTGAGAAAGGTACTGACAGTCTGCACCAGACCTTCCTTGATGCGGATCTGGCCGGAATGGTCGCCGGGGGTCAGGTTGTCGATCTGTAGCGACAGGCCTCGCGCATCACCCGACGCAACGCTGTAGTAGTAGCCGGGCTGACTTGTATCGCGCGTGGCTTCCACGCCGCCCACGGTAACCTTGGTGATGTTGCCCGAAGCGTCAACAGAATAGTTGACATCATACGAGCCACCCTTGGTAATGCCAGAAATGTGACTGCCGTAGCGAAAATCGGCGCTTGTGCTTGCACCAGTGCCGGAAGAGCAGAAAAAATCCACCACGTCCGACAGATGGTTGTTGATCATGTCCTCATAATTGCTCTGGTCCATTTTCTGCAATTCTGAGATGGCGGATGAGGGCGCGATCTGCAAAAGGCCATAGTTTGTGCTGCTCTGGTCCGTTTCGACCTTGATGCCCAGGTTGGCCAGATTGGCCAGCACGTCGCCCGAAAGCACATCACTTGCTGTGGTACGACTCGTAAACCCTGGCGGAGCGCTGTTGAGCAGGGATGTAAAACGCGACTTGAAAAGCTGCACGCCGTAGTTGCCCTGGAGCAGGCCGCCTTTTTCTGCTGTCAGCTGAGAGCTGCTATAGTTTTTGCTTGAGGTCTTGTTGGGGTCGTTGGTGGTGACTTCTTTGTCTTCGTCATATTTGCTGAGTTCATTAATGGTCATCAAGACGGAGTTTACTGAATCCAAAAAATTCTGAATGGATTTTTCAACAGAAGTGATGTCCGTGCTGACAGAAAGCGAGGCACTGCCCTTGTCCTGAATGGTAAAGACCACGCCTTCAATAACATTGCTTACGCTGTTGGTGGCAGATTCCATTTCAACAGGCCAGTTGTCCACCGTGTATTTGGCATTGGCCGCAGCGCGGATATTCCAGTTGGATGAAGCAGTTACCTGGCCGGTAATGCTTGGGCCGCTGAGCGAATCCATATTGTCGAGCTTGAGGTAGTAGCTGCCAGATGTGGGCAAGGTGCCGGTTTGCAGGTCGATGGTTGTTGCGCCGTCGGCACTGACCAGCGAGCCAGCAAGCCCCTGGGCCTTCATGGCGGCAATAATGTCCGACATCTTGGAGCCGCCCGCAAGGCTGATCGTTTGCTGGGTGCCGCCATTGGCTGTATATTTGTAGACCAGTCCTGGGGGAGATTCCAGGGTGGTTCCCCCCGTCATGTTGGGGATGGTGGCAACGGCGTCTGTCTTGGCGGTGAGCCCATCCATGCCGCCGCCCGCACCGCCGCCGCTCAGGTAAAAACTTTCGGTATTGGCCAGAGTGACAGTGCTGCCGCTCGCAGAACCGTAGCTGGAAAGCTTTGTCAGCAGATCCTGATAGGTTTTGTCCTGGGTCAGGCTGAAACTTTGGGTAGTGCCCGAACTGTCTACAATGGTGTAGGTAAAGCTTTTTGAGGCATCGGGGCTTGTTCCGCCAAGAGCCTGGCTGAGCTTTGTGCTGTCAAAGGTCACGGCGGTGCTGGCGGTAAAACTTTGCGTGCCAGAGCTGCCCGCAACCTTTGTGCCCATGGCTGTGGCTGTGGCCGTAACTGTGGAGGAAATTTTGCCAGAGTCGCTGCCGCTGTCTGCAAAACTGAATGTGGCACCTTCTACATTGGCAAGGCTCAGATCCCAGCCGCCGCTGCTGTTGTAGGTCATTTCTGCCGAGGTTGCACCAGAGGCCTGCGCTATCTGCAAGGCAGCGTCCTTCATGGTGGTTCCGGCTTTGACGGTCAGCGTGCGCGTGCCAGTGGTTGCGCCGTCGTTCATGTTCAGCGTGACGGTCAGATCACCGGTAAGAGTCGTGGTAGTGGGCGACGAACCTACAGTAAACTTTGTGGTGGGCGTGCTGAAAGTGGTTTGGGTGTCGGCATCGCGGCGGTACATGGCCTTGACGTCGGTGAGTTGCAGATTGTTGGAGCCGTCAATGCTGGCAACGCTGCGCCCCACCTGGGCGTTGATGGCAGCCGCAAGCTCGCTGTTGGTTTTGTTGCCAGCGATCTTGACAGAAAACTTGTTGCCGTCCTCCATGATGAGGTCGTAGGCAAAATTTGTGGGGTCTGTAACCGTGCTGCTCATGTCGAGCACGTTGTCGGTTTTCCAGGTCGAGGTAGAGCCCGTTGAGGTCATGCCCACAAGGTTTGCGCTGTGAACGACAAGGCTGTTGGCCGCGCCGGTGCTCTTGCCCGCCACCTGAAAAACATAGCCAGAACTGGCCTGCACTATGCTTACCTTGATGCCTGGGTTGTCGGCAGAGCTGTTGACCATGCTCACAAAGGAATCGAGCGTGGTGTTGGCCGGAACAGCCATGCTGTATTCTTTGCCCGCGTATGAATACGAAAAGGTCTGTGACGCGCCCGAAGTGTTGATCACATCGGTCTTGCTGCTGAAAACATGACCTGTGTTGGCCCAAATGGCGTTGCTGGCCACTTGGGTGACATTGATGGTGTGCTGTACGTCGTCGGCGGAGGCGCTGGCCACCGCAGAAACGATCTTGCTGTCGCTGCTGGTTACGTTCTTGGTAACAAAGCTGTTTTTGTTGGCAAGGTTGGCGAGCACGCTGCTGGCAGTGCTTACCTGGGTGATGACCTTGTCAAAGGCGTCATAGCGCAGCTTCCAGTCACTTTTCCATGACTCAAGCCGGTTGAGCTGGGTGGACTCGATCTTTTTGAGTTTGGCAAGAGTCGTGTCAAAGTCCGTGTCCGAACCGCTCAGGTTGGATATTGCGTTGGAACCGGATATTGTGTTGCCCATATGCGCCTCGCATGAAAAATGTGCAGCTCCTGGCGCGTAAATGCCGCGAAAGGAGGGAGCTGCCCGCCGTCATGGTTAAAAAAAGCGGCAAGTCGTGCCGAAAACATGGCGGACGCAAAAAAAATTGCAAGATGCGTGCAAACTGGCAGAAAATGGCAGTGCCAGCCATGCCAGAAAAAAATTACTAAAAAAACAGGCAATAGCGCGCGTGCGCATGGGTAGGTCATGTCTTGCGCGAGTGTCCCGCCAGCCATTGTTTGGCATCCGTTGTGGCAACGGCAGTTTTTGCCTCCCCCTTTTTTGGGGGGGGCGGGGTGCAAGACGGCCTTTGCCACATACATCTTAACGGAGAAGGCCCAAAAAAGTTTAGACAACAGCGGGGGGGATTGGCGGGCAAAGCTACTAGAAAGCCAGCGACGGGAACTCGGTAGGCGGGGTCGTGTGGGGCAAGGCCTTGCGGCTGAGCGTGGCGGCAATGGGGTGGGGGCAGCCCCACCCCAGATCAAAGGCCGGTTATTGCATAAATTCTACCCAACGGGCCAGCAGGGCGCGTAGCGCGTTGCCACGGTGGCTGCGGGCATTTTTTTCGTCTCTGGTCAGTTCTGCGGCGGTTTTGTCCACAAGCCTGTCAAAAAAAATGGGGTCGTAGCCAAAGCCATTGTCACCACGGGGGGTTGTCAGCAACTGGCCTTCCCACGTGCCGCGCACCACCATTTCCTTGCCGTCGGGTCTCACTGCCGCCATGCAGCTCACAAAGCGGCAGTTGCGGCCCTCGGCGGGCACGCTGGCCGTTTCGTGCAGCAGCTTGCGTATGTTGCGGGCATCGCGGCTTTCGCCGGGCTGGCTTTCCCAGTCGTCTGCATACCGGGCAGAATAGACGCCGGGCGCGTTGGCGAGGGCGTCCACCTCAAGGCCGGAATCGTCGGCCACACTGGTGAGGCCGGTAATGGCCGCCACGGCGCGTGCCTTTATGAGCGCGTTTTCTTCAAAGGTGGTTCCGGTTTCTTCAATTTCGCCAATTTCGGGAAAGGCCGAAAGGCCCACAACCTCCACGCCAAATTCGGTAAGGGGGTCGGCCAGTTCACGAACCTTGCCAGCATTGCTGGTGGCCAGAACAACACGAAGAGCCTTGCTTTGCGACATGTCTGCATCCTTTATGGGTTTGGGCCAAAAGCATAGCTGCTGGGCGCACCCAGGTAAAGGGGGAGCAGACGGATTGGATTGTTGCAAAAAATATAAATAAATTTAACATGTTGTAACAATGGCCCCTGCGCACACTTTTCTTTTGCCGCGTGCGAGAGTATAGTTTTCACCCAACATTCATTAAAGAGGAAATGAGCATGAAACTCATGGAAATATTTGACGTTCCCGCACAGGAAACCAGCATTCCCGTTCCCTATGTCATTGCAGAGGCTGGCGTGAACCACGAGGGCAGCATGGATATTGCCCGTCGGCTGGTTGACGAAGCGGCAGAGGGCGGAGCAAACGCCATCAAGTTTCAGACATACAAGGCCGGAACCCTGGCCTCCAAGGATTCTCCCGCGTACTGGGATACATCCAAGGAACCCACCTCAAGTCAGTACGAGCTGTTCAAGAAGCACGATTCGTTCTGGAAAAACGAATTCGAGGCTCTCAAAACATATTGCGATGCCGCTGGTATTGCCTTTATGTCTACGCCCTTTGACGTGGAATCGGCGCATTTTCTCAACGACCTCATGGACGTGTTCAAGATTTCTTCGTCCGATATCACCAACAAGCCCTTTATCCGCATTCTTTGTGATTTCAAAAAGCCCATCATTCTCTCCACCGGCGCGGCGCATTTGCACGAGATTGCCGAAGCCGTAGAGTGGATTGAAGAAAAAGGCAACAAGCTTGCCCTGTTGCACTGCGTACTCAACTATCCCACTGCCGACGAAAATGCGGCCCTGGGCATGATACCCGCCCTAAAGCGGCATTTTCCGCAGCATGCCATTGGTTATTCAGACCACACCCTGCCCAGTGACATGCACATTCTTGAAACCGCCACCCTTCTGGGCGCGCGTATTCTTGAAAAGCATTTTTCGCACGATAAAACCCTGCCCGGCAATGACCACTACCACGCCATGGACAAGGAAGACCTCAAGCATTTTTACATGCGCCTCAACGCCACCCTTGCCAGCGTGGGCAGCATGGATCTGCGTGCCTTGCCGGAAGAAGAACCCGCCCGTCAGCACGCGCGCCGTTCGCTGGTGACTGCACGCGCGGTTCCTGCCGGTCAGCCCCTTACCCCGGCAGACCTTACCTGGAAGCGCCCCGCGCACGGCATTTCGCCCCGCAATTACGATGAAGTGCTGGGCATGCGCGCACGCCATGATCTGGCAGAAGACACCGTGCTTTCCTGGGCCGACCTCGACAGGGCCTGATCATGAGCAGCGGGCGCATAACCCTTGTTCTTGGGCGCATGCCCCTCAAGGCCGACCCTGCGGAGTACCGCGCGGCCGGGCCTTGGTGTTTCTCGGAGCAGGAAGAGTTTTTTTCCGACTGGGACAAAAATTTTACCTTTGCTCCTGAGCCGCTGGTTGATTTTGATTTGCAGCAAAGGGCCTGCCGCGAGGTCAAGGCCCTTTGCGCAGACACGCTGCCCCTGGTGGCAGACCGGCTTTGCGCCCATGCCCGCACGTTGCCGCCCGCCTACTGGGAAACCCTGCTGACCCCCTGGGCAATGAATGTTGCCAAGCAGGTGGTCGAGCGCTGGTGGCGGGTAAAGGCCATGGTGCAGGCCTGGGGGCACGAATCCCTGCACGTGCCGCTGCTGCCAAGAGACTGCACCTTCCGTTTTGCCACCGGGCCGGATTTTGTGCTGCACGGGGCTCTGGGGCATACCTATAACCACTGGCTGTTCTCGCGCCTGCTGGAAGAGGTTTTTCCCCCTGCCTGGAGCATGGAATATCTGCCAGCGGTGCAAAAAAGCTATGGCGAAGAAGAACAGCTTTCCGGCAAGGAAAAGCTGCGCGATGTGCTGCGCAATATCATGTTGCGCCTGCCCTGTCCGCGTTTGAAGGGCATGAGCATAGGGCAGAGCCTGCGGTATTCCCTGGCACTGCTGCACAAAAGCCACGGGCCGGACAAGTCGCGCCCGCAGGTGGAATACGGCAGCGCGGCCACAGGCATTGCTGCCGATTTTCCCCCAAGCATCACACGCACCCTCGTGACCCTGTTCATGGCATCGCTGCCGCAGCTGCTTGCAAACCATAAGCACCCGGCACGGCTCACGCCCGACCCGCTGGGGCCGCGTCTGCGTGTGGCCAGCGTGCTGGCGTATGAAGATGCCGATTACCGTCAGGCACTGGCGAAATGGCGTGGCCGGGGCAACCGCCTCATGTACGTGCAGCATGGCAGTGATTACGGACAGGTGCGCTGCGTGTCAGATGTGGAAATGGTGGAATACAGCCAGCATGCCTTTGGAACATGGGGCTGGAAGGAACACCAGGGCAGTGCGGGCAACTTTATTCCCCTGCCGTACCCGCAGCTGGATGGGCTGGACGGCCGCTGGCAGGGGAAAAATGGCGAGAACCTGCTGTTTGTGGGTACTGAAATGCCTGCCTTCCCCTATCGGCTCGACGCACACCCCTCGCCCTTGCAGGTGGTAGAATACCGCAAGGACAAGGCCCGGTTTTTTGAGGCGCTTGGCCGCGATTTGCAGGCCCGATCACTGTACCGCCCCTATTTTCCCGTACCCGGCTCCCTGCGTGATGCAGATTGGGTGCTGGCACGTTTTCCATCAGTACGCATGGCTACTGGTATGCTTGGCAGCCACCTTTACGCCTGCCGCCTGCTTGTGCTGGACCACAACGGCACAACCCTTCTGGAATCGCTGGTGGCCAATATTCCCATGGTGCTGTTTTGGCGGCGCGAGGCCTGGGCGCTTACGGACGAGGCCACGGCCTTGCTGGACATGCTGGCCCAAGCCGGTATATGGCACGAAACGCCGCAAAAAGCTGCGGCCAAGGCCGCAGAAGTGTGGCACGACCCCCTGGGCTGGTGGATGAGCGATAAAGTGCAGCAGGCGCGCAGAGAATACTGTGCGCAGCAGGCCCTGACCGTACCGGGGGGCCCTAACCCTTACTGGCTGAAAATGCTGAAGAGTCTGTAACACATGCAAGTTCGTGTTTTTTCGTTGTCGCTGTTGATGGCTGCTGTTTTTTGTTCCATGCTGTTTGCAGGCAGTGTGGCTCGGGCCGACGATGCTTCAACCCTGCGCGAAGCGCAGGCCGCGTTGGACAAGGCCGATTATGACCAGGCCGTGCGCATTCTCAAGCCGCTGGTGGACAGCGGCAATGCCGAAGCCCTTTATGTCATGGGCCGTCTGATTCTTGACGGCAAGGGCGTAAAGAAAAACAACACCCGTGCGGCGGAATTTTTTCGTCTTGCGGCAGAAAAGGGCGACGTGAGCGCCATGAATTCCTGGGCTACCTCGCTGGTGACCGGCGACGGTGTGCCCCGCAATTTTCACGAGGCCGCCCGTTGGTTCCGCAAGGCTGCCGACCAGGGGCTGGCCATGGCCCAGTTTAATCTTGGCTACCTCTATGCCTACGGCAAGGGCGTGGCCAAGGACGAAAACGCCGCCATCGACTGGTACACCCGCGCCGCCAATCAGGGCCTTGCCTCTGCGCAGTATTCGCTGGGCTGGACGTACATGAATACCAAGGGCGAAAACCAGAGCGACACCAAGGCCGCCCACTGGTTTGAAAAGGCTGCGGAGCAGGACAACGTAAAGGCCCAGAACAATCTGGCCTACATGTACGCCGAAGGGCGCGGCTATGCTCAGGATCCGGCCAAGGCCGTGCAGTGGTACACCCGTGCTGCCGAGCAGGGCTATGCAGAAGCGCAGTATAACCTTGGCTACATGTACGAGCAGGGGCGTGGCGTTGCCCAGGACTACACCCATGCTGTAGACTGGTATCGCAAGGCTGCGGAACAGAACGAAGCCGCCGCCCAGTACAGCCTTGGCCTCATGTACGAGCAGGGCACGGGCGTGCCGCGCAACCTCACGGAAGCCAACCGCTGGTATCAGCTGGCCGCCAAAAATGGCGATCCCGACGCCAAGGCCGCCCTGCGCACCATCAAGACTCCGGCTCCGGCCCCTGCCAAGGCAGCGGCCAGCCCCACCAAGCAGACCCGCGAAAAGAAAAAGCAGTAATCCCGGCGGGCCAAAGGCCCGGTTTTCCGAAATATCAAGGCCACCCGGCATACATCTGTATGCTGGCTGGCCTTTGTTTTTGCGCCGCTTCATTCCAAGGTGTGTGGAGCGTAACGCGGGAAATCTCTGGCAGAAAATACATATTATTTGTCATTGCTGCCAGGCTGGTCATTTCTTACTCTCTTTTTATGAAACAGCGCGTTGTTTTCTTTCTTTATCCCGGCATTGTCTCACTGGATGTATCCGGCCCGCTGGAAGTGTTTGCTACGGCAACAGAGATTCTGGTGCGCAACAACAAAAAGGAACAGGGGTATGAGCCGGTGTTTGCCGCCTGCGCCGCAGGCCCTGTGCGCACGTCATCGGGCCTTGTGCTGACGGCAGAGAGCACGCTTGACCGCGTGGTGGCTGATATTCTTGTGGTTCCCGGAGCACAGGATGCGGAAACCGTAGCGAAAAATCCGCATGTAGTGGAACAGGTGGGAGCGGCGGCGGCGCGGGCTGCCCGCGTGGCTGGTGTGTGCAGCGGTGCGTTTATTCTGGCCGCCTGCGGTTTGCTGCACGGCAAAAGGGCAGCAACGCACTGGCTGGTGGCCAAACGTCTGGCCGAGCTGTATCCGCAGACAGTTGTGGAGCCAGACGCCATCTATGTGCGTGATGGCCGCGTTTCCACCAGCGGCGGTGTTACTGCCGGCATTGATCTGGCCCTGGATATGGTAGAGGAGGACCACGGCGACAGGCTGGCCCTTGAGGTGGCCCGCGTGCTGCTGCTGTACCGCCGCCGCCCCGGCAACCAGAGCCAGTACAGTTCGGCGTTGGCCGCACAGGTCAGTGCGGGCCGGTTTGCCCCCCTGATTCGCTGGATGGAGGCGAATCTTGACCATGCCCTGACAGTCGAAAACCTGGCAGAAATGGCGCACATGAGCCCGCGTTCATTTGCACGTGTGTTTCCCGCTGCAACCGGCAGCAGCCCCGCCCGCTTTGTGGAAGGGCTGCGTATCACGAGGGCGCGGGAGCTCATCGAGGCAGGCACAGAACCCTTTGCACTGGTGGCGCAGCAGGCGGGCTTTGGCTGCGAAGAGCGGCTGCGCAATGCGTTTATCCGTCGTCTTGGCCTGAGCCCGCACCAGTACCGTTGCCATTTTTGTAAAGGAGAACGGACATGAAAAAAATATCACCCAAGGGTGACACCTCACTGCCGCGTGTACCGGCTTGCTTATTCTGCAAAAGGCGGGGCTGCTCAAGGGGCGCAAGGCCACAACACTCTCGCAGCTGATGGAGGCATTTACAAATTGCTCTCAAATTATGGCCCAGCCCGAAGCGCATGCGCCTGCTGTGTTTGTGCAGCATCTTGCCGTGCCGTGCGGCCACGGCGCAGTCTGCCCAAGGTGACAAGGACTCTTCGGTATGGGGGGGCTTGCGTTGGCGCAATGCCGCTTGCACGCGGAATCGACAAACCGGCAACCATGCCAGCACAAGATTGTGGATGTTTCAAACATAGTATATTTGTCGGAAATAGTGTAGATAACCAAGGTCCAATGCGTACCTGCTTGTCTTGCCATATCAGGTTCATTGCGGCAAAACACACCCAGGCCGGATGATTTTATAAAAATTTTTAGTTACCAATAGTTGGGCTGGATGGTGCCTGCGTATCGGAAGCATAGTGATTTCAAACACGCAACATCGTTTGCGTGTTAACAAATTGCAAAAAATAATAATGTGGTGTTCGGGTATGCACGCGGGCAGCTTTTCAGGCGCAGAACCTCATGCTATTTTTAAGAACTGTGCTGATTGCAGTAACGGTGCTGTGGCGTTCAACCCCGGTGGATAGTGGTCAATGACAGAATTTTTGCACGGTTTTGACGCCTTCACTATGGCATTTATGGTGGCAGTGCTCTATTTGTCGCTGTCTGCCGTTCTTGTTTACACGGCACTTTGTCGACGTACCTATCCTGGTTTTGGCAGCATGGCGCTGGCTCAGGTTTCCTGGTCTGTTGGGCTTTTTCTTAACTACTTCAGGCCATTTGAAACGCTTTTTTCTCTGTATCTGGGCGCATTGCTCATGCAGCTTTACGGCATATTGCTGTACCGTGGCCTTTTGCGCTATGGCGAGGTGTCGTCAAAGACCCGTCTGCCTGTCAACTATATTGTTTTTGCAATTGTTTCTGCGGTGCAGGCATATTATATGTTTGTAGACTTTAATACCTGCGCGCGGGTGGTGGCGTTTTCTTCGGGCATGGCATTTTTTTTGTTGCGCATTGCCATCGAACCGTATGCGACAAGGTCATGGAAACGCCACGCAACGCAGTCTGTTTTTTCTCTGCTCTTTTTTTTGCTGGGGTCGGTATTTGCGGTGCGGGCCTACAAGGCCCTGCATGCCATAAACTGTGTGCCATCCGGGCCGGACAACATGGCAAAACTGTTGTTTTTAATGGCAATAGTGATCACGCCCATCTTGTGCTTCAGCATTATCGCCATGACCTTTGCAAGAATGGAAGCAGAACTGCGCTGCGCCAATGAGGAGCTTCAGGCAATTTCTGAAACCGACGCTCTGACAAATCTTGCCAACAGACGAAAATTTGACCGCGCCTATGAAAGCGAGTGGGAAAGGGCAGAGCGCCTGCAACACCCCATGGCTGTGGTGATTCTGGATGTGGACGACTTCAAGCATTACAACGACAGGTACGGTCACCAGGTGGGCGATGCCTGCCTGAGAACACTGGCCCAGGTTTTACGGGCGCACGCCCGGCGTGTCGTGGATGTGGCCGCCCGCTACGGCGGTGAGGAGTTTGCCCTGATTCTGCCAGGTATGACCGGCGCGGAGGCTGCCGCTCTGGCAGAAGATGTGCGGCGGGTGTTTGAGCAGGCTGGCATAGAGCACACTGGTATAGAGCACGCGGATGTGGGCCAGAGAAATGTGGTTACCGTAAGCGCGGGGGTTGCCGCGCTGGTTCCCACACGCAACGCAAACCGCTTTGATCTGCTCGGCGCGGCAGATGCCGCCCTGTACGCCGCCAAGGCCAAGGGAAAAAACGCGGTGGTGCTTGCCTGATCCTGGCAGTATTTTGCTATTTGTTCGGCGCAATGATGG
This sequence comes from Desulfovibrio sp., assembly GCF_041907885.1. Taxonomy (GTDB): domain Bacteria; phylum Desulfobacterota; class Desulfovibrionia; order Desulfovibrionales; family Desulfovibrionaceae; genus Desulfovibrio. Next base: position 3,348 of record NZ_JAYRGM010000020.1, on the reverse strand, counting down.
TTGTTGCGCCGGTGGAAACAATGCCTTGTTGTACGAGTTCTTCCACTGAAAGGGCTTTTGAAAAAAAGAAGCCCTGCCCGATATTGCAGCCCATCAGCTTGATTTTTGTAAACTGCCCTTCGTTTTCGATGCCCTCGGCTATGGACGAAATGCCGAGGTAGCGCGCCAGATCAATAACTGTTTGCGTAATGGCGCACGCGTCGGGCGCGTGCTCTAGGTCGCGCACAAATGACTGGTCGACCTTCAGCAGATTGATGGGGTAGTGGCGCAGCGACGAAAGCGATGAAAAGCCAGTGCCAAAATCATCAATGGAAATTTCAAGCCCCATATCCCTGAACTTGCCAAGGGTGCGCCGCGCCTCCTTGGGGTCTGTCATCAGCGCGCTTTCGGTCAGTTCGATGGCCAGAAGGTGCGGTGGAATGGAGTATTTATCAATGATCTGCTCGATCATGGGCAGGGCCGCGCCCCGCAAAAATTGCGAAGGCGAAATGTTGATGGATACCTTGGGCGGGGTAAGCCCGGCGCTGAGCCATTGCGCTATCTGGGCGGCGGCATTGTCGGCTACCCATTCGCCCAGTCTGTCGATGAGGCGGCTTTTCTCTGCCTGTGGAATGAACTTGCCGGGAAACAGCATGCCATCGTGCGGGTGCTGCCAGCGCACCAGGGCCTCAAGGCCCACAACCCGGCCAGAATCAAGTTCGACCTGCGGCTGGTAGTGCAGAACGAGCTCGTTTTCTGCGATGGCACGGGGAAGGCTACTTTCCACCTGTAACTGTATGGCCGCCTTGATCTGAAGATCATCGTTAAAGAAGCTGTAGGTATTCTTGCCTTGTTCCTTGGCATGATACATGGCGCTGTCTGCATTTTGCAGCAGCGTGCTTATGTCGCTGCCGTGGGTCGGGTGCATGGCAATGCCAATGCTCACCCCCGTATAGATTTCAAAATCGCTCACCATGATGGGCTGCCGCAATGATTCTATGATGCGCTGCGCCGTGGCTGCTGCTGCGGCCTCGTCGGCATTCTCAAGCAGCAGGGTGAACTCGTCTCCTCCAAAGCGCGAAAGTATGGCCTGGGCCCCTGCCGCTGCGATAAGCCGAACAGCCATCTCTTTCAGCAGATTATCGCCAGCGGCGTGCCCGATGGAATCGTTGACGATCTTGAAATCGTCAATATCGATGAAAGCAACCGCAAAGCTGCCGCCCGTTGCTGAGCTGGCATCCAGCGCACTGCGCAGACGGTCGCAAAATACGGCACGGTTGGGCAACTGGGTGAGCTCGTCGTGGGTGGCAAGAAATTCTATGCGGCGCTGGGTAACGGCGATCTTTTTTATATCGGCAAATACGCCGATATAGTTGGTGATAGTGCCCTGCGCATTGCGCACAACCTTGATGTTGAGCCATTCAAGGTAGTGAGTGCCGTCCTTTTTGCGGTTCCATATCTCGCCCTCCCAACCGCCGGTGGAGAGCAGTTGATCCCACATGTGTCGGTAAAATTCTTTGCCATGGCGGCCAGAGGCCAGCTCGCGGGGCGTTTTGCCAATAATTTCGGTTTGCGAAAAGCCGGTCAGTCGGCAAAATGAATCATTGACCGCAAGAATACAGGTGTTGCTGTCTGTTATGCAGATGGCCTCACCCGTGAAGTCAAACACCTGTCCCGTCAGTTCCAGCTGCCTGTTGGCATCGTCGCGGCGGCGCACGCTGTCGTAGGCAAGAAGGCCCAGCGCCACCAGCAGTATGGATATGAGCGACGAACCCCACAGGGTGACCTCACGTATCTGCTCATATGGTACAAAGGCATTCTGCACGGCGCTGCCCACCGCAAAGATCAGGCCGTACTGGCCGAGCTTGTAATAGCCAAAGATGCGTTCAATGCCGTCTATCTGCGAAGGGCGGCGAAAGTTGCCGCTGACAGGCGCGTTTTCTTTCAGATAGGCTGTGCCGCTGATGACATGCCCATAGATAAGCCCGTCACCCGTGGAGCGCACAAGCAGTGCGCCGTCAGAGCGGATTACATCGATTGAATCCAGCGGATCCAGACCCAGGCTGCGAAAAAACGAGGCAAAGTAGTCTGGCTCGACAGAAAGAACAATGACACCAACAAGTGTATCATTGCGCACTATGGGGCTTGAAAACTGTATGGTCCACTTGCCGGAAACGCGCCCCAACACAGGCTTGCCCACAAACATTTCTCGCCAGGGCGGTGCAAGATGCACCTTGAAGTGCTCCCGGTCTGCAATGCTGACGCCTGCCACAAAGGGAAGCGTTGAATAGCGAACAACGCCGGTGGGCTCAACAATGGTGATCTGCATGGCAAGGTCGCCAACGCTTTTTTTGAGGCGGTTGGCTTCCTCAATAATTTCATTGCCGGTGGGGGCCCATGCGTCATCGAGCTCGCGCGCCGTGAGCTCCAGCCGTTTAACCGTGGACATCATGTGCTCGCTCAGGGCACGCGCCAGGGTACGGGTGGTGATTTCTATGGTGGATTGAACTTCTTTTTCGGAACGGGAGATGTCCCAGAGCGTGGCTGACCAGATGAGCGCCAGCAAAAAGAGCAGGGCCGCTGCCGTGATGGCAAGGGGGCGTCTGTTGTTGCGGCTGGGTACGCCGCTCCTTGGCCTTGAACTGTGCTCGACTGCGGGCATTATTTCACCATTATGTGAAAAGAATCCAGCTTAAGGCCGTAATAATGGCGCTTGCGCCTTGCTGTACGGCGTAACCGATCTCTTTTGCAATGCTTACACGAAGCCTTCATGTTTTTAAACATAAATCCTGAATAAATTTTAACTAGCTAATATATCATAAATTATTTTTATTTATCCGGGCAGGCATCACGGCGGGAGCAGCCGTTTTGTTGTTTAGCGCGCACTGGTGTGCCGTTCCCTGTGATGCAGGCGGTTGGCGGTGTGTGCCGGGCTGCAAATAATGGTGCATGCAGTGAAGGCATGAATGTGGCCGGGTGCGAAATGATTATGGGGTCTGTATTTGAGCTGAATGCGAAAATCTGCTTTGTTCAGATACGTACATGGGAGAGGCAGGCCGTTAAAATCATACAGGGGGCCAGTCTCCTGGCCCCCCCGGTCATTCACGGCAATACTATTCAGCGCTTTTTAAGCCGTCACCGGCATGGACATACTTTTTGTCGCAAGCGGGGCAAGTCAGGTCGTGGCCGAGTTTTTCGCCGCATTCACAAACCCAGCCGTGCATTTTTGCGGGGTTGCCGTACACCAGCGCGTGGGCTGGCACATCGCGCGTCACCACAGCGCCCGCGCCCACAAAGGCAAAGCTGCCAACGGTAACGCCGCACACGATTGTGGAATTGGCCCCAAGGCTGGCACCTTTTTTAATGAGG
>NZ_JAYRGM010000019.1:0-52243 GCF_041907885.1 Desulfovibrio sp. | reverse complement strand
ACGCAGGTAAAACGCAAACATTTTTTTCTCCAGGGAGACGTACAATGGGCAAGGAAAAATTTGAACGCAAAAAGCCCCATGTAAACATCGGCACCATCGGCCACATCGACCATGGCAAGACCACCCTTACCGCCGCCATCACCAAGATCGCCGGCCTGAAGGGCTCGGGCAAGTTCATTTCGTATGACGAAATCGACAAGGCCCCCGAAGAAAAGGAACGCGGCATCACCATTTCCACCGCACACGTGGAATACGAAACCGCCAACCGTCACTATGCCCACGTTGACTGCCCCGGCCACGCCGACTACATCAAGAACATGATCACCGGCGCTGCTCAGATGGACGGCGGTATCATCGTTGTGGCCGCCACCGACGGTCCCATGCCCCAGACCCGTGAGCACATTCTGCTTGCCCGTCAGGTCGGCGTTCCCCAGCTCGTGGTGTTCCTGAACAAGTGCGACCTGGTTGACGACGAAGAACTGCTGGAACTCGTGGAACTCGAAGTTCGCGAACTGCTCTCCAGCTACGACTTCCCCGGCGATGATGTGCCTGTTATCCGTGGTTCCGCCCTCAAGGCCCTGGAATGCGATAACCCCGACGCGCCCGAAGCCAAGTGCATTCTTGACCTTCTGCAGGCTTGCGACGATTTCATCCCCGAACCGGAACGCGACATCGACAAGCCCTTCCTGATGCCCATCGAAGACGTGTTCTCCATCTCCGGCCGTGGTACTGTTGTTACCGGTCGTGTGGAACGCGGCATCCTGAAGGTCAGCGACGAAGTCGAAATCGTGGGTATCAAGCCCACCGTTAAGACCACTTGCACCGGCGTGGAAATGTTCCGCAAGCTGCTTGACCAGGGTCAGGCCGGCGACAACATCGGCGCCCTGCTTCGCGGCACCAAGCGTGACGACGTGGAACGCGGCCAGGTTCTTGCCGCTCCCAAGAGCATCACGCCCCACAAGAAGTTCAAGGCTGAAGTGTACGTTCTCTCCAAGGAAGAAGGCGGCCGTCACACCCCGTTCTTCTCTGGCTATCGTCCTCAGTTCTACTTCCGTACCACGGACATCACCGGCATCATCAACCTGCCCGAAGGCGTGGAAATGGTTATGCCTGGCGATAACTCCCAGTTTATCGTGGAACTCATCGCCCCCATCGCCATGGAATCCGGTTTGCGCTTCGCCATTCGTGAAGGTGGCCGCACCGTTGGTTCCGGCGTGGTGACCGAAATCATCGAGTAGCATATGCGTATTAATATCATTCTGGCCTGCACCGAGTGCAAGCGCCGCAATTACAGCACCCGGAAGAACAAGAAAAACACCACCGGTCGGCTGGAAATGAAGAAATATTGTCCCTGGGACAAGAAGCACACTGTGCATCGCGAAACCAGGTAATACAAACTTCCGCCGGGGGGCGTTAAGCCCCCCGGACGGTGTGCAGGGCAGTAGCTCTAACGGCTAGAGCGGCGGTCTCCAAAACCGCATGTTGGGGGTTCGAATCCCTCCTGCCCTGCCATTTTTTATCTCCGGATTACACCATGGCAAAAAAACAAGCTCAAGCTGCCGACCTTAAGGCTGACAAAGGCCCCAACCCTGTCGTACGGTTTACACGCTACGTTGAGGATGCCAAGGCCGAATTGCGCAAGGTTACCTGGCCTACGCTGCAGGAAACTCGCAAAGCCACCTTGGCCGTTTTGGGCTTCGTAGCCGTGATGGCTGTTATTCTGGGGCTGGTGGACTTTGGTCTGTCTTCCCTGATCAAGACCCTACTGTCCTGAAGGCCAATATGAAAGACCCTGTTATCGACGAAACTTCCGAGCTCTGCAAAAAGGCTCGCTGGTACATCGTGCACACCTACTCTGGTTTTGAGCAGCGTGTGCAGAAGACCATTAACGAGTTGCGCCGCACCGGGCAGGATGAGGGGCTTATTGAGGAAATTGTTGTACCCACGGAAAAGGTCATTGAACCTACCAAGGGTGGTCAGCAACGTACCTCTACTCGCAAGTTCTACCCCGGGTATGTCATGGTTCGCATGACCATGACGGATCTTTCCTGGCATCTGGTTCAGTCCATCCCGAAGGTCACGGGGTTTGTTGGCGGCAAAAACCGTCCTACCCCGATGCGTGAAAGCGAAGCCCAGCGCATACTCGATCTCATGGAGTCGCGCCAGGAAACGCCAAGGCCCAAGTTCAACTTTGACCGCGGCGACGAAGTACGCGTTATTGAAGGGCCGTTTGGCGGCTTCAATGGCGTTGTGGAAGACGTCAACTACGACAAGGGGAAACTGCGCGTTTCCGTTTCCATTTTTGGTCGTCAGACCCCTGTGGAACTGGATTTTGTGCAGGTATCCAAAGGTTAATGACTTGCCCCCGCGCGGCCTGGTTTACCCTGACCAGCGCGAGCAGCGATGAAGGATAACGCAAATGGCCAAGAAAGAAGTTGCCAAAATCAAACTGCAGATCCCCGCAGGCGCGGCTAACCCCTCGCCGCCGGTGGGTCCCGCTTTGGGTCAGCATGGCCTGAACATCATGGGTTTCTGCAAGGAATTCAATGCCCGCACAATGGAACAGAAGGGCACGATCATTCCTGTGGTCATCACCGTGTATGCTGACCGCTCTTTCACCTTCATCACCAAGACCCCTCCGGCCTCGGTGCTGATCATGAAAGCCGCCAAGATCGAAAAGGGTTCCGGCGAACCCAACCGTAACAAGGTTGGCAGCCTGACCATGGCTCAGGTTGAAGAAATCGCCAAGCTGAAGCTGCCCGATCTGAATGCTGCCAGCGTTGAAGCTGCGGTGAAGTCCATTGCTGGCACCGCTCGCAGCATGGGCATTGACGTTAAGTAAGGCTCTTTTTTACGCCGTGAGCGCCTCTGGGCGCTCGTTGCATATACGGCAAACCAGCCTTACGGCTTGACGGCATACGCCTGACGGCCATCGTTGAAATCAATTGTACTGCCGCCTTTGCGCAAGACAAAGTTCGGCAGGAGATGCAAAACGAAAGGATTATCTCATGCCCAGACATGGCAAGAATTTCCGCAAGGCGCTTGAAGGCAGCAACCTTCAGGATCGCTTCAGCATTGAAGACGCAGTGAGCAAATCGCTCGGCGCTTCATTTGCCAAATTTGATGAAACTGTCGATGTGGCCGTTCGCCTCGGCGTTGACCCCAAATATTCTGATCAGATGGTGCGCGGCGCTGTGACCCTGCCCCACGGGCTTGGCAAAACTGTGCGCGTTGCCGTTTTCTGTAAGGGCGAAAAGCAGGCCGAAGCCCGCGAAGCCGGCGCAGATGTTGTTGGCGCTGAAGAACTGGTCGCCAAGGTCAAGGAAGGCTGGCTCGAATTTGACGCAGCCGTCGCCACCCCCGACGTTATGGCCCTTGTGGGTCAGATCGGCCGCGTGCTTGGCCCCCGTGGTCTTATGCCCAACGCCAAGACCGGCTCCGTCACCTTTGACGTAACCAAGGCCGTCACCGAACTCAAGGCCGGTCGCGTCGACTTCAAGGTTGACAAGGCTGGCGTGCTGCACGCTCCGCTCGGCAAGGTTTCTTTTGGCCCCGAAAAGATTCTGGGCAACCTCAAGGCCCTGCTTGACGCCGTCAACCGCCTTAAGCCTTCTGCCGCCAAGGGCAGCTACATGCTCTCCATGGCAGTGTCCACCACCATGGGTCCCGGCTTCAAGGTTGACATGACTCAGGTTAAAAAATTTCTTGAGGGCTAAGCTCTCAAGTTTGTGGGCGCGCTGTTTTGCAGTGCGCCCACAGTCTGTCTAAGGAAACGGAATTCGAGTCGAAGACGACAGGTGGGCGAAAGCTCTTAATACCCTGTCTAGACACATCTTCTTTGGCTCGGCATTCCACCTGGCAACCCCGAACGTGAGAGGTATCACGTGAACAGGTCTGGAAAAGCCGCTATTATTGAAGCCGTTAAGGCACGTGCCGACAAAGCTTCTTTTGCGGTTATCACGGACTTCAAGGGCATGACGGTGGAAGAGCTGACGAACCTGCGTGTTTCCCTGCGTAATGCAGGCGGCGAATATCTCGTCGTTAAAAACACGCTGGCCCGAATTGCTCTGACCGACGGCACGCACGACGCTATCAAGGATAACTTCCATGATAACTGCGGCGTGGCCTTTGGGTTCGATGACCCCGTGGCGGTGGCCAAGGCGCTCAGCGATTTCGCCAAGCAAAGCAAGCTCTTTGAGCTGCGCTGCGCCAGCCTGGACGGCAAGGCTTTGGATGCCGCCCAGATTGACGCTCTGGCCAAGCTGCCCGGTAGGGAACAGCTGCTCGGCCATTTGCTCGGCACCATGAACGCCGTGCCCACCAACTTTGTTTCGCTGTTCGCCAATGTGCTTCGTGGCCTGCTTTATGCCCTCAAGGGCATCGAAGATCAGAAAGCCAACGCTGCATAGCTATCAGCCATCGAATTATTTGCACTCAAGCCAAAGATCAGGAGACTTATCATGGCCGTTACCAAAGAAGAAGTTGTTGAATTTATCTCCAATATGACCGTTCTTGAACTCTCCGAGTTCATCAAGGAACTGGAAGAAAAGTTTGGTGTTTCCGCCGCTGCCCCCGCCGCCGCCATGGTTATGGCTGCCCCGGCTGCCGCCGCTGACGCTGCCGAAGAAAAGACCGAATTCGACGTGGTGCTGAAGGAAGCTGGCGCCAACAAGATCGGCGTCATCAAGGTTGTGCGCGCCCTGACCAGCCTTGGCCTCAAGGAAGCCAAGGAAAAGGTTGACGGCGCCCCCGCCACCCTGAAGGAAGGCGTTTCCAAGGAAGAAGCCGAAGACGCCAAGAAGCAGCTCACCGAAGCTGGCGCCACTGTCGAAATCAAGTAAGTTCGGTTTTACCGTGCTTTTTGGGGCGGAACCTTCGGGTTCCGCCTTTTTTTATGCGCTTTGCTTTCGGAGTGCTTTTCTCTGGCGGAGTGCTTTTCTCTGTTTGTAATTGGGCTGTCCTCATTCAAGCACAGGCAAGAGCAACCCCGTCGCATGTTCAGCCACCACCCCGGCCGGTACCACGCACAGCGACAGCCACGGTATTTACGGCTTGTGGCTGTCAGCTTTCTCTGTGCTGTGCCGCGTTACTCCAGCGACGTGTGGCTTGCCAGCCATCTGTACTTATGCTCATGGCGACGATTATTGGCTCTAAACAAAAAACGGGGCAATCGCCCTCGAGGGGCAGCTTTTCTGGCTCTCCACCAAAGACAGGGGCAAGCCCCTTCAACGGGCAATTTTTCCGACAGGTTTCTGATCAATTTCCCAGCCATTGCGGCAGCACAAAACGCGCACACGCAGCCGCGAGTTTTTGAAGTTACGACAGCATGCGCACGCCACTGGATCAACTTCACTTTGCGGGGAAACCCTCTGTGTTGCCGTTGGTTACACGTAAATGCATCCTGCTCAATACGGTCAAACGAGTGCAGAGCCTGCAATGGCCGCAACATGCTTTGCGAACCACACTTCGGCTCTGTGACGGAACCATCAATAAATACCTGTATATCCGATGTGTTGCATGCATAATTTATCGTAGCGCATAATAACACATCTGTATCACCTGAATTGGTCATATTTTCTTACAACATACGTAAGCCCTTTGCAGCAGGCTTGTGCTGTCAGACATTCCTGACGATAATACCCGTTCAGTTGACATAGCGTGATGTTCTGATAACCATTAGAATACAAGCGAGTTTTTTGTTTCCCTTCCTGTCTTTGCCATTACATCTTGAACTGGGGTCTGATTGATTCATTGATTAACGGTCACCGCCAACCGGAGCCGCCATGAACAACCGCAATCTTCTCTATGCCCTTGCCCTTTGCTGTATTTTGCTCAGCCTGGGTGCGTGGGTGCTTGCCTTTTTCCATTACAGCGCGCCTGTACGGCAAATTCCTGCGGCCCAGGTGCTGCCCACTCTTCAGCCCGCTCCTGCTGCCGATCTCAAATACGCGCCCCCACGTCCTCAAAATGCCCCAGAGGACCTGCGCGAGGCGGTGATGCTTGGGTACAACATCATCAATGATACCGCACAATATGCCCCAGACCACGTGGGCAACGAACTTTCCTGTGCTACCTGCCACCTTGAAGGCGGCACCAGCAAGGGCTCCATCTCGCTTGTGGGCGCTGCTGCCACGTATCCGCGTTTTTCAGCCAGTCACGGAACCAGCATTGATCTGGCGCAAAAGGTACAGGACTGCTTTGCCCGCAACCTCAATGCTTCCCCCCCGGCGCACGACAGCCCCGCAATGCAGGGCGTGCTTGCGTATCTGCAATGGATTTCAAAAGATATTCCCGTGTACGCCAGTTTGCCCTGGGCACTGCCAGCAAAGCTGGACAGCACGCACAAGCCAGATGCCGCAGCAGGTGAAAAAGTGTATGCGGAACATTGCGCCGCCTGCCACGGCGATGCTGGCGACGGATCTCCCCCGCTGTGGGGCAAGGGGGCCTATACAGATGGCTCTACCCTGCACAACATAGACACCTTGGCCGTGTACACCCACCGCTTTATGCCGCCAGAAGCAGCTACGCTCACCCCAGAACAGGCACTTGATGTTGCGGCTTATGTGGATGCGCAACCCCGCCCCCATTTTGTTCCCGCCCAATCCCCCGGCAGTGACAAAAAACCGCCACAGGGGAAGTGATCATGAACTTTCCCATCCTGCATATTCCTGTTGTTGGCGATGGCATGACCATTGCGCTCAATGCTGTTCTGCATGTCTGTATCAGCCACGGTCTGGCCATTGGCCTCATGGCCATGCTGGTGCTGTTTCAGACACTGACGTGGAAGGGCAAGGGCCAGTTCTGGGCTGATATTGCCCGTAAATTGCTTGGGCCGCTTGTGGTGGTCACCACCTCCATAGGTGCTGTAACCGGCGTTGGAATCTGGATTCTAACGGGCAGCCTGGCCCCAGAGGGCATAGGTGCCTTGATCCACCTTTTTTTCTGGCCCTGGTTTATCGAGTGGTTTGCCTTTACCGCCGAGGTCATACTGCTGCTTTGCTACTATTACCGGTGGGACAAGCTGATCACTACCAAACCCGGCACGCTGGCGGCAATTGGCTGGGCCTACGTGGCCACATCGCTTGTTTCGGCAATTCTGATCACGGGCATTCTGGGCTTCATGCTCACGCCCCAGGGGTGGCCCTGGGCACGCAGCTTTACCGAGGCCTATTTTAACCCCACCTTTGTGCCACAGTGTTTTTTGCGTGTGGGCGGCGGCCTTGGCATGGGCGTGCTGCTGCTACTGGCCTGGATTGCCTGGCGGTTCAAGGGCACTCCCCAAGAGCGTGGACGTGCCTTGCGGGCCTGCGGCATTGCCCTGCTGCTTTCCCTGATCGTAACGGCAGTATCAAGCTACGTATACTTTTCGCGTGTTCCGCTCACATATCTCACGCACTGGAAATTTGCGGTCGCCACCTCCCACCTTTCGCAGATGCCCGACTTTTTGCCAACGGCCAATGTGGCCGCTGTGCTGGTACTGCTGCTGACAGCACTGGTGGCTCTGATCCGCCAGCCCCTGCTGAGCCGCCTGCTGTGCATCCCTGCCCTGTTGCTCAGCATCTGCTTTGTGATGGAATTTGAACGCGTGCGCGAGTTTATTCGCGGCCCGTATCTGATGCCGGGCTACATGCACGCCAGCCAGATAACCCTTGTGGAAAGCGAAGCTCTGGCCGCAGAAAACAAGGCTTTGCTGCCCAGATTGCGCTGGGTCAACACCAGCGACAGCCAGACCCCGACAACACAGGCCGCAAAAACGCTGTTCGCCGCCAACTGCGGCGTTTGCCATGCAGAGAGCGGCATCAACGGTATCGACCAGCGTCTGGCGGGCCGCTCTGCCGACGGCATCAATGCCATGCTGGGCATCACCCAGCGGTTAGCCCCGTACATGACGCCCTTTGTGGGCTCGGAACAGGAACGCACCCTGCTGACCGAATACCTTTTCGAGCTTACATCCAACTATTCACGCCGCAGCCAACAGGCAGCCAGGGAGAAGTAGCCATGCAGCAATGGACTGATCTTTTCCTCAACATGCCCCTGCCAGAAAGCTGGATGCGCGGCCTGCTTTTTATCACCTTTGGCCTGCATCTGCTCTTTGTGCTGCTTATGCTGGGCACGGCGATTTTGAGCCTGCTGTTCTTTTTGCGCGATCTGCTGCGGCAGCCCTCGCCCCCGCAGCACTGGAACGAACATGTGGCGCATTCGCACATGGGGCTCAAGAGCCTGGCCGTGGTGCTGGGCGTTGGGCCGCTGCTGATCATGCAGGTAAGCCATTCACACGCGTTTTTTACGGTCACGGTGCTCTTTTCGTATGCGTGGCTGGCCATTATTCCGCTGCTGATCACGGCCTTTTTGCTCTTTGACGCCTTTGCCCACAAACTGAGCGCCAACGCGTGGCTGGCCCTCATATGCGGGCTGGTGGGCGTTGGCGCCCTACTCACAGTACCGGCCATCTTTACCGGCGCGCTGACCCTTATGGAACGGCCCGCAAGCTGGGCCGACTTTGCCGCCCGTGGCATACGCATGGATACAGACTGGATGCCCCACTGGGTGCTGCGCTATCTGCATATTGTGGGCGCGGCGCTGGCCTTTGGCGCGGCATTTCACCTTTTTTATTCCGCCAGAAATGATGCCCCCAAGGCCCGGCTGCTGCGCAAGTGGCTTATCGGCTCGCTGGCTGTTCAGGCTGTTGTGGGATTTGCCCTGCTGGCAACCATACTGCCGCAGTTATCTTCACCAGTGCTGACGGCCATCAGCCTTGGGGCGCTGGCCCTGGGCACGGCCCTGTGGATACTGCGCCCCGAATCGGCAGCGGCCGATTACCGACTGCTGGCCCTGTTGCCCATTATTTTTGTAACCATGCTGCTGGCCCGCCAGCTGCTGCAACTGGAGGCCATGGGACCAACCCAGGCAGAGGCCACGGCGCAGCGCCAGCAAAAGGTTGAGGAGCTGGCCCCCTTCAGCCAAAAGGCGCTTGATGCCTTTGCCGTCAAACTGCGCACCGTGTACGACAATGGCGACACCATTTACGACGGTGCGTGCGAACCCTGCCACGGTCTGGATGGGCGCGGCGTCGGGCCGGAATCACACCGGCTGCGCACCCCCGCCACAGACCTTGCCGCCCTGCGTATCGACCGCGACTACGCCTATGAAATGATATGTGACGGCACTCCGGGCACAGGCATGCCCTATTTTCGCATGTTTGACCGCGAAAAAATCGACGCCCTGCTGGATGCCCTTGACCGGCGCTTTGCCATGTTTGCGGCAACCCCGCCCCCTCCGCGAGATATCAGCCCGGAATCGCTGGAAGTGTGGATAGGCATGTGCGCCAAGTGCCATGCTGCCGACGGCAGTGTCACTGCCACAGGTAAGGCCATGCAGCCGCCGCCGCCCGATTTCAGGCGCAGCAGCGTGAGCCACGAGCGCGCACTTAAAATTATTACAGAGGGTTACCCAGGCACGGGCATGCCCGCATACCGCAACCAGCCTGCCAAGGTGCGCGAAGATCTGGCCATAATCAGCAACAGCTTTCGAGCAGCGCACAAAAAAACTGAGACCCGCACTGGCAGGTAGCCAGAATGCCACGCCCATAACAAAGCCCCCGCTCCTGATGGAACGGGGGCTTTGCCGTCAACACTGATTATTTTTGAATGGATTACCGGTCATAAAAACCGGGGCACCTACTTGCACTGCTTCTGGGCCTCTTTTTTGGCCTTTCTGCGCAAGCGCCTTTCTTCGTCATCAAGCAGGGCACGCTGCTTGTCAAAGGGGATTCAACCGCAGTTCAGGCGGTCTGTGGGCAGCCAGCCTTTTTTGAGGGCAAACAGGTACAGGGCGGCAATGCCGCCAAATACCGATAAAAGTATCAATATATCCATAAAACCTCCGCCGTGTTAGCGGCCCCAGGGGTAGAGTGCTGCCGAACCATCGGCTGCGCCCCTGGCGGCAGTGCCACGGGTTGTGTACAGATTGCAAATGCGCTGCCACGATTCCACTATGCGCTGTTGCGAAATACGCCCGCTTTCCACAAGCCCCTTAAGGGTGGCAAAGGCTTTTTGGGGCAGGTTTTCGTCCCAATACAAGTTATTGCCGAACAGCAAAATGTCCACCCCCGCGTTTACCGCCAGCAGCACGGCCTGCTCCAGGCCGTAGTGGTCGGTTATGGCCTTCATCTGCATGTCATCGCTGACAATTACCCCCCGCCAGCCCATGCGCCCGCGCAGCAGATCAGCAACAACGGCGTGCGAAAGTGTGGCAGGATAGTTGGCATCAAGCCCCGTATGAAACAGATGCCCCAGCATGACCATGCCCGGCCAGCCCTGGGCAAAAGCCTGGGCATAGGGCGCGAGGTCTGCCTTGGCATTCCAGCAGCGGGTAATGTCCGTCAAACCGAGATGCGAATCTTTTTGCGCTCCGCCCTGACCGGGAAAATGCTTGAGGCAAGGTATAACCCCCTGCTGCGCCAGGCCCTGACCAAAGGCAAGCGCATGGGCCGCAACAAGGGCGGGATTGGGGCTGAAGCTGCGCTCCAGCGCGCCAATGGCAGGATTGGCCGGATTGCTGTTTACGTCAGCCACGGGGGCCAGATTTACAGAGATGCCAAGACCGGCCAGTTCCTTGCCCAGTTGCCGTGCAATGGCGCGGGTTTTATCGGGCTGGCCCGCCCCCATGCTCTGGGCTGAGGGCAGATCGGCAAAACCCTTCTGCGTCTTGAGCCGGCGCACGCGCCCGCCCTCCTGATCCACGGCTATCAGCAGCGGGCCGGGCGAAGCCGCCCGCAATGTTGCTGTAAGCTGCCGCAGCTGTTGGGGAGAGGTGATGTTGCGTTCTCCGCCGGTGGTAACATCGCGGTCAAACAGTATGACATGGCCCACATGCCCCGCGCGCACCTGGGCAAGAAAGTGATCGCCGGGGGGCAAATCTGCCCCGCGAAAACCCAGCATGAGCATGGAACCGATCATCATGTCCAGCTCTGGCGCAGCCTTGGCAACATGCGCGCCACCGGCTTTTGCAGCACCAGTGTTGACCGCGGGGCCAGAGGCAGCACTGGCAGCACGTGCGCCGAAAAAGCCGGTTCCCAGGCAGAGGGCCAGCGCAAAAAAAGCCACACGCGCAACCGAAAACAGAAATTGCATACTCCTCCCAGCTCAGAATGCGGATTGTGGGACAAAACAGCTGTATATTCCAGCTCAATTGTCACCATTTACCATACAGCGTCAAGTGCGGCATAACCCCGCTTGACCATGCAAAGCGCGTGCTGTTATCGAACAGTACACGTCCAATCAATGCGCCAGCATTCCGCACAATCCTGTACGAGCGGTTCATCCGCATGAGGCACACCATGCAAGCCCTCATTATAATAGATATTCAAAACGATTACTTCCCCGGCGGCAACATGGAACTGGTAGGCAGCATTGAGGCTGCGCAAAATGCCGCCCTGCTGCTTGCAGCTTTTCGCAAGGCGCAGCGGCCAATATTTCATGTGCAGCACATTTCTCTTGCACCTACGGCCACATTTTTTTTACCAGACACGCCGGGCGTGCAGATACACCCGCTTGTCTGCCCGCAGGAGGACGAAACGGTTGTAAAAAAACATTTTCCCAATTCGTTTCGCGACACGGCCCTGCTTGATCTGCTGAAAGTACGGGGTATCACCAGCATTGCCCTGGCAGGCATGATGACCCACATGTGTGTGGACACCACCACCCGCGCCGCCTTTGACCTTGGTTTTACCTGTCATCTGGCGCACGATGCCTGCGCAACGCGCGACCTTGCGCACGAGGAAAAAACCGTGGAAGCCGCCCAGGTGCAAACCGCGTACATGGCAGCCCTTGGCCAGGTTTTTGCCAAGGTCATGAGCACGCGCGAAATGTGCGCCAGCATCGCCTGACAGGCCCGCCAGCCTTGCCACATGCGGGCCGCAGCCTTGCATGTGCCACGCAAGGCCACCGAGCCTCCCCGAAGAGACACATCCACCCGCAGGGGAATACCATGACCATTCTGCCGAAACGTTTTGGCCTTGCCGCACGTGCGCTGATATTTTGTGCCAGCCTGCTCACTGGTCTTTGTCTTTTTTCTGCGCCCTGCACAGCGCAGGAGGCTCCCGGCCTTGAGCTCATTCTGCTGCACACCAACGATCTGCATTCCTACCTTGCAGGCAGGGACGCCCACGGCAATGCCTGTTTGCAGTCAGAGGGCTGTATTGGTGGCCTGGCCCGTCTTGCCACTGCCATGAAGCGCGTGCGCGCCGGGCACGACAATGTGCTGGCGCTAGATGCGGGCGACCAGTTTCAGGGAACCCTGTTCTTTACGGCCAACAGGTGGCCCATGCTGGCCGACATCAACACCCTGCTGCCCTACGATGCCATGACTCTGGGCAACCACGAATTTGACGATGGCTGCGAGGCCACAGCGGGATTTGTGCGGGCGCAACCCTACCCCGTGCTGGCCGCCAACCTGGACGCCCGCCCCGGCTGCCCCTTGCGGGGAACGCCCTACCGCCCATGGCTTATCAAGGAAATACGCGGCGTGAAGGTGGGCATTATTGGCATTGCCAACCCCAGCGTGCGCACGCTTTCTGCGGCCTGCCCGGAAACATGGTTTCACAAGACCGAGACCACGCTGAAAAAAGCCGTGGCCGAACTGGAAAAACAGGGCGTGCGCCATATTATTGTGATCACGCATCTGGGCCTACCCAAGGATCTGGAACTTGCCAGCAGCATTGAGGGCATTGACGTGATCGTTGGCGGCCACACCCACGATTACCTCGGCCCCGGCTCTCCCAAGGGGCCGTATCCGCAGGTGAAACATTCGCCATCTGGCAAGCCCGTGCTGGTGGTTACCGCCGGTGCGCTTGCCAAGTACATGGGCCAACTTGAGGTGAGCTTTGACGCGCAGGGCGTACCCGTGCGCTGGCAGGGCGCGGCCCTGCCGCTTGATGACTCCGTGCCGCCCGACCCGGCGGTGGAAGCAAAAATCGCCCAGTACAATAAAAAACTCGAAGTCTTTACCTCTGTTGTCATTGGCCAGAACAACCTCAGCGCCCCCGACGGCCTGCACCAGTGCCGTGTGGCCGAATGCCTTTCCGGGCTGATCACAACCGATTCCATGCTGGAGTATGGCCGCGCCTATGGCGCGCAGATTGCGCTGATCAACGGCGGCGGCCTCCGCGCACCGCTGCGGCAGGGCGTGCTGAATTTTGGCGATATGCTGGCTGTGCTGCCCTTTGGCAACAAGGTTATCATCCGCGATTTTACTGGCGAACAACTGCTGCTGGCCCTGGAGCACGGCGTTTCCGACCACAAGGGCGTGGGCGCGCCCGTGCTGCACACGGCGGGGCTGCGCTACGTCTATAATCCCGCCCTGCCTTCGGGCAAACGTATTGTACGCGCAGAACTGCTTGATGAAGGCGGAAAAGCCACGGCCCTTGTTGCCACAGCCCGCTACCGGGTGGCTCTTGTGGATTACCTTGAGCGCAGGGGCGACGGCTACGCCATGCTGGCCAAGGGTATGCCCGTGGACGCCCCTGACCCGGTGGATGCGGATGTGCTGTCTGCCTATATCAAAAAGCACACGCCCCTGACCTCCCTGCCGCCAGACAGGCTGCAAAAGCAGGCCCCATAAGCCCTGCCGCCCGTCATGGCGCTGGCAGGGGGCTAGCAGGGGGCTAGCCGGAGGCTGGCAGCGCCGCCTACGCCCACACTTGCCAAGGGCAGGCATCTTGGGCAATGTGGCAAAAAAGTTGAGGCCTTATGAATTCCCGCGACCTTATCATGGTCATGTCTTCGCTGCTTTCCATGGCGGCAGGCGTATTTCTGCCGCAAGTGGCAGAGCCGCTTGCCGCCATGCCGCGCCTTATTCTCATATTTATGCTCTACATGAGTTTTCTGGCTGTGGGTATGGAGGCGCTGGTGCGCGAAATACGCCACATGACCGGCACGGTCTGCCTGCTTATAGCCCTGCGCCTGCTGGTGCTGCCCCTGGTGTGCCTTGCGGTGTTCCGGCTGCTCATGCCGCAGTTTGCGCTGGGGGCATTGTTGCTGGGCGCTGCCCCGGTGGGTGTGATGGCCGCCGTTTTTTCGCTGATGGTGGGGGCCAACACAGCCATGATTCTTGTGGCCAACATGGCCACATCACTGCTGCTGCCCGCCAGCCTGCCCGCCGTGCTCTCTGCCACCGATGCAGGCCTGCGCCTGCTTGGCCTGACCCCGCTCGACATGCCCGCACACCTGGAACTGGGGCACATGAGCCTTTCGCTCTGCGTGACCATTCTTGTGCCCTTTGCCGCTGCCCACCTCACCCGCATCCACCTTGATACCCTGCGCAACACCCTGCTGCGCTGGCAGTTTCCGCTGGTGACGGTTTCCATTATAGTTTCCAACATCGCCATTTTCAGCCATTACGGCGATCTGCTGCGGCAATCGCCAGAGCTGTTGCTCAAGTCGCTGGCTGCGGCCTCGCTGCTGTGCCTCATCATGACCCTTGCCGCCATGCCCCTGGCCCGCCGCATGAGCAGACAGGTGGGCATGGCCTACCTCATTTCGTTTGGCGTCATCAACAACGTGCTGATAATGATCGTGTGCATGGAATTTTTCAGCGCCACAGAGGCAATCATGGCAGCTGCCTACCTGGCCCCCCTGTACGTGCTGCTGTTCTACTACCGCCTGTGCAGCCGCAAAAAGGCCTGACCGGGCCAGCACCGGGCGGTAACGTGTTTACTTCTGCCACGGGCGGATGTAGAAAAATCAGGCAGGGGATGGAGTTCCCCTTGAACCGCATTTGCTGATAACTCCTACCAGGGCCATGGCGTTGGTAGACTTTTTTGCGACCGCGCCAAAGCGCGGTTGCTTTTTTTATGCAACGCCGGGGCATACCGCTGCCACGGCAAGCCAGCATTCGGGGCCGGCCACAGGCAAGGGCCTGCCCCGCACAACGGACATACGTCATGCTCAAAAATGTTCTTGTCATTACCGTGGGGGCTGGGGCCGGGGCCTGCCTTCGCTGGGTGCTCTCCATGCTGCTCAACTCCATCTTTCCCGCCATTCCGCTGGGTACGGTGGCTGCCAATTTTATCGGGGGCTTTGGCATCGGACTTTCGCTGGGGGTATTCAATGCCATGCCCGGTCTGGCCCCGGAATGGCGGCTGCTGGTCATTACCGGCTTTCTGGGCGGGCTCACGACCTTTTCAACCTTTACGGCAGAAATTGGCACGCTCTTGCAGGAACAACGCCTGGTCATGGCCGCCGGGGCCATCACCCTGCATGTCTGTGGCTCGCTGATCTGCTTTTTCATGGGGCTTGGCGCAGTATCGCTTCTCAAATCCCTTTTTCGCTAGGAGCAGACCATGAACGGATACAGGCTGACATTCTATACACAGCAGGGGCGCTCTCACAACCACATGAGCATTGCAGAATGGCTGCTCAAGGAGGCAAAGGCCCTGGGCGTTGAGGGCGCAACATTCGCCGCTGCGCAGGGTGGTTACGGGCGCGATGGCAAGTACCACAGCGCGCGCTTTTTTGACGTGGGCGAACAGCCCATGGAAGTGACCATGGCCGTGAGCCCGGAACACAGCGAGCAGCTCTTTGCCCGCATTGCGCAGGAACAGCTGCAAATCTTCTACATGAAAATTCCTGTGGAATTCGGCATCACCTGCACTGAAAAGAACTAGGGTTTCCTCCCAATGTAATAAAAAAACCGCCGTAAGCGCAGCATTCAGGCTACGCCCACCGGCGGTTTGCATTGTGTTGTGATACGGCTAGGCGGGGTTGAGCCCCCACTGGTCTTCAACCGGCAGTCCGGCAAGGCAACGGCGCAGCATGTCCAGCGCATGGCTTGAGGCCAGGCGGCGGGTCCATTCACGGCCCAGATACCGCCCCT
Source organism: Desulfovibrio sp. (assembly GCF_041907885.1). Taxonomy (GTDB): domain Bacteria; phylum Desulfobacterota; class Desulfovibrionia; order Desulfovibrionales; family Desulfovibrionaceae; genus Desulfovibrio. The sequence goes on along the minus strand of NZ_JAYRGM010000019.1, from coordinate 36,370 downwards.
GCGGCCGCATGACGCGCACCCAGATATTTTCTTCTTCGCTCAGGGCAATATACACAAGCCCCACGGGCTTTTGCGGCGTGCCGCCCCCTGGGCCGGCAATGCCGGTAATGCCAATGCCATAATCCGCTCCGCTGAATTCGCGCGCGCCACGGGCCATGGCCCGCGCCACCTCCGGGCTTACCGCGCCGTGGGTGCGCAGCAGATATTCCTGCACGCCCAGCATGCGCTGCTTGGCCTCATTGGCATAAGTCACCATGCCGTAGCCAAAGACATCCGACGATCCGGGCTGGTCGGTAATGCGCTTGGCCAAAAGGCCGCCAGTACACGATTCTGCCGTGGACAGCGTTTTGCCAAGCCGTGCCAGCTCTGACACAACCACGCTTTCAAGTCCCGCAACATTGACACCGTACACAACGTCGCCAAGCAGCCTGCGCACCTCGGCCACCATGGGCGCGGCCAGTGCCTCGGCAGCGGCGGCATCCTGCGCCTTGGCCGTCACGCGCACAAACATTTCGGCATCGCCCGCATAGGTGGCCGCCGTGGGGTTTGCCCCGCCGGTCAATTCCGCTATGCGCAGGGCGGCAGTGCCCTCGCCAATACCAAATGTCTTTACCATGAACGAGGCTATGACAGCCCCGCTCATGCGCTGCAAAAAGGGTACGGCACTTTCGTGCAGCATGGGCAGCAGTTCTGAAGGTGGGCCGGGCAGCATGAGCACCCAGCGCCCGTCGCCCGCAGGCGTGGCGCAGCCCGGCGCTGTTCCCGCCAGATTGGGAAAGGCCACGGCCCCGCGCGGCAGCATGCCCTGCTTGGCCTGATTGGCCGACATGGGGCGCGTGCCGAAATATTCGCGCAGCCGGGCCATGCTGTCGGCGTGCTCCTCCAGTGGCGCGTTGGCCACCAGAGCCACGGTTTCCTTGGTCAGATCATCCTCGGTGGGGCCAAGGCCGCCGGTGGTTATCACCACATCCGCACGCGTGAGGGCCTCGCGCAGGGCTTTTTCCAGCCGCTGCGGATTATCGCCCACCGTGTGCACCTGCAACAGATCCATGCCAAGGGCAGAGAGCTCGCGGGCCACATGGCTGGCATCGGTGTTTACCGTATGCCCCAGCAGCAGCTCTGTGCCTACCGATATGATTTCCGCCTTCATGCGGCCTCCGGTTTGTTGACGCGCCAGTGTTTTGGACTGGCACTGCTTTCAGCCGAGCATCCTAGACCCGCCGCCTGCTCTGCGCAAGATGCGCAACCGGCAGAATCAGGCCTTGCGCGCCGCTTGCGCTTGACAAGGCGGGAGTTCTCGGTCAAACATTCCTTACCAATTTACTAAGAAAGATCTTGTCAGGTACAAATAATAAACTGCAACTGGATCAGGGGGCAGAAATGAGCGAAAAAAAGAAACCCCGTTTTGAGACCCTTCAGGTTCACGCGGGGCAGGAACAGCCGGATCAGGCCACAGGCGCGCGCGCCGTACCCATCTACCAGACCACATCCTTTGTTTTTGACGACTGTGCGCACGCTGAGGCCCGTTTTAACCTCAGCAACGCGGGCAACATATACAGCCGCCTCACCAACCCCACGCAGGATGCCCTTGAACAGCGTGTGGCCGCGCTCGAAGGCGGCGTGGCAGCTCTTGCCACAGCCAGCGGAGCGGCAGCCGTAAGCTACGCCCTGCAAAATCTTGCCAGCGCGGGCGACCATATTGTGGCAGAAAAAACCCTCTATGGCGGAACCTACAATCTTTTGGCGCACACGCTCAAGGCCTGGGGCATCGACACCACCTTTGTGGACCCCGACGAAGCCGGAGCCTTTGAACGCGCCATTACCCCGCGAACCAAGGCCATCTTTATCGAAACCCTTGGCAACCCGCACAGCAATATTGTGGATATCGAAGCCCTTGCGGCCCTGGCCCACAGCAACGGCATCCCCCTTGTTGTGGACAATACCTTTGCCACGCCCTGGCTGCTGCGGCCCATCGAACACGGTGCGGATATTGTGGTACACTCGGCCACCAAGTTTATGGGCGGGCACGGCACAACCCTTGGCGGCGTGATCGTTGACGGCGGCAGGTTTGACTGGGAGGCATCGGGCAAGTTTGCCCATCTGTGCGATCCAGACCCCAGCTACCACGGGCTGAGCTTTGCGCGTGCGGTGGGTGCTGCGGCCTTTGCAGTGCGGGCCAGAGCCATTCTGCTACGCGATCTTGGGGCCACACTGTCGCCCTTCAACGCCTTTATGCTCTTGCAGGGGCTGGAAACACTCTCGCTGCGGGTGGAACGGCACGTAAGCAACGCCCTGGCTGTGGTGCAATACCTTGCCGGACACCCCAGGGTTGAAAGGGTCAACCATCCCAGCCTGCCCACAAGCCCAAGCCATACGCTGTACAAACGCTACTTTCCCAAGGGCGGCGGCTCCATCTTTACCTTTGAGGTCAAGGGCGGCGCGGACGAGGCACGGGCCTTTATCGACAGATTGCAGGTATTCTCGCTGCTGGCCAACGTAGCCGATGCCAAGTCGCTGGTTATCCACCCCGCTTCCACCACGCATTCGCAGCTCACCGAGGCAGAACTGGCCGAAACGGGCATTCTGCCCAATACGGTCAGGCTCTCCATTGGCATTGAGCATGTGGACGACATTATTGAAGACCTTGCCCAGGCTCTTGGCTAGACAAGCTGCCTGCTGCCCTGCTGCCACGGTGCTGTCATGCTGTGGTGCTGTGGCCTGAATTTACGCGTCCTGCCGCCCAGTGTGGCAGGACGTTTTTTTCAGCCGGATTCGGACGGCTAAAAGACATTGTGTTTTCAGGGGCCATTGCATACAACTGGCTGATTGCGCGCACACTGCCCAATGCTGGCCTGATGCGGCCATTGGGGAATCCTGATCATGGGTGCGCCACCAAGCAGGAGAATTTTCATGTTCAGAAAACTCGCGATTTTTCTTTTTGTCATGCTCCTTGCTATCCCTGCCCTGGCAGACGACGTAAGCACCAAGTATATTTCTGTTGATCTGCCCGACAACTGGAAGGCCGTTATGCCCCCCACAGAAAATCAGGGCGTTACCACGGTTATCTTTACCAACGCTGCGGGCAACTCAACGGTAAATTTTGTTACCGGCCCCAACGGCGGCGCGGATCTTAAAACCGTGGCCGAAACCTTTGCCACGCAGTTCAAATCCCCCAAACCCCCGGTGGAAAAAGGCGGTCAGTTCACCTTTGCCTTTACGCAGCAGCAAACGCCTGGGCAATCGTGGGTGGCGGGAATGGGCGACATTTTTATGGTCACCACCATCACCGGCGACCGCAAGCTGGGCCTGGCCTTTATCAAGCGCTATGTAAAAAGCGCGGAATATGCCAACTTGCTGCCCAAATTCTGAGCACTCCGGGCCGCAAGGCCTGCCCCACATATCTGCAAAACAAACGGCCCGGCAGTATTCTGTCGGGCCGTTGGCGTATGTGGCAAAAAAATCGGTCTTAGTCGCCGCAGCCCTGCCCGCACGAACGCCAGATTCTTTTCATGCGCTGCACCACTACCTCGGAATATAGGTCGTTATTTCTGTTAGCAGCCTGAAGATTGTCCAGCAGTTCCTTGCTGCGCCGCAGGGCCACCTTGATGGGCTCGTAGGCAGGATCTTCTTCCAGCACCACGTTGTAGCCGTCCATGTCCTTGATGCGGTAGCGCAACGGAACCTTCCAGTTACGCGCACACATATTGTAAAGATAATAGTTCAGCAAAAACATTCCAACGCCGCCAGATTCATCCTTGAAAAGGCGGGCATGCTCTTCGCTTTTGTTGAGCTCTGTATCTTCATATTCCGAATTGTCAAAACTGCCGCAGTGTTCAAAGCAGTCATGCACATCATAGCAGTATTGTATTACCCCGGCGCACTCCAGCCGCGCACCGTAGTCGCCATCGTCAGCGCCGTACAGCCCGTAGTCTTCGCTCCAGTAACCAATATTGTCTGAAACGCTCTTGGGAATGATGGTGGCCCCCCCCGGCACATTCCCCCGGCAGATACCCAGTATGCCATCGGGCGTTTGCTGCGTGCCGGGGTCAGCCGTCAGCTTTTTCTGCTCAAAAGTCGGCCCGATGATGGAAACAGGTTCGCCATGTGCCCACAGCCTGAAAACATGGTCGAGCCAGATGGGCGTGGTGGCAACCATGTCGTTGTCAAGCTTCATGTAATAGGGGGCATCCACCGCGCGCCAGCCGATATTGCAGGCGCACGATATGCCCATGTTGCGAGGCAGCAGAAAGAGATTGTCGATGAGCCCGTCACTGTGCAGATTCACCAGCCGTTCACGCAGGTCGGGCGCGCTGCCGTTGTCTACCACCGTCACCACAAAAGGGATGCCGGGCGCTGTTTTGCGCAGGGCCAGCAGCGTTTTCTGGGTCAGGTGATACCTGTTGAAAACGGGAATGGTGATGTTCAGAATGGGGCCGCTCATCAGGGTTCTCCTGCCTTGCTCCTGCGTTCAGATACCGAAACCGGGGCTCAGCGCACCTCTTCGGCCAGCCAGCGCCGCATGAATGCCACACCGGCGCTGCGGGCGCGAGCGCCCAGAGTGCGGGCATCTTCACGTATGGCGCGCGGGTCAAACCCGTTTGCACCCAGCTCGCAGCAGTGCCCCACAAGCCATGTTTCCATCATGGCCGCGTCCATTTCGGCGTGGAACTGAAGGGCAAGCTGCCCTGGGCCGGGGCGAAACGCCTGGTGCGGCGTGATGGCGGTAGAGGCCAGCAGATCGCAGCCTCTTGGCAGATCAAATGTATCGCCGTGCCAGTGCAGCACGGGAGCAGACGTAAGCTCGGCCAGCGGGCCGCTGAGGCCTGCGGGTGTCAGGTCAACCTGTCCCCAGCCAATTTCCTTGGCAGTGCCGGGATATACGGCGGCATCAAGCGCGCTGGCCATAAGCTGCGCACCAAGGCAGATACCCAGCAGGGGCCGCCCCGATGCAAGCCGCCCTGCCACCAGGGCCTTTTCTTCGGCAAGAAAGGGATACAGATCGTCCTGGTACACGCCAATGGGGCCGCCCAGAACCACGGCAAGGTCTGCGTCCTTCCACAGTTCTGGTTCCAGGGGAACTACGCCAGCCTGCACATAACTGATGGCAAACCCTGCTTCTTCAATGGGTTGCACAAAAACACCCAGATTTTCAAAAGCCACATGCTGAATAGCTACGCAACGCTTCATACTGCCTCCCGATCATAAATGCAGGTACACAGGCCGCCCAAACCGCAGCAAGGCGGGCAGGCCCTGCGCCCGTCCAATGGCGGGCATTCTGAACGCCGGGGGGAAACGGTGTGCGCTCAGCAAGCCAGGGATAAAACATGCAGCCCGGCCAATTGCTCGGCGGCATGGTCAGGGCTGCAATCTAATATCCCCATGTTACGCAGCTTGAAGGTGAAGCGCAAGAATGCAAAGGGGGTTGGCAAAAACACCTTGCTACTTTTTATTTTTTTTTGTTACTAAAGATTCAGCCACGTCATGACACTGCGGCAGCCCCCTCCACCTCAACAACAGGAAACCTTCTATGTGGAAAACTTGCTGCGCCAGCCTTGCCCTGCTGCTTTTGCTGGGAACCCAGGCCCATGCACATTTTGGCATGGTTATTCCTTCTACCCCTACGGTTACGGACAAGAAGGATGCCAATGTGCAACTGGAAATAGCCTTCATACACCCCATGGAAATGCAGGGCATGGACATGGCCGCTCCCACTGCCGCCACTGTCACCCATGACGGCAAGACCGAAGACCTCAAGGCGACCCTCAAGCCCGCCACAGTATTGGGCCATAAGGCGTGGCAAACCGCATTCGGCATCAAAAAGCCCGGCGTGTACCAGTTTGCCGTAGAGCCTGCCCCCTATTTTGAACCGGCGGAAGACAAGTTTATCATCCACTACACCAAGACTGTTGTTGCCGCCTTTGGTGAAGAAGAAGGCTGGGATGCCCCCCTGGGCCTGAAAACGGAAATCGTGCCGCTCACCCGCCCCTTTGCCAACTACACCGGCAATGTTTTTCGCGGACGTGTGATGCTTGACGGCAAGCCTGTTCCCGGTGCGGAAGTGGAAGTGGAATGCTACAACAAGGGTAAGGCCCACACCGCCCCCAACGACTTTTTTGTTACCCAGGTTGTAAAGGCCGATGAAAACGGCGTATTCTCCTACGGTATTCCCTGGGCTGGCTGGTGGGGCTTTGCGGCCCTGAACACCGCCGCTGAAAAAATGGAATACAAGGGTGAAGCCAAGGAAGTGGAACTGGGCGCAGTGATGTGGGTGAATTTTGCCGCTCCCAAGACCAAGTAGTTAAACGCCAAGTATGGATGCGGCTGGCCGAACCGGAAACTGCCCCCTTCCGGTTCGGCTCTGGCCTGCCCCAGACCAAATAAAGGACTGACCATGCATATTGCCGAAGGCGTTCTCTCACCCGCCGTACTGGCCACAGGATACGCCCTTACCGCCGCCGGAACGGCTCTGGGCCTGAAAAAACTTGACTACGACCGGCTTATGACGGTGGCCATTCTGGCCGCTGTTTTTTTTGTGGGTTCGCTTATCCATGTGCCCATCGGCCTCACCAGCGCGCACCTGATTCTCAATGGACTGCTGGGCGTTTTACTGGGCTGGGCGGCCTTTCCCGCCATATTGGTGGCGCTGGCCTTGCAGGCGCTTCTTTTTCAGTTTGGCGGCCTTGTGGTATTGGGCGTCAACACCTTTACCATGGCTTTTTCTGGGGTTTTGGCGGGCTATGTGTACTGCGGCCTGAGCCGTGTGTGGCCCAGCCCCACAGGGCAAAAAATTGCCGCCTTCTGCGGCGGTGCGCTGGGTGTTATGGGGGCGGGCCTGCTCACGGCTGTGGCCCTGGCCTTTAGCGAAGAGGGTTTTGCCACAGCAGCCCGCCTGCTGTTTCTGGCACATCTGCCCATCATGCTGGCCGAGGGGCTTATCACAATGATCACCGTGGGCTTCATAGCCAGGGTGCGCCCCGAAATGCTGCGCCTCACAACAGCCTGATACCGCAAGGAGCATCCATGTTGTCCAATCACAAATCCCTGACGGCCAACGCTGCATGGCTGGCTGTTGTACCGCTGGTGCTTGCGGCCTTTATTATGGGAACAGCCGCCAGCGCCCTTGCCCACAGGGTAAATATTTTTGCGTGGACAGAAGGCGATCATGTTGTGGCCGAATGTGGCTTTAACGGCGGCAACAAGGTCAAGCAGGGTCAGGTGGTGGTTTTTGACGCCGCCACAGGCACTAAACTTGTTGAAGGCCTTACGGACGATCAGGGCGTGTACCGCTTTTCCGTGTCTGCCGCTGGCAAGGCCCACGGCGTGCGCATAGTCATCAAGGCTGGCGAAGGCCACCAGAACGAATGGACCGTGGACGCCGCAGAACTGGCCTCTGTTCAGCCTGCTGCCCCGGCTTCCGCCGCATCACCTACCGCATCATCCGCCGCATCATCCGCTCTGGCTCCGGCTGCGGTGGCTGCGGGCACTGCCCCTGCCGCAAATTCCGGCCCGCAGGCCCAACCAAATCCAAAAGCAGAAAAAACCTCGCCGCAACCGGCGGCAAACATCAGCGCCGCTGAGCTGCAAAACATTGTCAACGCGGCTCTGGATGTGAAACTCGGCCCCATCCGCAGGGAACTGGCCGAAATGCGCGTGGCCCGTCCCGGTTTTTCTGAAATCTTTGGCGGCATCGGCTGGCTGGTGGGGCTGGCGGGCATTGCTCTTTACTTCAAGGGGCGTCGGGGGTAAAGGCTGGGAGTGTTTGACCAGCCCTTTGTACGCCCTTCGCTCATACAGCGTATCGACCCCCGCTTTCGCATGGCCTGCGCGGGGGCCTTTGCTCTGTGTGTTTCGTTGCTGCACAGCTTGCCGGCCTGTGGTCTTGGTCTTGCCCTTGGCGTGATGCTGCTGGCCGCAGCCAAACCGCCCTTGCGCCCACTGTGCCAACGCCTGGGGGCCATCAATATTTTTGTGCTTTTTTTGTGGTGTGTTACCCCATTGACGACACCCGGAACCCCGCTGGCACAGTGGGGATTTTTTGTGGTCAGTGAGCAGGGTGTGCATCTGGCCCTGCTGGTGAGCATAAAATCCAATGCCATTGCCTGCGCCTTTCTGGCGCTGGTTGCCAGCATGAACGCCCCTACCGCCGGGCATGCTCTTGAAAGACTGCACTGCCCGCCAAAGCTTGTTTTTCTTTTTCTTTTTACTGCCCGTTACGTGCATGTGATTGCCCAGGAATGGCGCACCCTGCTTGTGGCCGCCCGCCTGCGCGGATTTCGCTCGCGCACCAACATGCACACCTACCGCACCCTTGCGTCACTGCTGGGGCTGTTGCTTGTGCGCAGCTACGAGCGTTCGTTACGCGTGCGCGAGGCAATGCTTTTACGCGGCTTTTCCGGCCACTTCAGATCGGTTTCGTCTTTTCGCGCGCACGCGGGCGACTATTTTTTTGCGCTGGGCCTGCTGCTGTGCATGGCGAGTATAATTGCGGTTGAATGCCTGGGGGTTCCCAATGTCTGAGCATCACACTACGGCCATTTTCAGTCTCAAGGGAATCAGCTTTGGCTATGGCCAAAATGACAGCATGCGTCCCGTGCTGCACGATGTGGATTTTTCACTGCACCCAGGCCAGCGCATAGGCCTGTATGGCCCCAACGGCAGCGGCAAAACCACCCTTTTCAGATGTATCACGGGGCTGGCCCGCCCCCAGAGCGGTCAGGTGCTGTTTCACGGTTTGCCGCTCAACTCCGAAAACGACTTTTACGCCCTGCGCTGCAAGGTGGGCTTTGTGCTGCAACACGCCGAAGACCAGCTGTTTTTCCCCACCGTGCTGGAAGATGTGGCCTTTGGCCCCTTGAATCTTGGCCTTGCCGCCGACGAAGCCAGGGAGCGCGCCGTTGCGACACTGCGCGACCTGGGGCTTGCAGGTTTTGAAGACCGCCTTACCCACCGCCTCTCTGGCGGCGAAAAAAAACTGGTTTCCCTTGCGGCTGTCATGGCCATGCAACCCGAAGCCCTGCTGCTTGACGAACCCACCAACGGGCTCGACAACGATGCCCGCCAGCGCATAATCGACATTTTGAGCAGTCTGGACACTGCACGTATAACAATCTCTCATGACTGGGATTTTTTGGCACAAACCTCTACCCAGTACCTCACCATTGCCCACAACCACCTTCACAGTTGCGCCCCTTCGTTTGCGCACGCCCACATGCACGCCCACCCATTGGGCAACGAACCCCACGAGCATTGATGCCCTATTGCGGCACTGCCGCCACAAGGCGGCATCGACTTGCCGATCTGTCTTGTCCGCCATTGCCAAATGCCACTCTGGCAGCACCATTCCTGCTGATTATCCCCTTACATATATAAATTCTTACTAGCAATTTTTCCTGAGCAAGAGTACTCTCGCCAGCAACGGTTTAACCACGTCACATTTACCTTTTCTGTGGGCAAGCCATAAATCCTGGTTTTCCAAGGATTGTCATGCGAATACTCCCATTTTCTCCGCATCAGCCAATTATCGAGATGGACACCAACGATGCCGTATGGGAATGGCGCGTTATTTCCGACACCTTGTGCATAAGCCGTGGCGCGCAACGCATGCTCGGCGTGGAAACAAAGGCTCCCGAAAGCATGGCTGCCCTTCTTTCTGCATGCCACGAAGATAAAAGGGAGCTGCTGCAACAATCTCTGCAAACATTTGTTGAGGGCCATATTGGGGCACATGTGGAATTGTGCTTTCCTGTCAATGGCATACTGGCCCGCACCCAGCTTGTAACGCTCACGCGCGACCTTCAGGGCCGGGCAGAGCGCATCGTCGGCTGTATCAGCGCCATCGACAGGCAGTCACCCGGCCTTTTGCCTTCTGCGCGGTTTTCCATACAGCAGGCATCAACATCGCACATGGCGCAAGACCATGCCCGGCTCATGCTGGCGCTCAACGCATCGGGCGATGGCCTGTGGGACTGGGATGCGCGTACCAACTCTGTGTACTACAGCCCGCGCTACATCGAAATGCTGGGCTATACGGCCGAAACCTTTCCGGCAAGATTGAGCTCGTGGGAAGAAAAAATCCATCCCGATGATTACGTTCATGTTGTTCCCATGCAAAAGGATATCATCGCCTCGCCAGAGCACGGCGATACCTTTGAATGCACCTACCGCATGCGTAGGGCTGACGGCACATGGGCGTGGATTCTTGGCCGGGGCAACGTAACCCAGCGCAATGCCGATGGGCAGGCCACCAGAGTTGTTGGGCTGCACACAGACATCAGCGCCAGTCAGGCTGACAGGGCGCATCTGGAAGACCTGGTGCGCAACGACCCACTCACCGGGCTGCGCAGCCGCACCTTTTTTACCATGACCGTGGACGATCTGGAGCAGCAGGCAGTGCGCCCTGTGGGGGTGATTGCGGCGGATGTGAACGGGCTCAAGATGATCAACGACCATCTGGGGCACGAAGAAGGCAATTCCGTACTCTGTCAGGCGGCCCTGCTGCTGCGCGGCGGGCTTGATTCTGCGGCCTGCGTGGCACGCATGAGCGGTGATGAATACGCTGTGCTTCTGCCCGGTTGCAACATGCAGGCAGTGGCCGAAATCATGTACTCGCTGCTGCAACGCTTTGAACGGCACAACGAGGGCCATACCCGCCCGCCGGTGCTGCTCGCCATGGGTTCGGCCTGTGCCGAAACCATGCAGACAACCATTGCCAGCGCCATTGTTGAAGCCGACAGATCCATGCTGCGCCACAAGCTTACAACAAGGTCGGAAACGCGCCAGCTCATCAAACGCTGGATAGAAAGCCACACAAATTCCAGGGTTTCTCTCAACGACTGCCGCTATCGGTAACCACCATTGTGCAGCAAGGCGGCACTGCACCAGTTTGTGCTCTTGACGCAAGGCGGGCTTTACGCCACAGTATCCGCATGTCGGAAGATAACCCTCCCCCTACGCAGGCCCAGGGCTCTGCCATAGGTTCGGGCGCGCAATCGCTGCCAGAACAACCCATGGTGCAAGAGACCGAAAGCGGCCAAAAGTTGTTACAGTTCCTGCAAAGGCGGCTGAACCTGCCACCCACCCTGCTGCACCGCTGGGTGCGTACAGGTCAGGTGCGCATTAATGGCAGCCGGTGCAAACCCTTTGCGCGCGTCCAGACCGGCGATATTGTTCGCCTGCCTCCTTTTGCCTTTAAAATGGCAGAAGAAAGCAGCGCAACTGCCGGGCCCGATGAACCGACGGATTTCGAATCCGGCGCTCGCAAGGCCGATTCGCCGCCATTGCCCCCCATGATCGGTACAGATGGCTACCTGTGGGCTTTCAACAAGCCGGCAGGCCTGCCCACCCACCCTGGCACGGGGCACGACGACAGCCTCAGCTCGCGCCTGGCCGCATATTTTACAGACGCACCCTTCAAGCCAGTGCCCGTTCACCGGCTGGACAAGGAAACCTCTGGCGTTTTGCTGGTGGCCGCCTCGTATGAAGCCTTGAACAAGGCTCAGGACGCCCTGCGCTCTGGAACCATGTCCAAGGAATATGTGGTGTGGGTTCAGGGCAGTTGGCCCTATGCCGAAACCCAGCTGTTGCGCCATTTTTTGCGCAAGGATTCTGCCCAGGGTTATGAAAAGGTGCGCCCCGCAGCGCCCGGCGAGGCCGACAGCCGCGAGGCCCTCTGTATTGTGCGCCCCCTGCGCGTGGGCGCGCGCCAAAGCCTGCTGCTTGTGCGCCTGCTCACAGGCCGAACACACCAGATTCGTGTGCAGCTGGCGGCCATGGGGCATCCTGTGGTGGGCGATTCCAAATACGGCAGCGCACCGCGTCGGCACGTGCCGCGTGGGGGCAGCTCCCTTCCCGCACCCGCCCGCATGGGCGACGCGGACAAGGCAAAACTGCTGCCAGCCGAAAGCCTTTTGCTGCACGCCCTGCGCATAACCATGCCCTGTGGCCGTGTTTTTTCGTGCCTGCCTGAATGGGCGGGCGAACACGCCCTTGAGCAGATGCCCGACCCAGTGGCAACGGCGGAAACCCCGGAACATGGGGGCGGCTGTGGGGCCTTCCCTTTAACAGAACAAAGTGCTACAAATAAATTTTTACGCCAGTAATGCCGTCATAAACCCAAACTGTCACTGGCCGCCGGGGCATGTTGCCCGGCAATGCAGCCAGGCGCCGCAGCACGCAGCGCTCTAACTCAAGCCTGCTTCTTGTCGTAGCGCATAACACTGTGACGGCGCACTCCACTTCACGCACGCAATCATGCCTGGCATGGGCCAGGCGCACACTAAGGTATTCTCATGGCAGATATATTGCCCCGCGTCATTCTGGTGGGCCGCCCCAATGTGGGCAAATCCACCCTGTTCAACAGGCTTATTCGCAGCAATCGGGCCATCACCCATGACCGCCCCGGCGTTACCCGCGACCGCATGGACGGTGTGGTGCGCCGCAAGGACACCCCCGTTTTCGGCATAGTGGATACGGGCGGCATCACCCTTGATTCCCATGCCGCCGTGGTCGAAGGCCCCGAAGGTATCCGTGGTTTTGAGCGCGATATCCTTGCGCAAACCGAAGCAGCGCTGGTTGGTGCCGCCGCTGTGGCCTTTGTGGTAGATGGCCGCGATGGTCTGCTGCCCCTCGACGAGCACCTTGCCGCCCATGTGCGCCGCAAGGGCCTGCCCACCATCTGCGTGGTCAACAAGGTAGACGGCATAGAGCGCGAAGACGAGCACATGGCCGAATTCCACGTTCTGGGCTTTCCAGTGCTGGCAATTTCGTCCGAGCACGGGCACAACATCAACGCTCTGGTCGAAGAACTGGTGGCCCTGCTGCCAGAGGACACCTCCAGCGAACCGCCCGCGCCGCCCACCCTCAAGCTGGCCATGCTTGGCCGCCCCAATGCGGGCAAGTCTTCGCTCATCAATGCCATTTCCCGTTCGGACCGCATGATTGTTTCCGACGTGGCGGGAACAACGCGTGACAGCGTTGACGTGCGCTTCAACCGCGACGGGCGCGACTACGTTTTTGTGGATACCGCAGGCATTCGCCGCCGCACCAAGATCACCGACAGCGTGGAAAAATACTCGGTCAACTCGGCCATCAAATCGAGCACCAAGGCCGATGTCACCCTGCTAACCCTCGACGCCGCCGAAGGCGTGAGCCAGCAGGACAAACGCCTTATGGACATGCTCAACACGCGCAAGACACCCTTTATGGTGCTGATCAACAAATGCGATCTGGCCCCCCGCGATTCGCTGGACAGGCTCAAAAAGAATGTGGCCGAAATGCTGGCTTTTTGCCCGCACGTGCCCATCATCAACGTTTCGGCCCTCAAGGGCACGGGCCTGAAAAAAATTCTGCCCCTGGCAACGCAGATTCACGAAGAATGCAGCGTGCGCATTTCTACCGGCAAGCTCAACCGCGCCATGGAAGAAGTGCTGGAAAAACACCAGCCGCCGGTGGTCAAGCGCGTGCGCGCCAAATTTTTCTACCTCACCCAGGCAGAAACCGCGCCGCCAACCTTTGTGTGCTTTGTCAGCGACGCAGACCGCGTGCCCGAAAGCTATACCCGCTATCTTGAACGCGCCCTGCGCAAGATATTTGGCATCACGCACGCACCCATGCGGCTGCACCTTCGCTCTAGCCACAAAAAGAAATCAGACAAATAATTCTGCCACGGGGCCAGCTGCAACAGGCTGGCCCCACGCGCACCCGGCGGCAGAAACAGAAAAACCCCGGCAAAACCGGGGTAAAAATCGCAAGCCGAGCTCGGCAAGACGAAACAAAAACTTTATTGGCGGAGACGTATAGGGGTCGAACCTACCACAGACCGCAAGGCCTGCCACCGGTTTTGAAGACCGGGCGCCACACCGGTGACGAAACGTCTCCGCATGGGCGCACCATAGGGCAAAAGGTCTTTGCCCGCAAGGGGGCGCATGCACCAGCGGGCTTGGGCATGCAGCAGCCTGAAATAGAAGTTTGCGCCAAAGCGCCACGCCGCGTTCGCACTCTTGTGAAGTATTTTATCCATTGCCAATATTGTTTTGTGCATTATAATCAACAAGACAGGCTCGGTTGCAAAGCCTGCTGCACAGGGCGCAAATGCCTACGAACATTTGACACCGCCCGTGTGCAGGTAGTAATTTGGTAACCGTGCTGGCCATATATAAGGCCTGGCCGTGCGCCCCCGCGCGCGGAAAACGTAACGGAGGCAGTGTTGAATCAGATAAGTCGCAACCTGATGCTGTGGGCGATAATCGTCCTGGCGATGGTCATGCTCTTCAATATGTTCCAGCAGCCGCAGGGGATAACCCAGCGGGTGCCCTATTCGGACTTTCTCAGTCAGGTGGACAACGGCCAGCTCTTGTCTGTCACCATACAGGGCCACACCCTTACCGGCAGAACCTCTGACGGCAAGATGGTGCAGTCGTATGCCCCGCAGGATCTCGGCCTGGTTAACCGCCTTATTGAAAAAAAGGTCGAAGTAAAAGCTGAACCGCCGGAAGAGCAGCCCTGGTACATGACCCTGCTTGTCTCGTGGTTTCCCATGCTGCTGCTTGTGGGCGTGTGGATTTTCTTTATGCGCCAGATGCAGGGCGGCGGCGGCAAGGCCATGAGCTTTGGCCGTTCGCGTGCGCGCCTGCTCAATCAGGACAGCGCCCGCGTTACCTTTGCCGATGTGGCCGGTGTTGACGAAGCCAAGGACGAACTTTCGGAAGTGGTGGAATTTCTTTCCAACCCCAAAAAGTTCACCCGCCTTGGTGGCCGCATTCCCAAGGGCGTACTGCTTGTGGGCCCTCCCGGTACAGGTAAAACCCTGCTGGCACGCGCAGTTGCTGGCGAGGCCGGGGTTCCTTTCTTCTCCATTTCTGGCTCTGACTTTGTTGAAATGTTTGTGGGCGTGGGCGCCTCGCGCGTGCGCGACCTTTTTGTGCAGGGCAAAAAAAATGCTCCCTGCCTGATATTTATTGACGAAATTGACGCCGTGGGCCGCCAGCGTGGTGCTGGCCTTGGCGGCGGGCACGATGAACGCGAGCAGACCCTTAACCAGCTGCTGGTGGAAATGGACGGTTTTGAAAGCAACGAGGGCGTTATCCTCATTGCCGCCACCAACCGCCCCGATGTGCTCGACCCCGCCCTGCTGCGTCCTGGCCGCTTTGACCGTCAGGTTATGGTTCCCACGCCCGATCTGCGTGGCCGCCGCCGCATTCTTGAGGTACACACCAAACGCACGCCCCTGGCTGGCGATGTTGACCTCGAAACCCTTGCGCGTGGCACACCGGGCTTTTCGGGCGCTGATCTGGAAAACCTGGTCAACGAAGCTGCCCTTCAGGCTGCCAAGCTCAATCAGGACCGCCTGGACATGCACGATTTCGAGTATGCCAAGGACAAGGTTCTCATGGGCCGCGAACGCCGCAGCCTTATTCTTTCCGAAGAAGAAAAGCGCATCACCGCGTACCACGAGGGCGGCCACGCTCTTGCGGCCCGCCTGCTGCCCGGCTCTGACCCGGTTCACAAGGTCACCATCATCCCGCGTGGCCGCGCCCTGGGCGTGACCATGCAGCTGCCCGAAGAAGACCGCCACGGCTACTCGCGCACCTTCTTGCGCAACAATCTGGTGGTGCTGCTTGGTGGCCGCGTGGCTGAAGAAATCATTTTTGACGATATCACCACCGGTGCCTCCAACGATATTGAACGCGTCACCCGCATGGCCCGCAAGATGGTCTGCGAATGGGGCATGAGCGAAGCCGTGGGCACGCTTGCCATTGGCGAAACCGGCGAAGAAGTGTTTATCGGCCGCGAATGGGTGCAGAACAAAAACTTCAGCGAAGACACGGCCCGGCTGGTTGATTCTGAAGTCAAGCGCATAGTGGAAGAAGCCCACAGCCGCTGCCGCAAGCTGCTTGAAGAAAACCTTGATGCCCTGCACCGCATTGCCCAGGCCTTGCTTGACCGCGAAACCATCACGGGCGACGACCTTGAGCTGCTCATGGACAACAAGGAACTGCCGCCTCTCGACAACAACGGCAAACCGGCAGCCCCCACCAAGGGCAAACCCGCCAAGCCCTCGGCAGAATTTGTCATCGAACCTGACAATAACGCCCAGAGCGCGGAACCAAAAGCCAGCACCACCAGCACTGGCGCAACGGATGACAAGGCTGACACCAGCCGTAACGAAAATGACCGATAGCATTCGCCAATCCGCTTCTAGCACAAGCGCAGACTGGCATATTCTTGGGGGGCGGGCGTTAATGACGCCCTCCCCCTTTGGCGTCATGGGCATTGTCAACCTGACACCCGATTCATTCTATGACGGCGGCCAGCACGACAGCCCGGCCCCAGGCATCAGGCATGCTCTCGCCCTGCGCGATCAGGGGGCCGACATTCTTGATCTGGGCGCTGAATCGTCTCGCCCAGGCGCGGCTGAGCTCTCACCCGGTCAGGAAACACAACGCCTGCTGCCGGTTTTGGCTGGCCTGCGGCGCGTGGCACCTGCGGCGGTCGTTTCCGTGGATACGTACCATGCCGAAACAGCGGCAGCCGTGCTGCAAATGGGCGTATCCATCATCAACGATATTTCTGCCTGTGCCTTTGATCCGGCCCTGCTGGACGTACTGGTGCAGTACAAACCCGGCTATGTGCTCATGCACAGCCAGGGCCGCCCCAAGACCATGCAGCACAACCCCAGCTACGCCGACGTGCGCCGCGAGGTGCGGGAATTTTTTGAACGCGAAATGTCGCGCCTTGTGCGCGCTGGCCTGCCAGAAAACCGCATTGTGCTTGATCCGGGCATCGGCTTTGGCAAGACGCTTGAGCACAACCTTGCCCTGCTGGCGCATCCCGAAGACTGGCTTGAGTTCGGGCGGCCTGTGCTTATGGCGCTTTCGATGAAATCTGTCTTTGGCGGGCTGCTCGGCCTGCCGCCGCAACAGCGCGGGCTTGCCACGGCCACAGCCACGGCCATGCTGCGCAGTAAGGGTGTTTACTGGCACAGGGTACATGATGTGGCCGCAGCCCGTCAGGCAATGACTGTTGCCCTGGCTCTTGAGGCCCACTGATCAAAAACCTTTTTTAACCGCGAGCATGCCGGTATGGTGCGATTTTTAACAACTCGCCCTTTCCTTGGAGTCCTGCTTGTTACGCTGACGGTAAACTTACTGCTCACATGGGTTTTGGTCGATCGCGGGCAGCAGGTTGACCGCATAAAGCTGGAGAGCATTGCCCGCTCGCAGCGCGATAATCTGCACAATGAACTGCTGCGCCTTGTTTTCAAAATAGAAACTCTCAGTGCGCTGGTTGTAGATGCGGATGGCCGGATTGAAGAATTTGAGCGGGTAGCGGCTGCCCTGCGTGACGACAACACCATTCAGGCTTTTGCTCTGGCCCCCGGCGGCATCATCAGCACGGTGTATCCTTGCAACCCGGCCAACAATGAGCTTCTGGGCCAGAATATGCTGACAGGCGGCCTGGGCTGCAATGAATCCATGGCAGCCCGCCACACATCGCGGCTCACACTTACGGGCCCGATTGAGTTGCCTTGCGGCTGCACGGCGCTTGTGGGGCGGCTTTCACTCTATCTCAACGATTCCCAGGGACACGCCCGATACTGGGGCACTGCCGCCATTTTTTTACGGTTTCCTGATGTGCTGACAGTTTCAGACCTCTATATGCTGGACAACATGCACATTCCCTTTGGCCTGTGGCGTGCCGAAAAGCAACAAAACGAAAAAATTCTGCTGGCTGGCAGCCTTGAATCGGCAAATGGCCCCGTGAACGTTGAAATGCCGTTGAATATTCTCAACGCCAAATGGCATATACGTATTGCTTCTGGCGAGATATGGTACCAATCGTTGGAGACATGGCTTTATGTGGGCATGAGCCTTCTTTTAAGCCTCTTTCTTTCAGGTCTTGTTCAAAGAAATTATGACCTTACGGGTATACGCAACTATCTGGAAGCTATTGCTTACAGAGATGCCCTTACCGGCGCCCTTAACAGGCGTGGGCTGTTTGATGAGTTGCAAAAACGGATTGACTCCCCAGCAAAGAAAAAATTTACCATATATTACATTGACTTAAATAAATTTAAAGCCATCAATGACACCTATGGACATGAGGCCGGTGACCGAGTATTGCAACTCTTCACAGAGGTTGTGCGCGCGCATGCCCACGTGACCCACACCCTGGGCCGTATTGGCGGTGATGAATTTGTACTGCTGCTTAACGGATCGCCAGCCCCCCAGCGCGATCAGGCGACATTTGAAGCCATGCGCAGGGATCTCGCACAAGGCTTGCCGACGCTGAAAATTCCTGGCCCCATCACGTTCAGCATGGGCAGGGCTCTCTACCCGGATGATGCCCATACGGCTGACGGGCTGCTCTCTTGCGCGGATGCAGCCATGTACCTTGAAAAACAACGCGCAAAGGCCCATGACTAGCACAGGCCCCCGCACACACCGGCCTGCCCGGTTGCCACAAAATCTGTGCGCGCAGTATGGGGCTGGCATGGAAGACAAAATCTGGCTGTGCGCTACGGCTGCACCATACATATTGCCGCAAGGAACACACAGTGTTTGACCATATTGCCATAGATTGGCGTGACATTATGGATATAGCCGTGGTCAGCATACTGCTGTACCAGGTTATCCAGATGTTGCGCGGTTCGCGGGCGCTGACCGTTCTTACGGGTTTGGGTCTGCTCACCCTGCTGTACTTTTTTTCCAATGCCCTGGGGCTTTACACCCTCACCTGGCTGCTGCAACACATTTTCAGTTCCCTGTTCATTCTGATAGTGGTCATTTTTCAGGCTGACATCCGTCAGGCCCTGGGAGAAATGGGCGCACGGCCCATTTTTCACCGTTCACGCATACAGAAAACCGGCGTGGAAGAAGTGGTTACCGCCTGCGTGGAAATGGCCCGCCTGCGCGTGGGCGCTCTTATTGTCATAGAGCGGGGCATGCGCCTTGGCGACATGATCAAGCGCGAAGGCGTGCGAATAGATGCCCAGCTTTCACGTCAGCTGCTCATGAATATTTTTTACCCCAAGGCCCCCCTGCACGACGGCGCAGTGATTATCAGCCGTGGCAAAATTACCGCCGCCGCATGTATTTTGCCGCTGGCAGAAGCCAAAGGGCAAAACTTTGGCACACGCCACCGCGCGGCTCTGGGCATTGCCCGCGAAAGTGACGCCCTTGTTATTGTGGTATCTGAAGAAAGGGGCGAAATATCCATAGCCCTCAAGGGCGAACTCATGCGCGCCCTTGACGCGGTACGTCTCAGGCAGGTGCTTGATGAAATCCTCTGATCCCTCCCGCCGCCCGCCGCATCTGCTGTCCATGCTGCTGGCCGTGTTTATCGCCGTGAGCATGTGGTACATGGTCAGCGTTCGTGACCGGCTTGAAGCGCAGATCGAAGTGAACCTCGATTACGTGGGCATTCCCACCAATCTGGTGGTTACAGACGGCCTTATCAGCAAGGCCGTGGTGCGCCTGCGCGGGCCGGAAACACTGCTGCGCTCGGTTACCCAGGGCAAGATAATTCAGGCGGTTGACC
The DNA here is from genome assembly GCF_041907885.1 of Desulfovibrio sp. Lineage (GTDB taxonomy): Bacteria > Desulfobacterota > Desulfovibrionia > Desulfovibrionales > Desulfovibrionaceae > Desulfovibrio. The sequence goes on along the minus strand of NZ_JAYRGM010000019.1, from coordinate 16,834 downwards.
TTTCCACCATCAAAAAGGGCACCACGGTTGTTCCCCTTTCGGCAGAACACCTGGGGGCCCGATTTCGCGCTTTTGAACTTATCGACGTGCAGCCGCCACGCATTGTGGTAAAGGCCGACAATCTTCAGGAACGCAGCGTTCCCGTGAGGGCCGTGGTGGATTCACCCTTGCGCGGGGGCGCGTTGACTGTGGAAAATGTCAGTGTTACCCCGGCCACGGTGGCGCTTCGCGGGCCGGAATCTGTCATCTCGGCCATTTCAAGTGTGCCGCTCACCATCATGCTTGATCCCAAGTCTGCGGGGTCTACCGTACACCAGTCCATCACCCTGGATACGCCAAGCATGGTCACGGCCACCCCGCCCTCGGTTAAGGTGCAATATACCATCACCAGCGGGCGTACCGTTGTATCGCGGCGCTGCAAGGTTGAACTTGCCAGGGAAAGCAGGCCCTTCTATACCGTTGAGCCCGATGAGGTCGCCGTTCTGGTAGAAGTGCCCGATGCCCTGGCAAAAAACAGCCGTTACCTTGCTGAAATGGATATTTCGCTCATCACCCCGGATATTCCGCCGGGTGAGAGCATCAAGGTACCCTTGCGCTTCAAACTGCCAGAGGGCATGACTCTCTTGAACCCGGTAACAGAAGAAGTTACTGTAACCAGAAAAAAGAAATAGGTTGCGCTGGCTTGCGGCATGGGCAATTACTGCCACACGCACGGCAAACATTCCGCGTTGCGGCCACAGGCCAAGCGCGGCACGGCAAAACAAAATGCTGCCCACACGCCTGTAACCGGGCTGGCGCAGCGCAATAGCATACTCAGGCAAGGAGTCTTCATGGCTGAGCGTCTTTTTGGCACAGACGGGCTGCGCGGCACGGTCAACAACTATCCCATGACCGTTGATGTGGCCTTGCGCCTTGGCCTTGCGGCGGGCGTGCGCTTTCGGCGCGGCAACCACCAGCACAAGGTGGTTATCGGCAAGGATACGCGCCTTTCCGGCTACATGTTTGAATCAGCCCTCACCGCCGGACTGTGCGCCGCTGGCATGCACGTTATCATGACAGGCCCCCTGCCCACACCGGCCATTTCCTTTCTTACCCGCAGCATGCGGGCCGACCTTGGCGTGGTCATTTCTGCTTCGCACAATCCCTTCCACGATAACGGCATCAAGTTTTTTGACGCCGAGGGCTACAAGCTGCCCGACATGACGGAAGACGAAATATCTGCCATGGTGCTTGATACCGATTTCAAGTGGCCCTACCCCGAAGCACGCGGTGCTGGCCGCGCCACCAAGATTGAAGACGCTGGTGGCCGCTACATTGTGTACACAAAAAGCTGCTTTCCCACGCAGTTGACACTCTCAGGCCTGCGCATTGTGGTTGACTGCGCCAACGGGGCCAGCTACAAGGTTGCCCCGCTGGCCCTTGAAGAGCTGGGAGCCGAGGTTTTTCGCATTGGCACAACCCCCGACGGAACCAACATCAACGAGCACTGCGGCTCGCTCTACCCCGAAGTGGTGGCGGCCAAGGTGCGCGAGGTGCGGGCAGATGTGGGCCTTGCGCTGGATGGCGATGCCGACCGCCTCATAGTTGTGGACGAACACGGCAACATCATCGACGGCGATCAACTCATGGCCATGTGCGCCCAGGCCATGATGGCGAGGGGCGAGCTGCCCGGCAATCTGCTGGTGGCCACGGCCATGAGCAACATGGCGCTGGAAATTTTTATGAAGGATCACGGCGGATCGCTGCTGCGCACCAAGGTGGGCGACCGCTACGTTATGGAAGCCATGCGGCGCGAGGGTGCCATGCTTGGCGGCGAGCAGTCTGGGCATCTTATTTTTCACAAATACAGCACCACCGGCGACGGATTGCTGGCGGCCCTGCAAATTTTGCGGATCATGCGAGAAAAGGACAAGCCCCTCTCGGAACTGGCTGGCAGGCTCCAGCCCTTCCCGCAGGTGCTCATCAACGTGCGGGTTGAAAAACGCCTTCCCTTTGAGGAACGCCCCGCCATTGGCGAGGCCGTTGCCAAGGTGGAGGCCGACCTTGCTGGTCGCGGCAGGGTTCTGCTGCGGTACTCTGGCACAGAGTCCCTCTGCCGTGTCATGGTGGAAGGCGAAAATCCCGGCAAGGTCAAAACATTTGCCGAAGATCTGGCCGTTGTGGTTGAACGCGAACTGCGCTGATTTTTCGGACATGCGGCAACAATTCCTGGCATTCTGCACGGCAGACCAGACTTGCAGAATTGCCGCCATGCGTATAATGCTTGCATCGGTTTGCCGCTAATCCGCATTGATTTGTCTACCCCCCCTTGGAGGCATGCATGAAGAATATTCGTAAAGTCGTCATTCCCGTGGCCGGATGGGGAACCCGTTCCTTGCCTGCAACCAAGAATATTCCCAAGGAAATGCTGCCCATCTACAACAAGCCTGTCATCCAGTATGTGGTTGAAGAGGCCCAGCGCGCCAATATCGAAGATGTGATCTTTGTGACCAACCGCGATAAAACGGTTATCGAAGACCACTTTGACTACAACCTTCAGCTCGAAGGTGTGCTTGAACGCGCTGGCAAGCTGGACAAGCTGGCAGAAGTGCGCAAGGTGGCCGAGATGGTCAACATCATGTCTGTGCGCCAGAAGCGTCAGCTTGGTCTTGGGCATGCGGTGCTGTGTGCGCGCGAACTGGTGCGCGACGATCCCTTTGCCATCATGGTGGGCGACGACCTCATGTTTGGCGGTGCGCCCGGCATTGGCCAGCTTATTGAAGTGGCCATGGCAGAAAAAATGCCGGTCATCGGCGTTATGGAAGTTCCGTGGGAAAAAGTGAGCCGTTACGGTATCATCGACGGTGACGAGCTGACCCCCGGCGTGTTCCGCGTCAAGAGCATGGTGGAAAAACCCGCCCGCGAGGACGCCCCATCACGCATGGCCATTGTGGGCCGCTATGTGCTCACCCCCGATATTTTCGACTACCTGGAAAAAGTCGAACCCGGCCACGGCGGCGAAATTCAGCTCACCGATGCCCTTCAGGCCATGGCCCAGGAAAGGGGCATGATGGCCGTGCGCATGTCTGGCATGCGTTTTGACGCTGGCGACTGGGCAGAATTTCTCACCGCAAACATCTATTTTGCCCTTCAGGACGAAGAGCTGCGCTACGATCTGCTCAAACTGCTCAAAAATTTTGTGCAGTTCCATTAAGACTCAAAACACAGACCGCACTTCAGGTCTCTCCCGGTTCTGCCGGGGGAGACCTGTTCGTTTTGGCCCCCACAACTCGCCGCATCTTTTTTGCCGCCCGGCAGAGGCTTGCCTTCGGGGCCGTATTGCGTAACTCTGCCACTCATGTACGCCACTGTTGCCCTGCTCACCCCGCCTTACGCCAGCCTTACCTATCTGCTGCCCCCCGAATTTCCTGCCGATTTCTGGCAACCGGGCCTGCGTGTTGCCGTGCCCCTGGGCAAGGGCGAACGCTCTGCCCTGCGAGCGGCAGTTTTGATGCACCTCAGCCCCACTGCCGACATGCCCGAAGGCGTTGAGTGCAAAAGCCTGGCATGGCCGCTGGAAAACGCCCCCCTGCTCCCGCCGGGTCTGCTGGAACTGGCCGAAGATCTGGCACGCCGTCAGGGCCTGCACCCCGGCCATATTCTGGGGCACGTACTGCCCCAGGGGCTGCGTCTTGCGCGGGTTCGCCTGCGCCATATCGAATCAGGTCAGGCCGCAGCCTGGACACTTGCCCGCATCCGCGAGGCCTCGCCGCAGCAGCGGCAGGAACTGGCACAGGCTCTTTGCAACGGCAATGCCCGCATGCTGCCCCCTGGCACGGATGCCGCCAGCGAGGAATTCTGCCTGCTGCGCGTTGACCCGCCCTGGCCCGTGCGGCCTTCTGCCAAAAGACAGATTGAAGTGCTGGACTATCTGCACCAGCACGGCAGCGTGAGCCGCAGGCGGCTCGTACAGGCATTGGGACAGGCCGTGGCCCCGGCCCTGCATTCCCTGCTGGAGGCCGGACACGTCAATCTTTCGCGCGAGAGCGGCCTTGACGATGATGTGCTTGACGCCACAGAGCAAAGCCTGCTGCCCCCGCCGCCCCCGCCTTTCAGCCTCAATGATGACCAGAGAGCGGCGCTCGAGAGCATGCTTGAGGCCCTGCACGCCCAAACGGCGTCTTCGCGCCTGCTGTTTGGCGTAACGGGCAGCGGCAAAACCGCCGTGTATCTGGAGCTTGCCAAGGCCTGTCTGGCGGCAGGCAAAAGCGTGCTGCTGCTTGCGCCAGAGGTAGCCCTTGCCCACAAGCTGCGGCGCGATGCAACCTGTGCCCTGCCCGATGCCCCCCTGTTTTTTTATCACGGCTATCAATCGCCAGCCCGGCGCGAAGCCACGTTTCGTCAACTGGCGGGGCACACGACTCCCTGCCTGGTTGTGGGCACGCGCTCGGCCCTGTTTTTACCCGTGCCGCATCTGGCCTGCATAGTGCTTGACGAGGAACACGATGGCTCGTTCAAGCAGGATGAAAGCCTGGCCTACCAGGCCAAGGAAGTGGCCTGGTTCAGGATAGCCCAGACGCGCGGCCTGCTGGTGCTGGGCTCCGCAACACCCGATCTCAAAACATTTTATGCAGCGGAAAACGGCCATCTTCCCAAATTGAGCCTGCCGCGCCGCGTGGGCGGCCGCGACCTGCCGCCGGTGGAACTGGTGGACATCAGCTCCCTTTCGCCCGCTTCTACAAGCATGGATGGCCTGCTGGCTCCCCAAAGTGAAGAAGCCCTGCGCGAAACCATTGCGCGCGGCGAGCAGGCAGTGGTGCTGCTGAACAGGCGGGGCTACGCCCCCCTCATGTACTGCCTCGACTGCAACCGTACCTTGCGCTGCCCGCACTGCGAAATCGGCCTCACCTATCACAAGGGTCTTGAAAAACTTGTCTGCCACTATTGCGGCTACAGCCGCCCCTTTCCCTCACCCTGCCCCGAATGCGGCGGCATGAATTTTTTACCCATGGGCGAAGGCACAGAAAGGCTGGCCGAACGGCTGAGCGTGCTGGCGGGCGGGCCCGTGCTGCGGCTTGACCGGGACAGCACCCGCCGACCGGGCCGCATGGAAGAAATACTTGCGGCATTTTCCCGGCAGGAGGCCCCCATACTTGTGGGAACGCAGATGCTCTCCAAGGGACACCACTTTCCGCTGGTCACGCTGGCCGTTATCGCCGATGGCGACCTTGGCCTCAATCTGCCCGATTACAGGGCGGCAGAGCGCACCTTTCAGCTGCTTGTGCAGTCTGCCGGGCGCGCGGGCAGGGGCGACAAGCCCGGCCGCGTGCTCATTCAGACGCGCGACGTGAGCCACTATTGCTGGCAATATGTGCGCAATGCCGATTACGAAGGTTTTTATAAGGCAGAGCTGGCCCGGCGCAAACTGCGCCGGTATCCGCCATTTGTAAGGCTGGCGCTTATTCGCATTTCTTACGGCATCACAGAACAGGCTGGCGCACCAGCCCTTGGTGAGCTGGCGCAAGCCCTACGCGGCAAAGCCTCCGAGCTTGGCGTGCAGATGCTTGGCCCCGCCCCCGCCCCCCTTGCGCTGCTGCGAGGACGCAAACGCTTCACATGCCTCATTAAAGGGCAGGACTGGCAGGCAATCCGTTCGCTGTATTTTTTTGCCCTGTCACAAAAAGCTGCAAAACATCTGCGACTTTTCCTTGACCTTGATCCGATAAATATGTTGTGACATCCCATTACTGTTGGTGAGGGCGGTTCCCCAGCCGCATACGTCCCGCGACACAGCAACCGTACCAGCGTGCAGCATGCAGGCCGGGTGGTCAGTTGTGCGCTTTTTTGCAGCCTTAGTGGAGGAATTGATGAAGGTTTTTCGTGCGGTATGTCTGGCGCTGGCCCTCGTGGTTTGCTGCGCGCCCGTGGCCATGGGTGAAGGTTTCGCCCTCAATGAATGGAGCGCCAGGGGTGTTTCTCTGGCCGGTGGCATGGTTGGCCGCGCCGACGACGTTTCTGCCATTGCCTACAACGCAGCGGGCATAACCCAGCTGCCCGGCACGCGCTTTATGGGCGGTTTTGCCCTTATCAGCCCCTCTGGCAGCATTACCACCCAAAATGGCGCCCAGGAAACCAACACCTATACCAAGCCCGCCCTCTGGAATGCTCCCCACGCCTATGCCAGCCATCAGCTGAGCGACACCGCCTGGATTGGCCTGGGCGTTTTTTCGCGTTTCGGCCTTGGCAACAGCTTTGCCGGCGACTGGGCTGGCAGAAGAAATGTTTATGATATCGGCATTCAGACGTTGTCGTTTGTGCCTACCCTGGCCCTCAAGCTCAACGATACGGTTTCCGTCTCCGTGGGCGTGGAAGCCATGAATGCCCACATGTACATGGGCAACAAGGTACCCACTCGCGTTGGTGCGCAACAGTTTGACAACGACATGCAGCTTGAAGGCTATGGCTGGGGCTACGGTGCCCACCTTGGCCTGCACATGCGCCTTAACGACCAGTGGTCTGTGGGCCTTTCGTACAAGAGCCAGATGACCCTGAATATCAACGGCGATGTGCAGTTTGCCTATCAGGGCGGCAACGTTCTGACCCAATTCGCACATCTGCCCCCGGCCAGCAACTGCTCGGCCAATACGGTTTTGCAGCTGCCCGATTCCGCTGCCCTGGGCATTGCCTACAAGCCGCTCGACAACCTGAGCTTTGAACTGGGCACGGTCTGGACCCGCTGGTCTACCTACAATGCACTGAACATCTATATGGACAACGGGTACAGCTCCATCAACAACAAGGAATGGCGCGACGGCTGGAACTTTAATGCCAGCGTGGAATACAAGCCCCTTGACTGGTGGGCCCTGCGCGCCGGATTTTCTATTGAAACCCCGGTTGTCAACGAACGCCACGCCGACTTCATGGTTCCCACCAATGGCCGCCAGACCCTCAGCCTTGGTACGGGCTTTAACTGGAACAACTGGAACCTTGATCTTGCCTACGCCCACCTGTGGATCAATTCGCTGGACTACGGCAGAACCGATGCTTCAGGAATCTCTGGTTCGGCGGGCATCACCGGCGGCAAATCCAAGGATGTTTCAGCCAATATCTACATGGTTTCTTTAAGCTATACGTTCTAATTTGCGCATTGCCCTTGGCAACACGCTGTAATTCCATACTCTTTCAATAGGCCAACGAGCCGCAGAAAATATCGCCCGGCTGTTTTACATAAACAGCCGGGCCTTGTTTTTTGCACCGCGCATGCCCCCACGGACCATAGTTACAGAAGCAGCAAGATTGTAACACGCTAAAACAACATCAGATATATATTACAGCACCTTGCAATATAGAAAAAATATTGACATTTTCTAATGATTGTTTCAACTTTGAAGATGCCTTCTTTTTTGAAGGAAAGTACTTAGGAGGACTGTCATGAAACGCTTTATTCTTGCGTTGGCGCTGGTGCTGAGCATGGCCCTGCCCAACATTGCCGCTGCCGAAGGCAACGGTATGTATCTGGCCCCCAAATTTTTGATGAGCTTCCAGAACTCTGGTCAGATCGAGCGCTCCCGCGCTCTTGCTGGCTCAGGCGTAGACCAGTACAGCCAGTTCACCCTTGGTGGCGCGCTGGCCGTGGGTTACGACTTCTGGCCCCAGCAGATGCTGCCCCTGCGTGCCGAACTTGAATTCGCCATGCGCGGCAACAACGAAAAGACCTGGAGTGACGGCGGCGCCGCAGTCCGTCAGGTCAAGGGTACCTGGAACAGCTCGACCCTGTTTGCCAACCTTTTTTGGGATTTCCACAACGATTCCATCATGACCCCTTACGTGGGTGCCGGTATGGGCATGGCCTTCAACTACGCTGGCTATGACTTTACCGACAACGCAGGCAACAAGTTCTCTGGCGACGAACGCGTCACCAACTTTGCCTGGAATGTGGGCACCGGTGTGGCCTTCAACATCAACGACCACTTTGCCATCGACGCGGGCTACCGTTTTGTGAGCCTTGGCTACAATGACGTGAAGGTCTCCTCTGGTGGCAACAACTACAACATTGGCAACCGCCCCTACAGCAACGAATTCATGCTCGGCCTGCGTTACGGCTTCTAGCCTCGGCACAGCCCATGCGCCCCTTTAGGGGCAGTGCCGCCCCTAAAGGGACGGCATTGATGTGTTTTGGGCGATGAGCATGACTGTAAGCCACTCTGCGTCCAGCACGAACAAAAACCCCGGTCTTTGGCCGGGGTTTTTGCGTTGTGCGCCCTGCCGCCATAAGGGCTTGCCAAAGTTCCCACATCCCAGATGCAGAGACTCAAAACTTTCTGGATTTTCTTTTAAATCAGCATGTTTCAAAAAAAATACTGTGCAAATTACCCCTTCGGGATACTCAGCTTGCAGACGTAAAATTTCTTTTTCCCCCTTGACAATCTGCCTGCCCTTACAGTGCGCACGGTTCTGTGCTCCCAACATAAAAAACAAAGTATAGATGAGAAAAACAGAGAAAAACAAAATTATGTTTGTGTAAAACTTTTTTTAACTATGTGGAAACATGCCAAAGCGGACATGAAAACGTTGCTACCTAACGATATCTCCCTAGGGGGCTGCTGGCCGCATACAGAAAATAAATCGATATTCAAACAGATTAGCCATAAATTGTCTTGGGGATAAGAAAATAGCCCCATGCCTCAAACGGCTCATAATCCTCAATTGCCCCAAATTCAGATTTTGGGCTACAAGGCGGCATGCGCGAACAATGGTCGGAAATTTCTGAAAATCTCAAGAAAATGCTGCATTCTGGCGTTTTCAAGGTATGGATTGCACCCTTGCAGGCTCACGTCCACGCAGGGGGGCTTTTGCTTACCGCGCCCAATGCCTTTGTGGCCAGCTGGCTTGAAGGCAAGATGCTCGCTACCCTGCGCGAGGCTGCCGCCCCGGTTCTTGGGCTTGAGCCCGCCGCAGTGGAAGTGCGCATTACCGCAGCCACCGACACTCACGCCCAGCCAGCTTTTGCCAGGCCCGTGGCAGACGGCCAGCCCCAGACCACTCAGACTTCCACACCCATGCCTGGCGCATCTGCACAGCAGCCCACGCACCCCCAGTTTGCGGCAACCGTGCAAACGGCCCATACCAGCCGCGACGAAGCCGACTCTTTTGCACACGCTTCTGCCGTGCTGAATGCGGCATTTTCGGGCCTTGCGGCAGGCTCTGACCGTTCCTGCGCCAATCAGGACGCCACAGCCGCCCCTGCGCCTTATTCTGCCGCCCGCCCGCCCATACAGGCCACCCTGCCCATCAGCAGTGCGCCCGCGTACCGCCTTGCGACCAACTGGCGTTATTCTTTTGCCGACTTTGTTGTTGGCCCCACCAACAACATGGCTGTTGCCGCCGCTCAGGATGTGAGCCGCAGCAGTGGCTGCGTGCGCACCCTGTTCATGAATTCCGCTCCCGGCCTGGGCAAGACCCATCTGGCGCAGGCCGTAGGCCGTGCCATTGCCGAGGAACGCACCGGCGCCCGCGTGGGCTACCTGACGGCAGAGGATTTTGCCTCGCGCTTTGTGGCTGCCCTGCGCACCCACGACATCGAAAATTTCAAATCCCGTTTTCGCGACCTTGATGTGCTGCTGCTCGAAGACGTACATTTTCTTCAGGGCAAGGAAAAAATGCAGGACATGGCCCTGGCTGTTGTAAAAAGCCTTCAGGCCAAGGGCGGCAGGGTTATTTTTACCTCGTCATTTTCGCCACGCGACCTGCAAAAGGTCGACAGCCAGCTGGTTTCGCATTTTTGTTCGGGCATTTTGACCGACATTGGCCGCCCCAACGAAGACATGCGCCGCAACATTCTTGAGCACAAGGCCAAAAGTTATCAGGTTCTTTTGCCTGATTCGGTTTGCGAATTGCTGGCCTGCCGCCTCGACGGTGACGTGCGCCAGATGGAATCGTGCCTCAACAGCCTGATTTTCAAGGCGCGTTTGCTCAATTGCGGGCTTAATCTCGACCTGGCCATGGAAGTTCTCAGCCAGTATACCGAGATTTCTTCCGGCCCCGATCTGCCCACCATCGTGCGCCTGGTGTGCGAAAGCTACGGCCTGAACGAACGCCAGCTCAACTCACGCTCACGCCGCAAGGAATGTGTGATTGGCCGCAACACGGTGTACTTTCTTGCCCGCAAACATACAGAACTTACCCTTGAAGAAATCGGCGAAAAATTCAACCGCCGCCATTCAACGGTAATCAAGGGCATCACCAGCGTTGAGCGGGAGCTCTCTAAAGAAACAACGCTTGGCCGCCAGATTGCGCGTGCTGTAAAACTTATCGAACGCAATGCGGGCATGGGCGCATAACGCGCCCTTCTGCCTGCATATTTCTGCCTACCCTCTGCTTTCCCTTTCATTATTTCTGCCGCGCTTGCGCAGCTGAAGCTGTTCTGCTGCCGCCACAACATTCTGCCAAATCACGCTTTTGAAAAAAACAGTGCATTCATTGATGCAGGCCTGCCCGCTCCGTATGCTTATGACATTGCGGGACACGCATCCGCCCACGGCGGTCTGAAACATGTGCGCCGCAGCCAGGGGCGGAACATGCTGGATGTGAATATCAGTCTGAAGCACGGCGCATTTGAGCTTCAACTCGGCTTTCATCTGGCCGAATGCGGCATTGCTGTTATTTTTGGCCCTTCCGGCTCTGGCAAAACAAGCCTGGTCAACTGCATCGCCGGGCTGGAAACCCCCGATGCCGGACACATTGTCTGCCATGGAGAAACCAGTTTTGACGCGGGCCGGGGCATAAATCTGCCGCCGGAAAAACGACACCTTGGCTATGTCTTTCAGGATGCCCGCCTGTTTCCGCACCTCACCGTGCTCGAAAACCTCAGCTTTGGCCTGCGCTTTCACCCCCCTCGCCTTCTACAGCCTGCGCCCCGCGTGAGCGATGTCGCCGATCTGCTCGACATCGGTTCCCTGCTGCACCGCCGCCCCGAACATCTTTCAGGCGGCGAAAAACAGCGCGTTGCCATTGGCCGTGCCCTGCTCTGCCGCCCTCGCCTCCTGCTCATGGATGAACCCCTCTCGTCGCTGGACATGAACCTCAAGGAGGGGCTCATGACCTATATTGCGCGCATTCCACGCCAGTGGAATGTGCCCGTGCTCTACGTTACCCATTCACTGCAAGAAACCCAGGCGCTCGGCAACAGCATGCTGTTGTTGCGCAGTGGCCGCCTTGTAGCCCAGGGCGAGATAAATGCCACCCTGCGCAAGGCCAGCCAGATGGGCTTTTTGCCCCATCCCACCCACAGTTTTTCAGGAGCCCAGCATGAAACGCATTGCTTCGCCTGACCGGATATGTCTGCTGCTGACGCTGACCGTGTTCAGCCTGCTGTTTGCCCATAGTGCCTGCGCTGGCGGGCCGTCCATCACCACGGGGCTTGGCTACAAGCCCATGGTGCAACAGCTTTGCGCTGCCTACGCCCTACAGTCGGGCAACCAGCCCACAGAGATGTACAGTGGCAATATCGGGCAGATCATCGAACAGGCCAAGGCTGGCAGCGGCGTGAGCATTATTGTCTCGGAAAAGGCCTCGTTGCAGGAATCCGGCCTTGCCTTTGCGGAATACCGCCCGCTTGGTGAAGCGGTGCTGGTGCTTGCCTGGCGCAAAGGTTTACAGCTTGCCTCGCCGCAAGACCTGAACAGGCTGGAATTTGCCAAAATTGGCTATCCCGACGCCAAGGCGGCCATTTATGGCCGGGCTGCCGTGGCCTTTATGAAAGGAAACAAGCTGTTTGAACCCCTTAAAGCAAAACTTTCCATGCTCTCCACCGTGCCTCAGGTCTTTTCGTACCTTGTTTCAGGCGATCTTGACGCCGCTTTTGTCAACGAGGCCGTGGCCCGCAAACAGGCCGACAGCATTGGCGGCTGGATGGAAGTGCGCGAAGGCTATACGCCGCTGCTGCTGGTGGCGGGGGTTGTGGCCGGGCAGGAAAACAATGCGGATGTGCTTTCGTTTTTGCAATTTCTGAAAACGCCCGAAGCGCAGCGCATACTTGCTGGCAACGGCCTGCGCCCTATCCATGCAGCTGAATGACCTGTGGCGTGCCCTTTGCGCGCCGATGTCAGCTTTTCTGTTCTCCTGACCTTGCGGGTGTGCGTTGCGTGCCTTGCCCTGCACGCTCTCACGGCCATTCCGCTTGCCCGTATGGGCATGTCAAAACAACCGTATCTGCGGCGCGTGGTCAACTTTGCCATCACGCTTCCGCTGGTTTTTCCACCCATGGCCATGGGTTTTTTGCTGCTCATGTTCTTTGGCCGAAACGGCTGGGGTGGCGTGGCCCTGCAACAGGCCCTTGGCCTGAGTCTTGTTTTCTCGCAGGGAGGCATCATTCTGGCCGCATGGCTGGCGGGCCTGCCCCTGGTCATCAAACCCGTGCAGACAGCCCTTGGTAACCCAGAACTGCTAAGGCTTGAGCAGGCCGCACGTGTTTGCGGCGCATCCCCCCAAAGCTGCTTTTTTCTTGTAACCCTGCCGCTCATCCGGCACGGTCTGGGCGCGGGCCTGCTGCTGGGCATCACGCGGGCCATGGGCGAGGTGGGCATCAGCCTTATCCTTGGTGGCAACATCGCCGGGCGCACCAACACGCTTTCCCTGGAAGTCTTCAATGCCGTATCCACTGGCGAATTCCAGCGTGCGGCCATGCTCTGCGCCATACTGGCGATCATCAGCCTTTTGCTGTACCTTGGCATTGAATGGTGTCAAAAACGGTCTTTTTAGGGCAATGTGGAACGGAGCAAGCTTCAGCTTGCGGCGGGGTTCCCCACTGCATTTCACCCGGTATTTAGCAGGAGCAAGCCATGCACTTTACCTGTTCCGATTCCTGGCTTGAAGGGCTGCTGGCAGACGATTGCCCCGGCCTTGATCTTACCGTTGAACTGCTGGGCATCGGCGCAGCGCAGGGAATCATGCGGTTCGCCCCCAAGAGCGACTGCGTTATCAGCGGTGTCGAACAGGCAGAGCTGCTGTTGCGCAAGTGCGGCCTTGATGTCAGCCGCGCTGCCGCGAACGGCCAGAAGCTTCAGGCATGGCAACCCTGCCTGGAAGCCACGGGCCCGGCGGCTGCCCAGCACCGTGGCTGGAAGCTTGCCCAGACCCTTATGGAATACATGAGCGGCATAGCTACCCGCTGTGCGCACATGGTAGACCAGGCCCGCGCCGTCAACCCAGGCGTGCGGGTGGCCGTTACACGCAAAAATTTTCCCGGGGCCAAGGCTGTGTGCCTTGAGGCCGCCATGGACGGCGGGGCCATTGTTCACCGCCAGAACCTCTCTGACAGTATTCTTGTTTTCGAACAGCACAGGGCATTTTTGCCCTGCGCGCCGCAGGCCTCGTTGCGCAGCCTTGCGGCCATGATGGAAAAACTGCACGCCCGGTCTCCCGAGCACAAGATCAGCGCTGAGGTAGATTCGCTTGAGCAGGCCATGCTGGTGGCAGAAGCGGGCATAGATATTGTGCAGTGCGAAAAATTCGCCTGCGAATTGCTGGCAGAAACAGTGGGGGCGCTGCGCTCTGTACGCGACAACATTGTCATTCTTGCCGCTGGCGGCATCAATGGCGACAATGCCGCCCAGTTTGCCGCCACCGGCGTGGACGTGCTGGTGACCAGCTGGCCGTATTTTGGCAAACCGGCAGATATCAAGGTTACAATGGAAAAATTACCCAACAATCCAGAATAGCGGAGCACTCCATGCCCTTTGTCAACATCAAGGTTACTGGGGGATTAGAAGCCCCCACAGCAGAGCAGAAACAGGAACTCATCAAGGGTACCACAGAACTTTTGCAACGGGTGCTGAACAAAAACCCCGCCACAACCGTGGTTATTATTGAAGAAGTTTCCACCGACAATTGGGGCATAGGTGGCGAAAGCGTTACCGTGCGCCGCCGCAAGCAGTAAGAGGCAAGCGCCAAACTTCAGGCGGCCCCCCGCGTCAGGTCTGAGCCTGCGCGGGGGGCCGCCTTGCATTCAAGTCAGCACACGGGCTGCATTACAGCCATGTCACATCCAGTGCCTTGCGCGGCGGCCTGAAGTGGGGGGTCAGCAAGGGAAAGCCCATCAGCTGCGCCGCATACACCTGCTCATGTTCCTGCACGCCCGCAAAGGCACGCAGTTCGTGCGCAGAGGGATGCCCCATCGCAAAGCAAATGTACCCACCCCAGCAACAGCCAACCTTACGGGCATTGGCCAGCAGCTCAAGATAGGCGGCAGCAATGGCCGCGTCCGGGGCGCCCCAGTGTCCCTTGGGGGCCACGATCAGCGCAGCCTGGGGGGCGCTGCGGCAGATGACATCATAGCCAGAATCCCAGGTACGCACCAGGCTTTCGGCGTGTACAGCCTTGGCATTTTCCGGGTCCACCTCTGACAATTTTCGCAGCCAGTCTATCACCAGCCCTGCCAGGTTTTCTGTCTTTTCTCGCGATTCAAGCACAATCCAGCGCAATTGCTGCGTATTTTTTGCCGTGGGTGCAAAGCGCGCGGCCTCAAGCAGCTGCGTCAGGGTCTCGCGTGGCACGGGCTTGTTTCTGAATGTACGCACTGACCGACGCGAAAAAACAAGCTCTTCGGCCTGTTCGGGTGTGGGCATATTTTGCGGCTGCAAAGGCTGGCTCTCACGCGACGACAAACCGGGGGCAGAACAGGCATTGGCCGGACAAAAGGCCATGCACTGGCCACAGCCAATACATACCCTGGCCTTGTGGGCGGCCATTGTGGGCAATTCGCCCACCTTGGCATCAATGATCTGGATAGGACACACCTTGGCGCAGATGCCGTCTTTGCGGCACAGATCTGCATCTACTGTAAATGGATTCATACGCTCCCTGGCGTTACAACGCGTAATCTGAAAGTCAAACAAACCAGACCGCAAGCACCCTGCGGCTGGACAATTCCGGCTGACAATAAGGGGCTGCCAGAGCAGCCGCATCGTAAAAATACGGCAAGGTCTGCCAAAAGGCAAAATTGGCCCACCTGGCAAATATTTTTTGCACAAGCTCACCAGCAGCATACAACATATTACAATACTAGCTAATCATCATATGCACAGGCGCAAGCTGCCGCCGGGCAACAAGCCAGGGCTGTGACCAATGTTTGGCCTTGAATTGCCCGCTGGGCTTGCCAATTCTCATTTTTAACATCATCTGGTTGTGCCGCAATAATTTGAGAATTAATTCTCATTGTTAAACATTATCATTTGGCAACTTGTTTTTTTGCATCAAAATGGTAGTATAAATACAACTTTTTTTCTGGAAAAATTCCGCCAAGTTAGCTCACCTATTTTACAAAATAGTGACAAACGCAATTTATCCTTTCTGCACAGCAAGTTAGTTATCTAAACTTTTTTTGCACGTTGCCGATAAGAAAATCAAACTATTGCATATGGAGATACCTGATGCAATTACGAGAAAAAGTATGCATACCTATTGCCGCAATTACACTTGCCATTGGCGTATGTTGTTATTTTATCATCCAAAAACAGTTTGAAAATCTCAACGATACAAACATACAAAATCTTGTAGAGGCCAAGGCATCACAGATGCAACAGGCCATTGAGCTGTGCAGCGAGCAGGCCATGCGCATGGCCGCCCTCATGAGCAGACTGCCCGAAGTTGAGGCCGCATACAAAAAGGCCATGGAAGGGG
This sequence comes from Desulfovibrio sp., assembly GCF_041907885.1. GTDB lineage: Bacteria > Desulfobacterota > Desulfovibrionia > Desulfovibrionales > Desulfovibrionaceae > Desulfovibrio. Next base: position 1,177 of record NZ_JAYRGM010000019.1, on the reverse strand, counting down.
ACATAAACGACGAAAACAGCGCTGCATCCCAACACGGGCGTGAAATGCTGCGCACATCGCTTGCGCCCATGATTGACGGTTTTACGGCAGTGATCGGCGAAAAGCCGCAGATCCACTACCATCTGCCCCCTGCCCGCAGTTTTGCACGCCTTTGGCGCGATAAGCAGACCAAGAAGGGGGACAAGTGGGTTGATATTTCAGACGACCTTTCTTCCTTCCGCCCCACGGTGCTCGACGTGAACAAAAACGGCAAAGCCCTGTGCGGTGTAGAAATCGGCAGTGGCGGCTTTGAGATTCGGGGGCTTGCGCCTGTGACAGGCCTTGCGGGCAACCGCCTGGGGTCTGTGGAAGTACTGGTCAGCTTTACCCACGTGCTTGATGGCCTCAACGCAGGCGCAGGGCAATCGTCGCTGCTGTACATGAACCTTGAGCACCTCAAGGTTGCCACCGGTCTGCAAAACAAGGACAAAAATCCCATTGTTGCCGACTCGTACGTGCTTGTGCGCGGCACCAAGGAAGGCAAGACCGAGGCCCTGCTGGACAAGGCATTTCTGGATGCCGCCCGCAAGGGATCTACCACAAGGATTGTGGGCTCCACCCTTGTTTCGGGCATGCCCATTACCGATTACAAAGACAGGCAGATCGGCATTCTCGTGTTCAGCACTGATCTTACAGAACAGCAGAACATCATGAGCCGTGCGGGCATCATCATTACCACCACATTCCTCACCCTGCTTGTTGTACCGCTACTCATGATCTTTGTTGTCCTGAGCATTACGGTACTGCGCCCGGTTCAAAGCATCAGGCAGACCATTCAGGAAATCGCCGAAGACAGGGCAGTGCTGGCCAACCGACTGCAATACAACTCCGGCGACGAAATCGGCGCGCTGGCCGCGTGGTTCAACAAGCTGCTCGACAAGATTGAAAGCATGCTCACCGAAGTGCAGGGCTACAAAAATCTGCTCAACGCCGTACCAGACCCCATTTTTGGGGTGGACGACGACTACAAGATCATCATAGCCAACACGGCTACAGAGTCCCTGCTCCAGCAGGATATCAACAAGGGCGGATTCAACTTACAAGTGCAACACCCTCAAAGTTGAATGAAAAGGCAAGGTGGTATAGCCCTTTAGCCTCTCCATCCAACCAAAGATTGAAGGGCGTATGGGCTATGCAC
>NZ_JAYRGM010000018.1:0-52974 GCF_041907885.1 Desulfovibrio sp. | reverse complement strand
TGCTCCAGCTTGCTTTCGAAGTCAACAACTTTTTTCCGTTTCGTGAAACTCTTTGTTTCACCGTGGAGCCAGCTGCTTTTCTTCAATCGCGAGGAGCGGTTATGCTCCCCTTCGCTTCAAGTGTCAACCGTTTTTTTCGTTTCCGCGAATTTACTTCGCTTGCGTTTCCGTAAACCGTTTTCCCTCGTCGCGAGGAGCGTTTATGCTCCCACCCGCCAAACAAGTCAACCACTTTTTTTCAGTTTCGTGAAAAACAGCGTTCAAAGTCCTACTTGTTCGTGCAGCGGAAGTTAAAAATACCCAAACTCCACCAGGGAGTCAAGCCGATATGGCATTTTTTGACGGCTATTTGCTGAACAGCTCGACGTTTCAGGCAATTTTGATCTTTTTCATCCCCCGCAGGGCCAAAACCAGCACAGCGCCACACAGTGCGCTCTGCCACTGTGCGAGATTTGTAAACAGCAGCAAGGCCAAGGCAAGCATTCCCCCAAAGGCAGCAGCAGTTGCGTACACATCTTCTTCTATTGCTCGGGCCATGTCGCCAAGACAAAGGTCACGCGCAAGGCCGCCGACCAGGCCACCCAGCACCCCAACAATTATACTACCCGTGGGACCAAGCCCGGCCATCACACCTTTTACAGCGCCAATACCAGCTCCAAAGGCCAGTCCCAGGGAATCCAGCCAATAAAATGCAAACCATGCACGGCTGCCCTGCCCGATCAGAATACCAGTGATGCCGCCACACACGCACGCTGCCAGATATTCACCCTGATTAAGGGTAATGGCGGCATAGCCGAGCAGCCCATCACGCACAAGCGGCGCGGCCATTCCCGCCAGACAGGCAAGAACCGCTGCGCCGCTGAAATGTGCGCCCGTTGAGCGCGCCCTACATGATGCGGCAGCGGCCAGCACGAAGCTGGCCGCCAGATCTAACACAAATAAGGGAAGGTTCTGCATGCACGCACCCAGAGATTACTTGGCCAACCCCACTGCCCGGCGTTCACGAATGACCGTTACGCGGATCTGCCCTGGATAGGTAAGATTTTTCTCAATCTTTTCGGCAATATCCTTGCAGAGGATATAGGTGGTATCGTCGTCAACCATATCGGAATTGACCATCACCCGAATCTCACGGCCAGCCTGAATGGCGTATGCCTTGCTAACTCCGTCAAAGCTGGTGGCGATGCCTTCCAGATCTTCAAGGCGCTTCACGTAATTTTCGAGAAGTTCCTTGCGTGCGCCGGGGCGCGCACCAGAAATGGAATCCGCCGCCTGCACAAGCACAGCCAGAGCCGTTGAGGGGCGCTGGTCTTCGTGATGGGCGGCAATGGCGTGGATGATCTCCTGGCTTTCGTTGTACTTCTTGGCGATGTCTGCACCGATAAGAGCATGCGGGCCTTCCACCTCGTGGTCAACGGCCTTGCCGATATCGTGCAGCAGGCCTGCCCGCTTGGCTTTTTTAACATCCATGCCCAGCTCGGCGGCCATCATGCCGCACAGGGCAGACACTTCAAGCGAGTGCTGCAACACGTTTTGAGTAAACGATGTGCGATAACGCAACTGGCCGAGAAGACGGACAATTTCGGGATGAATACCGTGTACGCCTGCGTCAAAGGTGGCCTGTTCGCCCACCTCGCGCACCTGGGCGTCCAGCTCTTGCTCGCACTTTTGCACGATGTCTTCAATGCGGGCGGGGTGGATACGTCCATCCTGAATCAGGCGTTCCAGTGCCATCTTTGCAACCTGACGGCGCAACGGACTGTAGGCAGAGAGGATAACGGTTTCGGGCGTATCGTCTATAATAAGGTCAACGCCGGTGGCCGCCTCAAGCGCGCGAATATTGCGCCCTTCACGTCCAATGATGCGGCCCTTCATGTCTTCGCTGGGAAGGGTTACTGCCGTTACGGTCTGCTCGTTGACGTAGTCACCCGCATAGCGCTGAATGACATTACAGAGAATTTCTTTGGCCTTGCGGTCGGCAGTTTCACGCGCTTCCATTTCGATCTGACGGATCATGCGCGCCGATTCGTGCCGAGTCTTGGCCTCAATTTCGCTGAAAAGCCGGGCCTTTGCCTCATCGGCAGTAAGGCCTGCGATTTCCGAAAGCCGCTGTTCCTGCTCATCAATTCGGGTCTGCAAGAACATTTCAGACTCGCTGAGCTGGCGTTCCTTGCGGGCCAGCTCTTTCTCGGAGGTCAGCAGCTCATGCTCTCTGGTAGTAGCTTTTTCCAGCTTTTCTTCAAGGCGGCCGCCCATTTCTTCAAGCTTGCGTTCGCGGGCCTTAACCTCGCGCTCACGTTCCTTGAATTCGTTTTCGAGCTCGCGTTTCTGGTTAAACAGATCATCCTGACCCTGAAGCAAAATCTCTTTCTTCTGGGCCTGCGCCTCTTTGCGCGCTTCAGCAACTATGCGTTTCGCCAGATCATCGGCGTCGCCAACACGCTTTGCGGCAGAGCGCTTGTGCGCCACAACCCCCAGCGCAACCCCCAGCAGCGCCGCAGCTACAAGCGCTGCAATGAACAATGGATCCATGAATCCAGCCTCTCTCTTTTATCAATACGGACCCTGCGCACAGGCGCGGGCCGACGAACACCGGCAGGCGGCAAAAGACACCGCACGCCGTAGCAAAATGAGCCCAAAGGGGCTGCTGAAACCCTGGCTGGATACCGAATAAACGGTCTGGAGTGAACTGCGCAAAAGCACTGGCCGCGCATAAGGCAGCCAGATACGTCAAAAGAGAGGCGCGTTCCCCAGAGCGCCGTGTCATGCTTACGGTACAGAACCTGGATAACCAGGTCGGGCGCCTGTATGTCCTCTCCAGGCTTCCCGGTCTTGCCGGGCGTGCACACACAAGGACAGTGACGGCTCCCTATTATAATCTTGTCAGGTTAGCACCGAGGCATAAATCACGCGCGTCCCAGGGAAGCGCCCAAAGGAGCCTAAGAGGACTCCTCTATTTTTGAAAGCAGGGCCTCGACGCGATTCTGCACGTCGGCCTGCTCTTTCTGCGATTGCAGCAAATCATCCGCCAGTCCAAGGGCTATAAAAGTCAGCAGAATGTCCTTGGTCTGCCCTCCGTGGAACCTCAGCTTCTGGTCTGCGAACCGTTCCTCTACCAGCCGCACGGCTTCCTGCACACGCCGCATATCTGCGCCGGGCTTGAAAGCTATGCTCAGCCCAAGAACGGTGAGGTTGATAGTATCCTGGTTCACAAAAACCTACTCGACGCTGTCGTGCTCCTGAATCCTGCGCAACAAGGCGTCTATGCGATTCAGCGCCTCAGTACGCAGCTTTTCTTCGTTTTCAAGAGCTTCACGCAGCTTTTGGTTTTCCTTATCAAGCGCTTCGTTTTCGGCTGCCACAGCGGCAGACTCCGCGTTGATTTTAGCGTTTTCCGCCTTCAGGCGGTCAAGCCGGGCCAAAAGCGCCTCAACCTGCGATTCTAGCTGCTCCAAAAGTTCCATGATTTGTAGATAACACTGCTACATAACCTTGGCAAGAATGGATACGCCCAGGCAAAAAAATACCCGCGCCGACCAATGCCGACGCGGGCCATATATCACGCAAACCCTTGCGACGCCTGCTGCAAATCCTGTCTATTTGTTTTTGCGCGGCAGATTTTTTTGTTTCTCGCGGGCAATGGCCAGCTCTCCGTTGGGTACGTCGCGGGTAATAACCGAGCCTGCTCCCACGAGGGCATCGTCGCCCACGCTCACGGGCGCAACCAGGGCCGTATTGCTGCCGATAAAGGCATACCGGCCAATCTTTGTCTGATATTTGTGTTTGCCATCGTAATTGCAGGTGATTGTGCCAGCGCCAATGTTTGTGCCCTCGCCTATTTCGGCATCGCCAAGATAGGTGAGGTGGTTGGCCTTGGCCCCCTTGCCGAGACGGGCTTTTTTGAGCTCAACAAAATTGCCCACATGCGAAGCTTCTTCAAGCACCGCACCAGGGCGCAGGCGTGCGTAGGGCCCCACCAGGGCCGAAGCGCCCACGCGGGCTTTTTCAATGTGGGAAAAGGAGCGGATTTCGGCATTGTTGGAAATCACGCAATCGCGCACAACGCAATGCGAGGCAACGCTTGCGCCCCGGCTGATGCTGGTGTGGCCATAGATTTCGCACGGGCCGGTCAGTTCCGCGCCGGGTTCCACCTGCGCCAGGGGCCCAACTCGCACAGAACCGGGTGCGTGTACAATAACACCAGAAGCAAGCAGCCCATCAACAATACGGGCGCGCAAGGTTTCTTCCATGCGCGAAAGTTCCACCGGCGAATTCACACCCATCAGCGAGTCATCGCGCCCACACTGGATGCCAAGCACTTCGTATTTTTCTGCAACGGCAAGTCCAATCAGGTCAGTGATGTAGTATTCACCGCTTTTATTGCTATTATTCAGATGCGGCAAAAGCGTTTCTACAGCCGAAAGGCTGCAATAGTACATGCCCGCATTAACTTCGTTGGTGGCTTGTCCGTAGAGCGACGCGTCGTAATCCTTGGCTTCCACAATGGCTTTGACCTTGCCCTGCTGGCGCACCACGCGGCCATAGGCACCGGGGTTGTCGAGCTCAATGGTGGCAAAGGCCAGATCGGCCCCTACCGCCTCGGCAAGAAAAGAACGAACCAGAGATTCAGAAAGCAGGGGCGCATCGCCGTTAACGACCAAAAGATGCGTACAGCCCGCCTCGCTCAACGCGGGCAGGGCCTGAATAAGAGCGTGCCCTGTGCCAAGCTGCTGTTCTTGCAGCACAAAACGAGCATCGGGAAAGGCAGCCTGCACCATCTCGGCGCGATGCCCGGCCACAACCCATATATCTTCTGCAAATACAGGGCGCAGTGCTTCAATAACGCAGGCAAGCATGGGCTCGCCCAGCAGGGTCTGCAACACCTTGGGCCGGTCGGAATGCATGCGGGTTCCCTTGCCCGCCGCAAGAATCAGAGCCGCGTTCTTCGGCATGGATATCTCCTTCATTCGCCACATGGGCGGGAAACTTTGCAGGCAGACCAATAGCCTCTTGCGGGGCAAACAGCAAGACCACATAAACAAGACGGGCCAGTCAGCGCCCAAAAATTATCCGCGCAGACGCACCTGCGGCGGAAGCCCTGTGATACAAAGTTTGGCATAGGTGCTGCGCAAGCGCACGTCCAGTGCTTCGGCAGTAATATCTGCCAGACGGGGGAACATGCGCTTGAGCACCATAACAGCCTTGACGGCTGCGGGTGTAAGCGCGAGCCCTTGCCCTTGCGCAAGACGCAGACACTTGCCGCCATAATAAAGCTGAACAGGCGCAAGCCCGGCTGGATCCCCGGCCTGTATTGCCTGATTGAAAAGTGGCGCGGCGTTGAGCACGGCCTGCGTGAAAAAATTCTGCATGACAAGTGAGCGCTGCGGATCAGCCTGACAAAGAAAGCCCGCAGAACAAAGGCTGCCTGCGGCATGCGCAAGCCAGCCCGCGCACTTTGCTTGGACTGGGAAATTGGGTAAATCGCTGAGCATGCCCGCAATTTTTTCCTGCATGAACGAATCGTGTAGGTACATGGGCCGCATATCGCGGGTAGAATTGTCGCCATGGTGCATGTACAACACCAGCCCTTCAGTGTTCACCCCCACCTTTGCGCCCACGCCATAGCACCGCAGCCAGTATTGCTGATCTTCGCAATGACGTATGCTCTCATCAAAATAGCCAACCCTTTTTGCGCACGCCATGCGCAACAAAAAGCAGTGGATAGGAGCGAGGTTGGCATTGCAGGCATGCACGTCCCAGTGGCTGTTGGCCAGCGACCAGAGCGTCACATCCTGCCCCTCATGGTCATTCTGCCCCTGCTGAAGATTCATGCAGCGGCAGATGACCATGTCCAGCTCTGGCTGGGCCTCAAAAACCCTCAGATGGCTGGCCAAAAGCCCTTTGGCAAAAAGATCGTCAGCATCCAGAAAGGCCACAAAATCGCCGCTGGCCACCCGCAATCCGGCATTTCTGGCCGCAGATGGGCCCGCGTTGGCCTGCCGGATAAACGTAATATCCGCCCCCAGGCTTTCGGCCACCTCAACGGTATTGTCCGTTGACCCGTCGTCCACAACAATAACCTCTACATCAAGGCCGGGCGCACGCTGGCCAAGCACGCTGGCCACGGCCTGCGGCAAAAAGGCGGCGTAGTTGTAGCTGGGAATGATGACCGATACCAGAGTTTGCGCGGGCATGCTGCCTCCTGCGATGTCGGGGGGCCAGGGGTTGCCCCAGCCCCACCCGATCAGTGGAATATTCAGCCGCCCGCAGGGGCATGCTGTAATAAACGGTCTGCGGCCTCAGTTTTTCCACACAAAGGTAAACACCTGTTCCACATCTGGGTGCAGGGTGTGGTGTACCGGGCAGCTTTGGGTGCAACGCTCAATGACGGCCTTGTCCTTGGCGGAATATTCGCGGTCGGGCATCGTAAAGGTCACTTCAATCTTGCCGATGCGGCGCGGGTCGGCGCTCATGGTTTTGGTGATTTCCATTTCCGTGCCGGTCACGTCCACACCATGATTTTTGGCATAAATGCCAATAATGGTCATGGCGCAGGCCCCAAGGGCCGTGGCGCACAGATCCGTGGGTGAAAAAGCCTCGCCCTTGCCCTGATTGTCTGTGGGGGCATCGGTAATGATTTTTGTGCCGCTCTGGTTATGAATGCACTCCACACGCAGATCGCCAAGATATTTTGCGCTCACGGTAGCCATGTACACTCCTGATGTTGTGCCGCGCTTGCGGCATTCATAAAGATTTACCCAAAAACATTATGCTCGCGCAACGTGTTACAGGCAATAGCCAGCAAGGTCAGCCCGCCCAGCAGTTCTGCCCAGCCGTTGACAGCGCACAGGTTGGCCAAAGTCTTGCCCAGATACACGCCAACAGCACTTATGACCGCGCAAACCACGCCAATCACGAGCGAAGGCCCCCACACCGATGTCCCCAGAATGGCAAAGGAAAGCCCCACGGCAAGGGCATCAATGCTGGTGGCAACGCTCAGCACCAGCAGATTGCGCCCCGCAGCGGGATCGACCGACGGACAGGGACAGGATGCCCGCGCCCGCAAGGCCGAAAAACCTGAAAGCACCATTTTGCCGCCAATCCACCCCAGCAGGCCAAAAGCAATCCAGTGGTCCCAGTCTTCAATATAGGAGCGCACCGTTACGCCCAGATACCAGCCCACCACGGGCATGGCGAACTGAAAAAATCCAAATGCCGCCGAAATTCTGAAATAATGGCGCGGAAGTGGCGCGCGTAACGCGCAGCCAGATGCCAGGGCAACGGCAAAGGCATCCATTGAAAGGGCGACGGCCAGCAACAAAACAGCATAAAACGACATACCAACCTCATGGGGCGGCGCAAATATTGCGCCAGCAACGATTACAGAATGGCCGGACTATAGGGCAAGGGCGGCACAGCCGCAAGCCAGCCCCCGCACTTGCGGCTGCAACGCCCACAGGATACAAGGTTGGTTATGCAAACTATCCCTTTTTGGCTTTTCTGCTGGCAATGGATTGCCGCTGTTCTCACCCTTGGTGCCAGCGCCGCCTCGGCCATGCCCGTTATTATTGCCCTTACCCTGGCCGCTGGCAGGCGCGGCAACGCTGGCCTCAGCGCTCTGGGAGCCCGCACACTCGCCCGCTGCGCAGCAGCCCTGGCCCTTCTTGGCCCCCTGCTTGCCACAGGCGGTGTACTTGCCCTGCTGGCAAGCCTGCGCGGCCAGGAACACATGCTCGACGGCATTTCGCCGTGGATGCCCGCCATGCTGCCTTACTCAACGGCTGTGATCGCGTGGATTGCGGGCATTGCCTGCCTGCGGGGCTATCTTGTGGTGGACAAGGCCGCAGCGCAGTCGCACTCCCCTGCCGGGCAAAACCGCTGGCAACCGGGCCAGATCGGCCTGCGCGTGGCCCTGGCGCTGTTGGCGGCACTGTGCTTTTTTGTTGCACAGGTCTTGCCCAACTGGCCTTTTTCTGGCCTGCCCCAGGGGCTGACCATGTCAGATGTGGTTCTGGTTGTCCTTTCCACCACCGTACACGACTATTTTACCGCATTTGCTCCGGCGGGCAGCGTGGCCCTGCTGGTTCTTGCGCTCAAATGCGGCTCCGGCAGTGCGGGGCTTTCCGCCGAGGACGAGCAGCGCGCGGCCCGCTGGTGCGCCCTGTGGGCCATGGTGGGCTTTATCCCGCGCTGCATTGACCGCTGGGGACTTGTGCTAGGTCTCTATCTGCGGCCTGGCCCCCTGCCGCAAGGTGTTGCAGATCAGGCCCTGGGCCTTGTGCCCACCACGCTTGCCATAGCCTGCTGGGTTGCCCTGTTTGTCTTGCGCGCACCCCGCAAGCTTTACTGGCTCAATCTGCTCGGCGCAGCACTGCTGGTGCTGGGCGCCAGTTATCCCTTTCTTGTAACGCTTTCGCGTTGAGGCTTGCCCACCCCGCAAGCCGGGCGTATACGAAGTGCCACACGCGGGTTTATTTTTCCGCAACCAGGAGGAATCTATGCGGCGTCTACTGTTTACAACCCTTCTCGTGCTCTGCCTGGCGGTCAGTGCTCAGGCTGAGACACGCGCATTTACGCTTTTCAGTGCCGATCTGCCGCAAGGCTGGGATGGCGAGGAAAATATGGGCTTCAAGTCTGGCAATCCCAACGAATGCATGCTCATTCTGGGCCTTGCCAACGCCAAACGCGATGGCTACGATGCTCTTGTGAGCATCTTTGTGCTGCCCAACGACCAGAAAGAAGACTCCGCCTCTGTGGCCAACAAGCTTGCGCCGCTTCAGGCAAACGCCTCTACCCCCCGCCCGCAGGGCCATTTCTGGACATTCAACGGCGAACCGCGCAGCCAGACCTTTCCCGCACCGGGCGTGACCAAGGTCAGCGCCACGCCAGACAAGGTTCTTATTGCCATTGTGCAGGATCCCGATCAGCGCGGGGCAGAAGCTGTTTTTGCCAGCCTCAAGGGGCTTACGCCCGAGGCCGCCAAACTGCTGGGCGAGTAAAAAAAAATTCAGATGCAGCTGCCTGCCGGTGGCTGCAAAAAAACGGCTGCCCCGTCAGGGACAGCCGTTTTTTTATGCAGTCGATAAAACCTGCCGCCAGTGGGCAGGCAGGGGTTTGAGCGGCCTATTCGTGCCAGCCAAGAAACATCTTGTAGGCGTCGTTGTTGGATTCTTCCACATGCGGATAGCCCATGGCCTCAACCCGCTTGAGAAAGTCCTCGAAGACGGCCTTTTTTTCATCCGGCACTTCAAATCCCACCAGAACGCGGCCAAAATCCGCACCGTGGTAGCGGTACTGGAACAGCGAGATGCTGAAGTCCACCCGCATGGCATCCATAAAATCAAGCAGTGCGCCTGGGCGTTCGGGAAAGGTAAAGCGCAGCAGGCGCTCGTGCAGAATCAGGGGGGCATTGCCGCCCACAAGATGACGCACATGCACCTTGGCAAGTTCGTTATCCGTAAGGTCAATGGCCTCAAAGCCCTTGCTGCGCAGCTCTTTAAGCACCTGGGCAACATCGTCGCGCCCGTTGATCTTGATGCCCACCAGCACCCTGGCCTTGACCGGATCGGAATAGCGCGTACACAGCTCGGTGATGTTGCGGCTGCCAAACGAGGCGCACAACTGACGGAAACTGCCCACGGTTTCAGGAATGGTCACGGCCAGCAGGGCCTCACGCTGCGCACCGATTTCGGCGCGGTCAACAACGTGGCTCAGGCGGTCAAAGTTCATGTTTGCGCCGCTCACAATGGCCACAAGGGTGGCATCCTGCAAGCCGCCCGCCTTGGCATAGGCCCGCAGCCCTGCCAGCGAAAGCGCGCCCGCAGGCTCGGCCACCACGCGGGTATCTTCAAAAATATCCTTGATAGCACCGCAAATGGCGTCTGTTTCAACGGTAATGATGTCGTCGAGCAGGTCGCGGCACAGCACAAATGTTTCTTCGCCCACCAGCTTTACGGCCACGCCGTCTGCAAACAGGCCCACATCGTGCATTTCCACACGCTGGCCAGCCATCACAGAACGCCGCATGGCGTCAGAATCCACAGGCTCCACACCGATAACGCGGATTTCAGGGCGCAGATTCTTGATGTACGCGGCAACGCCCGCAGCCATGCCGCCGCCGCCAATGGGCACAAATACGGCGTGGATGTCACCGGGGTGCTGGCGCAAAATTTCCATGCCAATGGTGCCCTGCCCTGCGATTACGTCGGGGTCGTCGAAGGGAGGAATGTACACACAGCCTGTTTCCTGAATCAGATCAAGGGTATGCTTCCATGCATCACTGAATGATTCGCCAGAAAGCACCACCTGGCCGCCCAGGCGTTTAACCGCCTCTACCTTGATGGCCGGGGTGGTCACGGGCATCACAATGGTGGCCTCGCACCCCAGCTTGCGCGCGCCCAGGGCAACGCCCTGTGCGTGGTTGCCAGCCGAGGCGGTAATAATGCCCCTACGCAGTTCTTCCTTGGACAGGTGCGCCATCTTGTTGTAAGCGCCGCGAATTTTGAAAGAAAAGACAGGCTGAAGGTCTTCGCGCTTAAGAAAAATATTGTTGCCGGTGCGGCGCGAAAGACTGACCGCCTCGTCCAGAGGGGTTTCTACCGCCACGTCGTACACGCGGCTTAAAAGGATACGATTCAGGTATTCGCTGTGCTTGTCCATGAGAATGTCCTTGCGAGGCTTCGCGCATGGCCGCCCTTGCGGTCTAAAAACGCATTTTTGTAAGGCCAATCTTTATATACCCGCAATAAATGCTTCTCAAGCCCTTACGTTTCAAAAAATTTCGAGACGGCGCTGGCGGGGGAAAAATTGCTGTTGGGGCCCTGCAACACAAAACCATACCGGGGCCCGTGCAGTGCCGTATCTGTACAGCTCACCCCTGTTGCGCTATGCTTGGCTGATGACCGAACCGATTTCCGAATTTTCCACATCCGAAACACACGGCCTGACCGAATACACGCCGCACATTTCTGTGCGCGCTGCCGGTCGAGTGTGGCGGCTGACCAGGGCAGCCGATCTGGAACAGCTGTGGGATGCCATGACTGCCACACCCGACGATTTTGAAGACGAACGCCTGCCCTACTGGACAGAATTGTGGCCTTCAAGCGTTGCGCTGGCGGGCTGGCTGGCACAACAACAGCAGACCATCGCGGGCCAGGCCTGCCTTGATCTGGGTTGCGGGCTGGGCCTCACCGCCATTGTGGGCCAGTGGCTTGGCGCACAGGTAACCGCCATGGATTACGAAGAAGACGCCCTGCATTTTGCCTTTAGCAACGCCGGGCTCAACAATGTGCCGCAGCCGCTCTGGACAGTCATGGACTGGCGGCGTCCTGCCGTGCGGGCGCAGAGCATGCACCGCATCTGGGGCGGCGACATCATGTACGAAAAGCGGTTTGTGGCCCCGGTGCTGCGTTTTCTTGACCATGCCCTGGCCCCCGATGGCGCGGCATGGGTGGCGGAACCGGGCCGCTCGGTTTACGATGCTTTTTTGCACGCGCTGCAAAGCGGTGGCTGGCAAGGACGCCGGGTGTACACCGAAACGGTTGAACCGCTCTACGCCCAGCCCGTGCCCGTAACCGTACACGTTTGGGAAATCTGCCGCCGGGCCTGACGGGTGGCATTCTTCAACTATAGCACTGCGCCCCCCGGGCATAACGGAAAATACCATGGGAAACCTGGCACGCTTTGGTGTTTCACTGGATGAGGACCTGCTGGAGCCGTTTGACGAACTGTGCAAACGCAAAAGCTATCCCAACCGCTCTGAAGCAATCCGCGACCTTATCCGCAAGGCGCTGGTGGAAGAACGCTGGAGCAACGACCCCTCCGGGGCGGGCACGCTCACCCTGGTGTACGACCACCACAAAAACGATTTGGCCCGCCGCCTCATGGCCATCCAGCACGACGACCACGATCTTATCGTCACCACGCTGCATGTTCACCTCGACCACCACAACTGCCTTGAGGTTCTGGTGCTCAAGGGCGAGCCCACGCGCTTGCGCGCCCTTGCCGACAAACTGATTTCATGCCGTGGCGTAAAGCACGGCACATTTACCGCCACCACCACAGGACAGGATTTAGCATAATGGAAGATGTTCAAAGCCACGCCCCGCAGGTTGCCCTTAATATTGACCGCGTGGGTGTTCGCGATCTCAAGCTGCCCCTGCTGGTGCGCGACCGCTGCCAGGGCAAGCAACAGACCGTGGCTACCGTAGACCTGGGGGTGGACCTGCCTTCATCCTTCAAGGGTACGCACATGAGCCGCTTTGTTGAGGCTCTTGAACAGTGGAACGACGAAATAAGCTATCAATCGGTGCGACGGCTGCTGGTCAACATCAAAGAGCGGCTGGGCGCACGGCGGGCGTATGCCCGTTTTTGCTTTCCGTATTTTATAGTAAAAAATGCCCCCGCTTCGGGCAGCCCCGCCACCGTGGCCTACGAATGCCGCCTCACCGGTGAGCTGGACGACAAGGGTCAATCATTTGTGCTTGAAACAGATGTGCCGGTAATGACCGTCTGCCCCTGCTCCAAGGCCATCAGCCGCGAGGGGGCGCACAGCCAGCGGGCCATGGTGCGTATGCGCCTGCGCATGCGCGCTTTTTCGTGGCTTGAGGATTTTATCGACATTGCCGAAGCGTCAGGCTCATCTGCCGTGTACACCCTGCTGAAACGCGAAGACGAAAAATTTGTGACAGAAAACGCCTTTGCCCACCCCACTTTTGTGGAAGACGTGGTGCGCAACGTTGCCCAACGCCTCACGGCGCACGGCCAGGTTGAATGGTTCAGTGTTGAAGTTGAAAGCATGGAATCAATACACAACCACAATGCCTTTGCCCGCATAGAACGCGATCTCACCACACGGGAAACTGTCTAACTGCCCGGTTTTTCCCGCAAAGTACAAGCTGCGCATACCCAAATATCATTTGCGGTTTTTGGGTAATGCGCCGTATCTGCCCGCCAACCGTGACAAAAAAAAGTTTTTTGCATTCGGGTAATACTTATGCTAGTAATGCCGTAAGGTGTGAATGATGAGTAGCAGCAACAGCCTACAAATCGGCGCGTCGGCCTTGAATGCCTTTTCGTGGGGCACGGCCGTTACGGCGCACAATGTGGCCAACGTTAGCACGGCTGGCTTTGAGCCTCGGCGCGCTGTTTACTCCAACAATGCCAACAATCAGGGCGTCAGTTTTGACGCCGTACTCAAGGATACCGGCTCGGCCGCTGTCCAAAACCCAGACTGGGCTGCCGCCAAGGCAGTCTACGATGTCACCTCAGGTCTTCCTCTAGAAGCATCCGCCCCCAGTGGCACGGATCTTTCGCGAGAATTCACCACGATGATCACTACCCAGCACGCCTATGAGGCTAACGCCCAGGTTGTTCGCACCAGTGATTCCATGCTGGGTACACTTTTAGACATCAAGGCCTGACCAACTACAGACAAGCGGGTTTGCTCCCGTTTTTTTGCGTGACCCGCCGTGGCCTTTGCTGCGGCGCAACCCACACGGAGCGCCGATGGGTAAATATCTGAAACTGTGTGTGCTGGCTCTTGTTTGTTCAATGGCTTTTGGCTGCGCCCAAAAAACCAGCTATAAAACCGATCCATACAGCACTCAGGCAGAACAACGCTTCCGCCGCTCATACGAAGCAGCGTTTGACAACAACGAACAGCAGGGCAGCCAGCAGCTTTTGCGCAAGGCCAGGTCTGCAATCGGCACTCCATATGTGCCGGGGGGCATGTCTCCCGGCGGGTTTGACTGCTCCGGCTTTGTCTGCTGGGCATACAAAAGCGTGGGCGTAAATCTGCCCCGCACCGCCCGCGAGCAGTCTGTGGTGGGCAAACGCATCAATAATGTCGAAGAAATGCAGGTTGGCGACATCGTCGCCTTCAGGCATCCCCGCCGGGGCTATCACACCGGCATATATGTGGGCGATGGCAAGTTTATCCACAGCCCGCACCGCCGCACCACCGTGCGCGTCAATTCTCTTGATGACCCCTACTTTAAAGGCACGTTTCTCGGAGCCCGCCGCGTAAAGATGGACGGTACGGAAAACCTTGTTGCCGAAGCGGAAACACGCCTCAACGACTACGCCGAAGAAAAGGCCGTGCGCGATATTTACCGCAGCCACAAATCTTCGCACAGCGTGGCCGCCAATGACGACCACGGCAAAAACCGTGGCAAGGATAAAGACAAAAACTCCAAGGACAAAGATCGCTCGAAATCGCGCGACAAATTTGTAGAAGTGGCCAGCCTGGACAAAAAGAACGGCTCCAACCGCAAGATTGAAGTGGAAAAGGCCGACAAGTCGGACAAATCCTCTGCAAAATCTTCGGCAAAATCTTCGGCAAAATCTTCGGCCAAGGAAGACAAGTCCGACAAAAAGAGCAGCGCCAGCTCCTCCAAGTCCGGCTCATCCAAGCAGGAAGCCGCCAAGTCGGAACACAAGAGCGACAGCCGCAAGTCGGAACCGGCAAAATCTGAAACGCGCAAGAGCGAAAGCCACAAGTCGGAAGCTGCCAAGAGCGACAGCAAATCCGGGGCCTCCAAGTCCAGCGCGTCCAAGGACTCGTCCAAGAAGGAAAAATCGGATTCCGATAAGGTCGCCTCAAAGTCTGACAACGCTAAAGCCAAAAAAGCTCCCGAGAAAAAACGGGATAACAATTCGTAGGACATACTGATGCTTCCCAATATCTCTCCCGCAGAGGCACAAAACATGCTGCGGGAAAACAAGGCGCGCCTTGTCGACGTGCGCGAGGCGGATGAACTTGCCGCCGTGCGCATTGCTGGCGCAGAAGCTGCCCCGCTTTCGGTTATTTCGTGGATGAACCTGTCGCCCGCCACGGCGGAACTTCCCATCATCTTTACCTGCAATTCCGGCAACCGCACTACCAAAAACAGCGACCTGTTGCAAAAGCTGGCCGCTGGCCCTGCATGGCAGATGGAAGGCGGCGTGAGTGCCTGGGCCAAGCAGGGGCTGCCGGTAGAAACCACGCAGCAACCGCTGCCCATCTTTCGCCAGATACAGATCGGAGCTGGCGGCTTGGTGCTGGCTGGCGTGCTGGGCTCTTTTGTGTGGCCCTCCATGCTCTGGCTTTCGGCCTTTGTGGGTGCAGGGCTGATATTTGCAGGCGTTACGGGCTTTTGTGGCCTTGGCCTGCTGCTTGCGGCCATGCCCTGGAACAAAAAATAGGCACATGAGCGCCGCGTTGGCTATTCGCGGCAGGCTGGCTCCCAGCCCCACCGGCTACGCGCACCTTGGCAATGCCTGGGCGTTTTTGCTGGCCTGGCTCGCGGCGCGCAGCGCTGCCGGGCAGGTTGTACTGCGCATTGAAGATATTGACCCCCAGAGGTCGCGCACAGAATATACAACTGCCCTTATTGAAGACCTCACATGGCTTGGCCTGGACTGGGATTTTGGCCCTGACAAACCAGAACCAGCGGCGGGCAAAGCCCTTGGGCCTTTTGAGCAAAGCCGCAGGGGTGCTCACTATGCGGCAGCCATTGCGCAGCTTGAGCGCGCGGGCCTGACCTATCCGTGTTTTTGTACCCGCAAGGAACTGCGCAGCATGGCAGGCGCACCGCACGTGGATGATGCAGGCGCGCCCTATCCGGGGACCTGTCGCAGCCTGTCGCTTGCCCAACAGCAGGCGCACACGGCTGCTGGCCGCCGCCCTTGCCTGCGCCTGCGCTGCCCAGAGGGGCCCATCAGTTTTGTTGACACCGTGCTTGGGGAGCAAACGCACACCCTGGCAGACTGTGGGGGCGACTTTGCCTTGCGCCGTTCTGATGGCGTGGTGGCCTATCAGCTTGCTGTGGCAGTGGATGATGCGCTCATGGGAATAAATCAGGTTGTGCGCGGGCGCGACATTCTCATTTCCACGCCCCGACAGATTGCTCTTCTAAAGCTCCTGGGCTATGGTGCTCCCGCTTATGCGCATGTACCGCTGCTGCTGGATGCCGAAGGGCAGCGGCTCGCCAAGAGGCATCAAAGCCTGACGTTGCGCAGCCTGCGTCAAACAGGCGCAGATCCGCGCCGCATAACCGGCTTTTTGGGATCACTGGCAGGGTGTAACCCTGGTGGTCAAGCCGCCAGCCCTGCGGAACTTTTGCCGCACTTTTCGTTCTTGCGTCTGCCCGCTGAAGACATACGCATAGAAAGCGAAACTCTGCGCGCACTTGTGGCCTGATGGCCATTTGCTCAAACACCGCTCATGCAGACAGAGGATGTTTATGACCATGCAAGACCTGGATCAAAGCTTTCTGGACAAGATTTTTCCCGCTGGACGCGCAGACGAATTTTTTGACGCGCTTTTCGGCGGTGCGGAAGAAGGCGCTTACGACATTGGGCTTGTCTGCCGTGGCGTAGAGGCGCAAAAGGCCAAGCTGGCCTTTGAACTGCGTCAGCGCCCCGGCAAATGCCTGGCCTGCAACCTCACCTATGGCCTGCCCCAGGTTTTTCAGCGTCACCCCATTCTTAACGTGGCGGGCGTTGCCCGTGAAGTGGCCGCGCACCTTGGCTGGCCCGCAGAATCCACCAAGTGGAAGCTCGGCCATACCGAGGAGGTAAACCGGGAACTGCACGTCATTCCCCTTGTGGTTGAATGCGTTTAGTGCATCTGATTCTATTCGCTTGACAACCGCCTGTTTTTCAGGCAATTGATCTCGGTTGCCAGCTTAGCTCAGTTGGTAGAGCAGCTGATTCGTAATCAGCAGGTCAAGAGTTCAAGTCTCTTAGCTGGCTCCACAGAAATCAAGCCCTCACGGTGAATAACCGCGAGGGCTTTTTTTGTTGGGGTATCACCGGGCGACCACCGCGTGCAGACCGATCAATTCGGCCCATCCAAACACAAGACCGACATTTTCCCCCAAGGGCAAAATGCCAGCCTTATGTTTCGCCTGCCAGCTGGCCCAGTGGGGCCACACTGCGGCTGCGTATTTATTCAACGAACTGCCCTCTCCGCTCAGTCGCAAACGCCCTCATGTTCCGGGCCTTCGGGAATCGTGCAGGATTGCAGCTTTTTACCAGTACCGCTGCACTCAAAACAGTTAGATCCATCGTTGTTTTTTCCACTGCCTTCACAAGCAGCGCATGTGGTGTAGTCATCAACTCGCGTATTCTGGGCCATGTTACGTCCCCCTTGCTGGAGTTATGCTATGCATTATCACTAGCACCTCCCCACCAGGGGCACAAGCCATCTCCCGCGCAGCCGCTGGATTAATCCTTTTTCCTCAGCCGCAGACAACCAGCTATACTTGCTACTTTTCTCAAATGCTTTTTCACGTCACACTTTCACCTCTTCCCAACAACCACTAAAGCTTCAAAAAATATTTTTTTTGCTTTAATCAATGATAGTTAGCATTCACACTATACAAAACACGTAACAATACTGCCAAATAGGAGTAAAGTTCTTTGACACACAGCCGTAAATTCGCATATACAGAAAATCATCTATAAAATAAAACTATTTTTCAAATTATACTATTTATTAATTTTTTAATACACTACAAATATTTACCTACTCATGTAAAAAGCACGTTACATGCCTATTTTAAAAAAACCTATTTTTTTATTACATTTAAAACATATGTGAAAAAATTTGCAATACTCACACATCACCTAAAATCTTCACGGTGAGGCATACCATGAGTATCAAGTCCAAAGTTCTGCTCCTCTCCATTATCGGGCCAACCCTGCTTGCGATCACCATCTTTGTATACGCCGTGCAAAGTATCTGGACATCAGAAGAACATGCCGTCATTCATTCCGCCCAAGGCATTGTGAGCATGGCAGAATCGGCCCGCAACGAGATGGCCCAGAAGTTCAACGGGGTTATCAAGCCACTAGAAGAAATCCCGCGTGACAAGCTTGTTGAGGCCGTACCGATCATCACTGCCATATAGATGGCGCGCCAAAATGCCAGCAAACTTGGGTATGGTTTTCGCGTTCCCAAATATTCTCCCCGCAATCCAGAAAATGAACCCAACGCCCTTGAAAGGGCCGCCCTTGATCAAATCAGCTCAAAGGGCCTCTCAGAACTTGTGGTGCGCCAGCCCGGTGCAATCCACTACTTCAAGCCCATCGCCCTTACTGCCGAATGCCTCTACTGCCACGGCGATCCCAAGGGATCCCCCGATCCCATTGGCGGCATCAAGGAAGGCTGGAAGGTAGGCGAAATCCACGGAGCATTTGAGATCATCTACTCTCTGGATGATGCTGTATCCAAAACCAAGAAGGCCGCCCTTGCCATTGGCCTGGCTACGTTTGTGGTGCTGGTGCTTATTATCGGCGCTGTGTGGGTCATCATGCGCAACAGCCTGGTTACCCCGCTGATGCGGCTGCAAATTTTTGCCCGCGAGGTATCAGAGGGCGAGCTGGACACACAGCCGCACGGAACTTTCAAGGCAGAGTTGCAGGCACTAGAGCGGGCTTTAACGGCCATGGTTGTGCGGCTGAAAGAAAAGATTTTGTTTTCAGAGCAAAAAACCGCCGAGGCAGAAGCGGCAGAAGCCCGTGCAGAGCAGCACGCCCAGGAGGCATCGGATGCACGCGACGATGTTCTCAAGTCGCGGGCGCAAGGCATGGTTGAAGCAGCAAATATGCTCGAAGGCGTGGTAACAACTGTGATTTCTGCATCACAGGAGATTTCTGCCCAGGTTGAGCAATCCAGTAATTTTGCTTCAACCCAGGCCAATAACATGAATACCGTTGCCGCCGCCATGGAACAAATGAATTCCTCAGTTCTGGAAGTTTCCACCAATGCGGCCCAGGCGTCATCGTCCTCTGAAGTTGTCCAAGCCAATGCGCAGAAAGAATTGCATGCGGTCAAAGTAATGGTTGAAGCCATAAAATCTGTGCAGACCATGGCCAATGACCTCAAATTTGGCATGAGCGAGCTGGGACAAAGAGCTGAAGATATCGGCAAGATCATGAATGTCATCAACGATATCGCCGACCAGACAAACCTGTTGGCGCTTAACGCGGCAATTGAAGCGGCCAGAGCTGGCGATGCAGGCAGAGGGTTTGCCGTAGTTGCAGACGAAGTTCGCAAGCTCGCAGAAAAAACCATGCTGGCTGTTACGGAAGTTGGCAATGCTATTCAATCTGTCCAGCAAGGAACACGCAACAATGTAAACAGTGTGGATATGGCCGTTGAAGCCATTTCAAAGGTTAATGGAATGGCAGAGGGCACAGGTGAGGCCATCAGCCAGATCACAGCGCACGTTAATGATATGGCCTCGCAGATTCAGGCAATTGCCCGTGCTGTGGACGAGCAGACACAGGCATCTGCCGAGATTACCAAGTCCATTTCCATGGCCGATCAAAATTCTACAGAGACCTCGGCGGCACTTCAGGAGATATCAACTGCCCTGGTGGATCTGGCACAGCAAAGCCAGGTTCTGCAATCGCTTATCACCAGATTGCGCACAGGAGCAAAACAGATCACCGAAAAATTTGTTTCTCAGTAATGGTGCTTTGGCACAAAAAAATAGTTTTGCGCCATATAATGATTCAATCATGGCGCACCAATAAAACATCACACGTGAACAATATAATAGAGCTATCTTGAGTTGCGTAGCAACTACAAGCATTGGAGGCGGAAAAAATTTCCGCCTCTTTTTGCTATATTGTCCTCTCACCAAGTACGGGTTTATGCGCAGATATTCATACTCACACACTACAATTTAAGATTTATTCCCAATTGACGTCCCACCCCCCTATCGAATATTGAGTTAATGCCGATTGTTAATAAAATCACATCATATTTTTTAATCTGGTCGCCCACAAGACAATCACGCCGGAGGCTTCATGAAGCGGTTGACGATCAAGACCTTGCTGATCGCCCTGGGGTGCGCAACTGTTGCCGCATTTGCCACCATATTTTTGCTTTTCTTTACCGAATTTCGCCACATAGGGCAGTCGATAAATACTATCGTCAATCAGGAAGAAGCCCTGCTCGCCCAGATGCAGGAAATGTACGCCCAGGGGCTTCAAACCGAGCAGGCCATGCGCAACATAGTGCTGAGCCCCGGTGATGGTACGGCCCAAAACAACTTTACCGCTGCCCACAACAAATTTCAGGCGGCCAACAAGGCAGCCCTTCAGCTTGCCCCGCCAGCCCTTGCAGAAGACCTCAATAAAATTGCCGCCCTGTGGGCAGAGGCGCACCCTCTGAAACTTGAGGTGATCAACCTTGCGCAGGGGGGCAACATCCAAGCCGCCACAGATCTGCTGACCACCAAGGAAACACAAAAATGGCGTGCCCTTAAAGATGCACTATTAAAGAACATTGAAGCCCAGAGTACAAAGTCCAAAAAAATTTATGCCGACTTTCAGGCAGGCGTAGACAAATCCATGGTTATGGGCATTGGCATTGCGCTGTTCATTTCCATAAGCATTGCCTGCCTTTTGCTCAAGGTGGCGCACATGATACTTGCTCCACTGAAGAACATTAAAATATTTGCCCAGGCCCAGGCCAAGGGCAACTTTGAGGGACAGATTGAAGGCGAATACTCTGGAGAGCTCAAGGATGTGGTTGATGCCCTGAGCCTCATGTCTTCCAAAATGAATGACTCGCTTGGGTATACAAGGGGAACCCTGAGCGCAATCGCCACGCCCTTTCTGGTTGTAACTGTAGACAGCAAGGTGCGACGCACAAACAAGGCCCTCACCGATCTGCTTCAAACCGATGTGGGCCCGGACGAAGCAAAGGACATGGACGTCAGCCTGTTTTTTTACGGCGAAAAAGGCCGTAAAACGGTTATTTCAGATGCCATGGAAACGCTCAAGCCCATTCAGATTGAGCGGGACATGGTGGCCAGAAAGGGTGCAAAACGCCATGTGCTCATTGCCGCCTCGCCCCTTTTTAACGAAATTACCAAGGAACTGGTGGGCGGCCTTTGCCTCTACACCGACATGACAGACCTGCGCGAGAAAGAAGTGCGAATTCTTGAACAAAACAATTCAGTGCTTGAGGCAGCCAAGGCCGCCGAGGGCATTATAAATGCCCTGCTCGACTGCTCGCAACGCCTGGCAGACATCATCCACCTAGCCGAAAAAGGCGCTGATGAGCAAAAAGAACATGCAGAGGCAACCGTGCGCGCCATGTCCGAAATGGGCGAGAGCATTCGCGGCGCTTCAGAAAGCGCCGACGGTGCAGCTGCCGAGGCCAACAACGCCGGCATACAGGCCGCCCAGGGGCAGACATCGGTAAGTCAGGTGGTAACCTCGGTAGAGTCGGTGCGGGTTCAGGCCATAAGCCTCAAGGACAGCATGAGCGAGCTGGGCCGACGTGCAGAAAGCATTGGCAACGTTATGAATGTTATTTCAGACATTGCAGACCAAACCAATCTGCTGGCGCTCAATGCCGCCATTGAAGCAGCCCGCGCGGGCGATGCCGGGCGCGGTTTTGCCGTGGTGGCCGACGAGGTGCGCAAACTGGCAGAAAAAACCATGGGCGCCACGCACGAAGTTGAAGAAGTGGTTACCAATATTCAGGTGGGAACCCGCAACAACGTGTTGCAGATGGATACGGCAGCCAGCACCATTGAAGAAACAACCGCCCTGGCCCAAAACTCTGGCGATGCTCTGGGAAAAATTGTTTCCATGGTGCAGGAAACCATTGGCCGGGTGCGCAGCATTGGCCAGGCGGTTGAATTGCAGATCAGCACATCCTCGCGTGTGGATGCCGCAGTGAGGGATATCAACAGCATTGCCACCACAACAGCAGAGGGCATGACAGAGGCTGCGCGCAGCGTAGACGAATTGCGCGGTCTGGCAGACAAGCTGCAACATGTTGTGGCAGGCATGAGAAAAAAATAGCGCTGCACCCGGCAAACCAATGCATTCCGCCCCCGAGTGGCCGCCCAGCCTGCTGCTGGATGGCACCCGGGGGCGGCCTGCATTTTGGGCATCGGCAAAAAAAGCCGCGCCAACTAGGGCGTGTTAATAGCCAGATTCTGCCCGGTTACGCCACAATAAACCAAAAAAAGTTCAACCCCTTCGCTGCCAGTGTAACCGTAGTGCGGTTTGTTGACCATTTCTGCCAAAAAGTCGCCCTGTTTGAGGTGCCGTTCCTGATTGTCTGTTTCGCTTTTTACCGTCAGGCTTCCACTGTGTACATAGGCGATGTTGGGCATGGGGTGGGTATGGCTGGCAAGTTTGGTATTGGGGGGAATAACGATTTTTACAATCTTGATGTCTGCATTGCCAGCCGGGTACGCGCCGTATTCTGTGCCATCCCACGAATGAGTGGCCTCAAACAATACCGTTTTGCTCACGCCCACCACGGGAGGTGTGGCAGCAAGGGCAAAACCCGGGCCAGCCTGACCATAGGTTTTGCCTCCGGCCCAAAAGCCTGCCGCAAAAACGGCCAGACCAACCAAGACGCTGAAAAACAGATTCCTTCTGAGCACGCAAACCTCCATATTTGACGGTGGCGTATTGCCAGCGCACACGAACATGATTTTTCAAACAGCATCACGGGCAGCATCACGGGCGACATCACGGGCAGCATCACGGGCTGTAAGCTGCCACAACACAGGCAAATATATGGTTTAC
Source organism: Desulfovibrio sp. (assembly GCF_041907885.1). Lineage (GTDB taxonomy): Bacteria > Desulfobacterota > Desulfovibrionia > Desulfovibrionales > Desulfovibrionaceae > Desulfovibrio. The sequence continues at coordinate 30,423 of NZ_JAYRGM010000018.1, read as the reverse complement.
TGCACCCTGCCGAGCTACAGGCAAGGTCTGCCCCACGCAGGTTTCCCCACAGGCTTACCTTTTCCGCGTGTTGCCCGCAAAGCTGCCCCTGCGCAGCCAGAGCAGAATGGTTGTAAACATCTGCTCCGGGTCAACCGGCTTGGCAATAAAATCATCCATGCCCGCCGCAAAGCAGCGCGCGCGGTCTTCATTAAAAGCATTGGCGGTCATGGCAATGATGGGCAGATCACGTGCAAGGGGCAGCTTTCTGATCTCGCGGGTTGCCTCCAGGCCGTCCATGTTGGGCATCTGCATATCCATCAAGATCATTGCGTATTTTCCGGGCCGCGCGGCCCCTACGGCGGCAAGAGCCTCCAGCCCATCGCGTGCAACGTCTATCTCAAGGCGCGCTTCTGCCAGGGTTTCGGTGGCAACCATCATATTGATTTCATTATCTTCAACCAGCAAAATACGGCTGCCAGAAAAACCCGCCACAATCTCCTGGCAGGCATTTTTAATCTGCTCCCTTACCCGCACAAGACTGCTGTCTTCAACCTTGTCAAAAACTGCCGTAAACCAAAAAGTGCTGCCCTGCCCCAGGGTGCTGCTGGCCCCGGCATGTCCCCCCATCAGCTGTGCCAGCTTTTGGGTAATGGCCAGCCCCAGCCCTGTGCCACCAAAACGCTTTGACATTAACGCGTCAACCTGTTCAAAGGGCGCGAACAAGCCGGGCAGTTTTTCCTCTGCGATGCCAATACCTGTATCAACCACCTCAAAAAGAAGCCTGATCTGCGAATCAGTTTCCTCTTCCTTATGGGTACGGATTGTAACGCTGCCCGATGGCGTAAACTTGATGGCATTGCCCACCAGATTGAGCAGGGCCTGCGTCACCCGCATGCTGTCCCCACTGATTGCGCAAGGCAAAGTGTCAGACTCTGCCCGCAGCTGTAAGCCCTTGGCAGAGGCGCCCTCGGCCATTATTGACAGCACATTGTCGGCAACGGTCCTCGCGTCCATGGGCTCGTTGACAATAATCAGCTTGCCAGCCTCGATCTTTGAGAAATCCAGAATGTCATTGATCAGGCGCAGCAAATGCCTGCCAGAGGTCTGAACCCGATCCAGCTTTTCTACGGTGTCATTGTCGTGCGCTCTTTTTCTCAAAAGATGGGCAAGCCCGATTATGGCATTGAGGGGCGTGCGTATCTCGTGGCTCATGTTGGTCACAAACGAGCTTTTGGCGGCGTTTGCTGCTTCTGCCTGGGCGCGGGCCATGTTCATCTCGGCCATGGCCTTTCGCTCGTTTGTAATGTCGTCGATAACGGACACAACCCCTTTGGAACGGTCGTGCGGGTCAACCGCTGTGCCAGTCATGCGCACCCAAACACGGCTGCCGTCACGGCGCACCAGTTCTTCTTCACGGCAGTGGATTTCGCCAGCCCATATCATGTCATAAGGAATTTTGCCCGCTTCTATGTAGGCATTTCTGTCTACATACCATATTTCAACCGATTTGCCGATCATCTCGCCCTGCGGCCAGCCAAATATCTCGTGCATTCTGCGGTTACCGCGAACAAACATGCGGTCGGCTATCAGGGCAATGCCAGAGCTGGCGCAATCAAATATGGTCTGCAACTCTGCCGTGCGCGTGGCCACCAGTTCTTCCAGCTGGTCATTCAGGGCTGCGGTGGCCAGCTCTGCCAGCTTGCGCCTGCGGTTCTGCATTGCCAGAGCAATGGAAAGGGCTGACAAAACAACAATGGCCACCAGGGCAATAATTACCGAACTACGGTAGTCGCTCCAGAGTGTTCGCGGACGATTTATAAAAATGGTGTTGGTGGGCAGCTTTGCCGGGTTGGCCCCCCAGCGTCGTAATTGCGCCCAGTCAAACAGGGGCTGCGGCGCTACAAGAGCATCGGCATTGTCTTTGCCAAGTGTGCGCTTGCCGGACAAAATCTCAAACCCAACCATCCCAAGTTGCCTGCCTACCGCTGCGGTGATTACCACAGAACCACCAACAAGCCCCTGGCGAACGTGGGCATCATACAGGGCCAACACCGGTGCACTGGCCTTTTTGGCAATTTCGGCCGCAACATCAGCCGGAACAAAATTGCGGCCTGTTATGTCCGCAAAGTAGGTTCCCAGCAGAACAAGCGAGTCTGCGGGCAGGGTTGCCACGCGCAAAAGCATCTCTTCGTATGGCAGGGCAGAGGTGTCTTCAATCTCAATATTTTTTGCCAGGGATGCAGCAGCGGCAGAGGACTGCTCATAAAAGGCTGCCTGTGCGCTGCCAGCACCACCAATGACGACCAGCCGCTTTGTACGCGGAAAAAGTTCCATGCCGTAATGGATTGTTCCGGGGGTATCCCAGCGGCTGATAATACTCAGAACTGGCCTGGCGGGCCCCTGCCACGCAATGGCGGGGTTGGAAACAAGTGTGGCAAGCACCGGAACATCAGCAGGCACTATGCTGTGCCCCTCTTGAGCAATAAACTCCAGAGCGGCCTGATTTTGGGTAATCACCAGCCCGATATCTGCCTGGGAAATTTTGTGCCGCAAAAGTTCGGCAAGCATTGTGCGCCACTGCGGGGTGTTGTTGCGCACAAGGTCGAGCATCTCTACATAAACATGGCTGAAACTGAGGCCTTTGTCTCTCAGAGCATCCACGGCAGAGGTGGTGAGCGTGTCCGAAACTGGCAACCCGTATTGGGCGCCAGAAAGCAGAAGCACGGCCTTGTGCTCTGCCCCGCCCTGCACGCCACGCTGTGCCGCGCTGTCGCCGTTTGCATGCACTGGCGAAAAAGCGGCTCCCGCAACCAGCAAAAATAGGGCGCAAAAAAGTGCGCTCAGCCGCATCGCAAAAATGCGCAGCGCTTGTAGGCGGGGCAACGCTTTTATCAGCGTTGCGACTAAGGCTGGTTGAAATCGCATCCGTTATGCCCCGGCACGGCAATAACCGTAAATGTGTAGCCGCCGTATGCGATCACCTGCCCATCATTGACCGGGGTGAAGGGCAAAGGTTCTGGCGAGGCATAGATTTTTCCTGGGTGCGATTGCAGCAGTTCTTCAAGCGCGCTGCCAGAAAAGCCGTGCTTCTCCAGCCCGCGCATCATGTTTGTCCAGGCGGCATCGTCCTCAATAAACCTGTTAATGTGGTTGCCGTCTTCGGCGCTGCAAAAAATCCGGGCTTCAGGCGTGCGCAGCACCGAGGTGAGGCCGTTGTGGTCGCTGTGCAGATGAGTGAGGAAAAAATCCAGTTTTTCCAACGGGGCATCCAGCTCTTGCAACGCACTGCGCAGGGCGTGTTCGCACTCGGCCATGTTGAAGCCATTGTCCACAAGCAGATGTCGATCATCGCCCTTGATCAGATAGGCGTTGAGCTGTTTGAGGGGATTGCCCGGCAAGGGCACTTCGATACGGAACAAACTGGGCAATTCTTCAAAAACCATGGGGCACCGCCTGCACGCTTGGGAGGAAATTACGTTGCTCGCCGTATAATTTCTGTTGCGTCCTGCGGCGGCTTTTGGCGAAACCGCCGCAGGACAGTTCCATGGCATTACGCTGACGGCCCTAACGCCCCGCCCAGCCAGCAGGGCATCCAGCACAAAGGCCGGGCCGTAGCCCTCAATAACTTTCTGGGCGTGGCCCACAAGAGCCGTACTGTCTTTGAGCAGACAAACCAGCCCCTGCAACAGCAGCAGATCTGTACCGGTGATGTTGCCCTTCTTGGGCATGCGCAACAGTGCAGACTGCACGATGTCAGCCACCGGGGCCACATGCGGCTCTACAAATGACAAGCCCGTGAGCTTGGCATGCAGGGTACGCAGCGGCGAGAGCGCCTTGTGGGTTACCTCCGTCTTGCCGTGATAAACCCTGCGCCATATATCGTCAGCCGACTTGGCCACCTCATCAAACAGGGTGCCGCCGAGGCCTTGCACCTCTTCCGCCAGACCGGCTTCCAGCACAGCGGTGTTGTCTGTGTGCTGTTCAAGCGGGGCCACCTTATACAACTGCCAGCGAAAATCCATGCGGGCGCGTACATAGTCAGGCCCCACAAGGGAGTTGCGAATAATTTCGCCCCACTGATGGTGCTTCTCAATCCATGCTTGTACATTTTGGTCATAGTTCGCCAGAAATGCCTTCTTTTCTTTCTGAAATTCGGTGCGGATGTTAAGCAGCTCCTGCACGATCTCGCCAGCCCTTTCTTCAGGTATGGCCCAGCCGGACATGAACCGTACCCCGTGCCGGTCAAGGTAGTTGAAGGCGCGAGCCTTGAGCGTGCCGAACACTTTGAGGTTTTCCGGGTCGGCAATGCGCTTGGAGCCCAAAGATGCCAGATCTTCAGGGGGCAGTTCTGCGCCGCCCAAGTCTTCTTGGCTCATTTTGCGTCGAGCTGACCACAGGCTGACGTTGAGGTTTAGGGCCAGCAAGTTGTCCAAAATGCGGATGTCAGAAACAAGTTGTGTCATTATAGCCTCCTAGAAAGAGCTTTTTGCAAGGTTGAGGGCGTAGCCTTGCGTGATCTTTTTTGTCGCGCGAGCTTCAAGTTCAAACACGGAATTGTTGCCAGCACAATTTTCAGCGGAGATAAAGTGTTGTTGCCCGACAGTGTCCGGCTTGCCCCACTTTAGCGTGAGGCCCACAGGGCTAGCCTCGCCGATCCAGAACTTGCCGTCCTGCTTTTTGCCGGAAAGGTTGTGAATTACCTGAAGATGAACGAGGGGCTTGCCCACCGTGGGTGTGTGGTGCAGATGGCCGCGCATGAAGCGTAGGGCTTGCTCGCCTTGCAGGATTTCAATTTCTGCCGTTACGGTTTGGGGGGATTCAACTTCCACCAGTTGTGGGAACATGCGCTGAGCCAGCTCGTGCAACATTGCGCGGGTTTCACGGCTAGCACGGAAGGCCAGAGCCCGGTCGAGGGCGTAGGTTACAGGCTGTACGCCCTGATGGGCCAGCGGCTGAAAGCGAACGGTCAGATCTCCCCAGCGCAGCAAACTGCGCGTGGAGAATGTTACTTCGATGGCGTTAGTAAGATTGCTGGTGGGATCCTCGCCCATGAACAGCTTGCGGACCTCATTGGCATAGTCCACCATGGTAGTGCACAGCGACTCGGGCAGCGATGGGAAGCGCCGGGCAAGTAGGCTCTTTTCCACATCAGCAGATGGATAGTCCACCTCGCAGATAGTGAAGCGGTCCAGCCATGCGAGATTTTGCCGCTGGGTGCCCTGGTAGAGGCCGGTGTCATCGCCACCCCCATTGGTATTGGCCGTGGCAACCAGACGGAACATGGGATGTGGCACAATCAGTTCGCCGCCGTTTTCCGCAATGCACAGGGGGGAGCCGTCCAGCACGCTGTTCAGGCCTGCTGCAATTTCAGGGGATGTCAGATCAATTTCGTTCAGCAAGATTATCGCCCCGTAACGCATGGCAAGCGCAAGCGGGCCGTACTCGAAGGTCATGCTGCCATTTTTTACTGTCAGGTGACCAACCAGGTCGGCAAACTCCAGCCGCCCGTGCCCAGTAACCTCAAAGACGGGGTAGTTAAGCCTGGCTGCCAGCTGCTTGATGCATGTTGTTTTACCACAGCCAGTAGGGCCGAATACGTACAACGGTTCCTGTGCGTTGAGAAACCAGACCACAACATCGCGGCTTGACTCATGGAAGATATAGTCGTGGTCAATGACCGGGGTGTAGGCCGAAGGAACGGCGTATCCTTTGACCGTGGTGCCGGAGGGCTTGCCGCTGAAAACCTGCCCGGCATCAAGGTCGGTGGGTTGCAGGTTACTAAGTCCTTCGATCAAATTTGTATTCATAATTGCTGCTCCTTAGATGCAGAAAAAGCCCGGCTCCTTTTAAGGGAACCGGGCTCTTCGAAATATGGTATCAGTCTGGCTAGGATGGTTTTTTGTGTAATTATAGGGAATTGTCTGGCAGGTGAACTTCTGCGCCCTCAGACACCGAGACGGTTTCCGTATGACCATCAGGATAACGCAGGGTGTATTGCCCTTTTTCATCCAGATAGTTCAGTGGAATGCCTTTTTTAAGCTCAAATTCAAGAATAACATGCTGATTTTCAATGGCAGTTGCAACCAGCTCTTCAAGGGCAAGTGGCATAATGTCTCCGTTGCACTGCTGACAATTTGCCTATCAGGAAGCAGTGTTCTCCTTATGGCACTATTCGTCAGAGGGCATACGTCGTAGGGCTTGTCGATATGCCTCAAGGCGTTCACGCTTGCCAATGGAGATGACCGTTACAAAGAGAATGTCATCATTCACCTTGTACACCAGGCGATACCCAATGGAGCGCAATTTGATCTTGTAGCAATCACGCATGCCAGACAGGGCAGATGAGGGAACTCTCGGCTGTTGTAAACGTTCTACAAGTTTCTTTTTAAACTGTTCTCTGATGCTGGCATCAAGCTTTTTCCATTCTTTCAGTGCTAGCTCATGAAACTGTAGACTATAGCTCATCAAGCGTTACCTTGACAAAAGGGCCATCTTCGCGTTTTTCAACAATCTTTCTGTCTTCAAGATCTTCGAGAATTCCGAGGATTTCTTCGTAGTGCTTTGCGGACAAAAGGTAGGCTTCTGGCTTGTTATGGTTCAAAACTGCCACCGGCGCATCCTTGGCAGTTGCCAGGACATTCGCAAAGTTCCGTTTGAGTTCTGTGACGCTAACGGTGATATTGGAGTGTATGGAATCCATGAAATCCTCCAAGTTGGATAAATTCGATATCTTTTATGGCATCAAATTTGACATCAGTCAATAAGACTCAGTCCGCTGCAATTTCCCGGGCAATTCGCACCCGTTGCGGATTGCCCTGATAACTACCGCGAGTTTCAATGTCGTCATAATCTTCGCCAATACGGATGAACAGGAAGTCTTCGTGGGGCAAATTGTCCATGAACTTGCCAACAAAGGCGATTTCATCAAAATCATCATACCACTTTTCCCCTTCCCACAGAAAGACAACGGAGCCTGAGCCTTCATCGATTTTGTTGGGTTTGCCACCGATGAGCATTTTGATTGCTGCAAAGTTGTCGGGATTGTTCTTTTCTGCCTCTGCAAGAGCTGTTTTTAACCGATTCATGCCATTTTTTGTCAGGCACAGGGCCACGTCAGAATAATATCCCATGTAGATCTCCCGAAGTTCAGTTTATGGGCGAAATGCTCAATTTTTCAAAAGGTGAGCCCGTACGCTCACAGCGGGCCAGCAAGGTATCCACGTCGGTGTCGCCCAGATGCTCCGCATGAAAAATCTCGGTCAACTCCTCCCGCAGAGCATCCTTGTCCAAAGTGGTGCGGCCTGCTGCCACTGACATGCGAAAGCGGTAGTTTCCCGTGTCTACCCAATCCCGTGTGCCAGCCTGGCGGTGAACAAGCTTGAGCACAGTTTCCATCTCTTTTATTTCGCTATCTAAAGCGGTGCGCTGCTCCTTGAGCGCAGCCAGCCTTTCCAGGGCTGGTTCCCATTGGGGCATTTGCACGCCCTGCGGAAATTTGGGGCAGTCTCCGTTATGTTCGCAGTATGAGCACAATGGGTAAAAGCCTTGAGCGCAATCCACCTGTGCCAGGGTTATGTGCCCGGCGCGAAATGCTGCAAGCTCGCCCCAAAGCTGTGCCGCATGGTCAAGGGCCGTATCAAGCATGGCCTGGTTGAAGCCATAGGGGCCAAACGCCTTTACTTCCTTCATGGAGAGGCAGAGCAACCATGCTTCCATACTTGCCTCAGCAGCAGTTGAAGGCATCTCAAGGCTAAATTGGGCACGGCAAAGTTGAGGGAAGGTCATCTTCTCATGCAGAAGCGTACCGTCCTCAGCACGGTAACTGAAGACGGGTTTGTTCCAAGCTTTTGTCAGAAGACCGATTTGGCCATGCAATTGCAGAAGATGAGAATCATGCGGCGAAGCTGGCAGTTTGTCTGTGCTTTTCACTTCCAGAATGCGTATGGCATTGACCGGTGCGCCCCAGACCAGCACAAAATCAAGATGAGCTTTGATGGGCACGCCCTGATGTTGCCAGGTGATCTCAAGCTGGGGCAGTACATGGAGGCCCAGTGATTCGAGAGCTTGCCCAACCCCAGATTCGAACCAGTGCCCGCGTTGCAAAGTAAGCAGGCGCTCTAGGCTGTTCGCGGTGGGCAACACCTTTTTTGCCAGCGCAGCCCGTGGGCATTCCCAGTGCTGACCGATGTCGCTCATACCCACATATCTGGAACGGTCGCCCAAATGGGCAAGTGTGTCGTTGTGGGCTACGGCTTGCAGCCCCTGTCTGATTAACGCCCTCAATCCTTCCGTGCGGTCCTTCTGCTCCATGGGGTAGTCTCCATAAAAGCGAAAGGGCCGCCATCAGGCAGCCCTTTCTCTCGGTATTTTGATTTTCATTATGCGGCATCAACATACTTCCACCACAATTTTCTCTGCGGGTTCCAACGGAAGCCCGAACCGGTCAGTAATTCCTTTTTGGCCTGCGTGTTGCCCGTGGCAATGATGCAAGGCCGTCCGTCCTGGGCTGTAACTTGCTGGTAGGTGACGCCATCTAACGGTGGGAGATTTTCAAGGCTTGCTGACGGGCGATTTGAGGGGGCTGAAATGTTGTTTGTGGTGGATGCTTCGCGTTGACGCGTTTTTTGCGATTCAGGGGGGATTACGGACAATTTAGGCCGTGCAGGTGCTTTTTTGCCATTTTTTGCACCTTCACCATCGTCATCTTCAGTTACCATGCCCAACATGGCAGTTAGAGCGTAGCGCCGGGCGTATGTTATTGCCGATCCCATGCCCTGCGGGTCGGCCTTGGGCAGAGGAACTACGGCCAAAGAACTTTGCCACTGGCCAGACTCTGCATGCGTCAGCTTGGTAACCAGCCCTAAGGCGTTGGGCTGCTCCACAGGTACAGGGTACTGGCACAGCCAGATGCCGTTTTCGATAAGCGCATCTCGGCATGCGTCCATTACGCTGTTAAGGCTGGCGTACCAGCTCTTGGTGAAGGGGTTCTCAGCATCTTTTGTAGCAGGTTGCACAGTTCGCTGTACGTTTAACAGGGCCTTAGCCAAATCGGTGATGTTTTCAGACTGATATGCGTTCATGAGAAAGATCCTGGGGTTAAGCTATACGAATTTCATGTGCTAACTAGTGCTGAAAGGCGTTTTAGAGACTATCTTCCTTCTCTTCACTAAAATGATATATTTTTTATGTGCGATGAAAGACATCTTAACTACCCAAAAGTACATGAAAAGTATCTGTTTGACGGAAATTGAATTCATTTTGTCTGGGAGAGTCTGGCATTTAGTCATTGACAATGATATATCTATAGCTAAAATTGATACATGAATAACACAAAATGGCTCTTCTTCTCGTTTTCAGTTCCGTCCAGACTTCAGGGGTTTCGCGTCAAAATTTGGCGCAGACTCAATGCCTTGGGCGCTGTGCAGATCAAAAATTCCATCTATGTGCTGCCCGCTAACGAGCAAACGCAGGAGCATTTAACATGGATGGGCAAGGAAACTGACGAACAGGGCGGCGAGTCGCTGATTATTGCCAACGGCAGCCTGCTGAATATTTCGGATTCGCAAATCGCTGCCGCTTTCACCAGAGCTCGCGACGAAGACTATCTTGCCCTTGGTGAAGAAATACGGGCAGCGGTGGCAGAAGCCGATTCGCAAGAACGGCCTGCCGCGCTGCGCAAGCTTGAAAAACGCCTGGAGGTCGTACGGGCCATTGATTTTTTCCCGAGCGGCAAGGGAGAGAACCTACAAAAAATGCTTGATGAAGCGCAGCACCCCCCGGTTGAGGGGCATCCCGTTATTCCGCTGGTAGAGGCAGCGCGTTATCGCCAAAAAACATGGGTAACCCGCGCAAATCCCTATGTGGACAGACTTGCATCATTTTGGCTGGTCAAACGATTCATTGATCCCGCCGCCAACATCAGGTTTCTGCAAGATGCGGATGCTGTTCCCAGCGGGTCAGACATTGTTTCTTTTGATATGGCTCATGCCGACTTTACGCATGTTGGTGGGCTTATCACCTTTGAGGTTATTGCCGAGGCCTTTGCCCTGACTACGCGTATTCCTCTAAAAATGAGGGAAGTTATAAAAGCTATTGACCTTGAAGATCTGGATGCCGCCCCGGTTGAAACCCCCGGCGTATGGCGCATGCTGGACGGGCTGGTAGCCGCCAATAGTGATGACCATGCCCGCATTGAGCAGGCCTTTGTTTTTTTTGACACCCTGCTTGCCTCATACACACCCCAAATATCCACAGGAAAGTAAAATGAAAGATACAGCCATTCATGTAGCTCAGCTTATGGCCGCCTCTGCCCGCACCGCACCCAAGGCTGGCGGCAAGGATTTTTTGGAAATTGGCGTAATTTGCAGTGATGAAGACCTGCAAAAAATTGCGCAGTGCATGAAGGACTACGCCCCCAAAAGCACCAACGAGGCCTTTTGGCTGCGTGATGCCGCAAATATAGAAAAATGCCAGGCGCTGCTGCTGGTGGGTTTGAAAAACAGCGCGTGCGGTGGCTACGACTGCGGGGCATGCGGCTTTCCCACCTGCGCGGAATTTGTGAAAAAACGGCAGCTTGTCGAAAAAGAGATGGGCTACTCTGGCCCCTATTGCGCCCTGCGCATGATGGACGTGGGCGCAGCCCTGGTGTCCGCGGCCAAAACAGCCAGCCTGCTCAATCTTGATAACCGCATACAGCAGCGGGTGGGGGCAGCGGCAAAGCATCTGGGTCTTATTGATGCCGAGGTTGTCATGGGCATACCCGTGGGATTTTACGGCAAGTCCATTTTCTTTGATCGTTCTGCACCCAAACATTAGGCAATAATTACGGGTGGTGTTCATGATACCACCCAGTCGAGGCATGTATGCGAGATTTCAACAACCTGTGTACCGTGGGTTTTCTTGCCCGTTTTTCGTATGCCCTGGCCAGAAATCCGGTGCTGCCTCTCTTTGCTCTCTTTTTGGGGGCAGGGCCTGAGGCGGTGGGACTGGCAGTGGGTATTTCCACAGTTACTGGCATATTGTTCAAGCTGCCCGCTGGCGCACTTTCAGATGTGGTGGGCAGAAGGCACACCATGCTAGCCGGGTTGGTAGTGTTCGGGCTGATGCCCTTTGCCTATTTTTTTATTGATTCGTACCGGGCGCTGATGCTTGTGCGTTTTCTGCACGGTTTGGCAACCGCCATCTACGGCCCCGTGGCCATGGCCGTGGTGGCCGAAGTTGCCGGGGCGCGCCGGGGCGAGCTGCTCTCGTGGTTTTCTTCGGTAGGGATTATTGGAACCCTGCTGGGTGCGCCCATTGGTGGCTTGGTGCTTGATGTGAGCGCCAGCGGCGGGCCGGTGCTGTGGCAGTTCCGCATGGTTTTTGCCCTCAGCGCTGTTTCGGGTATGGCGGCTCTGCTGCTTGGCCTCAAAACACTGGGTGTAGATGCACCGCCCGAAACCGGGCATGCGGCAGGCTCTGGCTTGCAGCGCTTTCGGCAGGGCATTGGCCAGGTGCTCTCAGACAGGCGGCTGGTTACAGTCTCTGCCGTTGAGGGTGTGCAAAATATGGGTATGGGCGCGCTAGAGGCCTTTTTGCCCATCTATGCGGTAACTGTGGTGGGCTTGTCAGAATTTCAGGCAGGGCTGCTGTGGGGTGCGCAGATATTTGTAACCATGCTCAGCAAGCCCCTGCTGGGTAGGATGTCGGACTCACGCGGCAGACGTGGCTTGATTGTGGTCGGTTTGGTCCTGTGCGGCGGAGCGCTTGCGTCAATTCCTTTTTTGCATGCATTTTTGCCCCTGCTGGCGGCCAGCCTTGTGTTTGGCATGGGTGAGGCTCTGGTAACGTCATCATCTGCCGCTCTGGTGGTAGATATGTGCCGTGATCGCCAGTTTGGCTCGGCCATGGGCGCGTTTGGAACCATCTTTGATATCGGGCACGCATCGGGCCCCATCTGCGCGGGTCTGCTCATTGGCTGGGGCGGGTATCAAGTGAGTTTCCCTTTGCTGGCAGTAGCAATGATTATAGCGATTCCCCTTTTCTTGAAAAATGTTCCCCGGGAAGACTGAAGCATATCCTTTTGAGGCTTGCGTAGAGTCGGGAGGCGTGCTTCTGTATACATAATCCGCTTAATTAAAGAGGCGGGGCAATACGGGAAACAGGGAGAACACTTATGAGTTTGTTCGGCTTTCTGAAAAAGAAGAATGCCTGCCAACTGTTGGCGAACCCTGACGACTCGGTTTCGCAGAAGTACAGGCATTTTCGTGAGATGCTTTCGAAGAATGACGCCATATTGGACGGGCTGGCCGCTCTTGAACAGACGTATTATGGAGGCGAGCCTTTCACCATAGATGCGGCCAGGCGCACTTGCCTGAGCATAGGCGAAGATACTTTTTGCATGGTCAAGTCGCTGAATGAGCTGTCGCAACAACGCCATCAGGGATTGTATCAGGCTTTTGATCGAGTGCTGAAGTTGGCCCTGAAAAAACTGGAGGCCAAAGCTATTGTGCAGGACGGGTCGCTTGTGCTTTCGCTTTCTGCAATAAATAAGCAAATGGGCTGGGCTGCCGACGCACGCCCTGGACATGCAAACCCTGCTGCCATGTTTAACCGATCACATGAAATAGCCGAACTGGAATCCCTGCTCGGCGGCAAAGCTTCTAAACTTGCCCAAATCCGCAATGTTGTTGGCCTGCCAACGCCAGACGGGTTTGTGCTGACCACCGCCGCCTTTCAACGCTTTATGCAAGGTTCCGGGCTGGCCAGTTGGATCGCAGAAGAGTTGGCTCCCATTACCCCCTTCGACCTGCCAGATTTGGAAAGACGTTCGCTACGAATCCGTAACGCTGTGCTGCAAGCTTCATTTCCTGATGAAATAACCCGTGAGTTGACAACGGCTTTGCAGCAGCTGGTCGCCACCAGCAGGCAGGGCGTTTTGCTCGCGGTTCGATCAAGTGCGGTAGGTGAAGATGGCGCTGCCAGCTTTGCCGGACAGTATGAATCGGTGCTCGATGTTGCCCCGGAATATCTGGCGGCTGCCTGCCGTCAGGTCTTCGCCAGCAAGTACACGCCTCGCGCCATTCTTTATCGTCTGCGGCACGGTTTTGACGATGCAGATGTGCCCATGGCCGCTCTGGTGCTGACTATGGTGCAGAGCAAGACCAGCGGGGTACTGTATACGGTTGATCCTGCAAGCAGAGGCACAGGCTCCATGCGCCTCGACGCGGTGGAGGGTTTGGGTGAAAAACTGGTGTCGGGCGAAGCGCTTCCTTCGGTGTACCTCCTTTCGCGTGAACAACCAGCGATTTTTGCTCGTCCGGAAAGCCCACTCCTGACCGACTCCCAGATACTCGATCTGGGTAAGACGGGTCTACGCCTTGAAGAATATTTTGGAGCGCCCCAGGACGTTGAATGGTGCATTGATGCCGAAGGCCAACTGTTTGTGGTTCAATCCAGGCCGCTTGGTACTAATGACGATGCAACCGTTTTGGCCCAGCCAGAGCTTTCAGAGGAGGAACGGGCGAGTTTACAGATCATTGTGACTGGCGGTGTAGCGGCAAGCCCTGGCGCAGCCTGCGGAGAAATTGTTGTCGTTGAGGGCACCATTCCAGAATCTATCCCGGAAGGGTGCATACTCGCAGCCAGAAATGCTGCCCCGGAGTTGGCGGCGCTCATGGACCGGGCTGGTGGTATCATTACAGCCATGGGAGGTGCTGCAAGTCACTTGGCTTCGGTCGCTCGTGAAATGGGAATACCCGCCCTGTTTGGGGTTTCAGGATGCCCGCATGTTTTCTCACCGGGGCAGGTTGTGACCTTGGATGCTTCGGGCACACGCGTGTTGCAGGGCCGGGTGGAATCCCTCCTGTTCGCTTCCAAAACGTGGTCGTCCCTTGTGGACAGCCCGATGCACCGCCGCCTTCGTGCTGCGCTGGACCATATTTCTCCATTGACTCTGACCGACCCCCAAGCCGCCAATTTTGTGCCGGAAGGTTGCGAAACTCTTCATGACATCGTGCGCTTTACTCATGAAAAGGCCATGCGGGAGATGTTCGGCATGAGTGAGGACGCGGAAGACGCGCCCAATGTCGTCCACCTCAAGGCCCAGATTCCGCTGACACTCTATTGCGTGGATCTGGGCGGTGGTCTGCGCGAATTTCTGACCACCTGCGACGATGTCACCCCCGAAGACCTGCGCAGCACCCCCATGTGCGCCATCTGGCGCGGATTTACCCATCCCGGCATCACATGGTCGGGAGCAATCGCCTTCGACGCCAGGAGCTTCATGACCCTCATGGCTTCTTCCGCCACTTCAGACGTTGGTGGAAGAACACCCGGAGGTGACTCATACGCCCTGCTTGGAGCCGAATACATGAATCTCTCTGCCAGGTTCGGCTACCATTTCGCCAACATCGACGCCTTCTGCGGCGAAACTGCATCCCAGAACCATATCAAGCTCCGCTTCGCAGGCGGTGTGGGGACGTTTTCTGGAAAATGTCTGCGGGTGACCTTTTTGGCCAAAGTTTTGGCCCGGTTGGGCTTCACGGTGGAAACGTCGGGGGATGTGCTTGATGCTTCCCTGAAGGGAGCGCCACTCAAAGAGACAGAAGAGGCACTCGACCAGCTGGGCCGCCTGATGGCTGTGAGCCGCCTTCTGGACATGGCCATAACCGGATCGGCTGAAATAGAAGCCATGGCCGAGGGGTTCTTCAAGGGCGACTATGACCTGCTCGCCAAACGTCAGAAGAATCCACTTCCGGAGTTCCATCTGGCGGTAGGCGACTGGGAGTGTGTTGAAGACGATACGGGGGCCAGGGTAGCCCGGCAGGACGGAGCTCGATGGGCCACTGGCCTGTCAAAAAGTTTCACCTCATTCATGGGCAGACTCTCGGGGCGGCGTTATCAGCGTTTTCTGGATAACGTCGAAGCATACTTCTACTTTCCTCTCGCCGTGGCCAAAGGATCGGAGATGGGGGACGGACGGGTCAGCCTTATGGTGAAGCCCGCTGCAGGCTCCATTGATCAAGCCGGAGGGCTGGCCTTCGCTGTCCGCACGGCAGGCACATATCTGGTGCTTAGGATCAACGCCCTGGAGGACAATCTGATTCTCTTCGCCTTCAAGGATGGACGCCGGAGCGAACTTGCCAGTGCCCATGTACCCGTGGAGTGCGGACAGTGGCGGGAACTGGCGGTGGAAGTGCGGGGCAACACGGTCACCGGCTTTGTGGATGGCACTCCCTATATCGTCCACGACTTTGATTGCGCTCCCAAGGGCCTGGTGGGCGTGTGGTCCAAGGCAGATTCCGTGGTGGAGTTCTCTGAATTGTGCCGCTCCGACGGGCAGTCGGAACGTGTGTTCCTTTCTCGGTCTACAAGAGAGATTGAACTGGCAGGCGCATGAGCAAGAAAATGCTACGATGATTATGCCTTGCATCAGGCTGTTTCAGGAAGAATTTGATAGTGGTCGAAAATCGATTGCATCGTGTCTTTTGACAGCTATCGTGTAGATGCTCGGGGCAATCCTTTAGAGAAATTTTGCCACAATGTTTGTCAGTTCCATTTATGTTAAGCGGTTACTTCGGTCAGGAATTCAATCAGGCACATATCTAAAAGAAGGAGTGACTATGGAAAATAACCAAGGCTCTTCTGAGGTGTCCTTAAAGGAAGCATTCCTTTACTGGTTCAAGCTGGGGTTCATCAACTTTGGCGGCCCTGCGGGGCAGATCGCCATGATGCACAAAAACCTGGTGGATGGCAGGGAATGGATCAGTGAGAAGGTGTTCTTGCGGGCGCTCAATTTCTGCATGCTATTGCCGGGGCCGGAAGCACACCAACTGGCGGTATACATAGGCTGGCGGCTCAACGGTTATTGGGGTGGAACCATTGCAGGGCTGTGCTTTCTATTCCCCTCGGTAATTCTGATGCTGTTTCTTTCGTGGCTGGCCGCCGCCAAGGGGCAGGTTCCCATGGTGGCAGGAATTTTTCATGGTATCGCAGCCGCCGTTGTGGCCATTGTTATTGAAGCGCTCATACGGCTTTCAAAAAAATCGCTCAAGCACCCTGCGCTGTACGCATTTGCGGGTGGTTCGTTTGTATTGGGGCAGTTTTTGGGCGTGTCCTTTCCTGTGATTGTTTTACTGGCCGGGGTGGCCGGGGTTATTCTTGGCAAACTGCGGCCAGATATCTTTTGTCAGAAAAAACCGGGAACAAACGAATGCATGCTTGAGGAGCCGGAATCGTTTACCAACCTGCCTCCCCTCACTCACCTTTTCAAGGTAGTGGCAATTTTTGTGGTGATCTGGATGGCTGTTATTCTGCCTGTTTTCGCATGGCGGGGCATGGATGACATCCTTTCCCAGATATCCATATTTTTCAGCAAGGCTCCTTTTGTGACCTTTGGCGGGGCATACGCTGTGCTCGCCTACATTATTGAGCATGCGGTAAACCTTGGCTGGCTGACGGAAAAGGAAATGCTGCTGGGCCTTGGTCTGGCAGAAACAACCCCCGGCCCGCTGATCATGGTTACACAGTTTGTGGGTTTCATAACCGCCTGGAGCCAGCCCGGAAATCTGACGCCCATGACGGCGGCTATTCTGGGTGGGCTGCTCACCACCTTCACCACCTTTTTGCCCAGCTTTATGTTCATATTTGCGGGCGCGCCCTACATTGAGGCCATTACCGCCAACAAGAAACTCAATGCCGCGCTCACAGGCATATCTGGTGCGGTGGTGGGCGTGGTGCTCAAAATCGGCGTATTTTTTGCGTGGAATACGTTTTTTCCCGCCACAGGTTTTGATGCTTTTGCCGTGGTGGTTGCACTGGCTTCTCTTGTAGCGCTGGTGCGCTACAAACTTTCTATGCACGCTCTGGTTGGCCTAAGTGGGCTGGCCGGTTTTCTGTGGCAACTTGCTCAATAAATTGGGGAGGGGGAAATGAGAGGAAACGTGTTTGTCGTTACCGCGCTGTTATTCGTCGCGCTGGGGGTTGGAGGGGTGTTGCCTGCCGAGGCAAAAGAAAAGCCAGTGGTCGTCGGAAAGGGAGCTGTTCCTGTAGGGCTAATCAGACCGTCAGCTTCGGTAACGGCTGTAGAAGGGGCAACCTATGTGGGATCACAATCCTGCCGTGATTGTCACTCCAAGGAATACACCGAATGGGCTGCCTCCGGGCATGCCAACATGCTTCGCGCAGTCACGCCCGACATTGTAAAAGGGGATTTTGCAAATTGCGAAATTGCTTATGAAGGCGTTGAGGTTGAAGCCGCTGACAAAAGCAAAGTGAAAATTGCTCCCAAGATCAAAACTGAAACGAAAGACGGCAAATTTTTTGTCACGCTTTTGGATATGGACAATCCCGCCAACAACCAGTCGTATGAGGTTGTTGAGGTTCTGGGTTCTTTGTGGGAACAGCAATACTACCTCAAGGTGGGGGATAAAATTTTCCCCAGCCCTGTCCGCTGGGTCGCCAATGACAAGCAGTGGCGCAAAGTAGCGTTTGCTCCTTTCTGGTGGGTTGCAGATGGAACTGCGGACGGACGCCCCAAGAAGCCAGAAGAAATGCCCGGCAAACAGACTGTGGACTACCAGTGCAATGGTTGCCACACCACGAATTTTATTGCGAAAAAAGATGAACAGGGAAAATACGCCTTTTCACGCATTGAAGGCGGTATCGGCTGCGAACAGTGTCATGGGCCGGGATCAAAGCATGTTGATGCCCAGGGGGACGGCGGTATTCTGAACCCCGCCAAATTGGGAACATGGCAGCAGGAACAGCTTTGCGGGCAGTGTCATATCCGTGTTACGAGCAAGCAGGATAAGGATTTTGCCTTCCCACTGGGCTTTAGAACCGGGCAGACGGACCTTCAGGACAAGGTCGAATTCTGGACGTATTCCACCAAGCCTGCGAACTTCTGGGGTAACGAAGACGCCAAAAAGAACCGTCAGCAGTATCACGACACCATGCGTTCTGGGCATATGGCAGCCGGTGTAACCTGCTCTGCCTGTCATCTGGACCATGCCACCAAGCATTTGACCTCGAGCTTGAAACTTCCTCGGGAGCAGCAATGCATCGGCTGCCACACAGCACAGAAAGCCATGTTTGAGGGAAGTGTCCACGCACAAAAAGGTGTGACATGCGTAGATTGCCATATGGCCAAAATGGGGAACCGTGCTGGTGCAACGCAAAAGACCCCCAAGGACCCGTGGGATGTTTCGGCGCACACCATGCGCGTTGTGACGCCGGAAGAAGCAGATGTTTTCAAGATGCGCTCAAGTTGTGACAAATGTCATTCGGGTGCAGAGCGCTCGGCAAAGGGTGCTCAGTTGGTGGGAGTCCGGGAAGATGTGCTGAACAAAACGCAGCGCGCGCTGCAGGGTACTGCCATTTCTAAAGAAAACCTGAACAAGGTTCTTATGGATGGTTCACTTGGGGCACATAACCCACAAAAAACCTTGCAACTGCTCGAATCGAAAAAGAAGTAGTCGTGACTTGCTGTGCCAGAAGGGGCTCCCCCTTCTGGCACAGCAATCTGTTGAGCTGATAGAAAGCGTGTAGGTAGACAGTGGCCTTCATTATGGCTGAGCAACAGCTTAACCAGTTTGCCAAAGAATTATGGAAAACTATGGAGGATGCATGAGCGTAACTATTTCTCCGCAAGAGCTTCAGGCGCTGCTCGATAACAAATCCGCAACGGTTTGTGATGTGCGGCGAGAGGCGGACTATCAGGCAGACCAGCGCACCATTGCCGGGGCAGAGTGGCATAATCCCGAAACTGTTGATGCGTGGGCCGAACAGCTACCGAAAAACAAGCCTGTGGCTATTTATTGCGCACGCGGTGGCTCCGTAAGCAAATCTGTGCATGCAGCGCTGACGGCCAAGGGCTTTAACGTGCAGTATATGGAAGGTGGCCTTGCCGCCTGGGATGCCGCGCAGCAATAAAAACGAAATTCTGATGTGGTATGTAATGATAAGAGGCCTGGGAAATTCCCAGGCCTCTTATCATCTAAAACTCATACCTCAGCGAGCCAAACACGCCATGCCCAGTGCGGTGTTCCGAGGCCTGAAGGTTATAGCTCAGCCCAAGGGTAAAGTCGCCCTTGCCAAGTTCAAAGCCCAGGCCGCTGTCAAAGGTGGCGTAGTCCACCACCTGCATTTTCATTTCGGCCTGGCTGTCCACACCGGGAATGCGAGCCTTGCTCTTGGCCTTAACGTCTCCCGCCGCCGGAATAACGCCCAGATCAAGCTGCGGCTTGATCTGCCAGCCGCTCTCGGTTTCAAAGGTTTTGGCAAAGTTCACGCCTACGGGGAATGTCCAGATGGACTGTGTGCTCTCGTCCACCTCAAAGACCGTGCCGCCGCTCTTCACGTCATAGCCATCAGTCACAAGCCCGAGGTAGCGCACCCCCACATGCGGAATAATATCCAGCGCACCGGCGTTGAATTTGTATTCCGCCTTGAGGCCCGTATTCCAGGCATGGCTGGTGACATCGGCCTTGAGGTCGCCCATCTGCATTGAGGCAGGCATCTCCTGCTCTACCTTGCTGTAGTTGCCGGTATAGCCCACATCGGCTGAGAGGCCGAAGTTGTTGTACACCCAACCGCCGTAAAGGCTCACGCCCCAGAAGTTGAAGCGGTTATCCGTGCTGTTGAAATCGCCGTTGGATTTGGCGTACCCGGCACCGACGTTGAACGCAGCACCAAAGCGGAACATGTCGTTGATGGTGTAATCCGCACCCAGGGCAATGCCGCCCAGGTTGCTGTTGTAGCCGGTCTTGAAGTTCTCCGCCTTCATGCCCCAGACGCTGTTGGACTGGTAAAGCGGCATGATCCACACCCCAAGGCCGTTTTTGAGGCCGTCCCCGGCACTCAGGCCGGAATCAAGGCTGAGGCTGCCGTCCGTATCTTGGCGCACGGCCACGGCCTGGCTCATATCCGTACGCGGCAACGCCAGAGATGTGCGGTTGAGTACCGCGCCGGAAGCAGCAGTCGCAGCGCTCAGGGTAGTGCCCTGCACGGCACCTACGGCTGCCATCTGGGCCGCACCTTCAACCGTGGCAGCGGCCTTGTTGCGGTCTGTCGTGCCGATGTAATTGTCGCTCATGGCACGGGATACGAAGCGCACGCCCGCATTGGGCGAATTGGGGTTTACCCCGGTCTGAACCACCATGCGATCTACCAGCGCCCCCATGCTGTTCGACAGCATGGGGAAGGATGAAGACGCCGCATTGGCCTTAAGGCTCACGCTGTATGCGCCCGTGGCCGTATCAAACGTGCCGCCCGTGGCGGAAAGCAGAGCGGTGCTTGTGGTAAGGTTGCTGCCTGTCCAGCTGGCAGCATCCTTTGTGGAAGCGCCAAAGCCGCCAGTGACGTTCAGCGTTTCTCCGTCCTGACCGCCCACGATGTGCAGTTTTGCGCCGGAATCCACAGTAAGGGTGCTGGTTCCACCGGCTTCACCGGAAAGGGCCACGCCGCTGCCGATGCCCAAAGCGTCCACCACAAGCAGGGACTTATTGGCAAAATGTGCGGTGTTGGCCGTGGCGGCTGCGCCGCCCGTGACCCATGTTCCATCCACATTGATGCCGCCTGCGGTGCTCAGCGTCTGCGGCGTGCGAAGGGCGAGCGCAGCAGTTATGTCCTGCCCCCACAGGCCCTTTCCATCACTCTGATAACGCAGCACTTCTGTGCGCAACCATTCGGCGTCCGTGCTGCCAAGCGAAACCATGCTGTTCTGGCCCACGGTCATGAGGGCATCCACGGTATTTGCGGTGAAGGTCAAACCGCCCATGGAGGCGTTGGAAGTGTCACCTGCGGTAGCGAAAGGCGGGTCAAAGTTGAGCTGACCACCGTTCATGCTGACGCCGGTGGCAACAAGGGTGCCGCTGCCGGAGCTGCTGCCCACGGCAACCGTAGTGGTTGCGTTGCCAGTGAGGCCCCCGGCAACAGTGTGTGTACCGTTGATCACATTGATAGTATTGGTGCCGGTTGAGGCATCAATACCGCCCTGTAGCGTGCCTCCGGTTGAGCCACCCGCAGGATTGCCCAGCGTCAGTATGCCGCCGTTGAGCGTAACGCCGCTGTCTGCCAAAACATTGCCTGAAGCCTGTCCCGTAAGGGTCAAAGCTGCGTTGCCGCTGACAGTGGTTGCGCCGGTGATGCCGCCAACCGTTGCGGCCCCGGAAGTGAGCCCTCCGCTGCCGCTTATGACTGCAGTGGGTGTGGCAAGCCGGGCATCGCCCACATTCTGCAACGAAGCGCCGGAAGTGCTCACCGTGATACCCTGTACTGTACCCGTGCTGCCAGCCGCAAGGAGCTTGTCTGACAAGGTCTTGAAGTCGGCCAGCGTCATGCTTGAACCGGCATAGCCGTTCAACAGCAGGGTGCCGCCATTGGCGACATTGATGGCGTGCTGGGTGGCAGAGTCTTTGAAGTCATCACCACTGGCGTTGACCAGTTCATCATACTTCACCTGCAAGCTACCCGTACCCGTTACTGCCACGCCCGTGGAACCGGCAGCGTAGGCTGCATTGGCCACACTGCCATTGACCACAAGTTTTCCTGAATTGGTGGTGCCGCCCACAGTCAGCAGACCGCCGGTCTGATCAAGGTTGTTTACGGTCAGCACAGCGTTACCGCTGATCTTGGCCTGTCCGCCGGTTTGGGTCAGATCACCAGTCTGCCAGTTGCCATGCCCAACCTGAAGCGAGCCGCCGCTCACGACCAGAGATGTGGTGGAATTCTGGTTGCCGCCGGGGCCGGAATCCGCCCCAAGAAAAACGTTGTTGCCCGTGCCAACGCTGAGGCTTGTTCCCTGCAGGAACGCCGTGCCATCAGTTGTGCCTAGCAGTGTGAGCGTGGCACTGTCGCCACCAGCAACGTTAAAGGCAAATGTGCCGTTGCGCATGTCTAGCGAATTCAGCGTGAGCATGCCTTTTTTGAGAGTTGCCGTTCCGCTGAGGGCCAGCCCCATGTGCTGGGCGCTGACAGTGCCACCGTCAAGGGTGAGGGTGCTACCCAGCAGGCCCGTGCCCGGCTCGGGGCTGAAAGAGCCGAAGTGCAGATTCTTCGCAGAAGTTAGTGTGCCGCCGGTGTTAACGGTTACGTCTGACCCGCTCACCTTGGCGTTGCGCGCAATGGACAGCGTGCCGCCATTGTTCACATCAATTGTGGTGTAGGTTTCTGCCGCGCCGTCCGCTACCTGATGCGTGTCGCTGATGGCGATGGGCGCAGCGGCAACTGCCATGCCAGCACCTCCCATCAAAAATGCGCTAACTGCCACTCCGCCAAGTACATTGAGCATGTGACATTTTTTCAGAATTCCCCTGTAGCGTTGCACGAGCATGCCCAGGGCGCCTTGTGTAAATCGCATGCAATCCTCCTCAGAAATTGTCTGGTTGTGTCCAACCGCTTCCTTCGTGGAAGCTGGAACAACGTTGTTCTTCCCGGTGTGAGGATTATGTAAAATTAGCCGTCGGTCAATACCATACTAGCGAATGCGCCGCATTTCATTCAGATCTTGCATCATGCAAGAAATATCATGCCCATTCGGACTGGCTTTTAGGCGGGAACGTCAACAGCGAGGAATATCGCAGTGGACGGTATCCATGCGTCTGCAGTACCACACGCGTAACATTCAACGTATTGAAGATGGCTCGCGTCAGCCTGGTGTGCTGCTCGCGCTACGCATGGTGGTCGCAGTTGATGCGGAACCGGGAGAGTTTTTTGAAACTCTTTTTGAAGAATCCGTCGGCGAAGCGCTCGATGGGGCGGCATCGTCACTCAAAAGGATTAGCGTGACTTACCAGCCACTGGGGGCTGTTGAGGGCCTGAAGAGTATATTTGGTCCATTACTGGCTCAAGCACGGTTGGCCGTCGGCATGTCGCAGACCGCCATGGCAAAAGGCGCGGGTTATAACCTGCGCAATGTCAATGCGGTGGAAAAAGGACAGCAAGAGCCTGGCGTGATGTCCGCTCTTGCCCTTGTGGCGGCAACGGGGGTCGATATCCGCGGGTTTTTTGATCAGCTGCATCAGACATCAGCGGCGCTCTCCAAAGAGTAATTGCGGCGGGCCGTGGAGATATGGTCAACTGGGTGTTCCTGTGCTAGTGGCAGGGCATGACAGACACAAAAGGGTGCACAGGTAAAACCAGCAGAAAATGCGCAGGTATGTGGCTGTGCTTTGCTCTGGGCGTTACTCTGTGCTTTTTATCCGCCTGCGCTTCCTCGCCTCGGCAAAAAGCCAGTGCTCTTGCGCAAGAGCAGGGATTTGCCGAGCACCTCTTCTCAACGCAACCGTTTACTTTGTACGGCTTGCTTCGTCCCAGCTTAGCGGCTCACTCCAAAATTTTGCGCGTGTATATTGAAGGCGACGGACACGCCTGGGAGTCACGCACCCGGCCATCTACAGACCCTACGCCGCGCAATCCTACGGCCCTGCGCTTGGCTATGGCTGATCCGGGGCCGGACCCCGTGCTTTATCTGGCGCGACCATGCCAATATGTTCAGGGCGACGACAAACGGCAGTGTTCAAAGCGCTACTGGACGTCAGCGCGGCTTGGGCCGGAGGTGATTAACAGCCTTGATGCGGCCATTACCCAGGCTAAGGCTGCATGCGGGGCAGAACAGATTGCCTTGGTTGGATTTTCTGGCGGTGGCGGTGCTGCGGCGCTTCTCGCTGCCATGCGGCCGGATGTGGTCTTTCTGGGAACTGTTGCGGGCAATCTTGATATTGATGCTTGGGCAGACCTGCAGGGCGTAAGCCAGCTTGCAGAATCTTTGAACCCCAAGACGGTGGCTCCATCGCTGCAGCACTTGCCCCAGCGGCATTTAAGCAGCCGCACGGATGCGACCATGCCCCCGGAAATCAGCGAGGGGTTCTGCCGGGCAGTGAACCAGCCAGAAAGTTGCGTTGTTATTTCAGGTGTGCCGCATGGCGGGCCGTGGCAACGTTACTGGGGTTATGATTATACAGGCCAAAAAAGAAAGGGCGAGGCCCATCCATTTGAGGATGCTTACACTAGGGCAAGCCCATAAGAGCAGCAATGGGCCTCATCTGCACTGTAGATCGCATCGTTGCTCTTGATTATTTCAATAAGACCATCTGCCTCTACCTCAGACAGGTCAGCAAAGTCTTTTCTGAAATGCATCGACGATAACGCTTCTGCGTCAACGCCAAACTGTACAGCTAGGCTGAACACGTAGGATAACATTTTGGGGGAAGCTTTGGGTGGTTTGCTAGTGCTGTTCATTGCAGAATCCATCCAGTATGTGCATTGAGTTTGTTTAGTCGCGGGGTATCACTGTGGGGCGATACCCCGCTGGGGGTTATTGAAGCGTATATGTTTCCAGTTTGCTTCGCAGATAGGTGATAAACGACTCTCGTGTATAGCCAACCTTGGAACCAACCCGTATCTTTCCGCATGGGCCTATATGAAGGGCGTCGTTGTTGCTAAGCGTTTTGGCAGAGATAAGCCCGCCTGTGGCGCGTGACGCTTCTGCCCGAGAGACCATTGGGGGCAGCTCGCGTTCAAGGGTTTTGAAAAAATCTTCCGTAACGAAGCCTTGGGTGAATACTGAATCGATGTGTGGGAACTTTTGCTGCATGGGTACCTCTTGGGGATGTGCTGTGGGCCGGTGATGGCATCGGAAGGAATGCATAATATCATTCATTGTGGAGTCGATGATAGATATCCGCACTCATCTGATTGAATCAGAAAGTGTACGCCTCGTGATGCGAGTGCAAGAAGATACTCGTGACCACTTTGGATTAAACTCCTTTGAGCGTGCTTTTGCTAGATAGCTGGCAGCATAAACAACGGCATCTATCTGTGCATAAACGTCTGGGGAATTCCTTTCTATAAGTTTCCCCTTTGTTCCATTGCTGTCAGAGAAGTTAACCAAGCCATCATAAGTGGTTTGTAGCCTTCTTTTCACTGCAATGCTTATCGCGTCTTTAAAGGCGTAGCCATTCTGAATGGCATTGGCATTTGCAAAGAAGTTTAGATGGAAATGTGGGGTATCGTCAGGTGTTGTTTTTTCTGATGTCCACACGTAGTGGATATCAGGGTCATTTTTCCCTTTGCTTGCCTTTGCGTCTAGTGTTCTCACGGCACTTTCAATGATTCTGGTTATGTCCATACTTGTAAGAGGTGTTTTGGTGTGTCTTGCGCTTTGGATATCAATGCGTACAGAAAGCACTTTTGAGTGCCTTGATAGCATATATTCGATTGTATCAACAATCTGATCTAATGTTTTCGTAAAGCATGCATGCTCTTTGCTGTTTCCACTATTCACTTTGAATCCACGATATGTACTTTCATTGGTTGTTTTCTTGATCATTGTTCTCTCCATTGTAGTTTGTGTCCATTGGTATGTTAGCTTGTGTAATGTTTTATGGTTTGCGCTTGTATGTGTCTTCTGTTGTGTTGAGCTTGTGTGTATTGCTTGTTGTTGTGTGGTATATGATACTACTAAAACCGGGTTTATGGTTTTCGTTTTGGCTTTGTATGGCAAGGTTGATGGCGTTGGTTGTTGTGTATTTGCCGTAAACACTGCTTGCGATAAAGTTGTTCCATGTTCATTTTGTCATGTGCCCCTCTTTGCAACCATCGAACTGGTTTCAAAGAGGGGTCGCCTCAGAAAACGGAAAATAAAGCACGCTAAGCCGGTTGCAACGGTCGTAGCGGCCTGAACTTGCCCGCGCCGATCTTGGCGCTGCTGCGCCAGAGGTAATCGCCGGTCAGGTTGATGTGTTCCCAGCCGAGCGGCGACAGGTATTGCAATAGCGCGTCATCGACAGCATGCCCGTTGCCACGCAACGCATGTGCTGCGCGCTCCAGATAGACCGTGTTCCACAACACGACGGCCGCCGTCACCAGGTTGAGGCCGCTGGCCCGGTAGCGCTGCTGCTCGAAGCTGCGGTCGCGGATTTCGCCCAGACGGTTGAAGAATACGGCGCGGGCCAGCGCGTTGCGCGCTTCGCCCTTGTTCAGTCCAGCGTGGACGCGGCGGCGCAGCTCCACGCTTTGCAACCAGTCCAGGATGAACAGCGTGCGTTCGATGCGCCCCAGCTCGCGCAGGGCGATGGCTAAGCCGTTCTGGCGCGGATAGCTGCCGAGTTTCCGAAGCATCAGCGAGGCTGTCACCGTGCCCTGCTTGATCGAGGTCGCCAGCCGCAGAATTTCATCCCAGTGGGCACGAATAGCCTTGATGTTCAGCCTGTCGCTGCTAATCATCGGTTTGAGCGCGTCATAGGCGGTATCCCCCTTGGGGATGAACAGCTTGGTGTCGCCCAGGTCACGGATGCGCGGCGCAAAGCGGAAGCCCAGGAGATGCATCAGGGCAAAGACGTGATCGGTGAAGCCTGCCGTGTCGGTGTAGTGTTCCTCGATGCGCAGGTCGGACTCGTGGTACAGCAGGCCGTCAAGTACATAGGTCGAGTCGCGCACGCCGACATTGACCACCTTGGTGTGGAACGGCGCGTACTGGTCGGATATATGGGTGTAGAAGGTTCGCCCAGGGCTGCTGCCATATTTCGGGTTGATGTGACCGGTACTCTCGGCCTTGCTCCCGGTTCGGAAGTTCTGGCCGTCCGACGATGACGTGGTGCCGTCGCCCCAGTGTTCGGCGAAGGGATGCCGGAATTGGGCGTTCACCAACTCGGCCAGCGCTGTCGAATAGGTTTCGTCGCGGGTATGCCAGGCTTGTAGCCAGGCGAGCTTGGCGTAGGTCGTGCCGGGGCAGGACTCGGCCATCTTGGTCAGGCCCAGGTTGATCGCGTCGGCCAGGATGGTGGTCAACAGCAGATTTTTGTCCTTGGCCAGATCGCCCGATTTCAGGTGCGTGAAGTGGCGGGTGAAGCCCGTCCACTCATCGACTTCGAGCAGCAGTTCGGTGATCTTGACGTGTGGCAGGATCATGGCTGTCTGGTCGATCAGCGCCTGCGCGGTGTCGGGTACCGCCGCATCCAGCGGCGTGATCTTCAGGCCCGACTCGGTGATGATCGCATTCGGCAGGTCGTTGGCCGCTGCCATGCGGTTGACCGTGGCAAGCTGCGCTTCAAGCAGCGTCAGGCGGTCGTGCAGGTACTGGTCGCAGTCGGTGGCCACGGCCAGCGGCAATGCGCTGGACTGCTTGAGGCTGGCGAACTTCGCGGGCGGCACCAGGTAGTCCTCGAAGTCCTTGAACTGGCGCGATCCCTGCACCCAGATGTCGCCCGAGCGCAGCGAGTTCTTCAGCTCGGACAGCGCGCACAGCTCGTAGTAGCGCCGGTCGATACCCGCGTCAGTCATCACCAGCTTCTGCCAGCGCGGCTTGATGAAGTCGGTCGGGGCATCGGCAGGCACTTTGCGGGCGTTGTCGGTGTTCATGCCACGCAGTACCTCGATGGCATCGAGCACGTTCTTGGCGGCGGGTGCGGCCCGCAGCTTGAGCACGGCAAGGAATTCCGGCGCGTAGCGGCGCAAGGTGGCGTAACTTTCGCCGATGCGGTGCAGGAAATCGAAGTCATCGGGCTGAGCGAGCTTCTGCGCCTCGGTGACGCTTTCGGCGAAGGCATCCCAGGACATGACGGCCTCGATGGCGGCGAACGGATCGCGGCCAGCTTGCTTGGCCTCGATCAGCGCCTGGCCGATGCGCCCGAACAGCCGCACCTTGGCGTTGATCGCCTTGCCGGATGCCTGAAACTGCTGCTGATGCTTGTTTTTGGCGGCGTTGAACAGCTTGCCCAGGATGCGGTCGTGCAAGTCGATGATTTCGTCGGTGACCGTGGCCATGCCCTCGATGGCCAGCGCCACGAGGGTGGCGTAGCGCCGTTGCGGCTCGAACTTGGCTAAGTCGGCGGGCGTCATCTGGCCACCCTCACGGGCGATCTTGAGCAGGCGGTTCTGGTGCACCGACCGCTCGATACCGGAAGGCAGATCGAGCGCCTGCCACGCCTTGAGGCGTTCGATGTGTTCCAGCATGTGCCGCGAGTTCGGTTTAACCGGCGACTGGCGCAGCCAGGCCAGCCAGGTCGTCTTGCCGTTGTCCCGGCGCCTGAGCAGATCGTCGAGGCGGCGGCGATGCGTGTCCGACAGTGGTTCGGCCAAGGCGTCATAGATGCGCCGGTTGGCGCGAGTGATGGCCTCGGCGCTAGCGCGCTCGATGGCGTTGAGCGCGGGCAGGATGATCGACTGTCGCCGCAGATGCTCAACCAAGGTGCTAGCCAGCACGATGCCTTTGTCGGTTTGCATGGCCAGGTCGGTCAGCGTGTGCACGGCCTGCCGGTAGTGGCTCATGGTGAACGGCTGGAAGCCAAACACCGTTTGCAGCTCGACCAGGTGCTCGCGCCGGGTCTGCTCCCGCTGCCCGTAGTCGTCCCAGCTTTCGACGCCGACCTTGAGCTGGTCGGCGACCAGTTTCAGTAGGGGCAAAGACGGCGCCTGATCGACACCAAGGAAGATTCCGGGAAAGCGCAGGTAGCAGAGCTGCACGGCAAAGCCCAAGCGATTCGCAGGCCCGCGCCGCTGGCGGATGATGGAGAGATCGGTATCGCTGAACGTGTAATGTCGAATTAGGTCGTCCTTGGTGTCCGGCAACGCCAACAGGCTTTCCCGCTCGGCGGCGGACAGTATGGAACGACGAGGCATATTTATTGATCCAATTTCAAGTATTGATACAGGGTCTCCCGGCTGACACCAAATTCACGGGCCAGCTTCGCTTTTTGCTCGCCCGCCGTGACGCGCCGTTTCAGTTCAGCAATCTGTTCACCGCTCAGAGACTTCTTTCGGCCTCGGTAGGCTCCGCGTTGCTTAGCGAGCGCGATGCCTTCGCGCTGCCGCTCACGGATCAAGGCCCGCTCGAATTCGGCGAATGCCCCCATGACCGACAGCATCAGGTTCGCCATCGGTGAATCCTCGCCGGTGAAGGTCAGGCTTTCCTTGACGAACTCGATGCGCACGCCGCGCTTGGTCAGCTTTTGTACGAGGCGGCGCAAGTCATCGAGGTTGCGCGCCAAGCGATCCATGCTGTGAACCACCACGGTGTCGCCTTCGCGCACGAAGGCCAGCAGCGAATCAAGCTCGGGCCGCTGGGTGTCCTTGCCCGACGCCTTGTCGGTGAACACCCTGCCGACTTCGACATGCTCCAGTTGCCGCTCCGGGTTCTGGTCGAAGCTGCTGACCCGGACGTAGCCGATGCGTTGACCCTGCAAGATACCTCCAAATACGAAAGTGTCAGGAAGAAATCTATGACCTTTCGCCGCAGGTGTCAAGAAACACAAAAGTTAACTCTATTCTGACGTTGCTGGGTGGCTTCTCCTGACATCAGGATAGGGTATGCCTCAGTCTGACAGTGATGAGTCGCAGGGGCTCTGTTGCAAAGATTGGCGGCAGTCAGAGGTAGGCTGTCGCTCTGCGCCGATCAGGCGGCTGCTGCGAAATGGTGGTTGAGCATGCCCATGGCCTCCGTCAGCGCCGAGGGCCCAATGCCAAAAGCTCTCTCCACAAGGCGCACCTCGCCCCTGATGCCGGGCTGCAGGCACCAGGGGCGAGCCTGTCCTTTGCGCAGGGCTCGCATGACTTCGAATCCCTTGATCGTGGCATAGGCCGTGGGGATCGATTTGAAACCGCGCACCGGCTTGATCAGTATCTTGAGCTTTCCGTGATCGGCCTCGATCACGTTATTGAGATACTTCACCTGCCGGTGGGCCGTCTCCCGGTCCAGCTTTCCTTCGCGCTTCAATTCGGTGATCGCTGCACCATAGCTCGGCGCTTTGTCGGTATTGAGCGTGGCAGGCTTTTCCCAGTGCTTCAGGCCTCGCAGGGCCTTGCCCAGGAACCGCTTCGCTGCCTTGGCGCTGCGGGTCGGCGACAGGTAGAAATCGATCGTGTCGCCCCGCTTGTCGACTGCCCGGTACAGGTAGGTCCACTTGCCCCGCACCTTGACGTAGGTTTCATCCAGGCGCCAGCTCGGATCAAAGCCACGCCGCCAGAACCAGCGCAGCCGCTTCTCCATCTCCGGGGCGTAGCACTGGACCCAGCGATAGATCGTCGTATGGTCGACCGAAATGCCGCGTTCCGCCAGCATTTCCTCAAGGTCGCGATAGCTGATCGGATAGCGACAATACCAGCGCACCGCCCACAGGATCACATCACCCTGGAAATGGCGCCACTTGAAATCCGTCATCGTTCCGTCCGTCCAATCTCCGCCAAGCATGCTCAAGCTTCACGATTTTTGCAACAGAGCCCACACGAGTATTGAGGGCACTGTTGCAAAGTTAGCGATGAGGCAGCCTTTTGTCTTATTCAAAGGCCTTACATTTCAAAAACTCTGCTTACCAGGCGCATTTCGCCCAGGGGATCACCATAATAAAATGCTGAGGCCTGGCCTTTGCGTAGTGCACGCATCACCTCAATACCTTTGATGGTGGCGTAAGCCGTCTTCATGGATTTAAATCCCAGCGTGGCGCCGATTATCCGTTTCAGTTTGCC
>NZ_JAYRGM010000017.1:0-58121 GCF_041907885.1 Desulfovibrio sp. | reverse complement strand
TTGCGGTATCACACGAAGTTTTTCGGCAGCTCAGCCCCCAGGTTATCCGCTCCATGTTTGTGGAGGGCAAGGTTTTGCTGATGGATATCAAGGGCTTCTGGGGCAAGCAGGAAATGCTTGATGCCGGATTTGATCTCTGGCGGCTGTAATTCGGGAGAGCGCATGCCCTGTCATCTGGTTACCGGCGGTTCGGGTTTTATAGGATCCTGCTATGTGCTTGCAGCCAGACGGCGGGGCGTGCGCGTGGTCAACCTTGACAAGTTGACCTATGCGGGCAACCCCGCCAATCTGGCGGCCCTGCACGGCGATCCCGACTATGTTTTTGTCCGGGGGGATATTGGCAATGCGGAGCTGGTAGACTGGCTGCTGCAAAACTATCAGCCCGATGCCATTGTCAATTTTGCGGCAGAGAGCCACGTTGACCGCTCCATCGTGGACCCGGAATCCTTTGTGCGTACCAATGTGCTGGGAACAGCCACCCTGCTGCGTGTGGCTGCCCGGTGGTGGAGCTCGTTGCCCGCAGAACTGGCGCAGGCCTTTCGTTTTTTGCACGTTTCAACCGATGAGGTCTATGGCTCATTGCAGCCGGGCGACCCCGCCTTCACAGAGGCGACCTCCTACAGTCCCAACAGCCCGTATTCTGCTTCAAAGGCCGCCAGCGACCATCTGGTGCGCGCCTTTTACGAAACATACGGCCTGCCTGTGCTGCTGACCAACTGTTCCAACAATTACGGGCCGCGTCAGTTTCCCGAAAAGCTCATTCCGCTGATGATCTGCAACGCCCTCGACCGCAAGCCCCTGCCCGTGTACGGAACCGGGGCCAACATTCGCGACTGGCTGCATGTGGAGGACCACTGCGCGGCCATTGCCCGTGTGCTCGAGGCGGGCAGGGTGGGCCGCTGCTATAACATTGGTGGCCGTGCAGAAAAGAGCAATCTTGAGGTTGTTCAGGCTGTTTGCGGTATTCTTGACAGGCTGGCCCCGTCGGCCTCTGGCCCTTACGCCGACCTTGTGAGCTTTGTGAGCGACAGGCCGGGGCACGATTTTCGCTACGCCATAGACAGCAGCCGCATTGAGGCCGAGCTGGGCTGGAAGCCAGCGCACAATTTTGAATCGGGTTTGCAGGAGACCGTGCGCTGGTATCTTGATAACACCGGCTGGACAGAAAACGTGCGCAGCGGCGCATACAGGGAATGGATTGCAGTTAATTACGCACAGCGCGGCCCCGGAGGGGGCAACTGAGAAGGGGGCGGTATGAGCGGATGGAAAGGCATCATTCTTGCCGGAGGATCGGGCTCGCGTCTGTATCCCCTGACCCTCAGCGTGAGCAAGCAGCTCATGCCCATCTATGACAAGCCCATGATCTATTATCCGCTGTCTGTTCTGATGATGGCGGGCATTCGCGATATCTGCCTCATTTCCACGCCAGAGCATTTGCCCCTCTACAAGGCCCTGTTGCACGACGGTTCCCAGCTTGGCTGCCGGTTCAGCTATCTTGAGCAGCCGAAGCCCGAAGGGCTGGCTCAGGCTTTTTTGCTGGCAGACCAGCACATTGCCGGACACAATACCTGCCTGGTGCTGGGTGATAACGTGTTTTTTGGGCACGGGCTGCCCGACCTCATGCGCGAGGCCATGGACAGGCCCAGCGGGGCCACGATTTTTGGCTACCATGTGCGTGATCCAGAGCGTTACGGCGTTGTGGAGTTTGACGAACAGCGGCGGGTGGTAAGCATTGAAGAAAAGCCCATCCACCCCAAATCAAATTTTGCGGTGACCGGCCTGTATTTTTACGACAGCACGGTGCTGGACATTGCCCGCTCTGTGCGCCCCTCTGCACGCGGCGAACTGGAAATCACCGATGTGAATAACGCCTATCTGCAACGGGGCGATATGCATGTGGAGCTCATGGGCCGAGGCATAGCATGGCTTGATACGGGCACACACGATTCGCTTATGGATGCCGGGGCCTTTGTGCAGGCTGTGGAAAAGCGTCAGGGCCTCAAAATTGCCTGTCTGGAGGAGATTGCCTGGCGCAATGGCTATATTTCGGCTGATGACGTGCGCGCGCTGGCAAAACCCATGTCCAAGACTGGTTATGGGCAATATTTAATTGAACTTGTGGATGTGGGGCTGGGACAGTGGAAGTAGTACAAACGCCCATTGAAGGTGTGCTGCTGATCAAACCCAAGGTGTGGGGTGATGCGCGCGGGTATTTTGTTGAAACCTGGCAGCAGGAGCGCTATGCGGCTGCGGGCATAAGCCTGCCCTTTGTGCAGGACAATCATTCCATGTCTGCACACGGTATTCTGCGCGGCTTGCACTACCAGAAAAAACGCCCCCAGGGCAAACTTGTGTGTGTTTCGCTGGGCAGTGTTTTTGACGTGGCTGTTGATATACGGCCCGGTTCTCCCACCTTTGGAAAATGGTTTGGCGTTGAGCTTTCGCAGCAAAACCAGTGGCAGATGTGGGTAACGCCCGGTCTGGCCCACGGTTTTGTGGTTACAAGCGAAATTGCCCATTTTCACTACAAGTGTACAGATTATTATTGCCCGGAAAACGAGGCGGCCATTCGTTGGAATGATCCTGCCATAGGCATTGACTGGCCCGTTGCCGAACCCAGGCTTTCGGCCAAGGACAGCGCGGCTCCTTCGTGGGCCGAGGCCATGGGCCTCCACCTGCCTGAATAAGCGATTTTATTGCTGGCGGGCCATGCCGCGCCCGCCAGACAGCTGCTTTATATCCGCCCAGGCAAGAGGCCAAAACCGTTGCCGTCAGGAGAGCATCTCAAGGTAGGGATCGCCCTGACTCAGGTAGCTGTTTACATAGTCTGCAATTCCCTGCTCAATAGAGGCAAAGGCCAGCGGGCAGCCTTTTTCCTGCATCCAGCTCATGTCGGCCTCCGTGAAATTTTGGTATTTTCCTCTGAGCTTTTCCGGCATGTCCACATAGTCGATCTGCGGCGTTTTGCCCATGGCGGCAAAGAGCGCGTGGGCCAGGCTGTTCCAGCTTTGGGCCTTGCCCGTTCCCACGTTGAGAATGCCGTTGATCTGCGGGTTTTGCAGCAGCCACTGCATAAGTTCCACGCAGTCTTTTACATAGACAAAATCGCGCATCTGCCCGCCATCTGCATAGTCTGGGCTGCTGGATTTAAAAAGCCGCAGCCTTCCGGTGGCCGTTATTTCCTCGTAGGCCTTGCAGGCCACGCTGCGCATGTCGCCCTTGTGGTATTCGTTGGGGCCATAAACATTGAAAAATTTAAGGCTGGACACACTGTTGTGCAGCTTGTTGTCCAGCAGCCACAGATCAAACAGGTGTTTGGAATAGCCGTACATGTTCAACGGCTTGAGCAGGCGCGTGTTTGCCACACTGTCTGAAAAGCCCTGCGAACCGTTGCCGTAGGTGGCGGCAGAGCTGGCATTGATAAAGCGGGCTCCGTGCTCAAGGGCGTAACGGCAAAGCTCAATGGTAAAGGCCGTGTTGTTTGCCATCAAAAAATCTGCATCAGTCTGCGTGGTGGCAGAGCAGGCCCCAAAATGCAGCACTGCCTCTACCGGGCAGCCCAGAGAGTTTGCGCGCAGCATGCCCAAAAACTGGTCACGGTGAACGTAACTTGTGTAGCGCCGGTTGACGAGATTTTTCCATTTTTCTGAAGAACCAAGATTGTCGACAACCATAATGTCGGTAATGCCCGCCTGGTTCAGCCGCCAGAGCATGGCGCTGCCAATAAAGCCCGCGCCCCCGGTAACAATGTACATATAAACCTCGCCATGCAGCGTGTGCGCCCCCTGCGGGGCATGGGCAACAAGTGGTCTGTCTCCATAGCCTTTACCACAGCATAGCTCCACAGGGCCGTCCACGTCAAAGCACTCTCGCGCTGGCCCGGTGGGGCGGTTTTTTGTGGAAATTTGCCTCGCACCGGCCCACCCCACGGAGATGTGTGATTGCATTGCTGGCACTACTGCTATAATAATTTAACTATCATTCTTGTAAAAGACCGCACGAGGCTTCCATGCTCAGATTGTTCCGCATCATGTCCTTCTGTCTGCTTGGTTTGGCCTTCGCTTTCGTGCGTCAGGGGGTCTGTGCTGCTCCCATATCCGGTCCTTCTGCCGATACGGCAAGCCCCATTACCATTGTCTGCATGAACGACAACGAGCCTCTTTCGTTTACTTCAAAAGCTGGCGAGCCCGCAGGCCTCATGGTTGATCTGTGGCATCTGTGGGGCGAAAAGGTTGGCCGTCCTGTTAAAATCATAATGGCCGACTGGCAGGAATCGCTGGAAGAACTGCGCTCTGGCCGGGCCGATATCCACTTCAGCATGTATATCACGCCCGAACGGGCTCGCTGGGCAAAGTTTGGCCCTGCGGTTTCACCCGGTATGGGAGGCGTGCTGCTCTCTGCAAATGCTGACAAAAAAATTGTTGATGCCAGCCAGCTGGGTGACGCGGTTATTGCCGTGCTTGAAGGTTCGTTGCAGGAAGAATATCTGCGCGAGCACTACCCCAATGTGCGCCTGCTGGTAGTAAAAAATGGTTACGAAATGTTTTTGTCTGTTGTTCGCGGGCAGGCGGTGGGCTTGGCGAGCAATTTTCCCTCTGCCTATGGCGTGATAGACAAAATGGGCCTCAACAGTTCTTTTATGCCCCAGGCCATGCCGCTTTTTGTGCGCAATCTGCACCCTGCCGTATTGCGTTCGCGGGATGATCTGGTGCCGCTGCTGGATGATGGCCTTGGCCGTATCAGCCGCGCAGAAATGGTGGCGCTTGAAGAACGCTGGATCAGAAATCCCGCGCACCGGGTATGGGGCAATGTGCCCCGCCCACTGCTGCTTACCCCGGACGAACGCAGCTGGCTGGCAAGCCACCAGACAGTGCGTGTGGCCATTGAGAACCATTGGGAGCCCATTGAGTTCATTGATAACGAGGGCGCATTCAATGGCCTTGGGCTAAATTTGTTGCAGCTTGCGGGGCGGTATCTCAATATTTCCATGCAGCCGGTTGCAGCCTCGGTGCTCAAGGATACCGCCGATTCACATCAGGCCGATCTTGAGCCGTTTATTGAAGGCACGCCGCCCGATGGCGGCCCCTGGCTGTTTACCCGGCCATTCATGCAACTGCCCCTGGCTGTGGTTACACTTGATACGGAACGCATGGTGACCACATCGGGTGATCTTGTGGGCAAAAGTGTTGGCGTACACGACCATGCGGGCCTGGCAGATTATCTGCGCGCGCAGTTGCCGCATTCAAAAATTGTAAATGTTCCCAGTCAGGATATAGGGATCAGCGCCGTGCAGAACGGCCAGATTGATGCCATGGTTGGGCTGGCCCTTTCTGTTGAATACTCGGTGGTCAACAAAAATCTGCGGGATCTGCGGGTGGGGCTGCTGCCCCAGTTGCAGTACCCCGTGCGCATAGCCGTGCGCTCTGACTGGCCCATCTTTGTGGATATTCTTAACAAGGCCTTCGACAACATTCCTCACGATCAGCTTGCCGCCGTCATGAACCGGTGGGCCAATCTGCGTATCGAGCGCTCGACAGACTGGACGCTTGTTGCCCGCATAGGGGGCGTGGTTGCGCTTTTTCTGGGCAGCCTGCTTGGTGTTATTTTGGTGTGGAACCGCAAGCTGGCCCACGAATCGGCAGAACGGCAAAAGGCCCTTGAAGAAGCAAGAGCCAATGCAGAGGCCCTGTGGCAGCGCAAGCAGCAGTTGCGCAGCATTGTGGATAATCTGCCAAGCCTTATGATGCTCAAGGACGCAGATGCCCGCTACATAATGGCCAACAAGTATTTTGAGACATTTACGGGCAACCTTGAAGAAGATGTTGTTGGCAAACGTATAACAGATCTGTTGCCAGCAGAGATCGCAGAATCGGGCGTGCAGCAGGATGAGCTGGTGCTCAAAACTGGTAAGGTGCAAAGAATCCAAGAAATTCGCTATGATGCTGCGGGCGAAAAGCATACGCTTGAAGTGGTGCGTGTGCCCCTGTTTCTGCCCGATGGCTCGGTGTGCGGCCTCGTGTACATGGGCACAGATATTACCGAGCGCCTTGCAGCAGAGCAGGCCCTGCGGCGCGCCCAGATGGAAATGTACCAGATATTCAACGCAGCTGGCAGCGCCATGCGGGTTATTGACTGCAATCTGGTGGTAAAAGAGGTTAACAAGACGTTTGAAAGCTGCTTTGGCTACACGCGTGACGAAATGATAGGGCACTGGTGCGGCGAGCATGCCGCAAGTGATATGTGCGACAGCGATTGCGTGGGCAAGCGTATTCTTGACGGCGAACCACGGGCAACCAGCAGGCAAAAGCGCCTGAGAAAAGACGGCAGTGTGGTGTATTGTGATATGGTGGCCACGCCCTTTCTTTCGCCAGATGGCGAGTTGCTTGGCATAATTGAGGATTGTCGTGATATTACCGATCTTGTAGAAAGCCAGCAGGCCGCAGAGCAGGCCAGCAAGGCCAAAAGCGAATTTCTGGCCAACATGAGCCACGAAATACGCACGCCCATGAACGCTGTTGTGGGGCTCACCCACCTTACCCTGCGCACCAAGCTTACCGCTACACAGCGGAATTATCTAAAGAATATCGACAGCTCCGCAAAGTCGCTGCTGCGCATCATTGATGATATTCTCGATTTCTCCAAGATTGAAGCTGGCCGTATGGACATGGAACGCATGGATTTTAATCTGGAGGAAGTCCTTCTGGGTTTGTCCAGCCTGGACACCACCAAGAGCGGCGGCAGAAACATCGAGCTTTTATTGCGCATTGACAGGGAGGTTCCCCTTTTCTTCATTGGCGACCCCCTGCGCCTGGGACAGGTGTTGATCAACCTTGTGGGCAATGCCATCAAGTTTACGCCCATGGGCGAGGTGGTGGTGCGGGTTGCCCTGCAAGAGCAGAAGGATCAAAAAGCCTGCCTGCGCTTTACCGTAACCGATACGGGCATAGGCATGGGGCAGGAACAGCTCGACAAGCTGTTCCAGGAATTCACGCAAGGGGATTCCTCCACCACGCGCCGTTTTGGTGGAACCGGTCTTGGCCTTTCCATCAGCAAACGTATTGTGGAGCTGATGGGCGGCGAGATCGGCGCCGAGAGCGAGCTTGGCAAGGGCAGCACATTTACGTTTACGGTCAATCTGGACATGCAGGCAAATCAGGTGCGCAAAACGCCCCTGACCCTCAAAAATCTGCACGAACGCCGGGTGCTGGTGGTTGACGATTCCTTCTCCAGCCGCGAAATTTTGCGTCAGGAGCTGGAGGATATGGATCTGCGGGCTGGCACGGCCGACTGTGGCGATGCGGCTCTGGAAGAGCTGGTGCGCGCTGCCGAGAGCGGCGATCCCTATGATCTGGTGTTGATGGACTGGAAAATGCCGGGCAACAACGGCATTCAGGTGGTGCGCCTGCTGCGGGGCTGCCGCGAGCTGCCGTATATTCCCACCGTGATCATGGTTACTGCCTACGGCCGTGAAGAAATTATGGAAGAAGCCCAGGCCGAGGGCATTAACCATTTTCTTATCAAACCTGTGAGCCCCTCACTGCTGCAAAACGCCATTATGGACGTGTTTGGTCAGCGGGCTGCGGATGAGGATTCTTCGGGTTTGCCCCAGGAACTGCGCATCCCATCACGGTTCAAGGGCAGCAGGGTGCTGCTTGCCGAAGACAACGAAGTGAACCAGCTTGTGGCCAAGGAACTGCTTGAGTCATCAGGCTTTAGCGTGGATATTGCCGATTCTGGTCTGGTGGCCCTGAGCATGGCCGAGCAGGCGGAGTATGTGATGGTGTTTATGGACATCCACATGCCCGAAATGGACGGCATTGAGGCTGCCACGCGTTTGCGCGCCAATGGCCGGTATGATCTCACCCCCATCATCGCTCTCACCGCAGACAGCATGGTGGGTGACAAGGAAAAAAGTCTGGCCGCAGGCATGAATGATCATCTGCCTAAGCCCATTGACCCCTACCGGCTGGTAGAGGTAGCCACGCAGTGGCTGATGTGGCGCGAGGAGCGGGTAAGCCAGCCCGCCACGGGTGTGCCTGGCACGCAAGCCTAGCCTGAAGCAGACGTAAACCGGTTGGGGGCGGCTTTTGCCATCCCCCAACCAGCGCGGCAAGGCCTGTTTATGGCAGCAGCGGCAGCCGCAGCACAATCCATACGGCCACCGGGGCCAGGGCCGCAGTTAAAATTCCTGCCAGAATCATGGCAAGGCCGCCCATGGCCCCCTGTTCCTCACCTTCCTGCAAGGCCACGGCGGTTCCCTGCGCGTGCGAGATGGTTCCCATGGTCAGGCCCCGTGCAAAGGGGGCCTTGATGCGTATAACATTGAGCCCCCACAGGCCCAAAAGCGAACCCAGCGTGCCGGTGGCCACCACAAATGCCGCCGTAAGCGAGGGAATGCCACCGTACATGGAGGCCACCTCTACGGCAAAGGGTATGGATACGCCCTTGGGCATGATGGAGATTACCACATCTTCCGGCAGGCCGCCCCATCTGGCCAGCGCACCAGCCGAAAGCATGGCCGCAAATGCGCCAGTACATACGCTGGCAAGTATGGGCAGGGCGTTGCGCAGCAGCAGGTGGCGGTAGCGGTACAGCGGCAGGGCAAGGGCCACTGTGGCCGGGCCGATAAGCAGGGTCATGGCCTGCCGTGCGGGCTCGTAGGTTGAATACGGAATGTCACAGAGCAAAAGCACCGCTATGATAATGGCGGCGCTGCCAGCCACAATGTTGATCAGCGGGTGCTTGTAGCGCAGGTACAGGCCGCGCACCAGCGCGTAGGCCAATACCGTGCCCGCCACGCAAAGAACTGTGCTTACGATCTGCATGGCGCTTCCTCCTTGTCCATGTTTTCCTGTTTGCGGGGGGCTCGGCGCAGCACCTTGGCCATAAAGCCCACTATCACCAGCGGCAGGGCGGTGCTGCCCACAATGGCCGCTGCCAGCACCCAGCC
This sequence comes from Desulfovibrio sp., assembly GCF_041907885.1. Lineage (GTDB taxonomy): Bacteria > Desulfobacterota > Desulfovibrionia > Desulfovibrionales > Desulfovibrionaceae > Desulfovibrio. Next base: position 49,171 of record NZ_JAYRGM010000017.1, on the reverse strand, counting down.
GTAGTCATAAAAAACGCTGCCCCACTGCATCAGCCCCACCGCAATGGGCACAAAAAAGAATACCAGATGGCGCAGCAGAAATTCTGCCGCAAGGCTGATGTGGCTTTCTTTAATGATGCCGGTAAGTAGCAAAAAGAACAGCACAATAATGCCCAGCACGTTGCCGGGAATGGGGATGCCCGTCAGGCGGGTGATCTGGTCGCAGCCCCAAAATATGGCGGTCAAAAGCGCTGTCTGCCAAAGCAGTTTCCAGGTGGTACGCATAAATGTCCTGAGGTTCGGGTTGGCCTGTTGCCGCACACCGCTGGCAGAAATTTGTTGAGTGAGGGTTTTTCCCGCCAGCGGTGGGTGGCTTGCGGCATACGTTAGGAGATGTTAGATGTCATGGCAAATGAATAAAAATGAAATAATCAGTCATAAAAGGTGAACAAGTGGAAGTATCAGATCTGCGTACCTTCTTGGCCGTAATGGATTCGGGCAGTATCAGCCATGCCGCCAAGGCCCTGCACCGCGTGCCGTCGGGCATTACCGCGCGCATCATGCAAATGGAGGAAGATCTGGGCGTGCAGCTTTTTTTGCGCGAAAAAAAACGCCTGCTGCCCACGGCAAGGGGCCAGACGCTCTACACGTATGCCCGCAAGATATGCGCATTGATGGACGAAGCCGAGCTGTGCGTCAAAGGTATGGAGCCGGGGGGGCGGCTGCGCATCGGGGCGCTGGAAAGCGCCGCTGCCGCGCGCTTGCCAGAAATACTGGCCAGACTGCACGCAGAATACCCCAACATTGATCTGGAGCTTGTGATCGGTACGAGCAGCTCATTGTATGTGGATGTGCTGGAAAACAGGCTGGACGCCGTGTTTGTGGTAGACGCGCCGCACGATGACAGGCTTGAACGGGTGGCGGCTTTTGATGAACGGCTGGTGCTCATTGCCACCAGCGGGCATGCGCCCATACACACGCCCGACGATATAGGCCGCAAGGCCGTGCTGGCCTTTCAGGGCGGCTGCGCCTACAGAAACAGGCTGGTAAACTGGTTTAGGGCCTATGGCTGGGAGCCGCAGCACATTGTAGAGCTGGCTTCGTACCATGCCATTGTGGGGGGCGTTATCGCTGGCATGGGGGTGGGGGTTGTGCCAGCATCGGTGCTGGAGCTGTGCCGTACCAACGGCATGCTGTCGGTTCATGCCCTTGAGCACCCGTTGAGCAGCGCCGTTACCGAGCTTGTGTGGCGCAAGGGTATGGCCTCGGCCAATGTGGCGGCGGTTTGCCGCTGCCTGAAATGCTGCGAGCAAAAAACGGTGTCACTGCCCGCAGCCTGAGTGGCAACGCGGAATTTTCGCGCCCAATATCTGGACCGCTCGCATCAAACGCGAGCGGAGGCCGGCCTGTCGGTTTTGTCAAAAACAACATAGGTGTTTTTGCCGTTTTGCTTGGCGCGGTACAGGGCTGTATCCGCACTGGCGTAAAGCTCGCCAAAGGTTTTGCCGTGGCGGGGAAAAATGGCCACCCCAATGCTTGCGGCCAGGTGGTGGGCGTCTACGCCGTACGAAGTGCTGTTGATGGCGTGGCAGAGGGCATCGGCCTTCTGACGCAGGGTTTCCTCGTCCTGTTGCAGGGTCAGCACAACAAATTCATCACCGCCAACACGGCCCACAATGTCATCTGCGGCAAAGCCCGCGCGTATGTTCTGCGCAAATTCCTGAATAATCCTGTCGCCGGCCACATGTCCCAACGAATCGTTGAGTTCCTTGAAGTTGTCAATGTCGAGCATGAGCATGGCAAGCAGGCCACGGTCGCATTCGTGTTTGGCAAGCCGTTTTTCAATCAGGTCGTGGGTGGTCATCTTGTTGTACAGACCAGTCAGGCCGTCCTTTTGCGCCATTTCCTGCAAGCTGAGCTCAAGCTTTTTATCCTTGTCGATATTCTGGCGGCAAACAACGATGTGAATGGAATCGTTTTCTGCCCAGCGCAACACATAGCCGGTTTCACGATACCATACATACTTGTCTTTTTGCGTGGCGTACAGAAAATCGCAGCTCAGCTTGTTGCGGTCTTCTTCCAAAGCCTTGCGCACTGCATTGGGGCTGAAAGTGTCCATGAACAAAGCCGCATGGTCTGGATGAATATGCCTGGAAACAATGGTTCGAAGCATTGCGCTGTACGAAGTGGAGGACTTGAGATCGAGCTGCTGCAAAAACTTTTTTGTTCCTTCGCCACAGGCAGTGTCGTTTGTAATATCAAATTCAATAATGCTGTCGTATATCTGCGATGTGGCATTCTGAAGGATGGTGTGGTATTTCAGTTCTTCAGATATGGTGATGGATACAATCTTGTTTTTGTATCTGCGTATGATTGTTGTAACAATAAGTATGACAATGAGCGTGGTAAATAAAACAATTACAGCGCCAGTGTAGTATTTTGTTCTGATCTGCTTGATGATTTCTGACGTGTTTTTGTCTGTTACCAGATACATATTGGGCGCAGGCAGATAACGTGTTACGGCATAGCCGTTCACGCCGTTTGCAGAATACCAGATGTCTGAGCTGTCCGAATTGTTCTTCTTCAGCGTGTTTTTTACAGCGGCAAATGTTTGTTGCGCAAAAGCGTCAGACGTGGCGCCATTGTGGCCAGATGATGAAATCTGCACATCGCCGCTTTCATCCATGAGGTAGGTTTTTACCGCAAACTGCTGTTCATACTTTGCCAGCATGGCCTGAACGGTGTTTACCTTGAATCCAACGCCGACAATACCGACAAGATCATTGTTCTTATTGCGAACACTACAGTTTACAAAAACTGTTATGGTGTCATGCGCGGCCTTGTCATTATCTATATTAAGTGAAAATTCATTGTTTGCTGTAATAAACTCTCGCACCCATTTGTTTTCTGTAACTGTATAGTCCATTATTCTGGCTACACCCGCAAAATTATAGTACCGGTCTGTCTGCATGGAAACAAGAAAGACAGAGTCATAGTTGTACTTTTTTTTGTAAGCCAGCAGATATTCTTTGATGTTTTGGGTATAGGCAGGGTTTTTGAGGTTTTCTTTTTCTTGCGACAAAAAGTTGATCAAAAAACTGTCGTGCGCCATTGTTTGCGAAATATGTATGGATTGGGCAAAAATGGCGTCAATCTGATACATCATACCTTCGGAGGCAAGGCGGGTTACGCTCTCGGCCTCTTTTTTCAGCGTATCCATGTTGGAACGGTAGCTGATCACCGAAGTGACGGAAAAACCGATGATAATAATCAGGCAGATAAGGAAATTTGTTCTGAAGGCGTAGTTCTTGTGCATGGACTGTCCTGAAGCGTAAAGGCAGTATTTTATAGCACGGGGTAATGATGGGTTTGTATGCGATCGTGACCAAATGCCAGGTGTGTGACGCGCAAAACTTTTGTCAGCATTCTTTGTAGCCCGCGTGCCCTTTCGATAAAAGGGAATGGCGCTATTAATATCGTATAAATGTACGAAAGCCAAGAAGACAGGTTGGAAACATGCCGCACAATATGTGAAAAGCCGCCACATCGAGCAGTGAGGCGGCTTTTGCAAACAGCTGGCAGAATTGAATATGGTGGATGTGGGGCAGAGTTTGAACCGGCGGTGACTCAGCCCATTTTTGCGGATGATTTGAGATAAAATTCGCCTTCGCGCGCCCAGTAGCGCAACCCTGGGTGATCGCGAAACTGCTCAAGCGCCACATTTTGCGACAGATCGTCGGGTCCCTTGAAGCGAATTTTTACCTGACGCATGTTGTTGCCAGAGGCAGACGACAGCACTGAAATAATGCTCATTCCATGGGATTTGAGCGTGTCAAGCAGCTCGCGCACTGTGCCGGGCTGATAGGGAACCACAAAGCCCACTTCCACACCAGGCTGTTCTGCGCCGCTTATGTCAAGCAGGGCTTTGAATACGTCCCATCCGGTTATAATGCCAACCAGTTTATCTTCATCATTTACTACGGGCAGGCAGGCAACATGCCTGTTGATCATTTTTTGGGCGGCCTGCTCAATGGTGCTCTTAAATGAGATGGTTACGGGGTCAACCACCATTACATCCCTGACCTTTGTTTCGCTCATGATCTCCAGAAGCTCAATAATTTCAAGCCCGGTGGATTTGCTCGGGGCAAAGCTGCGAACGTCGGAGGAAGAAATGAGCCCGACAACGATGTTGTTGGCATCAACCACCGGAAGGCGGTTGATCTTGTGTTCCTTAAATAATTTACGGCACTGGAGTAGGGTTGCTGTGGGTGGAACGGAGATTACCTTGGATTGCATCCAGTCGAGTATAAGCATGGCATCCTCCCTTGGGGTAGTGCGAGGGTTGCCCCTCCCGTCTGGTGGAACTGGAACGGGCTGTTTGCGCCAGCCCGTTCCATGAGCAAAGCGTTGTTATTTAGAACAGCCGCAGCCGCAACCCTGCATTTTGTTTCTGATAAATTCAGGCAAAATGCCGCGCACGGATTCCATGGTCACCATGCGGCGCATGATACCCAGCTGATCCTGAAGGGGCAACTGTTTGGGGCACACGTTGTCGCAGGCAAGCAGGCCCATGCAGCCAAACACGCCGTTGTCATCGCCGATAAGTTCATAATAGTCGGCAGGCGTGCGGTTATCGCGCGGGTCAATATAGAAGCGTGCCATGCGGTTGATGGCGGTTGCGCCAATAAAGTCCTCGCGCATGCGGGCCGTGCCGCAGGCCGCCACGCAGCAGCCGCATTCTATGCAGCGGTCGAGCTCGAATATCTGGGTAGCCAGATCGTTGCTCATGCGGTCTTCCTGCGCGGTGGGATCGAATTCCTTGGTGGTGTGTATCCACGATTCAATCTTGGTTCCCACATTGCGAAACCACGTACCCGTATCTACCGAAAGGTCGCCCAAAAGCTTGAACACCGGCAGCGGATGCAGGGTGATGTGGCTTGGCAGATCGCTTGTCTGCGTATGACAGGCAAGGCCGGGCCGCCCGTTGATGACCATGCCGCACGACCCGCAGATACCGGCGCGGCAGCAAAAATCAAACTGCAACGAGGCGTCCTGGGTTTCGCGTATCATGTTCAGGGCGATAAACAGCGTCATGCTGTTGTGTTCTTCAAGCTGGAAGGTCTGCATATGGGGCTGCGAGAGCGGATCCAGCGGATTGTATCGGAATATCTCGAATGTCAGATTGCGTCCCATGTGGCTCTCCTTACCCCTGTTGCGCGTACGGCACTATTTTTTCAGAGCTGATATCGGCGGTGATGATCTTGCCGCCGCCATATCCACGGTCGCCGGGGGGCAGAATGTAGAAGGGCGTTGCCGGTTCATACTTGAGCGTGGGCAGGGTGTCGCCCTCCTTCCAGTATGCCAGGGTGCGGTTGAGCCATTCCTTGTCGTTGCGTTCTGGGTAGTCTTCGCGGGCATGCGCGCCACGGCTTTCGGTGCGCATCAGTGCGCCGTAGGCCGTACACAGGGCCAGCTTGAGCATGCCGGGCACGCGCAGCGCCATGGAAAGCTCGGCGTTGGGGCCGGGTATGTTGCCGCTGGCGATGCGCATGTTCTTGGTGCGTTCCAGCAGTTCCTGAAGCTTGGCCACGCCCGCTTCCAGATCCTTGCCGTTACGGAAGATACCCACATGCTCCATCATGATATCCTGCATGGCATTGCGCAGGGTGTAGCAGTCGTCGCCCGTGCCGCGCATAAGTGCGGCAATGCGTTCCTTGACCTTGGTGGCGGCGTCCTTCATGGCCTGGGTGGAGAACACGGTTTCGTACCCTTGCAGGAATTCTACCAGTTTTGCACCCACTATGCGGCCAGAAACAATGGTTTCGGCCAGCGAGTTGCCGCCCAGGCGGTTGAAGCCGTGCATATCCCAGCAGGCCGCCTCGCCAGCAGAAAAGAGCCCCTGAAGCCCGTAGGCGTGGCCGTCCTTGTTGATGCGCACGCCGCCCATGCTGTAGTGGTGGGTGGGCCGCACGGGAATAAGCTGGTGGATGGGGTTGACGCCCAGAAAATGCGTAGAAATGTCGTACACTTCACGCAGATTTGTGGTGATGTGTTTTTCGCCGAGATGGCGGATGTCGAGCCACAGGTGCTCACCGTAGGGGCTCTGCACGCCAAGGCCCTTGCGCATGTGTTCTGTCATGCGGCGCGAAACAACGTCGCGCGAGGCAAGCTCGGCCTTTTCGGGCTCATAATCGGGCATAAAGCGGTATTCGTTCACGTCCAGCAGGGTTCCGCCGTCGCCACGGCAGCCCTCTGTAACCAGAATATCGGTGGGCACTGTGCCCGTGGGGTGAAACTGCACTGCCTCCATGTTGCCAAGAGGCACAACACCCGTTTCAAGCGCGGTGATCTGGCCGCCGCCGTCGCAGATGATGGCGTTGGTGGTGGCGCGGTAAATGCGGCCATAGCCGCCTGTGGCGATAAGCGTGGCCTTGGCAAAATAGCCCACCAGCTCGCCGGTGCGCAGGTCGCGCGCCACACAGCCCATGCAGCGCTGGCCGTCGTGAATGAGAGCCTCGGCCTGCATGCGGTCGTGTACGTCCACGCCCAGTTGCAGCAGGCGGTTGTCGAGGGTGAACAGAACGGCGTGGCCTGTGCCGTCCGAGGTGTAACAGGTGCGCCACTTGGCAGTGCCACCAAAGGCACGCGAGTGGATCAACCCCTCGTTTTCGGATTTTTCCGTTGCCTGAAAGGGCTTGCCGCCCTTGTAGTAGGTGTGCTCGCCGGGCACAACGCGGCTCCACGGCACACCCATCCAGGCCATTTCGCGCATGGCGATGGGGCCTGTTTCGGCAAACAGACGAGCTACTTCCTGGTCGCAGCCCCAGTCTGAGCCCTTGACGGTATCGTTAAAGTGAACTTCGGGGCAGTCGCCCTCGCCCATGATGGAGTTGCCAAGGGCCGCCTGCATGCCGCCCATGGCGGCAGACGAATGCGAACGCTTGGGCGGCACCAGCGAAAGACAGATAACGCGAAAACCCGCCTGAGCCGCTTCCACTGCCACGCGTTCCCCGGCCAGGCCGGCGCCTATGCAAAGAACATCACTTTCAAAAACTCGCATACGCACCCCCTATCCCAGAAACCACACGCGGGTCAGAGCCGCCGCGCCGAGCAGAAGATAACAGCCCATGACAATCCAGGTCCACTTGCGCCACGCGGGGCGGGTGGCCTTGACGCACAGGCCGAATTTGACGGCCAGGCGGTATACGCCAATGCCCGTGTGCAGAATGACGCAAGGCAAAAAGAAAACATAGAAGGCCAGCCAGCCAGAGTGCAGGCGTTTTGCGCTGCCCGCCACATTGATGGGCAGGTCGGTCATGACGCTGTACACATGGTAGAACGCACCGGCAAGAATGATAATGGCCGTAAAAACCTGTACCAGCCACAGCCACGTGTCCAGCTCCTTGAGGCCCTTGCTGTGCTGTACAAAAACGCCCAGTTCATTGGCGCGGAAGGGCATTTTGCGGGCGGCAATATAGAAGTGGAACAGAATCAGCAGCACAATGGCGGGGGCCGCCACCTGTGCCAGCATGGTCACTTCCAGTAGCCAGGCTATGCCGTTGGTCAGCGCGGGGCTGAGAACAACCGTTCCTTCCAGCACCAGGTGGACGCACACAAAAAGCGCCAGCACCGCGCCAGAAGCCGCTTGCCAGAAATCAAGGCGGGTTCGGTCATCGACAGGGGATCTGCTTAAGGCCATACCAACTCCTTACATAAAGATGTCAGGCATTATAAAACGGCGCGACAAATCCGCGCCACTTTTCAGCATGTGCATGCGCAAAGGGGCAGTGAAGGTCAGGAACGCCTGTACGGCGCCTGCCCGGTTTCGTAGTAGTTGTCGCCAGTGCTGTCGATAACCACAATGGCGGGAAAATCTTCCACTTCCATGGCGGCAACGGCTTCCGGCCCCAGGTCTTCATAAGCCAGCACCGTGTATTTTTTGATGCTGCGGGCTATGAGTGCGCCCGCTCCACCCACGGCGGCAAGGTAGGGTACGCCATGCTTTTTCATGGCTTCGACCACCTCTGGCTTGCGGTAGCCCTTGCCGATCATGCCTTTCAGGCCCTGGTCGAGCAGGCGGGGGGTGTAGGCATCCATGCGGCCTGATGTGGTGGGGCCAGCTGCGCCGATCACTTCGCCGGGTTTGGCGGGGCTGGGGCCAACATAGTACACAACCGCGCCATGCAAATCCACGGGCAGAGGCTCGCCCTTGTCCAGGGTTTCCACCAGGCGCTTGTGGGCCGCATCGCGCGCGGCAAGAATGGTGCCCGAAATAAGCACCCGGTCGCCCGCGCGCAGTGAACGCGCGGTGGCTTCGTCAAATGGGGCGCGGATTTTTTTCATCTGGGTTTCAGACATGGCGGCCTCCTACAGCGTAACTTCGGCGTGGCGCGCCGCGTGGCAGTTGATGTTCACGGCCACAGGCAGCGAGGCAATGTGGGTAGGGGCCCATTCCACATGCACCTTGAGCGCCGTAGTCAGCCCGCCAAGGCCCTGGGGGCCGATGCCGGTCTTGTTGATCAGCTCAAGCAGTTCTTCTTCAAAGGCGGCGTAGCGCGGGTCGTGGTTGCGGCTTTCGAGGTCGCGCGCGGCAGCGCGCTTGGCGCATATGGCGGCCATTTCCATGGTTCCGCCAAGGCCAACGCCCACCACCATGGGCGGGCACGAATTGGGGCCAGCGGCAAGCACGGCATCCAGCACCACCTTGCGCACGCCCTCGATACCGTCGGCGGGCACAAGCATCTTGACCACGCTCTTGTTTTCAGAGCCTGCGCCTTTGGGGGCCAGCCGCAACCGCAGCGATTCGCCCGGCACAAGGCGGGTATGAATGACGGCTGGGGTGTTGTCGCGCGTGTTTTTGCGCTCAAAAAGCGGTTCGGCCACGCACGATTTGCGCAGATAACCATCTACATAGCCACGGCGAATGCCCTCGTTAACGGCGTCTTCAAAAGCGCCGCCCACAATGCGCACGTCCTGACCCACATCGGCAAATACCACGGCAAGGCCGGTATCCTGACAGATGGGAATGCTGTCGCTGGCGGCAATGGCCGCATTTTCCAGCAATTGCTCAAGAATGTTTTTGCCAACGGGCGAGGGTTCGGCCTCGAGCGCGCTGCGCATGCCGTCCACCATGTCCTGGGGCAGACGACAGCAGGCACGCACGGCCAGATCGGCAACTGCACGCGCTATGTCTTCAACAGTAATTTCCTTCATGTCTTCCTCTTTTCTGTACAACGGCTGCTGGCTAGGGATGGAAAGGCCAGATCAGCGGGATAAGCAGCCAGCACATAATGAGCGAAATCAGCTGTAAAGGCCAGCCAGCCTTGACGTAATCCATAAAGCTATATCTTCCAGGGCCAAGCACGATGGTGTTGGGCGGGGTGGCAATGGGCGTAAGGAAGCAGCACGAGGCCGACATGGCTATGCCCATGGCGATGGGCAGGGGCGAAATGCCGCTGGCAAAGGCTATGGGCAGGGCCAGCGGGGCCATAAGGGCAGCTGTGGCCGTATTTGACATAAAGTTGGTGATGGCGGCGGTGAGGGCGCAGCAAACAAACATGAGCATCCACGGGTCGTTGACGGTGCTGACCACGGCGTTGGCTACAATGGCGGCAGCGCCAGATTTGTCCATGGCGGCAGACATGGAAAGCATGCCCGCAAACAGAAAGATCGTTGTCCAGTCAACACTGCGGAAGGCCTCGCGCATGGTCATACAACCGCTAATGACCATCAGGCAGGCGCCCAGCACTGCGGCGGTGGTCAGGGGCATGACTTCGCTTGCCATCATGGCAACTACAAAGGCAAAGATCAGCACAGAGTGCCACATTTTGTGCTCGCGGCGTACCTTGGCGTCTACTTCAATGTCGTCTTCACCGTCGAGCTGCATCCTTTCCGGCAACAGCTTGTGGCCCGCAATGGCGTAGTAAAGCAATCCCACGACCAGCAAGGGCATGCCGATAAGGCCGAATTCAAAAAAGCCAAAGGGGCTTTGCCCTGTTTGGGCCAGCATGGAGTTGATGATGCCGTTGGGAGGCGTGCCCACAAGCGTTACCGTGCCGCCAAGGGACGAAGCAAAGGCCACAGGCATAAGCACCTTGCCGGGAGCAAGCTTGGCCTTCATGCACATGCCAAGCACCATGGGCACGGCCACAACGGTAGTGCCTGTGTTTGAAAGCACCGTTGAGAGCAGGCCGATAGCCGCCATGGTGTATACGATGAGCTTAACCGGGTTGCCCTTTGAAAGCTTTACGGCAAGTCCGCCCACCTTGTCGGCAAAGCCTGTTATGAACGTGGCCTCGCCTACAATGAACATGGCCATGAAAAGCACAACGGTGGGGTCGCCAAAGTAACCAAAAGCCACCTTGGACGAAACCACATTGGTGAGTGAAAGGGCCACTGGCACAAGCAGGGCCGTAATGGGCAGGGGCACAACTTCCGTAAAAAACATCACAGCGGCAACGAACAGAATGCCTAGTGTGATGTATGCCTTGGTGGGATCTTCTGGCAGTTTGATTCCTAGGGTAGAAGCGGCAAAGGCCTCGTGCCCGGCAAAAAGAACAATTGCAAGCAGCACCAACGCCCATAGAGATGGTCTTTTCATCCGCTAACCTCCCACAGCATGAAATTTACGGCATCCCTGCTCGGCCTTTGCGTTTCACGGTATGCAATGGCAGGGAAAACAAATAGATACCGATAAAAATGCCAGATATGGAAAATTGTGGCAACAATATTATATTGAATGATTGATCAATCTCTATAATTTCTTCAAGGGATGCAGTATGAAAGGAAAAATATTTTTTTATTTGAGAACGTATGCAATAAAAATCACAAATACAAATATGCTGCTTTAAAAATATTTATCAATAAAAAATATTGTAGTAAATTACTTCTAATTATTAAAATCAATAGGTGATTTATTGCACTTGATGTGTAAAATTGCTGTGCTGATGTGTGTCTGTCTGCTCATTAGATTTTGGGGTATGCATATTCAGCCTTAAAAGGGGTATGAATATTTGGTTGTGTATTGATGCTGTTTTCAGATTGCTGCCTGAAACAACTAATTGCATGCATTCATGGGGGTTGCGGCTGGTATAACAGGTTGCTGGGTAGTTGGTTGCTTTTTGTTGCTGAAATATTGTTGTCGAATATCACCGGGAACTTCCAGACGGGCGAAAAAACCAACAAGGCTGCCCGAACCGTATGTTCGGACAGCCTTGTTACTTCAAGACATTACCTTGAATGGGCCTGAACGGCAGGGCAAGGGCGATTTGTTCGGGTATGAAAAAACCGTCTTTGACGCTGCTTGCAAATTTTAGCGGATAAAATTGGTGGGTTCCCAGGCTTCGGGCGCGGGCGTTGCCACACCGGCGGCCTTGCCAGCGGCAATGCACTTGAGCAGCCAGGCCATGTTGTCGCCCAGAGTGCGCATGATCTGCAAGCCTTCCTTGTCCTGCAAAACTTCTTCGGGGGTATTGCCGTGAACGGCGTTCCAGTACTGCGAAGAAACCACAGGCATGCGGGCGATGGTAAAGTATTTGTTCAGCCTGTCAAAAGACGCGCTGGCTCCGCCACGGCGGCAGCTCACCACAGCAGCGGCGGGTTTGAAGGCATAGTGGATGGATTTGAAAAAGAACATGCGGTCAAGAAAGGACGTGATACCGCCGTTGGGGCCGGCATAATAGACCGGAGAGCCCACAACAAGGCCGTCTGCGGCGCGCAGCAGATCAATGGCCTCGTTGACGTGGTCGGCGTTGAACACACAGTGGCCGGTTTCCTTGCACTTGCCGCAGGCAATACAGCACTGGATGGGTTTTGTGCCCAGCTGGAGTATCCGGGTTTCAACGCCGTTTTTTTCAAGCTGCGCGGCCACGGTGGAAAGTGCGGTAAAGGTGCAGCCCTTGGGATGCGGGCTGCCGTTGATCATCAGAACTTTCATGAATCTCTCCTTTCGGGTGCGGTGTGGCCGCAGCCCGCTGCGTGAGCGGTGGCAACCTGTTTGCCGCTGCTGCCGCCGGGTGTGGTTTTGCAGGATTTGCCCAATGCAAGGCTGCTGCGTACCTGATGCAGGCCGCTAGCCGCCTATGGCCGCCGTGGCGGCGTGCAGGGCATCGGGCGAAAGATTTTTGAGAAATGTCAAAAAATCCGGCACATTGTTTGCGCGGCAGGCCATGTAGCACATAATGTATTCGCGGTGCGTCAGCTGCAAATGGTAGACAGGCCAGCGTTTTTCGGCACTTACAAAGGGCAGGCCCAGGCTGTGGCCCACAACAGGGTGAACGGGCAGCCAGAAATCCTCCAGCGGATGCACAAATCCGCCGCGTACAGACGGGGGCAGGCCGCCAAGGCCCAGCAGGCGCAGCAGGCTTTCGGCCATGTGGCACACCAGCTCTCGCCCCGGGTGGTTGACGGTTATGAACATCTGCTCTTCACGCCAGCGCTCGCGCAGCAGAGGCGCGCACTGTATGGGCGCGCCAGCCTCCTTTGCCTCCTCGCGGCACAGCGATTCCTCGGCCTGACGGTTCAGCGCCGCCGCATCGCCCAGCAGTGCGGCAGAGCCCCGCAGATACAGGGTCAAGGCCTCGTGGGGGCTGACTTTTTCAAGCAGTGTTTCTAGCAGGCTGTCTGCAAAATTTATGTGCTCGTCGCGCGACCAGTGGGGCCAGTAGCCTTTAAAAAAAAGATTGGGAATTTCAATGGCCTGGCAGTGTTGTGGCAGGCGCGGCAGCATTTGCTCTGTGGAGAGGTCGCCCCACTTGGGCGCAAGCCGCTGGTACAGAAAAAGGTCGCAGTGCTCTATATCCTGCGCGGCGATGCTCTGCCGCGTGTAGTTCACATACTGGCAGATGCGAAAGCGGCTGGCAAAGGCCGGGGAGTTTTCCAGCAGGGGGCGCAAGGCGTCGCCCTGACAGTTGGCGTGCAAAAGACACAGAGCCTGGGCCATGCGTGTGTTCCGTCGTGTGTGGCTGGCTTGCTCAGCCCCGCCTGTACCGTGTGTTTGACGCGGCGCGGGAGAGAGCATGCCTTGGCGCTGTTAGGGGGCTTTGCCGGTCAGTCGTCCACTTCCATATAGGTGGCGCTTTGCGCGCCTTTTTCTGATACGGTTACGCTGTACAGCCGCACCTCGCGTGCCTGCGGGTCGCCGTGTGTAGCCAGCAATTCGGCCATGCCGCGCCAGATGTGCCGCGCCAGATTTTCTGACGAGGGGTTGATGACATCAAAGGGCGGCGTTTCGTTGAGCAGCCTGTGATCAAGGGCGTCGAGCACGGTTTTGAGGCCGGTCTTCAGCGTCTTGAAATCGAGCAGCATTTCCGTATCGCGGGTCAGGCGCTGGCCCTGCACGGTGAGCTCCACCCCAAAATTGTGGCCGTGCATACGTTCGCACTTGCCTTCGTAATGCCGCAGGGCGTGGCCGGCAGAAAAGTCGTCGCGCACGGTCAGCCGCCAAAAAGCACCTTTTGTCATGACAGTATCCAAAAGACCACAAAGGCCGAAAGAATGACAACAATGATGGCCAGCATGATGCGGGCGTTCTGGTTCCACTCAAAGCTCGGGCGCGGATCATCCAGGTCAGGATCACCTGTGGAAGGTGGCGTGAAAAGACTTTGCATCCATGAAAAAAAAGACATGCATTACCACTCGTTGCAGGGTGTTTGAACGTTTTTGCAGTGCAAGAATAACAATTGCGCAGGATAAGTCAAAATGCCGGGCGGGCGGCCTGTGCGCACGGGTTGCTGCGGCCTTGCGGCAGTTGACGAAGCGCGGCGGCCCTGAAACACTCGCTGCATGAAGTGGAGAACCGTGCAGATCAACGCCGCCGAAGGAACCGTGCGGGCTGTTGCGCCAGAAATTATTGCGGCCAGCCGTGCAACGGATGTTCCGGCATTTTACGCCCAGTGGTTCATGAACCGCCTGCGGGCGGGCTATGCCCGATGGATCAACCCCTTTAACGGGCGGCCCCAGTATGTTGCCTTTGAGCACGCGCGCGTGGTCGTTTTTTGGAGTAAAAATCCCCTGCCGCTGCTGCCGTTGCTGCCGCAGATGGAAGCGCGGGGGCTGGCCTGGTATCTGGAATTCACGCTCAACGATTACGAGGCCGAAGGCTGGGAGCCGAATCTGCCGCCGCTGGCCAGACGTATCGACACGTTTCGCCGTTTTGCGGATGTGGCGGGGCCGGAGCGGGTGGTGTGGCGTTTTGACCCGCTGATGCTGGCCGGTGCTCTGGCCCGCAATCCCCATGCCTGCGATGTGCTGCTTGAGCGCATGGCACGGATAGGGCGCGCCCTGCGAGGCTGTACCCGCAAGCTGGTGTTCAGCTTTGCCGACATTGCCGATTACCGCAAGGTGCGCGAAAATCTGCGCAGGGCCGGGCTTGGCTGGCGCGATTTTACCCAGGCAGAAATGCACGCCATCGCCGCAGGCGTGGCCCGTCTGGCTGCGGAAATGGCTGTTGAGCCCTGCACGTGCGGCGAAAAGGGCGATCTGTCGGCCTTTGGTATCAGCCACAACCGTTGCACCGACCCGGAGCTTATCCTCGGCATGACACACCGACATCCTGATATTCTGCGGCTTTTTGGTCTTGCGCAGCCTCGCCAGCTGGGTCTGCCCCTTACCGCGCAGGCGGTAGAGACCGGGCCAGCCGGAAAACAAATGCCCGCCCCGCAAACCGGCTATCCGCGCGACAGCGGCCAGCGGGCAGTGTGCCTGTGCGTGCCCTGCAAGGATGTGGGGCAGTACGACACCTGCCCCCACGGCTGCGTGTACTGCTATGCCAATACTTCGCCAGCCACGGCGGCCCGCAATTTTCGTCTGCACGACCCAGCGGGGGAGAGTATTGTTGCAGAGTCGTAGACCTGTTTGACCATTGCCCCCGATTCTGCGCCTGACACCTGTCAGGAAAAAAGCTTGCGTCGCGCCGCATCCATTCGCAACGCGGCATCCGGCGCGTCTTGCATCAGGCATCAGGCATTGGGCATCGGGCATCGGGCAAGCGGGCTTGCGGTTACGGGGCTTTCTCTTCTGGCGTATTGTCTGCTGGGGCTTTGTCTTCTGCCACAAAATGCACGGTCACCAGCAGCACCTGGGCGCGGCTGGTGGTGCGCAGGGGTGGCCCCCACGTGCCTGTGCCTGCGCTGACGATAGAGTGGAAGTTGCCTTTTGTCAGCAAGCCCATGGGGTTTTCGTATTTCAGCTCTGTCACGAAATTGAAGGGCCAAAGCTGCCCGTAGTGCGTGTGGCCTGAGAGCATAAGCGCAGTCCCGGCCTCGCGGGCCTCATCAAGGGCTGCGGGCTGGTGATCCAGAACCACGAGGGGCAGATGGCGGTACTGCGCGGGCAGGTCGGCCAGAATGTCGGTCAGGCTGGCCCTTTGCGTACCCGTAAAGCCGGGCTTGCCCAGGTCGTCCCTGCCCGCCAGCACAAAGCTGTCGTCCACCACGGCCCACTGGTCGCGCAGCACCTGCATGCCCACGCGGCGCAAAAAATCCATGCTTTTGTCGATGGAGCCCGAAATATATTCGTGGTTGCCGGGTACGGCCCAGTGGCCCAGAGGCGGTTGGGTCAGTGCCAGGGCAGCGGCGGTGGCATCAGCATCGAGCTTGATGTGGTCGTCAATGATATCGCCTACATAAAAGATGGCGTCGGGCTTTTCGGGGGCCAGCAGTTCCATGGATCGGGCCAGCCGTCCCGCTGTGATCAGACGGCCCAGATGCATGTCGGTAATAACGCCCAGTTTCAGGGGCTTGTCCACATGGGCGCTGGGTATCGGCCCTTGCATGTGGATGGTGATGTTGTAGTGCCGCAGTTCGGGAAAGGCCGCATTAAACCAGCTGCCCACGCCCAGCAGCAGGGGCAGGCCCAGCACAAGCAGCACGGCCCCCCAGCGCGGAGCCGCAGGCGGAGCAGAGCCAAGTATGCGCGCGCCAAGGCCCCACAGGTCTGCAAACACGACCAGCACAAACACATAAAAAGCCACGCCCATCCAGAATGCCCCGGCGCGCAGCAGCCACATGTGGGCAAGTGTATCGCCGTGCCCCTTGTAGAGCAGCGGAAAAGCCGCGCCCAGCACAAGCACCAGGGCGCAGAGCACAAAACGCAGCCAGCCCGTGCCCGAAAGCGCACGCCAGAGCCACCAGGATATCCAGCCATTGATGATGGCCAGGCCAATGCCGGTTACCAGAAAAAATCGGAACATATGCTTTTATGAAGCCCAGGCGGCAAGAGCTTTGTCGAGGTCTGGCCCGGGGCGAACTTTCAGGGTGTTGTCGAGGTGCAGCAGGCATACGTGCCCGTCCAGAAAAACCTGGGCATGGGCCTCTACCGGGCCGGGAAACTGCTCCAGAAGATTGCGCAGGGCCAGCATGTCCTCGCGCCCAAGCCGGTGGGCGGGTATCTGCACGCATATGGGCGTATCGCTCTGCCCGCAGGCATCGGCCAGCGAACGGACATTTTGCCCCAGCAGTTTGATCTCGCGCGGGCCTTCCTCTGCTTCTTCGTCCATATCTGCATTGTCGTTGGCGTCTGTCTGGCTGTCGAGGCGCGCCACAAGGCAGATGGGCTGTTCAGAACGCAAAAGATCACGGCATTCTGCGTATGGGCGGGGAAAGAAGGTTACTTCGGCATGGCCGGTGAGGTCTTCGATGCCCACAAAGGCCATGCGCTCGCCCTTGGACTTGGTGAGCACCTCTTTGACGCTGACCACAAGTGCCGCGCAGCGGAGTTCCGCACCCGGAAACATTTCGCGGGCGTCTTCCAGCGTGGTGAGGCCCAGGCGGCGTATCTCGCGCACAAAGGGCTGGAGCGGGTGGCTGGTCAAAAAGAAGCCCAGGGCTTCCTTTTCTGCCCGCAGTTTGTCGTCGTCTGCCATTTCTGGCAGCGACGCTTCGGGGCAGTCGATTCCGATGCCGGGTTGGGGCGCGCTTTCCAAAGCCGGGGCCATGGAGAGCAGCGATACCTGATTGGAGGATTTGTCCTTGGCCTTTTTTTGCGCGCGGGCAACCACAATTTCGATGGCTGCCAGCATGGCGGCACGGGGCACGCCAAAGCAGTCGCACGCGCCGCCCTTGATGAGGGATTCGAGCACTCGCTTGGTGACCTTGCGCAGATTGACCCGGCAGCACATGTCAAACAGCGAGGCAAATTCGCCGCCCTCGGCACGGGCATCCACAATTTCGCGTATGGCTTCGTCGCCCACGTTCTTGATACCGCCAAGGCCAAAGACCACCTGTCCGCCGTGGGCCGTAAATTCGCGCTGGCTCTGGTTTACCGAGGCCTGCACCACGTTGATGTCCATGTCTTTGCAGCACGAAACATATTTGAGCAGCTTGTCCTGGTTGCCCATTTCAGAAGTGAGCAGGGCGGCCATGAATTCGACCTTGTAGTGTACCTTGAGATAGGCCGTGTAGTACGAAATAAGGGCGTAGGCGGCAGAGTGCGACTTGTTGAAGCCGTATTCGGCGAATTTTTCCATCAAGTCGAAAATTTCGTTGGCATTGTCCTTGTCTATGCTGTTCTTTTCCGCGCCGGTAACAAAGTTGACGCGCTCCTTGGCCATGGCCTCGGCCTTCTTTTTGCCCATGGCGCGGCGCAGCAGGTCGGCCCCGCCCAGCGTGTAGCTGGCGATGATCTGGGCGATCTGCATGACCTGTTCCTGATAGACGATAACACCGTAGGTATCGCGCAGGCATTCGGTAAGCGACGGGTGCGGATACACAACAGGAACCTGCCCGTGCTTGCGCTTGATGAATTCATCCACCATGCCCGAACCCAGGGGGCCGGGGCGGTACAGGGCCAGCATGGCGATGACGTCTTCAAAGCACGAAGGCCTGAGCATGCGCAGATACTGCCGCATGCCCGAACTTTCCACCTGAAACACGCCGTCTGTGTCGCCACGGGCATAGAGCTCGTAGGTTTCGCTGTCTGTGAGGGGCAGATTGTCGAGATCTGGCGGTTCGTTGCCCTGAAGGGTGATGTTGTCGAGGGTATCCTGAATCAGGGTCATGGTTTTCAGGCCCAAAAAGTCGAACTTCACAAGTCCGGCTTTTTCGGTCATGGGGCCGTCAAACTGGGTCACAAGTTCGCCGCGTTTGCCCTGATACAGGGGCAGATACTCGTCCATGGGCTTGTCTGAAACCACAAGACCGGCGGCGTGGGTAGAAGCGTGGCGGGCCAGGCCCTCAAGGCGGCGGGCCGTGTCGAGCAGGTGTTTGACCTTGGGATCGGAGTGGTAAATGTTTTCCAGCTCCGGCTCTGCCTCCAGCGCCTTTTTGATGGTCATCTTGAGATCGGCGGGAACCAGCTTGGCGATGCGGTCTGTCTCGGCAAAGCTCATGCCCAGGGCGCGGCCCACGTCGCGCACCACGCCCTTGGCCTTCATGGTGCCAAAGGTGGTGATCTGCGCCACCGAGCCCTCGCCGTAGGTTTCCACCATGTGCTTGATGACTTCGCCACGGCGGCGTTCGCAAAAGTCCACGTCGATATCGGGCAGGGAGACGCGCTCGCTGTTCAGAAAGCGTTCAAACAGCAGATTGTACGGAATGGGATCAAGGTTGGTGATGCGCAGGGCCCAGGCCACCAGCGAACCGGCGGCAGAACCGCGCCCCGGCCCCACCGGCACGTTATGGTTTTTTGCCCAGTTGATAAATTCCTGCACGATGAGAAAGTAGCCGGGAAAGCCCATTTCAAGGATAACGCGCAGCTCGTACTGCAAGCGGTCGCGGTAGAGCTGGGCGTCCAGCGTGTCCCGGTCGGGGTGCTTTTCGAGCCGTTTTTCAAGGCCTTCTTCTGCCAGCCGCCGGAATTCGGAATCAAGGCTGGCCCCTTCCGGCAGATTGTACACGGGAAAGTAGTGGTGGCCAAAGTCCAGTTCCACATTGCACTGCTCGGCAATGCGCATGGTGTTGGCAAGCGCTTCGGGCACATGGGCAAAGGGCTTTTCCATCTCTTCGATGGATTTGTAGTACAGCTCGTGCGTGCCAAAGCGCATGCGCTTGGGGTCGTCCATGGTTGTCTGCGTCTGGATGCAGAGCAGAACCTCGTGGGCTTCGGCGTCTTCGGCGGTAAGGTAGTGGCAGTCGTTGGTGGCAACCAGCGGCACGCGTGCGGTTTCCGCCAGTTCCAGCAGGGCATTGTTGGCCTTGGTCTGCTCTGGCAGGCCGTTGGACTGCAATTCGAGGTAGAAACGGTCGGGGTAGATATCGGCATATTCGCGCGTGAGGTTCAGGGCCTTGTCCATGTCGTCGGCAAGGATGGCACGCGGAATCTCGCCCGCAATGCAGGCCGAAAGGCAGATCAACCCCTCGGAATATTTGCGCAACAGGGGTTTATCAACACGCGGTTTGTAGTAGAAGCCTTCAAGATAGCCCTGGGTTACCAGCTTTACCAGATTGTGGTAGCCGGTCATGTTCTGGGCAAGCAAAATCAGGTGGTTGCGGCGGCGGGCCAGGGGCGAATCGGTGCTTTTGTCCTTGTGGTCGTGGCAGACATAGACCTCGCAGCCAAAGATGGGCTTAACGCCAAAATCTTTGCAGCCCTGAAAAAAATACGCAGCGCCAAACAGGTTACCGTGGTCGGTGATGGCGCAGGCGGGCATGCCAAAATCCTTGGCGCGGGCGCACAGATCCTTGATGCGGATGGCGCCGTCGAGCAGGCTGTATTCTGTATGGCAATGCAGATGGACAAAATCGGACATGGAAACTCCAAAAAACGGAAAAGGCGGGCTGAAGGGCGCAAGTGCCAGGGCAGGCAGGGGCAGCGCGTGGTGCTGTCGCGCCAGCGCAGCTTATAGCACAGGGCTTTGGGGGCTTCAAGGCGAGGGCAACGGCCTTGCCAGCAGGGCTGCCGCTAGCCGCCCTCGGCAGGCATGTCTAGTGCCGGGGGGGGCTCAGGTGCAGCAGCGCGGCTGCCCCGGCAAAAACGGGGCGGCGCTCGCACACCAGAGCGCCGCTCTGGCGCACGAGCCCCTCAATGCCGCCCCTGTGCATGAAATCTGTCTGGCCTGCGCGGCTGCCTCTTGCAGTGCGGCGTGCCTTTGTCAAAGCCATGAGGCCACGGGCCGCAAGTGCGGCGGGCAGTTCAAGATTGCGTTCTGCCAGTTTGAAATCGGCCACCAGCACCAGTTGCGCGCCCTCAAGGGCGAGGCGCAGCTGGGTTTGGGCCTGATCTGCTGGCAGATACCACAGGGCAAAGCCAAGGCGCACGCAGGGCAGCGGGGCGCTGCCCGCAAGCTCAAGCTCTGCCATGCCGGGGTTGAGCGGCGCATGGGCAAACTGCGCTGGCCAGGCAACCCGCCGCGCAAGGGCCGCCTGGGGAAAAAAAGCCGGGCAGGGGCAAAGGGCAGAGGACTGGTGGCGCAGCTGCATGCCTTACTGCCGTGAATTGTTTTTTGCCGCATCCAGCAGGGCCAGCAAGTGGTCGCGGGCAGGGGCCTGCGGAACCGTGCCGGGCATGCTGCGCAGCAGATTGTGGGCGTGGCCGTCTTGCAGAAACTTGCTGCGGCAGGTGGCAAAATGCAGATCAAAAAACCATGTTCCCAGCAGCAGGCGAAAATCGTTGACACAGCGTAGCGCGGCATAGGCCGCCATCCGGTGCTCGAACACCGCGCGCAGCACCGCCTCGCTGGCGATGGTAGGGTCGTCGGGCTGTTGCAGTACCACGGTGGGATTATACGGGGCCGGGCCGCTCAGGTGCTCGTTCATGATGCGCAGAATATCCAGTTTGTCGGCATCGCGCACCACGTTGGTGATTCGTGCGATCAGGGGCTGGGTTTGCGCTGGCAGGGCAAAGCGGTTGTGCATGCCCACGGCAGCCATGACCAGCTTGCGGGTTTTGGGGCTTTCGCCGTTCAGGCAGCCCTGGGCCTTCAGGATGCGCACCCCCATCTGCCCATGGTTGCACGATTCCCTGTCCCTGAAGGTGTGGTAGCGCAGATACTGCTCAAAGCGCCCCACATCGTGGTACAGTGCCGCCAGCAGGCACAGGCGCGCCGTGTGGGTGTCGAAGTTTTCGCCTTCCACGATGCGGCGGGCGTTTTCCAGCACGTTCATGGTGTGCTGGAGCTTCAGATCCATGGGAGAGGCATCGCCCTTTTCCTGTGCCGTTTTTTCGGCGGCGTAGGCGGTAAACCATGCCAGATGGGAAGATATATCCACAAATATGGGGCTGGCTGCGCTGTTCATGAAACAACAGATACGCTCTGGTTGTTGGCAATGCAAACGGCTGATGCGCTACTGGCCCGGAGGTGCGGGCGAGAGCAGCTTTTCCGGCACTTCGCCTGGGCCGGGAATGGTCAGTGTTTCTGGGTTGATGCTGTACCAGGCAAACCACATGGAGTACGCGCCGTAAAATTGCGGCATGGACGCGCCCTTCATGTTGCCGTCGAGCGCAACTCCCGTGGCCGGGTCCCAAGTGCTGCGCGTGGTCAGATCAAGCAGTTTGCCGCCTTGCTGCACAAACAGAAAAGGTTCGGCCCATATCTGCCGGTTAAAAAAGCGCACCACATCCAGACCCCGGTCGTAGACGGCCAGCAGGGCGTGCGGCCCCACAAAAAAGTTCACCGCGCCCTTTCTTTTGACGTAGCCAATGTCGGCAGCCAGCAGATAGCCCTCGTACTCTATGCAGTACATGGGAGTTTTGCTGGCAAAGCGGCGGTCTGTGCGCTCTACGGGATAGATGAGCCTGTCGTTGTCGTAGTAGGTTCCCTTGCGTTGGTAGTTGCCGTAGGGGTCGCGTCCGTAAGGCTTGTTGCCGTTGGGTTTGGCAAGCACTGCCGCGTGCGGAAACGTGCGCTTGGCCGCGCCCCAGCTTGTCCAGTACACGGTTACCATGGGCAGGCCCCGGCCCAGAAGGGGGCCGTCAAAGGCCATACCTGTTTCCTGTAGCCAGAGGCTGCCGGAATTGCGGTCAATCAGAACGCTGTTGCCGTCGTACAGGCGGCCCTCTGTATCAAAAATAAGGTTCAGGCCGCCCAGGGAGGCATCGTAGGCCATGAGCGTGCCCGTGGTGGGGCAGTAGGTGATGGCGTAAGCCTTGTCGTCAACGATTTCGTTGATGACCTGATGCCAGACCATGATGCGCTGCGGGTAGATGCGTGCCCCGCCCGGCAGCATGGCCACAAAAACAATTTCGTCGTCACTGAGGCTCAGGTTTGCGTCCTGAATGACATCGTAGCGCGGGCGGTACAGGGACGGAATGGAACCGTACTTGACGCCGGTTTCAATCAGCTTGCCGTTGATGGCCGCCAGCTGTTGCAGGCTGTGCGGTCTTGCCTCGGCATCGTGCCCGGCGCACAGGGCCCACAGGGCAAGCAGGGCCAGAAAAACCGCAAAGAGGCCACACCTGTTGCCTTCAGGCGGCAGAGTGCTGCCCCCGCAGAATATGCGGCCTGTGCTGTTCACTGGGCCGCGCCTTTGCCTTTGTGGGCTGGCAGATATTCGCTAAAAATATAGTCGCGCAGGGCCTGTGGCCACGGGCGCAGGGGCTTGCCCAAAAATTCTGCAAGCTTGCTGTTGTCGAGCACAGAAAAAGCAGGCCTGTGGGCTTTTTGCGGCCATTCTGACGAATCAATGGGCACAACGCGGCACGAGGCTCCGGCCAGTGAAACAGATTCGCAGGCCAGCTCACACCAGCTGGCCTGGCCGCTGTTGACGGCATGCCAGATGCCAGTGGCCCTTTTTTCGGCCAGGGCGGCGCTCCAGTGCGCAATATCCATGGAATAGGTGGGCGAGCCCGTCTGGTCATGCACCACAGTTATGGAATCACGGCGCTGGCAGGCGGCAAGAATGGTATCGACAAAATTTTTGCGGCCAGGGCCAAAAAGCCAGGCGGTGCGTACAATGCACGACCGGTCTGGCAAAATTTCCATAACGGCCCTTTCGCCCTCAAGCTTGGTTCGGGCGTACACCGAGGCAGGCTGTGGGAGGTCTGTTTCTTTAAAGGCGTTTTCGCCCGCGCCAGAAAAAATATAGTCTGTGCTGTACTGCACCATAAAACCCGTGCCCTGTGCCTTGAGGCAACGCGCAATGGCTGCGGGCAGGGCCCGGTTGAGCTGGCAGGCTTCATCCTTGTGGTCTTCTGCATCGTCAACCGCTGTCCAGGCCACGGCATTGAACACCACATCGGCCTGGGCGTCTGCAATGGCAGATTGCAGAAAGGTCATGTCCAGCAGATTGCCGTTTTCACGGCCCAGAGTGGAAACTTGCCATTCGCGGGCTTTGAGCACTCGTGTCAGGGCCTGACCAAGAAGGCCGGTTGCCCCCCCAAGTACCAGAGCTTTTGCCATGCGACCCCCAAGGTTTAGCCTTCAGCAAGATGCTGACGGTGTGTCGGGCATTCTCTGGCACAATATCCCCGCATAGCGGCCGGGGTCAATACAGTATGGGCAGGTCAACATCAATTTCATAGGAACAAGCTTGGGCTTGGCGCAACCGGCGCGGCCTTCTTGCCTCATGGGCCCAAGTGACGTACAAAAACCCCAATGAAACACGCAATTCTTCTGGTAGCCTTTGGCGCAAGCAGCCCGCAGGGACAAAACGCCCTCAAGGGATTTGACGCGCTTGTACGCCAGCGTTATCCGGGGGTTACGGTGCGCTGGGCCTACACATCCGTGCTGCTGCGCGAGCGCATGGCACAGGCCCGGCAGAAAAGCGATTCGGTATTCAAGGCCGTGTGCCGCCTGGGGCTGGAGCATTTTGAAGCCGTGGCCGTGCAGCCCTTGCAGACCATTCCCGGTCAGGAACACGGCGAGGTGCGTGCTGCGGTTGAAGAAGCCGCCGAGCACGAGCATCTGCTGTGCCGGGTGGGCGCGCCCCTGCTGGCCTCGGCAGACGATGTGCGTGCCACCGCGCAGGCGCTGGTGCGGCATCTGCCCGCAGACCGCGCCGCCGACGAAGACGTGGTGTTTATGGGGCATGGGGCCGAGCACGAGGCGGTTGCCCGCTATGTGGATTTGGCCGACGCCGTACACGCGCTCGACAGCCGGGTACACGTGGGTGCCATGAACGGGGCGGTAACGCTTGAAAGTATTTTGCCCAATCTCGCTTCACGCCGGGTATGGCTTATGCCGCTTTTGTCGGTGGTGGGGCGTCATGCCCTGGAGGACATGGCAGGCGAGAACGGACACAGCTGGCGCAGTCGCATTGAGGCCAAGGGGCATCAATGCCTGCCCGTACTCATGGGGACGGCGGAATACGCCGGTGTGGCTGAAATATGGCTGCGGCATCTTGAAGATGCCGTTCAATCCCTTGCCGCAGGCTGGGAGAAGAGGTGACGTATGCGCGGATTTTTGGCGGCTATGCTTGTTTCTGGTTTGTTGCTGGGTGGTTGTGGCGGCATGAGCACGGGCGATACCGGCCCCAAGGAAAAGGTAAACCTTGCTGCTGGCGTGCAGAACGACAAGGCCAATGCCTTCAACCCCTATCTGCGCAACTCCTTGCCCAATCTGCGCACCAATGACTCCGAAAGTCAGGCCATGCTGCAAAAAATGGGCGGCAAGGCGACCTCCATTGAAGGCGAAGCCGCTTACCGGCCCCAGTGGAAGCAGGAAATCTACCCTGTATTTTTTGGTGACCCCAAGGCCCCGCACGAAGTTCTTGTGCTGCTCGACTTTGCCTCCCCGCAGAGCGAAAAGGTGTGGCAGGCTGTGGCAGAGGCCAGCCGGTCTGTGTCGCCCCAGCAGTGTAAGGTGGCGGTATTCGCCAACAGCAAGGAATATTACGGAACCGACCTCATGGGCATGGGGATCTGGATTTCACATTCCCGCCCCGGTCAGGCCATGCAGTACATGACCTACGCGCTCTCGCGCTGGAACGAGGTCAAGGCAGCCCAAAAGAAGAAGGGCCGCGTTGTGGCCTTTAACAACGAATACGACGCCACGGCGGAATCCTCCGATTTTCCCATCCACTACAGCTACATGAGCAAGCTGCGGCCCCCGGTGAACGCTGCCGAGGAGCTGGCCGTGGGCAAGTATTGTTACAATGCGGGCAACGTAAACCTGTATCAGGCCCAGCAGATCAGCCAGTTCTTTGGCATCAAGACCCTCCCCGCAGTGGTTGTTGACGGCAAGGTGCTTTCGTCCGTTTCTGCCAGCGGTATTCTGAAGGCCATGGAATAGTTTTCTGGTTTTATTTGTCGGTCAGGATGCCTTTGGCATTCTGAATACGTGCAAACAGCGTAAACAAAGCCCGCTCACCTGAGCGGGCTTTGTTGTTTCCTTTCACGGACGGCAAAATCCGTTGCAGGGGATGGAAACTGGTCAAATCAGGCCGGAGTTGGGATGGAACGGGACAGATGCGTGTTGCGCGGCTGCGGCGCTGTGCGCGGCTTGAGGCAGCCCGTGCGCACTGTCTATCATCCACAGACGGGGCGGGCTATCAGCTGCAAGATTATTGGAGCAGCAAGGCAATTTTTTTTGCAGGGCAAAGCAGATGGCTGCGCACGCGCCGTGCAGGCAGTGCGCAGGCAGAGCTCTGGCAGTGCAGCGGGGCGGCTAGAGCAGATTGTGGTCGAGCCGGTAGATCATTTCGATGGGATTGAGCAGCACTATGCGCCTGCCCTGGGCCACGATAAGCCCCGCATTGCGAAACTGCTGCAAGGTGGCGCTTACTGTGGGCTGGGTGGAGCCAACCATGGAGGCCAGCTGCTCTTGCGGAATGCTGAGCGGAATTTCGCAGGGTTTGTTCCAGCCCTCGGTGGTGCGCAGGGTTTCGTAAGCCAGCGAAATAAGCAGACTTGCCAGCCGGTTGGCCACGTCGCTGTTCTGGCGGCGCACAAGGTCGCCCATCTGGCGCAGCCTGCGGCCAAGCAGGGTGATAACACTGCGTGCAAGGGGGTAGTGCTCTTGCAGCATGCTTTCAAAATCCTGCCGGTTGATGGCGTAGAGCACGGAGGCGCTGGCGGTTTGCGCGCAGGCCTTGCGGGGGGAATTGTTCAGCACCTCAGAAATGCCAAAAATTTCGCCCTTCATGCGCAGCGAAAAGGTCATTTCCTTGCCCGCGCGGTCCATGCAAAAAATTCGTATGAGCCCTGATTCTATGTAAAAACACGAATCACCGGCGTCACCCTCAAGAAAGACCATTTCATTCTTGGGCAGTTCAAGGCGCTGGGCATTTTTCAAAAAGGCGCTCTTGGCCTCGTCAATGCCCTTGAAAAAGTCTTCCTTTTCCAGATGCCAGAATGTGTCCATGAATGTCCTTTCCTGTGTGGAACGCCTGCGCCCCGCCGTGCAGAAACGGTGGGGCGCAGGCGGCTTGTTTCATACTACTCTGTGCGATCAGGCCTTGTCCAGCCGGTTGACGTAGCGGTAGGTCTGCTCCTTGCCGTTGATGTCGCGGCACTTCCAGACAATGAAGTTGGAACCCATGATGGGCCGCAGCGTTGCCTTGTAGTAGCCCAGCTGGTAGGGCATTTTTATTTCAAGCGCGCCCGCCGGGCAGGCCTTGATGCAGGACATGCAGTCCCAGCAGTCGCGGGCGGCCCGCAGATATGCCTTGCCCGTGGCAGGGTTGAGGGCCATGAGATCGCCGGGGCATACTTCTTCGCAATGGGTTTCTTCGCGCCCGTTGCAGCCGTTGCATTTGTGCGTGTCGATTTTTGGCGGCATTGTCGTTCTCCTGACTTATGGCTTGTACCTGTCGCCGGGCAGCAGCTGCTCGTAGGGACGGGTAAAGGTTGTCATTTCTCCTGTCACCGGGTCGCGGCGCGATTCCACAAAGCAGTCAAAGTTTTCGTCGTCGCGCTGCGGGTAGTCAGAGCGGGTCTGCCAGCCAGCCCAGCGGGTTTCCTTGCGGGCCTTGAGGTGGTGTACAACGGCTTCGGCCACGTCCACGCGGTCCATGGTTTCGTTGGCCTGCATGAGATCGTGCAGGTCGTTGGCGCGCAGATGCCTGAACTGGCTTTGCAGAATCTTGATGTGCCGCAGGGCGTAATCAAGCTGATGCTCGTTGGCGCGATAAAACTGGCTGGAACCGCCAGCGTACTCGTCCATGAGCCTTTGCAGGCGTTCCTTCATTTCCAGCGGGCTCACGCCTTCTTCTTCGCGCGAGAGCAGGGGGGCGTACACACGTTCTTTTTCCTGGGCGATCTGGGCGGCATCAAGCACCGGGGCTTCGGCCACAGCCATGTAGGCCAGTGCGCCGCGTGCGGCCAGTTTGCCTTCGGCGCAGCAGCCGCCCACAAACTTGTTGGGATTGCCGCCTGCGGTTTCACCGGCGGCAAACAGGCCGGGCAGGGTTGTCATGCGTTCCATGTCCACCCAGTAACCGCCGCCGGTGTGCCCGCCCATGATGTAGGGGTCGGAGCCGAAGATTTCGATGGGCTCCTTGGAAGGATCCTGGCCACGGCTGGCAAGAAAGAGCACAAAGGAAGGACGTTCGTTGAGATAGTCCTCCATCATGGCCTTGGTTTTTTCGGGGGTCATGTTGGTGGTGTCGCAGAAGCAGGGGCCGCGACCGGCCAGCCATTCTTCCATGGGGGCGTTGGCGCGGATATAGCGGGGGGCCGCATCGCCGCCAAGGCTGGCGTAACGGCTCATGACGCGCTCGCCCAGCGCGTTGATGATGGGCGCGCCGTAGCCCACAGAAATGGTATCCACCGGGCCGCAAAAATCCTTGGTGCGCGTGGCCACCCAGCGCTGTTCAAGGCTGGTCAGCTCCGCGCCCTGGCGCAGGCCCATGGCATAGCCGGAACCAACGCAGTAGGGGCACATCCAGATTTGCGAGCCGCTGTCTGTAGAATCGGCAGTATAGGATTTGTACAGCGAACCAGCGCCGCCGGTGCTCACAACCGTGGCCCGCGCGCGGAAAACGTAGAACTTGCCATCGCGCACGCCAAAGCCCGTGGCCCCGGTGCAGCGGCCATCGTGTACCAGCAGGCCCGTTGCGGCCACGCGGTTGTACACATCCGCGCCGGTTTCGAGGGCTTTTTCTGCCATGATGGGCTTGAGCTGCTCGCCGTGGATGGAAATATCCCACTTGCCACGGTAGCGGATGTTGCCCTGCTCGTCCCTGAGAATGGGCAGGCCCCAGCGCTCCAGATCATCAACACATTCGTTGAGCTCGCGGGCGTTGGAAAGGGAAAGGTCTTCACGCAGGGGGCCGCCGCCCACCTGTGAGCGGCTCCAGCGCACCAGGTCTTCTGGGGTCTTGTCGGCAGGGATGTAGGTGTTGATGGCGTCCATGCCGGCAGAACACGCGCCAGAGCGCATGATGTCGGCCTTTTCGACAATGACGATCTTGGCTGCGGGGTTGAGCTTTGCTGCCTCTGTTGCCACAAAGCAGCCCGCGTTGCCGCCGCCGATGATCAGCAGGTCGGCTGTAACCTCAACGGTTTCAACGTCGTTCAGGCTGGTTGGCCGAAAATCGACCGCATGGGTTGTTTTTATGCGTGCCATAATGTCCTCTCGGGCAAAGGGTTGGGGCGGTTAAAAAGGCCAGGCTGCGGCGGGGTTCCATACGGGCATGCCAAGCAGCGCGTACCAGGGAGCCATGACGCAAACGCCGTAGGCAATGGCGATCAGCACGGCCACAGAGCCCACCTTGGCGTAGTCGGCGGTAGAGAAGGTTTCGGTACTGTGGGCAATAACAGCTGCGGTGATCTGGGTGGGCAGCAGGTAGGCAAAGGTATCGGTATCGCATACCAGCATGGTAAAGGCCACGGGGTGCAGACCAAGCTTGGGAGCCATGGCAAATACCACGGGAGCCAGCATGGCAACCGCAGCCACGTTGGAGAGCATGCCAAGGCGGATGATATGCGTGCCAACCATCATGGTCAGCAGGGTTTGCCACCAGTTCATGCCCACAACCATGTTGTGGATGTGGTCGGCAAGCCACTGGGCCACGCCAGCCTGAGTCATGGCCGTGGTCATGGTCATGGCGCCGCCCAGCAGCAGAAATGTGCCCCAGATGGTCTTTTGCTGCACGGCCTTCCACGAGCAGGGCATCATGCCGGGGGCAAACAGCACCATCATGCCCACAAGGCCGATCACGCCAAGGGGCTGGCGGTGTACTTCATAAATAAAGCTGCCCTTGCCCGTCACAAACATGAAGCCAACCAGCAGAAAAATGCCCAGCAGGGTTTTTTCGGCCATGCTCATGGGGCCAAGTTGCCTGTATTCCTTTTCGATGGTGGCAGAGCCGCCAGCAATGGAAACGCAGTTGGTCTTGAAGTAGTAGCGCGTCCACCAGTTGGTGAGCACAAACATGCCAAGATACGGAAACTGCAAGAGCATCCAGTTGAGAAAGTTGACGTTGGCGAAACCGTTCTTTTCAAAAATGCCCACCAGAATCATGTTGGGCAGGTGGGCTGTCATGATGAACATGCCGCAGATCATGGAGCCGTACACCAGCGACTGGATCACAATGGCCTTTTTGGCAGCGCGTTCTTCGGGCGAATCGCCCAGCAGATTGCAGATGCCCTGCACCACGGGCAGCAGGGTGGCGGCGCGTGCGTTGGCCGCAGGAACCAGAAAACCCAGCACAATGTTTACAAAAAACATGCCCCAGATAACCCGGCAGACCGAGGAGGCCTTGAAGCGAGCCAGAATGCCCAGCGCAATACGGCGGTCAAGGCCAATAAGCTGCATGACCGCAGCCACCATAAAGGCAAACAGGCACAGCCAGATAACGTGGTCGGTAAAGCCCGCAAAGATCATGGCCATGGGCGGCTTGCCGTTGTTCCAGGGCAGGGCCTGGGTGATCAGCAGCATGGTGGGAATGGAAATGCCGGTCATGCCAGCGGGCATGGCCTCGCTCACCCACATGATGCTGGCCCATACCACAATGCCCAGAACGGCCATGCCGTTGTGCGTAAGCCCTTCAAATGGGGGGATCACTGTCCACAGTATAAAGAACGCAAGCCACGCAAGGCCAAACCCGGTGAAGGCGCGCAAGGGTTTTTTGCCCCTATTACGAATATTTTCACAAAGATAGCCAAAAAATGACCGCCCTGCGGCGGAAGGAGTCTGAGTCATATACCTACCCCACGATGAATTTGTGTCAGTACGCGCGTGGGGCAGACCTTAGGGCAATTCTTGCATCCATTCCATCTGCTGGATGATAATTCGGATAAAAATATTTTGGCTTGGCTGTAGGCTTTGCGGGCGATTGGCAGCGCATTTTACAGCCTGCGATTCGCCTTGACGATGGCACAACTTACTGAATTACTATGTATAAATGGCGCAAAAAAAGAGCAGCCAACCTTTCGCGGGCGGGCTGCTCCTGATGTGAATTTTGTGTTGAGGAAAATCTTTTTTTTCAGGCGAAAAAAGTGATCGAGGCGGGCTGCTAAAGCTTGAAAAATTCCAGCGCCGGGGCCTTGGCGATCATGCCGGCATCGGCCAGCATTTGATAAAAAAGGCTCAAGCCCCGCTGTTCTTCCTCGCCCAGAGTGTAAACAAGGCCTTTGCTGTAGTAGAAGGCCAGTTCATCGCGCGAAAGCGGGCAGCCGTGGGCCGTGAGGTCGAGAATCACGTCCATGTGCTTGAGGCCCCAGTCACGCCCCTGCCGCAGCAGTGCGCCGGGGTCGGTGGTAAACAGCTTTGCCTCTGCGGCGGCGCGGCTGACCACCCACAGGCCAAAAATAAAGGGCAGGCCCGTCCAGTCGCGCCAGGCCTCGGCCAGGTCGAGGCGGTAGGGATAGTCCGGGTGGTTGCGCAGGCGCAGGGCTTCATCGCCAATGGCCAGAAAGGCCACCGGCGGGTTTTTGCCGCGCAGGGCGGGGGTAACCTGGCCCGTGGAGAAGCTGACGTTGAGCTTGAACCTGTCGCGCATGATAAGCCGCAGCAGGGCAACCGAGGTGTGAGTTTCGCCACTGATGAGAATTTCCTGCCCTTCAAGCTGGTCAAAGGGCACGCGCGAGAGCAGCAGCACGCTCATGACCGGCCCGCGCGAGCCGATGGAGAGATCTTCTACCAGCTGGTAGCGCTCTGGCCGGGTGGCGTACTCAAAGCACGAGCACGAAGAAACGTGCAGCTCGCCGCGCGCCATCATGGTGTTGAGCAGTGCGGGCGGGCCGGAAACCAGCTCGTAATCGTGCGGCAGAATGCCTGCCTCAAGCGGGTGATAGATGGGCAGTACGTTGAGGTAGCCAATGCGGCCCATACGCAGTACGGGGGGATTTTTTTCTTGCGTGGTCACGGGGCAGTCACCTTTTGTCAGGGGCAAAGCCGATGGACAGGGCTGAATGTGCGGCAAAAATGTGTTTCCGGGGGCGAACCCCCGGAAACATGGAATAAACAGCAGGGCGAAAGTGTTACACTTCGGGCTGGGGAACCACGGGGGTGTAGTTCATGGTGCGCTGCACCGGGGTAAAGCCCGCCGTGCGGATGACCTTGTGTATGTCGCTGCGGTTCATGCGGAAGGAAACCCCGGCGGCGGCCACCACGTTTTCTTCGATCATCAGTGAGCCAAAGTCGTTGGCACCATAGAACAGGGCCAGCTGGGCCACCTGCGGCCCCATTGTTACCCACGAAGCCTGGATGTTGGCGATGTTGTCGAGCACGAGGCGCGAAACGGCCAGCATGCGCAGATAGGCGGGCGCGGGCAGCGGGTCAACATCGATACGTGTGTGCGCGGGCTGGAATGTCCAGGGAATAAAGGCCGTAAAGCCGTGGGTGCGGTCTTGCACCTCGCGCACGGCAAAGAGGTGGTCAAGCCGGTGCGCGGGGGTTTCCTCGTGCCCAAACATCATGGTGGCGGTGGTGCGCAGGCCCAGTTTGTGGGCTTCTTCCATAACGCCAAGCCACTGCTCGGCGGTGCATTTGTTGGGCGAAACCTGGGCGCGTACACCCGTGTGCAGAATTTCTGCCCCGCCGCCGGGCAGCGATTGCAGGCCCGCCTCTTTCAGACGGCGCAGCACTTCCGGCACGGACAGGCCAAATTTCTCTGACCAGAAGAATACTTCGGGCGGTGAAAAGGCGTGGATATGCAGCTGGGGCCAGGTGGCGTGCATCCAGCGCAGCAGGTCTTCGTACCATTCCAGCGGCAGATCGGGGTGATGCCCGCCTTGCAGCAGCACCTGCGTGCCGCCGAGGGCCAGGGTTTCCTCGATTTTTTCAGCCATCTCTTCACGGCTGATCACATAGCCGCCTTCCTGGTCGGGCGCGCGGAAAAAGGCGCAGAAGCGGCAGGCGCACACGCATACGTTGGAATAGTTGATATTGCGGTCGCCCACGTAGGTGACAATGGGCTCGGGGTGCAGGCGCAGGCGCATGGCGTGGGCCAGCTGGGCCAGGGTGTGCAGGCTGGCCTTGTAGTACAGGGCCTCGGCGGCGGCACGGTCGAGGCGCTGGCCGCTGGCGGCCATGGCTGCGGCCTTGCGCACGTCGTCAAAATCAGCGCCCTGCTCGTCAAAGGGGCTGTGCGCGGGAAAAAACGTACTCACTGGCGCGCCTCCGGGGATTCGTCGTTCAGGGTATTGAATGTGGCGTTGCGCCGCACCGGGCTAAAGCCCGATTCGCGGATAAGGTGCTCCAGCTCCTCAATGGTCATGCCCTGGGCAGACTGCGCGCCCGCCATATGGCCGATGCGTTCCTCGATGATGGTTCCGTCCAGGTCGTCCGCGCCGTACCACAGGGCAACGGGGGCCAGCTTGGGGGCCATCATGATCCAGTAGGCCTTGAGGTGGGGAATGTTGTCGAGCATCAGGCGCGAAACAGCCACCGTGCGCAGCTGGTCTAGCCCGCGCTGGGGGCCGACCTTGTCGTCCGGCAGTTTGAGGCGGCTGTGATCCGTAAGGAAGGGCAGGGGAATAAAACAGGTAAAGCCGCCGCTTTTGTCCTGCTGCTCGCGCAGGCGGCAGAGGTGGTCTATGCGGTGCTCGTATGATTCTATATGTCCAAACAGCATGGTGCAGTTGGTGACAATGCCAAGGCTGTGGGCCTCGCCCTGAATGCGCAGCCAGGCAGCAGCGTCGGCCTTGTGCGGGCAGATTTGCGGGCGCAGGGTTTCATCAAAGATTTCTGCGCCGCCGCCGGGCATCATCACAAGGCCAGCGTTTTGCAGGCGCTTGAGCACCTCAAGGGTGCTGATGCCCTCAAGCCGGGCAAAGTGTTCAATCTCCACAGCAGTAAAGGCCTTGACCGGCAGATTGGGGTTAAAGGCCCGCACCGCGCGGATCATGTCTTCAAACCAGGCAAGGGGACGCGTGGGGTGGCAGCCGCCCACAATGTGCAGTTCGTCGAGGTGCAGGGGGGTTGCATCTGCCGCGCGCAGACGCGAGAGCACGTCTTCGAGGCTCAGGGCAAACGCGCCGGGCTCGTCCTCTGTATCGCGGCGAAAAGCGCAAAAGGTGCAGCCGTTGACGCACACGTTGGTATAGTTGATCTGCCGGTTGACCACATAAAAGGCCTTGTGCCCGTGCAGGCGGCAGCGCACATGCAGGGCCAGCGCGCCCACTGCGGTAATATCGGGGCAATTGAACAGGGTAAGCCCGTCTTCGGGCGAAAGCCGCTCCCCGGCGAGCACCTTTTCGCGGATAGACGAAAGGCCCAGTGCGGCGTAGTATGTTGCGTCGAGCATATTTGAATCCTGTGCATGGATTGGGGGCAAAATGCCGCTCGCAGAGTAAGCCCCGCCGCCGCACGCTGTCAATGTGAGGAAAAAATGTCTGCCCTGCCGCCGCAAAACCTGTCTTTTGGCCTTTCGCCCTGTCCCAACGATACCTATATCTTCCACGCCATGCTGCACGGTCTTGTGCCGATTCCCGCGCCCTTTACGCCGCACATGGCCGATGTGGAAGAACTGAACAACCTTGCGCGGCAAAAGGCGCTCGACGTAACCAAGATGTCGCTTGGCGCAACCACCGAGATAATGCAGGATTATGCCCTGATGTCCTCTGGTGCGGCGCTGGGCTGGGGCTGCGGCCCCCTTGTGGTGGCCCGCAAAAACCTCAAGCCCGAAGACTGGCGCAACGCCACTGTGGCAGTGCCCGGCCTGATGACCACGGCCAATCTGTTGTTGACCCTGCACGGGGGCTTTCAGGGCCCGCGCAAGGAGATGCTGTTCAGCGATGTGATGGCTGCCGTAACCGGCGGCGAGGCCGATCTTGGGCTGATTATCCATGAGGGACGTTTTACCTACGCCCGACAGGGCCTTGTAAAACTGCTCGATCTTGGCCAGTGGTGGGAGGCCGAATTTTCGCTGCCCCTGCCGCTGGGGGCCATTGCCGTGCGGCGCGATCTGCCGCTGGCACTCGCCCGGCGTGTGCAGAACACCATTACGGCCAGCCTGGCCTATGCCAATGCACACCCCGATGATTCGCGTGAATTTATCCGCGCACACGCGCAGGAAATGGACGAAAGCGTCACCAGCGCCCACATCAAGACCTTTGTGACCGACTTCAGCCTTGATCTTGGGCCCGCTGGCCGTGCGGCCATTGAAACCCTTGTGGGCCGGGCTGCGGCGCTTATGGGCAAAACCCTGCCTTCCGAAGGCCTGTTTCTGCGCTAACAGCGAGGTCAAGCGCCCCCGCAAACCTTTTTAAACCTTTTGCCTCCCGGTTTCGCGCGTTGCGGCGCGGACGAAACATGTCTTACCCCGAATTTTCGGGCTGCTCTGGCGCTGGCCCTGCCCGCACCATGGACCACCTTGAGAGAATTATGTTTGAAAAATACTTTTCCCTTTCCGAGGCCCGCCGTTTTTATTCGATGGGTCTGCCCATCTTTATTGCCCAGCTGTCGCAGACGGGCATGACCTTTGCCGATACGGCCTTTGCCGGTCAGTACAGCGCCGAGCACATGGCCGCCGTGGCTGTGGGCGGCAGCGTGTGGATGCCCGTGGCCCTGCTGGGCATAGGCTGCCTGCTGGCGCTTTCGCCCCTGAGCGCGCAGCTTGTGGGTTCTGGCCGGGCAGATCGCGCGGCCCATCTGCTGCGTCAGGGCCTGTGGCTTACCCTGGGCATGAGCATCGTGCTCATGACCTTTTTTTACGTGGTTTCGCTGCACATGGATGCCTTTGGCCTTGAGCCGGAGCTGGCGCGTATTTCTGGCGGCTTTTTGCGGGCCATGTTGTGGGGGCTGCCGGGATTTCTGTTCTTTGTAAACCAGCGCAGCTTTCTTGAGGGCTTTGCCCGCACTCGCCCCGCCATGATCATCGGCCTGCTGGGGCTGCTGGTAAATGTGCCCTGCAACTACATATTTATTTACGGCAAGCTGGGCATGCCGGAGATGGGCGGCGTGGGTTGCGGTGTGGCCTCGGCCATCAGCTTCTGGTTCATGGGCCTGTGCATGCTGTACTATCTGCGCCGCGACCCGCAGTACAAAGCCCTTGGCCCGCTGTTTGCCCCTCTGTTCCGTGGCGGCTGCCCGTGCGGGCCACGGTTTGACGGCGCTCTGGTACTGCGAGTGCTGCGTATCGGCCTGCCGGGGGCGCTGGCCCTGTTTTTTGAGGTGTCACTTTTTGCCCTCAGCGCCATTCTGCTGGCCCCGCTGGGCACGGTGATGGTGGCCGGGCACCAGATCGCCCTCAATTTTGGCGCTCTGGTATTCATGATTCCGCTCTCCATCAGCATGACAGCCACCATACGCGTGGGCCGCTGCCTGGGCGCAGGGCAGGCCGAGCGTGCCAAGATTGTGGCCCGCACCGCCCTGAGCCTGAGCGTGGTATTTGCCCTGTTTATTGCCCTGCTCACCGTGGTGTGCCGCAAGGGCATTGTGGCCATTTATACGGAAGATGTGGCGGTTGCTGCGCTGGCTACGCAGCTTTTGCTGTATCAGGCTGCCTACCAGATTGTGGACGGCTTGCAGGTGACGGGCATCGGCGTGTTGCGTGGGCATAATGACACGCGCGTTATTTCTGTCATCTGCTTTGTAGCCTACTGGATTATTGGCCTGCCCCTGGGCTTTGCGCTGGCGCGCACGAATCTTCTTGTTCCTTCCATGGGGGCGGCGGGTTTTTGGGTGGCCTACATTGTGGCGCTGGGATTTGGGGCGGGGTGTTATCTGCTGCGGGTGCGGCAACTGCACGCGTTGGCTCCAGACGACATGCTTTTGCGCGTGAAGCGCTAGCCATATCAATCTGTTGCCCAAAGGGCATGATAAAGGGCCTTTTTTACGCTGCCTGATACCTGAACGGCACATGTGCTGCGTAAAAAAGGCCCTGGCTCACAGATTTTGCCGTTGGGCGGCTGTTGCGACCGAAAATCAAAGCCAGGACGCGATGTGAAAAACGCGGCGTGGCTGGCCTTCTGTCTTATTTGCGGAAGG
Source organism: Desulfovibrio sp. (assembly GCF_041907885.1). GTDB lineage: Bacteria > Desulfobacterota > Desulfovibrionia > Desulfovibrionales > Desulfovibrionaceae > Desulfovibrio. Next base: position 13,005 of record NZ_JAYRGM010000017.1, on the reverse strand, counting down.
CCTGCTTCCACGTGAATTTGACTATGGACAAAATGTCGCCGAGGCTGCTCTTGCCCCCAAAGGGGCCGCCTGCGCTCTTGCCCCGCGCGAGGGGGTCGAGCAGCGGCGGAATGGACGTGCCCACCGGGGTGATTTTTTGCGAACCGCCTTCGCCAGTGCGCCCGGACTTGGCGGTTTGCCCTGCCTGGCCAGATGGTTGGCCAGATGCCAGGCCCGATGATTGCCCAGACGCCTGGCCCGAAAGCTGGCCCGATTGCGGTGCAGAGGTCGGGCCTTCCTGTTCACCCCAAAGGGATATGACAGGTGCAGTGGCCCCCTGACCGGCACGCAATGTGCCCGACCGGGCTGCCGCCCCCTGCTGTGAGGGCTGGTCGTCGTATTCGTCGTCGGCCAGGGCAATGCCCACCTGCCCACGCTGGCGCATTCCCACTCTCGGCGCACGGCCCACAGCCGCTGCGGTGGGCTGGCCTGCGGTGGCAGACCCCATCTGGGCCAATGAATCGTCGGCATTATCCGCAACACCAGTTTCAGAATCTTCACGCGCGCGGGCGTTTTGCCTGCCGGTGCGCCACTGGCGTTCTGCCGCGTCCTCAATCTTTTTCGCCTCGGCCTCCTGGGCCAGATTCTCCAGCGTGGTGCGTATTTCGGCGCTCAGGGCCTGGGCGTCTGCACCCATGGCCTGTTCCAGGCAGGCTTCCATATTCGCAAGCATTTCGGCAGAGGTGTCGGCTGCCAGGCAAATCTGGGCCATGCGTTCGGTAATTTGCTGCCTTGGGGTAATTTCGTACCCCTGCGCAAGAATGCCAGCGGCATGATCGTAGTTGCCCTGACGCATCTGCTGCAAGGCTTCGGACAAAAAGGGGCTGCGCGCGTTGGGGTCTTCCTGCAACATGCGGCCATAGACTGCCCGCGCGCGGTTCCATTGCCGTGCGCGCACAAAGGTGGCGGCAGCCTGCGAAAGATAATACCGGTAGCGCACCATGTCGCCCTTGCCCTTCCAGGCGGCGGCCATGCCAAGCTCTGCCTTGCCCTGAATAAGCGCGCCGCGCATGGCCCGCTGAAAGGCATTGATGGCGCTGTTCCATTTGCGCTGCTCAAGGCACTGCATGCCCACGCGAAAATAATCTTCGGGCTGGCGTATGGGCTTGAGCAGAATACCGTAGGTAGCAAGGGCGTCGTCAAAGGCTCTGGTGCTGTTAAGCTGGCCCGCCTTGTCCAGATCGTCAAGGGTGGGGCGCGTGGAAACCAGAAAATCAAGGTGGGCTTTGAGCTGGTCTATGGAGTAGGGGCGCGCCAAAAGGGCACTGGCCCCGCAGCCAAGCGTGCGGAGCTGCTCCACCTCGCTGTCGTGCGGCAAGATGAGCAGAACCGGCATGTCCAGAAGCATGGGATGCAGGCGCAAAATGGCGCAAAACTGCTCGCCTTCCATGTCTGAAAGGCGTTGCGAACACACTACGACATCGGGCTGAAATGCGGCTGGGGGTTCGTCGAGACCGGCCAGAATACGGGCTGCCGCCACGCCAGAGGTAAGACCTTCTATGCGGTCTGCTCCCACTTCGCGCAGGGCGCGCCTGTCGAGAGCAGCCATAGATTCGCTCTCGCTAAGAAGCAGAACATGTATCTGACGTGGGCGGGTCATGCGTGTCCTTGCCAGGCAGGCCAGTTGAAACCCGCTGGTGCAATGGGGCGGGCAGGGCCTTCCGTAAAAATGACTATATCCCCTGGCGGTGGCATGCGCAAGAAAACTGCGCTGCAAATTTTTGAAATCGTCGTTACAAGATGGGCGTAACCCACAATACTTTCATGACAATGTTGCGTATTTTCATAGTTGGTTGCCGGGCTGGCACGCTCCCTGGTGCGGGCGAACGCTAGTTGGCAAAGGGAATGATGCGGGCGCGCGGCGTGGCCTCGCCCGTATTCTCAAAGTCTGCATCGTCAAAGTGTGAAGGACGGGCAATAACCGTGTGGCAGTATGGACAGTGCAGCGAGCCCTTGCTGCGTTCAAGACGGATAAGACCGCCCTCGTGGTCGTAGCAGTGCGGGCAAAAAGGCCCAAGATTTATGTCCTGCGCCTTGAGCCAGTATAGCCCGTTGCGCCGAAACAGATTGCACGAAAGCCGCATGGCTTCCTCAAGAGTCTTCAGGCGGGTCTGCAACAGGTTTACCTCGTCGTGCAGGGCTATGCTGCGCGACTGCACTTCCATGAGCAGACGGCGGGCCTGTTCGTCTCGGCCAGAGGCGAAAAGATCGTTGATTTCTTTAAAAAGACGATAGTGCAGCATGGTTCACTTCCCCATTGATGCTCTATATCGGAGCCCGACAGTATATCTTTAGGGGACGAAAAGCCGCTGCTGGCGCAGTTTTGAAAAAATTATCTGTGCTTTCGGATTGTTGCGGCGGGCAAAAATTTTTAGATTATCTGTAGACTCTGCCCGCAGCGGGGCCGCGCAAGGCTTTTGAGCCAAAAAAGGGGGGGATAAACGGCCTGCCGCAATAATGCAGAAGCACGGGAAACGGGTGGAGTCAAAAATGAATCGACAAAGGTAAATAATTGCCGTCTTCAATAAAAACAGTGTGTTGCAGGGGGCTACATTTTGCGCCGCGAAATTGGGTCAAGAGAGCGGAGCAGATCACGATATCGGGTTTCTTCATCCGCAGAAAGCGACGTGGGCAATTCGCCGTTACGCAGCAGCGCACCGCTCAGCATGTCGGCCTCCTTGCGGGCGCCAACGCGGCGTACCATATCAGTGGCCGCGTCTGGTACTGGGGTGCTTACTTCAAGCTCTGCGCCCTGTTCTGTTCTTTTTTGTTCCTCAGCCGAGAGGCGCAGCACTTCCTCTTCCACCAGAATGGGGGCGGCGGCGCGCATGGCAAGGGCTATGGCGTCCGAGGGGCGGCAGTCTATGCGGGTTCTGCCCTCCGGGCCAGAGAGCACCAGCACGGCATAGTACGTACCCTCGCGCAGATCGTTGATTTCCACACGCCGCAGCTCGGCCTTGAAGGCCTTGAGCGTCATGAGAAAAAGATCGTGCGTGAGCGGGCGGGGCAGGCTCTCGTTGTTGAGCACCAGCGATATGGCCATGGCCTCCATGGCGCCTACCCACAGGGGCAGCACGGCATCGCCGCTGGCCTCGCGCAGCACCACAATGGGGGTTTTGCTTTGCGGGTCTATGGTGAGGCCGAAAACGCGCATTTCTACCATGGTTCCCCCAGTCGTTGGGCCATGAGGCTGTGTTTCTTGGCCTGGGTAATGCGCACCCGCACCAGACGGCCCGTGTGCTCTGCCTGATGGGGCAGCTCAACATGCACAGGCGCACCGTGAGGGTCGCGTCCCTGCCAGCTGGGTTCCGGCCCCTGGCCTTCCTTGGGGCTGCGGTTTTCAATGAGCAGGGTTGTTTCGTCGCCAACCCGCTGCTGCAACCAGCGCGCGCCCAGTTCATCCTGTAGCGCCTGAAGGCGCAACAGCCTGTCCTGCGCAACCTCGGCGGGAATTTTGTCGGGGAACAGCGAGGCCCGTGTTCCCGGCCTGTCGGAATAGCAGAACGAAAAGCTGGACATGAAGTTGCTGGCGCGCATCATGTGCAGGGTATCCTGAAAATCCTGCTCTGTCTCGCCGGGAAAGCCCACGATAAGATCGGTGGAAAGGGCCAGATCTGGCCGTGCCGCACGCAGGCGTTCCACCAGGTCAAGAAAGGCCGCACTGTCGTAACGGCGCTTCATGCGGGCAAGCACAGCATCTGACCCGGCCTGCATGGGCAGATGCAGCCGGGGGCACAGCTGGGGCAATTCCGCAAATGCGGCAATGTCTTCTGGCCCCATATCCTTGGGATGCGGGGTTACGTAGCGCAGGCGTTCCAGCCCCGGCAGGGCCGCCACCTTGTGCAGCAGCGCGGCAAAGCTTGTGCCGTCGCCGCTTTTGTCCTGCCCAAAGGCATTGACGTTTTGCCCCAGCAGGGTGATTTCGCGCGCGCCGTTGTCGAGCAGGGCCTTGCATTCGTCAATAATGGCCGTGCTGCTGCGTGATTTTTGGCGGCCACGGGTAAAGGGCACAATGCAGTACGCGCAAAAATTGTCGCATCCCTGCATGATGTTGGCGTAGGCCACGGCTCCGTTGACCACACCGGGTTCGGTTGTGGCCTCGCGCTCCACATACTGGCTGGTAAAATCGAGCAGCGAGAGGCGCTGCGCCGGGTTTTCGAGCAGGCGTTCGATGGCCTGCGGGGCATTGCCGATGCCATCGCTGCCCGCCACAAGGCGTACCTGGCTTTCTTTTTCAAAAATGCTCTCGCCAAGCTGCTGGGCCACGCAGCCAGCCACGCACACCAGTACTGCGGCGTTGCCGCCCGTAACCTGACGGATGCGCCCAAGTGTGCTCATAACCTTTTGTTCGGGCTTTTCGCGTACAGAACAGGTATTGACCACCACCACCTGCGCTTCTTCAAGCGGCGCTTCCAAAAAACCGCGCGCGCCAAGGGCACGCCCCAGCCAGTGGGAGTCGTGCACGTTCATCTGACAGCCAAAAGTGATGATATGGTACGTTTTTTCAATCATGATCGTTGTTATTGCTCTATGTCCAGGTCTGCATCGTACATGCCGGGCGCGCCTTCTTCTTCAAGGGCGGCCACGCGGTCTTCAAGCCAGTCAAGCACGGCGCGGGCCGTGTGGTAGTTGAGCAGTATGCGGCTGTGGATGCAGCGGTTTACCTCGCGCGTGTCCAGTTCGCCGGGTGTCATTTCGTGGCCGATGGAGCCGTCGGGAGCCACCAGCTGCTCGGAAAAGGCGGGCAGGGCGTCACTTTCGTGATAAAAGTTCATCTCAATTTCGCCCTGCGGGTTTATACCGCCCCAAACACCGTGGGCTGTTTGCAGTCTTGCGCTTGCATCCATCTGATATTTATAGCGGATCTTTGCGGGGTGGTCACTGGGCTTGTTCATGCGGCATCCTTGTGGTGTGTGGTATCGGGGCCTGGCCGCAGGCTGAGGCCCCGGTTGCAGCGACATCAGTTGTGCGGCAATTGCATATGATAAAAAAGAGCCCCTGCCAAGTAAAGGCAATGTGAGCAACCGCACAAAGGGGCCGGGCGCGGTGCCTGGTTTGCCCGTGGGCACAGCAGCAAAAAAAGCTGAAAAAATGGGCCGCAGGGTGTAAAAGTCACTGCCCGCCCCGCTCTGGCGGCCATGCAACAGCCTTGCTGCGGCAAACATGCTCTTGACGATGCCCATTGCATGGATAGAATATCTGCTGCGGCTCATAAGCACGGCCAGGCGCGCCAGCGCACGGGCAAATCAGGCAATGAGCACCCAAGGAGAGCAAGTGAGCGAGGCAAGCAGCAAAGCGTATGAAATCCGGCAGCATGAAATGCAGCCCTATTTTGATCTCGAAGCCTTCATGTCCATGAGCAAGGAAACACGCCTCGGCGGTGCTGTTCTTGAACGCCTTGTGGGTCTGTGGGGCGAATGGCTGCCGCAGTTGAAGGTGCAAGAGATTGTGGCTGGCAAAATTTCGTATCTGGTCGTGTGGCTGCCGGAACAAGTGGAAAACCAGGTGGATGAAGCCTGGGGCAAATCGGCCTCTGACGGTTTTATGATCAACAACCTTGCCCAGTTCATGTGCATGGCCGCCGTGCAGGAAGCCTTGCCGCAGGTGGAAGACGCGGGCTGTGCGCCTTCTCCGCGCCCCACCCAAACCCTGCGCGAGGCGCTGGCCTCGCTGGATATTGAATACCGCGAAGCCTTTGGCACGCTCACACGCCGCTATGCCGTGGTAACGCACTATCCCTTCAAGGGCGGATGCGAAATATGCCACTTGCAGTCACAGTGCCCCAAGGGGCAGGGCCAGACAGAAAGCCCCAGCATTCTTTTGCCGGGCCACGAACCAGAGGCGGGCGAAAACTAGAAGTTTGCGCGGGCGGCTGTTTTTGAATGCCCTAGCGGTCTTTGTTTGCGGGCTGCCGGTTGCGGGCGCAGGCAAAGACCGCATAAAAATCTTGGTCGGCAGACGCTAGCGGCCTTCCATCACAAGGGTGCGTGTAACCCCGGCAGGCGTGCGCACCACAAGCTCCACAGTGCGGGCATTGCGGGCCACCGATTCCACCAGGCAGGTTTCTGTGGCATCCTTGTCGTAGATGCGTACATCCACGGTATCTCCCTTTGAGGGAACACGGTCGGGGATGACTTCTACAAGGTCGGCGGAATCGGCGTCAAAACCGTCCCAGGCCAGAGCGGGTATGGTCATGCAAAGGCTGCCCAGCAGGGCGGCTCCGAATAGCAGGTGTTTCATGCAAACATGTGTAAATCCATTTGCTCCTCTTGGCAACTGTGCGGCTTCGGGCAATGAATTGCGGGCAGTTGAAAGCTCTGGCCCCTTGTGTGATGCGCATGGCCGCGTGGTGCGCTATTTGCGGCTTTCGGTCACAGACCGTTGCAATCTGCGTTGCGCATACTGCCGCAGCGAAATAAACCAAAAGTTCATACCCCACCCCAAGGTGCTGCGGTATGAAGAAATGGTGCGCCTTGTGGGCATGATGGCCTCGCTGGGCGTTTCAAAGGTGCGGCTTACCGGCGGCGAACCCTTTGCCCGCAAGGGCTGCGACGACCTTTTGCACCAGCTGCACTCGCGCTATCCCGCACTTGATCTGCGCCTCACTACCAACGGAACCCTGCTTGAGCCGCATATTCCCCTGCTGCGTTCGGTGGGTGTCAGCGCTGTAAATCTTTCTCTCGACAGTTTTGACCGCGATACCTTTGCCAGGGTGACAGGGCGCGACATGCTGCCAGCGGTGCTTGCCTCGCTGGATGGCCTGCTGCGGGCGGGCATCCGTGTCAAGATCAACGCCGTGGCCATGCGCGGGGTCAACGATGGCCAGATGGACGATTTTGTGCATGCGGTGCGCACCATGCCTGTTGATCTGCGTTTTATCGAATTTATGCCCATGGGCAGCGGCACGCTTTGGGGGCCCGAAACCTTCTGGGCATCGGCCGATATTCGCGCAGAGGCCGAGCGCCGCGTGCAGCTAGACCCTGTGCAGGACAGCAGCGCAGAGGCTGGCCCCGCAAAAATGTTTGCCGTGCGCGGCGGCAAGGGGCGGCTGGGGTTCATCACCGCTGTTTCGTGTCATTTTTGTGGTACGTGCAACCGGCTGCGCCTCACCAGCGACGGCAATCTGCGCACCTGTCTTTTTGATGACAGGGAATATCATCTGCGCGGCATTTTGCGCAGCCCCCGCTTTGACGATGCCCAGCTTGCCCACGTGGTACGCCTGGCCTGCGTGGGCAAGCCCATTGGCGCTGATCTGCTCAAGGCCCGCAAAAAGGGCGCTGCCGTGGCAGACAAACACATGGTGGGCATTGGCGGTTAGCCACGCCGCTGTGGGCGTTGGCAGTGGGGATGCTGCCTCTCGCCGTGCCCCGGTGCGCTGGTGCTCTGTGGGCTGAGATTCCGCTGTGCCGCGCCCGGCAAACGCCATTTGAAACCCGCCGCCTTTCAGATTATGCTCCTGAGCAGTCTGTGCTTTTGAGGTAGCAACCTTTACTTTTTGCAAGGATTCCATGATCGCCTATCTTGAGGGCCGACTGGCCGAAATATGGGGCAATGCCTGTCTTGTGGTCACCCAGGGAGGCGTGGGGTACGAAGTGGCCCTGCCCGCGCACACGCTGGCCGCCCTGCCCGGCAGGGGCGAGCCTCTGGCCCTGTACACAAGCCTAGCCGTGCGCGAAGACGCGCTGGAGCTTTTTGGTTTTGCCACGTTTGAAGAACGCCAGACCTTTGAGGTGCTGGTTTCCATCTCCAAGGTGGGCGCACGCACGGCCCTGGGCATCCTTTCCATATTTCGCCCCGACGACCTGCGCCGCGTGGTGCTGGAGGATGACGTGCTGGCCCTTACCCGTGTTTCGGGCATTGGCAAAAAAACCGCCGAGCATGTTTTTCTGGAACTCAAGTACAAGCTCAAGGTCGAGGATGTGCCGCAGGCGGCGGTGCTGAGCTCTGGCGCGCGGCCCGGTTCTGTGTTCCGCGATGTGCTGGACGGTCTTGGCAATCTTGGCTACGAGCCGGACGAATGCGCGCCGCTGGTCAAAAAACTGCTGCATGAAGAGCCCGATCTTGACGTTACCGGCGCACTGCGGGCCGCCCTCAAGGCGCTTGCCAGGGGTAAGGCCTGATGTCTGACCCTACCAATCAGGACTTTGCCTGCGCCACAGACTGCGGCACGGGCGTTGACGAAAGTGTCCGCCCGCGCAGCCTTGACGATTTTATCGGGCAGGACGAACTGCGCGCCAATCTGCGCGTGTATCTGGGGGCGGCGCGCGAGCGTGGAAAGGCCCTGGACCACACGCTTTTTTACGGCAACCCTGGTCTTGGCAAAACCACGCTGGCGCAGATCATGGCCTCCGAGCTGGGCGTCAACCTTGTTTGTACATCGGGGCCAGTGCTTGAACGCAGCGGTGATCTTGCCGCCATCCTCACCAATCTCAACCGGCACGACATCCTTTTTGTGGATGAAATCCACCGCATGCCCATTGCCGTTGAAGAAGTGCTGTACCCGGCCATGGAAGATTTCAAGCTTGATCTTGTGATCGGGCAGGGGCCGGCGGCGCGCACGGTAAAGATCGACCTTGAGCCCTTTACCCTCGTGGGGGCAACCACGCGCATGGGGCTGATATCTTCGCCCTTGCGCGACCGATTTGGCATTGTGGCGCGGCTTGAATACTACACCCCCGACGATCTGGCCCGCGTGGTGCAGCGCACGGCGCGCATTCTGGGGGTGGAGGTGACATCTGACGGTGCTACCGAAATCGGCCGCCGTTCTCGCGGCACGCCCCGCATTGCCAACCGGCTGCTGCGCCGTGTGCGTGATTTTGCGCTGGTACACGGCGATGGCATGGTTACCGGCGAGCAGGCTTCGGCAGCGTTGAAGCGCATGGACGTGGACGAGCTGGGGCTTGATCAGATGGACCGCAAGCTGCTGGAAGTGCTTATAAAACATTATGACGGCGGGCCGGTGGGCATCAAAACCCTGGCGGTCGCCTGCTCGGAAGAAGTGCGCACCATCGAAGATATTTATGAGCCCTACCTCATCCAGTGCGGTTTTTTAAAGCGCACGCCCAGGGGGCGCATGGCAACGGCTTTGGCGTATCGGCACTTGAAAATGCTGCTTTCTTAGGTGTATGTTCTGCACGGCCCATTTGCCCGCACGGGGTTAACAGACAGAATAAACAGGCGGAGAAAGCATGCGGTTACAGGTAATTGAAGGTAAGTTCAGCGTTTGCAAGGTCGAAAACCTGCGTGCCGTCAATTTTAACGTGCCGTGGCTGTTTGTGGGCAAGACCGATGCCGAAATTTCGGTGGTTTGTCTGACTGTGGATGTGCCCCACGCAACCCTTGCCCGCGAGGATGGCTGGCGCGCCCTGCGCGTGGCCGAAAGCATGGACTTTGGCCTTACCGGCGTGATGGCGGGCATATCGACCGTGCTGGCCAGGGCGGGCATCAGCATATTTGCGGTGTCCACCTTTGATACGGACTATATATTGGTAAAGGCCGAAAATCTTGGTCTGGCGCAAACCGCGCTGGAGGCGGGCGGCTACAGTATCGAAACCCCGTTTCGCTGAGCCGGGCTGGCAGGTATCTGCCAGCAGCCTATCTATTATATACTGCGGGGGAAGAAGTGCTGGCTTCTTCCCCCGTTTGATTTGGCTAGTTATCCACCTTGCCAGCGCGGGCCGCATTAAGCACGGCCATAAGCGCCACGCCCACATCTGCAAAAACAGCTTCCCACAGGCCGGAGAGGCCCACGATGCCAAGGGCCATGAACAGCCCCTTGATGCCCAGCGCCATAACAATATTTTGCCACACAATGGCTCGGGTGCGCCGCGCTATGCGCAAAAGCTCTGGCAGGCGTGCCGGGTTGTCGTCCAAAATAACCACATCGGCTGTTTCAATGGCAGCCTCGGCCCCCAGGCCGCCCATGGCCACGCCAACCCCGGCTGTGGCCAGCACAGGGGCATCATTGATGCCATCGCCCACAAAAATGGTGTTTTTGACCGGGCCAAGAGCTTCGAGCGCCCCGGCTTTGTCTTCGGGCAGCAGGCCCGCACGCAGCGAATCAAGCTTGAGCTGCTGGGCCACGGGCCGTGCCTGCTCCTCTCTGTCGCCCGTAAGCATGGCAATATGCTGCACGCCAAGGTGGCGCAGAGCTTCGATGGCCTGCGGCGACTGCGGCTTGAGGCGGTCGGCCACCACCAGTGCGCCAAGAACCTTGCCGCCTCTGGCAACGTGTACCACGCTGCCGGGCAGATCTACTGCCAGGGGGGTGAGCCCACGGCTTTGCAGCAGGGTGGCATTGCCAGCCAGCAACTCGGCTGGGGCAGAATTGGCGAGGCCAGCCGTGGCGGCGGTGGCAACCACACCCATGCCCGGCACTTCTTCCATGCTGGTAAGGGAAGCTCCTTCTGCGGCAATGCCCCGATTTTGCGCAGCGCGCAGCACAGACCGTGCAATGGGGTGGTTTGAGCGGCTCTCTGCCAGCGCGGCGTCGGCCAGCAGCTGTGTTTCAGAAATTCCGGGGGCAGGCAACACGGCGTTTACTTCAAAAACCCCCTCGGTGAGGGTTCCTGTTTTATCCAGAGCCGCAACGCGGATGTCGCGCAGATTGTCGAGCACCGCCCCGCCCTTGATGAGTATGCCCCGGCGCGAAGCCGCGCCGATACCGCCAAAATAGCCGAGTGGAATGGATATGAGCAGGGCGCAAGGGCAGGAAATGACCAGCAGCACCAGAGCGCGGTATATCCATTGCGAGAAAGGGCCAAGGCCGAACAATGGCGGCAGCACAGCCACCATCAGGGCAATGCCGGTAACAGCCGGTGTATACCACCGGGCCATGCGGGTGATAAAGCGCTCTGTGGGGGCCTTGCGGGCCACGGCGTTTTCCACCATCTCCAGAATGCGCGCAATGGAAGATTCGGCAAAGGCTGCGGTAACTTCTACTCGCAGGGCGGCGTTGAGGTTGATTGTCCCGGCCAGCACCCGGCTGCCGGGGGCAATGCGTTGCGGCACTGATTCGCCCGTGAGGGGCGAGGTGTCCACCTGCGAATCGCCTTCAAGCACCAATCCGTCCAGCGGGATCTTTTCACCGGGGCGCACGAGAATATGACTGCCGGGGCCAAGAACATCCGGCTCCACATCGCGGGTACTTCCGTCTGGCAGCATCTCGTGGGCAATACTGGGGCGGGCAGCAAGCAGTGCCTTGATGGAACGGCGCGAGCGGCCAGCGGCGCGCTCCTGTACAAATTCGCCCACACAATAAAAGAGCATGACGCCCACAGCCTCTGGCAACTGACCAAGAGCAATGGCCGCTATGGTTGCGCCGCCCATTAAGGTGAATTCGTTGAAAAAATCACCTTTCAAGATGCTTTTGAAGCCGACACTCAATACTTCGTAACCACACAATATATATGGCAGTGCGTAGAATATGGCTATGACCAGCCATGCGGGCATGTAGGCGGCTAGGCGGTCATCGGCGATCATGCCGATGGCAAAAAGCAGGGCAGAAATCCCCATCTTTATCACTTCGCGGCGCATCTCGGCTGGCTCGTGCTCGTGTCCATGCTCGTGGCTGTGGTCGCAGCAGCAGGCACAGGCATGGTTGTGATCGCAATCGTCAATTTGGGATGCAGCGGGCTGGCATGAATCACAACACGCTGTGCCCTGCGCAAGAACCGGTTTCGTGGTATCCATAAAAACTCCTGTTTTTACTGCGTGTTGCCGGGCAGTTCTGCCGTGTCTTCGTCGCTGCCATCTGGCTGGTCAGCGGGGACAGGAATGTGCTTTTGCTTGAAAAAATCGTGAATATTGGCGTTGTGCGAAATGCCCGGCAGGGTTGCATCGTCTTGCACAATCTGCGGGCAATCGGCCAGCTCACGCATGGTGAGTGCAAGCGCGTCGCGCACGCAGGCCGCAGGGTCTGCGGGCAGGCGGTAATAAACCCAACGGCCATTTTTGATGCTTTCAATCAAGCGGGCCTGCCGCAAAATGAACAGATGCTTGGATGTGGTGGACGCTGCAAGGCCCAAAAGAGTGGTTATCTCGCACACACACAGGGGGCGATGGCGTAGGGCCATGAGGATTCTGAGGCGATTTTCATCGCCAAGTGACCGAATTATTGAAACATATGTTAGCATGCGTTTGTCCTGCGCTGGAGGTGGATGTCTTTTCCAATTCGCTGTATGGCGAAATATAGGAAGTGAAAAGGGCAGCTGTCAAGCATATTTCGCCATATAACGAAATATATGGAGTGCTCATGTTCGGTGCGTAGGCGAAGGCGCGAGTTTGCATTTATAGGTGGCCTTTCACCAGGGAGGGAGGGGGGGGGTGCAGAAGGGGGAAAAACGGCGTCTGGCGGGCATTGGGGAGATGATTTGGCGAAATTTGGTTTTTCTGTTGACACGGCGAGTGGGTTTGCTTAGAGTGCTTTTCTCGCGTCACGGGATTGTCACATTGCGCACGGCGATTTGGCCGATTGCAAAAAAGTGATTGACACTTGAAGCGAAGGGGAGCATAACCGCTCCTCGCGATTGAAGAAAAGCAGCTGGCTCCACGGTGAAACAAAGAGTTTCACGAAACGGAAAAAAGTTGTTGACTTCGAAAGCAAGCTGGAGCATAAACGCTCCTCGCGCCTTGAGAAAAACGACTGACGGTCGCCGCGAAAAACTTTCGCGAAACGAAAAAAGTTGTTGACTTGAGAAACGAAAGGGAACATAAACGTTCCTCGCGCTGAGCGGCAACGAGCCGCATCGGCGGGCCCAAGAGGCCAAAGTGGTTCATTGACAAGTGAATAGCGAGTGGGAAGAAAGTCTTTGAGATTCCGATTTCTGCGAAAGCAGGAGTCTTGTACAGATTTGAACTGGAGAGTTTGATTCTGGCTCAGATTGAACGCTGGCGGCGTGCTTAACACATGCAAGTCGAACGCGAAAGGGACTTCGGTCCTGAGTAAAGTGGCGCACGGGTGAGTAA
>NZ_JAYRGM010000016.1:0-61068 GCF_041907885.1 Desulfovibrio sp. | reverse complement strand
GTGATGGGCGCGATGCCCGACTCGCCTGCGAGCAGTTTTTTCCAGGTGCTCTCAATATCATTGGCGAGGGGCGTAACGCCGCCTATGCCGGTGATTACTACGCGGGGACGGGTCATGCATGCTCCTTATGAGGCGGGGGGCAGCCCCCCCGCGCTTCTATACTGCAACAAGCCTTTTGTTACTGCTTGTTTTCGATGTAGCTGATGGCATCCTGAACTTTCAGGATCTTCTGGGCATCGTCGTCGGCGATTTCGATGTCGAATTCTTCTTCCATGGCCATGATCAGTTCGGTCAGGTCAAGGGAGTCGGCGCCGAGGTCTTCAACGAAGGAAGCTTCGGGCTTCACTTCTTCGGCGCTCACGCCGAGCTGGTCGATGATGATTTTTTTAACTTTTTCGGTAACGTCAGACATGGTATCCTCCAGATAAATTAGTGGTCAGCTTAACCCCGGCCCTAACCGGGTGTCTTCCGTAGGTAATGCCTAGCAGTACATGCCGCCGTTCACTCCCAGCACCTGCCCGGTGATGTAGCCAGCCCTGGCCGAGGCAAGAAATGCCACGGCTTCGGCCACATCTTCGGCGCTGCCCATGCGCTTGAGCGGAATACTGTCGGTATAGCTTGTGCGCACTTCGTCATTGAGTGTTGCGGTCATGTCCGTTTCGATAAAACCCGGCGTTACGGCGTTAACCGTAATCTGGCGGGCGGCCAGTTCCTTGGCGCAGGACTTGGTAAGCCCCAGCAGAGCGGCCTTGGCCGAAGCATAGTTGGCCTGCCCTGCGTTGCCCATTTGTCCCACCACGGAAGAAATATTGATGATGCGCCCCTTGCGGGACTTGCTCATTATTTTTGCGGCTTCGCGCGTGCAGACAAACGCGCCGCGAAGGTTGACGGCAATGACCCTGTCAAAGTCCTCGTCCTTCATGCGTACAAGAAAGCCGTCCTTGGTGATGCCGGCATTGTTTACCAGCACGGCAAGATCAACCTTGTCCTTGATCTGGGATGCGAAAAAGTCGGCTACAGCTTGGCTGTTGCTCACATCGAGGGCAAAGGCAAAGGCCTTGCCGCCCTGGGCGCATATGTCTGCCGCTACTTTTTCCGCTTCTTCGGGTTTGCTGACGTAGGTGAGAATAACCTGAAAGCCGTCACGGGCAAGGGTTTGGGCAATGGCCCGGCCAATGCCGCGCGAACCGCCGGTCACCAGGGCCGTGGGCACTCCGGCTGCGGGGATGGACTGCGCTGTGCTCATGCTCATTTCGCCTTTGTCTAAGTCGTATGTAAAAAGGGGTTTGGCCGTATGCGCGGAAAGCGCCTGCTGCACGTGTTGGGCAACAACCTTGCCCGGCCCACGGCTTAGCCCGACTGATTATCAGTATACATGGCAGTGTGCGGCGCGGCAATCCCGCTGACGCATTGCCTCAAAAGCGTAACAAAGCCGCACCCCAGGTGAGGCCTGCGCCAAATGCCGTCATAAGCACGCGGCTGCCGGGACGGATGCGCCCTTCGGCCCGCGCCTCGGCCAATGCCAAGGGAATGGAGGCTGAAGAGGTGTTGCCGTACTTATCAACGTTGGTGAACACGCGTTTACCGGTCATGTCAAGGCGGCTGCCAACAGCCTCGATGATGCGCATGTTTGCCTGATGCGGAACAAGCAGATCCACATCGGCGCCCGTAAGGCCATTGCGCGAAAGCACTTCTTCGCACACATGCACCATGTTGCGCACGGCGTGCTTGTAGGTTTCGCGGCCCTGCATGGTGACAAAGAAATCTTCGGCCACCGGGTCGCCCAGGCCGTAACGGCTGCGCGTACCGCCCCCAACAACTATGAGGTCGCGCTGCACACCGTCGCTGTGGCAAACCACATCTTCAACGCGGGCCATGCCTTCGGAGGGCGCGTTGCTCACGATGCAGGCGGTGGCCGCATCGCCAAACAGCACGCAGGTTGAGCGGTCTGCCCAGTTGACGCGGCGCGTGAGCGCCTCGGTGCAGACAAAAAGAATTTTTGCTTGAGGATTCTGAGCCAGCAGGGCGCTACAGATGGAAAGCCCGTAAAGAAAGCCGGAACAGGCAGCGCTGATGTCAAAGGCCATAACGCGTTCTGCACCCAGCTGCCCGGCAATGATGCAGGCAACAGAAGGAGAGAGCACATCGGGGGTGCAGGTGGCCCCAACCACATGGGTCAGTTCCTTGGCATCCATGCCAGCATCGGCAAGCGCCTTGCGGGCGGCCCTCAGGCCGAGATCAGAGGCGTTGTCGCCATCATCCAGCCTGTGGCGCTGTTTGATACCGGTGCGGGTAACAATCCATTCGTCGTTGGTGTCTACCACCTTGGCAAGATCGTTATTCGTCAGCACCGTATCTGGCACATAGGCGCTCAAGGCAAGCAGATGACAAGATGGATTCATAGAAATACCGTAGGTTAGATAGCGCGGGAGAAACGTGTAAGTTCCTCGTTGGCAAGAATCGTTTCGCCCAAGCGGCTGTTGGTTCCCTTGCGAACAAAGGTACCGCTCATCTTGATGGCGTTTGTCATGGCCTTGGCGCTTGAGCGCCCGTGGCAGACAATTGCCAGGCCCTGAAGGCCCAGCAGGGGCGCACCGCCGTATTCAGCATAGTCGATGGTGCGGGCAAAGCTTTTAAAGGCGTTTTTGGCCAGCATGCCGCCGATGGCAGGCAATATGCCGGACGTAAACACCTTTTTGAGCATGCGCACCAGCGAGGTGGCAAGCCCTTCGCTCATTTTCACAACCACGTTGCCCACAAAGCCATCGCAGACAACCACGTCGATATTGCCAATGAAGAGGTCGCGCCCCTCGGCATTGCCAGAAAAATTGAGGTTTTGGGCCATTTTCAGCAGATCATAGGCTTCCTTGACCTGACTGTTGCCCTTGCCCTCTTCTTCGCCAATGCTGAGAATGCTCACGCGCGGAGAGGCGTAGCCCAGCAGGTCTCGGGCAAACGCATCGCCCATGAGACCAAACTGGAACAGATGGTAGGGGCGGCAATCCACGTTTGCTCCCACATCCAGCACGACCACAGGATTTTTTTCTGTGGGCAGCAGGGTGGCAAGAGCAGGGCGTTCCACCCCGGGCAAACGCCCCATGATGAACATGCCGCAGGCCACTGTAGCGCCGGAATGCCCGGCGCTGACAACGGCATCCGCCGCGCCATCCTTGACCTGACGGCAGGCCACCTGGATAGACGCGTTTTTCTTGCGGCGCAGAATGTCCGAGGGCTTTTCGTTCATATGCACCACATCATCGGCATGAACTATGTCGAAATGCACATTGGTAAGGTCGAGCTTTTCGAGCTCGGCTTCCAGCTTGGGGGTATCACCCACAAGCTGGACATGCAGATCATAAAGCCTTGCAGCTTCAATAGCTCCCGGCACAACCACAGAGGGGCCAAAGTCCCCGCCCATGGCGTCCACGGCAATGATGGGGCGCTCGTTCATTATTCGTTTTCGCTTTTGGCGATCACCTGGCGGCCCTTGTAGGTACCGCAGTTGGGGCACACGCTGTGCGGAACGGTGGGTTCGCCGCAGGAGCAGTAGATAACGGCAGGCACGGCCACGCGATCATGGGAACGGCGCATGCCCTTGCGGGAACGGGATTTCTTATTTTGCTGAACGGCCATGGTAGTCTCCTTTTCCTGTCTTGCGTAATGTTTGTGCGGGTTTGGCAGCTTTACGCCCTAACCCGCCCGCAAGACACAGCAGATTAGTAAAAAAAATTGTGATTGTCTAGTTTTTGTGCAGAGTGAGGCCACGCAATGCCGCCATGCGGGGGTCGCCTTCCTCTTCTGTGCAGGCGCACATGCCTTCATTAAGATTAACACCGCACCCGGCGCACAAGCCCTTGCAGTCTTTGCGGCAGAGGGGGGTGACGGGCAGGGCCAGCATGAGTTCTTCCCAGCAAATGGCGGCAAGATCCAGCATGGGTGAATTGTGTTCAAACACAATGCGCCCGTCGGCGGTGTCTTCCATTTCGGCTGCGGCAAGCGTTTCGTCGCTTTCGTCCTCGTTGTCGCCAAGGCCGGGCATGCTTTCAAAGTCTTCAAAGCGGGCCTTGATGGCGGTCACAGAATCTTCTGCGCAACGGCTGCAAGGCAGAACAACCTCACCCTCAAGTGTGCCGCGCACAAGCCAGCCACCGTCCATGGGCAAAACCAGAATGCGCGCACACAGGGGTTTGCTCACGCGAAAATCCAGACGGAATTCTTCCATGGGCTCCTGCCAGATGGCAGCGTCGTCCAGAGTAAATTCCTTGCCCTCGGGGGAAAGATCATTGAGAGAAATGCGATAGTTCTGCATGTGGTACCTCGAAAGTCGGACTTCATACCTTCACGGGTCAATCATGTCAATACATATTGTCGATCGGCCCGGCAAGCCCCTTTGCGGCGCAGCCCATACGTGCAGTTGCGGCAATAATCTTGCCGTGTACCAAAACTGGCAGGTGTGGGCAGCGGAAAGAGAGAAAATTGTCGCGTACACGCATCCATAAATATGGGGCAAAATGTACACAGCCCGCTTAACGGCTGCTGAGCAGCAGCGCCGCTGCCAGCGCCACAAAAACACTGCCTGCCACGCGCTGCATGATGATCTGTCCGCGTTGCGACCTGTTGAACCATACGGCCAGCCGTCCGCCAAGGGCAGCCACAGTCCAGAAAACCACGATGGTTGCCAGCATGAACAGCGCACCCAGGATCAGCACCTGTACTGCCACGCTGCCCCGCGCCGGATCACAAAACTGCGGCAAAAAAGCCAAAAAAAACAGTGAAACCTTTGGGTTGGTGACATTCATCACTATGCCGCGCCGGTAGAGAGTCATGTAGCCGGGAAATGTCGCTCCAGCAGGCCCCCCGGCAGCTTCGCCCTGCCCGATCTTAGCTGTGGATGCCCCCGCGCGGAAGGAAAGCCAGGCCAGCCACAGCAGATAGCCCGCCCCCGCAGTTTTGAGCAGTGTAAAGGCAAGGGCCGAGGTCTGAAAGATGGCGGCAACGCCCAGGGCCACGGCCGTGGTGTGGACACACAGGCCGGTAACCAGCCCCATGGTGGTGACCATGCCAGCGCCTGCGCCAAAAAGGGCAGACTGGGTGAGCACAAAAATATTGTCCGGCCCCGGCGCAATGCCGAGCAGCAGGGCGGCAACAAAAAAGGCCATCATGGCATCGGGGGTAATCATTACGCCGTATCTCCAGAAAGCAGAAATTGCAGTTTATGGTTTCGCGCCCGCGATTTGACGGCCTTTTCAAGCCGCAATGCCTCGCCCTGGCAGCCGCAGATCCGGCTGGCCAGCAACCGCACAGGACGCCGCCCACGTGTATAGCGCGCGCCACCGGGCAGCTGGCCGTTGTGCTGGTGCAGGCGGCGGTTCATATTGGTTGTAATACCGCAGTACAGGGAGCCATCGGCACATTCCAGCAGATACACCAGCCATGCGGAAGGGGTGGCGCTGTTGTCGGCGCTGTTGTCGGCGCTGCCGGTCGTTGTGCAGGGCGCGGGTTCGGTCATTGCGTATGCCGAAAAGCCTAGTGAAAGGCCCCTGAAATCCAGGCTGTAAGAAAGAAAGACACGGCCCAGTTACCAGCGCGCCACACCCAGGGGTTGGGCACGCGGCCCGTGCTGAACTGCCGCAAATCGCGCACAACGCCCACAACCGCGCCAATGGTGTGGAAAAAAACAAAGCCTATGCCTGCAAAAAAACCGAACTGGGCAAGGCAGACCATAAACAGGGCAAAGGTCACGCAGGGGGCAATGCAGCCGTTTTGATCCTGCGCGCCGCCTCTCCACACGCGGCCAAAATTGAAGGCCCCCATGTTGCCCGGCTGCCCAAAGCTGCCACGGTAAAAAAAGCTGCCCTGAAAGCGCCTTTGTCCGCCTGAAGTATCGTCACCTCCGCCAAACAGGTCAGAGGCGTCAAGCGGAGAATGGGCGCGCCAGGCGTTGTTGGTGCGGTTTTCACGCTGCGCGTCTTCGTGCCCATGCACAATTTCTGCATCTACCACACGGGCGCTATTTTTGTCGGCTGCGCCTTCGGGCAGGGCCGGGGTGGAGTGTTCAGAATTATCGGAATGGTCATGCCGTGATGGGGGAACAGCCATGCAAATCTCCTCGCGGGCTTATAAAAAGGGCCTGTGCAAGGCAGGCGCCTGCCGTGTTTGTGCCTTCTGCCCGCTGCTGCGTCAAGGGGCGGTCTTGCCATCTGCCTCTGGTGGTACTACTGTCTGGCAGTGCCGTATCGGAATCAAAACCGGTGGCAAAGGAGACTGTTATGAAAAAACTGAGTTCTGCAATTCTGCTGGCCGCAATGCTTGGCCTGGGGCTTTGCATGGCTGGTACGGTGCTGGCGGCCCCCGCCAAAACCGCAGATCAAACACTGGATGAAGCCTGGACTGCGTATAATATCGGACAATATAATAAAGTAGTGCAGATGGTGCAGCCGCTGGCCAGCGAGGGCAACCCCCGCGCCCAGGTGCTGCTTGCCCGCTGCTACGAAAATGGCCTGGGTGTTGCCCAGGACATGGACACTGCGGCCAAGTGGTTTCGTATCGCTGCCGAGCAGAACTATCCCGAAGCACAGGTGCAGCTGGCATACCTGTATGAGCTTGGCGCTGGCGTTCCCAAGAACGATGCCACCGTGGCCGATCTGATGGGCCGCGCCGCCACTGCGGGCAATGCCGAGGCCCAGTTCAACATTGCGCTGTATTTCAGCCAGGGGCGCTATGGTCTGGCCAAAAATCCCGAGCAGTCATTTGCCTGGGCCAAGCGTTCTGCCGATCAGGGCTTTGCCCAGGCCCAGCGTTATGTGGGCGCATGCTATGAATTTGGCGTGGGCGTGGGGCAAAATGTTTCCGAAGCCGCAGTGTGGTACGGCAAGGCCGCTGCCCAGGGGCTGGAAAAAGAAGGCAGCGTGTTCAATTCAGAGCGCGTGTACACCATGCCCTAGCCTCTTTTTGTTCTGTTAGTTCAAGCCCCTGCGCCGTATTGGCCGGGGGCTTTTTTTGTATTTGATAGCCTATGCTCCTACTCTTCATTGCCATAACGTGCGGATTTGGTAATGCTTGTTACCCATCCATATTTTTATTTTGCCGCAGAATTTTCAGCGACCTATTGAAAATTTCATTTGTGACGAATAAACGCACTAAGAGCCTTAGTATCCGGGTAAGGCGATAGCCTCGGGAGGAGCCATGAAGCTGGGTCTTTTGACAAAGATGTCGTTGTACATTCTTATTCCGTCCCTTTTGGGGCTCGGCCTTGTGGCGGGCGTAAGCCATCAGATGTCAGAAAACGCCCTGCGGCAGCAGACGCGGCAGGATATTGCCGCCATTCTGAAAGGGCAGGAGGTGGGCCTCAACGCCGTATTCCAGTCCATGAAGGAGGCCCTGGCCCAGATTGCCGAAAACCGCCGCCTCCGCCTTTTTTTGGAATCCTATGCCAAAAACCCCACCATTGACCACAACGACGAGCTTTTTCTCCACGCCATAGACGCCCTCAAAAATTTTACCGCCGTTAACAGCAACATTGCCACATGCGGGCTCATTGCACCGGATGGCAAGGTTATCGTTCACAGTAAAAAGGGTGATACCCAAAAATTCAGCAGCACCATTGGTGAGGATTTTTCCAAGCGCACCTATTTTATCAATGGCATAAAAGGCGAAACAAGCTCTGTGGGGCTGGTGAGTGTGGCGACCAAAAAAATGACCACCATCATCGGCATGCCGGTTATGGACAAGGGCAAGATTGTGGGCGTCATTTATGGCGGTACGGATAACGACAAGCTGGCCGCAGCCACCACCAACAAGATTGACATGGGCGATGTGGGCATGGCCTTTGTGCTGAATACCGATGGGGTCATTGTTCAGCACCCCGACCTCAAACTCATCGGCCAGAAAGAAGAAAACTCTTTATGGGTTGCCGAGGTGCTTAAAAACAGAAAAGGCAGACTGGAATTCGTAAACAGCGAAGGCCGTGAAAAAATACTGTATTACACAGACATGCCCGAAGAACGCTGGATACTCTGCCTTGAGCTGGACAAAAAAGTTCTGTTTGCGCCCATCAGCACCATGCTGGTCAACAATGCCCTGCTGGCCGTGGGCTGTGCCCTGCTGGTAGGTATTGTCATCTTTTTGATCGTGCGGGGCATAGTACACCTGCTTGGCGGGCTTTCCGGCCTGGCCGAGGCCATTGCAGGCGGGCGCCTTGAGTGTACGACTTCAGAAGAAAAACTGCTGCGCACAGCCGAAAACAGAGGTGACGAATTCAGTGTGCTTTCGCTTGGCATGGAGCGCATGATGGCCAATATCAAGCGTTTGCTGGGCGAGAGCGAAGAAAAAACAGCAGCCGCACAGCTGGCCACAGACAAGGCCCGCAAGGCCACCGAGCAGGCAGAAGAAGCCGCACGTCAGGCAGAAAGCGCCCGTCGTGAGGGCATGCTTGCGGCGGCCGGTCAGCTTGAAGGTGTGGCCTCTGTGCTTGCCTCTGCCTCGACCCGGCTTTCTGACCAGATTGGCCAGTCTGAGCAGGCTGTTTCTGAATCTGCCCAAAGACTTGCGGAAGCGGCCACGGCCATGAACCAGATGAATGCCACAGTGCAGGAAGTGGCCCGCAATGCCTCGGCTGCGTCTATTACCTCGGACGAAACGCGGGGCAGCGCCGAGAGCGGTTCAGAGATTGTGCAAAAGGCCTTGCAGAGCATTGGTGAAGTGCGTCAGGTTTCGCACGGGCTCAAGAACGACATGGCAGAGCTCAATTCCCACGCCCAGTCCATCGACCGCATCATGGGTGTTATTTCAGACATTGCCGACCAGACCAACCTGCTGGCGCTTAATGCGGCCATTGAGGCGGCGCGCGCGGGCGATGCCGGGCGCGGCTTTGCCGTGGTGGCCGATGAGGTGCGCAAGCTGGCTGAAAAAACCATGGCTTCAACCCACGATGTGGGCAATGCCATTTCGGCTATCCAGACCAGCACGGCCAAGAGCGTGGATGCCATGGAAGTTGCCCTGCGGCAGGTAGAGGTTGCTGCGGAATTTGCCGGTCAGTCTGGTGAGGCGCTGGTGCACATTGTAAACAGCGTCGAGCTGGCCGCCGATCAGGTGCGCGCCATTGCCACCGCCAGCGAGCAGCAGTCGGCCACCAGCGACGAGATCAACCAGACGCTTGTGAAGATCAACAACATTTCAGGGCAGACGGCCAGCGCCATGGATGAGGCTGCCAAGGCCGTGACAGAACTTACCCGTCAGGCGCAGGCATTGAGCGACCTGATTGCAGAAATGAAGCAGGGCTAGCAGAACGCCCGCACTGCGTTAAAGGGGCAGCCCGGCTGACAGTGGCCGGGCTGCCCCCTGGCATTTGTGGCAGATATTTGTGGCAGATCTGCGTGGCAAAATTGTGTGGCAGGATTGGGCGGTCTAGGCTGGCCGCCAGTCCTTGATGCCAATATCAACAGAGGCAACACCGTTATAGGTGTCGATACGCGGGGTGTAGGCAATGCGTATATGCTTGTTGACCAGCGATTCGTGCAGGCTGTCGGCCATGCGCCAGGCCTTGGCCGAAAGGGTGATGCCGCTGGCGCTGTCGGTAAGGCGCAGAAGCACGTGTTCCCTGCTGCGCCCAAGATACGAACGATCTTTGACCAGCAGCGGCGGCGACTGAAAAACAGGCTCCGGATTGCCGGGCCCAAAGGGCTGCAACAGCTCAAGTTCTTTCAAAAAACCGTGGTCGCTCGCCTGGCTGAACGGCAGCTCGCATTCAAGGGTGAGGCTGGGCAGCAGCGGTGTGGGGCCAAGGGCTTCTTCCACCACGGCATCAAAGCGGGCACGAAATTCCTCAAGCCGTGTAGGTTCAAGGCGCACACCGGCAGCCTGCCTGTGGCCGCCAAAATTCAGCAGGCAGTCGGCCACGCGTGTCAGGCCGCCGTGCAGATCAAATTCGCGCACCGACCGGCCAGAACCTTTGAGCTTGTCCTGATCTGTGCAAACGATGATGGTGGGTCGGTAGTAGTCTTCCACTATCCGCGAGGCCACAATGCCCACGATGCCGGGGTGCCAATCCTTGCCATACAGCACAAGACCCATGCTGGGCCCGCGTGAAAGCAGATCGGATGCCTGCTGCTTGGCCTCTGCGTAAATGCGTTCTTCTTCCTGCCGTCGGGCCAGATTGAGCTCGTCCAGTTCCTTGGCCATAACAGCCGCTGCGGCGTGGTCTTTTTCGCGCAGCAGCCGCAGGGCCAGTTCGCCCTTGCCCATGCGCCCGGCTGCGTTAATGCGCGGCGCGAGCCGAAATACCGCCTGCCCGGCGCTCAGGGCTGCCGAGGCGTTCATGCCGCCGGCAACCTTAAGGGCTGCCATGCCGGGGCGCAGCGCCCGCGCAATGCGGCCAAGGCCCCCGCGCACCAGAACCCTGTTTTCACCTGTGAGCGGCATGATATCTGCCAGCGTGCCCAGGGCCACAAGATCAAGGCAGTCGCCCATGATATGCCTTTTGCCCGTGTGTGGGGCAAGGGCCGCATTGACGGCTCCCATAAGGTAAAATGCCACGCCCACGCCAGCAAGGTGCGGATAGGGCAGGTCTTCTGCCGCGCAGACCTTGGGGTTGCAGATGGCATTGGCCGGGGGCAGCTCTGCGGGTGGCAGATGGTGGTCTGAAACAACTACGGTCATGCCCAGTTCTCTGGCACGCCGTACAGCCTCCACATCAGAAATACCGCAGTCTACCGTAAGCAGTATGCCGCACCCCTCGGCGGCAAGCGCTTCGATATGTGCCACGTTGAGGCCGTAGCCCTCGCTGCGTCTGTCGGGAATATGCCAGCTGGCGTTGATGCCGTGGCTTTCCAGCACATCCAGCACCAGGGTGGAGGCCGTTACGCCGTCCACGTCATAATCGCCCCACACTGCCAGCCTTTTTCCCGCCAGCAGTTCTGTTGCCAGCAATTGTGCGGCTTCGGGCAGTTGCGGCCACTTGTCTGGCGGGGTGAGCGAATCGAGCCGGGCGGTCAAAAAGGCGTCCATGGCTTCCCTTTCGGCAAGACCTCGACGCCATAAAATTTCCAGCAAAAGGGGCGAAATGGAGAGAGCGTCTGCCCATTGCCTTGGCGGCGCGGGGCAGACGTTTTGCTGCGGCTCACGAAACAGCCAGTTTTTCACTTGATTAGCCTGCGGTTTTGGGCTTTGCCGCAGCCCCGTTTTGCGCTGTTTTAAGAGCTGTGCGCACCCCTTCCAGCTTGTCGGCAGGTACAAGCTGCTTCTGGATGAGCCATGCAAGAAATTTGAGCGAGGTTTCGTGCCGGGGGGCAAGCTCAAGGGCTTTCAGCAGATAATCCACGCACTGCGAAATGTCTTTGAGCTCAAGCAGTACGCGGGCAATATTCATGTACAGGTTTTCGTCGTTGGGCGAAAGTTCCAACGCCCGGTTGTAATACTCTAGCGATTCCTGCAACATCTTGCTTTTGCGCAAGTTTATGCCAAATTCGTTGAACAGGTGCTTGTGCTCTGGCTCAAACGTGGCCTCAAGCTTGACCAACC
The DNA here is from genome assembly GCF_041907885.1 of Desulfovibrio sp. GTDB lineage: Bacteria > Desulfobacterota > Desulfovibrionia > Desulfovibrionales > Desulfovibrionaceae > Desulfovibrio. Next base: position 49,551 of record NZ_JAYRGM010000016.1, on the reverse strand, counting down.
GCTGAAAAATGTCCTGCGCCTTGGCATTGTCGCCACGCTCAAGATAGGTAAGGCCAATGCCAAAGTTGGCCCGCACGTTTTCTTCATCAATCTTGAGGGCGCGTGAATATTCATATTCGGCGGCAAAGGTTTCGCCCTTGTCGCGGTGCGTGTCGCCATTCTCCACATTGCGCTGCATTTCCTGCATCTTGGGAAACACGGAATTGAGATAGAATTCCGGCTCAGGAGAAAACTTGGCAATAAGCTCGTCAAGGGTAATCTTGCGCTTGGGGCCGCTGGGCACGTAGTTGGTGTTGAGCGGCTGGCAGTCGATTTCCTTGCCGTTCTGCTCAATAAACCAAAAAGTTTTTTGCACGGTTTTACGCGTGGTTGTACCCGTGCCGACCCGGCGTACTTCCTGCGTGGAAAAAACCCCGCGGACATCGGCTTTGCCGTTGGTATCGTGCGAAGTATGGGGGTTTTTGTCGGCCATGCTGTTCCTCAATACCGTTCTATGTGAGAGATGAGGCCATTTCGGCCACAATCTGCCTTGCTGTAGCCAGCGGATCTGCGGAGGCCGTAATGGGCCTGCCCACAACCAGATAATCAGCCCCTGCCGCCACCGCCAGGGCGGGAGTCATAACGCGGCGCTGGTCGCCTGCGGCAGAACCGGCAGGGCGAATGCCGGGGCAAAGGCAGCGCAGGCCGGGGCAGCTGACCTTGATGGCCGCAGCCTCATGGCCAGAACAGACCACGCCGTCGAGGCCCCACGGGCCAGCCTGACGGGCCAGCTCAAGGGCAAAATCAGAGGGTTGGGCCGTAATGCCGGGCATTTCACCCGGCGCAAAGCTTGTGAGCACGGTTACGCCAAACAGCAGGGGGCGCTGCCCTGCAAGACCAGCGGCGGCATCGGCGGCAGCCTCGGCAGCGGCCCGGCACATGCGTTCGCCCCCCTGGCAGTGCAGGGTCAACATGTTTACGCCCACCGCAGCCGCAGCCTTGACGGCCTGCGCAACGGTATTGGGAATGTCGTAAAACTTGAGGTCGAGAAAAACGCTGAATCCCATGGAAGAAAGCTCTTCCAGCAGGCCGGGGCCCACGTGGGTAAACAGCTCCATACCCACCTTGCACCAGGGAACCGTGCCGCGCAGCTGGCTGGCCAGAGCGAGAGCCCTTTGCTTTTCGGGTACATCAAGGGCTACCGCAAGTTGCGGCACGTGGTGCTGTGTTGGCATGGTGTTTTCTGTCATGTATCTGCCCGTTGCGTCTGTTTGCTTGCCTGTGCTGTGGCTGTTCGGTTCTTTTCTGGTTCAAAAGGGCAAGGCTGCCCGGCCTCATCAGCGGGCCAGAATTTCGTCCAGCAACTGCGGGTTGCGCCCGGGCGCAAGGCTGGCAGTCACATAGACCGCGCGCAGGCAGTCGTAGGCCTGATCAAGATTGTCGTTTACAATCACCGAATCATACCAGCGGGCCTGAAGAATCTCTGAATGCGCATTGACCAGACGGCGCGCAATGGTCGATTCGTCGTCCTGACCGCGTCCGCGCAGGCGGTTTTCCAGCTCTTGCAGGCTGGGCGGCAAAATAAAGGCAAATGTGGCCTCTGCAAGCGAAAGCTTGAGCTGGGCCGCGCCCTGCACATCAATATCAAAAAGCACGTCCTGCCCCTGATGCAGGCGATCTTTTACCGGGCCAAGGGGCGTGCCGTAAAAGTTGCCGTGAACCTCGGCCCATTCGGCAAAGTATTTTTGCGAGCGGCGCAGTTCGAATTCTTCGCGGCTCAAAAAAATGTAGTCCTTGCCGTCGATTTCTCCCTGGCGGGGTTGGCGTGTCGTACACGAAACCGAGTAGCCGATGTGCGGAAACTCTGCCAGCAGACGTTTGACCAGAGTGGTCTTGCCAGCTCCAGAAGGTGCGCTGAGCACCAGTGCTATGCCTTCGCGGGGCATCAGTCTCCATCCTCTTGCGCAAAGCGCTGACTGATTGTTTCAGGCTGGATTGACGAAAGGATAACGTGATTGGAATCTGTCACCAGAATGGAGCGGGTTTTGCGCCCCTGGGTGGCATCAATCAGTCTTCCCTCGGCCCGCGCGTCTTCACGAAGGCGTTTCATGGGCGAAGACGCAGGGCTGACAATGCCCACGACCCGGCCCGCCAGCACATAGTTGCCGAAGCCAATATTGATAAGACGTTCGCGAGGCATGCTTATTCCAGATTTTGAACCTGCTCGCGGCATTTTTCCAGTTCGTTTTTAAAATCAACCACCATGCGCGAAAGCTGCACATCGGGCAGCTTGTTGCCGCAGGTGTTGATCTCGCGAAAGCACTCCTGCAAGGTAAAGTCGAGCCGCCGCCCGGCATCACCGCCGGTTTGCAGCAGGTCGTGCAAGCGGGCCAGGTGCGTGTTGAGGCGCGTAAGCTCCTCGCTCACGTCCAGCCGGTCTGCCAGAATGACGGCCTCTTGCAAAAAGCGGCCTTCTTCCAGCTCCTGCCCGTTTTGCGAGAGGGCATCGCTCAGGCGTTCGCGCAGCGCGTTGGCGCGCTCTTCCTTGATATTGGGCGCACGCTCGGCGATAAGGCCCGTCCATTCCTCCATGCGCAGTATGCGGGAGTGCATGTCGGTTGCCAGCGAGCGGCCCTCGGCAGAGCGGGCTTCGTTCCAGTCTTCCAGAGCCAGGGCAAGGCCTTCTTCAAGGCAGCGGGCCATTTCTTCGTCCAGTTCTTCGCCGCTGTCGCCCCAAAGGGAGGGAATCTGCAACAGTGCGTTGAAATCCGGCACATAGGAATCGCCGCGTGCGTCGGCCAATGCCTGCAAATTATCAATCATGGCAGTGGCCTGCACCATGTCAAAACGCATGGCTGGGGTGTTGCCCGGTGCGTATTGCAAAACCAGGCTCACATCCACCCGCCCGCGCGAGGCATAGCGGCGCACGACTTTTTCAAGCCGTGGCTCAAGACTGCGCACAGAGAGAGGCAGACGCCACTTGAGATCAAGATGGCGACTGTTAACGCTTTTTACCTCCCACTGCTGGGTGGTGTAGTCATTTTCCACCAGGCAGCGGCCAAAGCCGGTCATGCTGCGGAGCATAGCTTCCTTCCTGCTAAAAGTATGCGACAGTGTAGAGCAAGGGGCGTGCGAATGCAACAAATGCCCATGGCCCGGCGCTGAGGATGATTATCTTTTTATTTTTTAAATCAGTGCGTTAACCATTTGATCCGCCAGAGTTTCCTCCGCAACCGCCGCAGCCGCCGCCAGCGGCGCAAGAGGGCGGCATGCCCTTGCCCATGGGGCGTACTGGCCCGGGCTTGTAGGGAAAGGCTCCGGTCTTCAGGGGGCTTGGCACGCACAGCTGCTTTTCGGTGGCGGCAGAGTTGCACTTGGGGCAGGCGGGAACTTCATCGCCAAAAACAAGGTCTTCAAATTTGTTGCCGCAGGCAGTGCAGACAAAATCATACATTGGCATGGTTTTTTCTCCTGAATCGTTGCCGTAAAGAGGCAGTTGCGGCGTTGCTCCGCCACAAATGAGCGTTAGTGTTCATGCAAGCTTTTGTTGCGCACAGGCCAAATTCCTCGCTTTTGCAGGCGCTGGGCGCATGCCGGGGCAGGGCAGCCCTGGGGCTTGCCCACATGCTTTGTGTGCATATATAAGTATATGTACGGTCAAGGCAAGGGCGGTGTTTTGCCGCCCGGCCGCCGTGAAACAATCGGTCGTCACGACCGCGTTAACGGGCAGCTACCCGTTTGGAGGAACATATGAAAAAAATTCTTGTGCTTGCTGGCGACTATGTTGAAGACTACGAGATCATGGTTCCTTTTCAGATGCTGCTGATGCTGGGGTATGAAGTGCATGCCGTGTGCCCGGGTAAAAAGCCCGGCGAAAGCGTGCGCACGGCCATCCATGATTTTGAGGGCGACCAGACCTATTCTGAAAAACGCGGCCACAATTTTGGCATCAACTTTGACTTTGATCAGGTAAAAACCGCCGACTACGCGGGGCTGGTCATTCCAGGAGGCCGCGCCCCCGAATATCTGCGCCTGAATCCGCGTATTCTTGAAATCGTGCGCGAATTCAACGATGCCAAAAAGCCCATCGCCGCCGTGTGCCACGGCCCGCAGATACTTGTTTCGGCTGGTGTGCTGAAAAACCGCAGCTGCACCGCCTACCCGGCGGTAAAGCCCGATGTTGTGGACGCCGGGGCCACCTGGTGCGATTTTAACGAAACCTTGTCCAGCGCCACGGTTGACGGCAACCTCGTTACCGCCCCCGCCTGGCCCGCCCACCCAGCCCTGATCGCCGAATTTGTCAAACTGCTGGGCGCGAAGATCAGTATCTAGCAGACACCGCTCGCTTGCCATATTCGTTGGCGTGCCGTGCTGGTACATAAAAAATAAGGAAAGGGAGCCTGGGGTTTCCTTTCCTTATTTTTGCATCTTCGATCAAAGGCTTTTTCACCGCACTGGCAGGTGGCATGCCCAGCCCGTTATTCTGATTCTATCAGCTCCACCACCAGGCCTTTTTCTGTAACCGCCACGGGCCGCGCGGGTAAAAGTCCCGCATCCGCGCCAGGGCGCTTGCCTTGCGCGGGCAGGCGTATGGAGCAGGCGGCGTAGTATTCGTTCACGCCCTTGACGGTATTTTTTTTCGGCTTGCCTGCGGCCTCTGGCGCGGGGGCCCCATTTGCGCCAGCGGGGGCAGCGCCTGTTGTGGCCGCGCCTGCGGCAACTGTGGCGGGCTCTGCAAATGCCTGCGGATTGTCTGCCGCCACCAGCATGCGGGGCAGCTTGAGCTGCTCTGCGAGAAATGCCTGCTGCTTGCTGGCCACGGCATCGCGCAGGCGGGCTGCCCGCTCAAGCTTGAGGCTGTGGGCAATCTGCCCGTCAAAGCGGTCTGCCGCCGTGCCGGGACGCCGCGAATACGGAAACACGTGCGCGTAGCTCATGGGCAGGCGTTCGATCAGCTCCAGTAACCGGCGCATGTCGTCTTCTGTCTCGCCGGGGAAGCCCGCGATAATATCCGCCCCCAGCCCCATGACCGGCCAATGGGCCGACAGCACGCTTACGGCATTTTCAAGCATGGCCGGGGTGTAGTGACCGCGCCCCATGCGTTTGAGCACCGCCTGGCTGCCGTGCTGCAACGAAATGTGCAGATGCGGGCAAAGCATGCGGCAGGCCATCAGGGCATCCAGGCCGTGCTGGTCGAGCTGGCCCGGCTCCAGCGAGCTGATGCGCAGGCGGGCCTGCCCGGCAAATTCTGGCGCAAGGGCTGCATCCAGAGTGCGCAGCAGGCTCCAGAAGTCGCCCGTATCCGTGCCACGGCCATACTGGCCCAGGTTGATGCCCGAAACCATTATTTCCGTATGCCCGGCCTGAAGCAGGCGGCGCGCCTCTGAAACAATTTCTTCCACCGGGCGGCTGCGCGGCTTGCCCCGCGTGGAGGGAACAATGCAGTAGGTGCAGCGGTGGGCGCAGCCATCCTGCACCTTCAGCGCCGGGCGCGCCCGCTTGAAGGCGGAAATCTGAAAGGGCGGAAAGGCCGTCTGAGCGGGGGCCGATGCCGGGGCTGGTTTTGCAAGCGCGTGGGTGGCGGTTACAGCTTGTTCTGCACAGTCACCGGCAAGGTCGCTGGCAATGTCGCCGTCCAGATCTGGCCAGGGGCCGTTGAGCAGGCGGCTTTTATCCTCTTGCGGAACCAGCAGATCGGGCGCAGCCCAGATGGCCCCGGGGCGCGGCTTGTAGTCGGCAAAAAGCCGTGCCGCGCAGCCGGTAAGAATCAGGCGTGCGGCAGGGGCCTCCCTGCGCAGTTTGAACACAGCGTTGCGCGCGTCCCTTTCACCCTTGGAGGTGATGGCGCAACTGTTCACGCATACCACATCCGCCAGCGCGGGGGCGTTGCATTCCACACCGCCCTGGGCAAGCCAGGCTTCGCGCAGAGATTGGGTTTCGTACTGATTGACCTTGCAGCCGAACGTGACCAAGTAGAATTTCCAGGCAGACATGGCGCAGATGTACGCAAAAGCGCTTGCCTTGACAAGCCGGGGGCGGCTAGGTTGTCTGCATGCCAAAATTATTGCTCTTTATTTTTTTGTGCTGCGCCACAGGTGCGCATGCCCAAACGGTTGAGCCCCCGGCCATGCCCATAACCGTGCCAGCAAACGGCACTGCTGCCAGCCAGCCTGCGGCGAATGCTGCCGGGCAGGGCGTGCCAGCCCCGGCAAGTTTGGCGCCGAATACGCCCGCCAGCCTGCCAGCAGATGTGCTGAAGGATCTGCCCGCAGGGCTGGACGACGAGGGGCGGGTGGATATGTACTGCCTGCGGCGGGCCTATCCCCAGATTGCAGGCATGGTTGCCGACGCGCAGGGCAGCCAGTGGCTGGTGCTGGCCGATGGCCGACGCGTGCTGTACGCGGCAGCGCCAGGCCATGCGTTATCCGGCCAAGCGTTACCCGGCCAGACACCCCCTGGCGGGCAGGAATCGGAATGGGTTGTGAGCGTGCGGGCCAGTATGGCCGAGCCCTATCCCTTGGAGCCGGAACGGCCCGAAACTCCGCTGGGCGTTTCGCCGGGGCGGCGGCGGTCATACGATCTGCTCGAAGCCCTGTACGGCGCAAGCCCCAAGGCCGTGGGCAGCCATCTCATGCAGGCCCGCCTGCTGGGGCAGCATCTGCATCTTTCGCCAGCGGCAGCGCAGGCCATGAACCGCGCCGATGCTGTTCTTGCCCCGCAAGCCGCCTACGAGCCGCGTCTTAAAACACTGCTCAAAATGGACGGCGGTTTTGCATGGCGGCGCATTGCGGGTGAAAACCGTTTGAGTCCCCACGCCTTTGGCATAGCCTTTGATATCAGCCCCGGCATTGCCACCTACTGGCGCTGGAGCAAGCTGCGCCCGCATCCGCTGCAAAAAAGTTATCCGGCCTCCATTGTGGCGGCCTTTGAAAATGAGGGATTCATTTGGGGCGGCAAGTGGCACGAATATGATCTTATGCACTTTGAATACCGGCCCGAAATAATCTGCAAGGCCCGCGTGCTGCACGGGCAGGAGCATTTGCCTGCAACGGAGATTGCCGGGCCGCAAGCGGTGCAAAGCCCTGCCCCGGCTGTCAGGCAGACAGAAAATTCTGCGGCAAATCCGGCGAGCAAGCCCGTACCCAATGCGGTGGGCAAGACCGAAACAAATGGCGCGGTTGGCGCACCCTAGCACACCACGCGGCGCATTTTTCCGCAATGGCGGCAAAACGAAAAAAGCCCCTCAAAAGAGGGGCTTGTCTATTATGGATAAGTGGCTAGCCAGTTGTAAACAACTGGTTAAGCAGTGCGGCAGTTATTCGCCTCTGGCTGCGGCTTCGTCCACAACCCAGATAAGTTCGCCAAAGCCGGGGCGAACCTTTTGCGCGGGCAGGGTGGGCTCGGCCAGCAGATTGAGCGCGCGCGAAAGCACGTCGTGCTTTTCCTTGCCGGTCACCAGAAACATGCAGCAGCGCGCGTTGTTGATGACGGGCAGGGTCAGCGTGAGGCGGTCGGCCTTGCGTTCGGGCACATACTGGTCGATGACCAGGCGCTTGCGTTCGGCCAGGGCGGGCGAATTGGGAAAAATGGAGCCGGTGTGCCCGTCTTCGCCCATGCCCAGCAGCATAAAGTCGAAGCGGGGCAGCTCGTGGTGGCCAAGGTTGAACTCGGCCCTGATCTGCTGCTCGTACTTGACGGCAGCTTCAACGGGGTCTTCTTCACCGCGCATGCGGAAAAAGTGGGTGGCCGGAACCATGCTCAGCAGCTCGCGGCGGGCAAGGCCGTAGTTGCTGTCCGCGTGGTCTGGGCCAACACAGCGTTCGTCAACCCAGTAAAAGGTCATTTTGTCCCAGGGAAGGCGGTCGGCCCAGTCTTTGCCCGCCAGCAGGCGAAAGAGCGGCGTTGGGGTTTGCCCGCCAGAAAGGGCGATGCGGAAAATACCCCTGTCGGCAATGGCTTCTTCGCAGGCAGCCGCCAGAATGTGGGCGGCGCGTTCGGCCATGGCTGCGGGGTCTTTATGGATATGCACCGTAAGGTGTATGGAACGGCTGAGGCCCGACATTTTGCGGCTCCTTGAGTTTATGTACGGTTGGCACGGGTCTTTTGCCCGGCCCGCCAACCGCATCACTATGACATATTAGCATGCGCTAGAAAAGGGCATTAGGGGCAGGTGATTGTGAAAATTACTGAAATTCTTCGAGCAGCGCGGGCGCCACGGCAAAGTGCAGCACCTCGCCGTTGGCCATGCCCAGGGTTTTCCACGAGGCGTCGCAGGTAAGCTTGCGGGCCGACAAAATGGCTTTGCCCAACGCGCTTTCGCCGTCAAGTTCAATGGTCCAGTTGCGTTCAAAATCTTCACCAGAAGCAGTGGGCTGCACGGCGTTCAGATACCGTTGCAACAGTTCTGTTCCGTCGGGCGCGTAGATTTTTGTAAAAAGATCCATGTTGCTGACCATGACACTGCTGTTATTCTTGCTCTTTACATTGACCACAACCAGCAGCGTTTTGCCGTCAGAAATAAGCCCCGCGCTGGCCGTACACGATCTGATGGGCAGGATATCTTCCATGCGTTTCTTTATGTTGGCATTTTTGTCAAGAATGATCTGCCGTTGCGCAACCATGCGTTCCATCTGGTATTCACGGAACTGGCGCACAATGTCTTCGGCATTGACAAAATCGTCAACCCGCCAGCCTTCTGGTGTTTTATCCATGCGCAGCAAGATCGAAAATTCCTTGTTCAGCACCGGGTGGCGCACCTTGGCGGCAATAAGTGCCGTGGTGTCGGTGGGGTTTTGCAGGGTAAGGGTTTCAGCCAGCTGTGTATAAAAGGTGGGCGGCAAAAGATAGAGAGGGGTTTTAAGCCTCGCGACTTCGTCGGTTTCTTCCTTGGCGGGTTCTTCCTTGATGCGGGCCTGCTTGAGCAGGCCAATCTGAATCATGTCGCTCAGGTCACGCGTTTGGTTGGGCCCCTGTTTGAGCGCGGGGTAGTGCTGCACCACGGCCTTGACCAGAGGTTTGGTGATGGCGGCAAAATCTACACGCACGGCCAGGTCTGCGGGTTTGACAGGGCGCAGGGCGTCCTTGAGTTGCGAAAAGGCAAATTCGGCAGTCTGGCGAAACTGATAGTGCCGCCAGCCGCTGTAGCCGCCCACGGCAGCAAGAATGACAAGCAGTATGGCGGCAAGCACAAAGGTGTGCTTGCGGGTAAAGGCAATAAGTGAGGCAACGGCGGGCAGGCTCATGACGTTTACCTTTCAGTGTTGACGGCTCTTGCCTGGGATTTGTGGCCGCATTCCATGGCCGGTTCCGGGCGGCGCATACGCCTGCGGCCAAGGCGCAGGGGTAACGGCGTAACCGGGCGCGACTTGTTCAGGTCAATGCGTATGATGCCCCACGCGCCCATGGGCAGCCAGGGCAAAACCCTGTTGCAGCGCGAGAGCCCGCACGCGGCGTTCCAGGTTCCCTGCGGGCCGGCAAGCACGCTTGCCCCGCTTATACTGCCTGCGGCAAGGCTTCTGAGGGCCCGCCACATCTGCCACCAGCAAAAGGCCGGGCCGTGCCACGGCTGTTTGCGGCCCGTGATGCAGTGCAGCATAAAGGGCAGTGAAGCCGCGTTCCAGAAGGTAAGGGCAACACCGGCAGAGGCCACGCGCAGTGCTTCTGTCATGGCAGCGCGCGCGCTTTGGGCACCGGGCGAAACAAGGTGCAGCACTACCCAGTCAAATTCGGCATCGTCAAAGGGCAGATGGTCGTCGGTGGCAGCCAGAACTTCGGCACGGTCGGCCATGCGGCCCGCCTCGGCCCGCAGATCGGGGTTTGACTCTGTGGCGGTCATGTCAAAGCCGCATTCCCACAGCAGCGGCAAAAAATCGCCGCCCCCGCAGTTTATTTCAAGCAGGGTGCGCCCCCGGCGCGGCCAGGCGGCAAGGCAGTGCTGCAAAAGCAGTTTCTGCATTTGCAGGGAAAACTGCCCTGCCGTATCCGCTCTTGGGTCATCCATGCCGTGCGCCTCGTATCTGTTGTTTAACCTTTGTATAGTCCACTATTTTATGATTTCTGTAAATCGGCAAGGCTCCTGTTCATGCCCGCTCAACACCAGCCAGCCGTGCCTGTGGGCAGCCCCCGCGCTTTTGTCTGGCCGTAAAAAAACAACGCGGCCACTTGCAGTAAGGGGCCGCGTTGCAGATGCGCGGTATTGCCGCCGCAGGGGGCTTTGTGGCTACAGGGAGGCAATGGCCTCGATTTCTACCTGTGCGCCTACGGGCAGCTTGCTGACCTCAACGCACGAACGCGCGGGGTAGGGAGCCGTAAAGTATTTTTTGTACACTTCGTTCACCAGAGCAAAGGTACTCATGTCGGTAATAAACACAGTGGTTTTAACCACGTTGTCGGCAGTGAGGCCCTGTGATTCAAGTACTGCAAAAACATTTTTGCAGGCCTGTTCTGCCTGGGCCGCCACATCGCCCTCCACCAGTTTGCCAACGGCGGGATCAATGGGTGTCTGGCCGGAAATAAAGAACAGGTTGCCGATTTTGATACCCTGGCTGTAGGGGCCCACCGCCCCGGGGGCGTTGCTGGTGCTGATGACTTCCTTGCTCATGGCGTTTCCTTCATCCCTCTTGCGGGTAAGTGGTTGAACGTGAAAACTGTTGTGCGTTGCCATTGCCTGCGGTCTGCTACTGGCAGCCTTGCCAACAAACTGGCACAGGCCCGCGCCAGAGTCAAAGCCGTTGTACCCCGGTGTGTTCCGCAGTGCACCCATCGCGTGCGCGGGATCAGGGTTTGTTCTGCCCGGTTTGCCTGCCGTGAAAATAGTTGGAAACCAGCGCGCCAGATATGTTTTGCCATACGCTGAACAGCGCCCCAGCAATGGCCGCAACGGGCGAAAAGTGCGCCAGGGCCAGGGCCGTGGCAAGGCCGGAATTTTGCGTTCCCACCTCAAAACACAGGGCACGGCAGCGGGGTTCGTCAAATTTCCACATGCGCCCGGCTGCGTAGCCGAGGATCATGCCCAACAGGTTGTGGCACACAACCACAATAAAGATTGCTGCGCTGGCCTGAAGGATGCTCTGCGCGTTGATGGCAATGATGCCCGCCACCACAACTGTAATGGTAAGCGCTGAAAGCGGGGGCAGGAAGGGCAGGGCGCGGCTGGTCAGCCCCGCGCAGTAGCGGTGCGCCACAATGCCCAGCAAAACGGGAATGACCACGATTTTGAGAATGGAAACAAACAGGCCAGCCATGTCCACAGGAACCCATACGCCGCCAAGCAGCCATGTGAGCACGGGCATGAGCACCAGCGCAACAACCGTGGCAAGCGAGGTGAGCGCCACCGAATACGGCACGTCACCTTTGGCGATGAAGGTAAGCACGTTTGAGGCCGTGCCGCCGGGGGCCGTGCCCACCAGTATGACGCCCATGGCCAGATCGGGCGGCAGGGCAAATATGTGGCACAGCGCAAAGGCCAGCAGTGGCATGCACACGAACTGGGCCAGCAGGCCCAGCAGCAGGGCACGCGGCTGAGAAAAAACAAGGCTGAAATCCTTGAGGCGCAGGGTCATGCCCATGCCAAACATGATACAGCCCAGAAGCGGTGTCACGTAGGGTGCTACCCACTGAAATATTATGGGTTTCCACAATGCAAGGGCAGAGCATGTGAGTATGAGCACGCCCATATACCGGGTAATGGCGTTGGCAGCGCGCAGTATAAGACTGGTCAACGTAACCTCCTGATGCGCGGCCATTTTTTGTTCGCGCGGGGTGCTGCGCATACTGGCAGAGAGCGTGCATCCTTGCAAGCGGCGGCTTTTTGCCGTGAGCCGTGAGCAACTGCGACGCGTGCGCAGGCTCTTTTATGACGCAGGGCACGCCCTTGCCCCAACGCAAGGGCACTTGAAAAAGAACCCGCTAACGGATAGGCTCATATATTACACGCACGCCCAATGCGCCACCGGCCCGCCAAGTAGCCGCCCGGCAAAATATTTAGGCAAGCCGCGCCCTGCCAATGGCAGAACCCTGCCGGTTTTGCTGGCACAGTGGGGTGTTTTTCCGCCTTGAGGCGCTGCCTTTTGGGCGGCGCAAATCTGGGGTCTGCCTGACCGCAGGTTTGTCATCACTACCAGCGCGCCCATTTGGCGCGCGCTTCTCCCGGCCCGTGAACGTGCTGCCGGGGCAGGAAGCGTCACCAAATTTTGAGGAGCATCATGAGCAACGAACCGGACAAGATTATTTATTCCATGATCCGCGTCACCAAGCGCCATGGCCAAAAGGAAGTGCTGAAAGATATTTCGCTTTCCTATTTTTACGGGGCCAAAATCGGCGTGCTTGGTTTGAACGGCGCGGGTAAATCCAGCCTGCTGCGCATTCTGGCAGGCGTGGATCAGGCCTTTGACGGCAAGACCGTACTGGCCCCCGGCTACACCATCGGTTACCTCGAACAGGAACCGTTGAAGGAAGAAACCCGCACCGTGCGCGAGGTTGTTGAAGACGGTGTGAGCGAGCTCACCGCCATTGCCCGCGAATTTGAAGAGATCAACGCCAAGTTTGCCGAGCCCATGGAAGCCGACGAAATGGACGCGCTGATCACCCGCCAGGCCGAAGTGCAGGAACTCATGGACGCCAAGAACGTGTGGGATCTTGATTCGCGCCTCGAAATGGCCATGGACGCCCTGCGCTGCCCGCCCGGCGACATGCCCGTTGCGCAGATTTCTGGTGGTGAACGCCGCCGCGTGGCCCTGTGCCGCCTGCTGCTCGAATCGCCCGATATTCTGCTGCTCGACGAACCCACCAACCACCTTGACGCCGAATCGGTGGCCTGGCTCGAACGTTTTCTTTCCACCTTTCCCGGTACGGTCATTGCCGTCACCCACGACCGTTACTTTCTCGACAACGTGGCGGGCTGGATTCTGGAACTGGACCGTGGCCGGGGCATTCCGTGGAAGGGCAACTATTCATCGTGGCTGGAGCAGAAGCAGAAGCGCCTTGCCAACGAAGAAAGAACCGAGGCCGACCGCCAGAAGACCCTGCAACGCGAACTGGAATGGGTGCGCATGTCGCCCAAGGGCCGCCACGCCAAGGGCAAGGCCCGTCTGAACGCCTACGAAGCCATGCTCTCGCACGAGAGTGAAAAGCGCGCGCCCGATCTGGAAATCTACATTCCGCCGGGACAGCGCCTGGGCAAGGTTGTCTTTGAGCTTGAGGGTGTGAGCAAGGGCATGGGCGACAGGGAGCTGATGGAAAACGTCAACGCCATCATCCCCCCCGGTGCCATTGTGGGCATTATCGGCCCCAACGGCGCGGGTAAGACCACCCTGTTCAAGATGCTCGTGGGCCAGGAAAAGCCCGATACCGGCACGCTCAAGGTGGGCGAAACCGTGCAGTTTGCCTATGTGGATCAGGGCCGTGAATCCCTCACCCCCGGCAAAACCGTGTACGAGGTTATCAGCGACGGCGCTGAAACCATCAAGCTGGGCGGCCGCGAAGTCAACGCCCGCGCCTACTGCACGCGTTTTAACTTCCACGGTGCAGACCAGCAGAAGAAGGTGGACGTGCTTTCGGGTGGTGAACGCAACCGCGTACACCTGGCCTGCATGCTCAAGTCTGGCGCCAACGTGCTGCTGCTTGACGAACCCACCAACGATATCGACGTAAACACCATGCGCGCCCTTGAAGACGCGCTGGACAACTTTGCAGGCTGCGTGCTGGTTATCAGCCATGACCGCTGGTTCCTCGACCGCGTGGCCACGCACATCATGGCCTTTGAAGGCGATTCCAGCGTGGTGTTTTACGAAGGCAACTATACAGACTACGAAGAAGACCGTAAAAAGCGGCTCGGCAAGGATGCCGATACACCGCACCGCATCAAGTACCGCAAACTGACGCGTTAGCCGCCCGCCGCCGCGCCGCATCTTGTGGCGCGGCGGCTTTATTTGCGGCGGTTATCGCCGGAGGGCCGATGTCACACGCACGTATTGCATCCCCGTTGTTTTTCCTGTCCCGCTCCGTGAAATGCCAGCGGCGCGGCGGGCGGCAGACTGTGCCTGCCATGGCGCTGCTGCTTTTGCTGTGCGCCATGACAGGCTTTTTTTTCACCAGCGCGCATGCTGCAAGTCTTTCAAACGCGCCAACACCGCCCCGCACGGCCAGGCTTACGCCTTCGGGCGGCCTGCTTGAGGTAGAGCAGCAGGCTCCCGTGCTCACAGCCAATGGCACAAGTCAGGTACGTTTGGTGCTGCCCGCCGGGGCTGAAAATTTTCAGATTTCCGTTCCGGGGCACACCATCGTGCGCTGGGCCAGTTTGCCGCAAACCCTTGATCAAAGCGGTGATCTTGCCAAAATGCGCGAGGATCGCCAGCACGCCCTCATGACCCTTGCGGGCAAGCTTGAGGGCGTAAAGGCCCAGCTGGCCCTGTGGAAGGGCGAGGGCGCAGAGGGCAGTTTTCAGGATCTGGCGCAACGTGAAAAGAAAATGGCCGAGGTTGTGCCTGCCCTCAATTACGAAAAGGCTGATCTGGAGCGCCGTCTGGCCCTGCTCAAGCAGGAGTTGCAGCAGCTGCCCCCAAGCCCCGAGATGGGCCAGAGCGTGCTGATCACCCTGCAAAAAACCGTTTCTGCCGCAAGCCTGCCGGTGCGCTACAGTTACACCCTGCGCAACTGCGGCTGGCGTGCCGCCTATTCCTTTGACGCCCAGCCCGACAAGGGCAAGGGCGACACCACCCATGTGCGCTTTATGGCCGAGGTGTGGCAGTTTTCGGGCATGGACTGGGCCGACACCCAGCTGATGCTGGTTTCTCGTGGGCAAGGCCCGCGTGAGCCCGCGCCCCTGCCGCGTTGGGTCATTGATTCGCAGCCGCAGCCTGTGGCCCAGCCATTGGTAAAGGCGGCCCCGCGCATGATGATGGCTGCCGATGCCGCCATGCCCGAAGCCGCCCCCGCGCCTGCCGCCCCCGTGGTGGCCGACACCACCGGCGTTTACGCCAGCTGGACGCTGGGCGAAAAAGGGCTGCCCGAAGGCCGCTCGCGCCTGCTGGTGCTGGAATCGGAGTGGAAGGCCCCCCTGCAATGGCTGGCGCGTCCCTCGGCGGGAGAAAGCCGCGTATGGCTGATGGCGCGTCCTACACTGCCCGAAGGGCAGATATGGCCAGACGGCCCTGCCGAATTCAGTGTGGACGGGCAGGGCGTTGGTACCGGGTCGTTCCACGCCAACGGCAACGAAACAACCCTGTATTTTGGCGCAGACCCGCGCGTGCAGGTCACTGCCACGGCAGACGTGCGCCAGCGCGGCGAAAAGGGATTTATTGGCAAAAGCCGCACCTGGACCTGGGGCTGGACATACACCGTGCGCAACACGCGCGACAAGGCCGTGACCGTGCGGCTTGAGCGGCCCATGCCCATGGTGGTTGACCAGGGTGTTACCGTGACCTACCGCGACAAACCGCAGGCCCAGCAGGATGCACAGGAACATCTGCTGTTCTGGAATGTGGATGTGGCGGCGGGCGGCAAGGCCGAGGTCAAACATGAACTGACCCTCACCTCGCCGGTGGATATCCAGCTTGATCCCTATGCGCCCTAGGGCGAAATTTGCAATAATTATTTCATAAACTGAGGCCCGCGTTGCACTAACGCGGGCCTTTTCGTCCTGGATGCTTTTTCAGTCAAACAATGGCCGAAGCGCCAGCCAAAGCGCTATGGCCGTCAGTGTCAGGCCCGCCAGCCCCTCGATAAGCGGTATACGTTTTTCCAGCGCCCGCTGCGCGCCGGGCAGGGATATGGCTGCGGCCAGGGCGGCATCCCAGGCAAAAACCAGCAGGGTCATCCAGATTCCGGCAAATGCCTGCTGCGGCAGGGTGGCGGCGGGCCCCAGAATGACCGTCATGAGCGTGAGATAAAAAACCGCGTTCTTGGGATTGAGCAGGGCCGAGCCAAGGCCTGTGAGCAGTTGTTTTGCAGGCGAGAGCGGGCTGGTCGCTTCTGTGGCAAGGCTGGTTGCCCCGATTGCAGACTGGCGGCTTGCCCGCAGCAGCAAAAAGCCAAGCCATGCAAGGTAGGCAGCGCCTGCCAGCTCCATAAGCCGGTACAGCGCCGGAATTTGCCGCATGACAGACCAGCCGGAAACCGCAAGGCAGATGTACAGGGCGTTGCCAAGGGCTATGCCAAGGCAGATGAACAGCGCCCCGCGCAAACGGTGGCGTACAGCGTGACCGAGGATGAGAAAAAAATCCGGCCCAGGGCTGAGCAGGGCAAGAAAGTGCGCCAGGGCCAGCGCGGGAAAGGCAGCGGGGATAAGTGAGGGTACGGAAGCAAGCATGGGGATCTCCTTGCTGGCAGATCACCCTATTTTTTTTTGCGCGTATTGTACGAATGTGACCGCCCCCGTTGATAGCAGCCCGGCGTGACGCAATAAAATTTTACAAACATGCGGTGAAAATGGCTTTGATCGGCATAGCCCGCCGCAAGGGCCGCCTCGGCTATGCTTTTGCCCTGCCGCAGCAGTGCGCGCGCTTTTTCAAGCCGCAGGCAGTGCAGCCAGGCCTTGGGCGGCAGCCCTGCCGTGCGCCTGAATGCCCGCGAAAAACTTTCGCGCCGCAGGCCAGCCCTGCGGGCAAGGGATGTAACGGGCGCGTGACTGTCTGACAGGCCTGGTTCGTCGGCTGCCTCGTCGTGAGTGTCCAGCAGGCGGCTAGCGGCGACAATGGAAAATTCTGCTTTACTGCCAGGCTGTTGTGCATCCGCAAGGCAGCCATGTTTTTTTTGCAGCAGGGCAAAAAAATCCATAAAGAGCCTTTCTGCCTCATCCTCGCCTTTGCAAAAAGCCTCCAGAGCGGCAAGCCCCTGCTGAAACAGCGCGGCATCGCGCACCACGGGTTTTGTGACTGCATATTCGCCAGCAATGCCCAGGGGGCGGCAGATGTGTTGCGCAAACCACGCGGCGTCAAAATAGGCCATGTGGTAGCTGCGGGCTTGCCCTTGCAGTGGGTTGCAGCTGTGGGGCAGGCCGGGGGCGATAAGGGCCATGTCACCCTTGAGGGCCTCGTGTGGCTGCCCCATCAGGGTAAAGCACGTGCCGCCCTCCAGAATAAGGCCAAATGAAAAAGCCGCGTGAAAATGCTCGGCATAGGGCAGGGTGCTTTGCAGGGTGGTGCGCACCTCAAGATACGGATATTTGTCCGGCAGGGTGAATGTTTGCTGTATGGCCGGAAGGCGCGTGGGCATGGCTTTTACCGCTTGGGGTTGATTTTGCGCCAGTGTAGCCACGGCCCTGCACCAGTGCAAGCGGCGCAGCGGAAAGGGAAGGCTGGCCGCAGCCATGTACGTATCAGGCAAAAAGCCGCACGCGCAGGGCAGCGCCCCGCCGCAGGCCGCCCCTGTTTGCAGCAGCGCTGCCGGGCATGGTTATCCAGCCGTGCATATCGCGCAGCACGGCGGTTTTGCCTGTCCCCGCGTCAACGGGCCAGGCGGTCAGCCGTCCGTTTTCGGGCCGCAGCATAACGGGGTAGTGGGTGGGGGCAGTTCCTTCTACCGGCAGGGCCAGACCAAGGCGGGCCAAAACGGTGGGCTGGCTGCCCGTAAACTGCTGGGCGGTCTGCTGCCCGCCAAGCCTGCGCAGCAGGGGGGCCAGAAAAACCTGTGCCGCCAGGGCCAGGCTGAGCGAATGCCCCGGCAGGCCCCATATGCTGGTCTGCCCCACTCGGGCAAGGGTAAGCGGGCGGCCACTGCTCACGCGCTGGTCGTGCCCGAAAATATGGCAGCATGGCAGCCCGGCAATGGCCTGTGCGGTGAAGTCACGTTTGCCACCCGATGATCCGCCAATAACCACTATCACATCACAGGGGCTTGGCCCGTCTGGCAGGGCCGTGATCAGATACCGTTTCAGGGCGTCAATATTGTCCGGCACTGTGCCAAGGTGCAGGCAGCGCGCGCCAAGGGTGGCGGCCAGCGCCTCCAGCAGCAGGGCATTGGTGCTGGTCTGGCGCGCGGCAAGGCTGGTGGCGGATAAGGGGGCGCAAAATTCATCGCCAGTGGCAAGAATGCCCAGCACCGGCTGCCGGTGTACCGGCACGTGCTGAAAAAACTGGGCCAGCAGCGCAAGCTGGTGTGCGCCCAATTTTGTTCCCGCCTTTGCCAGCAGCGCTCCCTGAGGCACATCCGCCCCACGGGCCAATACATGCTGACCGGCGGCGCAGGGGCGGCTAACAGCCACCAGCGTCTGCTCGTCGAAGGGCGGCGGCGTGTTCGTCTGAAGGGAATCTTCACGCTGTGCGTCTGATTGCGGGCAGCACTGCACCGTGTGTTCCTGCATGACCACGGCATCCGCGCCGTTCGGCAGGGGGCCGCCGGTGTACACCCGCCATGCCTCGCCCGCATGCAGATTGCCGCCACAAGCCTCGCCCATGCGGCATTCGCCAGCCAGCCGCAGCTTTGCGGGCTTGAGCGGGCTGGCCACGGCCACATCGGCAGCCCGCACAGCGTAGCCATCGCGGGTAGAACGATTGTCGGCAGGGCAGGGCAGGGGCGCGCAGTTATCCTCGGCAAGCACCCTGCCAAGAGCCGCAGCTATGGACACCGATTCTGCGGGCAGGGGCGCAGCCTCGGCAATAAAAGCGGCAAGCTCCGCTGTTTCCCGCAGGCAAAAAAAGTGGGACACGGGCAAACCTTCCTTGTTGCACCGGCCTCAAAAAAAGATAGTGCCGACTTATGTAATTATAGTAAGTTGCGAGGTTTTTGTAAATATTGTTTTATTTAAGTGTGTTACGAATTATCCTGTTGAGTGAAAAATTGCACATTCGCTTGACGGCAGGGCGTGATTTTTCTAAGCTTTGATCACGCAAACAATAAAAACCATGCAAATTTATTGAAAAGTTTAATGTGTAATCAGCACGTTACACGAGAAGAATAAATTTCAAGCGGCAGCCCCCCCACCGCTCATGGCAGCAGCTGGTTCAGGTATGTATCTTCACCTGTCCCCAGGTACAAGGCATTTGGCAGAATGCGTACGCTTGGGAAGCTTGTTGCGGAAGAAATGTAAAAAAATAAAAATATTTCAGCGTACAGGTTTTTGCCTTGCGGGGTGAAACCCATTGCCTGAAAACCTTCGCGCTGCCCGTTGGCCGCACGCAGGGAACGCCCGTTTCGCATGGCCGAGGCAGGCACATATGATAAGGAAGGGGTTTTATGGCGCTGCTCAAAAACAGACCGGCTGGTGAGGTGTTGCCCCTGGCATCGCCCCCAGCCACTGTGCGCAAATATGATATTTTGACCTACAGCAATGGCAAGGTTGCCCCCGCCGTCTTTTTGTCGTGCCGGGAGCAGACGCTGACGGTACACGTCAACGGCGTGCCCTTTGTGCGGGTGGCCTGTTCGGGCCAGCACTTGCGGTATTTTGTGCCGGGTTTTCTCTATTCGTGCGGGGTCATCAACAGTCTGCACGATCTGGCCGGGGTGGATGTAACGCCCCTGCCCGCTGCCACCGCAGATTGCGGAGGCGAGGCCAAGCTGGCTGATAAGGCTGATACTGCAGAAGAAGTACGGGTTGATGTGCTGCTGCGGGGGGCCTGCTGTAGCAAGGCGGCCAGCTCTACAGGGCAGGCCGCCCCAAGGCTCACCATCACCTCTGCCATGGGCTGGAACATTCCGCTCTCTGCCCGCCATCTGCCCGTCATGCCGCGTGCGCAGGTTCCCACCTGGGATCCGCAGGTTATTCTGCGTGGTGCGCACGAGCTGGAAGAACGCTCAGAAATATTCCACCAGACCGGCGGCTGCCACAATGCCGCCCTGCTCAACAGGCAGGGCATGGTATTTTATTGCCTTGATATTGGCCGCCACAACGCCATCGATACCCTTGTGGGCTACATGCTGGTTGAGGGGCTGAACCCCGCTGACCACATGATTATCAGCAGCGGGCGTATCGCTTCTGAAATAGCGCAAAAGGCCGTGCGCATCGGCGTGCCGGTTTTTGCCTCCCTTTCTCGCGCCATGTCGCGCGCCGTTGATCTGGCGCGTGCAAGCGGGTTGACTCTGCTGGGCAATGTTAAGTCTGGCAGCATGCACATATATCATGAAAACGGGCAGCTGGTGCTGCCGTGATGCCATTGTCGATCATGACAAGGAGCGCTGTATGGCTGATATGTTGAGCAAACTGAAACGTGCCGATGAAGATCTGCTGCTCGAAAACCTTTCGCGCCGTGGTTTCATCAAGGTAACGTCGTGTGCGGCACTTGGGCTGGCCACCTTGCGGGCCTCTGAGGCCCTGGCCACCATGAAGGCTTCGCCACTGGTGATTATGGAAAAAGCGGCGGGCATGATTGTGGGCGACCCCACCCTGTGCGTGTGCTGTCAGCGCTGCGAGCTGGCCTGTACGGAATTTAACGACGGCAAGGCCGACCCCAAGCTTGCGCGCATCAAAATAAGCCGCAACGCCATGTTTGGGCCCGAAGGCGGGCTCGAAAACACCACCAAGGGCATCTACGGCTCTGGCTCGCTGGTGATTCAGGATACCTGCAAGCAGTGCCCGCACCCGGTTCCGTGTGCCACGGCCTGCCCGCAAAACGCCATTGTTGCCCAAAGGGGCACGGGCACGCGCATGGTGCTCAAAGACCGCTGCGTGGGCTGCCGCCTGTGCCAGAAGGCCTGCCCCTGGGGCGTGATGACCTTTGATGAAGAGCAGGGCAAGGCCGACAAGTGCTTTTTGTGCAATGGCGCGCCCAAGTGTGTGGAAGCCTGCCCCGCAGCCGCCCTGCGCTATGTGCCCTGGAGCGACCGCACCCGCGAGGCCACCACGCGCGGCTCGTTCTCGATGATGATTCCCGATGACCGCCGCGCCGCCTGCAACGCCTGCCATGTGGAATCGCCCGGCGGGCCGCGTAACCTCAAATACGAGCAGTAGCGCACACCCTTTGCGCCGCACAGATTACGGCGCAGAGCGGGCATTCACAGGAATTACGCTCCATTTGCGAGCTGGAGGAATTTATGGCCAGAAAATTCGGCGGCTATCAGGGCAAGGGCCTGCGGGTCAACCTGAGCACGGGCCGCATCACTGTTGAGGACACCTACAAGTATCTTGATGTCATTGGCGGCACGGGCCTGGGCTACAAGGTGTTTTGGGACGAAGTTGCGCCCAAAACCAAGGCCTATGACGAAGCCAACAAGATCGTATTTGCCGTGGGGCCGCTGGCCGGCACGGGCGCGTTGTGCAGCGGGCGTACCGCTGTTACCACCATCATGCCTGTTTCGTGGCCGCAGCACCTTATCGGTTCGGGCCACATGGGCGGCAACTTTGCCGAACACCTGAAATACGCGGGCTACGACTTTCTCATTATCGAAGGCAAGGCCGACCGCCCCGTGTGGCTGCACGTGCGCGACGGCAAGGCCTGGCTTAAAGATGCCAGCCATGTGTGGGGGCAGGGTACGCGCCGCACCACCCGCGTGATCAGTGAAGAAGTGGGCGCGGACGGCACTGTTGCCGCCATCGGGCCCGCCGGTGAAAATCTGGTTCCGTATTCCGTGGTGGTCAACAGCCGTGCTCACACGGCGGGCTGCGGCATTGGTGCTGTCATGGGCTCCAAGATGCTCAAGGCCATTGCCCTTCAGGGCAGCCAGCCCGTACACATTGCGGGCGACAAGGCCGAGTGGGAAAAGCTCATCAACTACCACCGCACCATCATTGGGGCCAACAACCAGCATGTGGTTCCCAGTTTTCCCAGCCCGCTCTTTGAGTACTGGGATGCCGGTTCCCGCTGGGTGGGCGCGCCGGGCAAGCGCTGGGGCGCGTCTGAGGCTCCTGTTACGCTTACGGGCGACGTGCGTTCGCTCAACCGCATTTCGTACCGCACCAACAATGCCGCCTACTTTTTGGGTGACAACGTGTGGCAGTACACCGTGCGCAACAACGGCTGTTTTTCCTGCCCCATCCGCTGCTACACCGTGATGAAGGACGAAGACACGGCGGCCAAGTTTGGCGTCAGCCCCATCCAGTTCAACACCTGCGTGGGCATGTTTGGCGGGCGCGAGTGGTTTCCCAAGCTTACCCGCAAAAAGAACGATCTGGCGCGGCAGGCCGGTTTTGTGGGCATTGAGCTCATGGATGATCTGGGCGTGTGGGAAAACTACGGCCAGCTGTTCCGCGACTTCAGCACCATGTACGAAGACGGCATCTGGAAGCAGAAGCTGGGCGCAGACGAATACAAGTCCATTCCCTGGGACATGGTGGACGCCTGCAACCCCGAATTCATCAAAACTGCCGTGCATCGCATTGCCTACAAAGAGGGCGAGTTTGGCCAGCTCTTGGGCATGGGCACTGGCTATATGCTTGAAAAAATGGGTATTCCTGAAGAAAAGTGGAAGGACGACCACCGTACCGTCTACTGGAAGATGGGGCATCCCAAGCACCACGCCAACGAGGACGATGGTCAGGCCGGGTGCGTCATCAATACCCAGTACAACCGCGACCCCATGTGCCATTCCAACTGCAACTTTGTGCGCAGCGGTTTGCCCATTGATGTGCAAAAGCGCCTTGCCGAGCATTTCTGGGGTTCTGCCGACGCGGTGGATGCCATCGGCGATTACAAGCCCACCAACAAATACAAGATGATCCGCGCCAAGTGGTCCATCGAGCGCAAGGAACTGCACGACATGCTTTCGTTCTGCAACTGGATGGGGCCGTGGATATCCACCCCCAACAAGCAGGATGGCTACATGGGTGATAACAGCCTTGAAAGCAAGTATTATCGCGTTCTTACCGGCCATAATCTGGACGTCAAGGAACTGGACCGTTGCGCCGAGCGTGCCTTTAATCTGCACCGTGCCTACACCGCGCGTCAGATGCAGACAACAGACATGCGCAAAAAGCACGACCAGTACCCCAACTGGCTGTTTGAAGACAAAAAAGACAAGGCCCCCTTCACCAAGGGTACCATTCGTATGGACAAGGCCGATATCGAAAAGAGCCTCGACCTCTTCTACGAAGTGCAGGGTTGGGACGTGAAGACCGGCCTGCCCGGGGCGAACCATTACCGTTCGCTGGGCCTCAACGATGTGGCCGATACCATGACCAAGGAAAAGCTGGTTCCCGGCGCGTAACCTTGGAGAATCTATGAGTAACCAGAATCAGGGCCAGAATCAGGCGCAGCTTGCCGCCCCCCTTGACGGGGGCGGCGAAGCCGCTGCGCAAACAGGGCAGACCGGCGGCCATGCCCCCGCAGTGGAGCAAACGGAGCAGGCCGGTGATCAGCAGCTGGTAAACCAGCGCAAGGCCGACACGGTGCTGCTGGTGGAAACGCTGGCCGATTTCAGCAGTGACGAGCGCCTTGTAACCGCCGACGAACTGCTGGCAGCCTTTATGGAGCGCGCGGCGGCCACGCCGCCCGTTACCGTTGCCCAGGTGCGCCAGGAGCTGGAAAGCCTGCCCGACCCCCGTTTTGAAGGGCCGGATTCGCAGACCGTGGCCGCAGACATGGCCCGCATCAAGGCCATGGAAAAAGCCCAGCCCGGATCTGCTCCCGACCCGGAAGTGCCGGGCCTGCGCAAAACACGCCGCCTGCTGAGCCGCAGGCAGTTGCTGAGTTCGCTGCTGCACCCCGCAGAGGCTTTGGCTGTTCCGGCTGAGGCTGGGGAGCCGGTGGCCGGGCTGGCTACAGAAACGGCCACAGAAACGGCTACAGAAAAGGCAGCACAGGCCGCAGCCGCCCCGCGCGTGATTGAGCGCGAGTATGCGGCGGCCCTGCTGGCCGGGCTGCTGGCCGAAAACGAAGATGTGGCGGTTTTTACCGCTTGGGATAACAGGGAATACTACCACTACAAGCCGCAAATGAGCAGCCTGTATGCCCGTATTCTTTCCACGGGCAATAACAGAATGGTGCAGATCGCAAGCGTGGTGCGCGAGAGCTCACGCGACTACCCCCGGCCTGTACCCCTTGAGATATTTGAGTATCCGCCCTTTCTTTTTGAGGCAGAGGCCTTGCAGCAGTGCCTGCGCGACATGGCTGAAAATGCGGAATACGCCGACATCAGGTTTACAGAAAGCTCTGTGGGCACGGTGTATCTGTATTCCGCGCAGTATCTTGATGAGGATTACGCTGCCTTTCTGGCAGAAAATGAGGATGTGGGCGCTATTGCCAGCCCATAGCCGCAGGGTGCGTGTTTACGGCGCCGCCTTGGCGGCTTGCCCCATGGCAGAAATGGGGCATGAAGTGATGCAATGCGCAAGCAGGGGAGGATCGCCATGCGGCGCAGACAGTTTTTGAAAATATTGGGCATGGGCGGCGTGGCCGGAGCGGCGCTTCCCGGCACTGCCGGGGCCGCCCGCTTTGCCCTGGATGGAAGCCCAGATGCCGTGGGCGTGCTGCACGATTCGGTACGCTGCATTGGCTGCCGCAAGTGCGAGGAAGGCTGCCAGAAGGTCAATGCCGACGTGCTGCCCCCGCTGGAAAAGCCCGCTGACGACAGCTCTGTTTTTGAGCAGACCCGCAGGCCGACCTTCAGGGCCTACACGGTTGTCAATAAATATGAACCTCAAGGGCACGCGCCCGTGTTCCGCAAGTTGCAGTGCAATCACTGTCAGGAACCGGCCTGCGCCTCGGCCTGTTTTGTCAAAGCCTTTGTGAAAACAGAGCAGGGGCCGGTGGTGTACAATCCCAAGCTGTGCGTGGGTTGCCGCTACTGCATGATGGCCTGTCCGTTTTACGTGCCGGCTTACGACTACAACAATGCCTGGAATCCGCTGGTGTACAAATGCACCATGTGCGCCCCGCGCCTCAAGGAAGGCAAGCTGCCCGGCTGTGTGGAGGCCTGCCCCAAGGAGGCCCTGGTTTTTGGCAGGCGCAGCGACCTCATAAAGCTGGCCCGCCGTCGTATCATGGACAACCCCGGCATGTACGAAGACCACATTTACGGCGAGCTTGAAATGGGCGGCACCAACTGGCTGTATCTTTCGCCCGTGGCGCACGCCGAGCTGGGGCAGCCGGATGTGCCCGCTGTTTCCGCGCCGGAGCTTACACGCGGCATGCTCGGATCCATCGCTGTAATTGCGGGCGTGTGGCCGGTGATACTGGGCGGCGCGTATTCCATGAGCAAGCACTATAAAAAAATGGTGGAGCAGGCCCGCCGCGAGGGCGCGCAGCAGGCACAGGGGCAGGCTGCCCCTGCCGACAGCCAGGCACAAGCAAGAGGCTGCACACCCGCTGACGATAATCCCGATAAGGGCCAGGGAGGCGGAAAATGCTGAAGCCTTCGGAACTGCTGAAAAATACGCTGGGCCTGCTCAACACGCCGGGCAACATCATTACCGCCGTCATTCTGTTTTGCGGAGCAGTGGCCACGGTCATGCGCTTTGGCTGGGGCATTGGCGCGGTTACCAATCTTGACGACTACTACCCCTGGGGCCTGTGGATAGGTTTTGACCTGTTGTGCGGGGTGGCTCTGGCTGCTGGCGGTTTTACGCTGGCGGCGGGCTATTACATCTTCGGGTTCAGCAATCTGCGCTCCATGTGGCGGCCCGCGCTGACCACGGCGTTTTTTGGCTATGCCTTTGTCATTGCCGATCTTTTGTACGATGTGGGCCAGCCGTGGCGGCTGCCGTACCCGGTCTTTGTATCACAGGGTACTACCTCGCTGCTGTTCACCGTGGGCGTGTGCGAGTTCTTTTACCTCTGCGTCATGGCCGTGCTGTGGTTTGTGATTCCCTGCGAGTGGCTTGGCTGGCAAAAACTGCGCGCCATGCTCATGAAGCTGGTCATGCCGCTGGTGGCGCTGGGCATCATACTTTCCACCCTGCACCAGTCTTCGCTGGGCGGGCTGTATGTGATGGTTCCCTCAAAAATGCACCCCCTGTGGTATTCATCGTGGCTGCCGGTGTATTTTTTTGTTTCAAGCCTCTACGCCGGGCTCAGCATGGTGATTTTTGAGGGCACGCTGGCCCACGCTGGAATGCACAAATATATGGATGACAACCACGCCAAAAGCTTTGACGGCGTGAGCCTGAGCCTTGCACGCGGCGCATCGCTGCTGCTGATGGGCTATTTTGTCATAAAGATAGGCGGTCTTACGCTTGACAACGGCTGGAAGCATGTGTTTAGCGGTTACGGCCTGCTGTGGCTGCTTGAGATGGCGCTGGTCATTGTGCCTGCCTTCATGTTTGCCGTGGGCGTGCGTGAACGGCGTTACGGCCTTATCCGGCTGGCGGCGGGGCTTGCTGTTTTTGGGGTCATGCTCAACCGCATGGATGTGAGCCTTGTGGCCTACAACTACAATCTGCCATCGCAGCTCAAGTATTTTCCCTCGCTGGGTGAAATTACGCTTTCGCTGTTCATGCTGGTGGGGCTGGTGACCGTGT
The DNA here is from genome assembly GCF_041907885.1 of Desulfovibrio sp. Lineage (GTDB taxonomy): Bacteria > Desulfobacterota > Desulfovibrionia > Desulfovibrionales > Desulfovibrionaceae > Desulfovibrio. The sequence continues at coordinate 23,249 of NZ_JAYRGM010000016.1, read as the reverse complement.
ACCGCTTTGTGTGCGCCAAAATGCCCGTGCTGCGCGATCACCCCGATTACAAACCCGAAGCCTGACAGGGAGAATGCCATGCAGACGGTATTTTACTCGCTTTACGCCTCCCTCATGTCCGGTACGGGCTGGATGTTTATATTCATCTGCTTTGCCCTGTTCGGTCTGCTGGGCTTTTACCTTTTTCTGAACGGCAAGGATTAGGCTGGAGCAAGCAATGACAACGCTTATTTCATTTCTTACCGGCTGGGGCCTGTTTGTGTCCCTGTTGGGATGCCTCGCTGGGTGCGTGTTGCGTCTGCGCCAGTGCAGGGCCAACGGTTGCGCTACCGACCATTTTGTGGCCCGCTGGCGCGCCCGACTTGTGCCCCTTGATCTGCTGCGCGGCCAGTGGCCCGTGCATGTACTGGTTAATGACGTAATATTCTGGCTGCTGTTTATCGCCCTTGTGGTGGTGCTGTTTGCCCCCGGCCACGCTGTGCTTATCGGGCGCGGCATGGGCCTTGACTGGCCGGGCATGGCCTTTCGCTGGGCCGACGGCCTTGCCATGGTGCTGCTGTTTGGGGCGCTGGCCCTGCCGTTGCGTCACCTGTTGCTGGCCGATCTGCGCACCTCTGCCACAAAGGCCGACTGGCGGCTCATGGGCCTGCTGGTGATGCTGCCCCTTACCGGCCTGCTGGCTCGGTCTGGCATGCCGGGCTATGGATTATGGCTGTTGCTGCACCTTGTTGCCGGGCACATCATTTTGTGGTGTGCGCCCCATTGCCGGTTTGCACGGTTGCTGCGCTGATGGTTTTTTTGATCAAAGTCCCCAGGGGGGAGTTAATGCGAACCACATGTAGTACAGCCCTGGTTTCTGTTTGCGCCCGGCGGTTTATGGCCGTCAGCGCGCTGCTTGCCGTGGTGCTGTGTTTTGCCGCGCCCGATGTACGGGCGGGCGAATCTGCGCCCCTTGCGGGCAATGTTGTGTACCTGGGCGGCCAGCGTGCCAAAGAACTCAAAATGCCCGTTGTGGCCTTTGACCACGCGGCCCACGCCAAGGCCAACGCCTGTGCCAGCTGCCACGCGGCTGCCCCCGGCGTGGAGAAAAACAGTGCGGGCCTGCCGGTCAACATCATGCAGACGCCTGTGTTCAGCGCCTTTGCCGGTGTGGCCTCCAGCGACAAGGACGAGCGCAAGATGGCCTTTCACGCTGCCTGCGCCACGTGCCACGCCCAAAAGGGCTCTGGCCCTTCGCTGGCCCAGTGCCGCAACTGCCACAGCGTTGACGACACGGCCCGGCTGCCCGTGCAAAAGCCCTTCAAGCCGCAAATGGATGCCTCGCTGCACCAGCGGCATCTGACATCCGGGGCTTTTCCGGCCAGGCCGCAGGCCGGGCTGGCAGCGGGAGCCATTATGGCGGAAAATGATCCGCAGCGCTGTGTGGCCTGTCACCATGCCAAGGGTTTTGCGCCCAGCCTGCCGCCCACGGTGGATGCCTGTCGCACATGCCACGCCAGTGGCCCCGGCACGGCGCTTGCCACCAGGGATGCCGCCTTTACGCCGCCGCCCCTGCGTGCCGCCGCGCACGAGGTGTGCATGAAGTGTCACGCCGCTCTTGCAGAGCAAAAGCAGCCGCACGGGCCGGTGGATTGCGCCACCTGTCACGACAAGGCGCGTTTTGAGGCTTTGCCCCGATTTGAGGCAAGCCCCTCCATCATGACCATGGACAGGCCCACCGGCGTGGTACTCAGCGACAAGGTTACGCCGCCACAGGTTCCGCTTGCGCCCATATACCCCAAGGGCTCCAAGTGGGCCACGGCCATGCCTGCCGTGCCCTTTGATCACAGCCTGCACGAAAGGGCGCTGAACTGTGTGGATTGTCACCACACCAGCGTCAAGCAGGCCTGCATTACCTGCCACACGCCCAACGGTGATCCCAAGGGCAAGAACATTCCTCTGGCGCAGGCCATGCACTCGGTTACGTCCAAAAACTCCTGTGTGAGCTGCCATACCAGCCTCACAACCGCTGCGCCGGAATGCGCAGGCTGTCATACGCCCCGGCCCGTGAGCAAGAGCGGCAACAACTGCGCCTTCTGCCACCGCGCCGCCCCCGGCGTAAAGGGCACCATGGGGCTGATGCTGCCGAGCAATCTGCCCACGGCGCGGCCCGCAACCGCTGAAGCTTCAGGCTCGGTGGCTCTGGAAACCCCGGCACTGCCGCAGACCCTGCCCGCGCCCTCTGCGCAGGCAGCCCAGCAGGATGCCAAGCTCGCGTCGTCGGCCATCCTGCTGCCTGTGGAAGCCTCGGTTAAGGCTGCTGCCAAGCAGGCTGCCGATTCCGAAGTTCTGCTCGCGCCTTCGGCCATTCTTTTGCCGCCGCCGGACAAAAATTCCGCAGCAAAGCCCGACCCCGTAGCCAATGCCGCTGCGGCAAAGGTGCTGCAACCAGCGGGTTCTGTTCCCTCTGTCTCTGCTGCCAATGCTGCCCAGCCTGCCGCTGACGTGTCCGAAGCGCCCAAGCTTGGCCCGGTTTCTGACGGTCTGCCCGACAAGGTGCGCATAGAGCTCATGAGCAGGGAATTCCGCCCTGTGGATTTTGCCCACGGCCAGCATCTGCAAAAGCTGCGGGCAGCCATTGGCCGCAAGGCCCCTGGCTTGCAGGGCATGCACGCCAAGGATGGCCTTGAATGCGCGGCCTGCCACCACAACAGCCCGCGCCTCAAGCCGGGCATGACGCCGCCCAGATGCGTTTCGTGCCATCCGGCAAGCCTGCCCACCGGCACAACCACCATGCCCGACGGCAGGCCCCTGCTCAAGGCGGCCTACCACCAGCGCTGCATGGACTGTCACACCCGCATGAAGGTTGAAAAACCCCGTGCAACCGATTGCCAGGCCTGCCATATCAAGCGTGATCCGGCAGAAGCGCCGGTATGGTAAGATAAAGGGTTAGAGCCCGATCAAAGAATAAGACATGGCGGCAAAGGGAGCACCTTTGCCGCCATGTCTGTTTTGCCTGTCAGCCGTAAAGCCCGCTACCCGCCAAACTGGATCATATGAAAGCGCCGCAGCATGGCTGGGGGAATTTCGGACGTCCAGTGCCCGGTGTACACTGCCCATACGTATGCGCCCAGCAGCACCACAAGGCAGCCAGCTGCAACAGTCCAGAACGGTACGCGGCTTCCCCCCGCCGAAAGATGGAGGCAGTCTTGTTGCGGGCAGGCTTCAATACAGGCTGTGCAGCCGAGGCATTCTGGCGAATTGACGCGCAGCTTCTGGTGTACGGCAATGGCCGAGGGGCAGACGCGCTGGCAGCGGCGGCAGGTAGTACAGGTTGCCGCATTGCGGCGTACCGCTATGGGGCTAGCCAAGGCAAGAATGCCCAAAAAAGCGCCATAGGGGCATAAAAATCTGCACCACGCATTGCGCACCACAAGCGAGGCCGCCACAATCACGCCAACCACCACAAGGGTTGTGGCCGAGGCGTGCAAAAAGAAAAACAGCATGCTTGAATCGGCCACCATGTTGAAGGGCGCTCCCATGAAGGCATTTATTTCGTCCACGCCCATGGCAATCAGGCTGAAGTAGCACAGCAAGGCCAGCGGAATATACTTGAGCGCCTGTAGGGCCAGCTCGACCCTGCGCGGCGGGGTGCGGCTCAGGCCCAGCCGCTGGCCCAGGCAGCCCAACAGATTGGAAACAAAGCCCACAGGGCAGATATAGCCGCAAAAACCCTTGCGGAACAGCAGGGCCATGAGGGCAATGGCCAGAAAAAGCGTGAGCCCGGCGGGGTGTACGGCGTCCCACTGGCCGGTTTCAAACAGGCGGCGGGCTGCCATAAGCTCGCTGATGGGCAAAAAGCCCTCCACAGAGGGCGGCTTGGGCGTGAAGGTTTGGCTCTGCCCGGTAGCCCACAGCACGTAGAGGTAAAAATTATAGCCCACCCAGGCGAGAAAGACGGCAAAGGCCCCCTGGATACCACGCCGCAGCAGGGTGGGCGTAATGCGGCGCTGCCGGTGGGCGGAAGAAGGGGCGTGGTGTGCGGGCGTGTTGGTACTGGCTGGCGCGGTGGAATGGGAATCGGGAACAGAGGGGGATTCGGGGTTGTGTGGCATATGGAAAAATCCTTTCAGACTGTTCAGGTAAACAATTGCGCCACTGGTTGTGTCACCATTGCGGGCAGCTGTCCATGCCTGCGGTCACACCTCAAACATACCCGCTCAAACATACCCGCAAGCCGCCGCTTGCGAGGCCCCGGCAGGCGGCTTGATTTTGCTCTGCTCCTTGAGGTATAATGCCGGGTTATTCATGCTGTGCCTGCGTGAATTCTTTACTTTCGCTGGCAAATATCGCATTGTCTGGCGACACCGAAAACAGGCTCAGGAACCATCGCATGATTCAGGTAACCAATCTTGGCAAGTTCTACGGAAGCCACCTTGTGCTGCAAGACATCAATATGCATGTGCATGAGGGGGAAATTTTTGGCATTGTGGGACATTCTGGCGCGGGCAAGTCTACCTTGTTGCGCTGCCTTAATGGTCTTGAACCCTATCAGATGGGCAGTGTCAAAGTGATGGGTGTTGAAGTTGCCTCGCTTGAGGCAACGGCCCTGCGTGAGCTGCAAAGCAAGATGGGCATGATTTTTCAGAATTTTAATCTCATGTCGCGCAAAAACGTGTTCGACAACGTGGCCTTTCCGCTTTCGCTGTGGGGCAGCCCCAACCGCGAAGAACGCGTCATGGAGCTGCTGGAGCTTGTGGGCCTGGCCGACAGGGCCAAACAGCGGGTGCAGAGCCTGAGCGGCGGGCAAAAGCAGCGTGTGGGCATTGCCCGTGCGCTGGCGCTCAACCCCCGCGTGCTGCTGTGCGACGAAGCCACATCTGCCCTTGACCCCAAAACCACGTCGTCCATTCTTGATCTGCTGGAAGACATCAACAGGCGGCTTAACCTCACCATCATCATGGTTACGCACCAGATGGAAGTGGTCAAACGGCTGTGCCACGGCCTGCTTATGCTCGACGGCGGCAAAACCGTGGCCATGGGCAAGACGGAAAACCTCTTTCTGTCGCCCACCAAGGAAATGCAGGCCATGGTCGAGGACGAGTACACGCTCATACCCGGCGGCACCAATATTCGCCTCATGTTTCCGCGCGAGATTTCGCAGCAGAGCGTTATCACCCAGATGGCGCGCGCCCTGGGTATTGATTTTTCCATCGTTGGCGGCAAGCTTGAGCGCTATCTTGATGATGTTTTTGGTTTTCTTATCATCAACGTGCAGGATAAAGACCTGGACGCGGTGTTGCACTATCTGAAAACGCAGAACCTGTTCTGGGAAATTCTGGCCTATTCTGAAGACGCGGGTGAACAGCATGATTGAGAACATGAGCGGCCTTGCGGCCTACTACCCGCTGTGGGAGCGGTTTCTTGAAAAATTGCCGGAAATTGTCACGGCAACCTGGGAAACCCTTGATATGGTGCTGCTCTCCACGCTGTTTTCGCTGCTGTCGGGCTTTTTGCTGGCGATTCTCATGATTGTGACCAATCCCATTGGCCTCAAGCCCAACCGCTCGGTGTATCAGGCTGTGGATTTTGTGGTGAACCTGCTGCGCTCGTTCCCCTTTATCATTCTGCTTATCGCCCTTATTCCCTTTACCCGCTTTGTGGTGGGTACATCCATCGGCAGCGCGGCGGCCATTGTGCCGCTGACCATCGCGGCAGCGCCCTTTGTGGCGCGGCTGATCGAAACCTGCTTTCTTGAGGTGGACAGGGGCGTTATTGAGGCGGCGCGCTCTTTTGGGGCCAGCAATACGCAGATCATCTTTCGCGTGCTGATTCCAGAGGCTTTGCCTTCCATTGTGCTGAATGTGGCGGTTATTGCCATTACGCTGCTGGGGTATTCGGCCATGGCCGGAACCGTGGGCGGCGGCGGGCTGGGCGATCTGGCCGTAAAATACGGCTACAACCGCTTTCAGGTCGATATAATGGTGTATTCTGTCATTATTCTTTGTCTTCTTGTGCTGCTCATACAGGGCGTGTGTAATTTTCTTTACAAGATATTGCGCTAGGCCTGTTGGCTATTTTCTACCCCCTTTATCCTTGCAGGAGCGCTTATGAAACGTCTGCTTTTGTCTCTGGCCATGGTTCTGGCGCTGGCCGCCCCTTCGTTCGCCGCTGAAGACATCGTTGTCGGCGTGACCCCCTTCCCGCATAAGGACATTATGCTGGCGGCCAAGCCCCTGCTGGCCAAGGAAGGTTACAACCTGGTCATCAAGGAATTTACCGACTACGTGCAGCCCAACATGGCCCTGGCCAGCAAGCAGCTGTTCGCCAACTTTTTCCAGCACGAGCCCTACCTTGACAACATGAACAAGGAAAAGAAGCTTGACCTTGTTTCCATCGGCAAGGTGCATATCGAGCCCCTGGGCGTGTACTCCAAAAAGATCAAGAAGCTTGCCGACCTCAAGAAAGGCAACAGCATCTCTGTGCCCAACGACCCCACCAACGAAGCCCGCGCCCTGCGCCTGCTTGAAGCCAACGGCGTTATCACCATCAAGCCCGGTGCCCTCGTGACCGTGGCCGACATCACCAAGAATCCCCTGGGCCTCAAGTTCCACGAACTGGACGCCGCCCAGCTGCCCCGCACCCTGGACGACGTGACCGCCTCGGTCATCAACACCAACTTTTCTGGCGAAGCCGGCCTTGTTCCTGCCCGTGACGCCCTTGTGATGGAAGGCAGCGAATCTCCCTACGCCAACATTGTGGTTGTGCGCAGCGAAGACAAGGACAGCCCCAAGGCCAAGGCCCTCATGAAGGCCGTGCAGTCTCCCGAAGTGAAGGCGTACATCCAGAAGAATCTGGTTGAACGCGGCATCGTGCCCGTGTTCTAGCCGATACGCTACAGCATAAAACAAGGCAGCCGCCTTACGGTTCCCAAGTGTGGGCTGTAAGGCGGCTGCTCTTTTGTGCCTGCGCCGCGCGGGCGGTCAGGCAAAATGCCATTAAGCCAGGGGGCGAACCTGCTTGAGGTCTTCGCGGGGAATGGTGTGGGTTTTGCCGGTTTCGTCCTCAAAGCTCACGGAATCGTTTTCGGGATTGATAACGGGCTTCTTGGTGCCGATGTAGACAGAGTAGTCCTTGGTAACGGCAATGTACTTGGAGCCACAGGCGGTGAGCATAAAGGTGCTCATCAGCAGGGCAAGGATCAGGGCGATTTTCTTCATGGCGTAACATCCTCGGCTGTTGCAAAAAAATGGGGCCTGCAAGCAGGCCCATGCATGACGTGTTAAAGCGCATGCTCTCCTTCGCGCCGCTTGTCAACATGCAACATTCTTTTGCAAGCCATGCAGGCATGTTTTGCATGCGCAGAGGCCCGCAGCCGTAGGATGAAATAAAATTAAATTTTTTGAACGGTTGCGACTTGCATGGGTCAGGCTGCCGCAGAGCTGGCTGCACGTTGACGCCGCAGGTAGGCGGGGTACCACTGCGTGAACACAGCCACGCCAATGAGCAGTGCGTAGGAAATCAGCTCAAAGGTCAGCTCTGAAAAAAAGAGCTGCTTCATTTTGAGCCAAGCCAGCAGGGCATTGCACGTAAACGCGCCCCCCCACACAGAGGCGATGATGTTGTTGGTGCGCATGAACAGGGGAGAATTCCACAGGGAGGGATCGGTGTGATCTCTGGCGTAATCTGCCGTAAAAGGTTTGCCAATGGCAATGCCAGCCCAAGTGCCAAGCGCCAGCGATCCGTTAGCCAGAACGCCCATATACTGCACTGTCCACATGTTTTTGAACACAACCACAAGCACTGTGGCTGCTGCAAAAAAGGCCAGCCCCACCCAGAGAATGATTCCTCGGTGAAGCTTGAGCACACCCATGAGAATACTGAGCCCAAGGGCCACGCACAGGCCAAGTTGCAGCCGAAACAAGCTGCCATGCGCAATGATCAAAAACGACAGCCAAGGGGCGAATGACACCAGCAGTTTCAAAAATCCCATCATGGCAGATATCTCCCGTCATAGTGGTTTGGCTGCGCCGCAACGCGCACGTCAGATCAACGGCAGGGGGGTAAGCGCCACAAAAGTTGCTCTCTCTCAATCTCTCTCTACAGTTTTATGCCCAGCCGGGCCTCCAGCTTGCGGCTGGCCGCCACAATGGCCGCCGTTACCGCCAGTGTTATGACAATATTCAGCAAAATAAAGGCAGCGGGCGGCAGTTGCAGGGGCTTGTACAGCCACATGAATACCAGCAGCGGTGTGGGCAGATGGAAAAGATACAGGCGAAAGCCGTTGCGCTCAAACCATGCGTAGGGCGCAAAGGCCAGAAGCCTTGGGTAGATGCCGCCAGCCAGCAAAAAAAGATGGTAGCCGAGCAGGGCGCACAGCAGTGATACGGCCCAGCCGCTCACCGGGGCGAAGGCGTAGGGCCACAGCAGCACTATCAGGGCCAGCAGCCCCGCGCCCAGGGCGAGCGGGTGCTGGCGGCACAGGGAATCAAGCGCTTCGTGGTTTCTGAAAATCACAATACCCAGATAGTAGCACAGAATGAAGGTGGGCACTTCCCACAGGCAGTACCATGTCATCCACTGTCCATAGTTCTGCACGCACAGGGCGGAGATCAGGGCCACCATGGAGCCTGCGGCCACAGTGTCGCGCCCGCATTTTTTCAGCACAGCCAAGGCTGCAATCCAGAAAACGGTAACCCAGAACAGCACCAGCAAAAACCACAGGTGGTCGTTGAACAGGCCGAGAGCCACGGACTTCCACGTTTCCACAAGTGTGGCGTCTGCGGGGTGGCCAAAGGCAGGTACAGAAAAAAGCCAGTACAGCGGCGCTACCCACAGCATGCCCACGCCAAACCATGGCAGCAGCAGCCTGCGACCACGGTGCAGCAGATGTTGCAGGGGGGTGCGCTTGCCAGAATCCCACGCCGCAGCAAACAGAAAGCCAGAGGTCATCATGAAGCACTGGATGATAGTTGTGCCGGAAATGGCCGTGAGCAGATCGGCAAAGGGCTGCGGGGCTTCGGCGTACAGCTTCCAGAAAGGAAAGGGCGTGGCAAAAAACATGACGCAATGCATGGCCACAACCAGAAACAGGCTTACGGTTTTAAGCAGGGCAATGTGGGGATAGTGCATGGGTTTGGCCTTGGTGGAAGTGTGCGAAATAGCACCCTGAACAGCGCCCGATAATAGCTTGGCCCGCCACGCAGGGCAAGCATGTTGCCAGGCGTGGCGGGCCAAAAATTTCGATACAGATTTGTAGGGCTAGCCTTGGGCTTCCCTGATCCATTGGGCAACTTCGTCGCCGCTCGGAACCCTGCCAGTACACTTTATGTCGCCAGCAACCATTACCGCCGGGGTGGAAATAATGCGTGCGGCCATTATTTCTCTGAAATCAGAAATTTTGAGCACGGTAATTTCACCTTCAGCCTGCGCTGCGGCCTGCCGCACCACGCCCTCTGCCTCAACGCAACGGGGGCAGCCCGGGCCGAATACCTTGATTTCCATAGTTCGCTCCTGAATTTTAAATCAATACTGAGCCAAGCATGTTGAACAGCCAGCCCACAAGGGTGAACATGACCAGCAGATAGCCCACAAATACTGCCAGCAGGCGCACTGTCATAACCTGTCGTAGCATGACCATTTCTGGCAGGCTTACCACAACGGTACTCATGCAGAATGCCAGGGTTGTGCCGATGGGCAGCCCCTTGCCCAGCAGGCTTTCCATCACCGGAATGATGCCCGTAACGCTCGAATACAACGGAATGCCCAGCAGCACAGAGAGCGGTACAGACCACCATTCGCCAGCGCCGAGGTTCTGCGCAAACCAGTTGTCTGGCACAAAGCCGTGCAGTCCGGCCCCCAGCGCCACACCAATGATCACCCACTTCCACACTCGCCTGAAGATGGAAGACGTTTCTGTCCAGGCAAAGTTGTGCCGCTCACGCACAGAAATTTTGCGCGCTGAGGAAGAAGCCGTGATAACAGCCGATTGCGCGGGCATGCTGGCAATGGCCTCCAAAATGGCGGGGTGCAGCCAGCGCTCGGCCTTGATGGCGTCCATAAGGAAGCCGCCGATAATGCCCGCCACCATGCCCACAATCACATAGGCCACGGTGATCTTCCAGCCCAGCAGGCCCCACAGCAAAACCACAGCCAGCTCGTTGATAAGCGGCGAGGTAATCAGAAATGCCATGGTTATGCCCACAGGAATATTGGCAGTGGTAAAGCCGAGAAACAGCGGAATACTGGAACACGAGCAAAAGGGCGTTACCGCGCCAAAGGCAGAACCCAGAAAATACCCCAGCCCGCGCGCCTTGCCGCTCAGATAATCGCGCACGCGCTCAACATTCAGCCCCGCTCTGGCCCAGGCAATGGCGTAGATGAGCGATACCAGCAGAAGCAGAATTTTTGCGGTGTCATAAAAGAAAAATTCTACCGATTCTGCCGCAGGGGATCCGGGCGTCAGGCCAAACAGGCTTACCGCCAGCCAGTGGGCCGCAGGCTGCATGGCAGAGTACGCCAGCCACCACAAGAGGGCCAAGGCGGCAACGCACAGCGCGTACCTGATATTCCAGTTGCGTGCGGGTTCTGTGGTGGAGTTTTTTAAACAGCTTGTGCCGCAACAGCATTGTTGTTCTGTGGGCTTTGTCATATGTGCGCCTATTTAATATTTGTTGAATAGTTGAAATATTAAAGCCAAAAAAACAGCCACGAGTTGTCACTTTTGCGGCAAAATTCCTGGCAATATCCCGCTCTCTGCCCTGAATTTTTGGCATTCGCACGGATTTTCAGAGCAGCACTCTGATGTAAGGTAGGCAATGACCTCCAGCATCAGGGGAATATTGGCCTTGTAGCGCATAAAGCGCCCTTCCTTCTCAACCGCCACAAGCCCGCTGTGTACCACAGCCTTGAGATGGAAAGAAAGGTTGGTAGGTGGAATGTCGAGCTGCCGCGCAATTTCGCCAGCCACAAGACCTTGCGGGGCGTTTTTGACGAGCACCCTGAACAGGTCAAGGCGTACCTCGGAAGCCAGTGCTTCAAAAATACTTGCGGCAGTTTTGCTTTCCATAAAATGTTATTTCAACATTAATTAAAATGTGTCAAGGGCGGGCAAGCTGTCCAGAATGAAAGAAAGGCGGCAAACCGAAGTTTTGCCGCCTTTCTATATGGCTACGCTGGGGTCATGGGCACGAATACGCGTTTGAAACGGGCGCGCTAGGAATGCCCGTTACCGTTTCCGTTGCTCATGGACGCAATGGTTGTGCGCAGATCTGCGGCCATTTTGGCCACCTCTCGGGCAGTTGTGCCAAGCTCGGCCATGGCGTTGGAGATATCCATGGCGATGGAATTTACGTTGCTGATATTGCCGTTGATTTCTTCAGAGGCCGCCGATTGCTCATCGGCAGAGGCGGCGATGACGCCGATCATGTCGGCGGTTTGCATGACCTGGGTTACAATTTCCTGCAAGGCTTCGCCAGCCTGACTGACCAGGGTAACACCCTGCTGCACGCTGGCGTCGGTTTCGTCCATCAGCGAAATATTGGAGTGCGCACTGTCCTGAATACCCTTAACCGCTGCCGAAACCTCCATGGTGGCCTGCATGGTTTTTTCTGCCAGCTTGCGCACCTCATCGGCCACAACGGCAAAACCCCGGCCAGCTTCGCCTGCGCGGGCGGCTTCTATGGCGGCATTGAGGGCCAGCAGATTTGTCTGGTCGGCGATGTCGCTGATTATGCCAAGAATTTTGCCCACATCCTGAGCCTTGTTGCCAAGATCATGCAGGCCTGAGCTCATGGTTGTGGTGTGCCTGCGCACGTCGGCAATGGCAGCAATGGACTGGTCGGTGATTTTTTGGCCGCTCTGAGCCCGCTGGCGGGCCTGGCCTGCGTTGCCAGAGGCATCGGCAGCGTTGCGCGCCACGTCGAGTATGGAGGCATTCATGGCTTCCACAGCCGCTGCAGTTTCGCGAATTCTGTTCTGCTGGCTGGCCGTGCCCTCGCTGGTCTGGCCGATACGCTCAAGCAGATGGTCAGATATCTGGGCCAGGTGCGAGGCAATTTCGCCCGCGTTTTCGGCCACTCTGGCAACCATGGCTCCGTTCTTTTCAATCTGCCGCTGGTTTTTCTTGATTTCGGTAATATCGTTCCAGAATGTCACCGAACCCATAAGGGTATTATCCATGTCAAAAAAAGGCGTGGCCGTAACCGTTACATAGCGCAGATTGCCTTTTTCGGTCGGCAGCTCACGCTCGGCTACAAATTTTTTGCGGTGCAACACGGCGCGTACTGCCGTGGTTTCGCGCGCATCGTCGTTCCACAGAATTTTGCCCGACGTCTGCCCGATAAAGCTTTGGGGCGGCTGCGATTTTTCAAGCAGATCACACAAGTGCTGGTTGAGCCAAAGCGTTTTTTTATCCGCGCCTATGATCAGGCAGGGGGCGGCAATGCCGTTGAGCACGCCTTCTGAAAATCCCAGTTTGTCCTTGAGTTGCGCAACCATGGAGCCGATGTCGGTAGAGAGGCGGGCGAGTTCGTCCTTGCCTTCCTGCTCAAACGACACGCTCAGGTTGCCAGCGGCCACATGCCCGGCATTTGCCACAAGACGCGAAATTCTGCGGATAAGAAAATGGCGGATGGCCAGTACGGTAAAGCCGATGAGGGCAACAAGCCCCGCAACGCCCATGATGGCAGTTTGCAGCAGCTGGTTTTCCATGGCGTCCCAGGCCGTGGTGACATCAAGTTTCATTACCAGCTGGCCAAGAATGGGTTCCGAATCACCGTGGCAGTGGTGGCAACGACGCTGGTTTTTTATGGAAAAAACGCTGCCCAGAATTTTTTTGCCGTTCTGGTCGATGAAAACGGCTTCTTCCAGGGGTTCCTTGAGTCCACGGGTGTGCAGGCTTGCCAGCTCTTTATTTTTCTCTACTGCACTGTAATCCTTGCGCAGGATACCTTCATCCGTGCTGTAGGTGATGTTGCCCGCATACGATGTCATGTAGGCAGAAATATGATTGAATTTATTTTTGATCTTGGTGAATTCTTCTGCCGTGCCCTTGTTGTCTCCCACGATCATGGGTTTTTCAATGCCCATGTAGATGAGGCCGGTCTCCATGTGTGCGCCCGCACGAATTTCGTCGGTCATCATTTTTTTTACGCCCACATATTCAAGGGCTACAATGCAGCTGATTACCAGAAAGGTAATGGCCACAATGGACATGGTAATTTTGAAGTTAAGCGATCTGGATAAAAGCATTGCTACCCCCGACTAGTGCGCGCCAGAAAAAATCAGTGGCTTGAATTTGAAATCCTGGATCCGCTCCGAGCTGTGGCATGCCGTGCAGGTTTCTACGGCAGGCTTGCGCGTAATGGACTGTGGATCCTGGGTTTCGGCATGCTCGCTGCCGGGGCCGTGGCAGGTTTCGCAACCCACATCTGCCAGATCAGGCGTGCTCTCTATGCTTTTAAATCCGCCTTTGTTGTAGCCTGTGGTGTGGCACTCGTAGCATTTTTGCAGCTCATGCTCCTTGAGCTTGGGCTTCATGACGGCTACAGAATTCCAGGAGTGGGCTTTTTTTGAATGCTTTATAAACGAATTATATTGGTCTTCGTGACATGGAGCACAGTTTTTTGAACCAATGTAGGTTTTTTGATCTGCCGCAAAGCTGAAATTATAAGCAAAAAACAGCTGCAATATGCAAATTGAGAAAAAAAGTTGCAGTTTTGTTGAACATAAATATGTCATCATGCACGTCTCTTGAATGGTTGTTTCTGCCTGTGCCGTTATTTATGGCAGAGGTCATTGTCAGTATGTTTTGCTGATAAGCAGAATCCGAAATCCGTGCGAAACTTGAATTGCAATTTCTTTATTTGAGCCGTGTTGTCGCTCAGTGCATAACGGCCTGAGTGGCGAAAAGATTATGGTTTTTTGCAGTGTTGTGAAAAAAATAGCCGCCCCTGTGAAAAGGATAGCAGGCTAACATTGTTAAACAACTACCATTTTGGGGTGAAAAGGCGCCACTACAAACTTCCTGAACATCATTTACGTAATTTTGAGAAAATGGCAATCATTGAGCAAGCAGTGAACAACCAGATGTACGATAAAAATCAAGAGCAACAAATAATAAAATATAAATGTATGGTGTCGTAATTTCGCGATTCAGGACATGATGCTGCCTTGGGTGAAGGCAAAAATCTGCTGTCTGAAACAGTTAGCGCAAAATAATCACAATGTGAACACTTTCACGTTAATGGAGGGCAGCGTGAAGAAAGTATTGTAACGTGCCTATTGCACTTGTGTGTTATAATACTACATCTTTAATAAATTGTAATCAGTAATACTTTGTTGTCTTTTGAGTAGGCTTATGCTTTAGTTGCTGTGTGGAAAATGAAATTCTCTTTTATCTGTATTTGAAAGTGTTAACTAGCTGTAAATATATGTAATTCTCGTATGACAAAATTTTGAACTGGTATTACAAGATAGTTGATTGCATCAGTATAAATTATTGGCGCGCTGTCTGCCCTTTGCCAGTATTCGCAAAAAAGGGGTGAATCTGCGCTGGTTGGCGCGCACCATATCGTAGGCGCTGATTGTGGCAGTGTGCGGCAGGAGCAAACAGAGGGCGTTCGGTATCTTGTCTGCGGAAAGTTGTGTGATCCAGCCCTTATGCATGGTATGCGGTGGCCGTTTGCCTTGGCCGTATTTATCGTTGTGATTGCCCTTGCTGGTCATTGTACGAGTTGAGTGGCGGGGAGGCCCGCTGCTGGTGTGGATGCCACTTTGGCTTTTATTTCAGCTACAGCGGTTTGTATTGCCAAAAGCAAGAAAAAGTCTGGCTTGTCCATTCAGAACGCTTGAAGCGCCGACTGTCTGGTTAGAGATAGTATGCTTAGATGTGTAGATAGTTAAGAATAGCTAATGAGCGTTGTATGATTGTATAAGTGCTATATAAAATTGCAAATTTTATTTTGTATAATTGTAAAGACAGAAGTGGTTTATAATGCTAATATATATTTTGTAGTAACAGAAGGGGATGGATTATGAATTATCTGTATGAGCTGGCATCTGTGGCGCTCATGAGTAAGGGTAATAAAAAATTCACCATTCAAGATGGCCACGAAATGACGATCACGTCTGCTGGCGATGGAAAAACGATGAGCATCAACATTGATGACGGCATGTCATATACAACAAAAGGAGTTCGAAATTTTATTAAAAAAATTGAGGCGATTTTAAAAGACAGATGTGTCGCCGGATGGGGAGAAACGCCCGAAGGGCATGACACCCTTGGTCATGTTCTTTCCATGTACCAGAATGTTGAGGGCGTTCTTGGTAGTTCGGTGCATACAGCTGCGGGTAGCGGTAATTACCAATAATTACATTGGTTTTATTTATACAACCTATAACCAGTTTTTTGCACTGGTTTCTGTTTTTTTGTCAGTGCGAAGGAGGTATCTTTTTTTGAATAGGAACAGGAGAATGGATTTTGCGGATTAACTCAAAACAACGTGCTGAGATTGAACGAATTTTGTCTGGATGGAATAATTATCTTGATAGTCTGCCACCAGCATCGGATGATTTGAAATTGCATAAATGGCTTGGAATGAATACGTCGTTAGTAAAAAGAGATGATTTTAGTAATAAGTTGCGATCATTTGCTAATGAATTAAGGGAGCGCCTCGACGCGACACCCTGTTAAAACATAATCATACATCTAAGGGCCGTAATCATTACGGCCCTTTTGTATAATGGCTGTCGGCTGTATGCCCTCCGCAAGCCTGGTCATATGGGCAAGCACAGCAGATTCAGAGCGCAGCAGGCTTATATTCAGATATGGCAGCAGGGATTATGTGCTGCATGGTTGACCTGGCATGAAGCAAAGGGCTCTATGATAAAAATACCCTCGTTCAGCTGGCTGCATTTGTTCTGATATACAGTCTGCAATGTCGATGCGCGGTCGCACTGGCAGTGTTGGCCATATATAAAAAAAGAGGCCGTGATTGCTCACGGCCTCTTTCAAAGTCAGTGCTGCTTGGGCTTACCAGCGGCGGGCGGCGGGCTTTTTGGGCTCGGCCTTGTTCACGCGCAGGTTGCGGCCGTCAACTTCCTTGCCGTCAAGGGCAGAGATGGCGTTGAGGGCATCGGCTTCGTCCATTTCGACAAAGCCAAAACCACGGGCGCGGCCGGTTTCGCGGTCAGAGATCAGGTTGACGGAATGTACGTTGCCAAAAGACTTGAACAAGGATTCAACGCCTTCCTGAGTAGCGGACCAAGAGAGATTACCAACATAAATAGAAGTAGCCATGTGAGACTCCAAGGGGTTACGGGAGGTAGACTTTCTGCTTGAAGCCTTACCCATGTAAAGTCTCTGGCGAAAAATTTACTATACCCAATCAGTGATGTGTATAAGTAGGGCTGGTGCTGTGATTTGTCAACAAATATTATTTTAAAAATTTGGCAGACCTTGAGCAAAAAGCGCTCAGGTTAGAACTATACTGTGGTGGTTTAGCCAGATATGAGGGATAAAATATTTTTTTGAAAATTATTTTTACACGAAAGTTATAAATTAGTAGTATGTTTGGTTGATAGTGCAAAAAAATGGAGCAATTATGAATTATAAATTACGTCTCGTCTTAAATGTTCTTAAAAGTAAGGAAGAAAAAGTATTTGTACTTTATGATGGGCAGGAAATGTTGCTTTCGCCCGTTGGCGACGGAAAAACAGTCACTATCTCGATAGGAGACGAAGAATCCTACAAGACAAAAGGGGCCGATGCTTTTTTAAAACGCACAGAAAAGATTCTTAAGCAGCAGGCCGATGCAGCACAGGACGAACTTGCGCAGATACAGAATGATATTTTCAAGGTGCTTGCCTTGTACGAAGGCAGTGGCCCGCGCCGCCGTTGATGTCACAACTCTTGCGTCAGGGGCGTGCGCACCTTCTTGCGCAGACAGTCGCAACCAGCCTTGATGCTCAAGGCGCCCCCGTTTTTTCTGCCTCCAGGCCTGATTCGCCGTCTCTATTGCGGCGTGCGCTGCTTAAATACAGCACAGGCTGCCACGGCGGCAATGCCAGCGATAATGAATGCCCCCGCCATATCAAGTGGGTAGTGTACGCCCACAAATATTCTTGCCCAGGCGATGGCCAGCCCCAGCAGCAAGACGGCAATGGCTGTGTCGCGCGCACCATTTTGCGCAACGAGCGGTAATGCCAAAGAAAAAAGAAATGTGGCGTGAAGGCTGGGAAAGGAAGTTGTTGCATCGTGCTCGATCAGCATGCGGCCAAGGCCCAGTACAAAGGGGCGGGGATTGTAGAAGCTGCACCGTATGGCAAGGGCCAGCCCCATGGCCAGAGCCGTGCCAAAAACGGTGCGCAGGGCAAAACGCTTGCGGTCATTCTGCCGATAGCAGGCAATGGCCACAAGCAGCAGGGCGATGGGCACAGGCCATTCGGCCAGCGTGCGGCCAGCCCAGATGCTGAAGGAAGAGGCTTGCGCGTCGGCATTGAGCAGCAAAAAAATGTGTTGGTTCAAGGAATTCATTTGGTGCGCGGCAGGAAGCTGTATTGAAAGAATGTATATGGTTGCGCCCTTTGGCTGTTGCCACAGACAGCCCGGCGTGCAGGCTGACTGCAACCGGTGGCACGATGGCACAAAAACAGAAAGGGGTTACTGTTTTCCAGTAACCCCTTGAAATCTGGCGGAGAGGGGGAGATTCGATCAAGGCCAGCTTTATCATGCTGAAATAATTGTATTTTAAGCTTCCAATTTTTTGCTATGTGTAGCAGTTGTGTGTAAGAAATTTAGGCTCATATTCCCAAGAAGTAAAGCCATCAATCCGGCAAACTAACAGGGTAGGGCAGGGCTGAAAGTTTTGGCTTTCCCTGTTGTCCTCCTAGCCACACTTCCCCAATCTCCCCAAGAATACCCTTAGCAAACGGCACACATAAACCGTAAGCCAACGGAAGCCGAGAATTGGCCGTAAGTAGCTCGTCAGAGGCTGAAGGCGGCTTCGGTTTTTTGTGGGCTGTTTGCGTTTGGCTGTTTCAACCTCGCTAAAGAGGTTGGGGGGATGAACGCCGCTAGGCGTTCGGGGGCCGGGAGCATCGAGCGTAGCAAAGGGAAAAGAGCAGCTTTCATGCCAGCCAGCCAGGGGCGAACTAAGGCCATCTGTAAGCCGCTGCTGGGTGGCATGAAAGCTGCCCCTTTGCGGAGCGGAAAAGGTGCGGGGCGGAACCGCCTCATTATACCCCTGCGCTCACCCCCCCTTTCAAGGGGGGATAGTAAGCAGGGGTTGCTGACAGATAGAAGGGGGGATAGCAAAACCTGACGGAGCGACCAAAGGGAGCGACACCCAAAGCGGCCCCGAAGCGCGGCAAAGGGTGGCCGGGGTATGGTTACTGATAGTCTGCCGCCAACGGGCGGCTAGACCCTCCTTTTCCCCCGGTCACGCCAAGCGGAAGGGGCCATTGTGACACGCAAAAAACGAACAATCCCCCCCTATCTGGCAGCGCCATAGGCTGTTGGGTTAGCAAGCTTTTGATATGAGCAGCAATTTGCCTGTGGTTCGGGTAGCTGTCCATGAGGGCAAGCCCACCGTGACCAGCCTTCAGGTGGCTGAGGCGTTCGGGAAAGAACACGACAGAGTTCCGAGAGACATTCGTAACCTGTCGGTTTCAAAGAGTTTCATTGCCGCCAATTTTGGTGCCAATGAATATATCGACTCAATTGGCCGCTCCCTTCCCATGTACCACCTCACCCGTGACGGCTTCATGATCTTGGCAATGGGCTACAACGGGGCCAAGGCAATGGCCCTGAAGGAAGCTTACATAGAAGCCAACATCATTAATAGTGATGCTCAGGGCGGGCTGCTGCCAAAATAAAGACCCCTCACGCCATAGCGCAGGGGCCTTGCCCCTTTTGGGGGGCTTCTGAGCTGATACACAGCCTTGCCTCTTAGCTACCAATCCATAAGGCCAGCGTCAACGGTAACGGCCCCTGGCCCCTCCCAAGGTTTTTTCCAAAGGGGCATGGGGGGAAACCTGCGGGCCTTGGGAGCCGTAAGGCTTTCACATTTTTCTACCAAAACTGCCCCTGGCTCCCCTTTAGCCTTCCCTTTATGCTTCACTAAAAACCACCTCTTTAGCATACGGCTGAGGTTCTTCTTCCATATTGTTCTTGTAGCCCACAGGCTCCAAGCAGCTAGGCCAATGAGCAACCATCTTATAAGGTACATAGACAACATCGGTATTGCCTGTTGAGCCATCATCCGTATTCACCAGAACAAGCACGTCGCCAAGCTTAAACCTGTAGCCCCAGCAATACGGGGGAAACTCTGGGTCGTCTGGGATAAAGAGCATGTGTGGCTGGATGATTATTTTTCCATAGAACTCTCCCCCGAACTCATGCCATGAAACACCGTAAGCCTTACCCACGGCGGCGAAGGCTGCTTCATGCGCTTCTTCAAGGGTATCGTAGTTGCGGCTGTCGATGGCTATAAGAGGACGCTGGGGGTCTCTGCGTGTGTAGATAGGCATATTGGGTTACTCCTTGTTTGGCTTCATTTACGAAGTCAGACTAGATTATTGAGGTGGCATGTGTCAATATACGAAGTCAATTTTTATGGGAGTGATGAAAGATGAAAAGCCGAGTAAAAGAAGTTTTAAATGAAAAAGGGATAACTGTTCGGGAGCTTATGAAGCTCACAGGGCTTTCTTCTGCAACTATCCATCGGGCTAAGACGGATTCCCTATTTACTGCTTGCACTCTTGAAACATTCATTTCTATCGCTCGTGCCTGTGGCTGCCGGGTCAAAGACCTCTTCACAGAAGAATGATTTTATTGATAATCATTAACAGTAAAGTAGCCCCAGACTCACGGGAGGCGTGTTCCGGCCTCTCCTGCTGGGGCTTCGTTCTGAAAGGGCTATAGGGCTGCAACTTTCTGGCCCTTTTGCCGCTGATTTTGATTCATTATTAATGACGTGAGCCAATGTTCAGCTTTGAGATTTTCAAGGCTGATTTGAGCTAAACTTGGCGTTGGCTGGGGGCTGCCTTAGCTGCTATGAGATGCCCCGCCCTGCCTTTCATTCTCGCTCTGGCTTCCTGCGAGATATTGGGGCTTCTGCCCATGCGGAACTTGTAGAGCGGGCAAGGGCCGACCACCCAAGTATTCCCCTGACACCCTGGCACTTGGCTGGCCTGTTCTGCTTGGCATTCATCCACGCAGAAGCAGCGGCAAGCCTTAAGGGGTCTGTGGGGTATTCCTTCGGCTGGCCGGGTTCCCATTCGGTAGGGCCAGAGCGGGCAAGCTTTGTACTCGCATGTCCTGAGAATATCCCGGTACAGGGATTTGAATTGCCCCCGCTGGCCGTCTTCGGCTGCCTTCTTGAAGTGGGGGTAATCCTCAGGGCTGCAAAGCTTGAGCCTGTCCACCACTTCGGCCCTGGACAAATCAGCCGAACCCCCGGCCCCGTATTCGTATCCCTTAGTTATGGCAGACCGGGCCGACTCTTCCCGTTGCCATTGCAAGCGGGTGTGTGAACGGGTCTCGGCCTTGAATGATTTGTCTGTTTCCTGCTCTTCAAGCTGCTCAATGCCTTTGGCAATCCCCGGCTGAGACATGAGGTTTACTTTCTGCCCATTCACGTCAACCGTGGTTGCCTGGGCAAGCTGGCGGGCGGTTCTGGCTGAGTGGTTGCCATGAAGCACCACTTTACCAAGGAAGCCAACAATGCGGTCTTGCGAGTATCGCCGTATTTGTCTAGCCCTTGCTGCTGCATGTACTGCTTACGTTGTTCTTGCGCCCAAGCCATGACCTTTTGTGGGTCACGCTCGTTCTTAATTCCGCTGGTGCTGTAAGCATCCTCAAGGGAGCCTGCAAACTGGCTGGCGTTGTTCTTGAGTATTTCGCCTTCAATGGCTTTTTTCACATGAGGCGAGAGGTTCAATATGTTGGGGTCAGCAAGCGCGGCCTGCCGGAATGCCTCAATGTTCTTGGTCATTTCTGGGTTTTCAGCGGCGAAGCGTTTCCCTGAGGCGTGATCTTCCAGTATTTTCCTGTCAATGTGGGCTTCCCACGCTTTGGCTATGGCTTTGTCAAAAGGGCGCAAAGCGTCCACAAGACGCCCCATGTCAGAGCCAACAAGTGGGTCTCTATCAATGCGGTTGGGCTGCGCTGGTGTGTAGGTGTTTATGCTGCCGCCACCTTGCATGGCTGGCCTGACGCCTACGGCTTCCCCCAGCCTTTCCATAATTGTTCTTGGTTGCTTGTTCCTGTTGTCCATGTACTAAGGTTCCTCTCTCATGCGGTGGTTAAATGTGGATATTTCAAGCCCTCGGCCCATGATGAAGAAAGCCCCGCCTGCGTGGTCTTCATAACCAGCACAAGCGGGGCAGCATGAGGGAGGGAGATATGGGAAAAATGGGGTTTATGGACTATAGGTTTTTATTGTTTATTAATTATGGATAATTATTTCTTTAGAGAACCTAAAGTAAATAGTCCATAATGATAAAACATAAAGAAAGAAACTTAAGAAATATATTTAATCAAGAAAACCTTAGAATAAATTTTAATGTATTTAGATAAAGGAAGAAAGCTTTATGGGAGTTTTAAGTATTTTCTTAGGGGAGCTTTAGAGTAATCTTTAGTTGCCCCCCCTACCCCCCAAAGGGAAACCGAAAGAAGCCCCCTAGCCTCCTTCCGGTTGCGGTAGCTTTTTCAAGCAACCGTCTTTCTTCCTCCTAGTGTCACCTAATTCCAACTAGCTAATTTTATTATCTTTTCAAGACATTTGAACCTGCTTTTCAATCTACATAACTAACTGAATTTATTCATCTCTCATTAGACCAGAAATCCATTTGAGCTATCCATTTGGAGGGTCTTACCCCGTAGGGGGAAAGCTGAAGGTTTGCGCTTGATGGTCTAAAGAGTGGTGATTGATTGGCTGTGGGTAAGCCTGATGAATGGGCAGGGAAAGACCGCCTCTTTCTTCCGATTGATGCAACATATTTACAATATGCTGAAAATATTGAAAAAGAGCTGGGCTGAAATTTCAGCTCAGTGAAAGCGGTAGGCCGTTGCTTCTCCCGCCTAGTGCAACCTAATTTCAATGTGCTGAATTTGCAGAAGAAAACAGCTTGAAAAGCTTGTGGTGCGTTTGGTGCTCTCTCTATGGTGGAAGGTAATTCGGAGCGACTTCTTCCGATTGATGCAAGGTAATTGCTAATAGGCTGAAATTGTTTAAAGTCCCTGCTTTGGGGCCTTTTCAGCCCTGGCCTGAATTTGGCGGGCCTCTTCCGATAGGTGGAACCTATTTGCTAATAGGCTGAAATTATTGAAAGGCCCTGTTTTGGGGCCTTTGCCGCCCTGCCTAGAACTGGGTGCTCTTCTTCCGATTGATGGGCCATAATTCCAACATGCTGAAATCATTAAAAGGAGATGAAACGCCTCCTTTGCCCCCCGGCGCATGCTGGCGCTCTTCTCTCTATTACTGGAACCTAATTTCAAAGCCCCGGTTTCCGCTGCCTTCCGGCCCCCAGCCAGCGGGGCTTTTTGCTGTCTTTTGCGGGTCAAAAGGGGCTAAGGCTGGCAATGGGTCGGGCTGGAATTTCGTGCGGGATTTGGGGAGAAATGGGGTGTGGGCTGGGGAGGGCTAGGGTACACAGCTAGTGTGCATCCTCTTCAAAATCAGCAGGGTCAAGGATAAAGCATTGCTCACAAAAGCCATTATACTGTTGTTCATCTACTGATAGTGGAATTTTACATGCCTTACAATTTTTGTATTTCAATTCATATTCACATACAGGGCATAAGCCTTCTTCAGCTATAAATGTTTCTCTTAAGCATTCAGGGCATTCTGATAGTGAAGATTCACAGCCATCAAAAATTGCTTCAAAATCATGGCTATCATAATATTTAATTACAGCGGCTTCAATTACATCTTCATAATCCATACTTTCGTTGCAAGCAAGACATATAAATTTTATGTCTGCTAACGGTGTTCTCAAATTTGGCTTGATTAATTCTGACTGGCAGTGGCAGCACTCAAAATGTTTTATAAAAAATTTAATTTCATTGTGTTTATAATTTATCTTTTCGCTTTCTGCTCGGCACTCTTTACGCATAGCGGTATAGAACGAATCTGTTTCTAAAATGTGGCTATTGCCTTAGCTCAGTGAACATGAGAAAAGTAATTAATTCGGTGAGATCAAGGAGTAGTGGCAATGCGCAAGCCGTATACTGAGATGGATCTGATCACCTTCCAGCGTAAATTCGG
>NZ_JAYRGM010000015.1:0-67813 GCF_041907885.1 Desulfovibrio sp. | reverse complement strand
GATAGCTTCCATCTGTAGCCCTCCGTGTTGGTTTTGTGGTTGTTTGGCGATAACCAAACTTAACCGACTTGGCGGGCTACTTCTATTTTTTCAATGTGCGAAAAATACCGTACGTTATCCCACTTCCAGTTCCACGGGGTAGGCATCGACACCTTCAACCCCGCCGCTGTTCAAACGGACAACCATGCGACTCCTTTGCCTTGCACCATAAAAAACGGCGCGGATGAACCCTACCCGCGCCGCAAATACATGACTGAACACAGGCCAGGCGGCCCGCGCTTGCAGCCTGAAACCTCAGACTGGCGCTATTGCACGGCCTTGCCGATACGGTCCCAGCGAATATCGCCAAGCCCGCCCCACGACCAGTAGATGCGCCAGGCCTTGGCGCGTATGGCACTGCGGTCAACAAAGCCCCAGAAGCGCGAATCCATGGAATTGTCGCGGTTGTCGCCCATGACAAAATACTTGTCGGCGGGCACAGTCACCGGGCCAAAATTGTCGCGCACCGGCTGGATGCGGTCTGGCTCGGTAAAGCGTATAAACGACTCTTTCACGGCCTCGCCGTTGCGGAACAGCTGCTTGTTGCGCACCTCGATGGTGTCGCCGGGCGTACCCACAATGCGCTTGATGTAGTCCACGCTGGGGTCATTGGGATATTCAAAAATGATGATGTCGCCCTTGACCGGGTCTTCACCCTTGTAAATATAGGTGTGGGTAAAGGGAATCTTGATGCCGTAAGAAAACTTGCTTGCCAGCAGATGGTCGCCCACAAGCAGGGTTTTTACCATGGATTCTGAAGGAATTTTAAAGGCCTGCACCACAAAGGTGCGGATGACCAGAGCCAGGATAAGCGCGACGAACAGGGCTTCGCCGTATTCCCGCCACAGGGGTTTGACGGGGCGCTGTGATTGCAGAAGCATTGCCATGTGCGAATATTCCTCATGTGCCTGTTGGCTGGTGAGCGTTAATTTTCGGTCGCAAATTATGCCCTGATGCGCGTGCAAAGGCAAGGAGCAGAACGCTTTGCCCATGCGATTATGGCAAAAAAAGCAAACCCCTGCCCGGCACGCGCCAGAGCAGGGGTTTACTGTGCAATCACATATGGTTGCCGCTAACGGCTAGTGCAGACGCAGGGCAAAGTTGACCACAAAGCACAGGGCAATAATCAGCATCACCACATTAAGATCCTTGAAGCGGCCTGTAAGCACCTTCAGCCCCACCCAGCTCACAAAGCCAA
This sequence comes from Desulfovibrio sp., assembly GCF_041907885.1. Lineage (GTDB taxonomy): Bacteria > Desulfobacterota > Desulfovibrionia > Desulfovibrionales > Desulfovibrionaceae > Desulfovibrio. The sequence goes on along the minus strand of NZ_JAYRGM010000015.1, from coordinate 66,576 downwards.
AGCCAAAGCCCGTGGCGATGTTGAAGGTGAGCGGCATGCTGATGATGGTCAAAAACGCGGGCAAGGCCACGGTAAAGTCCTTGAACTTGATGCGCCCCACTTCCTGCATCATCATGGCGCCCACGATGATCAGCACGGGGGCCGTGGCATAGGCCGGAGCCATGCCAATCACCGGTGCAAAAAACAGGGTGAGGAAAAAGAGCACGGCGGTGGTCACGGCGGTCAACCCGGTGCGCCCGCCCTCGACCACGCCCGCAGCGCTTTCGAGATAGCTGGTGGATGTGGTCGCGCCCATGACGGCGCTGGCCATGGTGGCGATGGAGTCGGAAATCAGGGCCTTGTCCAGATTCTCGATGTGGCCGTCCTCACGGATAAAACCGGCCTTCTGCGAAAGCCCGATAAGCACGCCCATGTTGTCGAACAGATCCACCATGGTAAGGGTAAAGATAATCGAGAACAGGCCGTGGTGCAGCGCACCCTTCAGATCCATGGCCATGAAGGTTTCTGTGGGCAGGGGCAGGGATGTGTTGATAATGCTGCCCTGCGGCATATGCGGTCCGTTCAGCAGCATGTCTGCCCCGGCAATGGCCACAATGCCGATGATCATGGCTCCCGGCACGCGCAACGCAAGCAGTGCGCTGATGAGGAAGAGACCCGCCACAGAAAGCAGCACCTTGGGATCGCCCAGGTTGCCCAGGGTCACAAATGTGGCGGGGCTCGCTACCACCAGGCCACAGCTCTTCATGCCGATAAAGGCGATAAACGCGCCAATACCAACCACAATGGCGTATTTGAGGTCCATGGGCACGGCATTGATGATGAGCTGACGCACGCGGGTTACGGTAAGCAGCAAAAAGACGACACCAGAAATAAACACCGCGCCAAGGCCGGTCTGCCACGTGTAGCCCGCAGGGCCACAGATGTAGTAGGCGAAAAAGGCCGTAATGCCGAGGCCGGGGGCCACACCCACGGGGAATTTCGCCCACAGGCCCATGAGAAGGGTGGCGATAACAGTAATCCAGATGGTGGCCGCCACGGCGGAATCCTTGGGCATACCGGCATCAGAAAGCATGCTGGGAACCACAAAAATGAGGTAGCACATGGCCATAAAGCTGGTAAGGCCAGCCCGTATCTCGCGCCGAACCGTGCTGCCTCTGGCCGCAGGATTAAACATTTTTTCCAGTACGTTCATGACATCCTCCTCGTGTTGCCCCGTTACGCGTTCAAGCTTTTTGGGGAGCAATACCGCGCCGGGGCAGCAGACCCCATGCCGTTAAAACACCCTTTCACCCCTGCCAGACACATGGCCGCATGCGGCCAGCGCGCCGGGCATTACCCCTTAACCGCACAATCCGTTTTTTCATATCAAAACGGCGAAATACGCAGATTTCGCCGTTTATACCATTTGCACCCGCCGCTTGCTAACCCAAAAAGGCGCGTATACCTGTAAAAATAACCTGTGCGGCAATGGCCGCCAGCAGCAGGCCCGTGAGTTTTGAAAGCACGGCAATACCCGTGCGGTGCAGGGCGCGCACCACGCCATCGGCCATGCGCAGCAGCACAAACATGCCAAACGATGCCGCCAGCAGCGAAAACACGCCCACCAGCACCTGATGCATCTCTGTGGCCGAAGCGCCCATAACCATCACAGCGCCAATGGAGGCAGGCCCCATACCCAGCGGTATGGCCAAGGGTACAACGCTTATGTCGCCCTCCTTGCCAGAGAGCGCATCCTTGCCATCGTCGTTCATGAGCGAAACAGCGGTAAGAAAAAGCAGCACGCCTGCGCCAATGCGAAAGGCATCAAGCGTGAAGCCGAAAAGCGAAAACAGGTGTGGCCCAAACAGAAAAAGCGTTACGCCAATAAGAAAGATGGCCGCAGAAGTTTTGGCGGCCACGGTCGATTTCTGCTTTTTGTCAAAGCCCTTTGTACCGCTGATAAAGGCGCTCAGCACGGCAGGGGGCGTCATGAGCGCGTATATCTTGATACTTGTGCCCACAACTTCGGTAAAAAATTCCATGACAACTCCACTTTCCGAGCTGCAAACGCCGCGTGGGCGTTTTATAACAGCCAGAATTTAAGAAGGCGGGAGTATGTCATGCAAGAGGCTTTATGTCCATACCACAAGGCCCACCGCGCCCGAAATCCGCACAATAAGCCAACAAGATTCAGGTTTTCCTGTCCCCTGTTTGCCCAAAAAAGCCCCGCCGTTCATGACGCTCTGTAAATGCGTCCATGTACGGCGGGGCTTCCATATCTGCCCGATGGGCCGCTAGCGGCCAACGCTGATTTCTGTAGCCACCTGCCCGCTGGGTTTTACACTCATGCCGCATCCGCCCAGAGGCAGCAGAGCCGTGCAGAACATGACACCCAGAATCAGGGCAGCCGCGCGCCCCCGCATGCATGCAAGCCCGCACAGCCGTATCAGATGTGATGGCTGGGGCCGTTGCGGCTGGTGGGCCCGCCGGGGTCGGTCAGGCACGGGGCTTTTCCTGGGTTATGCGTGCGCCTTCCTGCACATCCTGGGTTATCCACACGTTGCCGCCAACCACTGCGCCCTTGCCCACCGTAACGCGGCCAAGAATGGTGGCCCCTGCGTAAACGGTGACATTGTCGCACAAAATGGGGTGACGCGGGTGACCCTTGGTAAGCGTGCCGTCCGCATTCTTGGGAAAGGAAAGCGCGCCCAGGGTGACACCCTGATACAGGCGGCAACTGCGCCCGATGATGCAGGTTTCGCCAATAACCACACCCGTGCCGTGGTCGATAAAAAATTCCTCGCCAATGGCAGCGCCAGGGTGAATATCAATGCCCGTGGTGCTGTGGGCCATCTCCGAAATAATGCGCGGTATCACCGGAACCTTGAGCTTATAGAGCTCATGCGCAATGCGGTGATGAAACATGGCCCGCAGCGAAGGATAGCAGAAAATGGTTTCGCCGGGGCTGGTGGCCGCAGGGTCGCCCTCGTAAGCGGCCTTGGCATCGCCAGCCAGCAGGCGGCGTATTTCGGGCAGGCTGTCCATAAAGGCCAGGGCCGCGTTCTGTCCTTCTGTTTCACACGAGGTGCAGGGAATGCCAAGCCCCTCGCAGCTAAAGCAGAAGCCGCGCACAATCTGTTCGCCCAGCAGGCGGTGGATGCTGTCGAGATTGGCCGCAAGGTGATAGCGCATGGATTCGCGCCGTACCGTGGCCGCACCAAAATACCCGGGGAAAATGGCCGCGCGCAGCCGCTCAAGTATTTCCGAGAGCACTGTCAACGAAGGCATGGGTGCGCCCTGTCCAGAGCGGTGCCATACTGTGCTGAGCGAGGTTTCGTGGCAGAGCCGCTCAACAACGCTGTCAATAAGGGGCATGCCGGTTGTGGTGATATCCTGCTTTGTGTTCATGGCAAAATCCTGCGGAGCTGTTCGGTTGCGCCTTGACCGGCCTGCCGGGTTGAGCGCCCCCTGGCGGTTATCTGCAAATTCGTATTATTCTACATGGAGTTGCCGCCTGCTGCAATGGTCAACCAGCACCAGAGCGATGGCGAGCAAAAATCAAACATGTGCGTTAAAAAAATTAACACCACTGTTGTCACTATTACCATCAAAGACCGGTTTTTTCAAAGGCGTCCAAACCATCGCAGGCCCAAATGACCGTAGTTACTAATTTTTCTTAAAATTGTGACGATGGCACACTAGTTGCTCAAATAACACGCCTCAATTTTATAAAAAGTACCACTGCCATGCATGTCAGCCCGCCACACAGGAAGGGCTGTGCAACAGACAATAAACACAGGCTGGCCCAAGGCAAGGCCATACCGTGCCCAAGGCCACCCGGCAAGCGGGACCTGCACTAAATTTGTCCACATCGTCAGTTCGTTACACACCCAAACCTTGCAGATTTTACTTTGAGAACATTGCGGTTTACAAGTTTAGCATATCAAAGCCTTACCCCCGCGCAAGCAGATCAAGATACGAAGGATTTTTATGTCTTCAGCCAGCTTCAAGCCCCGCATCCTGTGCGTTTCCATTTATGATGAAATGGCACAGCTTGTGCGGCAGTCTGCCGGGCAGTTTGGCGTTGAGGTAGACATATTCAACGGTGGCATCTACAGCTGCGGGCACATCCACGCGCTGAAAATGGAAAACCAGTACGATGTTATCATCAGCCAGGCTGGCACGGCCATAGCCATACAGCAGATGGTCAAAATACCGGTTGTGCCCATCCAGATCACCGCCAGCGATATCATCAGCCCCCTGCGCGAAGCTGCGGAGCACCACAAAAAACTGCTCTGCATCACCTACGACAGCAACCTGAGCGAAGACATCGAAGAGCTGGCAGCCTTTGCCAAACTTAAAAATTTTCAGCAGGTTATTTACCGCAACGCCCAGGACTTCAGTAATATTATCGACCGGCTGCCCTCCCTGAAGGGCGCTGCCGTTATTGGTTTTGGTGGCTGTGTCATGGACAAGGCAGCACAGCACGGCCTGCCCTACTATCTTATCCGCTCCAGCAAAAACAGTGTACGGCAGGCGGTGCTTTCTGCCCGCAACATTGTTGAACAGCATATCAAGGAACGAACCCGCTCGCGCCGCCTCAACAATATCATCAACTATTCCCTCAGCGGCATCATTTCAGTCAACAGCGACAAAACCGTGGCCATCTGCAACCGGCCTGCCAAACAGATACTTGATCTGCACGGCAAGAAACTGGTGGGAATGAACCTGGGCGCGGCCTCAAGCCCGCCAGAGCTCAAGCAGATGCTCGGCAGCGGCGAGTACACCGTGGACAAGGTACTGCCCCTCAAGGGCAAAACCCTGGTTGTCAACCGCGTGCCCATTCGCGTGCGCGAGCATGACCAGGGCACCATCATAGTGTTTCAGGAGCTGTCAAAAATTCAGCAGATCGAAACCGAAGCACGGGTGCAGCTTGCCAGCAAGGGGCTTGTGCCCAAGTACGAATTTGAAGACATCGTGGGTGCCAGTACCACGCTTGATCCCCTTATTGCCGAGGCCAAACGCTATGCCCACAGCGTCGCCTCCATTCTGATCGAGGGCGAAACAGGATCGGGCAAGGAGCTGCTGGCCCAGAGCATCCACAATTTCAGCGAACGCAGAAAAGGCCCCTTTGTGGCTGTAAACTGCGCGGCCCTGCCAGAACACCTGCTGGAAAGCGAGCTTTTTGGCTACGAAGAAGGGGCTTTTACCGGCGCGCGCAAGGGCGGCAAGGCGGGCATGTTTGAACTGGCCCACAGGGGAACCCTGTTTCTGGACGAAATCAGCGAGATGAGCCTGGCAACACAGGTGCGACTGCTGCGCACGCTTCAGGAAAAGGAGATTTTTCGCATTGGCGGTGACAGGGTCACCAACATCGATGTGCGCATCATCGCCGCCTCAAACCGCGATCTGTACGCCATGGCGCAAGAGGGCAGCTTTCGCCGCGACCTGTTCTTTCGCCTCAGCATCCTGCCGCTGCAAATTCCCCCTCTGCGCAAACGCAAGGAGGACATCCCTGCCCTCATTGCCCACTTTATCAAAAAAAGCCACCAGAGCGTGCCCGGGCGTTCACAGGTTGCCTTTGACAAAGACATGCTGGCAAAGCTCAACGCCCACAACTGGCCCGGCAACGTGCGCGAGCTGGAGCATATTCTGGAACGGGCCTTCACACTTTACGACGGCCAGCAGGATTTTGCTGCGCTGCTGACAGACATCATGCGCCGCCACTGCCAGCGTCAGGCGCTGGCTGGCCCCACCCCGCAACAGGACGATTTTTTGCGCGTACCACGCGGAACCATGGCTGAAATGGAGCGGTATATTCTTGAAACCTCACTTGAGGAATTTGGCGGCAACAAAAAGGCCCTGGCCGACGCACTGGGCATAAGCCGCGTAACTGTATGGAAAAAGCTCAAGGAACTTGAAGGTCAGGCGCCGCAATAGACCAACCAGAGGCCGAATTTGCGGCCAGCCCCATACCCTACACTTTTTTGTCCCATGGCCGATAAGAATAAGGTACAGGTCGCATACGCGGCCAAGGAGCACGCCATGGACGACGTACAAATGGGCATGAGCGTAAGCGTGAGCAAGAGCGCCCTGAACTTTCAGGCCAGCATGTCTGCCGCGCTTATCAATGGAACCATTGATAAGGGTGCAGAGATGGAGCAGAACATGCGCAGTCAGGGGCTTGCTGCCGAGGGCATTGGCAGCAAGGTTGACGTGCAGGCATAACACGCTTTGCCGGAGAAGACTAACTGCCGCCGGGTTTTCCCGGCGGCAGTTAGTCGTTGCAGGGGCAACGCATCAGAAACCAGAAGCAGGCTGCGGCTTGGCCGCGCCGTAAAGCGACTGGTTTCTGTGCTTTCCGCCCGGCGGTACACGCCGGCGGTTAGTCGTTGCAGGGGCAAGGCGCAAATGCCGCTCGTTGACAAATACCCGCAGAGTAGTAAGGCTGTATGCGCCGGTTACCGGCCCGATACTGCCCATATCCGCACAAGGAGTTTTTGTGAAAATTCTTGTTACACCCCGCTCATTCGGCAAAACGAATCCCGAGCTTTTTGACCGTCTGGCCCAGGCCGGGCTGGAAGTCATACGCAACGACACCGGCGGCATTCTTTCCGCCGAGCAGATGAAAGAAAAACTGGCCAGCTGCGCTGGCGTTATTCTTGGTGTTGACCCCATGGATGCCGATGTTCTGGCTGCTGCGCCGAACCTCAAGGCCATAGCCAAATACGGTGTGGGCCTCGACAACATCGACCTCGATGCCTGCAAGCAGCGCGCCATCGCCGTTTCGCGCACGGTGGGGGCCAACAGCAACGCCGTGGCCGACTACGCGCTTACCCTCATGCTTATGGTGGCCCGCAAGGCCGGTCTTATCGACCGCCGCTGCCGCCAGAAAGACTGGGGCAAGATCACAAGCATCGACCTGTACGGCAAAACCATCGGCATCATAGGCCTTGGGGCCATTGGCCGCTGCGTGGTCAAACGCGCCCAGGGTTTTGGCATGAAAATTCTCGCTCACGACGTGGTGTGGGACGATGCCTGGGCTGCCAAGGAATGCGTTGAACGCGCCGATGTTGACCGCATCTGCCGCGAAGCGGATTTTATCACGCTGCACACCGTGCTGACCGATGAAACCCGCAACCTTATCAATGCCGAGCGCCTGGCGGCCATGAAAAAAACCGCCGTGCTCATCAACACCGCGCGCGGCGGCCTGATTGACGAAACCGCCCTGCTGGCGGCCCTGCAACAGGGCAGCATCTACGGAGCAGGCCTTGACGTTTTTGAGCAGGAACCCCCGGCCAACCCCGCATGGTACGAGCTGGACAACCTGGTGATGGGTTCGCACTGCTCGTCATCCACAGCCGGGGCCACAGAAACCATGGGCAACATGGCTGTGGACAATCTGTTGCGCGACCTGGGCATTTAGAGCCGCAACGCCTTTACACCATAGTAAGACCGAACGCAGGCAGCCCGCGCTTTTGTTGAAAAGCGCGGGCTGCCTTGTTGTTGAGCTACGGAACATGGGCCTTATTTGTCAGGCGCGTTGTGCTGGAGGGATTGCAATAAGATTGCCGATTGCGCATGACTTTATAGTTTGTAATTTTCCGGGGGCGGTATGTTAAGAATTTTATCAAAAGCCCCTCATTCTGATCAAATCTTTATTCTACTGAAATTTAAGTTTTAATTACCACTACGCCTGTTCATTTAAACAACCAGTTTATGCATGCAACCATGCCGCAACACTGACATCAATCGACGATCAAATAATTAAATACAGCATTCAATATGATTTACGGACGAAAATTTTTTAGTACATTAGACTATGTGGCTATTGCCTTAGCTCAGCATAGGTAACCGTTTCAGCATTGGCACATGCCAATAATAGTCTGTCGAAGCCCTGGTCAGCCCAGGCGCGGCGGTTGAAGCGGTAGCAGAATTCATCAAGATAGCGCTGCAAGTGCTTTTTCATGACCCCGTGGTATGTGCCGAGAATGAATGCTTTTGCGTTTGATACCAGTATGTTTACCCATTTCAGGGCATCATAATTTGGTGTGCCTCGCTTGGGATACACCACCTCAGGGTAATGCGTATGCCCCATGTCCCTGACCACGTTGAAAACAGGCAGGCCGTCGCTTTTGATGCTCTGCTTCGGCCTTACATGTCTGTCGATAACGTTCTGAATGTGTCCTGCGTCAACACGCTCAAGGATTTCCATCTTTGCAAAGGTGATGGCATCGTTTCGTGTGGCAGCCATGACAAGAACCGGAATTTTGCTTGTGCCCCGGCCCCGCTTATCACCGCCCTTCCCGGCACCACCGTTGAAAAAAGCGTCATCAACTTGAATCAATCCGGCAAGTTGGTACTCGGCATCACGGGCTCCCATGGCCGCACGGATTTTATGCTGCATGGTCCAGGCACATTTGATCCCAATGTCGAGCTTGCGCGACAGGGCCAAGGCGGAATGACCACGCTTGTCTGTACTCAGCAGATAGATGGCCCAAAACCATTTTACAAGCGGCGTCCTGGTTTTGTGCATGACCGTTCCGGCGGTAAGTGAGGCCTGATGTTTGCAAACAGTGCATTGATACAAGCCTCGGGACTCAACATTATAGTTAGTGGTGCACCCGCAGCGCGGACAACGGTATCCTTCCGGCCACTTCATGGAAAATAGGCGCTTTTGGCATGCCTTTTCCGTACCGAATTTACGCTGGAAGGTGATCAGATCCATCTCAGTATACGGCTTGCGCATTGCCACTACTCCTTGATCTCACCGAATTAATTACTTTTCTCATGTTCACTGAGCTAAGGCAATAGCCACATAACAATAATGGAGATTTGTTTTCACCATACTCAAAAAAACGTGATATCGCAAGATAGTTACATTTTTTTAAGCGGAACTGACCAAATTTGTGAGATTATTCTTAATCTGGTAACTTTGCGTGCCATTTCAGCCTGATGGCACATAGATAACCATATGATTGCACATACAAACAGCACATATTGGGCTTATCTTATGCCACATTTTACGCTGAAATCATTATATTTTTTTCTTTAATTTTTACTTCTGAAGCAACCATTGACGATTCTATTGCCTCAAAAAAAAGACCACCATACAACGGTGGCCATAAATTATCCCTAAACAAGCAGTATTTTGCCACTCAGGCGAAATACGAACCGATGTTCGCTCAAGGCACAGCGAGGAGGGCTTGCAGCAATGCTACAAGCATTCACTTGCAGCCTATCCCCCCCTATGCCCTTCGCGCACAAGCCGTATCTGCGCACAGTTGCAAGCTGGCAGCGTGCAACATAGTGCTGCACCAACGCAACAATATGCTGTAAATATCATTTTCCGGGATCTCTGCAATCGCCTGCGAAAAATCAAGTCCGGTTTTGATAATTATCTTATCCGCGCCCTCCAGTTGCAACAGCAATTCTTTTTTACTGCGACAATACACGCCAAATACCAGCCAGTGCTGCACCTGCATGACAAAAAATGCGGCTTTACAGGCATCCTTCAATATCCTTGCTCTGGCATCTGCCGGCGCATACAGATAGGCGTGCGTGAGCATATGCATAAGCCCTGCAGCGCCGATTCTAACAGCTTCTGCTGCATCTTTGGAAGACAAGACAGGAAGAAAACTCTTCAGTTTACCATAATAATCATCTGTATCTTTATAAAATCCAAAAAGTTCGTGCCTTGGCCAGTTAAGCAAATCAGCGGTACTGCCAAAAAATCCGCAGGCCTTTTGACCTTCTGGCATGGCGCGAACAATGGAACGATACGTATCAAGGTCATCAAGAGCAACAGCGTCCAGCAGCACTACCACATCAATATCGCTGGATTCGGTGGCTTCCCCCCTCCTGTAGCTGCCCTGAAGCCCAAGGTATTGTAGTCGCGTGCCAAAAACCTGTTGCAACTGGCACAAAATGTCGGCCATCCATATCTCTGCATTGATCATAGCTGTTCCTTGTGCCCTTCCTGCTTTTCATACAGATAGCTGAACTGCCCTTCTTCCACACCCAGAGCCTTTTCTGCCACCCAAGCCAGCGCCCTGGCTTTTTGCTGCCGCTGTGCGCAGCTCCAAGAAAAGGCAGACCCGTGCAAAAGAAACTCGGAAGCTGCAAGCAAAATTTCCATACATTCCAGTGGATATTCCGTATTGAACGTCCCTTCCTGAATTCCCTGCCGCACAATATCTGCCAGAATGGGTGAAAGGCCTGTAACGATTGATGCCATTGTTCTCTGGTGTAGGTCTGCATTGCCCACAGCACGGGCTTCATTTTCAAGCCTGTCGCCAAATTCATTCTCTCTACCTGTACAATAAAGAATACGAAATAGCTTTTCGTGCGCAGTGAGGATATTTTCTTCTGCAATAATTTTAGCAGCTGCAATTTCTGCATCAATATACTTTTCAATTACCGCATCCATTACAGCTTCTTTTGACGCAAAATAGTGGTAAAAAGTACCCTTTGCTATATTCAAAGCCTCAAGAATATCGTTGACCGTGCTGTTTGCGTAACCTTTTGTTGTAAACAGTGTTTGGGCAACGTCAACTATTTCTGCCTTGCGTTCGCCATGTTCTTTTATGATGCGCATAGGTTCCCCTGTTTTACAGACCGACCGTCGGTCTATAAATAATCAACATACGCCACGACGTCAACAGCGTGGACAATCAAAAACGCTTGAGTCTGACAGGCTGTTTCAAAGAAAAAGAAGGCCCAGAAACATTTCTGAGCCTTCCAAAAAATTATTTGTATTACAAAAATGCGGGATCTGCTATTTGCCAAACCAGCACTTGGGATAAGTACAGGTATGGCACGACAGGCAGTAGCCGCCCTCACCCATGCGGGCGGCTTCGGCACGGGTAAGCCCACGCCCAGCCAGCATGCGCGGCAGCACCAGATCGAGGAAGGTGGTTTTGTAGTACAGGGCGCAGGCGGGCACGCCCAGCACCTGCATGTCGCCCTGCGGGCCAGGTATGCGGCCCATGAGGCTCATGGTTCCCGGCAGCACAGGCACGCCGTGCAGCACATCGGTAAGGCCCGCTTCAACCAGTGCCTGCCGGGTCACGTCGTCCGGGTCAACCGAAAGGCCGCCGGTGGTGATCAGCAGGTCTGCCCCGGCCTCGCGCATGGCGGCCACAGAGGCACGCATCATGGCCTTGTCGTCGGGCACGATGTCGGTGCGCACCACGGTACAGTCGAGCATGGTTACCTTGGCCGTGATGACGGGAATAAACTTGTCTTCAATGATGCCCTGAAACACTTCCGTACCCGTCACCAGAATACCCACACGGGCCTTGCGCAGGGGCAGCACGCGGAACAGGGGCCCGCCCTCCAGCGCTTCCAGGGCCTGGGCCATGCGCTCGCGGGTTATGTACAGCGGAATGGCCCGCGTGCCGCACAAGGCCCCGCCCTGTTTGACCAGCGTACCATCCTGCCGCGAGGCAACCATAACTTCGGGCACAAGGTTGAACCGCGTCATGCGCTCCACATCCACGCAAAACAGGCCGTTGCGGGCAGCCTTGAAATCTATCTTGCCCTCGTGGGGCGGCAGCTCATAGGTCACGCCTTCGCCAGCCATGCGGCGGGCAAAAATTTCGGCCGCCTCGTCTTCGTGAACCTGGGCCTGCGGGTCGGCAGATTGGGGCTGCCCGGTACCATCGTCCACAACAGCCACATTGAAGCGGCCCATCTGCTGCAAGCGGCATATGTCGCCCACAGAGATACGCTGCCCGGCCTTGAATTCCGGCCCCTTGAACTGGCCGGGATCAATGCGCGTCATGTCGTGCGCCACGGTTTTGCCCACGGCCTCTTCCACCGGCACAACACGCACGCCCGCAGCGGCCTTGTGGTGCTCGGCGGCAAGAGCCTGGCAGTCTTCCTTGAGCTCGCGCCGCGCCAGAACATAGGGGGCCTCGCCCTGACAGCCACGGCACACCGGGCCGTCCTCAACAGGATAGGCCTCGCCGCACACTGGGCAGCAGAGAATGCGCGTCATGTGTTTGTGCCCCATAAAACGGCGTTTGACCGTGATGGGTTCCAGCTTGCAGATGCTGTCGCCAGCGGCTTCAATTTCTGATTCCAGCAGCGCGATATCCTGATCTTTTTTGGCTTTTTCCTTAAAGAACCATGCCTTGAGCTCAGGGTAGGCGGCCATTTTTACCGGGTCGAGGCTTACGCGCACGCCCTCGCCCGTGTACTTGTCAAAAAGCGAAACGGCGTAGCGCCCCAGGTTGTGAATCTTCATCCAGTTGTTGCCAATGCTGCACAGGGTCAGCAGCTGCACGGCGTCGGGCAGGCACTTGCCAGATTCCACCACGGCTTCAAACAGTGTACCCTCGGGCAGATGGCGCTTGGCAAGCTCAACCATGTACCCGCCCACAAGCAGGCCGGGAGCGGCATAACCATGAAAATTTTCTGCCAGACGGTGAAATTCCTTGAATGTATAAGCCCCAATATCCATATCTGCTCCAGATCACCGCAGGCCCCGCAAGGGTGCGCACCGGCAAAGTTGTTCGCGCGCTGTTCATTCCGCTTTCCGGGCAGACGCGCAACCGCGCCGGGCAGCAAATATTACTGGCGGCCAGCAGGCAGCCGCATATAATCACGTTTACATAAAATAGCGTGAACCAAAAAAAGTTTAAAGAGATGCCCCAAGAATATCCAGCACCGTTTTGAGGTCATCCGGGCGGTTCAGATTCACAAAGGGACGCGATTCGTTGGAGCCATAAGGCAGCCGACACTGACTTTGCACCGGCACAATACAGTTGAGACGGCCACCCGGCGATTCGAGCCATTTTTCAAACAGGGGCAGGGACGCTGTTTCGTACACTGCGGCAAGGGCCTCTGGTCTGCCGCTGGCCGCCTCCACATAGAGCGTTGCCAGTGTGCCAGCAGGGGCCGCCGCGCGCGCTTCCAGCAGTCTGCGCAGGGTGGGGGCATCCATAAGCGGCATGTCACACGATAGTGCCAGCACCGCCGCAAAACCCTGCGCCTGCGCCTCCCGCAGGGCCTCCAGAATGCCCGCCGCCGGGCCCTGGCCATGCTTTGCGTCAAACAGACACGCATAGCCGCTGCGCGGGGCATCTGCCCGGCACGAAACCCAGCAGCGGGGCAGCAGATCAGCCAGCAGGGCATGGGTGCGGGCCAGAAGATCGGGCTTGTCTGGCCCGTATACGCGCAGCTGGGCCTTGTCGTGCCCCATGCGGGTGGAAAGCCCCCCCGCCAGCACAACGCCCGCCACGCTGCCCTGCAACTGTCCCATCCTGCCTCCTGCCACCGGGATGCGCCAGTTTTTGCGCATGCCGCCTGCCTGTGATATATTTTTTGAATGATGCACCAATTCCACCCCGCACCGCAAGCCTGCCTGGGCAAATCGGGTATCATTGATCTCCACAGCCCTGCCCGCACGGCGCATTGTGCCGCGTGCGAGCATCTGCTATGCTCTGCCCCGCCGCAGGTCAAAAACTGCGGCACAAAAGCCATCGCGCAGCGAACCGCCCAAGGATACCCACAGTCGCAACGGAGAACGCATGGGTCAGGATATTTTCGACCTCATCATAGTGCTTATTCTGGTTTTTTTTGGCACACGGGGCTTTATTCATGGTTTTGTGGGCGAGGTGGCCGGTCTTGTCTCGCTGTTGGGCGGCTTTTGGGCCGCACACCACTATCATCCCCTGCTTGCCCCGCGCCTGACCCTCATTGTTGACCCCTCATGGCGCATCATTGCGGCCTATGTGCTCATTTTTCTGGGCGTGATCATATCCGTGGCCATTCTTGCCCGCATACTGCAAAAAATTCTTTCTTTCTCCTTTGTATCGTGGGCCGACAAACTGGCTGGCGGCATGCTTGGCCTGGCCAAGGGCGTGCTGCTGTGTTCGCTGGCCCTGCTGTTTTTGCAAAAATTTTTCGCGGGTGCTCCCTTTATGCAGCACTCACGCGCACTGCCCTACTTTAACGCGCTCATGACCCAGGTACACGGCTGGCTGCCGCCCGACCTTACCGCCCGCCTGGGCATTTAACCGCCGCATTACCAAGGAATCTGCATCATGGAAAAGACCGCTCTTGAAGAACTTCAGCTGATCATAGACAAGCTTACCGCCCCCGACGGCTGCCCCTGGGACAAGGAACAAACCCCCGAAAGCCTTACCGAATACATCATCGAAGAGAGCCACGAGCTGGTCAGCGCCATCCGCTCTGGCGATGTGGCCGAAATTCGCGAAGAACTGGGCGACGTGGCCTTTTTGCTGCTTTTTGTGGCGCGCATGTACGAAAAAAAGGGCCAGTTCACCCTCGACGATGCCCTCAACAACAACCGCGCCAAGATGATTCGCCGTCATCCGCACGTATTCAGCGACACGGTTTTTGACAGTCTGGACGAACAGCTCAAGGCCTGGGAAAAAATCAAACGCGCCGAGCACACCGACGACGAAGGCAAACCCGAGGGCCTGTTCGACAGCCTGCCCGAAAGTCTGCCCCCGCTGGCCAAGGCCTACCGCATCAACTCCAAGGCAGCCCGGGTGGGCTTTACCTGGCAGGAAGACGAGGAAGTGGAGCAGCAGGTGGAAGCGGAATGGCTGGAATGGCTCGACGCCTCGGCCGGCACAGATCAGGAAGCCCAAAAGCACGAGCTGGGCGATCTGCTGTTCAGCATTGCCGAACTGGGCCGCCGCAAGGGCATCAAGGCCAACGAAGCGCTGGACTACGCCAACCGCCGCTTTCTCAAACGCTTTGCCCGCATGGAAGAAATAGCCCGCGAGCAGAACCGTGACTTTGCAGCCCTTACCCTTGATGAAAAAGACGAGCTGTGGAACACGGCCAAGGCCGAGGAAACAGCGACAAAAGCCTAGCGGTCGCACTCATGCCCATGCAGCGCCCCTTTTACTCCCGGCTTTCCCGTCCAAAACGGTGCTGGCAGGCAGCCATGCTGCCGCTTGTGCTGCTGCTTGCCTTGAGCGTGGCGCTGGCCGCCTGCACACCGCGCAGCGGGCGCACCGCGCACGGCGGATACGAAAGCACGCTGCGGCGCGAGCAGGCAGCGGGCAGCGCCGCCCTGCTGCCACGGGCGGATCCCGGCTATCTGCAATGGCTTGAGCGGCAATCCATGCTCGGCTCTACCCAGGAGCTCACGGGCCAGGTATCGGGCACAGACCTGATCTGGCGCAACAGCGCTTCGGCACGGCGCGTGCCGCTGCTGCTTACCGCCGCGCCCAACTGGTTTGATGTGAACCCCCACAGCCTTGCCACCGGGCAGCCAGCCCTGCGGGCGCTGGCACAGCCGGGGCTGGACGCCATGCTGACACAGGCGGGCTTTGGCGGGCTGTTCCTGGCCCCCATCGGTGAAAAGGGCGACATCTGGAGTTCGCACGCGGCTTCGGCGCAACCCGACGCCGCCTCGGAAGCGGGCGACAACATCACCTCGTTGCGGCCTGATCCCGCACTGGGCCTTGCCGAAGATTTCAACCGCCTTGCAGAAAAAATGGATCAGGCCCACATGCAGATGGGCGGCGAACTGCCCCCCGCAGCCACGGGCCTTGGGCCGGATTTCATACTTCAGGCACGCAGAGCCTCGCGCTTTGACGGTCTGTATGCCATGATGTCTGTGCCGCAAAAAGATTGGGGTATTCTGCCCACCACTGCTGGCGAGTGGGATTGCCTGCCCCTGCGCGACTCCGCCGTTGCCGAACTGCGCAAGCGCGGCATTGTTCCCGACATGCTGCGGCGCGACAGCGCAGACTGGGCCACCCCCGGCGGATGGGCCGTAACCGGCGAAATTCGCGGGGCCGATGGTCAGGTGCGGCGATGGGTGTACCGCTACAGCGGCAATGCCCTGCGGCCCGTTCTGCTGTGGCAGGATCCTTCCGGCCAGGCCCGGCGGGTATTTTCTGCTGCTGTTATCCAGCACACGGGCCTGCAACAGCAAACCCTTGCCGGCATAAGGCTTGAGCCCCTCATGGGGCTGGACGCGCAGACCGAGGGCCAACCCGCCAACAGGGGCGACACATCCGCGCTGGTTCCCGGCATTGAAGCGCTGGAATCTCTGGCGGGCGAAGTACACCGCTATGGCGGGTGGGCCGTGCAGGACGATGTGCTGCCCCCCTCGCTGACAAGGGCAGTGCTTGCCACCGCCGTTGATTTCAGCCGCGACAGCATCACTCCGGCAGCCGCAGGCTATGCCCTGCTGAGCGGCGATGCAGCCCCGCTGGCCGCCCTGCTCAAGGCATCGCTGGCAGCGGGTGTTGACCACAGCCGTCTGGCGCGCGGGCTGCGCGACAGGCAGTATGTGGACTGGCGCCCCCTGCTTGATCTGCCCGATGGCAAGACTCTGGTACGCCGCGCGCAGTCGCTGGCCAAGGGTTCGCCCGAATCCACCGGCCTGCCCGCAACACAGGCAGAGCTGGCAGCGCGGGCGCTTGGGCTGGACGACACCAGGGCAGCGCGGCCAGAAAACACGGCGGCCATGGAATCGGCCTGCATGCTGCTGCTCAGCTGGCGCATGGGTTTGCCGGGACTGACATTTTTGAGCCCGCAGGATATAACGGGGGCGCTGGGTCTGCCGCAGGGTTCCGGCAAGGGTGCATCCGACGCTTCTGGCGTAACGCTTTTGAGCACCACCAGCCGTGCAGATGGGATAACAGGTGGACTGCCAGGAGGACTGGCTGGAGGGCAGACTGCGGCCCCGCTGGCCTTTGGCCCGCTCGATACCCAGTGGAACCGCGAAACCAGTTTTGCGCGCCAGATTGCCCGTATTCTGCAAGGCAGAAAAGCCGCTGGCCTGGCAGGCGGGCGACTTGTGCAGATCAGCTCCGGGGCCCCCGGCTGCGTGGCAAGCCTGAGTGCTCTGCCCGGCGGCGGCTACTGGCTGCTTGCCGCGAATTTTTCTGAAAAAAAACAGCATATTGTATGCCCCCTGCCCGCAGACGCGCAAGGCCCGGCACGAGATGTGCTGAACGGCCAGAGCATCTCAATGGCCGGACGCGCCGTGGAAATTGATCTCGAAGCCCGCCAGGCCCGGCATGTGCTGCTTGGTGAGCCGAAAACGCATGAAGGAGCGATGCCATGACCCAGAACAGCGCCCAGAATCCCGAAGGCCAGGCTGCCTGTCAGCCGGAGGGCCAGCAGCCCAGCGCGGAGGGTGAACACACCGCCGCAGCGCAAGCTGCTGCAGCTTCCCAGCCGTCAGCACCTGCTGCCGAGTCTGCCGCCCAGGCGGCCCCCAGCCCGGAAAGCTCCAGTACCGGCGCGTCACGCCCGGTAACCATAGCGGCCAAGGGGTTCAGGGGAATGTTCGGCAATACCGGCAAAACGGCCAAGCCCGCTTCTTTCTCAAAACCGGCTGCCCAGCCCACAGTCGAGCCCACGGCTCCTGGCTTTGGCGACAAGATTTTTGACGCGGCCAGCCTGGCTGGCCCTCTGGCCCTGCTGCTCATCATGCTGGCCCAGGCATGGCCTGCCCTCATGGGACACAGCGTGTACTGTCCCCGCGAGGCTGCGGGCATCATGGCCTTTGTGCAGACCTCGCAAAGCGGCATGTGGCTGGCTCCTGCGGGTGACGGCCTTGCCCAGTGGCCCGTGTTTTTCTGGTTTTTGCGCGGCATTGATACCCTGCTGACCAAAGTTGCGCCGCAGTTTGCCCATCTGCTCTTTCCCCTTGCCGCCATGGCTGGCTGCCTGTTGAGCCTTGTGGCTGTGTGGGTGCTGGGGCGCGTGGCCGGGCTGGACCGCCGGGCCGCTCTGGCTGGCGGCATGCTGCTGCTCTGCGCGCCTATTTTTGCGCCGCTTTCCACCTTTGTGGGCCCAGAGGCCCTTGCAGCGGCTCTTACGCTGCTTTCACTGGCCTGTCTGTGCCACGGCTGGCAAAAGCCGGGCACAACCATTACGGTTCCCCTGGGCTTTGTGCTGGCGGCGCTGGCCGGGCTCACCGGCGGGCTCTTTCATATCCTGTTGCCAGTGCTCACCAGCCTTGCCTTCCTGTTCTGGCGCTGCGGATTCCGCCGTGCCCAAAAGCCCGACGGACTTTTGGGCTTTGGGCTGCTGCTGGGCCTGATAGGCTGCTGGCTGGCCGTGGTCATGCTGTGGCAGCAACCCCAGGGCTACCTTAAAAATCTTGGCGAACACCTCGTCACCTGGCCCCTCAGCAAGGCCACATGGTGGAAACCCCTGGCCTTTGCGGCCCTGGGCCTTCTGCCGTGGCTGGCCGTGATCTGCGGCGTTTCGTGGGCGCGCGTGCTGCGCATGGCCCCGGCAGATCTGCTTGCCTCGCGCAAGGAAAAGGCTGGCATGGCCTTTTTGTGGATAGCCCTTGTCGTCGCCCTGCTGCTCTGCATTCCCGCTGCCGACATGGTGGGCGCGGCTGTGTGCGCCGCCTGCCTGGCCGCGCTGCTGCTGGGCAAGGCCCTGCTGCGGCTCTCCCCTGCCGGGGCAAACCTGTTCTACATCATCGCGGCCCTGTGCCTGTTGCACGCCAGCATGACCCTGGTGGCGGCAGGCTTTGGCTACACCCTCGACTGGCTTGGCAAGTTCATGCACTTCACGCTCACGGAAAGTCAGCGTGCCGCCGTGCTTGGGCTCAAGGCCCTGCCCGTGATCGGCGGCATTGGCATAGTGGCGGCGGCACTGCTTGCCCGTCTTGTGCGCCGTGGCGCGCATGGCGGAACCAGCGGTTCGCTTGTGATGTGCGCGGCCATTGCCATTGTGCTGGCCCAGCCCGCATCGCTCATGCTGATGCCCCAAATGGAAAAAACTCCTGAAGCCCAGGTAAAAAGCCTGAGCGCCATTCTGACTCCGGCTCCTGCTGCGCCTGCGGCTCCGGCCATTCCGGCAACGCCAGCCGAAGTTGCCCCCGCACCGGCTGTTGCTCCCGAGGCCCCTGTGGCCGCTCCTGCGGCAACACCGGCTGAAGAACCCAAGGCTGCCCCGGCCGCCGCGCCTGAAGCTGCCCCGGCTGAAAAGCCCGCCGCTCCAGTGCAGGAGCCCGCTGCCGCTGCACCCGCCCAGCCTGCGGCTGCCGCACCTCAGGCCACAACGCCCCAGACCGCAACTCCCGCAGCTCCTGTGTTGGCTGCTCCTGTTTCGGCTACTCCGGCAGAAGCACCCGCAGCACCCACGGCCGCCGATGCGGCCAAGGAACTGGCCAGGGAAGTGGTCAAGGAAGCTGCTCCCGCAGCCCCTGTGGAACAGGCCCCGGCTGTCCCCGCTCCGGCCCCAGCCAACTAAGGGCTCTCTATCAGATACAGCAACCCGCTCCGGGTTGACCGCGCAAGGCCCCTTTCGAGGGGCCTTGCTGCATGTTGCGGGTAGTGGGCTGCCACAACGACGCATCTGCTGCGCATGAGTGCGCCTGCGGCATACCCGGCCAGCCGCAGCCACGTACAATCACGCGCTGCCTCGCGCACGCTCCTTCCCCCCGCACACGCAAACAGCATCACAACACAAAAAAAGACCCCGGAGTGATCCGGGGCCCTTGCAATCAAACCAGTTGCCAGCAAACATGCGCCCCCAGTGCTTTGCACGGAGCCGCAAGCCTGACCGAGCTATTTGTTAATGGGCGGCGCATCGCCGCCAGCCTTGAGCATGGTTCCAAGATGACGCCTTGCCAGCGCAAGCTCGCCCTCGGAAACCACGGGCATATCCTTGGAACGCGCGCCTGTCATGTCATTGCCTTCTTCCACAATGGAGAGAGCGGCGGCCATACGGCCCATGACGCAGAAAAAGCGCACCGGGTTCCAGTTGTGGGCCTGCACCCAGGCAGCCGCATTGGGCGAATAGAGAAAATCTGCCTTGCCGTTGCGCAGTATGGGATGCGCCTCCTCGTTATTGCCCTTGGCCCAGGTGCGGAACTGGGGCAACAGTTCGAGAAAGTCCAGCAGTTCCTTGTCCGTCACCGGCGGCTGTTTGTCATACACGCTCGCATTGGCGCTGGAGGTGGCAGGAGAAGCGGGTTGCTCCGTCTTTTTCTTGGCAGCGGGAGCCTGCGCGGCCTCGGTAATGCCGGGTGTAAAGGCCACCAGCGGCAAGGCCAGCAAAAGCGCCGCAATGACGCCAGAGTGAGATAAAATATTCTTCATTCAATACCGAACCGCGCTGATTTTCGAGAGCCTGTCCATATTATGGTAAGACTCCACATACCGCAGCGTACCGGTTTTGCCACGCAAAACCAGAGAATGCGTCACGGCGTGCTTGGCGCTGTAGCGCACGCCCCTCAGGAAATCGCCGCCGGAAATACCCGTGGCTGCAAAGAAGCAATCGTCGCTGCGCACCAGGTCGTGAACTGTGAGCACCTCACGGGCATCAATGCCCGCCTCGGTGATGGCCTCTTTTTCCACATACGACTGCGGATCAAGCCGGGCCAGAATCTGCCCGCCCATACCCTTGATGGCGCAAGCGGCCAGCACACCCTCTGGCGTGCCGCCCGTACCCATCATGATATCCACCTCAGAGCGGGGATCAACAGCCATCAAGGCCCCGGCAACGTCACCGTCGGTTTGCAGCTGGATGCGCGCCCCGGCCTGACGGACTTCGGCAATGAGTTTTTCGTGGCGGGGCTTGTCGAGCACAAAGACCACAAGGTCCTGCACGCTCTTGCCCATGGCCTTGGCCACATTGGAAAGGTTGTCCTTTACCGGTGCGTCGAGGTCGATCACGTTGCGGGCCTCGCGGGCCACAACAAGCTTTTGCATGTAATAGCTGGGGCCGGGATTGAACATGCTGCCGCGCGGGGCCACGCCCACCACCGAGATGGCGTTGGGGCGGCCATAGGCCAGCAGATTTGTGCCTTCCACGGGGTCAACGGCCACATCAAGGCTGGGGCCAGCGCCCTTGCCCACTTTTTCGCCGTTGTAGAGCATGGGGGCATTGTCTTTTTCGCCTTCGCCAATGATGACCAGGCCGTCAATGCTGAGGGTGGCGAAGCTGACGCGCATGGCGTCAACGGCAGCGCCGTCTCCGGCTTCCTTGTCTCCCCGTCCGAGCCAGCGGGCCGATGCAAGGGCCGCAGCCTCGGTAATGCGAACAATGTCCAGGGCCAGATTTTTCTCCGGTGCTTCCGCCATGATATCCTCCACTCAAATCAGCGTTGTGCAACACACTGCTCTTACCCCAGTGCGGTGCGGGCTTCAAGAAAAAACCCCGCCTCTTTTCGCGGGCGGCGGCCAAAGCCTGGCCGTGCCGCCCTGTCCATCACCAGTTTGGATTGCCTGCCTATTTTTCGGGCAGGCTGAAACGCCCGGCCACGGGCGTCTGCCAGCCACCGCCAAAGGGCGTGCGGCTCAGATAGAGCGACAGCGGTTCCTGACGGCGCTTGAATTCAGCCCTGAACAGCTTTTCGCGCACGTCCGTGCGGGTGGGCGAGAGCGGGCCGGATTCGGCCTCTGCGGGCTGCAAAAGGTCTTCAAGAATGGGATCCAGATCCTCGTAGGGCAGCAGGCTGTCAGAATCCTTCTGACCGGGGCGCAGTTCTGCCGAGGGGGCCTTGGTAAAAATTTCGTCGGGTATGATCTCTGCGCCACGGTGAGCATTGTACCAACGGCCCACGGCATAGACCTGGGTTTTGGTAAGGTCGCCGATAACCGCCAGCGCGCCCACAGAATCGCCGTACAGGGTGCAGTACCCCATGGCCCCCTCGCTCTTGTTGCCGGTATTGAGCACCAGCGCTCCGGCCCTGTTGGCCAGCGAGGTAATGAGCGTGCCGCGTATGCGGGCCTGCACGTTTTCAAAGGTAACGTCGCCCGGTTTTTCTTCAAACAGGTCAAGACCGGGCTTGAGCGCGGTTGCAAAGGCCTCCATGAGCGGGCCGATGGGCAGGGTCACGGTAGTGATGCCCAGATTTTTTGCCAGCTTGGCAGCGTCTGTGAGCGAGCCTTCACTGCTATGGGGCGAAGGCAAAAGCACGCCGGTGACATTGTGCGCACCAAGGGCCTCCACAGCCACGCTGCATACAAGGGCCGAATCCATGCCGCCAGAAATGGCCACAATGCCCTTTTCTACACCGCACTTGCGCACAAAATCACGCGTGCCGAGCACAAGAGCCCGCCAGTAGTCTTCTTCCACACACGAGGCCAGCGGTTCGGGAGTCTTGGGCGTACCCTGCCCGCGTGCGGTGTCCACCACCAGCACATCTTCCTCAAAGGCCTTGCCACGGGCGAGCAGCTGGCCTGTGGGATCAAATACAAGGCTCTGGCCGTTGTACACGCGGCTGTCGTTGCCGCCTACCATATTGACCGAAAACATGTGTACGTGATGCCGGGCCGCCACGTGCGAAAGCAGGTGTTCGTCCGTTTCTTGCGCGCCCACGCTGAAGGGCGCAGCCGCCATGTGTACGAGGGCATCAACGCCGCGCTGCACCAGCTCCATGAGCGGATTGTGGCCGCTGGCGTAACGGGTTTTCCAGAAAGAACCGTCTTCGCTCTGCGCGTCTTCGCACAGCACCACGCCGATGCGCCAGCCGCCCATGGTCACTATGCCGCACGAGATGCCCCGGTCAAAATACCGCGCGTCCTCGTCGGTTGATTCGGCCACGCTGGGGTTCTGCCCCTGATTCTGGTACACCTTGCGCGAAACCACCTGCCAGCCGCCCTTTTCAACCAGCACAGCCGCGTTGGAGAGCAGGCCAGAGGCGTACACGCTGGGCACGGGCGCGCCCACCAGCAGCGAGGGGCCGTCCTTGAGTTCTGCGGCCAGAATGTCCAGCGCCTTGAGGCAGCCTGCGGCAAAACCCTGGGCGCACAGGTAGTGGCCGGGGGCCACGCCGCAAAGGGCAAGTTCGGGCGTGACACACAGGTCTGCCCCGGCGGCTCCCGCCTGACGGGCGGTGCTGATGATACGTTCCAGGTTTCCGGCCACATCGCCAGTAACGGTGTTGCACTGCAATAGGGCGATTTTCATTCCGATGTCTCCCCAGAGTTACAAGTAGTTGTGCAGGGGGCCGCCCGGCGCTGCCAGGGCTTCCACCTTACGAATCACCGCCGCGTCCTCTTCCAGTGGGGGGGCATGGAAGGGCTTGAGGCGTGCATCGATGACCAGCGGTGCCTGGCACGACCAGTGACGGGCCTGCGTGGCGGCATTTGCGCCGTACACGTCTGTGGCCGGGTCTGACCGGGTAAAGGCCACCCATAAAAAATTATCCAGCGCCTGGGCGCAAAACTCCGCATCGTCGGCCACAACAACGAGAGGAAAAGCCTCGCGCCCCGGCCACTGGGCCAGTGCCTGCGCAAGAGCTTCCAGCTGCGGGTCGGGCTGATTGCGTTCCAGGCTGTGCCGGGGCCCGCCTATGGCCACAAGGCCTGGGCCGCACACGCGCACGGGGCCAAAACCTTCGGGCAGGGACGGCAAATCCGCCGCCGGGCCGGCAAGCTCGGTTCCAAGCGTGCGGCGCTTTTTACCGGCAGAGGCCCACACAAGCTTGGAGCCTTCGTTGAGCGCGCCGCCCGTGTAGTCCAGCGTATCATTGGTGCTGCGGGTGATGAAGTGCAGATCGCGCGCAAAGTCGGCCCGCTCCAGCAAATGCCGCAAAAAGGCGGGCACATCACGCGCCGACAGATTGGGCGCGTCTTCGTGCGCCACCAGAAACACGTACTTGGCAAGGGCTGTCTGGGTGGTTCCCAGCAGATGCAGCCCGGCAGTGATCAGTTCACGCGGGCGGCGGTCTTCTTCATACGGCGTGTAGCGTTCGCTGCCCACGGCCAGCAGCAGGGGGTGAACGCCAGCGGCGTCCACGGCATGCACATCGCACACGCCCTGAAAAACCTGCGGCACAAGCGGCCCGGTAAGCTCGTGGATAAAATCGCCAAAGACCGTGTCTTCCTGCGGGGGGCGGCCCACAGCGGTAAAGGGCCAGATGGCCCCCTGCCGGTGGTAGACGGCATCAACCTTGAGCGCGGGAAAATCATGCGTAAGACTGTAGTAGCCCACGTGGTCGCCAAAGGGGCCTTCGGGCTTGCACTGGGGCAAAATATGCCCGCTGATGCAAAAATCGGCCTGGGCCAGCACCGGCAGGGGCAGCCCTTCAACACTGGCCATTTCTGTGCGCCTGCCGCCAAGCAGCCCGGCAAAGCGCAGCTCGGAAAGGCCTTCGGGCAGGGGCATGACAGCGGCCACGGTGAGGCTTGGCGGCCCGCCCACATAAATATGCACGGGCAGGGGCTTGCCCATCTCAAGGGCGCGGGCGTGGTGCGCCCCGATGCCACGGTGTATCTGATAGTGCAGGCCCACCTCGTCGGCCCCATATGCGTTGCCGCCCAGCTGCACACGGTACATGCCCAGATTTGAGGCATCCGCGCCGGGTTTGGCAGGGTCTTCGCTGTACACGAGGGGCAGGGTTATGAAGGGCCCGCCGTCCATGGGCCAGCAGACCAGCTGCGGCAGATCGGCCAGCTTGCAGCGGCATTGCAGCACGGGGGCCACAGCAGTTGCCTGCTCTGCCCGCACCCGGCTTACCTGGGGCAGCATGTTCACAAGCCCGGGCAAGGCCCGCAGCGACTGCAAGGGACGCTTGAGCGCGGCGGCAGGGTCGGCCTTGGCAGCCAGCACAGCCTCCACGGCGGGCAGGCTGCGCCGAAAAATGAAGTGCAGCCTCTCGCGCGTGCCAAACAGGTTGGAAAGCATGGGAAAGGGCGTGCCCTTGACCCTGGTGAACAGCAGGGCCGGGGCATTGGCACGGAAGGCGCGGCGCTGGATGGCGGCCAGCTCCAGATGCGGATCAACCTCGGTTTCAATGCGCACCAGATGCCCGTTGGCTTCCAGATCCTGCACGCATTCCTGAAGATTGCGGTAGCTCATTACACTCCTTCCCCGTGATTTTCCACAGCCGCAGGCGCATCAACGCGGGGCTGCACGCCCGCCAGGGCGCGTTTGCCTTCAAGCATGGCTTTGAAATCGGCCAAAATCTGGGCGTGGTCAAAAACCAGAGGCTGCGGCAGCGCGTCCAGCGGATAAAAATCCGCATGGGCTGCATCGTCGCCAGCTTGCAGGGCCTCTGGATTACGGGGCCTGCCCGCAAAGGCCACGGTCAGCGTGTGCTGCCGGGGGTCGCGGTCGGGGCGGGAATAGACGCCCAAAAGCCCGGTCAGTTCCACATCAAGCCCGGTTTCTTCGCGCATTTCGCGCACGGCGGCAGTTTCCGCACATTCGCCCTCTTCGATAAATCCGCCCGGCAGTGCAAAACCCACCGGCGCGTTGGCACGGCGGATGATCACCACGCCCCTGCCGGGTTCGTAAATGACCACGTCTGCTGTGGGCGTCGGGTTCCGATAACTGGAATATGGCTTGCCGCAGTGCGGACAGGTAACCTGGCGTTTCATGCAATCTCCGTCTGGGGTTCGCGCCACGGCGCGCAACTGGTGTATACTAAGCCAGCATGCCCCGAGCCGCAAGCGCGGGAAACAATTCACCCCTCCTGGTCCGGCACGAAACCCGAATTGACAAAAATGTATGGATACCATACACATTTGCTATGAAGAAAAACGGCCAAAAAAATACAGTGGAACTGCGTATCCAGAAATCCATGCTCAAAACCATGGGGCACGAGGCGGCCCACGGGCCGCGCAGCGCGCCTGTCAGCCACGCCCTGCTGGGCATTGCCACGCGCTTTCAGGAAATAGAACGCCAGTGCTGCAAATTCGGCACAGATGTGGATATCCACATGGCTGAAATCCACACCATCATGGCAATCCACAACAACGAGGGGATCCATGTGGGAGGCCTGGCCGAAAACCTGGGCGTCACCAAGGGCAGTGTTTCGGAACTGCTGCGCAGGCTTGAGCGCAAGGGGCTGGCGCACAAGGAAAAAGACCCGCTTAAAATGACCCGCCTCAATGTTTTTTTGACAGAAAAAGGCAAGACGGCAAACGCCCGCCACATGGGTTTTCATTCGCAGCTGGACGGACTGGTGGACGAGGCCATGGGCACACGTTCGCCCGAAGAAATAAAAAGCATTGTGAGCTTTTTGACTGAAATTCTCGACCGTCTCAACGCCGCCGAAGTCAAGGACGAATAGCCCTCTGCCGTTCTGCCCGCAAGGCGCTCTCCGCTGGCCCTGCCCGCACACGCCCGCCGCCCCGGCATATCTGCAACGGGGGGGCAAAACCCCGGCGGGGGTCACGCTTTATTCAACTGTAAAGCCCGCCGCCACAAGCTCTGCCACGCTGACAGCCCCGGCCCGCACCACGCGCAGCCGTTCTGATGCCCCAGCCGCCCCGCGCAGGGGTTCGACCACGGTTGACGGCAGCCCCCCGGCAGGCAATGGCCCGCCAAGCAGCACGGGCGGCATATCCTGCTGATTTTTCATGTGATCGTTGCCGCAGACAGAGGGCAGTATCTGCCGCGCCATGTCTTGCAGGGCGGTGAGCAGAGCCGGGTCAAGCTGTTGCGGCGTGCGCACGGCCTCGCCGCCGCTGAGGTTGGCGCTGCTGGCCGTAAGCGCCCCGCCAGCCTCCACGGCCAGTTGGGCCGCCAGCGGATGCGGCGTAACGCGCACGGCCACAAGGCCTTGGTCGTTCACAAGAGCCTGCGGCAAACAGGCGCGGGCTGGCAGCAGCACTGTGAGCGGGCCGGGCCAAAAGGCCGCAAGCCCCCTGGGCATGGCCGCAAGCTCTGCAACCTCGTCCACCTGGGCCGCGTGTGCCGCCAGCAGGGGCAAGGGTTTGTGGACGGGACGGCGCTTGAGCTGGTACACCCTTGCCACAGC
The DNA here is from genome assembly GCF_041907885.1 of Desulfovibrio sp. Taxonomy (GTDB): domain Bacteria; phylum Desulfobacterota; class Desulfovibrionia; order Desulfovibrionales; family Desulfovibrionaceae; genus Desulfovibrio. The sequence goes on along the minus strand of NZ_JAYRGM010000015.1, from coordinate 39,914 downwards.
CTGGGCATGGGCCGCGAGACACCCCACCCCGTAGAAGGTTTCGGTAGGAAACACCACAGCCCCGCCGCCGCGCAAAAAACTGGCAGCCTGGGCCAAGTCCATACCGACAGAAGCCTCTGCGCCGCTGGCCGCAACCGGCGCACCCTGCGCGCCCGCATCCCTGTTTAACACAAGACGAGAAGACATGACTGGCAAACCTTTGAAATACATAAGTGTGGGCAAGCTGAAAACGCCTTTCTGGAAGGATGCCGCAGCCCACTACACCACGCGCATCACCCGCTGGCGCAAGCTGGACATAACCGAAGTACGCGACGGCGATTCCGCCCTGCCGCAAGACCAGCGCAACGCCCTTGAAGGCCGCCGCATCATCGAGGCCCTTGACCCGCAGGATATCGCCCTGGTGCTCGACGAGCGCGGCCAGCACCTTACCTCGCCCCAGCTGGCCGACCTGTTGCGCCAGATGGACCACGATGCCAGGGGCAGGGCCTGCTTTGTCATAGGCGGGGCGTGGGGGCTGGACGAAGCCGTGCGCCAGCGGGCCAGCCACTGCATCAGCCTTTCGCACATGACCCTGCCGCACGAGCTTGCCCGCGTTGTGCTGCTAGAACAGCTCTACCGGGCAGAATGCATTTTGCGCAAGGTGCCCTATCATCATTAGGGCCAGCACAAGCTGCGCCCCCCCAAAAAACCGCAGAGGCCTACAAGACCTCGTAAATTCTTGCAAACACGTTGTCGTAGACCAGCTTGAAGTAGGGCGAGATGCGCGGATCCTGCGGATCGCCCACCAAGAGCTGCACCATCAGCGAATTGTACAGGCCAGCATCAATGGCAAGTTTTTCGTCCGTTACCCGGTTGAAAAGAAAGTTGATGTTGCGGCGCTTTGAAAGGAATTCGTGCTGTTCTTCGGGCGTGGCCCTGGGGTGCGCGTCAAACCAGTCCTGAATATAATTGCGGCGCGTCACGCCCGTTTCTTCAAAAACACTGATGGACGACGCATAGATGGCGCTGCTGTTGCCCTCAAGCCGCACCTCGCCCGTATCCAGCTTGTAGGCAAGGGCCTGCGGCACGATGGAAAGCGCCCCGCCCTCGCCCGACCGTGTGACAAAATTCCAGTTGCCAAAATTGCTTATCCAAAAGCCCAGCCGCAGCATTTCAAAACTTGCAACCACGTACAGCTTGCCCTTGGCCTCAATGAGCGGCGTTTCGGGCGAACGCAGCTTGTCCATGAGGTCCTGCGCCCCCTGCCCGTCAAGCCCTTCAAAAACATTGCCCGGTTCGTTGCCGCACTGCGCCGTATAGCGGATAATCTGGCGGGCAAAGCGCGGGTTGTCCGTGGCAAAGACCGCCGCAGGCAGATACAGCGAGGGCCCCGCGTGCTGCGCCCCGTCGGCAATGGTCTGGCGTTGGGCGAAATGGTTGGCCGAGTAGCCCCAGTCCCACCACAGCCACAGCATGGCATCGGGCGGGGTCATGGCCTTGGCGCGCGAAAGGGCCTCGGCATGCCGCCGGTTGATAATGGGCCCCTGCGACATGGCGGGAATCATGTCGGCAAAGGGCGCTACCAGCAGGGCCAGCAAAAGGCCGCTGGTCAAAATGCCCGCCACCGCACCGCGCAGATCAGCGCGCAGCAGGCGCTGCAACAGCCAGTAAAATGGCAGGGTAAGCCCAATGGCCATGATGGGCGCGCCAAACATGACCATGCGCCCCCCCATCTTCACACTCAGTATGCCCAGCGCGGCCAGCGGCAGCAAAAAAAGCGCCCCCGGACGGCGCAGAGCCACCAGGGCAAAGCCCAGCAGGCCAAGCGCGGCGGCTTCCATCCACGGATGAAAATAGGGAAAAATCTCGGCAAAGCCCAGATCCTGCACCTCGATGATGGACTGCGCCACCGAGGGATATTCCAGCGAAAGCCCGCCGCCCGTGCTTTTCACATCGCCGGTATGCTTCACATAGGCATTGATGTGGTTGACAATGGACGTGAGAATTTCGCCTTGCAGCATCAGGTAGCCCAAGCCCGCCAGCAACAGGGCCAGCAGCCAGGGTTTGCACAGCAGCCGCCGCAGCCGGTAGCCGGTTTTTGTGCCCGCTGCCAGCAACAGCAGGCTGAAGCTGAAGCCCCACGGCCCGGCCAGGGTGGGCAGGGCGTAGGCCATACTGCCCAAAAGCAGCAGCCCCCGCCGCCCACGCGGAGCCATAACCATGCTCATAAAGGCCAGCAGGCCCACGTTGTAGCGTATCAGATAGGGAAAAACCGAATGCCATTCCTGCGTCCACCACGATATGACGCCAGAACAGCCCAGCAGCACAACCCACTGCCACCGCAGGGGATTACCCATATGGTCGGTCTGCTTGAAACTTGGCGTCCAGTGGCCCTGCGGCTGATTGCGCAAAAAAAGGCGGCGCAGGCTCATCATGCCAGAAGACATGGAAAGACGGCGCAGCACCATGCCCGGCAGCAGCATGTAGCGCATGGCCCAACTGGCCGGGGCCAGGGTCATGAGCAGGGGAAAAAACAGGGTGACAAGGTCGGTATCGTAAAAACCCAGCAGGGTGCGGGCCAGAAAACCCGGCGCAATGGAGGTGAGAATACCGGCGGCAACACCCGCCTCAATGCTGCCCAGCGCCCATACCCAGGCAAAGGCGATAACAGCCACAAAGCTTGCCAGCAGGGCGGGAAACCAAAATGCCACAGCCGCCGGTGTGGTTCCCGCCATGTCTGCCATGAACTTGAGCATCACCGCCATGGGATGCCCCACGGCAAGGCCAAAATCTTCCGCCCCGGCCACCCAGGTATAGGCATCGTGGGTAGCCAGAAGCCATTCGTTGCCAAGTCGGTATTCCGGATTCTGCCAGCAGGGCCATTCGAGCATGCGCAGACCAAAGGCCAGGGCCAGGGTCAGCGCCCCCCAGAACAGACCACGGGCCCAGTAACGGCCAGAAGGCAGCGAACGGCCGCCCTGGTGCAGGCCCTTGCCTGCGGTGGGCAGCAGCTTGCCGCCAGCCGTGGCAGATTGCTCGACGCGGGGGGCGTCTCCGTCTGCTGTGGTACTGGCTGCGGCCGGATTCAGGGCGTTTTCTGGGGCATTTTCTGCGGGGTGCATGGCTTTCTCCGTAGGGCTTTACGCCCGATGCTCCGGGCGCGGCAGGCTGCGCTATCCGGCCTTGTGCGTTGCCGCATCGTAGGTCACGCGTTCGCTTTCCGCACTGGGGGCAAGCGCCCAGAACCAGCGGCCATTGCCAGCCGCCACATAGCTGTGCTGGGCAACCAGACGCCAGGGGGCGGGCAGATCACGCGGTGCGGGCTCCAGGGCCAGAATCACCAGCACACCGTTGGCGTGCAGCCGAGGCCCGGCAAGCTCAAGCAGCTGCCGCCACGGCATAAAGGCGCGGCTCAGAATGCAGTCGGCCTGGTAATACTGCCCCTGAAAAAAATGTTCCACGGGTCCCCGAAAAATATGCGTGGAATGCAGCTGCAAGCGCGAAAGCACGCTTGAGATGAACAGGGCGCGCTTTTCGCGCACTTCTACCATGTAATAGGCGCCGCGCGTCCACACCATGCGCAGGGGAATACCCGGCAGTCCTGCTCCCGCGCCCAGATCCCAGCACAGGGGAGCTTGGGGCAGATCAAGTTTGTCCAAAAAGGCGGCCAGATAAAAACTGTCCACCACCAGCCGTGCCAGCATATCCTTCCAGGTGTGTGGGCCAACCAGATTCATGGCCTTGTTCCACTGGCAGAGCATTTCAAGATATTCCGCAAGGGGTTCCAGTACCGTCTGCGGCACTTCCGCGCCAGTGGCCGCCACCAGACGGGCCAGTTCCTTTCTGTCCACCGATTGTCGCTGCATGTTCATTATCCTGATCTTGTGCGCCCTCTGCGGGCTTTTCCGGCGTATTTGCCGGGTTCACTCTCATATCCCCGCAGACCGGGACTTGCAAGCCCCGCGCCGATAACGTAAAAAAGAGGGCTTGCGCGTTTGCGCGCGCTCATCCCACTACATACAAGGCCGTTACCGGCCACGCCAATGCGCACCGATGTGCGCCACTGGAGGATAACCCCCGTCATGACACAAGCCGTTCTGCTCTTTCCCGGCCAGGGCTCGCAAGAGTCGGGCATGGGCCGCGATCTGGCCGAGGCCTCTTCTGATGCCATGAATCTGTGGAAGCAGGCCGAGCGCATCAGCGGCCTGCCCCTGCGCGAAATTTACTGGGAAGGCGACGATGCCGCCATGAGCGACACCCGCGCCCTGCAACCCGCCCTTACCGTGGTGAACCTGAACCTCTGGAGCGCCGTTGCCGCGCGCGCCGCCGTGTGCGGAGCCGCCGGGCACAGCCTTGGCGAGTTCAGTGCCATGGCCGCCGCTGGCGTGATTTCTGCCGAATGCGCCCTCGAGCTCACCGCCCTGCGTGGCCGCCTCATGGCCGAGGCCGACCCCCAAGGCAAGGGGGGCATGGCCGCCCTGCTCAAGCTCGACCAGACCGCCATTGAGGAAATTGTGGCCGAAACCATTGCCCAGTGCGGCGAGCTGTTGCTGGTGGCCAACTACAACACCCCCGGCCAGCTCGTTATCAGCGGCACAAAGGCCGCCGTGGCCCTGGCCTGCCAGAAGGCCAAGGAACGCAAGGGCCGTGGCCTTGAGCTCAAGGTCAGCGGTGCGTTTCACAGCCCCATGATGGCCGAGGCCAACAAGGAGCTTGCCCCCCTGCTGCGCAAGGCAGTGTGGAGCAAACCCAAATTTCCCGTTTACTGCAACGCCCACGGCAAGGCCGTGACCGACGGCGAAAGCGCGCGTGAGAGCCTGCTTGTGCAGATGACTTCATCCGTGCAGTGGATAGACACCGTGCGCAACCAGTATGCCGACGGCGCGCGCCGCTGGCTTGAACTGGGCCCCAAGGCCGTGCTTGGCAAGATGGTGGCTCCGTGTCTTGCGGGCACGGCAACGGCAGAAGACCTCGCCATCGAGCTGGTCAACAATGCCGAAACCGCTGCGGCCTTTGCGGGATAGCATCGGGCATATACATTCCTGGCAGAACATTTGGGGAGGCAGCCGCAGTGGTTGCGGCTTTCTCCCACATTTTTCATACAACATTTTTCTTCATGCGCCCTGGGCGGCACTGGCCGCCAACAGGCGGCGCATGAACCCGAAACGGGGTTTCCGGCGGCTTTGCCCCGGCCACCACAGGCATATTGCCGCAACCGTTGCATAAAAGGACACCAGCACTATGCGCGCCATCGACACCCTGCGCACGGCCCTGAAGGGCATTATTGAAGAAGAAGGCCTTGCCTGGCCCGTCAAAACCGTCATCGAGCCGCCCCGCGACCCCAAGCACGGCGATCTTTCTGTGAACTCTGCCATGCTGCTGGCCAAGGAGGCCAAGGCCAACCCCCGCGAACTGGCGCAAAAATTTGCCCAGAAGCTTGTGGAGCGTTGCCCCGATGTGGCCCATGCCGAGGCCGCTGGCCCCGGTTTTTGCAACGTGACCTTCACGCAGGATTTTTGGCGCAACACGGTGGTGGACATTGAATCCGCCGCCGCCGACTACGGCAAGAGCACGGGCGGCGCTGGCAAAAAGGTGCTGGTTGAATACGTTTCGGCCAACCCCACCGGCCCCCTGCATGTGGGCCACGGGCGCGGCGCTGCCGTGGGCGACAGCCTTGCCCGCCTGCTGCGCGTGGCTGGCTACGACGTAAACACCGAATACTATATCAACGATGCCGGTCGCCAGATGCGCCTGCTGGGCCTTTCTGTGTGGCTGCGCGCCAAGGAACTGGCCGGAATGCCCGTCACCTGGCCCGAAGACTACTACAAGGGCGACTACATCATCGACATCGCCCGCGAAATGCTCGATGCCAACCCCGCCCTTGTGCAGATGCCCGACGCCCAGGGTCAGGACGTGTGCTACGACAAGGCCATGAACGACATTCTCAACGGCATCAAGGATGACCTCAACGAATTTCGTGTGGAGCACCAGCGCTGGTTTTCTGAAAAAACCCTGGTGGAAGGCGGGGCCGTGGCCTCTGCCTTCAAGGCTCTTGATGACGCGGGGCATACCTATAAAAAAGACAATGCCTACTGGTTTGCCACCGAAAATCTGGGCGACGACAAAAACCGCGTGCTGCGCAAGTCGGACGGCAGCCTGACCTACTTTGCCTCAGACATCGCCTACCACCACGACAAGTTCCAGCGTGGCTACGACTGGCTCATCGACATCTGGGGAGCCGACCACCACGGCTACATTCCGCGCATGCGTGCGGCCATAACGGCCATGGGCAAAACGCAGGACAGCTTTGACGTGGTGCTCATCCAGCTGGTCAATCTGCTGCGCGAGGGTCAGCCCGTAAGCATGTCCACCCGCGCGGGCACGTTTGAAACCCTGGCCGACGTTATCAAGGAAGTGGGCGTTGACGCGGCGCGTTTCATGTTTCTTTCGCGCAAGAGCGACAGCCCCCTCGACTTTGACCTTGAGCTTGCCAAGCAGCGCAGCCTCGACAACCCCGTGTACTATGTGCAGTACGCCCACGCGCGCATCTGCGCCGTGCTGCGCAGGGCCGAGGAACGCGGTTTTGTGCTGCCTGCCAGGGCCGATGCCGATCTGCTGCACGGGCTCGACACGCCCGAAGACATGGCCCTGCTGCGCAAGGCCGCCACGTTTGAAGACATGCTGGCCTCTGCCGCCAAGTCGCTCGCCGTACACCATGTGAGCACCTATCTTACGGAACTGGCCGGGCAGCTGCACAGCTACTACGCAAAGCACCAGGTGTTGCTGGCCGACGACGCGCCGCGCACCCTGGCCCGCCTTGCCCTTTTGCGTTCCATCGGTCAGGTGCTGCGCAACGGTCTGGACGTGCTTGGCGTAAGCGCCCCCGAAAGCATGTAGGCAGCCCAGCACTGCCAGCAACCGGCTTCAGCGGGTATGCCCCGCTGACTGCACAAACGTCGAACACTCGGCGTGAGCCCATCAAGGCTTTTTATCTGCCGCAAGGCGCATTTTGCCAGGGCGCGGACACCCGCCACCTTTACAGAGTGCGCCTTGCGCAGGCAGAATACAAAGGCCTGTGGCCCACGACGGAGGATACAGAATGGCCGCCCCCTTACGCAAACCCCGCAAGTCTGTCGTTTCCCCGCCTGCGGGCGAGAAACGCCGCTTTGTAATCCGCCTTTCGGGGCCAATGGCCGCTCTGCTGGGAACAATTCTGGCGGTGGCGGTGGGCTGGTCGTTTTTTATGGGCTTTATGGTCGGACGCGGACAAAACCCTGAAACCCGCGTGGAACAGATGACCAGCATGATTTCCAAAGACACGGCCGCGCCCAAGGGCAAGGCCGCGCAGCCAGAAGCGCCCGCGCCCGATGCGCCTGCCGTGGCGGAAAATGCCGAGGGGCAAACCGCCGCCCCCGGTGCGGATAACGCCGCCCCCGCTGCTGCCGCACCTGCGCAGCCCGGCAAGCCCGCCGATGCCAAGGGGCAAAAAGCTGCCGCACAGCCGCAGCCGGGCCAGCAGCAGGCTCCGGCCTACCCTTTTTCCCAGCCTTCGGCCAACGGCATGGCTGCCTGGGGCATCAAACCTGGGGCCAACCAGCAGGGCGCTCAACCGGGCGCACAGGCTGGCACAGCACAGGCCGCCAAGCCAGCCCCGGCCAAAACCGGCCCGCAGTTTGACTATGTGTATCAGGTGGCGGCTTTCAAATCAGACGAAGACGCCGACAAGCTGCGCACCCGCCTTGAAGGCAAGGGCCTGCACACGCGCACCCAGAAAAACGGCAAGCTTGTTCTGGTTATGGTGAATCTGCGCGGCACGGAAGACGATGCCTTCAACCTGCGTGAAGACCTGCGCCACATGAAGCTTGGCGTGCCAATCATGGTTTCGCAAAAGCCGGTTTCCACCAAACCGCAAAAAGCCGGGCGTTGAGGCACAGCATGACCGTAACAGAATCCTTTGGCAATTTTTTGCGCAAGCTAGGCAGCCCCTGCCTGCACGGCATAGACGCTCTGGGCGGCACTGCCCTGTTCATGTTCAGCGGGCTGGCGCAGATATTTGCCAGCGCCAAGATTTTTCCGCGCACGATGCAGCAGCTCTACGTTATCGGATCAAAATCGCTGTTTCTCATCATGTTGATCGGCGTGTTCTGCGGCATGGTGCTTGGTCTTCAGGGCTACTACACCCTGGTGAAATTCGGCTCGGTGGGTATGCTGGGCTCGGCGGTTTCGCTGACTCTTATCCGCGAGCTTGGGCCGGTGCTTACGGCCATCATGCTTACGGGCCGCGCCGGTTCCTCCATGACCGCAGAAATCGGCGTCATGCGCATTACCGACCAGATCGACGCGCTGGATGTCATGGACATCAATTCCATGGGCTATCTGGTCAGCCCGCGCCTGCTGGCCTCACTCATCGCCTTTCCGCTGCTCACGGCCGTATTTGACGTTATCGGCATCATCGGCGGCTACCTTACCGGCGTGCTCATGCTGGGCATCAACGAGGGTGCGTACTTTTACCGCATCACCAGCTCCGTTACCGCAACCGACGTGAACGGTGGCTTTATCAAGGCCATACTTTTTGGCCTGCTGGTCACCACCATCTGCTGCCGTCAGGGCTACTACACCAACAAACGGCGCGACAGCGTGGGGCCGGAGGCCGTGGGCAACGCCACCACCTCTGCCGTGGTTATCTCGTGCGTGCTGATTCTTGCGGCAGACTACATTGTTACCTCGTTTCTGCTCTAGCGTGCCATGCAGGCTGTAACGGTCATCGGCATAGACCCCGGCTCGCAACGCACCGGCTGGGGTGTGGTGCGCGAAGTTTCTGGTGTGCTGCAACTGGTGGATTGCGGCGTGGTGCGCACTGCCTCGGCGGGAAAGGAATTTTCTGACCGCCTCGCCCGCATCTACCACGAGCTTTCGGGCATTCTGGCCCGCCTCAATCCTGAAGAAGCCGCCATCGAGCAGGTTTTTACCGCCAAAAACGCAGCTTCGGCCCTCAAGCTTGGGCAGGCGCGGGGTGTGGCCGTGGCCGCCTGCGCGGCGCACGGCCTTTCCATCAGCGATTATGAACCCACGCTTGTCAAAAAATCCCTGGTGGGGACAGGCCGGGCAGAAAAAGAACAGGTGGCCTTTATGGTGCAGCGCCTGCTCAACGTCAAAAACGCCAACTGGGCGCTGGACACATCGGACGCGCTGGCCGTGGCCGTGTGCCATCTGACCGTGCGCCGCTTTGCCGCCCTGGCTGGCAAGTAGGCCGCCTCCCAGCCCACCCTCTTTCCCCTTCTCGCTGTGATTTTCACAGCCTGTCATACCGTGGCCCACAAACAGGCGCACAGCCGTATCCCTTTTTTAGCCGCTTACTCGGCGGGGTAGCTTGCCATGTGCGGTGCAACCGCCTTGCCCAGCCAGTCCATGGCGCGGCCAAGCTGACGCATGTTGTCCAACGCAAAGCTGTCCTGCTGCACCGATCCTTCCGCATGGCCGTAGCCAAGGTTCCAGTAGGTTGAACCGGGCACGAGCATCTTGGACATCAAAAACATGTGGTTGATGCTGTCATAGGCGTGGGTGGCCCCTGCCCTGCCGGCGGCCACCACCGCCGCGCCAATCTTGCCCTGAAACAGCCCACCGTTCACATAGGCCACATAGCCCGCGCGGTCCACCAGCGCCTTCAGCTCTGCCGTCATGTCTGTGAAGTAGCAGGGCGTGCCCAGAATCATGGCATCCGCAGCCAGCATTTTTTGCAAAAGCTCGTTGAGTAGGTCGTTGTCAAAAACGCAGCGGCCATTTTTGAGCTCCGCACATTTTCCACAGCCCCGGCAGCCCTGAATTTTTTTGCCGCCAAGCTGTACAAGTTCCGTTTCCCAACCCGCCTGTTTAAGGGGTTCAAGCGCCGTATTCAGCAATAGTGCCGTGTTGCCGTTTTTTCTGGGGCTTCCGTTTATGGCCAGTACCTTCATGCGCATCTCCTGATGGATAGTTTTGCGCACATGATACCGTTTATCTGCAAAAGTTGAAGTACTGATAAAAAAATCATATTGTAACATCTGTAGCTGGTACTAACAAAAAGTATAGTATTAAAGACACAGGAACCCCGATGGAAAACATCCCCAACTGCCCGCCCGTTCAGGGCAATTACCGCTGCCACTTTGAGCTCACCTTGCAGCTCATTGGCGGCAAGTGGAAGCTGCTGGTCATTTATTTTCTTTCGTTGCAGGAGGTCATTCGCTTTGGCCAGTTGCGCCGCGCCCTGCCAGAAATCAGCGAGCGCATGCTGGTACGACAACTGCGCGAGCTGGAAGACGACGGCCTCGTAAGCCGCAAGGTTTACGGCACGGTTCCCCCACGGGTGGACTACGCGCTCACGCCGCTTGGGGCATCGCTTGTGCCCATCATGGAATCGCTCAAGACCTGGGGCAACATGTACGAAACGAGCCGTGATATAAGCGACGCCACGATAGTTACTGCCACTGAAGCCATGGAAAATGATTGATGACATCGCCTGCCTGGACAAAAAAGGGGGGCTCAGCCCCACACACACAAAAAATGGATTATCAAATTGTCAGGTCTAAAACTTACCTTCCCCTCACCAAATGGCATGACACCCCAACTTCGCTTAAAGTATAGCGAATTGTTCGACCTGGCCAGAACTATCGAAAGACATGGCAACCTGAACACTTCCATCACGTGAGATAAATGAGTTTAAACTCATTGCTAGTTCTTTTTGAGTCTTCGCAAAAAGCTGCTGCAAATCATTTGCGGCTCTTTCACAATTAGCTGAAATCGATTGAATTTTGTCTTTACGCAATTCCAAGGTTTCCGAGGAATTCCAAACAGATTTAGAAAGAAGCACCGACACTTTTACCTTTGTAACCTCTGAAAACTCTTTGACAATCTTCTGCCACTCACCCTCGTTGGGTTTGGCTTTTGAAAATTCCAGATGAGAAGGATTAATGTATGCTGTAACAAAATTTATTGCAGTGCAGAAATTAAGTAAGAGTTTACGCCTTTTGAGCAGTGGTTCAAACTTACCCATCAATACTTTGAGCTGCTCGTAGGTGGATCCAGTCCCAAACGTATCCAAATCCTTGAGTTCGCCTATCTGCCTGATTAACGAATGTGCATCTTCTTCCAATTTATTACGCCATGCATATGAATCTTTGATTAACGATTCAATCACATTCCTTTTTTGCTGCGAAAGTTCCTCGGGGCACCGTAACTCTTTCATAAACATCGCAATTTCAGCAAGATAATCATAAGCTCCAGTAATTTTGGATTTATCCTCATTTTCCTGACGCTCAATAATTTCTGTAAGAGAAGCTTTAATATCAGTCAAACTTTTCTCAATATCATTCAAATGAGATTGGGCCACTGCAATGCTAACCAGCTGGAACGCTCCTGCTGCAATTTTGCTGGCTCTGCCGCCCTGGATCATGCGCCCTTTGCCAACAATTTTTCCAGAAGAATCAATAGCATCACACAAACTTTCCCCACCATTTGTCCGCAGCAATGTGTATGTTCCGTTCGATAAACCTTTTTGTATTTCCGGCTTAAACATAACTGAAACAGTTTTATTAGGGATGCCTACAAAACCTTTAAATAAATCCGCAGCCATGTGCTGTACTCGATTGATAGCGCTTTCAGAAGACACTATATTGTATGCTCTCTGTGGCATTTCTGAAAGTTCAGTAGCTTTGATTACAGATCTACCATTTTCATCAACAATTTCAAATTCACAGCTACTATCAACAATTGTGTCATCAGACACCTGAACAGATTGAACTGCACATTGTTCTTTATCTTCCACCGTTACAGTCGATTTTTCGACTTGAGTGTTCGCACTGTGAACAGATTCAGCGATTGCAGCTTTCTTGCTTTTTTTCCACACCACGCAGCCTACTATCATCAATACACATATAGATGCCGCAATATAAATTCCAATTTCCATACAATCCCTTCCACTTCACCTTTTCTGTGTATTTTTTATAAGAGATTTTCCCACTAAACAGTTATCACCAGCGATCACAAATGTTCTAAAAACGATTATGGGAGCCCTCAAAAGTAGCTCAAAAAAATATCTACCCAACAATGCAATATTTTTTATGACAATTGTGTCCCTGCAAAGATAGCCCACTAAAAATACATTTTGCAACTAAAAAATGGCATTAAAATATATTCCTCCCACCCAATAATACTTCTCCTTGCGATGTGACATCTTTCCCATCACATAAAAAAATCACAACTAACGTCCATTACTGACAGATATTAACCGCACTTCGACATATGCAAAGAGAACAGATTGCAATCTTTCCACAACACTCGCTGAGATGCTCGGTGAATCGACCTAAAACTACACACACGTAAAACCTGGCATACGAAAGTGCCGCCCTCACTGGTGTTGATTATGATGTCCGCCAAACAGACAACTACATATTTCTACAAAAATAAAGGCCCCGTGATATTCACAGGGCCTAAAAAACAAACGAAGGGCAGCAAACCAAGGCGACACGCAATTATTCCTGGAGGGCAGGCTACCTTGTCACCAAATTCTATTCCACAATCACGGCCTTCTTGATGACCACGGTTTCCATGGGCACGTCGTCGTAGTAGCCCTTTTTGCCGGTCTGCACGGCGGCGATCTTGTCTACCACTTCCTGCCCCTTGATAACCTTGCCAAAAACGGCATAGCCCCAGCCCTGGGGGGTCTGGCTCTTGAAGTCGAGGAAGTCGTTGTCCTTGGTATTGATGAAGAACTGCGAAGAGGCCGAGTGAGGCTCGCCAGTGCGGGCCATGGCAATGGTGTACTTCTTGTTCTTCAGGCCGTTGTCGGCTTCGTTGCGGATGGAGGCGCGGGTGGACTTCTGCTTCAAATCGGCAGTCATGCCGCCGCCCTGAATCATAAAGTTTTTGATAACGCGGTGAAAAACCGTGCCGTCATAGAAGCCGGATTTGACATACTGCACAAAGTTGGCCGTACTGATGGGGGCCTTGCGCGAATCAAGGCGCACCACAATGTCGCCCAGGCTGGTCTCGAGCTTTACGGCGGGGTCTGGATCGGAGGCCTGGGCCTGACCGGCCAGAGCGAGCACGGCTCCGAGGCAAAGAGTCACGGTAAGCGCACGAAAAAATATGCGAAATGATTTCATAAAGCACTCCTCACTGTATGGTGTGCCGGGCGTTCCCCGGCAGGGCGCACGGTAGCACGGGGGCCGCTGTGCAGCAAGGGCGGCCTGGGCTGCGCCGCCCGCCCATGGCCGCAGCAAGTGGCCGCAACAAATGATCGCAGCCGAACTTTGCCCTTACGGGCCTTGCTAAATGGCGCTGCCGTTATTATACTTAAAGGCAGAAGACAAACTTCAGGCCCGAAGACGGCACTGCGGCTCGGAGCCGCAGCCGCCAAAAGGGCTGAACGCCTTCAATGACTTTTCGGAGGATATGATGTCGTATAGCCGCAGTGTTGCTCAAAGCGCCGCCAGCAGCGTCGCTTCCATTTACATGCGTCAGGTGTACCAGTGGATGACAGCCGGTCTTGCAGTAACCACCGTGGTTGCCTACGCAGTTGCCAGTTCGCCTGCCGTGCAGGCTGCCATTTTTGGCAACATGATCGTGCTCGTTCTTATGCTGGTGGCCCAGTTTGGTCTTGTCATCGCCCTTTCGGCGGCGGTTCACAAAATGTCTGGCGGCATGGCCACGGGCCTGTTCCTGCTGTATTCGGCAGTAACCGGCGCAACGCTTTCGTCCATTTTTGTGGTCTACCCCATCGCGTCCATTGCCAACGCCTTTCTGGTGACCACAGGCACGTTTCTGGCCATGTCGGTTTACGGCACCGTGACCAAGCGCGACCTTACGGCCATGGGCAGCTTTCTGTTCATGGGCCTCATCGGCATTGTCATTGCCTCGGTGGTGAACATCTTCCTCAAGAGCAGCATGATGGACTTTATCATCAGCTGCCTGGGCGTGCTCATCTTTACCGGCCTGACCGCCTATGACACCCAGAAGCTGCGCCAGTTTGGCGAAAACGCCCCCCTTGAGGACGGAACCGCCGTGCGCCGTGGTGCCATTCTTGGTGCGCTGACCCTGTACCTTGATTTCATCAACCTTTTCCTCATGCTGCTGCGCCTCTTCGGCGGCAACCGCGAGTGATGCGGTACTGCGCCAACGCAGCCTGAAATTTGAGCGATCGGGGGCGAAAGGCCAGGCCTTTTGCCCCCTTTTTTCGCCCTACGGAACCCTATGAAAAAGAAAAAATCCCAACGCGGAGCGTTCGGCTCTTCCCCCCACAATCCCGGTTTCCCCTCGCGCGATGAACTGCTGGATGCCCTTGCGGCCCAGTCGCGCCCCATGCGCGTGGACGGAATTTTGCGCATCATGGGCCTTGCCCGCCGGGCCAAGGGCGACCTTGAGGCCATGCTGACCGGGCTTGCCGATCAGGGCCGTCTGCTGCGCCTGCGCGGCGGCCTGTGGGCGCGCCCCGAGGCCCTCAAACACATTGTGGGACGCTTCAGCTCGTTGCGCGACGGCGGGGGCTTTGTCACGCCCATGCGCCCCGTGAACGATGGCGAAAACAGCCGCGACAGCAGACTGGAATTCACCGGCGCGCGCGATGTGTATATTCCCGCCGCGCAAACCGGCGAGGCCTGGCATCAGGATATTGTGCGCGTGGCACTCAGCCCCGGAGCGGCCCGTGGCCCCTCGCCCGAAGGCCGGATTATCGAGGTGGTTGAACGCGGCCTTGCCGAAATTCCCGCCCACGCGGCGCACCGCACGGGCAATACGCTGTTTTGCCGCCCGGCAGATGCCCGGCTGAACGTGAATTTCAGCGTGGAGCTGGCAGCGGGCGATACGCCACCCCAGCCCGGCACGCTGGTTTTGCTGGCCCCGCAGCAGCGGCTGGCCTCTGATTTGTGGTCAGCCCGTATTGTGGGCGACTATGGGCGCGAGGACGATGTGGCCGTGCAGGAGGAGCTTGTAAAGCTCAACCACGAAGTACCGCGCGATTTCCCTGCTGGCGTGCTGGCAGAAGCCCAGCAGCTGCCCGAGGGCCCCACGGCACAGGACACGCACGACCGCGAGGACGTGCGCCATCTGCCCCTGGTGACCATTGACGGCGCCGATGCCCGCGATTTTGACGATGCCGTGCAGGTCGAAGACCTCCCCGGCGGCGGCTGGCTGCTGCGTGTGGCCATTGCCGATGTGAGCCACTATGTGCGCCCTCGCGGCAGCGGCAGCACGGGCGCTCTGGATGCCGAGGCCCTCGCGCGCGGCAATTCGTGGTATTTCCCCAAATCGGTCGAGCCCATGCTGCCAGAGGTACTTTCCAACGGCCTGTGCAGCCTGCGCCCCGATGTAGACCGGCTGGCCATGCTGGCAGAAATTCCTTTCACGGCACAGGGCAAGCCCGGCAAGCCGCGTTTTGCGCAGATAGTCATGCGCTCCGCAGCGCGGCTGACCTACGATCAGGTCAAGGCCTGCATGCTCGACAACGATGCCGCCGCCCTTGCCACCCTGCGCGAAAACCCGCGTGGTGAAGAAGTGTACGGCATGCTGCAAAAGGCCTTTGCCCTGTATGCGGCCCTGCGCGATGCCCGCCGCCAGCGCGGCAGCCTCGATTTTGATCTGCCCGAGGCAGACAGCCGCCTGGACGAAGCCGGGCGCGTGGTCTGGATGGGCCACCGCATGCGCCACGATGCCCACAGGCTTATTGAAGAATTCATGATCGCGGCCAACGAGGCCGTGGCGCGCTATCTGCGCGATGTGGGCATGCCCTTTTTGTACCGGGTACACCCCCTGCCCGACCCGGAACGGCTCGAAAGCCTTTTTGACACCCTTGCAGGCGTGGGCATGGAAGACCTGCCCCCCCGCCCCGATGCCGCAGCAATGCAGGGCATACTTGCCCGCGTTCAGGGTACGGACATGGAATTCCTGGTCAACCGCCTCTGCCTGCGGGCCATGCCCCAGGCGCGCTACCAGCCCTTTAACGAGGGGCACTTTGGCCTTGCCTCGCAGGCATACTGCCACTTTACCTCGCCCATACGCCGCTATGCCGACCTGCTGACCCACCGGGCACTCAAAACCGCCCTGGGCATTGGCGTTGGTGCGCTGCCCGCCGGGCAGAAGCTGCTGCGCATCGGCGACCAGATCAACCGGCGCGAACGCGCGGCCATGGCCTGCGAACGCGAGATGGACCGCCGCATGGGCTGCCTTGCCCTGCTACCCCGCGTGGGCGAGCACTTCAAGGGCATGGTGGCCGGAGTTACCGACTTTGGTATCTTTGTGGAGCTGGCCGACATGCCCGTGGAGGGAATGATCCGCATTGATGACCTTGGCGACGACTGGTACGACTTTGACCCGCACACCATGAGCCTGGTGGGCCAACGCTCCGGCGTCATGTGGCGTATGGGACAGAGCCTTGAGGTGGCCCTGGCCGACGTGAACCTTGGCAGGCTTGAAATTCGCCTCATGCCGCTGGAACTGCCCAAGGCGGCCCAGGGCAACTGGCGCGGCCGAGGCAAAGCTTCCCGCGCACCTTCCCGCAAGCCTGCCCACAAGGGCGGTGCAAAACAGGGCCGTGCCGGCAGTGCTGGCGGTTCACGTTCTGGCTGGAAGATCACCTCGCCCGGTGACGAGTCCGGCAAGGGGGGCGGCAAGGGCGCTGGCAAGGGCAAATCCAGCCGCCGTGGCGGCGGAACAGGGTATGGCGGCAAGGCTGGCGGCACAAGCTCTGGCTCCAAAGGCTCTGGCGGTCGTACCGGCAAAAAGCGGGGCCGCTGATGGCGCTGCTCACAGCCCGGCAACGCATGGGGGCAGCCGCCCTCATACTGGCGGCCAGCACCATTCTCTCGCGCCTCATGGGCCTTGCGCGCGACAAGATCATATCGTGGCAGTTTGGCGCGGGCGGCGAATCAGACATGTATTTTGCCGCCTTTGTGGTGCCCGATATCATCAATTATCTTCTGGCTGGCGGCTTTATGTCCATCACCATCATCCCCCTGCTGACCCGCAGGTTTCAGGAGGATGAGGCCGATGCCTGGGGATTTTTTTCGTGCGTTTTCTGCTGGATGACTGCCGCCTCAACCCTGCTGACCATCGGCGGCATGGCCTGTGCGCCATTGCTGGCGCGGCTGGTGGCCCCCGGCTTTACGCCGGAGCAATGGCTGCGACTGGCCTTTTTCATGCGCATTATCCTGCCCGCCCAGATATTCTTTTTGTGCGGGGCGTGCGTGACGGCACTGCTGTTCATGCGGCGTCAGTTCCGTGTTCCGGCGCTGGCCCCGCTCATCTACAACGGGGCCATCATTGCCGTGGGCCTGCTGCTGCCCTGGCTGGCAGCCACACAGGCGGCGCAAACTGCCCTGCCCGCATGGCTGCTGGCTCACATGGACGGCATGACCGGCTATTGCGTGGGCGTCACCCTTGGCGCGGCCCTTGGTACGTTTGTGCTGCCCCTGCGGGTGGCAGCGCAGCAGGGTCTGCGCATGCGCATGGTCTGGCGGCATCCGCTCATGGGCAAATTTTTGCTCACGGCCCTGCCCCTCATGCTGGGGCAGACCATCATGATGCTGGACGAACAATTTTTGCGGGTTTTCGGCAGTCTGGCCGGTGACGGCGCGGTGAGCCTGCTCAACTACGCACGGCGTATAACCCAGGTTCCCGTGGGGCTGGTGGGCCAGGCCGCCGCCGTGGCCTCATATCCTTTTTTGGTGTCGCTGCTGGCACAGGGCGAAACAGAGCGCTTCAACGCCACACTGCGCACGGCGCTGCGGGCCAGCGTGGCGCTTATCATTCCCTGTGCTTTCTGCATGGCGGCCACCAGCTGGCCCATTCTTGGTGTCATTTTTCAGGGCGGGCGCTTCAGCCCTGCCGACACGCTGGCAACCCTGCCGCTCACGCGCATCATGCTGGCCGCCACGCCCTTCTGGATTGTCTACATGGTGCTGGTACGCGCCTATTACGCGCACGGCGACACCATTACCCCGGCGGTAACCGGCAGTGTCATGACTGCCCTGTGCATACCCATCTATTACTGGTGGGCTGTGCCACACGGGGCTTGGGCCATCGCCGCCCTTTCGGGCCTGAGCGTGAGCCTCTACGTGTTGTGGCTGGTGGGCATATGGATTCGCCGCCACGGCTGCGAGGCGTTTGCTGGCCTGACCGGGCTGGGCCTGCGGGTGATCTTTTGCAGCCTGCCCGCCACCGCTGCTGGCTGGTGGATTTCAGAGGTCTGCATGCGTTCCTTGACGCTGACGCCCATTCTCAAGGCCTGTGTGGTGCTGATGCTTGGGGGGTGCGCCTTTGCGGCCCTCTTCCTGCCCATTGCCTGGAAGTGCGCCCCCGAAACGCTGGAGCCAGTGTTGCAACGGTTGCGCCGCAGACGGGGCACGGCCTGATCCAATCCCCCGAAACTATCTGACCTGCCGGGCGGCCTGCCACTGCTGCAAGCGCCGCTCCAGCAGGGAAATCACCGCTCCCGCCAGCAGAGCCGCGCCCGATGCAAGGCTGTAACACAGCCACAGGGGCAGATGTTCAACCCCTGTCATCACCACCACGGCAAAGGCTATGCAGCCAAACCAGCCCGCCATGATGCCGCGAAAAATGCTCACCACCGCCGCTGCCCCCAGTGTTGCGTGGGCAAAGGGCACGATGGAACAGACCATGACGGGAAAAAACATGAGCACTCCGCTCCAGCCGGGGCCAAGCCAGTGGGCGGCTTCCGTCACTGCAAAAACAAGCCCCGCCCCGCAGGCCATCTGCACGGGTACGCGCACCCAGGCCGACATGGCGTGGCCGCGTCTGGCCGGGGCCACAACCGTGGGCAGGCAGGCCAGCACAAGTGCCGGAGCGAGTGAAGACAAAATCACCGCCCACAGTGCAGTGATACCCAGATGCAGCACACCCCAGCCGCCGCCAAAAAATCCGCACAGGGCCACGGGCAGGGCCACATACCAGGGCAGGCCCAAAGCTGCCAGCCAGGGATAGATGAGGGCCGTTGCCGTGCAGGCCAGTACGCCCAGCAGGGTGTTGAACGAGGCAGCTGCAGAAAAAACCGCGCCCTGTTCCAGTGTAAGAAAGAACGAAACCGGGCCGGAAATGAGCGGCAGGCCTGCAATCACCCCACCCACAAAAGCCCCCCAGCGGCGGGCCACCAGCAGGCAAAGCAGGATAAGCAGGGGCGTAAGAAGAATTTTGACCAGCATCATCCGCCCGGTTGCTGCGGCAGAGCGCAGCCGCCACAAGGGCGGCAGGCCGCGTGGTTAAAAAAGGTGCGTGCGGGCCAGCTTGTGCGTGAGCCGCAACAGGTCATCGTGATAGAACAGCCCGGTCAGGCCCACCACGCAGGCCAGAAAACAGTACTCACCCAAACTGCCCGTGGAGCACAGCTTGAGCGAAATCTTGTTCTGCCGAGAAAAGGGCGTCAGCGGCACGCCCGAAGGCGTAAGCATATCCAGCAGCACATGGCTTAGCCCGCCAAACCCCAGGCCCAGCAGGGCATCGCGCCCCAGCGTGCCAAGGCTGGCTGGCGGCAGCACCAGTGCCGCCACGCATACGGCCAGCCACCAGCCGAACCAGTGCGTGGTTCCCCGGTGTATGGCATTGAATATCTTTTGCTGGCCCCTGCGGGTGGGTGCAAGCCCGGCCATGCGCTGATCAAGCACATCGGGCAGCACGGCCCCCGCGCAGGCGGCGGCAACGCCGCCAAGGGGCAGATGCAGCGCCAGCGCTGCTGCCACGGCAGTGGCCTGATGCGTAATCCATTTCATGTGCGAACCGTCTGGTAAAAAAATACTGCGGGGAGGAATCTCTTGTACAAAAGAGCACCCCTCCCCGCAAGGATATTACTGAAGCAGCTGCTGCTTGTCTTGCACCACCAGGAATAGTCAGCGGCACAGACAGCTTAGGGGCAAGTCTGCCCCGCCACAAGCCCGCTGCCGGTCGGCATAGCCCTTAGCCGCAGCGTGAAAAACCGCAGCCGGGGCAGATCAGGCAGCCTTCCTGAAACACAAGGGGTTCGCCGCATTCCGGACAGTTCTGGGCTTGCAGATCGTTGACATCGCTGATGTGCTCGTCCTTGAGGTAGCGCTTTTCCAGCACCCAGGCGATGGCGTCGGGAATGGAGAGCAGCAGGCCCTTGCCGCGAAATACGGGGTGTTCGCCGCCGATGCCCTTGATCTGGGCAACCACATCGCGCACGTGTACGCCAGAGCGCAGGGCCAGCGACACCAGGCGGCCAATGGCTTCGGCCTTGGCCGTGATGGAACGCCCGGATTTGCCAATGGTGGCAAACACCTCAAAGGGTTTGCCGTCCACTTCGTTGACGGTAAGGTACATGGCCCCAAGCCCGGTGGGAACCTTTTGCGTAAAGCCCCACACCATGTCGGGACGCTTGCGCACGCCCGCACCAGCCTGTGCCGCAGATGACGGGCCGGATGCCGTGGCGGAAGCCGCGCCGGTTTCTCCGTCCATTTTCTTTTGGCCTTCGCCCGTGGCCAACACCTGAATACTCTTGCAGCCGTCGCGGTACACGGTAACGCCCTTGCAGCCTTCCTTGTACGCCAGCCAGTAAATATCAAAAATATCCTGTTCTGTTGCGCTGTTGGTGAGATTGACCGTTTTTGACACGGCATTGTCGGTATGCCGCTGAAAGGCAGCCTGCATGCGCAAATGCCACACCGGGGCAATGTCCATGGCAGTTACAAAAACCTTGCGCAGGGAGGCGGGCAGGTAGTCCATTTCCTGAATGGAACCCTTGGCCACCACGGCATCCATAAGCTCGTGGCTGAACAGCCCGGCCTCGGCCAAAGCGGCCTCAAAGTACGGGTTCACCTCAACGAGGCGCTCGCCGTCAAGAATATTGCGGGTAAAGCACAGGGCAAACAGGGGCTCCACGCCCGATGAGCACCCCGCAATGATGGAAAGCGTACCCGTGGGCGCAATGGTGGTTACCGTGGCATTGCGGTAGGGACCAAGTTTCTTTTTGGCATAGACCGAGGTGGCGTAGGCCGGGAAGGCCCCGCGCTCTGCCGCCAACTGGGCAGAGGCCTTGTGCCCTTCTTCCTGAATAAAGGCCATGATGCGCTCGCCAAGCTCAATGCCCTGCTGCGAATCATAGGCCACCTCAAGCTGATAGAGCAGATCGGCAAAACCCATGACGCCAAGACCAATCTTGCGGTTTTTGCGCACGGTTTCGGTGATGCTGTCCAGCGGAAAACGCGAGGCGTCGATGACATTGTCGAGAAAACGCACGGCCAGATGCACCACGCGTTTGAGTTCGGCCCAGTCAATACCATCGCGTGCCGGGTCGGCCCCACCGTTGTGACCGGCAATATAAAAACATGAGAGGTTGATGGACCCCAGGTTGCAGGCCTCATAGGGCAACAGGGGCTGCTCGCCGCAAGGGTTGGTGGATTCTATCTCGCCCTGGTCGGGGGTGGGATTGTCGCGGTTGATGCGGTCAAGAAAGACAATGCCCGGATCGCCCGACTGCCAGGCTTTCTTGACCAGCATCTCAAAAATTTCGCGCGCCCGCAGGCGGTTTATCACTTCGCCAGAATTGGGGGCCACAAGATCATAGTGCTCGTCGTTTTCAACGGCGCGCATGAAAACTTCTGTCAGGCCCACGGAAAGATTGAAGTTGTTAAACTCGCCTTCTTTTTCCTTGGCGCGGATAAATTCAAGGATATCGGGATGGTCTACGCGCAGAATGCCCATATTGGCCCCGCGCCTTGTGCCGCCCTGCTTTACCTGCTCTGTGGCAGTGTTGAAAATGCGCAAAAAAGACACCGGGCCGGAGGCCACGCCGCCGGTGGAGCCCACGCGGCTGTCCTTGGGCCGCAGACGCGAAAAGGAAAAGCCCGTTCCGCCGCCCGACTTGTGGATCATGGCCGCGTATTTGACCGCGTCAAAAATTTCTTCGATGGAATCGCCCACCGGCAGCACAAAACAGGCAGAAAGCTGGCCCAGATCAGTGCCCGCGTTCATGAGCGTGGGCGAATTGGGCAAAAACTTCCAGGAGGTCATGAGGTCATAAAAAGCGCACGCCAGATCCTCTCCCTTGTAGGTGGACTGCGCGTACTTGGTCTCTTCGGCGGCAATGGAGGCAGCCACGCGCCAGAACAGATCACGCGGGGTTTCTGTTTGCCGGCCAGCCATATCCTTGCGCAGATAGCGCTTTTGCAGAACAACTTCCGTATTGGGTTTCAGCTGCGGCTGCGACAAATTCTTGGGCATTGTGAACATGAAAAACAGCCTCTTTGTTAGGTCTGAAGGCATCGCAACGATGCCTGAGGTACAGAAAAAAAGATCCCAAAAACAGAATCCTCAACGATCTGCCAGCAAAGCCTGAATGTGGCAAAAAGGCAGTATACACAGAACAGCCGTAAAAAAAAGAGCCTCAAAAGCCGCATTCCACCATTAACATGCTAATATAACTAAAAATACTTAATAATAAAAATAACCAATATTATATATTTTTCTAGGCGGCTTCTGCTCCCGCGCCAAAATTTGGGCCAGTGGCGCGGCCTTGGGGGTCTGCCCTTTGAACAATTTTTTGTTCGACAGATACGAACTGAGAAGCAGAATACAGTGCGGGGCACTCAAAAGGAGCAGCAGCCAGAGCAGCCAACGGCAAGGCGCGGCACGATACAGGCAATCCGCCAGGCGTTTTTGTGGGCAGAGGCGAAACAACCGCGCCAATGGCAAGGGGCGGGCAAAAGCCCGCCCCCATATTGCGTACTAAAGCCGCAGCGCACACGCGGCACGGTCATTCAGGCAAGGCCGGTTAGGGCTTGCCGCCGCGCGGGCCAGAACGTCTGCTCTGCCCACCCTCACGACCGCCGTTTCTGTCACGGCCTGGCCCACGGCCAGAATCGCGGCTCTGCCCGCCATCCCGCCCACGGCCAGAGTCACGCCCCTGGCCGCCACGGCTGTTTCTGTCCTGCCTGTCCTGGCGGCCTTGGCGGTCCTGACGATCCTGACGGCCTTGGCGGTCTTGGCGGTCTTGGCGATCCTGACGGTCATCGCGACGGGGCCTGTCGTTGCCCTGGGGACGCGGAGGCCGCCCGCCCTGTCCGTTACGGTCATCGCGCTGCGGGCGCTCACCGTGGGGCGCACGGGCCGGACGGTCAGACTGCCCCCGGCCTGCGGGCCTGTCATCGTCCCTGCGGTGGTGAGCGGGCCTTTGGCCCCTGCTGTCACGATTGTCGCGATTGTCGCGGTTGTCACGATTGTCGCGCCCTTCACGGTTATCGCGCCCGCCACGATTGTCGCGGCTGTCGCGGCCACGGCCATCACGAAAATCGCGGTCATCGCGCCGGTCACGGCCATCCTGCCCGTTCTGGCCGTCCTGCCCATACTGCCTGTCTGGGCGGCGGGTCAGAACAGAGTCGGCACCGGGACGTGCCGGAGGACTTACCAGCAGGGCTCCGCTTTTGCGGTCACGCGGCGTGCCTGCGGCAACGGTCACTGACAGGGCATCGCCAGAGGCAAGGGCCTCGGCATTTTCCAGCAGCAGCATACCCTTGCAGGAGCAGCCGTAGCGCGCCCTACCCGACAAGCCGGGAACCACAAAGGGCGCGGAAAGCACCCGGGTCGCCAGTACGTTGCCCGATTCGGGGGCAGCATCGGGCAGGGCCGCGAGCAGCAGGGGTGACAGGCTCAGGCTGCTTTTGCCGAGGCCCGCTGCCAGCGAAAGGTCTTCAAGCCACAAGGGCGCTCCTTCGCTGACAAAGGTAAAGTGACACCATGTACGCCCCCCCTGGCCGCGCAACAGCGGGCAATCAAGCTGGTGCGTGCAGGGCGAAAGCGCGGTCAGCCCGCCATCCACCGCCAGCTGGCGCAAACGCATGATGGTGGAACCGCCAAGGCGCGTACCAGGTTCCACAAACAGAAGTGCGGGCCCCACGGCTGCATCTGCTCCTGCGGCTCCCACATGGTCAAAAAGGGGCGAGAGGGATTCGAGAAAACTGTCCAGCCGGTCTTCGCGGCAGCCTTCGGGCTTATCCGCATCTGCGCCTTCCGCAGTGGGGTTGCCGTCAAAATCCACACCCTCGTTATCCAGCGAATCAAATTCGTCTTCTTCCTCAATGGCGCTGGCCCCGCGTGAACGCTTTTTGCCAAAGCGCAATTCGTTGAGCACGTTGGCCGCGCTGATCAGCCAGGGGCGAGCCTTGCCGCCAGAAAGCAGGGGGGCTGCCTGCCGCACCACCTGATCCAGAGGCGCACGGGCCACCCGCACGGGCCATACAGGCTGACCAGTGAGCTCGCCCAGAACTTCCATCAGCGTTTTGCCAAGCTCCAGCGGCTGTGACGAGGTATCCAGCGCCAGCACCCGTAGAGGCGCAGAGCGCCATTCAGGCTTTGCCAGCCAGAGAGCCAGCGGCAGGGTCAGAGGGCCGGAACCCACATCCACCAGCAGGGCCTCGCCCCCCTGGGGTGCAACACTGCGCGGGTCGGGCAGGGGCAGGCTGGAAAGAACCCGCGTGAGGCGCACGAGGTTCCAGGGCAGGAAATAATACAGGTACGCACTGATGGACGCAGGGGAACTCCAGTACGGGCGGTCAAGACCTGCGCGTTCTGTGGTCAGCAGGCGCGAAAGCTGGGCTATGTCGTCGGGCAGGGTGCGCCGGTGCGCGCTGTTGAGCGGCCACACCTTTGCCAGTGCTTCGGGCAGCATGTCCAGAACGCGCATGGCCTCTGCCGAAAGCGGCGGAAAAAGCGCCCTGGCAGCGGGCCAGGCCCCCAGTTCGAACGGACGGGGGGTGTGGCGCGGGCGCTCGTCGCGGCGGTCATCGCGGCGGTCATCGCGGCGGTCGGCATTGCGCTGGCCCGCTGGTGCAAACGCCCTGTCGCCATCGCGCTTTTCTGGCCGCAGTGCGGGCCTGCCATAGCGGTCTTTGGGCACATTGGGCGAACGGCGGTCGCCAGAACGGTCGTCACGGCGGTCACCGGGGCGGTCGTTCGGGCGGTCATCGCGGCGAGCTGGGCGGCGGTCGTCACGACGGTCACCGGGACGGTCATTCGGACGTGAAGGGCGGCGGTTATCCCGGCGGTCATCGTTGCGGCCAGCAAACCCTCTGCCGGGCCTGTCACCGGGCCTGTCGTTGCAGCGGCCACCGGCGTCGTCCTGACGCGCTGGCCGGTCATCAAATTTGCGGCGCGGCTGGCCCGCACCCTCGCCTGTGCGGCGGCCACGCCCACCGGCATTACGGGAAAAATCATCATTGGCAGACATTTAAACTCCAAAGCGCATATGGCGCAGATATTCGGTGTGAAAATTTGGTTGATCAACAAGAGAAATGACCACGGCATCGCGGCACATGCGGGACAGGGATGCGGCCTTGCTAGCATCAAGGGCCAGCAGTGCTGCTCCGTCCAGCGACGTATTGCCCACGGCGCGTATGCGGCGGCTCAGGACAGAAGGCACAAAACCCACGGTTTCGAGGTCGTCGGGGTTAACGTATTCGCCCAGCGTTCCGGCCAGGCACAGGGTTGCCAGCCCTGCCAGCGGCAGGCCTGCGGCCCGCAGCAGCGTATGAAGGGCAAGGGCAAAGGCCGCCTTGACCTTCAACAGTTCTTCCACATCTGCGGCGGCCAGCCACAAACCGTTTGGCAGGCGCAACCGGGCGCCAGACGCGCCGCACTGCTGGCTGCCACTCAGACCGCCGGGGTCGGGCAGTTCCAGACCGGCGGCCAGCTTTCTGGCCAGAGGCATGGCCGGAACCGCCACAAACTGACCGTCGTCGCGCAGCACGCCCGCGCGCAGCAAGAGGGCCAGCAGCGAAATATATCCAGTGGCACTTATGCCCCGCGCCGCGCCCGCCAGTTCATGGGGCCGCCCATGCCCTACGGCACTTTCGGCCTGCTGGCAAGCGGCACAAGGGCAGGCTGCGCCCCCGCCAGGGTGCGCAAAGTCATGCCCGCGAGTTTGAGCAGCCACCTGGGCCGTGCCACGGCTGTCAGCACTTTCATAAAACCGCGCCGCCAGCCCCAGGGGGGTAAGTGAAAAACCCGTCACCACACCGGGCCCGGCAAGCTGCCCGCATTCCGGCCCAATGCCTTCAAGTGCGGGGCCCAGAGGCACGCTGGTCAGCCACAGTTCGCCCGCCTCTGTAACCAGGGCCAGCTCGCCGTTTGTGCCAAGGTCGGCCAGCACAAAGGGGCGGGGAATATCCGCATCCAGCAGGGCCGCCAGCCCGGCGCTCACATCGCCGCCCACAAAGGGAGCTGGCAGGGGTGGAATGTAGACCGGCGGCAAATCCGGCACGGCAGCGGTTTCGTCCCCGCTGTGGGTGAGCCTGTAGGGGGCCGCACACAAGCCCTGCACATCGCGGTTGAGAAAAATATCGGTCATGGCCGTGTTGGCTGCAAGGCACATGCTGTCAACGCGCCCAAGGCCAACATGCAGCAGAAATGCTATGATGCCTTGCAGCTCGTGGCGCGCAAGCAGGGCCAGCAGTTCGCGGCCCTGTGGCGTGCTGGCCACGGCAAGGCGCGACATCACATCGGCCCCGGCCCCGGCCTGCGGGTTGAGGCTGCGGCCTTCGGCAACAGGGCTGCCCTGTGCATCAAGCGCCCGCCAGCAGAGCGAGGTTGTGCCCAGATCAACGGCCAGCACCAGCGGCCGCATATCTGCGCCCCCGGCCCCCGGCGTGAGAGCCTCTGCTGGTACAAGTATTCTTGCCCCCGGCGGCGACTCGGCCACTCTGCCCGCTTGCGGGTTGCCCGCCAGCGGCACAAGGCTTTCTGGCGGCAATTCCAGCTCAAGCACTGTATCACCACCCGCAGCGGCCCCAGCGTCGGGTACTTGACGGCGACAGGCCAGCCGCCAGCCCTCTGCCAGCTGCTGCTGGCTAAAAACTGCTTCTTCCGCTGGCAGTGCTGGCGGGGCATTGCGCACAAAGCGCACGCGGCAACGCCCGCAGCGCCCAAGCCCTCCGCACAGAGGCAAGGGCCGCACCAGACCGGAAAGCCAGATGGCGTGCGAGAGGCTTTGCCCCGCACGGGCAGAAACAGTCAGCCCCCGCGTGTGCAATGAGCCCTGTGCCGGGGTTTCAGTGGTATGGCCGCTGGCCGAAAAAAGACGCACGTTCATGTAAATAGCCTGCCTCAAGCCCTTGTTAAAGGCAAGCTGCCCACATATTGCCAGGGGATGCCCCGTTGCCGCCAGCCGGGGCAAAAGGCCATCATCTGCTTGTCAAACTGGCCTTTATCTTGCATATTTCAACTGCATGGTCGTGCGCGGAAAATTTACACCGCAACACACTTTTTCACGACTGTTCAGAGGCTGGCATGAATAAAGTTCTGGCGCAAGACGAAGTTGATGCCCTGCTGCGCGGGCTTTCCGGCGGGGAAATCGAAAACGAAACGGAAACGCAGGAAGATGAATCCGGCATTGTCTCCTTTGACCTTGCCAACCAGGATCGCATCATTCGCGGGCGTATGCCCGTGCTTGAAATTGTCAATGACCGTTTTTCGCGGCTTTGCACCAATGCCTTGTCAAACTCTGTGCGCAAACGCGTGGAGCTGAACCCCATCTCCATTGACATGACAAAATTTGGCGAGTTTATGCGCTCGCTGCCGGTTCCCACATCCATCAACATTTTCAAGATGGACCCCCTGCGCGGCAATGCCATTATGGTTGTTGATTCGCGCCTGGTTTTTGCGCTGGTCGAAAACGTATTTGGCGGCGCGGGTTCGCAGCCCAAGGTAGAAGGACGCGAATTTACACGCATCGAACAGGCCGTTGTGGACAAGATTGTCAAGATCGCCCTGGAAAACATGGAAGAATCCTGGCGGCCCGTACACGATGTAAAGCTTGAACTGGTGCGCAGCGAAATCAACCCGCAGTTTGCGGCCATTGTGCCGCCCAGCGACGTGGTGGTGGTCATCACCTTTGAGGTAGAGCTGGATACGGCTCTTGGCTCCATGATCATCTGTCTGCCCTACGCCACCATTGAACCTATCCGCTCAAAGCTGCACGCCAGCTTTCAGACCGAGCGCCTTGAAGTTGACCACGCCTGGGTGGCCCGCCTGAAAGAACGCCTGCTCGAAACCCCCGTGGAAATGAAGGTACACTTTGGCCGCACCACCATTACAGGCAACCAGCTGCTGCGCATGCAGGTGGGTGACATTCTGGTGCTTGATACTGACCATGAGGACATGCTCAACTGCACTGTAGCAGGCGTTACCAAGTATCAGGGGCTGCCGGGAACCATCAAGGCCATGAAGGCCTTTCAGATTATCAAGGAAAACGAACCGCAGTACACCTAGCTGCGAGGGGGCCTGCCCCCCGTCAAAATATAAAGGCCCATGCAAGCCCAACCAGCATATCAGCGGTTGGACAGGCATGGGCCTTTGTGGTTCTGCTGTGTGTAGGGCCGCACGGGCAGCCCAAAAGTTTATATGCTGTTTGACTTACAGCGCGGTTCTGCCGGGGCATGCCCCGCCGCAACTGCCGCCTGGCAGTTTTGTAAGCCTGTGCGCGCGCATCTCTGGCGCGAGTATGTGTACCCCCGCTGCGGGCAGATGCGGCACGACCGTAACGCCCTCTGGCACAGGCACGTCACTCTCGTAGGCCCCAACTGGGGGCCGCAACAGCACACAGCTGCACCCGGCCGCCAGGCCCGCCTGCACATCGCGCACGCGGTCGCCTATCATCCATGAGCGGGCAAGGTCGATATTCATCTCTGCCGCAGCACGCAGAATCAGCCCGGGTTCCGGCTTGCGGCAATCACATGGCCCCGTGATCTCTGGCAGATGCGGGCAATAATACCAGGCATCTATCACGGCGTTTTGAGCAGCAAGATCCTCTCGTATCCAGGCTTCCAGCGCACGCAGGTCTTGCTCGCCAAACATACCCCTGGCAAGACCAGACTGATTGCTCACCACCACAAGCAGATACCCCACGGCATGGAAGCGCTTGAGCGTTTCAACAACGCCCGGCAGCCATTGCCAGTCTTGTTTGCGGTGTACGTAGCCGGTGTCCCTGTTCAGCGTGCCGTCCCTGTCAAGAAAGACAGCGCGGCGCGGTGCTTCCGAAATGCTCATAAATACTTGTCCTTTAGGGCTGCCTGATGTCGCGTGCGGATTCAGCTGCAACTTTGTGCGAAAAGGCAAAAAATTGCAAAAGGCCCGCCCGTACAGGCATGCTCCCGGTCGTACCAGCCAAACGGCCCGGTTTCAGGCAGTCTTGCCACCAGCATGTGAACATTCGGATATACAATAAGGATACTCAGGCATCTGCCAATGCCTACTTCTTTGCGCTCATCCTGCGTTCCCACAGTTTCATGTCGTTCATCTTTTTGCGGCGCTCACGTTGCAGGGCCTTGCAGGCCAGCGGCGCGCCCTTTTTGAAGCCCCACTTTTCAAGATATTCCTCGGTGGTGAGGCCGTGCGTTGCCAGATGACGTTTAGTCAAAATTTTAAAGCTCTTACCGCACTCAAGGCAGGTAACGCTTTTTTCCTTGATTGACTTTCTGGCTTCAAGCACAACACCGTCAAAATCAGGCTCGCATGCTGCTTCGCCCATAGCCACAGCGCGAATGCTGACGGCTACCTTTTGAACATATGCTGTGATTTCTTCAGCGCTCATAACCCTCACGCCTGCCTGCGCTTTAGATATTTCTAAAGCACCCTTTAAAAAATCGTCCATCTTGTCTCCGCGATATATTAAGTTAAAAAGCTTTTGAACTACAAGGTTTCAGCACAAACACTATTTCGATAATGCAATTTGTGTCAACCCAATTAACGAGAAGGGCTATCTTAATTAAATAGGCAAGCTTGCAACGTATAGAGAACAATATACGCAGTGGCTAAAAAATACCCTATTCATATTTCGAGATATCTATAGATTACAAGAAGCAAATCCTACCCCACATAACTGTAAAATTAAAAATAGCCTTTAAATGAATGGCAAGATAGAAAAAAATTATTATCTTTTAACATTCGAAGACAATAAAAAATAAGAATATATATTATTAAATTACATTATTGTTTTAACATACAATATTGATTAACCAAAAAAGGCCAAAAATGACTGGTTCACCAACTAGTTTCAAAGATTAGATACAATTTAATTTAATTTTTTTATTAAAATAATTATTTTAAATTAATATAAATCGGTTCAAACCACAACCATTGCATAGTGTCATACCAATCAATTGCCACTTGTATGCAAAAAAATTTATGTCATAACTTTTTTTGACAACCTTGAACCCATGCAGATAAGGATTGTCATTGACACTCGCGCTTCTCGCAACAACAGCTATCAGGCCCAATGAATCCCTTTTCATATCACAACTTAAAAATTCAAGTGTCTGTAATTCCGCGTGTTACAAAGCATCATTGCCAGACATGTTAATTTTTTTAACATCAATCTGCCACAATAAATTTATTTTTAAATAAATATCAATATTAAAAACTATATTTTAATCATATAGCTAAATTACAGCAATGCCAGAAGATTATTGATGCGCACGCAACAAATTTTACTGCGCCCCACCTGCACGCAATGCCAAGAGTATATTGATACCCGATATTCAAAAATAATCACTTCCCATCCGGCATATTCTGTTGAAATATTGCCTGTTCACTCGTAAACACAGGTTACGCTACATACAGAACTAGCTACATGCCTCGCCGAAGGTCGCTTCGCATGGCAAACAATGCATCGCAAGAAAAGCAGGCTGCAACACGATGAAACAAAGCGCAAGAAAGTGACTCTATCTACGCATGCTACGCCTCAGACAGCGTCTTGGAATTTTTTGGCCCATATTACTGAATGGGACTGTGCTTCTTTTCATATTTGTACTTGGCAGCCTGGGATACATGTACATTGAAGGCTGGTCGTTATTCGACGGCTTTTACATGGTTCTTATCACCCTTTCTACCATAGGATTTGGCGAAGTATATCCGCTTGACCATGCAGGCAAGCTGCTTACCGCCGGGGTGATTATTTCTGGTGTCGTCTATTTTGCCCTTCTCATCGGCTATTTTGTGCAGCTGGCATCTGAAGGGCGCGTTTTTCAAATGATGCGGAGGCGCAGAGTGGACAAGGCAATCGCGGCACTTTCAGGGCATTGCGTTTTATGTGGATACGGCCTTGTGGGCCGTGTGGTAGCTGCCGAGCTTGCCGCAGACGGCGTAGACGTTGTGGTGGTGGAAACAGACGACAAAAAGGCCGAAGAAATTGAAAGCGCCGGCTATTTTCTGGTGCTTGGCGACGCCACATCAGACAATGTAATGATGCGCGTGGGCCTGAGCAGGGCAAAGGCGCTTGTCGCCTCCATGTCCAATGACCCTGCCAACGTGTATGTGGTGCTTTCAGCACGTGCCATGAATCCTGACCTGTATATTGTTTCTCGCGCCAGCGACAACCGCCATATCAGCAAACTCAAAACCGCCGGGGCCAACCGGGTCATACTGCCCCACATGATTGGCGGGCAATCCATTGCCCAGGCCATTCAGCGGCCGCTGGTCGAATCGTTTATGCACCGCAGCAACGCTAACGACGAGGTGCTGCTTGACGAGTTTGTTGTTTCCGACACCTCGCCCCTGGTGGGCAAAAGCCTGGCAGAAGCAGCCCTTACCAAATCACATGATGTGATCATACTTGCCATCAAAAACCAGGAAAACCCCATTCTGCAAAAGACACGCGCCGACACTGTGGTTCAGGCGGGCGATGTGTTGCTGGTGGCGGGCTCAAAGGCGCATCTGCAAGGCCTTAACGAAATGATGTAGCACCTGACAGCAGTTCCTTTGCGGGGCGTGCCACGGGCTGGGGCTTACATGGCTGCCGTCCGATGGCTACCCGTCCAATGGCCGCTGCCTTGTAGGGGCCCCCATGAAGGGCCCCGGGCACTACAAAAAACAGTCGTTTAGCCCTGATCTTTCATATCGGCGATAAGGCTTTGCAACACTTGCGACTGCTGGGCCAGATCGGCCACAGCCTTTGCGGCCTGCTCCATGGCTTGCGCCGTTTCTGAAGAAATCGTCGCCACCTGTTCCACAGAGCGGTTGATTTCCTCGCTGGCGGCCGACTGCTCTTCGCTGGCAGTTGCTATGGACTGCACCTGTTCGTTGACCTGCTGCACATATTCAAGAATCTGCTTGAGGGACTCGCCCGACCGGATCGAAAGCTCATTGGCATGCGCTATGGAATCACCGGCCTTGTCCACGTTGGCGATATTTTTTCTGGTCCCTTCCTGAATTCCTTTGATGGCCTGCCCTACCTCCTGGGTAGCAGACATGGTCTTTTCTGCCAGTTTGCGCACTTCGTCGGCCACCACGGCAAATCCACGCCCGGCATCACCGGCCCGCGCGGCTTCGATGGCTGCGTTGAGGGCAAGCAGATTGGTCTGATCGGCAATGTCGGCGATCACGTTCATAACCTGACCGATTCCAACAGCCTGCTTGCCCAGCTCGTCCATATCCTGCTTGATGGCCACGGACTGTGTGTGTACATCTTCTATGCCCTTGACGGCATTACTCACGATCTGTGCGCCCTCCAGAGCCTGCTTGTGCGCCTTGCCAGATACATCTGCCGCCTGCTGGGCATTTTTGGCCACCTCAAGCACGGTGGCGTTCATCTGCTCCATGGCTGTGGCCGTCTCACGCACACGGGCGGACTGCTCGTCTGCTCCACGGCTCGACTGTTCCACCTGAGCAGAGAGTTCTTCCGAGGCTGATGTAACAATCTCTACCACTCCCTCAAGCTGCCTGGCGGCCTGCAACATACCCTCGGCCCTGGCTCGCTCGGCCTGCTTGCGGGCTTCTTGCGCCTCTGCCGTGGCCTGCTGGGCTTTTTCCGATTCTTCGCTGGCTTCGCGGCTCTTTTGATCGGCTTCGGCGATCTTGCCCTTGAGGGTTACCACCATGCGCTTCATGGCGCCGAAAACACCCGCTTCTTTTCTGGCGGGGTTAAACTGAGCCTCCAGGTCACCCCCGGCTATGCGCAGGGCAAGAGCTGCAAGCGAGGCTGGCTCGTCGCCCAGTTGGCGAAGCATGTTGCGTGACAAATAACCGCCCAGGCCCAGCCCCAAAAGAACCGACAACACAACGCCCACAACCGTTACATTTCTGGCAAGCAGGTAATCTCCACGGCTCTGCTGGCTGACCTGCTGGGCAAAATCCATTTTTGTATCTGCCACTTTTCTGATGGCTTCAGCCAACTTGCGAACTTTTAGCCGCCCCTCTGTGGATGAAATCTGCTGCGCCTTGGCATTCATGGCAGGGTCGGTGGTGCTGCCCAGCTCTACAACTTTTTTATGTACCTCACGCCAATCCTTGATGACAGGTGACAGCTGTGAAATTAAAAACTGACCCTCGGACGAAATAAAGTACTTTGGAAGTTCCTTGATATAGGTATCAAGAGCGGAATATTCTTTGTGCAAGGCTTTGAGCTGTGCCTGGTTTTCTGCTTCAGATGTGCTTATGATCAGGTCTTTCTCTTCACGTACAATTCTCAGCACGCAAATATTTACATCTTTTATTATATCAAGCCCTGTCATATGAACATTGTATAATTCATCAACATCGTCGGAAATATCGCTCAGTTCGGAAACCCCAAACGAGCCCACCGCCATCGTAAACAGTGAAAGTATCAAGCACAGGCCAAAAATTTTCTGCATAGTAGAAATTCTTACCATCAGAACCCCCCTGCTGTAATTGATTATTGCCACCGATGCTGCACCCCAAAATTCAGGTATTCAATAGATGTATTTCTCGTCAAAAAAAGTTATCAGTTTATGGCATTTTTAAAAAAAATATCGATTTGCCAAACAAATAAATATTTCTGGCATAGTGCGCCGCACGTGAACAGTTATGGCAACAAACAGGCCTATGCAGGCAAGGCTTGAATTGAAGTTTGCAACAATCCGATGTGATTGGTATGAACAATAAAATGTGCAGCATTATCACCTTGTAATGCGGCACATTTTATCTTGGCCCCTGAAGAGGAAGCAATGGATATTCGAAAAAAAATGTCGTTGAGCCCGGCGGCTCTTGCCCTTGCGGCAATACTGCTGGCCCAGATCAGCCTTTTGCTGCCACAGCTGGCATTCTGCGCAGTTATCCCCGACGGCACGTACCTGATTCAGATGGCAGACAGCGACCATGTGGTATTTTTTTCAACAGCCGAAAGCCCGCCCCGTGTCACGCTGAAAAAGCACTCCACCTCGGCAGCCTGGCGTTTCGAACATATGGGCAACGATTATTTTAAAATAACAGAACAAAAACAGTATCTTGTTCTTGATTCGTACAGAAGCGAGAAATACAATGGCGTGCCGATCATCACGTTTCCCTGGCACGGAGGAAAAAATCAACGGTGGAAGGTGTTGGCCAAGGGGGAGTATTACAGCCTTATCAATCAGGAGACAGGGTTGGCCCTTGACCTGAAAAATAACGAACAAAATGTCGGAGGAGTTTTTCAGGGGTACAAGGCAAACGGCTCAAGAGGCCAGCTTTTTCGCCTTACCCCGACCAGCGGAGCTGCGCCCCGGCGCGAGCAGAACAGCCCCCACGCAGAAGACCAGATAAAATCCTTTAGCAGCGGATCTGCGGCGCAATAAGAGTGCGCGCTACAATAAGTGCTAATTCTGCAAAATTTAACAGCCGAAGGCGCGCAGCAGCCTGTTGCGCGCAGCATAAAACACGTGCTGACAACGCAGCAACCCAATGCCCTGCGTAAAAAAAGCACAACAACCCCGCTTGCTCAGCCCTTTAAAAGCAGTGATGCGCGATCAGCCTGGTTGGGAAACATGTCGGTAGGCACGGCTTCCCGCCCCAGTTTTTTGCAGACCATATACCGCGCACAATTTTTAAAATCGCCTTCGCAGTATGTTTTTTTCAAAAGTGTAGCTGTGCCGGGTTTGTTGGCCATCTTGTCATTGAAAAAAATACATTTGGCAATATTTTCGCAGGCCATATTCTACCCCCGATTTAGTGTATGATAACATGCTACTTCACTGCGCATTTTAGGGCAACACACAACCCTGCAATTGTGCATGCCTACACAGGCAACAGGCAATAATCACGGTTAAAATTTATTTGGCACTTCTGCCTTGCCTGCCGCCCGGCACAGCCAATGCCTTGCGGCAACGCTGCTTGCCACCATGGGCGCACTTTCCACGCTTCATAACCTTGTGAACAACTCTGTTGTCATTCCTGCTGGCCGGGCGTATCCCCACGGTGCGGCAATTTATATCTATCTGGAGGCTTATTATGAAAAAGTTTCTTTTTGTGCTTTCTCGTGGCCCAGAGGATTCCACTCGCGCAGTGCGTTGTTTTCAGTTTGCCAAAATCGCGGCAGAAAAAGGGCACGACACCACAGTTTTTCTTGTGGATGATGCTGTGTACCTTGCCAACCTTGGCATGGCCGAAAGGGTAAAATGCCCCACAGGCGATGAACTGCTGCCCTACATGAAGGTGATGCAGGAAAAAGGCAAAATACTTGTGTGCAAGCCCTGCGCTGCCACCCGCATGATCGGCGAGGACGACCTCCCCGCAGGCTTTAGCATCAGCACCGGCGTTACACTTATAGAGCTGGCAGAAGACGCCCAGGTTTTTTCGTTTTAAGCATGCCCCAATATGCAGTAAAGGCCCGCTTTTGCGGGCCTTTTACATTTTTATGGGCAACGTGGGAGCAAACAGCCTAGCCTTCAGCGGTCTGTTCAGAATCCTGCTCTGCGGCTATATAGTGCTGGATAAAATCTTTCCGCTCTGCGGCGTAGCGCATTTCTGCTTTCAAATAGGCCGGGTCGGGATAAAAATCATACGTGCCGTCCGGGAGACAGCGCGGCAAAAACTTGCGTTCAACGCGCAGGGGCCGAACGCCAGAAAAATAGAGCGCGTTGTGGAAATAGAACATGCCCCTGTACTCGGCGGAAAGTCCGTTTGTCTTGCGAATTTCGTCGTCAAGCAGGGCATTTTCTCTGTAGAGCGCGTGCCGATGCCGAATATACCTCTCGCTGTTGGCCATATACAGATTTTTCAGCCCCGCCGCCTTGAGCCGCGAGCTGAAATCTGAATCTTCGATACCGTACAGGCCGTAGTCTTCATTCCAGAAACCCAAAACCTCGTGGGTGGCCTGCGGAACAAGAATGCACGATCCCACGCTGTATTCTACAGCAAAGCTGGCCGCGCCTTCCGGCACGTCCGGCCACGCATCTTCAATATAATAGCCAACGCAGCCAATATCAGGAGCAGATTGCGCCGCTTGCAAAAGAGTTGTCAGCCAGTCTGCGCGCAGAACTTTAACGTCGTTGTCCAGCTTGACATAATACCGCGCTGGCACGGCAGCCCAGCCAAGATTCGCGGCCACAGCCACACCCATATTCCGCTTGCACAACAGCAGCGAATCAATGACGCCTTCAGCATGAAGCGCCTTAAGACATTCAACAGAACCATCGACGCTGTTATTATCAACAACAGTCAGATGCCAGCCATCGCAATCTGTATTTTTCAGCGCGTTTATGCAATTGAGCGTAGACTGACACCTGTTAAATGATGTTACGGTCACATTTACAATGCATTCTGACATCCTGTATCTCCAAGCCCGCCGTGACGCTCAACGCAACAGCAAAAATCTATAGGCTGCGCCGTAAAAATCCATTTCGGCTACATACGCAAGCAACCATTACAATGAGGCCTGCAACATCTACGGGCATCAGTATAGCCTCAGCAAACACTATCAATTCAGCACATTTTCACTTGAAAAAAATGCAAGGAGCAGCCCAATCTACACAGATCGTTTATTAACGTATGCACTGCAACCAGACAAGTTCAGGAAGTGGTGGAAACAATACTTCCAATGTCACGCAACAGCGGGTCTTCCTCACTCGGCATGGCATCCTTGGCGGCTTTTGCCAGCATGTCTGCCTGCTTCACCAAAAAATCAGATTCACTCGCGTAAGCCTTTGAGAGCGCATCATTGCCACTATAAATTATGTTGGCAGTATTCACATTTGTAGAAAGGGTGCTGATGAGCGCATCAAGGTCCAGTGATGGACTGCTCAAATCTACGCTGGCAAGAGCATTGAGGTACGACATATCGTTCAGGGTAAATTTTGAATTATCGTACCCGGCCTGAATCTTCAGAGATGCAGAATTTCCATCGCTGCTGACAGTAAGCCGGCTGTCACCTGTCCAGCCAGACTTATCCAGCAAGGAAATACCATTATATTTTGAGTTGGATATGATCGCGGTGTTTTCTTGGGCAAGAGCCTTGAATTTAACGCTGTCTGCCGCGCCCTTGGTTGAATCGGCCTTTACCTCTTGGGCAAGTGCCAACATATCTGTCAGGTTGCTGAGAATTGTCGAGGCCGAATTTGCAACGATACCAGCCATATTTGAGGCTTCTGTGACATTTTTTGCCCCCTGGCGCAGCATGGTCGAATCACTTCGAATACGACCGGTCAGCGCGGCGGCCATCATTTCTTTGCCCGATCTTTGCTGAATAACGGGCATGGGCTGCGGCATACCCTCCAGCATAAGGCTCAGACTGCCACTTTTCAAAAATGAATAGGCCATAAGCTGATCAAAAAAATCCATCTGGCACCCCACATCCGTAAATGTATCTGCACCTGATCAGCTTATCGGCGAAATTTCAAAAATACTTAGCGTGCAGCCCGCCTTTTCAGAGTGGCGCATTCATACGCCACAGCGCCCACGACAGGGCAGTGGCAAAGCACACCCAACACGCATACGGAACCATGAGCATGCCACCGATCACAGAAATGCGGGACATAACAGCCACACAGGCCCAAACCACAACAGCCAATGCGCCACAGGCAAAAAAGGGGGCAAAACCAGCAGGGTACAACCAAAACACCACGGGCCAGGCGGCGTTGAGCCCCAGTTGCACCCACCAGCCAGCAAGGGCCAGGCTGTATGTCCGTGCAGGGCGCGTTGCCCTGTTTTTCCAAACCAGCCACATAGCAACGCTCATGAACACATACAGCAGAGTCCACATCGGGGCGAATAGCCATCCAGGTGGGGCCCAAACAGGTTTTGCCAAAGCTGCGTAAAATTCGGTAATGGTGGCTAGCGCGGTAAAGTGCGCACCCACAACGGCCGCAGCACACGATGCCAAAAGATACACAAGCAGCATAATCACCGACAATTTTCTATCTTGGGGAACATTCATAACCACCGCCGTTATTGTGTCGCTGATGCTTCAAGCAAACCGCTCAGAAAATGTATGGCATAGCGTTGAGGTGATATTTCTATCCACCCTAAATTTTTGCCTGCGCAATGGCAAATAACGGCAAAAATGATGGCAGCAATAATTCTCTGGACCAAC
The DNA here is from genome assembly GCF_041907885.1 of Desulfovibrio sp. GTDB lineage: Bacteria > Desulfobacterota > Desulfovibrionia > Desulfovibrionales > Desulfovibrionaceae > Desulfovibrio. Next base: position 1,651 of record NZ_JAYRGM010000015.1, on the reverse strand, counting down.
ATCGGTTCCATCATTTGGCAGGCAGGCAAGGTCGTGCCCCCATGTACGGAGCTAGTAAATTTACGCAGTGGCGCACGAATGCACAACAGTAACGTCCATTGAGCGCAACCATCAAGGCAGGAAAAGCCCAATGCATTATGTAAAGGTAAAGGGAATCTTATCCGCAAAAAATGGCATGAATCTTTATCGCGGCTGCTCACATGGATGCATATATTGTGATTCGCGCAGCACTTGCTATGGAATGGAACATGATTTTGAAGACATAGAAGTCAAGGAAAACGCCCTTGAACTCCTAGAAAACGCTCTGCAACGCAAACGAAAAAAATGCATGATTGGCACGGGTTCAATGACCGATCCGTACATTTCGGCAGAAATGAAGCTCGAAAGTCTCAGAAAATCCCTTTTGCTCATACATGAGTATGGCTTCGGATTTACCGTTATAACCAAGTCAAATCGCATTCTGCGAGATATCGATCTGCTGCAAAAAATTCATGCCAGGGCAAAATGCGTTGTGCAGATAACCCTGACAACCTACGATGAAAATTTGTGCAAAAAGCTGGAGCCCAACGTATCAACCACGGCAGAGCGCTTCAATGTTCTTCTTCGCCTGCGCGATGCAGGCATTCCCACGGTGGTATGGCTCTGCCCCATTCTGCCTTTTATAAATGATACCGAAGAAAATATCTCAGGAATTCTGGATTATTGCACAGAAGCTCAAGTGCGCGGCATCATCTGCTTTGGAATGGGGGTGACACTGCGCGATGGCAATCGCCAATATTTCTACAGCCAACTCGATCGGCACTTTCCCGGCATGAAGGAGCGATATGTGCGCACGTATGGTACAGAATATATATTGAGCAGCCCCAACAACAAATATCTCATGGAAATTTTTAATCGTCGGTGCGCCCAACAAAAAATAATGCACGATCCAGAGCAAATTTTTCGATACCTGAACACCTTTGACGAAAAGCAGGCGTGTATGGGGCTGCGCCCCCTTCGCGGCCCCCCTTGCATCCCCCCCGAAGCACCCCCAAGAAGGTTTTCAACTTCCTTCAGGTGGCGAGGGCACGCGTCTTGCGCTGCGGGAGCTTCCCTCACTCGCTCCGCTCGCTCAGGTGATCTCCCTCCGCGACGCGTAAATGCCATAGCCCGCTGCCGCGTTGGACAGACTCCGTTTCAGCCTAATACGATGGGATCGTCCACCCACTTTGTGCCGCGCTTTTCCCCCTTCCCTCGCGCACCTTGCTTGCCAGAAATTCAGTGCACTCAAGAAGTTGGTCTTCCATTGGCGGTTTTAGGACTTTACCCGGAGATTTTTGCACATCCCTCGCACACCATGATTGTCAGAAATTCAGGACATTAAATTATTTGGCCTTCCATTGGCGGTTTTAGGACTTTACCCGGAGATTTTTGCCCTAAACGCGCCCTTGCCTTTCGCCGCGCCAAGAAAGTTGAGCGCCAACGTCCTCATTTATGATGGCAGATTACCGTGTCACCCAGCGGAAGTGATCAAAACCGGGTCGTGGCGTCGCCCACTTCTCTCTGCGACATTCGCCACACTCCTGCACCAATAAATCTGCCAAGATATATTGACCTGTGTAGTTTGGCCCAAGATTAATTGGCCTGTGCAGTTAGGCCTACCCTGCCTTTC
>NZ_JAYRGM010000014.1:0-72289 GCF_041907885.1 Desulfovibrio sp. | reverse complement strand
AGCCACGCGCCCCGGTATTTCGCGCAAGTTCGCGGCTTACAGTTGAGACGCTACGGCCTATCGCTTTGGCTATGGCCCTCAGTGACGTTCCACTTTTCACTGCCTGGCAGATGTAGTACCGTTCTTCTCTGGCAAGGTGTGCATAGCCCATACGCCCCTCAATCTTTGGTTGGATGGAGAGGCTAAAGGGCTATACCACCTTGCCTTTTCATTCAACTTTGAGGGTGTTGCACTTGCAAGTTGAATCCGCCTAACATTTTTTCTGTGCAAATTTTTGTTCAGTACGCACTTGCCACTTTCAGCCAGACAGTTAATACGGAAAATGTTTTTGCCAGATCCATGCCAATCAGGGTAATGTCGTTTATGGGGTGGCCTCATTGTAACGGATTGTGTTCCCCTATGCATGCCCGATTTTATCGGGCGAGGCCATCCCATCATTATCGACCAGAATTTTAACCCGTGAGGTATGGCATTAGCCAAATGCTAATGCGGAAGCCATGGCAAATAAGATCGATTGAAGAAAAAACTATCATATTTACCTGAATCTCATCATTTCTTTCAATAGTTATTTATAAATCAAAACAAAATAGATATATATAATTACTGAAAGACTAGATGAAAAATCTAGTCTGTGATGTAGCATTGCCCGGTGTGATTTTGCACCGGGCTTTTTGTATGTAGAAAACCCCCTGCTAGTGGTATGGTATTGACCCTCCCCCCGAAAAGTATGCCATTGAAAAGTTAGTATTCCTGACATAGGAGCACAAGAATGAAACGTAGCAGATGCACCGAAGAGCAGATTATTGGGATCTTGCGGCAAGCCGAGGCTGGAGTTCGCGTTGTCGATCTGTGCCGTCAGAATGGCATCTCGGATGCGACCTTTTACAAATGGCGCAGCAAGTTCGGTGGGATGAACATTTCTGACGCCAAGCGGTTGCGCCAGTTAGAGGAAGAGAACGCCCGTCTGAAAAGACTTGTAGGCGAACAGGCGCTTAATATCGTCGTCCTGAAGGACGTGATCTCAAAAAACTTTTGAAGCCCGCAGCCAACAGGGAAGCCGTGCATCACATTCAGGCTGCGCATGGCTACTCAGAGCGGCGGGCTTGCCGAGTGATTCAGTTTAATCGCTGTTCAGCCAGACGGCCACCATCTGAGGACCGTGATCTTCTTTTGCGGACTCGGATGCTTGAACTGGCAAATGACCGGCGGCGTTTCGGTTCTCCGCGCTTGCATGAATTACTGCGCAGGGAAGAACTGGTGCAGAATCACAAGCGGACAGAAAGGATTTACCAAGAAGAAAACCTTTCACTGCGCACCCGCAAGCGAGTGAAGCGTCCAAGCCATGCTCGTATTTACGACTCGGATAGCATCACGAAATTGGCCAAGGCCCTGATCAACGTGCAACGAACCGTTCAACCTATTACCAAGGATGCTGAAAATCCCTTTACCAAAAGCTGGTACGCAAGCCTCAACAGTGTCATGGACGCCTGCCGCAACGCGCTCATCGGAAACGGCATCTGGCTGTGCCAGTATCCTGTGCCTGTGGAGCAGCCCAACTCTTTAGGGCTGGTAACCAAGCTGACGCATGCAGAGTCAGGGCAGTGGCAAAGCTCTCTTGCTGTGGTTCCTTTGCCCAAGGCCGACCCGCAGGGCATGGAATCGGCGATTACCTATGCTCGCCGCTACGCGTTAACCGCCATGTTGGGCATGGTTACGGAAGATGACGATGGCGAAGATGCTAAAAATGGCAAAAAATCGCCCACATGGCCTAAATTGCCTGTAATCCCCGCTGAATCGCAAAAAGCGCGACAACGCGACCAATCCACTACAAACGGATCTTCAGCGCCCTCAAATCGACCGCCAGCAAGCCTTGAAAATCTCCCGTCGCTAGAAGGTGTCACCTACCCGCAAGTTACAGCCCAGGACGGACGTCCTTGCATCATTGCCACCGGCAACACGCAGGCCAAAAAGGAATTACTGACCGGTTCGGGCTTCCGTTGGAACCCGCAGAGAAAATTGTGGTGGAAGTATGTTGATGCCGCATAATGAAAATCAAAATACCGAGTGAAAGGGCTGCCTGATGGCGGCCCTTTCGCTTTTATGGAGCTAAACCATGAAACAAAAAGACCGCACGGAAGGACTACGGGCTCTAATCAGGCAAGGCCTGCAAGCCGTTGCCCACAAAGACACACTTGCCCATCTGGGTGACCGCTCCGGCTACATCGGCATGAGCGATATCGGCCAGCACTGGGAATGCCCACGGGCAGCACTGGCAAGAAAGGTGCTCCCCACCACAAACAGCCTGGAGCGTCTGCTTACTCTGCAGCGCGGGCACTGGTTTGAATCTGGGGTTAGACAAGCTCTGGTATCGCTCGGCCTGCATGTTTTGCCCCAGCTTGAGATCAATTGGCATCATCATGGCGTGCCCATCAAGGCTCATCTCGATTTTGTGCTGGTCTGGGACGCACCGGTCAATGGCATACGCATTCTGGAAGTGAAAAGCACAGACAAGCTGCCAGCTTCGCCGCATGATTCTCATCTTCTGCAATTGCATGGCCAAATCGGTCTTCTGACAAAAGCTTGGAACAAACCCGTCTTCAGCCTCCGAGCTGAGGACGGCACGCTTATGCATGACAAAATGACCTTCCCTCAACTTTGCCATGCCCATTTCGGCCTTCAGCTACCCACGATGGTTGCCGAGGCAAGCGTGGAGGCGTGGTTGCTCTGCCTTTCTATGAAGGAGGTTAAAGCGTTCGGCCCATATGGTTTCAATCAGGCCATGCATGATACGGCCCTTGACCATGCGGCGCAGCTTTGGGGCGAGCTTGCAGCATTCCGCGCCGGGCACATAACTCTGGCACATGTGGATTGCGCACAAGGCTTTTACCCCTTGTGCTCGTACTGCGAACACAACACCGACTGCCCCAAATACCCGCAGGGCGTGCAAATGCCCCAATGGGAACCAGCTCTGGAAAAGCTGGCTGTCCTCAAGGAGCAGCGCACTGCCGTAGATAATGGAATCAAAGAAATGGAAACAGTGCTCAAGCTGGTTCACCTCCAGGCTGGCACACGGGATTGGGTAGACACGGGGAACTACCGCTTTCGCATGTCAGTGGCATCTGGTCGCACCACTTTGGATAGGGATGCTTTGCGCGAGGAGTTGGCCGAGATTTTTAACTCTGATCACATGGGCGGCATCGACGTGGACACCCTGCTGGCCCGTTGCGAGCGCACAGGCTCACCTTTCGAAAAATTGAGCATTTCGCCCATAAACTGAACTTCGGGAGATTATCATGGGGTATTATTCTGACGTGGCCCTGTGCCTGACAAAAAACGGCATGGGTCAACTTAAATCCGCACTTGTACAGGCGGAAAGGAACAATCCCGAAAACTTTGCGGCAATCAAAATGCTCATAGGTGGCGAACCCAGCAAAATTGATGAAGGCTCAGGCTCCGTTGTCTTTCTGTGGGAGGGGGAAAAGTGGTACGAGGACTTTGCTGAAATGGCTTTTGTAGCAAAACTAATGGACAGCTTGCCCAGCGAAGACTTCCTGTTCATCCGTATTGGCGAAGATTATGACGACATTGAAACTCGCGGTAGCTTTTGCGGCAAGCCGTTTGGGATGTATGTCGCAAGAAAGATTGCGTTTTTGTGATTATTGCGGATAACGTCGGGCGGTATGAAGAATACGAAGGATATGTACTTCCGATTTAACCACTCGGTATGCAATAAAATACGGAAAATCTGCCAGAACAAGCTCACGAGTCCCTGCGACTCTTCCAGCCCTTCCCCGTGAAGAAAGAGAAGCAAGGCTTTGCCCAGCATTCCATACGCATTGGGCTATTTGTCTCCCTGCATCTGAGTCCTTTTCGGCCAAATACCCCGCGATGTCGTGCAAATCCTCAAGGGCAAGAGCGAGCCACCTCACAGGCCTATTTTGCATGAACGCCCCAACGAGCAAAGGCTCCCGTCACCTCTTGGTCAGAAGCAAACTTGCCCTCATCAGCCTGCCGAACACCTTCCTGAATGGCTTCGACCTGCCAGGACTGTTCGGCCACGTATTGCCTTACCGCCTCTGCCACCAGCCAGGAACGAGACCGTGAGGTAGCAGCGGCAAGCTTTTCAAGCTGCGCCTGCGTATCCGCATCCAATCGCGCTGTTACCGTAGACATAGGAATCTCCTTTGTCTTTATTGTGTACATTCAAGTTAAACGTGTCAATGGGACATATTGGAGAAAAAAATGCAAACTCGCCTTACTGACGAACTTGATTCTCTTCAGCCCGCCGATCTCGATGCCGGGCAGGTTTTCAGCGGCAAGCGCTCCGGCACCATGGTCAGGGGCTACGCCGTTCCTTCTGCCTACACCCCGGCCATTGACCCTGACTATATCTTCCATGAGTCAAGCCGCGATGTTGTGGTCTGGTTTCTCAACCCACAGGAACCGTTGTACGTATTCGGCCCTACAGGCTGTGGCAAATCGACATGCATCAAGCAGCTGGCAGCTAGGCTTAACTACCCTGTCTTTGAGGTTACCGGTCACGGGCGGCTGGAAATCGCCGATCTGGTTGGTCACCTGACGGTCAAGGACAGCAATATGGCCTTCGAGTACGGCCCGCTTGCGCTTGCCATGCGGTACGGGGCGATAATCTTGCTGAACGAAATCGATCTGACCTCGCCAGAGATTGCAGCAGGCCTGAACAGTGTGCTGGACGGCTCCCCCCTGTGCATAGCGGAAAACGGCGGAGAACTGATTGCGCCGCACCCCATGTTCCGCCTGGTTGCCACGGCCAATACCAATGGCGGTGGCGATGACACCGGCCTCTATCAGGGCACCCAACGGCAAAACCTTGCATGGCTAGACCGCTTCACAATTTGTGAAGTTGGCTACCCATCTACTGAGGTGGAAAAACGCCTGCTCGCACGGCGCTTCCCTTCGCTACCCGAATCGTTGTGCGCCACCATGGTCAACTATGCCAATGAAGTCCGCAAATTGTTCATGGGTGAGGCTACCAACAGCAATCTGACCAATACCATCGAAGTAACATTCTCCACTCGCAGCTTGCTTCGCTGGGGTGATCTGACCGTTCGCTTTCAGCCGCTGGCCCATCAGGGCATACAGCCCATCACATATGCCCTCGACAGGGCTTTGGCCTATCGTGCAAGCCGTGAAACCCGCGCCATGTTGCATGAGCTGGCCCAACGCATGTTTCCACAACAAATGGATGCTGAAGGTCCCAACGCTATCTCTACCAATAGCTCACTGTAGGAGGCTATAATGACTAAACTTGTTTCTGATATCCGCATTTTGGACAACTTGTTAGCTCTCAATCTTAACGTCAGCTTATGGTCGGCCCGCCGCAAGATGAGCCAGGAAGACTTAGGCGGCGCAGAACTTCCCCCTGAAGATTTGGCATCGCTGGGTTCCAAGCGCATTGCCGATCCGGAAAACCTCAAAGTATTCGGCACACTCAAGGCCCGCGCCTTCAACTATCTTGACCGGCACGGGGTACGGTTCATGTCTGGCTGGGCCATCCCTGAAGAAAAGGCTGGCGAGATCGTGCAGGAGCTGCTCAACATCCGCACCGAATTCCAGAAAGAAAAGGAAGCATTTCTGGCTGACTATGACCAAAATGTGCAGGCATGGATTGAGAAACACCATCAGTGGGGCGAAATCATCCGCAACTCCCTTGTGGGGCCTGATTATGTACGCGCCCGCATGGATTTTCGCTGGCAGTTGTATAAGGTATCCCCGCTGGAACAGCATGCGGATAATACCGCTGTACTGGAAGCCGGTCTGGCAGAAGAGGTGCAGGGCCTCGGCGGCACGCTGTTTGATGAGGTGGCCAAGTCGGCTGACGATATATGGCGCAGAGTTTACTACGGCAAAACGGAAGTGACCCACAAGGCACTTTCGCCGCTGCGTACCCTGCATGCCAAGCTCACGGGCTTGTCTTTCGTAGAGCCGCATGTGGCACCGGTGGCTGATATCGTGCAGACAGCACTGCTGCGCATGCCCAAGAAGGGCAACATCACCGGCACAGATCTGCTGTTGTTGCAAGGGCTGGTCTGTCTACTTAAGGACAGCAGGGCTCTTGTGGGGCATGCCCAAAAAGTTATTGAGGGCTACGGCCCGGCCTTTGTGCTGGATGCGCTGCTCGCCGTACCATGCACTATACCAGTACAGGATGACAACGCGATGCAGGTAGAGGGTGTAGTTGATGGAGATGATGACGAGCCCATTCTGCCAGACATCCCTGCAGTTGACAGCTCGTTGTCGCATCCTGCGATCCCCAGCCTGGGGCTGTGGTGACGCCATGGTACGCACAAAAGACGTTCTCAACTGCCTGCCCCTTGTGGCTTCGATTCTGGGTGACCGTTATGGAGTGCAGGTGCGCATTGGCGGCAAAGAGGCCTGCACCAACGGCAAGGTTATCCACTTGCCTTCGTTGCCCACGGATTGTGAGCCGGAATTGCTGGCACTGGCCAAGGGGTTTACAGACCATGAGGCGGCACATATACGGCACACAGATTTTGACGTGCTGAAGGCTGCAAACCTTGATCCTGTGACCTTTAATCTGTTTAACTGCCTCGAAGATTGGCGTGTAGAAAAGAAGCTGTCAGGCATCTTCCCAGGCTGCCGGGAAAACCTGAACTGGCTAATACGACGATTCTTTGTAGAGCAAGCACAGCCAAGGGCTGGGGATGATTCCCCGGCCCTTGCTGTTTTGGACTATGTGCTGCTGACGGTGCGGGCCTGGGATGTGGATGAGGTGACCCCGGCACGCCAAAAAGCGGCAAACATTATAGAGCAGCATTTCCCCGGCTTGAAAGCGGCAATGGATGCCATTTTGGTCAAGGTCTACATCCATTGTCCTGATACAAATGCTGCGGTTGAATATGCGCGACAGATCGCCCTGTGCATCCGACAGTGGGAACCGCCTCAGCCAACTGCAAACAGCAAACGCACGGACACAAGCGATAAACGCGGTATGCGCCAAGATACAGGGGCGGTCAACGATTCTGCCTCACAAATCGACCAGCAACTAGGACCGGTTCAACCATCGAGTGTATTGAGCTCGTTACCACTCAAGGCCTTATTCCATGCGGAGGCGCAGGATCTGCCCCAAAACGTCGGAAAAATCATGGCGAGTGAGCTTACCAATTGCAGCGCAGAATCCACCTGTGAATCTCTGACCGTTGCTGTGGAAGGCACCCGACAAACTGGACCCTTACTAGCAGAACAGAAGCTGCAAGCGCTTCAGGCCAGTATTGCACTGCGCATGCGCCTTCAAGGATTTCTGCAGGCCCAAACCCAGAAGAGATCCAGCATCGGACGCTCCGGGACACTCCATACTAGTTCCCTATACCGCCTGCAGGTCGGCAATGCTCGCGTTTTCCAAAAAGAATCAGAGCAGCAGGGCATTAACACCGCTGTCCATATCCTGCTAGACGCAAGCGGAAGCATGGCTGGCGCACCGATTAACCTTGCCAATCGAGCCTGCTTTGCCGTGGCAACGGCACTGAGCCGCATCCGTGGCGTGAACCAGGCTGTGACGGCTTTTCCCGCAGTCTCGGAAATCAATTCAGTATTTCCAGTGGTGCGGCACGGGCAGCAGCTGCCAGATATGTTCGACATTCGGGCTTCTGGAGGGACTCCGTTAGCTGGGGCTTTGTGGTGGGTTTTGCAAACCATGCTGCCCCTCAAAGAGCAACGAAAGATGATCTTGGTCATCACTGACGGCATGCCGGACAACTCGCTAGCCGCAAACAATGTCATAGGGGTGGCGCAAAAACTTGGCTTTGAAGTTTATGGCCTTGGCATTCGGGATGAACACATCACGCACCTGCTGCCGCACACCAGCAGAGTGGTCAACGACTTGCCAGATCTGGTGCCTGCCATGTTTGTCATGTTGCATGCCGCATTATTGAAAGGAGTGAAGAATGGCTGAAAATAACCCTGCCAATGGGATAGATGCATCGGCGTGGTTGGTTATCGCTATAGCAGTACTAAAAGCTGTTAAAGCGATATGGGACGAAGTAAAAACGTGAAATATTGCGGGGGCGAGTTTGGCCCCCGTTTATCATAGCTGTTTACTATGAATATGAATGCCTCAAGCTAAGGTATTTGCCACGCTTACGGTACAGCCTGTGAAAGGAAATGCTTAGTTCCTAATCTTTCCCATTCCTCAAGATACGTTCATATTAAAAAAGCGGGATATTAGCGGGATATTTATGGCACAAATAAAAAATGCCTTTACGAATTTCTTCGTAAAGGCTTAACTTCCTTGGAGCGGGAAACGGGATTTGAACCCGCAACCTTCAGCTTGGGAAGCTGACACTCTACCGTTGAGTTATTCCCGCAAAAGTGGAGCGGGAGACGGGATTTGAACCCGCGACTTCAACCTTGGCAAGGTTGCACTCTACCACTGAGTTACTCCCGCATGGTATGCGAAACGGCGAAGCGTAAAAAGGATGCTGTTTGGAGGCGGCATCCAGATTTGAACTGGAGATGGAGGTTTTGCAGACCTCTGCCTTACCACTTGGCTATGCCGCCAGCAAAAAAAGTGGAGCGGGAGACGGGATTTGAACCCGCGACTTCAACCTTGGCAAGGTTGCACTCTACCACTGAGTTACTCCCGCTCAACGAAGAAGGGTTCTACGCTGACTAGGCCGAGGTGTCAAGCATTGCTGAACTTTTTTTCGCCACAAAATTGTAAAAATTTGCATCCATCTGTTATTTCAGTATAAAAATGAAAACTTTCTGTCGTGTCGGCAAGACGAGTCATGGCTTAGGCATGAGTCAGCTTGCACAGCGTAGGCGGGTAGCGCCCAGGGAAAAGGATCTTTCACTCTGGGCAAACCAGAAGGGAGAATCATAGGCAAAGCAGGCCCTCCCGCTAAAAAAATCGCATCCTCAGTCTTTGATGCGTTTGCCGTCTGCCTTTTCGCCCACATACGCAGGGGCCACCTGCATTGCCAGTGGCCCCTGTGTATGTGGTGTCAGGGCTCGCAGCCCGTACCAGTCTGACAGATATTTCTGGCCGCCCTAATCCTTAGGGCGGTTATCCACAATGCGCTTGGCCTTGCCTTCAGACCGCTCGATGGAGCGGGGTTCCATAAGGCGCACCTTGGCGGAAACGCCCAGATATTCCTTGATGGTTTTTTGCAGGCGGCCTTCCAGCATCTGCAACTTGCGAATTTCGTCGGCGAAGAGGTTTTCGTTCATTTCCACGCGCACTTCGAGCGTGTCGAGGTTGTGCGAGCGGTCAACAATAATCTGATAGTTGGGGGAAAGCCCGTCGCTTTCCATAAGAATGCCCTCAATCTGCTGCGGGAACACGTTTACGCCGCGTATGATGAGCATGTCGTCGCTGCGGCCCTGCAAGCGCGAGATGCGCACATGGGTACGCCCGCAGCGGCAGGGCGTGTAGTCAAGGCTTGTGAGGTCGCGCGTGCGGTAGCGCAACATGGGAATGCCTTCCTTGGTCAGGGTGGTCAGCACCAGTTCGCCGACCTCGCCGGGGGGCAGTTGGTCGCCCGTGACCGGATCAATGATTTCGGGCAAAATGTGGTCTTCCCACAGGTGCATGCCGCACTTGGCTTCCTCGCACTCCATGGCCACGCCGGGGCCCATGATTTCAGAAAGCCCGTAAATGTTAAGGGCACTGATGTCCATTTTGTCTTCGATGTCGCGGCGCATGGCTTCAGACCACGGCTCAGCGCCAAAGACGCCGACGCGCAGGGGCAGATCGCGAAAATTCACGCCCACCTCCATGGATGCTTCCCACAGATGCAGGCCGTAGGAGGGGGTGGCGCACAGTACTGTGGCACCAAAGTCGCGCAGCAGGCCAGCCTGACGCCGCGTGGCACCGCCAGAAGCGGGCACAACAGTGGCGCCAAGGCGTTCTGCGCCGTAGTGCGCGCCAAGGCCGCCGGTGAAAAGGCCGTAGCCGTAAGCCACGTGTACAACGTCAGAACGTACCACGCCAGCAGCAGACAGGCTGCGGGCCATCAGTTCGGCCCAGGTTTCGAGGTCGCGCTGGGTATAGCCCACCACAACCGATTTGCCCGTGGTGCCGCTGGAGGCGTGCAGGCGCACGATGTGATCCTTGGGAACCGCAAACAGCCCATAAGGATAGTGGTTGCGCAGATCCTGTTTTTCCGTAAAGGGCAGCAGCTTGAGGTCTGCCAGCGATTTGATGTCGGCAGGGGTAATGCCCGCCTCGTCAAAGCGTTTGCGATAAAAGGGCACGTTGGCGTAAACGCGGTTGCACAAATCACGCAGGCGGCGCAGTTGCAGCGCCTCCATTTCTTCGCGTGGCAGAGTTTCCTGTTTGATGTTGAAAAGCACGGCCCTCTCCTTCTGCGGCTGGCGTTTGACGGCGCATTGGCGCTAAACTGATCCCTGAATAAAAGCTTCGTTTGGGTATGCCGCAATGCGCGGGTGCGGTCAATACGGTGGATGGCGATTCTCCGCTCTCGCCCGGGCTGGGCGGTGTTGTCGCGCACCATGTCTGGCGAGAGGGCAATTGCCGCACTGCCGGTTGCCAAGGTTTTACACACCCTGCCGATAAAAGCCGAAAATGTACGTATTATGGCAGGCAGGGCGGGCCTGACGGCATTGCCCTTGACCCGTCTTTACGGTATGTGAAGTGTATGGAAAACAATACCCCTCTTTCACCTGTAGGGGGCACTGCCCCCAAGCGTTTTTCGGATATCCCTCTGGAAGAAAAACTTGAGGCCGTGGTGACATGGCTTGAAGAGCACAAGGCCGCGCGCGTTGTCAGCATTGATATGGCTGATCAGGGCGGGTTTGCCGAAGCTCTGGTCATTGCCAGCGCCGGTTCCGTGCGCCACGCCCAAAGCCTGGCCGATGGCGTGGGTGAGATGTGCCGCGCGCGCAACTTCGAGTATCTGCGTATGGAAGGCTACACCGCCGGCCAGTGGATTCTGGTGGACATGAACGACATTGTCGTCAACGTTTTTCTGGAACCTGTGCGCGAGCTCTACGGTCTTGAAGCCCTGTGGGGCAAGGCTGCCTCGCTGGCAAGCGCCCGTACCGGGGAATAATCATGACGCCCACGCTCTTGCTGATTCTTGATGGCTGGGGCATTGCCGAGCCAGGGCCTGGCAACGCCACCTATGTGGCGGCCACGCCCAATATGGACGCGCTCTTGGCTCGTTGTCCGCATTCACGCCTGGCGGCCTCTGGCCGCGACGTGGGGCTGCCGCGCGGCTACATGGGCAACTCTGAAGTGGGGCACCTGAACATTGGCGCTGGCCGTGTGGTGTATCAGGACATGACCCGCATAGACGTTGCCCTGGAAGACGGCAGCTTTGCCGCCAATCCGGTGCTCAACAGCCTGATTGAATCGGTAAGGCAGAGCGGCGGCAAGCTGCATCTGGCCGGTTTGCTCTCTGATGGCGGCGTACACAGCCATATCCATCACCTCGAGGCTTTGTGCGCCATGGCCCACAAGGCAGGCGTGCCCGTGCGCATCCACTGCCTCATGGACGGGCGCGACCGCGACCCGCACAGCGGTGTGGATTTTATGCGCGCTCTTTTGCAGAGCATTGAAGGGCAGCCCCAAACCCGCGTAGCCAGCATGGTAGGGCGATTTTTTGCCATGGACCGCGACAAGCACTGGGAACGACTCAAAGAAGCCTGGGAAGTGATCGTGCATGGGGTTCCCGCTGCCACCACGTCGCCCCTTGCAGCCATTGAGGCCTCCTATGCTGAGGGGGTTACAGACGAATTTATCAAGCCCGTATGCTTTGAGGCGGGCGGCGATGCTCTTGGCATGGCCGACGGCGATGGCCTGTTTTTGTTCAATTTTCGTGCTGACCGCATGCGCCAGTTCACCCAGGCCTTTATCCAGCCCGAATTTGACGGTTTCGACCGGGGCCGCGTGCCGGCACTTGCGGGCGTGGCATCCATGACCGCCTACGAGTCGAGTTTCAATATCCCCGTGGCATTTCCCAAAGAGCCCGTGAGCATGGGGCTTGGCGAGGTGGTATCACGTCAGGGTATGCGTCAGCTGCGCTTGGCCGAAACGGAAAAGTACGCCCACGTCACCTACTTTTTTAACGGCGGGGTAGAGGAACCTTTTGTCGGCGAAGACCGCATTCTGGTGCCTTCGCCGCGCGAGGTGAAAACATACGACCAAAAGCCCGCCATGAGCGCGCCGGAAGTTGCCGACAAATTTGTGGAAGCCTGGAATTCGGGCAGCTATGATCTTGTGGTGTGCAACCTTGCCAATGGCGACATGGTGGGTCACACAGGCATTCTTGAGGCCGCAGTAAAGGCCTGCGAAGTTGTGGATGCCTGTGTTGGGCGCATGACAGCCGCTGTTGAGGCGCGCGGGGGCCGCATGATCATTATTGCCGACCACGGCAACTGCGAAAAAATGCTCACCCCAGAGGGGCAGCCGCACACGGCCCACACCACCAATCCTGTGCCGTGCATACTGCTTGAACCAGATGGCAAGGTGCTGACCTTGCACGATGGCAGGCTGGCCGACGTGGCCACCACCATTCTTGGTCAGTGGGGAATACAGCCCTCAGAGCTGATGACCGGGCGCAATCTGGCAGCGCCGCAAACCGAAGGGGAGGCCAAGCGTGGCTGAGCGCAAGCGACCCATCCAGCCCGTTGCCCCCGACGGCATGGAGATACTGTTTTTTTACCAGTGCCCCAACTGCGGCAAGCATGTGCCGCAGGCAAGCCCCACCGAGCCGCGCATGGTGCGCTGCCCTGGCTGCTCGCAATCCTTTCCCATTATTCCGGTTGATGAGCACAGCCTGCACTACGTGCGTATTATGCTGGCAGAGGGCAAGGCGGCGGCAGACCCGGATTTTATGTAGCTTGTTTTTTTTTGACCGAACCAACGGCCCGCTTTCGGCTTTGTGCTGCGTGCAGCACGAACTGGAAGCGGGCTTTATATTATTGATGCGTTGTTCAGGGGCGTGCGCTGGCCGCAAAAAAAATTGTACGCCCACACAGTCCAATTGTTGTGATTTTACCCTGCCTGTTTTGCGCTGTAATACGGTAGCACCACGGTATGCTGCCATTTGGGGCCCCTTGGGGCCGTGTGCGTGTGTGACGGTATGGTGTCATAATCTTGCCGATGTCACAGCTTGGTAAAAAAATTTTGACGAAAAAGGTTGCCTTCGGCACAAAAGACAGGTATCTATTTTTTGCCTGTTTTGGAGCAGGCCTGTGTTAACCCTGTGGGAAAAAACGAGAGGAAGGGATTTATGAAACGCATTTGTACGCTTATCCTGGCCGCTGGCCTGGTGTTCGGCGCGGCCACCGGTGCCAGCGCCATTGATTTCAAGGCCAAGGGTGCCTGGTTGATGGGCTTTGGCGTGGGTAACGAAAGCCTGACCAGCAAGACCTCGCTGAACGGCAACAAAACCAAGGCCGACAACAGCGACACCTTCGCCGCTCAGCAGCGCGTGCGCTTGCAGTTGGACGCCGTGGCTTCTGAAGCCCTGTCCGGCACCGTGTATTTTGAAATTGGCAATCAGAGGTGGGGCCAGGGCGTGAACGGCTCTGGTGCAGCTCTTGGTGCCGACGGTCAGGTTGTTAAGGTAAAGAACGCCTACATCGACTGGGCCATTCCCCAGACCGATGCCAAGGTGCGCATGGGTATTCAGGCCATGCTGCTGCCCAACGTGGCTGGCGGCTCTGCTGTTATGGATACCGACGTGGCCGCTGTTGTGACTTCGTACAAGTTCAACGACAACGTCAGCCTCTCCGCTTTCTGGGCTCGCCCCTTCAACGACAACTTTCCCGGTGGTGACGCCCGTTATCGTGGTAATCCCCAGGGCTATCTGGACAACATGGATCTGTTCGGCCTGATGGCTCCCCTGACCTTTGACGGCGTGAACCTGACCCCCTGGGTTATGTACGGTGCGGCTGGCAAGAACACCTTCACCACCGCCAATGGTAATGCTTACGGCTTGATCACCGCTGACGGCAATCCTGCCCAGACGCTTCTTCCCTATTCTGCTGCCATGGCCACCGGTCGTCTTGGCGGCACCAGCAAGGCCTATGGCAACATGTTCTGGGCTGGTCTGCCCCTGGCTGTGACCATGTTCGATCCTTTCAACATCGAACTGGACATCAACTACGGGTATGT
The DNA here is from genome assembly GCF_041907885.1 of Desulfovibrio sp. Lineage (GTDB taxonomy): Bacteria > Desulfobacterota > Desulfovibrionia > Desulfovibrionales > Desulfovibrionaceae > Desulfovibrio. Next base: position 58,146 of record NZ_JAYRGM010000014.1, on the reverse strand, counting down.
GGAAGGCATGGGCCGTTACAACGTGCAGAAAGGCCAGAATGGCCCCACTGTGCGCGGCAGCACCGAACGTAAGGGCTGGCTGGCCAAGGCTCTTGTTGAATACAAGATGGATTGGGCCACCCCCGGTCTGTTCGGCTGGTACGCCTCTGGCGATGACAGCAGCGTGAAGAACGGTTCCGAACGCATGCCTTCCGTTGTGCCCAATGGCAGCATGACCTCCTACATGGGCGATGGCAACATGGGCTGGCTGCGTCAGGACTACGGTGTTGACTACGCCGGTACCTGGGGCATTGGCGCCCAGCTGAAGGACATGAGCTTCCTGCAGGATCTCAAGCACACCTTCCGTCTGGCTTACTGGGGCGGCACCAACAGCACCTCCATGGTCAAGTACATGCCCAACGCCTACTCGTGGACCAACGGTGTGGGTGCCACGGTTCCTTACATGACCACCAAGGACGGCCTTGTGGAATTCAACCTTGTGAACTCCTACAAGATCTACGAAAACCTGGAAATGAACCTGGAGTTGGACTACCTGGTCAACTGCATGGACAACAGCACCTGGAAGAAGGCCCAGAATCCTACCTCCTTCCAGAAGCAGGACATGTACTCCGCCAAAGTGGTCTTCGCGTACACGTTCTAATTCAGGCGTCAGTCGTCTCGCACGACAGTATACGCATTCAAAGGGAGGCCTTCGGGCCTCCCTTTTTGCATTTGTTGCCTCATCACAGGCTGCAAAAGGAGCCACGAGGGAGGCAGACTCGGAGCATTGCCGGGCTTGCATGCTGGCCAGTACCCCGTGAGCAGGATGATCTGTGCGCGGGGCGAGGCACGGGACATGTTATCCACACCTGAAGCAGCACGCCTTGCCGCTGCCTGCAACACGGCCAAAGCAGGCAGAGCCCGCTTGCGCGGGCCCTGGCAGAGAGAGGAAGATGAGAGGGATTTTGGAGAAGGAGGCAGGAGGGTGTTGAGATATCAGCGGCGCTTCTGAAGCCTGTCGCGCAAAATAATGGCGATCAGGTTCATGCCCAGCACCAGCAACAGCAGTACAAGGCCTGTGCCGTATTGCAGGGGGCGGGTTTTGTCTATTTCCGTACCGGCAGTGGCAAGCACATACATGTGGTAGGGCAGGGCCATGACCGGGCTGAAGATGGAATCTGGCCCCTTGGGCGTGTAAAATACCGAAGCCGTGAACATGATGGCGGCTGTTTCGCCCGCAGCGCGGGCCACGCCAAGAATGGCACCTGTCAGCATGCCGGGCAGTGCGCAGGGCAGAATAACGCGGGCAATGGTCTGCGATTTGGTAGCACCCAGCGCAAGCGAGGCTTCACGGTAGGTATCGGGCACGTTGCGCAGCGCTTCTTCTGCCGTGCCGATAATCACCGGCAGGGTCAGCACAGCAAGGGTGAGCACGCCAGAAAGAATGCTTACCCCAAACCCGCAAAAAGTAACAAAAAATGAAAGGCCGAACAGGCCAAAAACCACAGAAGGCACACCAGCCAGATTGTTTACCCCAAGACGCACAAAGCGGGCAAAGGCGTTGCGCTTGGCGTATTCATTCAGATACACCGCCGAGGACACGCCCAGGGGAAAGGCAATAAGCAGCGAACCAAGCGAAAGAATGGCCGTGCCGATTATGCAGGGCAATATGCCACCCTTGGTCATCATCTGCCGGGGGGCTTCTGTCAAAAATGACCAGCTCAGGGCTGGCAGTCCGTTCTGGAACAAAAACGCGCATACGGCCAGCAGTGCCATAACATTACAGGCGGCCACGGCCCGCAGCAGCCAGAACATGAATGTCTGATATTGGGTACGTCCCCTGCCGCTGGCAAACTGCATGCGCACACCCTCCGTTACCGAGGGGGCTGCATCGTGGTTCAGGAGGTCCTGTTCAAGCGGGCGCGGTGCAAGCTTGATATTGGGCCCTTCGGTGGCAACTGGGGTGAGGCGACTTGTGGCTGACATGAATTATTCCTCGTGTAAGCTGGCTTCAAACTGCGTGCTGCTTAGTGCTCATTACTGTGCCTGCACACGGCCTAGAGGCTGGATGTTCCAACCTGGCGGTGCTTTTCGGCAATGTATCCGGCGGCCAGATTGAAGGCCAATGTCAGGAAAAAGAGTACAATGCCGATGGCGAACAGGGCGTGGTAGTGCTCGCTGCGAAAGGCCGCTTCGGCCATTTCTGCGGCAATACTGGCTGGCATGGGGCGCACCGGGGCCAGCAGCGAAGTGGGTATGATGCCAGCACCGCCCGCCACCATGAGCACAACCATGGTTTCACCAATGGCGCGCGACATGCCAAGCATCACCGCCGTGCCAATGCCCGAAAGCGCTGCGGGTATAACCACCCGCACAGTGGTTTGCCAGCGTGTTGCGCCCAGGGCCAGCGAGGCCTCGCGCAGATCGCGCGGCACGCCAAACAGGGCGTCTTCCGAAACAGAGCAGATGGTCGGCACACTCATGAGCGCCAGCACCAGCGAGGCGTTGAGCAGATTGAGCCCCGAATCGGCATCCAGAAAATCCTGCAAAAAGGGCGCAAGCACCACCATGCCCAAAAAACCCAGCACAACTGAGGGCAGGGCGGCCAGCAGCTCCACAAAGGGCTTGATGACACGCCGCACCGTGGGGTGGGCAATTTCTGTCAGGTAGACCGCCGTCAGCACGCCCATGGGCACAGCCAGCAGCGATGAGAGCACCGTTACCGCCAGCGAGGCTACAAGCAGGGGAAAAATGCCAAACAGGCCCGGTTCCTCAGTAGGATACCACAGGCTGCCGAACAGAAAATTGAAGAAGGAATACTCGCTGAACAGCGGCAGGCCTTCCATAAAGAGAAAAATAACAATACCGGCCAGGGCCAGCAGAGAGCTGCCTGCCAGGGCGGTAAGGGTGACCCGCACCGATTTTTCCTTGATATCTCTGGAGCGCATTGCGCTTTCTCCCCGGCGGTTGCGGGCGGCCCGTAGCCGTCCGCTCCGCCGATGCTGTGGGTGTATGGTGGTAGCCTGCTACCTACTTGCCCAGGGGCACATAACCCACTTCAAGCACGTCCTTCTGGCCCTTGCCGGGGTCCAGCAGATATTCCACAAATGCCTTGGCACCACCGGCAGGAGCACCGTTGGTGAACACAAAAAGTTCACGCGCGATGGGCCACTGCTTGGAAAGAGCGGTCTGGGCGGTGGCGGTCACGTCATTGACCTTGAGGCCCTTGGTGGACTTGTCCATGTAGCCAAGGCCCACATAGCCAAGAGCGTTCTTGTTCTTGGAAATGGTCTGCACCACCGCGCCGTTGGAGGCCTGCATAAGGGCAGCGGGGCTCACGCGTTCTTCCTTCATGATCAGTTCCTGCCAGCATTCAAACGTACCAGAAGAGGTGTCGCGCGAGATAACAACGATCTTGCCGTCGGCGCCGCCCACTTCTTTCCAGTTGGTGATCTTGCCGCTGTAAATGTCGCGCAGCTGGGCAGAAGTGAGGCCGGTGACGGGGTTGGCGGGGTTGACCACGGGCACGATGGCATCCACGGCAATGGTAATGCGGTTGGGGGTCACGCCGTTTTTCTTGGCAGCGTCAACTTCTTTTTCCTTGATGTCGCGCGAGCTCATGGCGATGTCGCACTGTTTTTCAATGAGGGCCTTGATGCCGTTGCCGGAACCGCCGCCGGAGATGCTCAGTTCCACATCGGGGTGTGAGGCCATAAAGGATTCGCCAGCCTTTTGCACAACGGGCAGCACCGTGGTGGAACCATTGATGACGACCTGCTGGGCAGCCATGGCGGGAGCGCTGAGGCTCAGAACCGTAAGTGCGGTGGCGAACAATTTTCCGATAGTCATGGAGTTTCTCCTCTATATGTCTGGGTTGATACCGGGTAGCTCCCCGGTACGTTTCCCTTTTTGCCCTCCTCTGTTACAGAAATATGACGAAACGGAGAAGACTGCGTGAAGCTGTGGCTTGCGTGATTAACCAATTAAAATATAAAGAAATATTTTAAAATATCTTCGTCACGCAATTGTAACATGCCCTCCATGAGTTTGGCGCACAAAGTGGTTTTACTCTGCTTGCGTCATAGAGGTGAAACATATGAGCCAGCAAATATTGATAGTTGAAGACGAAGCCGACATTCGCGAACTTTTGCGTTTCAATCTGGAGCGTGAGGGGTTCACGGTACACGAAGCAGCCGATGGCACGCAGGGATTGGCCCTGGCCCGGCAATACACGCCCGATTTGGTCATGCTTGATGTGATGCTGCCGGGAGTGGACGGATTTGAAGTGTGCCGCCGCCTGGGCGCGCAGTCAGAAACGTCGCACATTCCTGTGCTTATGCTTACGGCCAGAGGGGAAGAAGTGGACCGCGTGGTGGGCTTGAGCCTTGGGGCAGATGACTATGTGGTCAAACCCTTCAGCGTGCGTGAGCTGATGCTGCGGGTCAAGGCCGTGTTGCGGCGCGGCGGGCGCACAGCCGAAAGCCCCGTGCTCGAGCGTCACGGCATTCGCGTGCGAACCGAGGCGCATTCCGCAGAGGTGGGCGGCGAACTGCTAAATCTTACTGCTACGGAATTTCGCCTGCTCGAAGACCTGTTGCGCCACGCCGGGTCGGTACGCACCCGTGAGCAGCTGCTCAACAACGTGTGGGGGTATTCCTTTGAAGGCTACGCCCGCACAGTGGATACACATGTGCGCAGGCTGCGGGCCAAGTTGGGCGAGGCGGCCCCCATGCTGGAAACAGTGCGCGGCGTGGGCTACCGCATCAAGGAATAAACGGCAAGACTGACGTATCTGGTGTAGTGGAGCAAGGCCGCCCAGAGGGGCAGACGCATGCCTGGGTATGGCGGCCATGACAGCATGTTACGAGTGAGAAAAATCATGCTTTCCTTTAGAACACGAATTTTTTGCAGCGTGCTTGTGGCAGCACTCATTGCTTCGGGAATAGCCGTGTACTACGGCAGGGCTTCCTTTGAGCAAAGCCAGGTAGACGCTGCCCGCGAGAGGCTGCTGCGCGAAACCACGCTGGCGGCTGCGATTCTTGACAAGATAGGGCCAAGCCCGGCTGGTGTGCGCGAGCTCTCAACCATACTGCGCATGCCGCAAGAGCGCCTTTCGCTGCTCGACAACAGCGGCAACGTGCTGGCAGATACAGCCCCAGGCGCGCAGCCGGTGTCAAAGCTCGACAACCATGCCGACAGGCCAGAAGTTCAGGCCGCCATGCGTGAAGGGCAGGGCTTTTCCATCCGTTCAAGCGGCACGCTTGGCACAGATATGGCCTATGCCTCGGTGCGCATAAACGATGGGCATCTGCTACGCATTGCCCTGCCGCTGGCCAGTTTGCAGCAAGAAATTGAAAGCCGCGTGGCGGTTTTTACCAGAATTGCCATTGTTACCCTGGTGCTTTCGCTGGTGCTGGCGGGGCTGCTTTCTGGCGCATTGCGCAATTCGCTATCGCAGATGGTCTCTGTGGTCGAAGCCATATCGCTGGGCAATTTTCAGCGGCGCCTGCGTCGCATTCCCGGCAGGGAATTTGCCCCGCTGGCTGAATCCGTGAACCGCATGGCCGAAAATATCGAAGACCATGTGCGCACGGCGGCAGAGCAGACCGCACAGCTTGAAAGCATACTCGAAACCATGAGCGACGGCGTGCTTGTTTTGGGGCCGCACGGGCGCATACGCAGATGCAACCGCGCGCTGGCTCGGGAATTTCCCGCTGCCGCGTCGGCTCTGGGCGCACAGGTGGTAGAGGTCATACCTTCACCCCAGCTCCAGGCAGCGGTGGATGCGGCCATGGCTGCGTGCCCTGCCCCCGCCCAGAAGGATGCAGCTGCAAACGGTATGGGAGAAATCTCTGGTGAAGGGGACAGCCTTGCCGCCAGTGACGAGCACGCTGGCTGCCGTCAGCAGCGCTATCTGCAACTGGAGCTTTCTTCCGGCCAGGTCATGTCGGTTTGCATATCCCGCCCCAGCGGGCTTGAACATCTCGGCCAGACAGGCATCGGCGCGGTGGCGGTATTTCATGACATTACCGAGCTCATGCGGCTTGAGCGCGTGCGGCGCGACTTTGTGGCCAATGTGTCGCACGAGCTGCGCACGCCGCTCACGGCCATACAGGGCTATGCAGAAACGCTCATCAGTCTGGACGCTTCGCCCGAATGCCGCCGCTTTGGCGAGATCATTCTCAAGCACGGTGTCAGCCTCAGCCGCATGGTAGAAGATCTGCTCACTCTCGCCCGTCTTGAGGGCAAGACCGGCAGCCTGGAACTCAACCCCATCGACCCGCGCGAGGCAGTGTCGCAGGCGGTTGGCATGTGCCGCGAGGCTCTTGAACGCCGCAAGTGCTCGGTTGTGGTAGATATTCCCGAAACCTGCCGGGTGCGGGCAAGTCTGCCACATCTGTCACAGGTATTCAGAAATCTTATCGAAAATGCCGGGCGCTATGCACCAGAGGGCAGCAGTGTGCGCATCAGCGCGCGCGAGAGCGGCCCCGATGTTGTCATCCGCGTGGTGGATGACGGCCCCGGTATTCCCAAGGCTGACCTGGAACGGGTTTTTGAACGTTTCTATCAGGTAGAGCGGCACAGAGGGCAGGCCACCACCGGCCTGGGGCTGGCCATCTGCAAACACATAGTTGAGCGGCACGGCGGCCGTATAAGGGCTGAAAGCCCCACACCGGATGGCAGCACGGCCCTTGTTTTCACCCTTTCTTCCGTCCACGGAGCGGCACTTTCATGAACGAGCATCTGCTGGCACGCAACGTCAGTGTGTACTATGGGCAAAACAAGGCCCTGCACGAGGTGAGTCTCAATTTTGAGCCGCGTAGGGTTACAGCCCTCATTGGGCCTTCTGGCTGCGGCAAATCAACCTTTTTGCGCTGCCTCAACCGCATGAATGATCTGGTTCCCGGCGCGCGCGTCGAAGGCGAAATTCTGTTGGACGGGCAGGATGTCAACCGGCCCGATACGGATGTTGTTTCGCTGCGCTGTCGTGTGGGCATGGTTTTTCAGAAACCCAACCCCTTTCCAAAAACCATTTACGAAAATGTGGCCTACGGTCTGCGGGTCAATGGCCTGCGCGACGAAAGCCTTATAGCCGAAAAAGTGGAACTCTCGCTGCGCCGTGCGGCCATTTTTGAAGAAGTGAAGGATCGCCTGCAAGGCCCGGCCCTTGGCCTTTCTGGCGGGCAGCAGCAGCGCCTGTGTATTGCCCGTGCTCTTGCGGTGGAACCAGAGGTGCTGCTTATGGACGAACCAGCCAGCGCCCTTGATCCCATTGCCACACAAAAAATTGAAGAAAGCATACGCGAGCTGCGCGAATCGCTCTCCATCATTATTGTCACGCACAACATGCAGCAGGCGGCCCGCGTGTCGGACTACACGGCATTTTTCTACATGGGCAGGCTCATCGAGCACAATGCCACCGATGTGATGTTTACCCGGCCAGCCAAAAAGCAGACAGAAGACTACATTACAGGCCGCTTTGGCTAAACGGGCCGCATCCGGGCCAGGCACAGATGTGCCGGGCAAATGGCAAGCAACGAAAATTTTACATTCAAGCGTAGTTGTTCCGGGAGAACGATCATGCAGCAACAGGCCAATTATCTGCAACAATTGCTCGTGTCTTTGCGTACCAGGCTGCTGGTCATGTGCGCCAGCGTGGGCATTGCCCTTGAAGACGCCGGCAAGGCCATGGCCGCAGGCGACCCTGGCAGGGCAGCATCTGTCATCGAGAATGACGCCGCAGTGGACGCCCTTGAAAATGAAATAGACGAGATGGCCCTGCAACTGCTGGCCCGCACACAGCCCGTGGCCAGAGATCTGCGTTTTGTGGTCAGCGCCCTGCGCATGGTTGTTGACCTTGAGCGCATCGGCGACGAGGCCGTGAGCATGGCCGAGCAGGCCATATTGATGCAGGACAAACCCGGCTTTGGCGTTATTACGCATGTGCGCGAGATGTTTTATAAAGCCAGCGATGCTTTTGACAGGGCCGTGCGCGTTTTTCGGGAGAACAACGCAGAAGAAGCCCTGCACATGCTGCGCGGTGATGAAGAAGCCGTGCAAAGCGAAGTGCGCATCATTCAGGAAATTATGGAAGGCCTTTCCGACCCGGAATCCAGCCTTGAGCCCTATCAGGCCATGCACGTCATACTGGTGGCCCGCTCGCTCACGCGCGTGTGGCGGCGCTCCATCAACATTGCCGAGCAGGTCTACTTTATCAATCAGGGTGAAAGCCTCAAGCACAAGGGCGACGACCGCAGCGATGAAGCCCGTGCCGCAGCAAAAAACGCTGCCGTGGCAAATGCAGCCGTAGCGCAGCACGAGGCTATACTGCACGAAGCCGCAGACGATGACGAGGCTACAGAAGCAGGCCAGGATGAAAGAGGCTAGGCCGTAGCCGCCCTGTAGCATCTGCCGCAAATGCAAAAGCCCCCGAACCTGTGCGGTTCGGGGGCTCTGTTTTTGTGCAGCAGGCTGGCGCTAGATAAGGTTTTGCTGGCGCAGCACTTCAATAAGCTTCTGCTTGGTATCCTGGGCCATGGCCCAGAGGGGCAGACGCACTTCGGCATCCATGCGGCCCATGAGCGCAAGGGCGGTCTTGGCCGGAATGGGATTGCTCTCGAAGAAAAGGGCCTCGTGCAGGGGAAAGAGCGAATGGTGGATGCGCGCCGCTTCCTTGAGGTCGCCCTTGTTGAAAGCATTGCACATGGCCGCCACGCGACCGGGCACAAGGTTGGAGGTAACGGAAATCACACCCGTGCCGCCAAGCGCCATAAGGGAGAGGGCGGTGAGGTCGTCGCCGGAAAGCACGCTGAAGTTTTCGGGGCAGCTTTCAAGCACGCGGCTGCCCTGAATCATGTCGCCGGTGGCTTCCTTGACACCCACGATGTTTGAAAAATCGTGGGCCAGGCGGGCCAGGGTGGCGGGCAGCAGGGTGCAGCCCGTGCGGCCAGGCACGTTGTAAGGCACCAGCGGCATGTCCACAGCCTGGGCAATGGCCTTGAAATGCTGGTACATTCCCTCTTGCGTGGGCTTGTTGTAGTAGGGGGTGATCAGCAGTGCGCCGTCGGCACCCGCCTTTTTCGCAAACTTGGTCAGGCGGATGGCCTCCGCCGTATTGTTGGAACCGGCACCGGCCAGCACGGCCACGCGGCCCTTGACCTGATCAATGCAGATTTCAATCACTCTTTCGTGTTCTTCGTGGGTCAGGGTGGCAGATTCGCCGGTGGTTCCGCAGGGAACCAGACCGTGAATGCCCTCGCTGATCTGGTGTTCAATAAATGCGCGGTAAGCTTCTTCGTCCAGCTCGTTGTTTCTGAACGGGGTTACAAGCGCGGTCAATGCACCTGAAAATTGCATTACATGCTCCTGTGTGTCCACACGCTGCAAAAAGCGAACAAAAGCCCGCGCGAAGGATTGACCTTCGCAGGCAGGGCGGCCCTCTGGGCCTCAGTTCGGCAGCGTTAAGGCCTTACTGATTGATAAATTCTTTCAATTCCTTGCCCGCTCGGAAAAAGGGCAGGCGTTTCGAGGCAACTACGACGCTTTCGCCGGTTTTAGGATTGCGGCCGGCGTAGCCTTCGTACTCCTTGATTTTGAAGCTGCCGAAGCCGCGTATTTCAATACGCTCTCCAGAAAGCAGCGATTTTTTCATGGCGTCAAAAAAGGTGGTTACCACCAGCGACGCATCGTCAAGAGGAATGTTGGTTTCGTCGGCCAGTGCCTTGATAAGCTCGCTCTTGTTCATCATGCCTCCGTGACCGCGTTACATGTTTGCCCAATGGGGGACAAGCTGGGGCATTTATTAGTAATTTAACCTTATACCTTTTTTCGGACAAGGTAAACTGTTTGGCGCAAAAACTACTCCTGAACCTGCATGGGCTGCAATATGTTGCGGGGCCCAAGCCAGTCAAGCATTCCCAGGCGAATGCGCTGCAAGCGCCCGGCCAGAGTCTGCAAATCGTGGGCAGCTGGGCTGCCGGGGGCGTGCATCATCAGCGGTTTTTGCAGGCATACGGCTTCGGGCAATTTTTTGTCCGAGCGCACATGACCAAGCAGCACCGGCTCGATATGCAAAAAATGTTTGCACGCTCCGGCCAGTTTGTCGAACGAAGATTTTGCCTCGGCCTGCGAGGTGGCCTGGTTGACCAGCACCATGAAATCGCGCAGGCCATAGCGGTTGTTGAGCACCTTGATGAGGGCGTAGCTGTCGGTGAGCGATGTCGGCTCGGGGGTTATGACAACAAGGCGCACCGATGCCATGGCGGCAAAGGTCTGCACCGTGCCCGAAATGCCCGCGCCGATATCCATGAAAACAAAGTCGTACTTGTGCAGCACGGGTTCAAGACGTGCAAGCAGCAGATCGCGCGCGTCAGGTTGCAGCTCGGTAAGTTCGGGAACCCCAGATGCGGCGGGCAGCATGGCAAAGCTCTCGCCATCAATCTGGCAGAGCACATCAGCGATGTCGGCCTCGCCCAGAAGGGCGGTCTGCAAATTGCCTTCGGGCGTAATGCCAAGCAGCACATCAAGGTTGGCAAGGCCAAGATCGCAGTCCATCAGCAGGGTTTTAAAACCCATCTGGTGCAGTGCGCAGGCTATATTGAGCGACATGTTTGTTTTGCCCACGCCGCCTTTGCCGCTCAGCAGGGCAATGCTCAATGTCGTATTGGCCATCAGTTTCCCCCAAAGAAGAGAAAGCGTTTTTCGCTGGATTGTACAAGCGTGTTTCTGGATTCAAGGGCAGCGCCGCCCGCAACGCAAATATGCCCGTGCTTTTGTGCAAGGGCCTCATGCATGGCCTGCGTGGCCTTGCCCAGCAGGGCCTCTGGGGTCGGTCGGCCCCCCTGGTCTGCACAGGCAATACCCAGGGCGCACAAGGCCTTGACGGCATTTTTGCCCTTGCCTGAGCCTGCGGTCACTTCTGCCGCGTGGACAGCAAATATCTTTTGTATCTGTTCGCCCATCAGCCGGGCACGCAGCACGCCCACCCCCGGCAGCAGCAGGGCAAAGCGCCCTGCCCCGGTACAGCCCAGGGTGTCGCATTCTTCGCGGCATTGGCGCAGGCAGTCCACAAGCCGGGCCTCAAGGGCCAGAACCGTGGGCAGGCCCAGCCGTGCCTCAAGATGTTCCCGGTCGCACAGGCCTGCCTCGACCAGCGCAAGGTCACCGCCTGTGCGGGAAAGGCGCAGCAGTTCGCGCTGTATCTGCACGGTAAACATTTCTGCCATGAGCAGATGGGCAAGATGGTCGGGCGCATTGCCAGTGCCGCCGCCCATGTCGGGCAGCAGGCCCGGCCCGGCGGGCAGGGCACACCAGCGGCCTGTGGGGTAGCGGCGCAAAAATTCCTGCCACCTGGTTACGCTGAAACCCGGCAGCAGACGAGCCACCAGCACAGATTCCGTGCCGGAACGCGAGGCTGTGCCGTCTGCCTGTCGCAGGGCGCGCAGCTCGCTGGCCAGTGCGTCAAAATCAGCGTTGTTGCTCATGGCGGTGCAGCAGGTAATCGTGCTGGAACTGGTCGATTTGGCCGTTCAAAACGGCTTCCACATCTCCTGCTTCTGAGCCGGTGCGGTGGTCCTTGACCAGCCGGTAGGGCTGAAGGGTGTAAGTGCGTATCTGACTGCCAAAGGCAATGGCATCCTTGCCGGCATATTCTGCCTGGCGCTCGGCCTCGCGCTTTTGCAGCTCAATATTATAGAGCCGCGCACGCAGCACGCGCATGGCGGCATCCTTGTTGTGGTGCTGCGATTTTTCGTTCTGGCACTGGGCCGAAACACCCGTGGGAATGTGGGTTACGCGTACCGCCGAGCTGGTGGTATTGACGCTCTGCCCGCCGGGGCCGCTGGAGCGGAAAATATCCACCCGGATGTCGGCTTCCTTGATGTCCAGTTCAATGTCGTTGCCAACATCGGGGATGACATCCACCGAGGCAAACGAGGTGTGGCGGCGGCCAGAAGAATCAAAGGGCGAAATGCGGATAAGCCGGTGGATGCCCCTTTCGCTTTTAAGAAAACCAAAGGCATGCGGGCCCGAAATGCGCAGGGTTACGCTTTTGACCCCGGCTTCGTCGCCGGGCAGATAGTCCAGCTCTTCAACGCTGTACTTGTGGCGCGCGGCCCAGCGGGTGTAAAGGCGCAGCAGCATTTCGGCCCAGTCTTGCGATTCGGTACCGCCAGCGCCGGGGTGGATTTCAAGAATGGCATCCTGATTGTCTTCTTCGGCAGAGAGCAGCATCACAAGTTCTGTTTCGTCCAGCATTGCGGCGAGGTCGCGGGTTTGCTGTTCGAGAGATTCCAGGGCTTCGGGATCTTCGCTTTCAGAGGCCAGGGCCAGCCACTCGTTCATGTCGTCGTGGCAGGTCTTGAGGCGGGAAAGGCGCTCGATTTCTTCTTCAAGACGGCGTTTTTCCTGCAAAACGGGGGTCAGGGCCTCTGGATTGTCCCACGCGCCGGGGCGCGAAATTTCGTGTTCTATATCTTGCAGGCGCTTTTGGCTGGCGGCAACGTCAAAGACGCCCCCAAAGGGTGGCAAAACGTTGGGAAAGGGGCTGGCAGGTGGCGCGCAGATCACTGAGTTGCAGCATTGTGGGTACTAGGGGTTAAAAGTGACTGTTTACAGGTGTAGCGTGGTTTGGCGGTGCGATATGTTACGGCCAGCTGCCCGGTGGGCGCGCCCTTGCCGCATCAGGGATGCGGTGCGGCAATACGCCGCGCAATGCTGCCCCCTGGGCCAAAAAGCAGCAGACCCAAAAAGGCCGCTGCCGCAAGCGGCAAAAGCCAGGGTGAAACAACGTGGAACACGCTTGGCGCAGTGGTCAGTGCGGCTTTGCCCCACACGGCCTGGGCCTTGAACTGCCCCCCCTGCATGGCAAGGCGGCCACGAGGGTCTACCACCACAGAAATGCCCGTGTTGGTTCCGCGCAGTATCCAGCGGTTCTGTTCCACCGCCCGCAGGGCAGTGAGATAGAGATGCTGGCGGGCAGCCGGAGTATTGCCGAACCAGCCGTCATTGCTGATATCTACAAGAATATTGGCCCCGTCCGCCACGCGGTTCTGGGCAAGCCAAGGGAATATTCCCTCATAGCAGATGAGCATGCCCAGGGCAAGATTGTCATGGCGCAGGGGAGCGATGGCCGTACCTGTCTGGTACACGCCCACGCCTTGCAGCAGGGCCTCCAGAAAACTCATGTTGAGCCACTCCGGCAGATATTCCCCAAAAGGAACAAGGTGTTCCTTGTCGTAATAGCCCACGGTATCGCCGTTGGGCCCCAGCAGAAAGGCCCGGTTGAACACGTCGGGCTCACGCTTGCCGGGGCGGCGCTCCATGCCGGGCGCACCAAAAAGCACAGGGCTTGCGCTGTGGGCGGCAAGCTCGCGAATGCGGGGAGAATGCAGGCCATTGGCTTCAAAAAAGAAGGGCAGTGCCGTTTCTGGCCAGATTATAAGGGGTTTTGCCCCTGGGTGTTCTGCCAGCCCCTGATAGGTGAGGCCCAGATACAGGTCTACGGTTTGCCGCTGAAAGGCCGGAACCCACTTCTGGTTCTGGTCCACATTGCCTTCGACAAACAGCACGTCGAGGCTCTGGGGGCCAGTGGGGTTGCTGTTGAGCGGGTTGGCGTACAGCCGCCAGCCGCCGTAGCCCAAAAGCACAGCTGCCAGCAGCAGGCCGGGTATCAGGCTTGCCCTGTTGGGGCAAAACCGCCGTGCGGAATCGGCAAAACCAAGGCAGCACAGCAGGGCAGCCATGGTCCACAGGCCGGCAAGGGCATAGCCACCCACCACATCCGCAGCCTGCACCAGCACTGGCCAGGGCGAAAGCGCCCCCGCCATGTCAAGCCAGGGAAAACCCAGCGCATAAGCGTAGACGGTTTGCAGCATGTACCAAAAAAGCCCCAGCAGCACGGCCTGAACCCAGGCTGGGCGGGCGCGCAGCATGTGGGCCGCCACTGCAAACAGACCGCCCACACTGCCAATGCATGTGACAATGAACAGTGCGCAGGGAATGGCCAGCAGCCAGGGCAGGCCCCCCACGTTATGTACGGGCAGTGTCAGCCAGTAGAGGGCGGCAATGCCCCCGGCAATGGTGGCAAGCCAGCCCATGCGCAGGGCCGAGGCACGGCTTGAGGCCTCGCGGCCAATCAGAGCAAGCGCCGCAGGCCATGCAAGCACCAGCGGCGGAAAACTCATGAAATCGTTGGGAAAACCCAGCCACAGCCCCACAGCGGCAGCAAGGCACAACAGCCAGCTGCGCAACGAGGGCCTCGCGGCTTCCAGGTGGGATAGCTTCATGCTTTGGCCGCTTCTTCCTCTTCTGTTCCGGGGGCGGCGTGATCGGCTGGCTCCATGCGCAGGCGGATAATGAGCTTCCTGTCTGCTTCAAGCACGGTAAAGGCCCAGCCGCGCAGGGTAAACCTTTCGCCGGGGCCGGGAACATGCCCCGCCTCCATGCTCAGGTAGCCGCCAATGGTATCAACCTCGTCCGAATCCAGGTCAACGCCAAGGTCTTCCAGGTCTTCCAGCAGGGCGCGGCCAGTGAGTTCGTAAACATTTTCGCCGAGGGGGCGAATGTCTTCCTGACGCGGCGCATCGTGCTCGTCTTCAATATCGCCCACAATTTCTTCCAGCACGTCTTCAATGGTGATGAGGCCAGAAGTGCCGCCGTATTCGTCAAGGGCAATGGCAATGTGCTGCTTGCGGGCGCGAAACTCTTGCAGCAGGGTGCGTATGGACTTGGTTTCGGGCACAAAGAAGGGTTCGCGCATGACAGCAGATACCGAGGGTGCGTCGTCGCCCTGGTCGAGCAGGCTGCTCAGAACGTCCTTGGCGTGCAGAATGCCCACGATATTGTCGCGGGTGTCCTTGTAAACGGGAATGCGTGAATGCCCGGAGCGCACAATGATGCGTGCCACTTCCTGAAGCGGCATGTCGTCGGGGACACAATCTATGTCGGTGCGGGGGATCATTGTGTCCTGCACCTGTAGATCGTTGAAGCGCAGGATGCCAAGGAGCATGGATTCCTCGTAGGGTTCCACCTCACCGTCGGCTCGTGCTTCCAGAATTGCTTTTTCGAGGGATTCCTGATCGTCGTGCCCAAACAGTCTGCTCAGGCGCGACCAGATGGTACTGTGACCTTCCGTGCCGCCGTCCAAAATAACCTCCTAGGTTGGCGTGCCGAATATGCGCGGTGCGCGTGCGCCGGGGGCAAGGCCTTCCGGCAAAAAATTCCATCTATCCTGTCAGCTTGCGCTGCTGGATATCCATTTGCATAACCCACTGGGTAATGGGCGAAACACCGCTCTTGGGGGTGCTGTGAAACCAGTTGATATCACACTTGCCCTGTTCCAGCACTGCCCAGTTGCTGAATTCCGTACCCAGAACCAGGGCCGGAACGGGCTCCTTCTGCATACGGATGTTGAGCACATCGCAGGTACACCAGAAGGTTACGACACGGTCTTCCTTGTTCACCTGATAGATGATGAGACAAAGTAACTGTGAACCTTTATCGAGGTCAACTGGCTTGTCTTCGACCGATTCGGCGGGAAAGCGCAGGGCCATGCCAGTGGCAGAAATATCGGCCACCTGAACCAGCTCGTTTTCCATGCCTGCCTTGTAGTGCAGCAGGGGCCTGCCTATCTCGCAGGTGTTGCGGGGTATGGGTTTGGCGGGGTCCATCTCCCACACGCCGATAACGCGCACCAGGTCTTTGGGCGGCTTGACGCGTATGAAGTGACGTTTTTGCCCGGCGTCTATTTCTTTGGGCATGGAGAGCAGTATGTACGATTTTTCGTAGCTGCCCTTTACCTGCTGTATGGTAGACTGAAATTTGAAAAAGGCGGGGCCTTCGGGCAGCATGGCCCGAAAATAGACTTCTGCCTTTGTTCCTTCAAGCTCGCGCGATGCGTAGGAAAGAATTTCCAGTTCAAGCGTGGCGGGCAAAATCTTGGTGAGCGTGCCAGCCAGCCCCTTGTGGCTGTGCCTTTCCTCAACGTTGAGGTCAAATATTTCGTTTTGTCCCTGCGCGGTTTCAAGCATGCTGCGGATCATACCCGCGCGCTTGGCCTCGTGCCGGATGCTCTGCACCCGGCCTTTGACCACGACGAGCGTGACGCAGAGCGCCACAAGCAATAAGCCGACAACAATAAGAAGCTCTGTGCCCGTCATATGTCCACCGGTGTCAACAGTTATATGTCGTTGTCTATCACGGCAGGGATGCCGCGGCGGCGCTGGCATGCTTCTCTGGACGCAACAGCCCAAGTTTGTGGAGGTGAACCTCCAGGCAGGCAACTGCCGCAGGGGTTACGCCAGATATGCGCCCGGCCTGGCCGAGGCTGCATGGCCGCACCCGGTCGAGTTTTTCCACCACTTCATGGGACAACCCCGCTACCTTCGCATAATCGAGTTGCGGGGGCAAGGATGTTGCCTCCAGTCGGGCCGAGCGGGCAATGAGCTCGCGCTGCCGTACCAGATAGCCTTCGTACTTGATCTCAATCTGCACGCTTTCGCACGCGCCCGTACCAGCCTTTGCCCTGGCGGCGGCCAGTTCTGCCCCGGCCTCGGTCAATGCCGCGTGCGGTGCTTCTGCCAGCATGGACTCAAGAATATCAAGGTCCAGGTCGGGGCGCTTCAGGGCTTCTGCCAGGGTTTTGCCCGCAGGCAGGCAGGATTCTGACGCATTCTCGGGCAACTTGTGCCCAGGGATGCGTTTTTTGCCTAGGTAATCCCTGAATTGCTCGGCAGATTCCGTTTTTATGCAAAACATGCGCCATTGTTCGTCATCCACAAGCCCCAGTTCGCGGCCAAGCGGTGTCAGGCGCGTATCGGCATTGTCCTCGCGCAGCAGCAGCCTGTGCTCGGCGCGCGAGGTAAACATGCGGTAGGGCTCCTGGGTTCCCAGTGTCACAAGATCATCAACAAGAACAGCCATGTAAGCCTGATCGCGCCCCGGCGTAAAGGGGGCCAGCCCGCGCATGCAGCACGACATGTTGAGCGCGGCCCACAAGCCCTGGGCGGCGGCTTCTTCGTAGCCGGATGTTCCGTTGATCTGCCCCGCCAGCCACAGGCCGGGCACGGCCTTGGTTTCAAGTGTGGGGCGCAGCTGGATGGGGTTGGCGTAGTCGTATTCGATGGCGTAGCCGGGGCGCAGCACCACGGCGTTTTCCAGCCCTAGCAGGGCGTGTACCATGTCCAGCTGCACATCAAGGGGCAGGCTGGTGGGAATGCCGTTGGCATACACCTCTGCGCTGTTGAGGCCTTCTGGTTCCAGAAAAATCTGGTGGCGCTCGCGGTGAGGAAAGCGTGCAACCTTGTCTTCAATGGAGGGGCAGTAGCGTGCGCCCGTGCCCTTGATGACGCCGGTAAACATGGGTGAGCGGTCAAAACCGCTGCGAATGATCTCGTGGGCGCGGTCGTTTGTCCAGGTTACATGGCACGAAACCTGTTCAAGCTGCGGGCCGGGGCCGCGAAAGCTGAAGCCGGGGGGCGGTGTGTCGCCTGGCTGTTCCTCAAGTTTTGAGTAGTCGATGGACGATTTGAGAATGCGCGGAGTTGTGCCTGTCTTGAGGCGCCCAAGGGTCAGGCCCAGGCTGCGCAGGCTGTCAGACAGGCCCAGGGCCGGGGCATCACCCAGGCGGCCGCCGGGCAGATTGGTAAGGCCCATGTGGATGCGGCCATCCAGAAACGTGCCGGTGGTCAGCAGTACGTGCCGCGCCGCAAAGGCAAGCCCCTGCGCAGTACGCACGCCGGTAACATGACCATCATCAGTGGTAACCTCAATGACGGAATCCTGCCAGATGCGCAGGCCGGGCGTGTTGTACAGGGTTTTTTTGAGCACACGCTGGTAGGCCTCGCGGTCGATCTGGGCGCGTGTGGCGCGCACGGCGGGGCCCTTGCTCATGTTGAGCACGCGAAACTGTATGCCCGCCGCATCGGCCCACAGGCCCATCATGCCGCCAAGGGCGTCGATTTCGCGCACCATGTGGCCCTTGGCAAGGCCGCCGATGGCTGGGTTGCACGAAAGGTAACCAAGGCGGTCAAGGTTGCCGCTCACAAGCAGCACCTTGTGCCCCATGCGGGCAAGGGCCACGGCGGCTTCACTGCCCGCGTGGCCGCCCCCGGCGACAATGCAGTCAAATGTGGAATCAGACATGGGATGTATTCATAAGAATATGGGCGAACACCTGCGCATCCTTGATGGTGGCGGTGATGGATGAGCGCTCGTCCGGTTGATGGCAGGTATTTTCAAGGCAGGCCCACACGGCGGCGGGCAGCCCCTTTTGCCGCAAAAATGCGGCCACGGTGGCTCCGCCAATGCCCACAGCCTGAGCCTCCATGCCATAGATACGGGCGATGGCGGCCTTGAGAGCCGTAACCACCGTGCCTGTTTGCGGAATGGCCGTTGCTTCCTGCCGCTGCACAACGCTCACGGTGATCTGCACAAAGTGGCGCGCGGCTACCTCTGCGGCCACCTCGCGCATCTTGGCCAGCACGTTGTCCATTTCAACGTGCGGCAGCAGGCGGCAGTCCACATAAAAAACGTCGTTGCCGGGCACGGTGTTGATATTGGGCACGTTGGCCTCGTGTTTGCCCGGCACAAAGGTGGAATGCGGCGGGTCAAACAGGGGGTTGGCATCGCCAAAGGCCGCGCGCAGGGCGTTGTGGCACGACAGGGCCATGTCTGCCGCAGCCAGAAAGGCGTTGCGACCCTTTTGCGGGGTAGAGGCGTGGCACTGAATGCCCGTGGTCTGCACCTTGAGCCAAAGCTGGCTTTTCTCTGCGATCTCGATCACATCGCCCTTGGTGGAACCGGCGTCGGGCACAATGTACAGGTCATCGGGGTTGAAAAAGTGCGGGGCAGTGTTGAGCAGATGTTCCAGCCCAAAGATGCTGCCCGTTTCTTCGTCGGCCATAAAGACAAGGCCCAGCGAAAGTTCGGGGGTGATGTTGTGGAGCAGCACTTCTTCGGCCAGCAGCAGCATGCTTACAATGGCCTGCTGGTTGTCTTCCACGCCACGGCCATACAGAAAATCGCCGTCGCGGCGCACCTGCCAGGGGTTGCTTGTCCATGCATCAAGATCGCCAGGCGGCACAACATCGGTGTGGCCAAAAAGCCACAGGGTGCGGCTGCTTTTGCCGGGAATGCGCGCCACAAGGTTGGGCCGCTGGCCGTCGCTTACGCGGGGGTCGGGCGCGTCCACGCGTGAAAGGGCGGTAACACCGCAGGCCTTGAGCCAGTTGGTGATGCAGCGCACCTTTTCCATTTCGCCCTGGCCGCCGTTGTCCGGCCCCAGTGCGTGACAGGCCGTTAGCACCGCCTGCAATTCGGCCACGCGGTCTTCGCGACCAGCCAGCCCCCGCAGCAGCGTGTCGAGTGTCTTGAACATGGTGATTCCCGTATGGCGTTACAACGCGCAAGAGGCTGCTTGCGCAGCCCCTTGAAAAAGTCTTCAGCCCCGGCACAACCGTTGTAAGGCAGCCTGCTTACGCACAATGCGCATACTGACCACCAGCGGCGTGTCGGAACCGATGTAAGCCTTGGTCGCCTAGCGGCCACCCTTGGCGGCGCGCTTGGACGCCTTCAAAGGGTTGACCTTGGCGGCAGCAGCAACAGCAGCCTTGAAATGGGTAGCAAAGTTGCAGCGTCCGGCCGTCCACTTTTTGGCGGGGACAGGGTAGCTGGAGCAGAACTGTTCGCCTTCGAACTCGCGCACGCGGTCACAGCCAGAACACTGTTCAACCACCGGGGAAAGAACAAAACCGTTGACCACCACGCCTTCAGCGGTTTTGGTGGCTTTTTCCAGAGGGGTCATAGCAAAACCTCCATGCGCAGCAGCGCCGTATTGCTAAAATAACGGCGGAAGAGCCGCCGCGTTGGAATGGAAAAATATAGTTGAAAGCAAATTTCTGTCA
This sequence comes from Desulfovibrio sp., assembly GCF_041907885.1. GTDB lineage: Bacteria > Desulfobacterota > Desulfovibrionia > Desulfovibrionales > Desulfovibrionaceae > Desulfovibrio. The sequence goes on along the minus strand of NZ_JAYRGM010000014.1, from coordinate 38,266 downwards.
AGTAAAACACGCAGAAAATTTTTTGGCAAGCCGTGGGGCGCAGGGCGTAACCTTATTGCCCGGTATTGCTGCAATTTATTCTGCGCCGGGGCGTTTATCCGCCCAGATATGCCTCGCGCACGCTAGCATTTGCCAAAAGATTTTCGGCCTTGTCTTCCATAACCACGCTGCCAACCTCCAGCACATAGCCGCGAGTGGCCAGCTTGAGGGCCGCGCGTGCGTTTTGCTCGACCAGCAGCACGGTGACGCCGCGTTTGTTGATGGCGCGCACAGTCTCAAAGATAGAGCGCACCAGCAGCGGGGCAAGGCCCAGTGAAGGTTCGTCGAGCAGCAGCAGGCGGGGTTCGGCCATGAGGGCACGGCCAATGGCCAGCATTTGCTGCTCACCGCCCGAAAGTGTGCCCGCAAGCTGGTGTTTGCGTTCCTGCAAGCGCGGAAAGAGGTCAAAAATCCATTCCAGCGTGCGTTCTCTGCGGGCCTTGTCTTCTATGCAAAAAGCGCCCAGACGCAGATTTTCGAGCACGCTCATGATGCCAAAAACGCGGCGGCCCTCGGGCGACTGGGCAATGCCAAGGCCCACAACCTTGTGGCTCGGCAGGCGCAGCAGATTTTGCCCTTCAAAAAGAACCTCGCCCTCAAAGGGGCGCACAAGACCGCTGATGGACAGCAGGGTTGTGCTTTTGCCCGCGCCGTTGGCCCCAAGAATGGTGACTATCTCGCCTTCTTCCACCCTCAGGTCGATGCCGTGCAGCACTTCAACGCTGCCGTACCGCACGCGAACATTAGACAATTGCAACAGGGACATGGCTTACCACTTTTCGTCGTCTGCGCCCAGATAGGCTTCGATAACGGCGGGATCCTGGCGCACGTCTTCGGGCTTGCCCTGGGCAATCATGGTGCCGTGTTCCAGCACCACCAGTTTTTCGCAAATCTTCATCACAAGGCGCATGTCGTGCTCGATAAGCAGCACGGTGATACCCCGGTCGCGTATGGCGCGGATTGTTTCAACCAGGGCGGCGGTTTCCTGGTCGTTCATGCCGCCAGCGGGCTCGTCCAGAATCACCAGGCGCGGGTCGGATGCCAGTGCGCGGGCAATTTCGAGCAGCCTCTGGTTGCCGTAAGAAAGGCCGCCCGCCGCTTCGGTGTACCGGTCGGCCAGACCCACAAACTGCAATTCTTCCATGCAGCGGGCCACGGCGGCTTTTTCTTCCGCCCTTTGGGCCGGGGTGTGCAGCATGCACGAAAGCAGGCCCGACTTCATGCGGCAGTGACGGCCCGCCAGAACGTTTTCTAGCACAGAGAGCCGCCCAAACAGCCGGATGGTTTGGAAGGTGCGGGCAATGCCCAGTTCCACCACCTTGTGGGGACGCGTGCCAGCAATGGACTGGCCGTCAAAAAAGATGCGCCCCGCCTCTGGCGTGTAGTTGCCGGTAATGCAGTTGAAAACCGTGGTCTTGCCCGCGCCGTTGGGGCCAATTAGGCCAACAATGCTGCCAGCTTCCACATCAAACGTAAGATCGTTGAGGGCCACAAGCCCGCCAAACATCTTGCTCATTTCTTCAAGGCGCAGCAGGGTCATGCGTGCCTCCCCTGGTCGGAGGCCGCAGGCGGCGTTTCCACACGGTAGCGCCGCTGCCGGGGGGGCAGCAGGCCCTGGGGCCGCCAGATCATCATAACCATCATGGCAAGACCGAATATGAGCATGCGCGCGTTGGAAAATTCGCGCAGCAGTTCTGGCAGGCCAATGAACATAAAGGCGCTGATGAGCACGCCAAGCTGGCTGCCACCAGAAAGAATGACCACTGCAAAGATGATCACCGATTCCATGAAATTGAATGATTCCGGCGCAATGGTGGTCATTTTTGCGGCATAGAGCGTGCCTGCCATGCCAGCCCAAAAAGCCCCCAGCACAAAGGCCGCCAGCTTGTAGTGGGTAACGTTGACCCCGCAGCCTTCGGCGGCCACATCGTCTTCCTTAATGTAGTTGAGGGCGCGGCCAAAACGCGAGTGCCACAGGCCGTAAAACAGCAGCAGGCTCAGGCCTACCATGCCCCACACCAGAAAATAGAACTGCATGCTTTTGACAATCTTGAAGCCAAAAAACATGGGTCTGCTGATGCCAAAAATACCGTTGGCACCGCCCGTGAGGCCAAAAACATCGTTGATCAGTGCGATGCGTACAATTTCAACAATGCCAATGGTCACAATCAACAGATAGTCGCCGCGCAGATGGATAATGGGCCGGGCCACCACCAGGGCAAAAATGGCTGCTGCCGCACCAGAGAGCGGCATGACCCAGAGTACGGGCCAGTGGCAAACAGTGTTGAGAATGGCGGTGGTGTATGCGCCCACGGCAAAAAACGCGGCATGCCCCATATGGAATATGCCCGCCTGCCCAAGAATGACATTGAGCGAGAGCGCCAGCAGGGCGTACAGGCCAATGCTTACGCACACATCGAGCCAGTAGGCGTTGCAAAAGAAGGGCAGGGCGCACAAAACAAGGCCCGCAGCCACATAGAGAGCGGTATTGCACGGAATATTTTTCATAATTTGTCCGCCGTGCGTTCGCCCAGAATACCTGTGGGGCGGATAATCAGAATGAGAATGAGCACGAGAAAGGCGATGGCGTCCTTCCAGGCAATGGCTATGTAGCCAGCGGCCAGGGCTTCGATAACGCCGAGCAAAAGCCCGCCCAGCATGGCCCCGGGAATGTTGCCAATACCGCCAAGAATGGCGGCGGTAAAGGCCTTGAGACCGTATGACCAGCCCATGGTAAAGTCGATCTGTCCGTAATAGATGCCCACCATCAGGCCCGCCGCGCCGCCGAGGCCGGGGCCGATCAAAAAGACCAGCGAGATGATGCGGTCAACATTGATGCCCATGAGCTGCGCAGCACCGGGGTCGATGGCAACGGCGCGAATAGCCGCGCCCGTGCGCGTGCGCTGGATAAAGGTAGAAAGTCCGAGCATCAGCACTATGCTGGCCGCAATAACCAGCAGGCGCACGCCGGGCACTTCAAGGCCGAGCAGATGCACCGTAAAGTCGGGGCGCAGATAGTCGGGGTACACGTAAAAACGAGCCCCGTACACCAGCATGACGGCATTCTGAAAAAATATGGATGCGCCGAGAGCCGAAACAACGGCAGAAAGACGGCCAGCATTGCGCAGGGGGCGGTATGCCGTGCGCTCAAGCAAAAAGCCTATGATCGCAACCAGCAGCGCAACCATGATAAAAACGGCGGCAACCGCCAGAAAGGGGTTGAGCGCACCGGCCATGTTGCAGCTGACAAGCAGGGTAAGCCCCAGATAGGCGCCAATGGTAAACAGGTCGCCGTGGGCAAAATTGATGAGCTTGAGCACGCCGTACACCATGGTGTACCCCAGCGCCACAAGCGCATAGATACCGCCCACGGCCAGGCCGTTCAAAAGCTGTTGGAGAAATTGTTCCATAATGTTCGGCGTTGGTACTCGGCATTTGGCGGGCGACCGGCATTCCGGTCGCCCGCCGTAATGAACGCGCCCGCAGCGGGCTACGCTTTTCGCCGGGGCGGTTTATGCTCCTGGCGTGTATCTGTGCAGCACGGGCGCGGCCTGTGGCCGCACCACACTACTTGGGCTGCAAAACAAAGTTGCCTGTGGCGTCCACCTTGTAGGTGCGGTAAAACTCGCCCACGCGGTCGCCCTTGGCGTTGAAGCCAAGGTTGCCAGAAAGACCGGGCATGCCCTTGAGCTCCTTGAGCCAGGCAGCCATGGCCTTGGGCGTGTCCTTGCCCGCTTCAAGCGCGCCTTCGATAACCTTGAAGGCGTCACCAGCAAGCACGGCCCACACCGAAACAGGCACGGTATTGTACTTGGCCTTGAAAGCCTTGAGGAATTCCTTGGCTTCAGGCGTGTCCATATCCTGGGGCAGCGGCGGGCTGATAAAGAAGTAGCCCGTGGCGGCCTCGGTACCGGCGATCTTTACCAGATCCTGATGGTTGGCGGCATCGCCGCCCATCATGGGAACATTCCAGCCCATTTCTTTTTTCTGCCGCAACAGCATGCCGGTTTCAGGGTAGTAACCGGTAAAGAAAACCAGGTCGGGGTTGGCGGCCTTGAGCTTGGTCAAAATGGCAGTGTAGTCGCGCTCTCCGGGGGTAAGAGCGTCATAAAACACAACTTTTGTGCCAGCCTTTTCAAGCACGGCCTTGGTTTCTTCTGCCAGACCCTTGGCGTAGGAAGAATTGTCGTGCAGCAGGGCTACAGCCTTGTAGCCACCTTTTTTAATGGCCTCGGCAGCAGAGTTGCCCTGCGCGTCGTCGCGCGGGCACGTGCGGAAAAAGAGCTGCAAGCCCTTTTCCGTCAGGCGCACGCTGGTAGAGCCGGTGCCGATCTGCACCAGTTCCGCTTCGTCCAGAATGCTCTGACTGGCTTCGGTCACGGCAGAGCCGTAGGTTCCGATAACAGCCACCACACCGGCAGAAGCCAGCTTTTGCGCGGCCAGAGCGGCAGTGCGCGGGTCGCCTGCGTCGTCCTCGACCACAAGCTGAACCTTGCGGCCCTTGATGCCACCCTTGGCATTCACATCGTCAACCAGCAGGGTGACAATGTTTTTCATGTCCAGACCTTCGGACGCCCATTTGCCCGTAAGCGGACACATGAGACCCACCTTGATGTCACCAGCCAGCGCCGCAACAGGCACAAGCAGGGTGAGGGCCAGAGCCCCGATCCAACGACCAAGTGCTTTCATGAACTACCCCCGTCAGGTATGCTGAAATTGTGAGCAACGAACAAGCGTACCCTAAAAATGAACAAAGAAAAAGCCCCCAGTGCGGCAGGGCAGCGCTTTACCGTGGGCCTGCATGCCCCCAGTGGTCTGGGCTGCTCACGTCGGGCGGGCTGTAGGCGTGCCATTTGAAAATGCAAAAAGATTTTTGGTTACACGCAATTTTTGCCTTACGTGTTTTTAAAATAAAATTGGGTTTTGTAATACTGCGGTCGTCAGGCTGTTGCCAGTTTGTCAACTGTCTTTGTGAACGTTGCAAGTGCTGCGCTTACCATGGAATTGCTGATCATACTCAGGCACGCTGAATAAAAACAAAAGAGCGTCTGGCTCGACATCTGAAATTTTATGGGATACGATAGAATCGTAAATACGGGGAGAAAAGTTGGTTACCCCAATGTTTTCCCCCTGTTGCGGTTTATGTGGTCAGAGTTCCGGCTGTTTCCGTTCCTCTCTGTGCCCTTGCTGCCGTAACCCTTCCACATAATATTGCCGCATATTTACCCGCCGCAGCGCTTGCCCGGCGGTATGACGGCAGTTGCGCCTCGTTTTCTCCATTCCGCAGCTTTCGCCGTCGCGCTTAAACCGTGCGTCAAGGAGGCCGTATGCGGTTCAGCTTTGACAAAGCAGCCTGCCAGAACACGCGCAGGGCCCTGCACCGGGAGTGGTTGCTCGCCAATCGGCGGGGGGACTGCTCGTGCAGCAGCATTTTGTGCTGCAATACGCGCAAATACCACGGTTTGCTTGCGGTCAATACACCGCAGGGCAGGCATGTGCTGCTCTCTGCCCTTGAGGAATCCGTCTTCGGCGGGGACAGGGAATTTTTCTTTTCCACCCGTCAGCACCCCGGCACGCTCTATCCCCACGGGCATGAATATCTTGAGGCCATTGAACTGGATCAATGGCCGAAAAGTGTTTACCGCGTGGGCGAGGTAAGCCTGAGCCGAGAGATTCTGCTGGCCCGTGAAACCAGCCGGGTTTTGTTGCGCTATGAGCTGCGCGGGCCAGAGGGAATTCCTCCGCTGGTGCTGCGCATCAAGCCCCTGCTGGCCTTTCGCAATGTTCATGCCCTCACGCGGGCCAACCCCTGCCTGCGGCACGACACGCAAAAGGTGGCGGGCGGCTTTGGCATACGCCCCTACGAAAGCCTGCCTTCGCTGTACATTCAGGCCGCCATGGTGGCCGACCCCGCCACAATGCCTGACGCGGCAGAAACGTATGGCGCGGCAGAAACAAAAGAGCGGCAAGCTTCTGCCCAGACCGTCAGCTTTGTTCCCGCGCCAGACTGGTTTCGCAACGTGGAATATTTTGAGGAGCGCGAGCGCGGCTTTGACGACAGCGAAGACCTGTTCATGCCGGGCGTGCTCGAAATAGCCCTGCCCCCCCTGCCGCAGGGCGGCTGCGTGTATGTGGCCGCCGGTACGGAACCGTGCCCAGGCAGCAGTTCTGGTGGCAGCGCAGGCAGTTGCGCCGATGAGCTTGTCCGGCAGTGGAAGGCCGAAAGCCGAACCCGCACCGCCGCCCACACGGCGGCAGAACTCAAGGGCGGCGGGCTGGTGGGGCAGCTGAGCCATGCCGGGGAGCAGTTTTGCATCACCACGCCATCGGGTCGGCCCGCCGTGCTTGCCGGTTACCCCTGGTTTGACGCCTGGGGCCGCGATACGCTCATCAGCCTGCCAGGGCTGACATTCCACGCCGGGCGCGAAGAATTTGGCCTGCGTGTGCTGGCCGATCTTGGTCAGCATATCCGCAACGGACTTGTGCCCAACATGTTTTCCGAGTCTGGCGAGCACGCCTACAACTCTGTGGATGCCTCGCTGTGGTACGCCTTTGCCCTGCAACAGATGCTGACAACGGTTCCCGATGGTCTGGCCTGGGCGCAGCAGCATGCCTGGGAAGCGCTTAAATCCATCATCAAGGGCTACCGTCGCGGGCCGGGCATGGGTATTTTTGTGGATGCCGAGGGCCTGCTGCACGCGGGCGATGCCCACACCCAGCTCACCTGGATGGATGCCCAGGTGGACGGCCAGCCTGTTACACCCCGTCACGGCTGCCCGGTTGAAGTCAATGCCCTTTGGTACAATACCCTTGCCTTTGCCGACAGCCTTGCCGCCGCCTTCCGCGAACCGCTGCTCACTGGCGAGCGCCAGCGCGCCGCCCTGCGCGATGCGTTTTTGCGCCGTTTTTGGACCAACGACGACGGCGGGCATCTGGGCGATGTGTGGCGTGATGGCCAGCTCGACCGCAGCGTGCGTCCCAACCAGATATTTGCGGTTTCGCTGCCGCATGCGGTGCTTATCGATGATTGCCACGCCCAGGTGGTGGAATGCGTGCGCAACCGTCTGCTCACGCCCTATGGGTTGCGCACCCTTGCCCCTGATTCTCCCGCCTATGTGGGGCGTTACGGCGGCAATGCCCACAGCCGCGACGCGGCCTACCATCAGGGAACCGTATGGCCCTGGCTGCTGGGCCATTATACCGATGCCCTGCTGCAAACCGCCTGGGATCTGAACGGTGCTGTGCAGGGGCTGCTTGATACGCTTACCCCGCTGTTTTGCAAGCATCTGTGCGAGGCGGGCATGGGGAGTATTTCAGAAGTGTTTGACGGTTCGCCGCCGTATGCACCTGGTGGCTGCACCGCCCAGGCCTGGAGCGTGGCAGAGTGTCTGCGCATGCTCAAAAACATGCAAAGAGCCGCACCAGAAATATACAGTCAATGGGAGTGGCAGGTGGCCCGCTGTCTGGCCAACCCCTCTTCTGGCGACAAAACCGGCGTGTGCCGAGCAGCCATGACCGTTTACCCGGTAACACCCGGCAGCGAGGAGTAGGTATTCCGTCATGCGAGTGCTTATGTTTGGGTGGGAATTTCCGCCCCATATCAGCGGGGGGCTGGGTACGGCATGTTTTGGCATGACGCAGGCCCTGGCAAAAAAAGGTGCGGAAATCATCTTTGTGTTGCCCCGTGTGGAAGGGAGCGCCGGGCAGAACGGATTTTTGCGCATGCGCGGGGCATCGGGCACGCCCGTGAGCCAGCAGGTTGCCGAAAGCATGGCCGTTGCAGGGCAAGACCTGTGGGCCAGCAGCATACGCTGCCTGCCGGTGGAAAGCCCGCTGGTTCCCTACCTGACTCCCCAGGGCTATGCCGAAGCGCTGGAATATCTGCGGCAGGGGCCGCAATGCACGGTTACCAGCCAGTGCGTTGGCCATATCCCCGGCAGTTATGCGCACGCTGTTTCTGGCGGAGAGTCCGTAACCTTTGAGCTGCACGGGGGCTACGGGCCAGACCTCATGACCGAGGTACACCGCTACAGCAGGCTTGCCGCCGCCATTGCGGTGCAGGAAAATTTTGACGTCATCCACGTACACGACTGGATGACCTATCCGGCGGGCATGCTGGCCAGGGCGCTCACGGGCAAACCGCTGGTGGCGCATATCCACGCCACGGAATACGACCGCAGCGGCCTGAATATCAACGAGCAGGTGGCGGGCATCGAGCGCGCCGGGCTCAACGCAGCCGATGTGGTGGTTGCCGTAAGCCGCCTGACGCGCAAAACCGTCATCGAGCGCTACGGCGCAGCGCCAGAAAAGGTTGTGGTGGTTCACAATGCCGTGGCCCGGCACGAGGCCCAGCGGCACTATCTTGTGCCAGAGCGCATACGGCACGAAAAGCGCGTGCTGTTTCTGGGCCGCGTCACGTTTCAGAAAGGGCCGGAATATTTTATGGAAGCGGCCCGTCTGGTGCTGCAAAAGATCCCCAACGTGCGCTTTTTTATGGCTGGCAGCGGCGACATGCTGCCAGAGCTTATCCGCAGGGCGGGGCAGCTGCGCATTGGCAAGCGCTTCCATTTTGCCGGATTTTTGCGCGGTCAGGACGTGGACCGCATGTTTGCCCTCAGCGATCTATACGTCATGCCATCCGTTTCAGAGCCCTTTGGCATCACGCCGCTTGAGGCCATGCTCTACGATGTGCCGGTGCTGCTCTCGCGCCAGTCTGGCGTTTCGGAAGTGCTGGAGCACGCCCTGAAGGCCGATTTTTGGGATACCACCGACATGGCAGACAAAATATGCGCCGTGTTGCGCTATCCCTGCCTTGCCGCCGAGCTGGTGAAAAACTGCCGGGAAGAAATGAAGTCCATTCGCTGGGAAAATGCCGCCCACCAGTTGCTGACCATTTACCGGGATGTCATTGGAGGTCACTGATGCCTGCGCTATGTCTGTGCTTTACCATCCACGAGCCCTACCAGTTACGCCGGTATACCGTTTTCGACATGGGGCAGAGCTCTGTTTACGAAGATGACGACCGCAACTGCGAGGCTGTGCTGCGTGCCTCACGCCTGTGTTATCTGCCAGCCTGCGAAATGCTGCTCAAACTTGTGCGCAGGTTTGAGGGCGCGTTTGTGGTTTCGCTGTGTGTTTCTGGCACTGCCCTTGATCTTTTTGAACAGTACGCCCCAGAAGTGACAGAAAGCCTCGGTGCGCTGGCGGCCACGGGCTGCGTGGAATTTGTGGCCGAAACCTCTGCGCACTCGCTGGCATTTCTGTATTCGCGCGAAGAATTCGACCGGCAGGTCAAGACGCAGAGCGCCAGGATCAAAAGCCTTTTTGGCAAAAAGCCCACAAGCTTCATGCACACCGAGTGCGTGTTCAACAACGATCTGGCCGCAGCCCTGCAACAGCTTGGCTTCAAGACAGCTCTGGCCCAGGGCACGGATCATGTGCTTGGCTGGCGCAGCCCCAATTGGGTTTACCGCCCTGTTTCTGGCCCCAGGATGAACCTTTTGCTGCGCAACGCCGCCCTTTCAGACGACATGGGCCTGCGTTTTGGCGACAGAACCTGGAGCGGATGGCCCCTTACTGCAGAAAAATATGCCTCGTGGCTCCACAGTTTGGCAGATCATGCGGATGTGATTAATATCTTTAATGATATTCATATGTTTGGTCTGCGGCATGCGCACGATTCGGGCATATTCGACTTTATGGCGGCCCTGCCCGAAGCCCTGCTGGCCGACAGCCGCTTCAGCTTTGTCACGCCCGCATCACTGGCCGGAAAGCACAAGCCTGCGGGCGAAGTGGACGTGCCGCAGTTCATGTCGTGGGAGGATTCGGGAAACGACCTCACCTCGTGGCTTGGCAACGACATGCAAAAAGACGCTATCCACGCCCTCTACAGCCTTGCCGCCCGCGTGCGCGCCAGTGGCGACAAAATGCTGCTGCACGATTTTGCGCGCCTGCAAACCGCCGACCACTTCCGCCACATGTCCACCAAGTGGTTTTCTGGCCCGCGTCAGGACAGGCCCAATCCTTTCGACAGCCCCTACGATGCCTACATAACCTACATGAATGTTCTGGCCGACCTTGAATTGCGCCTTGATGCCGCCGAGCTGGCCAGCAAGACAGTCAAAACGCGCAGACCAAGCCAAAGCCGCCTCAGTTCAGGAACTGGAGCCTCAGCCTGATTGAATGGCCTTTCCATAAGGAGAAACCATGAATTTTGAAAATAATTCGGTCACACTGTTTGAGGTAAGCTGGGAAGTCTGCAACAAGGTGGGCGGCATTTTTTCTGTGGTCAGCAGCAAGGCCTTGCAGGCTGTGGAACAGTTTGGCGAGGATTACTTTCTTCTTGGCCCGGCCCTGGCCGAAAATCCCGGCTTTGAAGAAACAGACGAAAATGTGTGGGATTCCCTTAAAATGGCCTTTGCCACAAGGGATCTCAAGTGCCGCATGGGCCGCTGGAACATCCCCGGCAGGCCCAAGGTGATACTGGTCGATTTTGCCAAGCGGTATTCGAGCAACCAGCTTTTGTACGATCTGTGGAAGGGCTACGGCGTTGATTCGCTCTCTGGCGGCTGGGATTACATTGAGCCGGTCATGTTTGCCACGGCCTGCGGCGCGGTTATTGCGGCCATTCACGAAAGCCGCGTTGAACCAGTGGAAGGGCGCAGCGTGGCCCTGTTCCATGAGTGGATGTGCGGCGCGGGCCTGCTGTCTCTTAAAAAACTTGCACCCGGCATTGGCACTGTTTTTACCACCCACGCCACCATGCTTGGGCGGGCCATGGCCGGAACCGGGCGCGACATCTATTCAAACCTGCGCAACATCAATCCGGCCAACGAGGCCGCAGCCCTGAACATCACGGCCAAGTGGTCGCTTGAAGGGGCCAGCGCGCGCGAGGCCGATGTTTTTACCACGGTTAGCCCCATTACCGGCGAGGAATCCACGGTTCTGCTGGGCCGCCAGCCCGATGTGATCACCACCAACGGTCTGGATATGCGGCTTGTGCCTGATTATTCGGTGGACCGGGCGCTTCCGGTGGCACACCGGGCGCGCATTGTGGCGGCCGCAAACCGGTTTCTGCGTTGCGAACTGCCAGAAAATACCCGTATTTTTGCCATTTCTGGTCGGTACGAGATGCATAACAAGGGCGTGGATATCTTTCTTGATGCCCTTGCCCGCATGGAGCAGAGCCTTGCAGGAACGGAAGCGTCCATTCTGGCCCTGTGCCTCGTCATGGGCGGGCATACGGGCGTTAACACCGCCGCTGTTAACGGCGAACCCGGCGCGGATGACAACGGTCAGCCGTTTATCTGCTCCCATTTTGCCTGGAATGCCCCGCAAGACCCCATCCTCAATGCCTGCCGCCGTCTGGGGCTCAACAACCGCCCGGAAAACAAGATAAAGGTTATTTTTGTGCCGGCCATGCTCAATGGCGAAGACGGCTTTTTGAATATGCCGTATGACGAGGTAATGTCGGCCTGCGATGTGGGCTGTTTTCCCTCGTGGTACGAACCCTGGGGCTACACCCCGCAGGAAAGCGCGGCCTGGGCCGTGCCCACGCTGACAACGGATCTTTCGGGCTTTGGCATGTGGGCCAAGGGGCAGTTGCAGGAGGATGCCGCTTCGCAAAACGGCGTGTGCGTCATGCTGCGGCGCGGCATGAATTTTGAGCAGAGCGCAACCGTGCTGCACGAGCATCTGATGCGGGCGGCCACCTGCGCGGTGGACAATCTGCCGCAGTGGAGGGCCGAGGCACGGGCGCTGGCAGAAAAAACATCGTGGCAGTTCTTTTTTGAAAATTACATCACGGCCTTTACCATGGCCCTCAAAAAGGCCTCCAGCCGTGTAAACTGCGATGCCGGGCATGTGGCCCTGGCCCGCGTGCTTTCCACCTCGTGTTCCACAACGCCATTCCTGCGCCCCATCATGGCCGTGGCCGAAGTACCAGAAGAGCTCGCCCGGCTGCGCGACATTGCCCGCAACGTGTGGTGGTGCTGGCACGACAAGGCCAAGGCCCTGTTCATGGCGCTCAGCCCCTCGCAGTGGGAAAACTGGCGCAATCCCTTGCAGATGCTCGAACAGGCGTCGCCTGAGCGCTTTCGGGATCTGCTGGAAAACGAAGACTACATGAGCATGTACCGCGAGGTTGTGGCCAAGTTCGATGCCTATATGGCAGAGCCCATCCGCTCGTTGAGCGAGGATGTGACGCCCGAAGCCCCCATTGCGTACTTTTCGACAGAATACGGTTTGAGCGAATCCATTCCCATTTATTCCGGCGGGCTGGGCGTGCTCTCTGGCGACCATCTCAAATCGGCCTCGGATATGGCAATTCCCCTTGTGGCTGTGGGGCTTTTGTACAAAAACGGCTACTTCCGGCAGGATATAGATTCTGAAGGCCGTCAGGTGGCGCAGTACCCGGTAAACAATTTTGGTCTTTTGCCCATATCCATGGTGTACGATGCCGACAAACAGCCGGTTTACGTGCAGCTTGAGCTGCCGGGCCGCCTGCTGTTTGCGCGGGTATGGAAGCTGGCCGTGGGCCGCATAACCCTGTACCTCATGGATACGGACACGCGCCGCAATACCGACGAAGACCGCCGCATTACCGACAAACTGTACGAGGCCAACCGCGAGGTGCGGCTGTTGCAGGAAATGCTGCTGGGTATGGGCGGCATGCGCATGCTGCGCACGTTGCGCATTACGCCAAGTGTTTTTCACATGAATGAAGGGCATTCGGCCTTTATGGCCATGGAGCGCATGCAGGAGTGCCTGAGCCTGGGCATGAACTATGCCGAGGCCACGGTGCGGGTGCGGTCCAATACGGTATTCACCACCCATACGCCCGTACCTGCTGGCAACGAATCTTTTTCGCTGGAGCTTATGGAGCGGTATTTTGGCGGCATAGCGGCCAATCTGGGTATCTCGTGGCAGCAGTTTGTGCAGCTTGGGCAGATTGAGGGCGGCAACAGCAATGCCTTTGAGATGACCGTGCTGGCCCTGCGCCATTCGTGCTGGGCCAATGGTGTCAGCCGCCTGCACGGTGTTGTTTCGCGTCATATGTGGAACAACCTGTGGAAGAGCCTGCCCGTGGCCGAAACCCCCATCAGCCATGTGACCAACGGTATTCACGTGCCCTCGTATGTGGGCAGCTGGATGAACGAACTGCTGCGCCAGTATCTTGGTTCTGGCTGGATGCAGGCCCCCCCAGGCTCCGGCGTGTGGGACAAGGTGGACCAGATTCCCGACGAGGCATACTGGGCAGCCCGCATGCACCAGAAGGAAGCCCTGCTCGACGATCTGCGCCGCCGCATACCGGACTTTATCCAGAAGTACCATTTGCCGTCCGACGAGCGCAAACGTATGGAATCCATGCTCAAGCCAGATACGCTCATCATCGGCTTTGCCCGGCGCTTTGCCCCCTACAAGCGGGCCACGCTCATTTTTGCCGACCCGGACAGGCTGGCGCGCATTCTCAATAACGCCAACAGGCCTGTGGTACTGGTATTTTCGGGCAAGGCGCACCCGGCGGACGAGGCGGGTATCAACCTGATTCAGGAAGTGCTGCGCATGTCCCGCGACCCTCGCTTTTTGGGCCGCATATTCTTTATCGAAAACTACAGCCTGGCGGTGTCGCGCATCATGGCCCAGGGCTGCGACGTGTGGCTCAACACCCCGCGTCGTCCGCACGAGGCATCGGGTACAAGCGGCATGAAACTGCCGGTCAACGGCGGCATCAACCTGAGCATATCGGACGGCTGGTGGTGCGAGGGCTATAACCGCCAGAACGGCTGGACCATCGGCCCCGTGGTTTCCACCGAGCTGCCCAGCAGCGAGCAGAATGACTATGCGGATGCTGAAGCACTGTATTCGCTGCTGGAGAATGCCGTTGTTCCGCTGTACTTTGAACGCAACGAGGCCGATCTGCCGCAGGAGTGGATAAACACTTCCAAACGTTCGCTCAAAAGTCTCACGGCCATGTACAGCAGCAACCGCATGCTGACAGATTATATCCGCCAGTTTTATCTGCGGGCAGCGCACAGGCGCAACATGCTGCGCGAAAACAGCTGGGAGGCTTGCCGGGCGCTGGCAAACTGGCAAAACAGCCTGCCCGCGCGTTTTTGCACGTTGAAGGTGGATGAGCTGACCATCAGCGGTATTGAAGACAATACCATGATCTGCGGCGAACCCGTGAGCGTGCAGCTGCGCATGCACCTTGGCGAAATGCAGGCCGAAGAAATACTTGTGCAGCTGGTTATCGGCAGGGCGCTGCCCAATGGCAGCTTCCGCGACAAGCCCGAAATACTGCGGCTTGAACCACGCGGGGGTGTTAAAGAGCAGAACGACATGCGCTATGTGGCCAGTTACATTCCCTCGTTCAGCGGTCACTACCGCTACGGCGTGCGTATCATGCCCGTGCATCCGGCGCAGGCCTCGCCGCTGGAGACAGACCTCATTCTCTGGGCCTGACACGGCCTGACTCAAAAAAACTGTTTTGCCGCGCCCGGTGTTATTGGATGCCGGGCGCTTTTTTTGTGCGGGCCGTTTATTGCCAACAAACGGCCCGTGCCCTATGGTCAATAGACATGCCCAATATCAGGCACACCATGCGTGGCACGGCCTGCACCGCAACCCCAGGGAGAAATGCATGATCCACTCCTGCCTTTTTTCGACCCGTATTGTCGCCGCACCCAGGCTTGCCCGGCTGGCGGCCATGCTTTGCATTGCGTGCATGGTGCTCACTGCCTGCGCGGGCAAAAAACCGCATCAGGACGAAAGCGTGCGCGGCATTGTTGTGGACCTGGCCGCTAAAAAAGCCGCCGAACCCGACGTGCCGGGCCTTTCTGTAGCCGTGCTGCGCCATGGGCAGGATGCCCCGATATGTGCAGCCTTTGGCACAGCATCGCTGGAGAATCCCGTACCTGTAACAACAGCCTCGCGTTTTAAGATTGGCTCCATCACCAAGGTTTTCACTGCCACGCTCATTCACCGGCTTATTGAAGAGGGTAAACTGGGCTATGATACGCCCATCAACCGGTTTTTCCCCACCTATCCCAATGGCAAGGGCATCACCGTGCGCAATCTGCTGGAGCATACATCGGGCATACCCGAAATGCTTGCCCAGCCAGCAGTGCTGCAAAATCTGGCCCGCGATTGGCCCGCAGAAGAGCTTATTGGCATGGTGGCAAAACAGCCCCCCCTGTTCAAACCCGGAACGCAACAGCGTTATTGCAATACCGGCTTTCTCATGCTTGCCGTTATTGCCGAAAAAATCACGGGCCGCACCTATGCGGAGCAGATACGCGAAGTGTTTGTGGACAAGCTGGGCATGAAGACCCTGCTGACAGGGGTGGACGGCGCTGTTGTACCCCGGCTGGTGAGCGGGTACAGCGGCAGTGACGGCGAAATGCAGCTGCCCCTTGCCGCCAGTATCGCCATTGCGCTTGGCACGGGCAATCTGGTTGCCTCGCCCGATGATGTGGTGCGGCTGGTCAATCTTGACCGTCTGCTGAAAAACAAGGTTCTGGAAACCCTGCCCCTCAGACCGCTGGTTTTGACAGACGGCAAGGAAGCTGTGTACGCCTCAAAAAGCAGCCATTACCTCAGCAGCGAGCTCGATGGCTGCACGCTGTTTTTGTTCAGCGAACCCAAGATAGATCTGATTGGCAAACTTGGCTCGTTTCCCGGTTTTGGCTCCGCATTTTTTTATGACCGCCAGACAGGATACGGGGTGGCAGTCAGTATCAATAATGAAAAAGCCATACCGCAGGCCATTGCCCTGGGTGCGGAAATTCTGAATGCCCTGCGGCACAGATAGAGCTGCTGCCCAGTCCCGATATTGGCCTTAAGATGTAAACGGGCGGCTGTTGCTACAACAGCCGCCCTTTCTGCATGCACAATACGGTGGCTACTGCACGGGAGAATCCTTGGAGGGGCTGTCGCTCATCTCTCTATAAAATACGCACCTGTTGCGGCCCATTTTTTTTGCCGCGTAGGTGGCCTTGTCTGCCTTGTTGAACAGTTCAACATACGTTTTGCCGTCTCTTGGGCAACAGGCCACGCCAACGCTGGCGGTGAGGGTAAGGCACGAGTTCTGGTCACAGCACTCTGTGCGCAGCTGTTCCACCAGAGTGAGCGCCCGCTCGCGGATGGAGTGCAAGGACATTTTCTCCGTACAGAAAACCAGAAATTCGTCACCGCCCACACGGCCCACAATGTCTACGCCACGAAAGTTGCGGCGTATGATCTGGGCCATGTCAAAAATGGCCTTGTCACCCATGGCATGACCAAAGCGGTCGTTGATGCCCTTGAAGTTGTCAAAGTCAATCATGAACATGGCGTACATCTGCGGCAGGGGAGATTCGTGCATTTCCAGAAACTGCGAAACCGCTTTCTCTGTGCTCATTTTGTTGCGCATGCCCGTGCCGCTGTCGCGTGTGGCCTGGGTGCGCAGCTGTAGTTCCAGTGCCTTTTGCTGGTCAATGTCGGTGATGATGCCGATGGCGTAAATGGGCGTGCCCTGTGTGTTGGCAATGCATGAAGCCTCAACACGAAACCAGCGGTATTCGCCTTCTGCGGCGCGCAGGCGTATCTCTGCCGTACATTTGTGCTGGTGGGGCGCGAGCCTCACTTCCTTCTGGAAGGCGAGCAGACGCTCCCGGTCATCGGGAAACAGCGGAATGGCCGTATCAGTTTCCAGTATGTTGAAAACAGAGCCAAAAGTGTGCAGCCACTGCGGCGAACACGAAAAATAGCCGCTGGCAAGATTCTGTTCAAAAATATTGATGTCGTGCTGTTCCAGAATAAACTGGTGGCGCTCGTCGGATATGCGTTTGGAGAGAGCGGCTTCCTTGTTGTTGGTGATGTCGAATACAATGCTCTGGATATAGGAGCGCCCGTGTTCAATCCTGACCTCGGCCCCCTTGTGGTACAGCCATACAAGCGCGCCAGATTTGGCGCGGGTTCTGTATTCCACATCAATGGGCTGGTCGTTTTTTATCTGTCTGCGCATGGTGCGCAATACGGAATCGCGGTCCTGCTCGTAAATGGTGGCCGCAAAACTGTTGCCGTAGGCTTTTTCAAATTCGGCATCTGTAAAGCCAAGCATTTTTTTGTAGTTTGGGCTGATAAAGAGAAACGTGCCGTCAGGGCTGAAAAACTTGAGCACACCGCCAGAAATGCTGGCGATAATAGTGCGGTAGTCCTCTTGCTGGCGGCGCAGCTTGCGCGAGGAATTGCGCTCAAGCAGCAGAACAAAGGTGATGATTATGCCCGCAAGTATGGCCAGACGCCACACAAGCTCATTGGTGATAAGCGTTTGCTTGGAAACAGCGGCATTGCCCACGCCCTGGGGAACAAGCGAAACCATGCGCCAGCCAAAGCGATCAATGGGGCTGGTGGCCACAAACAGGCCCATGGTGCTGTCAAAAAAAGAAGCCGGCGACTGCTGAGAATCGGAAAGCGCCTGCCTTAGCCGGTCTGTAACGGCTGCGGGCAGGCCTTGGCTTGCAAAGGATGGAAAAAGGTTTTCCATGCTTTTGCCGGGCGGCGGAGCCACAAATATGGGGTCTCCCTGAGCATTGAGGACCAGATTGTAGGTATTGCTGCCAAAGGCCCAGGTTTCCAGATTGGTTTCAATGCCCTCGGCGGGAAATTCACTGATTATAACGGCCTTGACCCTGTTTTGCACCACCATGGGGTTGGCCACAATCAAAAGACGCTGTTTGTCTGTGCCACCCTCTGTGTCAACCTGGGTTTTACCTTCGCGGGCCTGCAAAAAAACTGCATTCCGGCTGAGATCTACCTGGGCACCGCTGCCATCGTGTCCCTTGCCCCAGCCATCTACAATGCTGAAGCGCCGCACCCCGTGTGCATAAAACAGGGGGGCAACGGCAAGAACTTCTTCCCGGCTGGCACCGCTGTTGTTTTGTGCCAGATACTTGGTCAGACCGTTCATTTCCATCATGCTGGCGCGGACAGTCTGATAAAAGTTGTTGCTGGCGCGCGCATTGACCTCGGCCAGTCTTGTGAGGGTGCTGTTTGAAAGGTTCGAGGTGGTGTCGGTGGCGTAGTCGTGGATAAAGAAAATGGGCGTTAGAAAAAGCAGTATTAATATTACGAATGAAATTAGTGGCTTGGATATTTCTGGCATGTCTCAGTATCCATGGTGCTTGAACCAGGCTTGGGGGGTGAGACTAAAGCCCCGGGAAAACCAGGGCTAATATTCGCTCGGCTTGCACACTGCATTGGCGAAATGACAGGAACTGTTGCGTGGGCCTGGACAGATAAAAATCTGTACCACAGCCCAATGCTGGGATTGAAAGTCTGTTTCTGTAACAGCATGATCTTTGGC
This sequence comes from Desulfovibrio sp., assembly GCF_041907885.1. Lineage (GTDB taxonomy): Bacteria > Desulfobacterota > Desulfovibrionia > Desulfovibrionales > Desulfovibrionaceae > Desulfovibrio. Next base: position 19,881 of record NZ_JAYRGM010000014.1, on the reverse strand, counting down.
AGGTTAGTGCAAAGTATGCGTTTAAGCAGTGGTCTTGAAAGTTTCATGCCTTTATGAATGATTTTCAAATATTGTCAATAGGTATTTGAATGTTGTTGTTGTATTAATTTAAGATTTTTTAACTGAATGTTTTAATTGGTAAAATTTTTAATCAAGATGTGATGCTGTCACAACTTGGGGTATTGCTTTGCGCAGGCATGTAGGATTGGGCACATGTGCCTGTAAAAAACAGCAAGAGGCCCCGCCTGTGGCAGGGCCTCTTGCATATGGCGTTTGCAGAATGCCTGCGTGCATAACCCGCAGGGGTCAGGCGGCAGGGCTGCAACTGCAAAAAAGCAGATTAGGCAAGCTTGGAGAGCAGGGTTTCCTTGATGGAATCAATGCTGCCTTCGCCGTTCAGTTCAATGTACTTGGTCTTGCCGGCGCCAGCCAGATCTTTGTAGTAATACGCGGCGGCCAGGGTACCGTCGGTGGTATTGTAGTAAATGTCGTGGCGCTTGCCGATGGCGGCTTCGTCCTGGTCGTCAGAGCGGCAGGAGAGTTCGCCGCCACAGACGCGGCACACGTCGCCGTTGGGCTTGATGGCGTCGATGAAGATGTTGTTGGGGTGGTTGTTGTTGTTCTTGCAAAGGCGGCGGCCCATGATGCGGTTTTTGGCCACTTCGCGGGGCAGCAGAATTTCAACCACGTAATCAAGCTGCATGCCTTCTTTCTGAAGGGCGTCCCACAGCTTCTGGGCCTGCACCATGTTGCGGGGGAAGCCGTCGAGCAGCCAGCCCTGCTGACCCTTGGTCTTCAGGGTTTCCAGCACCATGGGAATGGTGATGTCATCGGGCACGAGGTCGCCGCGATCAATGTAAGCCTTGGCTTTTTTGCCCAGCTCGGTGCCGCCGCCGATGTGCTCACGGAAGATGGCACCGGATTCGATGTGGGCGAGGTTGTACTTCTGCTTGATCAGGTCGCCCTGAGTGCCTTTGCCGCTGCCGTTGGGGCCAAAAATAAGGATGTTCACTGGTACTCTCCTTGCCGGAACCGAGTTAGTTTGTGCAAAAAAGAACACAACTGGCACCCTATCCCCTAAAACTGGCCCTGTCAACGGGTGCAAAGAAGAATGCTCGGCAAGTTGTGTTTGAGGCGGGTTTGCTATCTAAAAAGTTTCCAGGTTCCTTCCACCACACTGCCAAGCACATCCACAACGCCCATGGTGAGGCCGCCAAGGGTGTTGAGCAGTAACTTGCCTGCACCAATGGATGTTTTGCTGTTGTCGAGGCTGCCGTAAAGGCGCATGGGAAACTCGGGCAGATTTTTCATGTTTACGGTAAAATTGCAGTCGAGGGTGTCGTTGTTCAGATCAACCCAGCCGCCGCCGGTAACCGTCAGATCATTTCCCTTGAGATAAAAATCACCACTCCTGGCTATGCCGCCGGTAACAGCACCAGAACTGCCCGACGCGTCAAACCGCGTGGGTTTGCCCTTGAGCTGGCCGTCCTTGTCGCGCGACTGATAAAAACCGTTGTGAACGTTGAAGCGCCATTTTCCGTTAAGGCGGGATGGTATCTGGCCAGAGGCGGTCAGGTCGGCATCCACCTCGGAATGGATTGTGGCCTGCCCGCCCAGAGCCGCACTGCCGCCCCTGTCCTTGCTGGCAGCGGCCAGGTCAAAGTTGTCGATGCTTAGGGAATTGGCAAAGCTAACGCCCTTGTTAAAGCGCAGTTCGCCGTGCGCGGCCAGCGGTGAGCCATAAAACTTGCCGCCAAGTGTTTCATATCTGAGGTTGCCGTTTTCCATCCTGACTTTGAGGCGCATGTCCTGGGTGTGCAGCTTCCATACGGTAAGCAGGCCCACCTGCGCCTCGCCCTCGGCAGAAAAAGCCTTCATGAAGCGCAGATCCCATGGTTTGCCCTCAACCGGCTTTTTGGGCTTGGGGCTGTCGCCCGTTGCGCCGCCCGACTTGTCGCCCATGTAGCGGTCGATATCCAGATGGGGCATGTTCAGCTTGAAGCGCAGCGCAAGCTCCTTGCGCCAGTCAAGCCCTATGGAGCCTGTAAGGGTGTTCTGGTCAATCTTGGCATTGATTTCGGTGAGCGAAAGCGATGCAGCATCGCCCCTGAAGGCCGTATCAAGCTCGACCCGGCGCAGGGCTTGCGGCACGCTGGGGCTGGCCGCGCCCATCAGCCGCAGTGTTTTGGAAGAATCGGGAATAAAGGCGGATATTTTGCCCTGCCAGGACAGACCATCCTTACCCATGCCAAGCTGGGCCGAACCAGAAATATCGGCTCCCAGGGCGTTGGCGTGCGCATCGCTGACCGAAACCTGGTTGCGCGCTGCCTGACAGCTGAACTTGCCCGCAACCTGCGCCTGCAAGCCCTCTGGCTGAATGGATTTTTCTGCGCTCAGGTTGGCCCTGAGCGTGCCGGGCAGATTCTGAAAGTCCATATTGCCGCCGCCCGCGCCGTCGCCGCTGAACCACAGCCTGCCGTTCAGGGCCACATCGGCATCAATGCCCTCGTCGGTGATGGTGGCGGCCCACTGGCCCTCAAGGCCCAAACGGCCCTGATCCCACGCTGCCGTGCGGGCCTTGAGGCTCACATCCAGCGTTTTAAAGCCCACAGCACCCAGCGATGCCTTGGAGCTGGCATTGCTCGGGGGGCGCAGCTGGCCTTTTTCGGCCCTTGCGGTCACAGTGCCGCGCAGTTTGCCCAAGAAGGTATCCAGCTCGCGGCCCTGGCTCATTATGTCCACATCGCCGCGCATCCTGCCGCCGCTCACGGGCATGACGGGCAGATCCCTGGCAAGGTTTTCGCCGTTCACATCGCGCATGTGCAGGCGGATGGCATAGGGTGCTTCGGGGCTGCCGCCAAGGATTGTATCGCCCTTGACGCTGCCGCCGTACAGTGTGCCGTCCACGATCAGCAGGGTGTCTTCAAAATGTGTAACCGGGTCCACCAGCCCCTGCTTTATGACCACCAGGGCGTCGTTGATGACAATGGGGCCGTAGTTGACGCGCGTGGCTCCCAGCCGGATGTTGTAATCAAGCCCCACCTCGCCCGGCACAACAGGCTTGCCCGGCATGGGCGTGAGGGGGCCGTGCCCGTAGCGGGGTTCTGCGGGCTGTACGCCCACAGATTCCGGGATGGCGCGGCCCAGGTTTACCGTTTCGGCCTTGAGGTCGAGCACCAGTTCGGGCCTGGCCCAGTTTGCCACGCCGCCAGAACCAAGAAAACGGCTGCCAGAGGCGGTTACGTCTATGTGCGGCACGCGCAGTCCCTTGCCGTCTACTGAAAAATCAAGGCTGCCCAGGGTCACCTCGTCCAGGGCCACTTGCAGGCCGGGCGCAAGGTTGCGGGCAAAGCCCAGCCATTCTGTGAGGCTGGCCCTCTGGATCTGAAGCCTGCCTTCCATAAGAAACATGTCCGGCCCGCCCAGATGCAGCATGCCGTTGACGGCCACATCGTCGGGGCCAAGCAGCAGGCGCATGTTTTCAAGGCTGACCGACTGGCTGTCGCCCTTACGTCCTCCCACCGTGCCGGTGATATGGGCGGGCAGCAGTACTTCGTCCTTGCGCAGCTCGGCCTCAAGATCGTTGGCGAGGCTCCAGCCACGCTCGTCGGCCTTGAGCGCCAGAGAAAAATTGAGACGGGCCAGCCAGATGGGCAATTGCAGCGTGCCCCTGGCCGCCAGCAGCGGCGTGCTGGAAAGGGGGGCGGAGATGTTGGTTTTGCCCTCGATGCTCAGATGGTCAAGCCGTGCCGGGGGCTGATTCTCTGGTTGCAACACGGCCGTGGCGCAAAAAAGATTGCCCTGAAGGCGCGTGGTTTCTGCTGCTTCAATGTCGCACTGCAAGCCCGTGGCTGTCAGGCGTGTCTGGTCTGTTCCGATGAGGTTTACCTCGCCCTGCGAAACCGCCAGTCTGAACCGCCCCGGCAGCAGCGATGCCTGTGCGCCTGTGCCGGTGGCAAGCTGGGCTATCCACGATTGCAGGGATGATTCATCCGCAGCGGCATTGGCCGCTGGAGCAGGCTGGTTTGCAGAAGCGGCAGCGGCACTGGCCGGGGCACTAGGTTGGGCAGCAGAAGTGGCAGCGGGGGCGTTGGCTTGGCCGCTGACTGGGTCTTTTGCGGTTTCTGCCGGGTCAGGTTGCAGCAGCGAGCTGGCCAGGGCCACAGGCACTTGCCCCTGAAACTGCGGGCGCAGCAGGGTGATATTGCGGGGCAGCAGTTCGCCGCGCAAAAGGGCCAGAAAATCTGGGCGCAGCGTGGCATAGGCAACGGTAAAGCTCAGCCCCTTGCCCTGCACGCTGGCATTGCTGACAGCCAGTGAAGGCAGGGGCAAAAGCGCCACATTGACCGATTCAACCGTGATGGCAAGCCCGGTGCTGGCGGCGATCTGTTCAATATAATGTTCGGCCAGGGCTTGCGGGTTGCGCTGCAACAGCCAGAAGACCCCCGCCGACATTGCCGACAGGGTTAGTAGCAGCGCCAATAGAATGCGCGTTATCAGGCGAATCCGGCTGGGGTTTAACGGCATGTGTATTCTCGCGTCTTGACGCCTTGGGGCGTCAAGGCTAGGTTTTGAACCTATTGCAAATCGGGCCTGTTGGCAACCGCCAGGCATGGGATGCCAAGTATCTGGGCGCAGTTGGCGCAGAACCTCATTACCGATGGCGGGGGCGCATGCAGCGGCTATTGTGGATAGGCAGTCCTTTTTTTAGCGACGCCCTTGCTTCCTGCGGCTGGGATGCGGTGGCCCGGCACAATTTTGAGCATGCTGCCGTATTTGGCTGGCATGATCTGGTGCGCATTGCCGGTTTTGAGCCTGACGTGCTGGTGGTTGCCGATAAAAGCCGTGCCCCCTTTGTGCTGGGGGTAGAGGACTTTCCCTGCCTTACCGTCTTTTACAGTGTGGATTCTCACATCCATTCGTGGCAACCGTATTACGCGCAGGCTTTTGATGCGTGTCTTGTGTCGTTGCGCGGGCATGGGGGCCGGTTTGCTGGGGCGTATCTGCCAGCGGAAAGGGTGTGGTGGTCGCCAGCCTTTGCCTGGGCAGATGACTGGCCGGAATCCGGCATCGCAAGAGATACGGACTGCGTTTTTGTGGGCACGGTCAACGCCAATCTGCCCCTGCGCGCTGCCTTTCTGGAAAGGGTGGGGGCTCAACTGCCGGGCTTGCGCGTGGTGACAGGCCCCTACCGCCAGCTGTATGCCCGCGCGCGCGTTGTGCTGAACCACTGCGAGCACGGCGATCTGAATTTCAGGGTTTTTGAGGCCATGGGCTGTGGCAGCTGCCTTGTAACGCCGCGCATAGGCCACGGCTTGACCGATCTTTTCAGGGAAGGCGAACATCTGCGCTGCTATGCGGCAGATTCGTCTGATTCCGGGCTGTGCGCTTCGGTGGATGCCGCCGCTGATGAGGCTGTGGCCCAGGTGCGGCATCTGCTAGAACACCCGGACGAGGCCGACCGCATGCGGCGGGCCGCTCTGGAATGCATTGACAATGCGCACAGGGCAGTACACCGTGCCGAGGCCTTCAGCAGCCGGGTGCGAGCATTGCTGGCCAGCGATCCCCACATTGTTGCGCGCCGCCGCAGCAATGCTGCCGACGTGCGCAGGCAATGCCTGCGGCTGCCCTATCTGCACTGGGCCGAAGAACTGCGCTCCACTGGGTTGGGAGAGGCCTATCTGGCTGCGGCCAGAGGGGAATTCGGGCTGCCCTGGCAACAGTAGGGGCAACAGTTGCGCTGTTGCTGCCGCGCGGCATCTGCTGGCGGTTCGCAGCTGTCAGGGAGCTGGCGCTGTGGCGGCGATCAGTTTCTGCCGTTGCGGTGCGGTGCGGAAGGTATGCCCACGGCGGGATCAAAATGCAGATCCAGTGCCGGGTCTACGCCGGGGGCCGAGGGGCTGGCGCTCTGGGCCGGGTCGCCAAAGCTGAGGTGCAGCAGGGGGTCTTCTGCCGGTTGGGGCGCAGGGCGGGGGGCCAGGCGCGTGGCGCCGTTGCCGCTGCCAGCCGCTGCGGAGGCGGCAACATCCATGGCATCAAGGCGTGATTCAAGCGAACGCAGCATCATGCGCATTTGGGCATGTTCTTCGTGCAGGGATTTGCAAAGTTTTTCCTGGCTGCGCAGCATGTGGTACAGCACAGCCAGTATTCCGAAAAAGCACAGAAAGATGAAAAGCATGATGGAAAACATGGCAGGCCTCCAAAAATACGGGCCGGGCAGGCCCGGCCGACAGTTTTTATATACGTTCAACACTTCTTGGGCAAGGAGCTTTTATGGCCGCGCAACACATTGAACCGCATCTTGTAATGGCAGACGAGCGCGGCAATATTTATGATGATCCTGATCTGCTCATGGTTTGCCGCCGGGGAGCCCAGTGGGGGCTGCCGCGTCCCGACGAGCTGATCCCCCTGCCGGACGAGAGCGAATTTTTTTTGCTGCCGGGGCGCAATGCCGTGGGGCTTGATCCCGAAACCGGGCTTATCACGCCGCCAGAAGGCGAGGCCCCGCTTGCCGTGGCGGCCTTTGCCGCCCCCGGCTATACCATTTCGGCCCACCCAGCCTACGAAAGCGGCGAAAACGCCCCGCTTTTGCCCCTGTTTGCCTATGGGGCAGTGGGCTATGCCAAGGGGCGGTTTTATATCTGTGCCCGCCGGGTAGACACCGAGCCCCGGCAGATATTCAGCCATATTGCGCGCGGGCGCATCGAGCAGGGGGCACGCGGCCTGCTGCGCGATTATCCCAAGAACAGGCTTATCCGCCACATCATGGATAATTGCGTGGCGCGTTACGATTGCCCTGCGGCGCGCAACTTTGCCCTGGGCCGCTACGAGGCCCCGCTGCCATCCTCGCGGTCGTGCAATGCCAGCTGTGTTGGCTGTATTTCTGCGCAGGAAAAGGATTCGCCCATCCAGTCCACGCCGCAATGCCGGCTGGCCTTTACGCCCAGCCCCGAAGAACTGGCCGAGGTCATGCGTGTTCACGCCGGGCGCGAAACCCGCACGCCCATCTATTCCTTTGGTCAGGGCTGCGAGGGCGACCCGCTCATGAATCCTGATCTGCTGGTTGAGAGTGTGCGGCAGTTCCGCGCTGGGCAGGGCCCCGGCACGGTAAACTGCAATACCAACGCCTCGCGTACCGATGCCGTCATACGGCTAGCAGAGGCGGGGCTTACCAGCATGCGCGTGAGCCTCAACAGCGCCCGGCCCGAACTGTACAACCGGTATTACCGGCCATCGGGATATTCCTTTGACGATGTGCGCGCCTCCATACGCGAGGCACGGCAGCGCGGCATATGGGTTTCGCTCAATCTGCTGGTCTTCCCCGGTGTTACTGATACGGAAGAAGAACTCGACGCCCTGGCGCATCTGGTGGGTGAAAACGGCGTGAGCATGATTCAGTGGCGCAATCTCAATATTGATCCCGAATGGTATTTCAAGCTGATGAGCAGCAGCGAAGGGCCGGACAAGCTGGAACTTTCGCCCAGCATGGGGCTCACCTCATTCATGAAACGCCTCAAAAAGCTCTGCCCCTGGCTGCGCTACGGCTATTTTAACCCCTATCTGGGCGAAAAGGCCGAGCTGGCCGTCCCTCTGCCGGGTGAGTGGAGCATGCCAGCCCCCAAGGCGCGTGAAGGCGCGGCACTGCCGGAAGACGGCGACGACGCCATGGGCGAGGACACGCCCAGCGAATAATACCGCGCCCAAAAGATGCCCCTATTCAGGCCCCGTTGCTGCAACGGGGCCTTTTACGTGTGTAGCCGCAAGGGGCCGGGCCAGAAAATTATTTTATTTTTGTGATGTCCATCACAGATGTTTTGTGGCGCTGGTGCTGATGTGGACTTGCGCGGGTCACTGCCCGCCGTGTGTCACGAAAAGTATTGGGCCACGTACCAGATTCGGTAAAAATCATGGGGCATGATGGTTTGCCTTGACAGCCGGATTGAACGGCCCTATCCATTTAGAAAATGAATTTCAATTTTAAACTACAGGACGTCAAGGAGACCACCATGAGCAAGGTACTCATCGTATTCGGTTCCAGCACCGGCAATACAGAAAGCATCGCCCAAAAGCTTGAAGAGCTGGTTGCAGCTGGCGGGCATGAAGTTACGCTGCTCAACGCAGCAGACGCCTCGGCAGAAAATCTGGCAGAGGGCTATGACGCCGTTTTGTTCGGCTGCTCGGCGTGGGGCATGGAAGACCTGGAAATGCAGGACGACTTTGTTCCCCTGTTTGATGAATTTGACCGCATGAAGCTGGCTGGCCGCAAGGTGGCTGCCTTTGCTTCCGGCGATCAGGAATACGAACATTTTTGTGGCGCTGTTCCCGCCATTGAAGAACGCGCCAAGGAGCTTGGGGCGGTCATTATTGCAGACGGCTTGAAGATGGAAGGCGACGCCGCCAACGATCCCGAGGCTGTGGCCTCGTTTGCAGAAGACGTGCTCAAGCAGCTGTAAATGCGGCGCGGTCTTGCCGCACCAGCCAAAGGCCCGCCAGCGAACCCGCATGCCATGTGCATGGGGCGAGTGAGCGGGCCTTTTCTATCCTCTTGCCAAATGATTTCGACAAGTGCAAAATTACCCTCCGCCAATTTGCGGCGAGATGAAGGAGCGGAGCGAGTATGGCTGTTCTGGTTTGCGGTGGTGCTGGGTATATCGGTTCGCACAACGTGCGCGCCCTGTTGGAGCGCGGCGAAACCCCGGTGGTGCTCGACAATTTTCTTACCGGTCACCGGGCATCTGTTCCGCAGGGGGTGCGCCTCTACACCGGCGACATGCGCGATCCCGCGCTGCTTGACGCGGTATTTGCAGAGCAGCCCATTGAGGCCGTACTGCACTTTGCCGCCTGCTCGCTGGTGGGCGAAAGCATGGAGCAGCCGCTCAGGTACTTTCAGAACAACATCCACGGCATGATGGTGTTGCTTGAGGCCATGGTTCGTCACCATGTGGACAAGATTGTTTTTTCGTCCACCGCCTCGGTATACGGCGAGCCCGATGCCGTGCCCATCCCGGAAAGCGCCCCTCTGCGGCCCACCAATCCCTACGGCGAAAGCAAGCTTGCCATGGAGCGCATGATGCACTGGGTGGGCGGGGCGCACGGCATACGCTCTGTGATTCTGCGCTATTTTAATGTGGCGGGGGCCTGGGCACAGGGCGAAATTGGCGAAGACCACAGGCCGGAAAGCCACCTGATCCCCATTATTCTTCAGGTTCCGCTGGGTAAAAGACCGCATGTCACTATTTTTGGCGATGACTACCCCACGCCAGACGGCACGTGTATCCGCGATTATCTTGATGTGGTGGAGCTGGCCGATGCCCACATGCGCGCTGTTGATTATCTGCGTGCTGGCGGTGCAAGCGAGGTGTGCAACCTGGGCAATGGCACGGGGTTTTCTGTGCGGCAGATGGTGGAGGCCGCCCGCCGCGTTACCGGGCACGAGATTGCGGTTGCCATGGGGGCGCGTCGCCCCGGCGACCCGGCAAGACTTGTGGCCTCGGCCCAGCGTGCCAACGAAGTGCTGGGCTGGACTGCGCGGGCAGACATAGACAGCATCATTGCCTCGGCCTGGGCCTGGCATTCGCGCCATCCAGAGGGTTTTGACGAATAATATTTTCCTGTGCTCCACATGTGCTTGCGCCTGTCCGTCCTGCGCCTGTCCGTCTTGCGGATGGGCGCTTTTTTCTTGCAGGGGCGTGGCACGTGCCGCACTATCATTTTGTGCCGCGCCACACCCTCGACAGGCGCGGCCAGGTGCTTATGTAAAAGTACCACCCACCGATGCGCCGGGAGGAGCACATGCCCAAATTTGCACGGACGTTATTTCTCCTCATTTGCATACCATTTATCCTGCTGTGTCTTGGCCTGCCCCCTGTGGCGGGCAATGCCCAGGCAGAAGGTAAGGAGGTTTTGATGCAAAAGACCTATCCCATGCCGCCGCTCTCTGGTCTTGAGGCCGATGTGCTGCTACGCAAGGCCACAGAACCGCCCTATACTGGTGAATATATTGATAACCACGCGGCAGGAACCTACATATGCCGCCAGTGCGGCATGCCGCTGTACCATTCTGAGGACAAGTTTGAATCCGGTTGCGGCTGGCCCAGTTTTGACAAGGAGGTGGCGGGCGCGGTGCGCCGCGTGCCCGATGCCGATGGCCGCAGGGTAGAGATTGTTTGCGCCAACTGCGGCGGGCACTTGGGGCATGTTTTTGAGGGTGAGGGCTTTACGGAAAAAAACACGCGCCACTGCGTCAATTCGCTTTCCATGAAATTTGCCCCGGCAGGAAGCGATGAAGAAAAGGCCGCGCTGGCCCGGCTGGACAACAAAACCTCTGGCCCTGCTGGTCCTGCTGCCCATGCGAGTGCTGCGGCCAATACGGCGCAACCCACGGCGGCAAGTGGCTGCACGGCCACGGCAATTATGGCTGGGGGCTGCTTTTGGGGGGTGGAAGATGCCTTTCAGAAGATACCGGGCGTGTGTGAGGCTGTTTCCGGCTACACGGGCGGCCATACGGTCAATCCCAGCTACGAGGATGTTTGCCGGGGTGATACGGGCCATGCGGAGGCCGTGCTGGTGCGATTTGACCCGGCGCGCGTTTCATACGAGCAGATACTGCGGCGTTTTTTTGAAATCCATGACCCAACCCAGCTGAACAGGCAGGGCCCCGATTGGGGTGAACAGTACCGCTCGGCGGTTTTTTATGAAAATGCCGGGCAAAAGGCCGTGGCCCAAAAGCTGATGGGGCGTTTGCGCATGCTTGGATACAACGTGGTTACCCAGCTTGCGCCCGCCGGGACATTTTATGCGGCAGAGGCCTATCATCAGGACTTCACCCGCCGCACGGGCCGTGGCGCGTGCCATATGTCTGTGCCGCGTTTTTCACAACGGGCAGACGGAACCCCGGTGGAGGACGACAAAGGCTTGAAATAGCCCCAGGCAAAGACGGAGCATTGCTTTTTTGTATGATTTTGCCTGATTCTCAAGGCTAGGTTCAGAAATTCAGGCGGCAACCAGCCAAAAGCAAAGGCCCCCATCATGCTTTCAAAGTTTAAGCATGGTGGGGCTTTTTGCTTTGTCTACCTGATGGGGGTCTTACCAGTTCCGCACTGCGCCCATCGGGTGGGGGCCGTTGTCCCCCGAGTCTTCTGCCAAAATAGAAATGCAGTTCCATAAAGCAGGCTGCAAACTCCCATTATTGTTTTATTTTTCGATTTGAAGCGGATTTCGACTCGGAATCCGAGATGACGTTGCGTGCGGAAAAATATTTTAGAAAAGGAATAGTAAAAATATCCATATATATTTAATAGTTGCCGACAGTGGTGAGAAGGGTTTTTTGTTCACAAATATTTTTGCTTGTGGCATAAATGTATATACCCATACTTTGCCCACGGAAGGCGGATTGAAGTTTGCAGATGCAGAGATAAGAGGCGGTTGCCATGGAATGATCGCCCTACAATGCCAGGAGTATCTCATGAACAGTATCAAATGGCTGTTTATGGTACTGGCCGCAGCGATATTTCTGGCGGCCAGCCCACCGGCCGTAGCCGTCGATCAGGCTCGGAGTCTTGGGCTGACGGATGATGAAAGGGCATGGCTACAAGATCATTCCGTTATCCGCGTAGGCAATCAAACCAACTTGCCACCTTTCGATTTTGCCGTCGGGAACTGGCCGCAGGGCTACAGCATTGATCTTATCAATCTGCTTGCCCAGCGCATCGGGTTAAAAGTGGAATACGTCACCCGGCCGACCCGGGAAGAGCTTCTACAACTGTTCAAGCAGGACTATCTGGACCTGTTGCATTCGCTTTATCGCACACCGCAACGGATAGAGCTCGGCATCTTCTCCGAGCCCTACTTTCGCATGAAGCAGGTATTCGTTACGCGCAAGGTTGACGCGAACATTTCCGATTTCAAGCAGTTGAACGGCAAGACCGTCGCGACCGGCAAGACGTGGGCAGACTCGGAATTTTTGGCGGCACAGTACCCCGGCATCAAACGGATCTTCCGCGACAGCGTCGAGCAGATGCTGGAGGCCGTGTCGAACGGAGAGGCCGATGCCGCAGTTCAAGGGGATGGGGTTGCCGAGTACTGGCTGCGGAGACGAGGATTTACGGATCTGAAGATTTCCGCCTGGGCCACGGAATTTGACAAGGGAAGGCCTCAATCTTTTTACTTCATGGCGCAGAAGACCGCTCCGCAGTTGATCTCCATGCTCGACAAGGCGCTGGCCTCGGTGACCCCCGGCGAGTTGCAGGAATTACAAACCAAGTGGTTCGGCTCCGGCGCCGTCAGCGAAGCGACATCAGAGGTCAGACGCATCGACCTGACCGAGGAACAACGGGACTACCTTCGCCGCAAGGGGCCGGTCAGGATGTGTTCCGCGCCGTCGACCCCGCCCTTTGCCCAGATTACCAGCGACGGAACCCATCAAGGAATCGCCCCCGATATCATCTCGAAATTGGCAAACCTCATCGGCACGGAGATCACCCTGGTTCCGACCACAACGTGGAACGAATCGGTCGAATTCGTCAAGGCCCGGCGATGTGATATCCTTTCCTATGCGGGGATGACCGAACAGCGGAAAGAGTTCCTTGATTTCACCACCCCTTATTTATCCATGCCCATTGTCGTCGTGACCCGGAACGATCAACCCTTCATCGTCTCTTTAAAACCATTTTTAAATGAATCCTTTGGCGGCATCAGGGAAACGGCCTATGTCGCGGCCTTCAAGGCGCAGTATCCAACGGCCAGTATAACAGAATTCGATAGCAGTCTCGAAGGGTTACAACAAGTCAGAAGGGGAAAGTTGTTCGGCTTTGTCAGCGCTTTGCCCATCGCCGCCTACCAGATACAATCTCACGCGTTTCTCGATCTCAAAGTGGCCGGACAACTGGACGAAAAATTCGAGATGGCGGTGGCGACACGCAACGACGAGCCGCTGTTGGGCAGCATTTTCCAGGCCGCGATCAATGCCCTACCTCAGGATCAACGCCAGGAGATTCTCAATAGATGGCTTGCCGTCCGTTACGAGCAAGGCTTCGATTATGCCCTGATGTGGAAAATCGGACTTGTCGTCGCAGTCTTGTTCGCTGGCGTTCTGCTCTGGAATCGACGGCTAGCCAAGCTTCACGCCCGGATTGCCGCGCAGAATGCCGAACTGTCCATTGCCGCCGCTGCCTTCAACTCCCAGGAAGGCATGATTGTGACAGACCCGGATAAAGTGATCCTGCGCGCCAATCAGGCATTCCTGGAGATCACCGGCTATCGGGCAGAAGAAGTGATCGGCCAAACTCCACGTTTGTTTTCATCCGGGCGTCACGATGCGGCGCTTTATCAGGCCATGTGGGACGCCATCGACCATGCAGGCACCTGGCAGGGAGAAATCTGGAACCGCCGCAAGAATGGCGATCTTTATGCCACCTGGCTTACCATCTCGGTTGTCAGGGACGAAAAGGGAGACGTCGCCAATTACATCGGCACGCAATTCGACATCACCGAGCGCAAGAGAACCGAGCAGGCGCTGGCCGAAAGTGAAGCCCGATTCCGAAGGTTCTTTGAGGATAATGGCTCGCTCATGTTGCTGGTCGATCCGTCGAACGGTGAGATCATCGCCGCAAATCGTGCTGCGTCGGCCTATTACGGCTATGCGCCGGAACGTTTGACGGGAATGAACATCAATCAGATCAATATACTGCCCCCCGATGAGGTCGCGCTCGAATGCCAGCAGGCGCTTCACGAGGAGCGTTACTATTTCAACTTCCGTCACCGACTCGCTTCCGGCGAGGTTCGCGATGTCGAGGTTTATTCCACGCCGGTGGAATTCGATGGCAGGCCCATCCTCTCTTCCATCGTGCATGACATCAGCCAGCGCAAGGCGGCCGAGGCCAGATCACGGCGCCTGGCCAATCTTTACGCGGCGTTGAGCCAGTGCAATCAGGCGATCGTACACTGCGCCAGCGAAGTCGAACTGTTCCCGAAGATCTGTCGCTGCGCGGTCGATTACGGCTTTGCGAAAATGGCCTGGATCGGCTTTGTCAACGAGGAGGGCTCGCTGCTCGAACCGGTCGCCTCGTATGGCGACGACACGGGGTATCTGGATGATCTCCTGATTCCAATGGATGAGGGTAACCCGCTTTCAAGGGCACCTGCCACCACCTCGATCCGCAAGGATCAGGCAATATGGTATCAGGATTTCGCCCATGATCTAGAGATCGGTCCCACCTCGCAATCTTGGCATGAACGCGCGGCGAATGCCGGCATTCACGGGCTGGCTTCCCTCCCGTTGCATCGCGCAGGTTCTGCGGTCGGGTGCCTTGTCATCTACGCCGACACGGTCGATGCCTTCGATGAGGAGGCCCGCAAGCTTTTGATCGAAATGGCGATGGACATCAGTTTCGCGCTGGGCAATTTCGCCCGGGAGGCCGAGCGACTGCATTCGGCAAAGGCGCTGTGCGCCAGCGAAGCGCGCTATCGTCTCGTTTTCAAGACCAGCCCGAACGCCATCGCCATCAACCATCTGGACGATGGGGCTTATGTAGAGATCAACGACGGATTTACCGGCATGACGGGCTTTGGCCAAGATGATGTCCGGGGACGCACGTCCTTCGACATCGATATCTGGGGCGATCCCGAAAGTCGTGTGTATCTGGTTGAACGACTGAAGCAGAATTCCATCTGCCAGAACATCGAGACCCAATTCAGGAAAAAGAACGGGGAACTACTTTGGGGTTTGATGTCTGCGTCGGTCATTGAACTCGATGGTGTACGCTGCATTCTTTCCGTCACACGGGATATTACCGATATCAAGAAGGCCGAGGAGGAGATCAAGACCCTCGCATTTTACGACCCGTTAACGCATCTGCCCAACCGGCGGCTTCTGATGGACCGCTTGCAGCAAGCTCTCGCCCTTTCCACCAGAGACATGTGCAAGTGCGCCTTGTTGTTCATTGATCTCGATAACTTCAAGACCCTGAACGACAGCAGTGGCCATGCCATCGGCGAGCTCTTTTTGCAAGAAGTTGCCGAGCGTCTTGTCGCCAGTGTGCGCGAGGCCGACACCGTGGCCCGACTGGGCGGAGACGAATTTATTGTGCTCATCGAACAGTTGAGTAAATCTATTGAAGAGGCGGCAAAACAGGCCGAGGGAGTCGGCGAGAAAATCCTTGCCGCCATCAATCACCCTTATCAGCTTGCCGACAGAGAATACCGAGGCACGACCAGCATCGGCATAGCCATGTTTGGGGGGCAGCATGAGAATCCTGACAAGCTTCTGATGCAGGCCGATATGGCGATGTATCAGGCTAAGGCGGCAGGACGCAATGTGATACGCTTCTTTTCGCCTGACCTCCAGAACACCCTCGATTCCCGTGTGGAGACGGAAAATGACTTGCATCTGGCCATCGAAAGAGAACAGTTCTCTCTTCATTACCAACCGCAATGGGATAATGGCAGCCTTGTAGGTGCCGAGGCGCTGATACGTTGGAACCATCCGGAGAGGGGCGTGGTGATGCCGGGAGACTTCATTCCTTTGGCCGAGGAAACCGGGTTGATCCTGCCATTGGGGCAGTGGGTGTTGCAAACCGCCTGCCGACAGATTGCGGCCTGGAGTGACCAGCCGGACATGGCCCATCTCACGCTCGCGGTCAATGTGAGCGCCCTTCAGTTCCGGCAGCCGAACTTCATCGAACAGACGGTTACGACGCTGGAGCAAACTGGGGCCGACCCTCAGCACCTCAAGCTCGAGCTCACGGAAAGCATGCTGGTGGATAACGTCGAAGACGTCATCACCAAGATGTTGGCTCTGCGGTCACGTGGCGTGACGTTCTCGCTGGACGACTTCGGGACCGGCTACTCGTCGCTGTCCTACCTGAAACGCCTGCCCCTGGACCAGGTGAAGATCGACAGGTCGTTCGTCAAGGATCTGCTGACGGACGCCAATGACGCGGCCATCGCCCGAACCATTGTCGCCCTGGGACAGGCCATGGGGCTGTCGGTTATCGCCGAGGGCGTGGAAACCGAAGCCCAGAAGGGCTTCCTCACCAGCTTGGGCTGCAATGCCTTTCAAGGGTACCTTTTCGGGCGGCCAATGTCCCTTGATGCGTTTCAAGCGCTGGTTCGCTGCGGAGTTGTGTGACACCACAGGAATTATTGAATTCAGAAGGTTAGAGTCTGTCCTTTCACGCCGTCGACAGGGGTTCAAATCCCCTTAAGGACGCCAAATGTAGGTATCAAGAAGAACTCCAAAATGCGTAACTGCTTTGGAGTTATTACTTTTTTGTTCCAGTATCGTTTCCCAAAGTGCGCCCAAGTCACCTTGTATCCGCACATTTTGTAGGTATATTTGTAGGTATCGAAGCCGTGGTGCTAAGATGATACCTACACTTTAAACACCTATACATACATCTATTTTTCTACGATGTAGGTATCTCCCCATCAAGAAACTCAACGGGAGAACATGTGCTTAACGATACCCTCATTCGCAGTTTGAAGGCAAGTGACAAGCCACAGAAGCATTTTGACGGTGGCGGGCTGTACCTTTTCATCCCCTCCAATGGCAGTAAGCTCTGGCGCATGGCCTATCGCTATGGCGGCAAGAGCAAGCTTCTGTCTTGGTGACTATCCCACTGTGGGCCTCAAAGATGCCAGAAATAGCGCGAAGACGCCAAGCGCTTGCTGGCGCAGGGTATCGACCCAGCGCAAGAAAAGCGGGAACAGCGGGATGCGCTGATTTCTGAAAACCGTGATACCTTCAAGGCCATTGCTTTGGAATTGCACGGCTCACAGACTGTGGATTTCACAGAAAAGCACCGCCAAACCATGCTCTTTCGGCTTCAAACCTATCTCTTGCCTGTGCTTGGCAATAAGACCATCAAACGCATTGAGCCGCAGGACATTCTTGCCATTGTCAAACCCATTGAAGCGCGGGGACAAAACGAAACCGCCCGCCGCCTCATGCAAATTATGGGGCAAATTTTCCGATATGCCGTGGTGACGGGCCGCGCCAAGCAAAATATCACGGGTGATATGCGCGGGGTGTTGCGGCCTCGTCGTGTGACCCACCGCGCCGCCATTACAGACCAGCGCAAGGTGGGACCACTTCTCACCAAAGGTGAAGACTGCCTTTTTACCCTCGGAGAGCGCACGTATTACGAAGCAATACTGAAGTGCGCCCTACGGGGTATTTGCGAGGATAATAGCACTACGAAAGGGGGAATTTACAACTAAGCTGTTGAAGTAGCAGGATGTGTTTGAGGGTGCTTGGATGTGTCAGGGCGTGCGTGGAGGATTTTAAGACTGGGGAAATTTTCTTCAGAGAGACCGCTTATTATAATTGATTGTAGTTTAGAGATTTAATTATATATTAGATGATGAATTTATACAAAAATTAATTTGCAATCCATATTTGTAAATACACTATCAAAGGTAGTCGATTTGTTGAAAGACCGTTGGAGTTTAACTACAACCTGTAGTTTGGGGTTACTTTACCAATTGCCTACGTTGAGTAGGGATATTATCTATGACCATGTCCATAAGCTGCTCGATATTATAATTATGTGCAGCAGAATAATAGACTGGCAAATTAATTTTTACTCCGGTACTTTCTTGGATTCTAATCTGAAAGCGAAGAGACATATTTTCCAAAAAATCTTTTAACGGTTCTTCAGGCTCATTACGTTGTTTATCCCAAAATCTACCTTTCATAGCCATATCAGCTTGATTAATCGCAACTAAAATTCGATCTGCTTGGATGTTAGGAATAATTACGTCACATAAGAGTTTGTTTGTGGTTCCCAAGTCTCTATGAGACCCTTCAATAACAACTAGAGCCAAGTCAATGAAGCCATGAGTTATATTATCTCTGGTATAAGTTTTATAAAGTAAATCTATAATCTTTTTTGAATGAATACGATCGGCTTCAACACCGTCACCTAAGCCTGGTGTATCCCAAAAGCGCGCCACATCACTTAATTCATAACTTGTTAAATCCATTGTTTCTGGGTCAACACCACAACCGACAGTTGCTACCGTTTCACCAAACAGTACGTTGATAGTAGTAGATTTACCAGCACCTGTCACACCAGTTATCATCACGTCAAGAGGATAGATAGACATAGATTCAAGTTTTTTTTTAATGTCATTCTTTCTATATGATGAAAACATATCGGCCTCTTGTCGTGATAGATATTACTTGTATGTTATTGATGTAAAATTACAGTGGATCTAACTCTACCAAAAAGAGAAAAAGCTTTTTATTGCACCAACAACTGCCCCCGCAACAGTCCCTACTGTCTTGCCAATAAATTCGCCTGTCTTACCAAATATCTTACCTATGTTACCACCAATTTCTGCTCCGTCTGCCGCATATTCGCATACTGTTTGAGCAAATGATTTTTTTATCTCTTCTTGATAATCTTTGAGTTCGTCATTGTCGCTCCAAACTTCACAAGACTTATTAAGATTTTCAATGTATCCTAATCTCTTTTTGGTTGGAGTGTTTTTCACAATATAGTAAAAAAGCTTTGAGAGATTATATGGATTTTGCTTTTGATCTCCCTCTTTATATCCAGCACTGTAATAGATGGGAGTTGTATCAACCCCGGTTCCTTCTTTAATTCTTCTCTTAACTGACGCTACTTTCTCATCGAGAAACTTAATAAGCGGAAGTTCAGGTTTATTTTCAATATCATTCCAATATTTTCCTTTCATAGCTATGTCGCATTGATTTATTGCAACTAAAATGCGTCCTTCACGCTCTTTTCCCAAATTTGGAATTATGACTGAATTGATAAGTTCATATGATGTTCCAAGATCACGAGAACCACCATCAAGAATGACAAGCACAAAATCTATGAGTGCTTTTCCGTTTTTATCTCGCTCGTGTAATTTTTGTGTTATGTTTTTAGCGTGGCGTGTGTCAGCTTCTTTTCCGTCTCCTAATCCAGGGCTATCCCAAAGTATTAAATTTTTTAGTTCATAACGGCTGATATCCATTGTTTCTGGATCAACTCCGACTCCAACCTTTGCAACTTCTGTACCGAACAGTGCATTGATCGTAGAACTTTTTCCGCACCCTGTTGCACCAGTAATCATTAAGTTGATTTCTTGATTTTTTAGCTGAAGAATGTTTTTAAAAAATCTCTTTTTTTGTTCTTCTGACAAATCAGAATTAGAAACATCGTGTTCCATTGCTGAGTAAATATCATTCTTGTTTTCCATCAGAATCTCCATTTATTTATTTGCAAGAAAAATGATGCTTGCAAATTTATAATTTTGACACCACATTTTTTTGTTTAAGCTTGATATTTAATATCAATATTTATGCCTTTTAAGATAAAGGCAATATGTTTCATGAATAGTACAATGTTGACCTAAGTCAGCACAATGCTGTGCTGTCAAATAAATAAAGTGAATGTTATATATTCGTAATTTCCTAGCATGAAAGACTTCAGTTGGAAAGTGTGTTTTTACGGTTGTTTGTGTGGTAACTGATGTTCAGACGGTGACTGTGCGCGGCAGGCCTGGATGACGACAGGCAATGATAATTATAAAGGATTATTGCATTGATTTTGTGATAAAAGCATATTGCAACTTGCATAAAGCATAATTGCAAAAATTTTTACATTATTTCATTTTGTAGGGCGGATTCAACTTACAAGTGCAACACCCTCAAAGTTGAATGAAAAGGCAAGGTGGTATAGCCCTTTAGCCTCTCCATCCAACCAAAGATTGAAGGGCGTATGGGCTATGCACACCTTGCCAGGGAAGAACGGTACTACATCTGCCAGGCAGTGAAAAGTGGAACGTCACTGAGGGCCATAGCCAAAGCGATAGGCCGTAGCGTCTCAACTGTAAGCCGCGAACTTGCGCGAAATACCGGGGCGCGTGGCT
>NZ_JAYRGM010000013.1:0-72434 GCF_041907885.1 Desulfovibrio sp. | reverse complement strand
TGTGGAAATGGAAGACGGCGATGCCGATTCCGCCATTGAAGCCCTGGATAACTTCAGCTTTGGCGGTCGCACGCTGCGCGTGAACGAAGCCAAACCCAGAGCCCCGCGCCAGCCCCGCTACTAGGGTCTGTAACGGACAAAGACACGCCCCGTTGGGGCGTTTTTTGTTGCGCGCACATCTTAAGGGACACCAACTGGTGTCCCTGACTATTCTTGAGCGGAGTGGTCAGGTGAGCCCTTGTGGCCCGCCGACCACTCCGCCCACCCTTTTTATTACCCTGCCATACTGACCGACGTTTCGCCGCATCGCCTCCAATTTGTTCGCCCCTGCCATATTTTCCCAGCCTTTTCTCCCAGCCAGCCGCCAGCACCTTCAATACCCCCAGTATCCTCGCAAAGCATCAATACCGACATTCAACACTCACACGGCCCCGCACGACCACAGCCAGCACGATGCGCTGCATGCCGGGCTGTCCACATCTCCACATTGCCGCATTTATTGCCGCACGCCAAACATTGCTGCCCGTTCCAGATAAACCCAGGCGAACTCAGGCGAGCTCCGTTTTCCATCCCCCCCCTTCCAGCAACACCGAAAATGGCCGCGTCCTTGCCGCCATATCCGCCTTCACCCGCAGAACACGCGCCAAATCCGACTGCACCAATACGCTTTGCTCACGCGATATTTTAAAATATCCGCTCTATTCCTGCATTTGCAGCTCGGCGCAGCCTATGGCACGCCCAAAGGGCATGGGTTGCCCGCAATGTATGAGCGCCTGCGTAAAAACAAGATATGCAGCACGCCGCCGCCACAAACGGGCGCAGTATATTGTCCCTGCGGCCCTGCAAACACTGCCACAAGAAGAGACGCGTAAGTTCAAGCATGTACAGCTGGCACATAAAATCAATATATAAATATTTTTTCAAACATAAAATCATTATATAAAAAAGATATTGCACGTTTTTATTAAACAACTGTATGATGTATACAGTAAGCATCCTACTTGAAAACGGCTTTTTTGTTCATTACACACTCAATCAATACCGAGAGAAATATTTCACACGTCACATGCAACGATTCTAAACAGTATTTTTTCAAAAAGCATGATCTGCTATTTGTGTGAACAGTTATTTTTGCAGATGCAATACTGTTTACACGCACAGCAGCAGGTAGACTGCACGGATTGGCCATAAAACAAGCCACTTACCGTGCCACAGAACGGAATCAGCCATGTGGACGAACCGCTTTGACCTCACGCACCCGCCTTTTGACCTGCTCACGCTGGCAGAGTCCTCTGCTCTCGCGGCCTCTGCCGACATTCTGTACTTCAGCGACGAGCAGGAGATTCTGGCTTCGGGCAGCCCGGTAGACGCCCTGTATCTGGTCATGAAGGGGCTTGTTCGTGAAATGTCGGGCGAGGACGTTGTGGGAGCCTACCGCGAGCACGAAACCTTCGACTGCCGCGCCCTTGCCACTGGCAAAACGGTTCACAGGTTTGTGGCGCACGAAGAAGCCCTGCTCTGCGTTTTCCCTGGCCGGGATGTGCTGGCCCTGACCGAAAAAAACTCCCTTTTTGGCGCATATTTCTTTGCCACGGTTTCAGACAAGCTTGGCCAGTTGGCCCAAACACGCGACCGCCGCGAATGGCAAAGCCTGTTTGCCGTCAAGATCAGCGACGCTGGATTCAGCGGCCCCATTTTTGCCGATGGCGAGGAAACCATCGCCCATGCGGCGCGCCGTATGGAACAAAACCGCCGCAGGTCCATCTTTGTGCGCCACGGACACCGCACGGGCATTTTTACCACCGGCGATTTTTGCCACATCGTGGCCAACGGCATATCCAACCAGACCCCGCTGCACCTCTGCGCCCAGTTTTCGCTGTTGAGCTGCGAAAAGGACGACTATCTTTTCAACGCCCTGCTGCTCATGACCCGGCATAACATCCACCGCATCGTGGTGACAGACAAGGGGCAGCCCGTGGGCGTTCTGGCCCTTATCGACCTGCTCTCCTATTTTTCCAACCATTCCCTGTCCATTGCGCGGCAGCTGGAGGCGGCCACCACCGTTGGCCACCTGCACACCGCCATGCAGAACATGGAATCACTTGTAACAACCCTGGTGACGCAAGGCATAAAAACGCCGCAACTGGCGCGGCTGGTTCAGGTTCTGAACACCCAGCTTATGGCCCGGCTGTGGCAGATGGTGGCTACCCCCGCCGTATTTGCGGGCAGCTCGCTGTTGGCCCTGGGGTCAGAAGGCCGTGGCGAACAGATTCTGAAAACCGACCAGGACAACGCGCTCATCCTTGCAGAAGGCCTGGATGAAAAGGAGGTGGAACAATCGGCAGAGAGCTTTACGCAGCACATGCTTCAGCTGGGCTACCCGCCCTGCCCTGGCGGCATGATGGTAAACCAGCCACTCTGGCGTCACACGGTGCGTCAGTGGGGGCAAACCCTGCACGGGTGGGCCAGCTCCACCCAGGGCGATGGGCTCATGCATCTGGCCATTTTTCTCGATGCAGAAACAGTGTCAGGCCCGGCCTCGTGGCTGGCGGCGTGCAGGCAGGCCCTGCACAGTGTTTTGCCCGACGATGCCGCGTGGTTTTCGCGCATGGCGTTGCCCATAGAGCAGTTTCCCACCCGCAAGGTGGAGACGGGCTTTTGGCGGCAGCTGCTCAATCGCGAAAAAAACGCCCTGCTCGACATCAAGAAGGCGGGCATTTTCCCCATCGTTCACGGGGCGCGCGTGCTGGCGCTGGAGGCGGGCATAGACGCCCCCAACACCTTTGACCGGCTGGGGGCACTGACATCACGCAGCATGCTTGAAAAATCCCTGGCAGATGACGTGGCCGAATCGCTGGCATTTCTCATGCGCCTGCGGCTTGACGCGGGCCTTGAAATGCTGCGCAGGGGCGTGCCCCTGAGCAACGAGGTGGATACGGCCACCCTGTCCACGCTGGAAAAAGACCTGCTTCAGGACGCCCTGGAGGTGGTGCGGCGTTTCAAGAAGATGGTTGGCCAGCGCTATGGTCTGGACAGGTTCTGAAATGTCGGCTCCGTGGCTGCAAACAGTGGCACGCATGTGGCGCATGCGCCAGCCGCCCGAACCCTACCGCTCGCTGCTGGGCGAAGACGACGGCCAGCTGGTGAGCATAGACTGCGAAACCACTTCGCTCAACGTAAAGGAGGCCGAACTGCTTTCCATAGCTGCCGTGCGCATTGACGGGCAGCGCATCTGCACCAGGCAGGCATTCAATGCACTGATCACGCCGCAGCACGCCCCAGAAGGGCAAAACGTGCGCGTACACGGGCTGCGGCCCTGTGATTTCAGCAACGGCCTGCCGCTTCAGGATGTATTGTTGGAGTTTCTTCAGTTTGTCAGGGGCAGAACACTGGTCGGCTATTATTTGCAGTACGACATTGCAGTGTTGAACAAATATTTGAGGCCACTAATGGGGGCAGCATTGCCAAACCGCCGGATTGAAGTTTCCGGCTGGTATTACGATTGGCGATTTGCGCAATATCCTGGCGCCTACATTGATCTGCGGTGGGAAACCATGGTCAGAAACCTGGGGATTCCCACCCTGCCAAGGCACGATGCCATGAACGACGCCATAACTGCGGCCATGATGTATCTGGCGCTGCAACCGCGCCGATACGGCGCGCACAGGCTCCCATAACGTCCTGCGTGTGATGTGGCGCAAGGACAAATGATGTACGGAGGGGACAATGGCCTCAGAATTGACACGACGGATTGAAAGAAATGCTCAGTACCAGCAATTGATCAAGGCGCGCAACGCCCTGGGCTGGAGCCTTACCATTCTTGTTTTTGCGGCCTATTACGGCTTTATCCTCAT
The DNA here is from genome assembly GCF_041907885.1 of Desulfovibrio sp. Taxonomy (GTDB): domain Bacteria; phylum Desulfobacterota; class Desulfovibrionia; order Desulfovibrionales; family Desulfovibrionaceae; genus Desulfovibrio. The sequence goes on along the minus strand of NZ_JAYRGM010000013.1, from coordinate 68,580 downwards.
TGTGGCCTTTGACAAAAAGCTGTTTGCAACGCCCCTTGCAGCGGGCATGACCACAACATGGGGCATTCCGCTGGGCATAGGTATTATCCTGCTCACCGTGCTGCTCACGGCCATTTATGTGCGCAAGGCCAATAGCCAGTACGACCCTGCCCTCAAGCAGATACTTGAAAAAGAGGTGCAGTCATGAGCACGCCAGCCAGCACCTTGCCCAAGCATACAAATTCCGGCTCGTTCATCTGCCGCGCCCTTGGCGCACCCCTGCTTGCCCTGTGGGCTGCCGCCCTGCCTGCCCTTGCGCAGGCAGCCGGAACAATTGAAGAAACGCAAAAGCAGAACACCGACTGGACAGCCATCATCATGTTCACCGTTTTTGTGGGCGGATCGCTGTGGATCACCAAATGGGCCGCCAAACGCACCCGCTCTGCCGCCGATTTTTACACGGCTGGCGGCGGTATCACCGGCTTTCAGAACGGCCTTGCCATTGCGGGCGACTTTATGTCTGCCGCCTCGTTTCTGGGAATTTCAGCCGCTGTCATGGCCACGGGTTTTGACGGCCTCATCTATGCCATCGGCTTTCAGGTGGGCTGGCCGCTCATTACCTTTATGCTGGCCGAGCGTCTGCGCAACCTTGGGCGCTTTACCTTTGCCGATGTGGTGGCCTACCGGCTGCAACAGGTTCCCGTGCGCATATTTGCCGCATCGGGCACGCTGGTGGTGGTGCTCTTTTACCTCATAGCCCAGATGGTGGGCGCGGGGCAGCTCATCAAACTGCTGTTCGGCCTCGATTACCACTATGCCGTGGTTATTGTGGGCCTGCTCATGATGGCCTACGTGCTTTTTGGCGGCATGACGGCAACCACATGGGTGCAGATCATCAAGGCCTGCCTGCTGCTCGGCGGGGCCTCGTTCATGGCCTTTATGGTCATGGCGCGGTACGATTTCAGCCCCGAAAAACTCTTCACCGCCGCAGTGGGCATCAAACAGAGCACCGCCATCATGGGCCCGGGCGGCTTTGTGAAAGACCCCATCTCGGCCATTTCGCTTGGGCTTGCGCTTATGTTTGGCACGGCAGGCCTGCCGCACATTCTCATGCGCTTCTTTACCGTGCCCGATGCCAGAGAAGCCAGAAAAAGCGTGCTGTGGGCAACCACCTGGATTGGCTATTTCTACATCCTTACCTTCATCATCGGCTTCGGGGCCATCGTGTTTGTGAGCACCAACCCCGAATTTCTCGACGCAAAGGGCATTTTGCGCGGCGGCAGCAACATGGCGGCCGTGCATCTGGCAAATGCCATTGGCGGCAACATCTTTCTTGGTTTTATGTCGGCGGTGGCCTTTGCCACAATTCTTGCGGTGGTGGCCGGGCTCACCCTTTCGGGGGCCTCAGCCGTGGCGCACGACCTTTACGCCTCGGCCCTCAAAAAAGGCAAGGCAAGCTCTGCCGATGAGCTCAGGATATCCAAGCTGACCACCGTGGCTCTGGGCATCATCGCCATGTTTCTGGGCATTGTGTTTGAAAAGCAGAATGTGGCCTACATGGTGTCGCTGGCCTTTGCCATAGCGGCCTCGGCCAATTTTCCGGCCCTGATACTTTCTGTGCTGTGGAAAAACTGCACCACCAGGGGAGCAGTGAGCGGCGGCTTTGTGGGCCTGATTGCGGCGCTTGTCATGACCGTGCTCTCTGACGCGGTGTGGGTGGGCACACTGGGCAACCCGGCAGGCAGCGCGCCCTTTCCGTATTCCTCCCCGGCCATCTTTTCCATGCCTCTGGCCTTTGCGTGCATTTGGATAGTTTCTTTGTGCGACCGCTCGGCACAGGCACGGCAAGAGCGTGAGGCCTTTGACGACCAGAAGATCAGATCGGAAACCGGCCTTGGAGCGTTCAAGCCCACAGTGCATTAAGCAAGGCTTATGAAGCCCATGACTCGTTAAATTCAAATAATGGGGGGGCAATCCCCCCCATTAACACTACTGCGCAATTACTATCGCGAATCACTGCGCAAATTGCCTTGTGACTACCGGCAAGACATTGCAGAAAAAGCGAACGCTATCCATCCACCCACTTTGTAGCATCGTGCAGGTTTTATGAAAGCTCTGATCCCTGCACGGCCGCTTTGATTTTATCAGCAACACCTTCCAGTGCCTGTCTTGTGACAGGGGTTTGACCCTTGGCAAACCCCAGCTCGCCAAGCTGAATATGAGCAAAATTTGTAAAGCCCGCTTCTTCCAGCGTCTTACGCGCGCAATTCAACGGGCAACCGTCAACCGCCACTATCTTTGCCGCAGCTTCCGTGCTTTTTATGATGCCCGATACCCGGCCACCAACGCCTGCCAGACAAAACATTTTACCCACGCCGTTTTTTGAAGCCAGCCGGACAGACTGATCGGCAAGTTCGCCCACATCCGCAGCGCCGGAACAGGCAAACAGCAAATTGGGTGCCCCACCACATGCACATGATGCGCTCATATCGATCCTCACTGCTGAAAGTTATGCAAGCATTTTCTTGAGTTCTGTTATGGAAGGAACTTTCCCCACCACTTTAACATCGCCATCTACCACAAGAGCCGGTGTACTCATGACACCAAACTGAAGCATGCTCGAAATATCGCTAACTTTTGATATTTCATACTTAATCCCAATCTCCTGTGCGGCAGATTCCGTGTCCTTCATCAGTTTTTCACATTTGGAGCACCCAGGGCCAAGAACAATAATTTTTTTCATGGTATCCTCCGGTTAATCGCAATGTGTCCATGGTGTGTTTTGAAAAAGCTATGGCAGGTACAGGCCTGCCTGACTGGTCATGGCTCGCCAGATGGCCAACAAATAGCCTGCCCACGCAACCGTGCTGTCCAGAAAGCCTTTTACAGTGCTGCGTGTTCGGCAGTTTTTTGAAATGTCACCCGTGGCAGAATCTGAAAACTTGGCTATTTGGCAAAATAGCCAATCATTGACGCCGAAAAAACTACTTCAAAAGGCCAATTTGCTCGATGGCCGATGATTCAATAATTTTTTCCGTACATGCCAAAAATGAGTTCAGGCAAGATAACGTGAGCTTGTAATATACACTTGTGCCCTTTTTTTCTGTGGAAACAACACCTGCTTCCTTAAGAACACCCAAATGTTTTGATATTGTTGACATGTCGCAGCCAACAATCTGTTGCAATTCGCACACGCATTTTTCGTTTTCCCGAAGAGCAGTAACCATTGTCAATCTGCTTGGATGCCCCAAGGCTTTAAATATCTTTGCTTGTGCAGCTATATACCGTTGGTTTTGAATCATGTCAGATCTTCCTCGCGCTCACGTCAATGCTTTGAAAAAAATGTATTCAGCGCAAGCTTGCAAAAGAAACCGCAATAAAAAACAGCCCAATGACCACAACAAGGCCACCAGCCATTTTTCTTCCAACCACAGTGGCCGATTTCATTCCCTTTGCCGTAAGAAGGCCTTGCGCAATTGCAACAGAGCTGCCCGCAACAATAATCGGCAGGCAATGACCAAACGCAAAGCTGAAAATCAACGCTATACCTTTCAGCTGCTGCCCCTGCCCCATGGCCATTGCCAGAATAGGAGCTATGAAGCCAAATGTGCATGCGCCAGAAAGAACCCCATATGCCAAACCTAAAATGACTGCTCCGCCATATCCACGCATTTTTATATTACCATACCGCCCCGATGGCAGCGTACACAATTGCACCCCAAGGAGGTTAAGCCCCAGCCACACAAAAAACACGCCAATGGGAATTCCCCATAAAGGAGAGACATCACCAAGTATTCTCCCCAGCCAAGAGCAGACAAACCCGATGAAGGTGATTGAAGTAAAAAGCCCGAAGCTGAACATGCACGCGTACCCGGCCGCTTTTTTGCCATCCACAAGGGTGTTTTGCCCTGCTACATATCCAACCATCAAGGGGATAGATGCCAGATGGCAAGGGCTGAACAGCACGCTGACAATGCCCCACAAAAAGGAACCTGTAACGGCCCATGCAAAGTCACGCACCATCCAGTCATTAATGGTCAACAAAAATTGATCAAACATCATTTTTCCGAGAGAAGCTGATCAAGAATCGTCTTCATGCTTTCTTCATCAAGAAACCCTTGATGCCTTTGTGTTTCAACACCTTTTTTGTTGTAAAAAATCTGCGTCGGAATGGACTGTATTCCAAATTCCTTGCCTACTTCAGGGTTTTTCCAGACATCAATAAACACCACGGCGGCCTTTCCCGCATAGTCTGCTTTTACCTTTTCAAGCACAGGCGCCATCATCTTGCACGGGATACAGGACGTTGCGCCTAAATCTATGACCGTTACAACATTATTTTCTACATAATCAGATGTTGCTGCATCGGCGGATCCAATAAACAAAAATGACAGAATAAATACCATTGCGAATCTTTTGAACATACTTTCTCCTAATGTTAAGCGCTCTCGTTGGCAGAATAGACATTGAAGCCGTTTAAGCTTTCGGTAGATGCGCAAATTTTCTACAATTTCATGTCCATTTTCCATTCAATATTCAGTTAAGACAATTTCACAAGAATCAGCCCATCGAGACGCAGTTGATCTCGCAGACAACCGAAGCATGCGGCCCATCAGCAGGGTTTTTTGAATCTGGCTGCCTGTCCTTGCATCACTAAGCAATATTTCAACTACATTTGAACATTGTCAAGCAAGCATTAGCACGCGTTACACCCCCCACCCGAAATTATCATCTTAACTTACCATAATAACTATGAATTATAAATATTAACAAACAATTTTCCTACGCAATTAGCAATATTGCAGCCAAAGTAGTGATACTGGGTGACGGGCCAAACTCAGGTATGCATTCTGCTTGCCCCCTCCAATGACTGCCGCATGAAATGTGGGGGGGGGCTGCTGTGTCACGCATTCCTTCCCGCAAACGACCTCAATATTTCTTGCGTGACCGTAAAACAGACTTTCTGGGGGCAATCGGATATGCACAAGCAACCGGCAGCCCCAAAAACAAATACCTTTCACGGCTTTTCTTTGCGGGCTTGCCTTGCCGACCGCTGCAATTTTTGCCATGATGGTTCTGACGCTTCTGCCGGTTTTTTCGCCCCAAATACCCTTGTCCGGCGCAACAATCCCTTGAGGAGGGCAGCATGCTTACCCCCAACCAGTGTGTGCTTTACAGCGGCGGCGCCGCAGGAACAGAACAGTTCTTCGGCGCGTTGGCCGAGAGCTGGGGTCTGGAAGAAGTAAACTACAGCTTTGAAGGACACCAGATTGAACGCACGCGCGGTGTGCGGGTGCTCACTTCCGAAGAACTGGCCCTCAAGGACGTAAGCCTGACGTACGTTTCGCGGCTCATGAGCCGCGAATACACGCGTGCGCCCCTTTTTCGCAAGGTTTTGCAGTCCATCTGCTGGCAGGTCAGCAGCGGGGAGCAGATCATCGTTATCGGCGCGGTACAGCCCGATGGTACGGTCAAGGGCGGCACAGGCTGGGGTGCGGAATTTGCCAAAATCTGCAACAAACCCCTGCTTGTTTTTGACCAGCCCAAGAATGCCTGGTTTTTCTGGGACAAGGACAACTGGACCCAGACCGACGAACCCCGCATCACCCACGCCCACTTTGCCGCCACCGGCACCCGTTTTCTTGAAGACAATGGCCGCGTAGCCATTCAGGACCTGTTTGCGCGTTCTTTTTCGCGCTAGCAACATAATCCGCTTTTGCTGAAACGGCCCCTGGCTGACAAACGGCCAGGGGCCGCGCTTGCGGCAGTGGCTGGCTTGCATGCCCTGTCCCGCGCAGTGTTTCAGCCCGCATTACCGGAGAATTCATGAGCCGTCAGTTTACGCCCGCAGAACAGGCTGTGCTGCGCATCGTGCAGTCCAACCTGCCTGATTCGCTTACTCCATACGCCGACATCGCCGAAAAGGCGGGCATGACAGAAGCCCAGGTACTTGAGCTGCTTTGCTCACTCAAGGAATCTGGGGCCATTCGCCGCTTTGGCGCCAGCATAAAGCACCAGAAAACCGGCTGGACGCACAACGCCATGGTGGCCTGGAAAATCCAGCCCGACCTGGTGGAAGCCTGCGGCGAACAGGCCGCCCTGCACAACCATATTTCGCACGTCTACTACCGCCCAAGCTCTGCGCCCGACTGGCCCTATGAGCTCTACACCATGATTCATGGCCGCAGCGAGGCGGAATGCCTTGGCGTGGTGGAAGACATCAAGCGCGATACCCCCCTGCGCGAGCACGCCGTTTTGCGCAGCCTCAAGGAACTGAAAAAAATTTCCATGACCTATTTTGCCTGATACAAGGAGCCTTTGATGGACACCACTTCTCGGCAGCTTTTTGAAAAAGCCTGCGCTGTCATTCCCGGCGGCGTCAACAGCCCCGTGCGCGCCTGCCACAATGTGGACAGCCAACCCCTGTTCATTGCCGAAGGCCACGGCTGCCGGATTACCGATGTGGACGGGCGCGAGTACATCGACTTTGTGCTTTCGTGGGGCCCCATGATTCTGGGCCACGACGAGCCTTCGGTGACAAAGGCCGTTTGCGAGGCTGCGGCACGCGGCACCAGCTACGGCGCCCCCTGCCCCGCAGAGGTTACCCTGGCGGAAGAAGTGGTTGCCGCCATGCCCAGCCTTGAAATGGTACGCATGGTCAACTCTGGCACAGAGGCCACCATGAGCGCCCTGCGGCTGGCCCGCGCCGCCACCGGCAGAGACAAGGTGCTCAAGTTTGTGGGCTGCTACCACGGCCATGCCGACCCCTTCCTTGCTGCCGCCGGTTCCGGTCTTGCCACATTTTCCATCCCCGGCACGCCCGGTGTGCCCGCCGCCGTGGTGGCCGACACCCTGCTTGCGCCCTACAACGACATCGAAGCGGTCAAGGCCATCTTTGAACAGCACGGCGCAAGCATTGCCGCCATCATTGTGGAACCCATCGCCGCCAACATGGGGCTGGTGCTGCCCAAGCCCGGTTTTCTCGAAGGCCTGCGCGCCGTCACCCTGCAATACGGCAGCCTGCTGATCTTTGACGAGGTCATCACCGGCTTTCGCGCGGCCTTTGGCGGTGCGCAGGCCCGCTATGGCATTGATCCCGACCTCACCACCTTTGGCAAGATCATTGGCGGCGGCCTGCCTGTGGGAGCCTTTGGCGGCAAGCGCAAGTACATGGAAATGATCGCTCCCAGGGGCGGCGTGTACCAGGCGGGCACGCTTTCGGGCAATCCGCTGGCCATGGCCGCAGGCATTGCCACCATGCGCTACCTCAAGGCTGCCGACTACGCGGCGCTTGAACAGCGCACCCACGCCTTTGCCATGGAACTGCGCGACATTCTGGCTGCCAAGGGTGTGCCGATTCAGATGCCCACCATCGCCTCCATGTTCTGCCCCTATTTCAGCGAGCAGGAAGTGACCGACTTTGCCACGGCCAAGCTGTGCGACCAGAATATCTTTACCAGCTTCTACAAGCAGATGCGCAATCAGGGCATCTACCTTGCGCCCTCCGGCTACGAAACCGGCATGGTTTCCTTTGTCCACACCGAAGACGATTTCGGCAAGGCTCTGGACGCTGCCCGCAAGGTGACATTCTAAACGCTGAACACCAGGGGGAGCGGAATGCTCCGGCTCCCCTTGGCGTTTTGCCGACAACCGATCTGGTATTTGCCCAAATTGTTGCCCTTGCACCCTTGTTTGCAGGGTTCAACCGCCCCTTCATGCACCATGCCCCTGCTGTGCGCCCCAACAGACAGAAGCCCGGAGGCTCCTTGCACAGCCCTCACCGCACCCTCTCGCTTGCCTGTTACGCGCTCAGCCAGTCGGCCCTGCCCCTGGCGCAGCGTCTTGCGGCCTGCCTTGCAGCCACACCGTGGAGCCCGCCCCGGCAGCTGCCGCTCACGAACGTAGCCGCGTCAGATGCACTAACCCAGACAGCGCTGTTTGCCCCAGCCCGGTTTTGTCCCGCCGGGGCCTCGCCCTTTGAAAAAATCGGCCCGCTTTTGGCAGAAACCTACCCCCGGTTTGCCGCCCACGCCTTTATTGGCGCTACAGGCATAGCAGTGCGGGCACTTGCGCCGCTGCTGCAACACAAAAGTACCGATGCCCCGGTGCTGGTGCTTGACCCGGCCGGGCAGCACGTCATCAGTCTGCTTGCCGGTCACTGGGGCGGCGGCAACGCGCTGGCCCGCCATGTGGCCGCCCTGCTGGGGGCCGTACCTGTCATCACCACAGCCTCTGATGCCTCACCCGCCGCACCGCCCTCGCTCGATCTGCTGTTGCGCGACGCGGGACTGCTGCCCGTGGACTGGAACCGCCTGCCCGCAGCCCAGGCCGCCCTGCTGGAGGGAGAGCAGCTGTCCCTTTGGGATCCCTGCCGCGCCGTGCCAGACCACCCCGCCCTGCTGCGCCTGCCAATGACAGAGGGCGCTACAAAGGCTGAAACAGACACAATCCCCCTGCCGCCCGCTCATGCTGGCCCGCTGGTGGCAGCACACTGGCGGCGGCTTGAACCACGGCCAGCAACCTTGCGCGTGGCTGTTCCCCGGCTGGTGCTGGGGCTGGGCTGCCGTAAAAACATTTCCGCAAGTCTGGTGCAGGAAGCTGTGCGAGGACTGCTAGAACAGTACGGGCTGGAGCCCCTGGCCCTAAGCGCCCTTGCCACCGTGCATGAAAAATTGCAGGAACTAGCCCTGAAAACGCTGGCCGCAAGTCTGCATCTGCCTCTACTGGGTTTTGCCGCCGCCGATCTGGCGCACTGCCCCACGCCCAACCCGTCTGCCGCCGCAGGCAGGCGCTTTGGGCAACAGCCTTTCAGCGTATGTGAAGCCGCCGCCCTGCTGGCGGCCGCGCAGATTTTTCCGGCGGACACGCCCCGTCTGCTCCTTCCCAAAACCACAGCACAGGGGCAGCTGACCATGGCAATTGCCGTGGCAGATGCCCCCACAGACAGGATTATTCAATGACCCCAGCAAGTTTGCACGTTGTGGGCCTTGGCCCCGGCGACGCTGCATGTCTTACCCCGCAGGCCCGCACGGTGCTTGCGCAGGCCTCCTGCGTGGCCGGATACAACCTGTACATGGAGCTTGTCCCGCCCGAATTACTGGCAGGCAAGCAGTGCATCAGCACCGGCATGCGGCATGAAGAAGAACGCTGCGCCGCAGCGGTGGATGCGGCCCTTGGCGGCCAGCCCACGGCCCTTGTGTGCTCTGGCGACCCCGGCATTTACGCTCTGGCAGGCCTTGCGCTTGAAGTACTTGAGGCCAGGGGCCTGGTGGGCACAGTTCCCTTTGGCGTTGTGCCTGGCGTGCCCGCCGTGTGCGCGGCTGCCGCCCTGCTGGGCGCACCCCTCATGCACGATTTTGCCTGCATCAGCCTGAGCGATCTGCTTACCCCGTGGGAAACCATTGTGCGCAGGCTCAATGCCGCGCTAGAAGCCGATTTTGTCTGCGCCATCTACAATCCGCGCTCCAAGGGCAGGGCACATCATCTGGAACAGGCCCTGGACATTGCCCGCAGATTCCGCGCGCCGCACTGCCCCGTGGGCCTTGTGCGCAAGGCTTTTCGCCCCGGTGAGGAGGCCCGTGTATTTCGCCTGGACCAGTTTGACGCCACCCAGGTGGACATGCTCTCCATCCTCATCATCGGCAATGCCGAAAGCCGCGCACTGGGCAATTTCATGCTGACACCACGGGGCTACGCCCGGAAAAAAGGGTCTGATCTTGGCAACTTATCAAAATAGTTGGTATGGCATTTCGGCATAGTCATTGACACACTGCACCGAGGGCCGTAAAATCCTACCAATTTGTTCCCATCTGCCGCACACTAAGGAGGTCTGCCGTGAAGAAAGTTCTGGTTCTTACCTGTATCATGGTGTTTGCCCTGGCTCTGGCCGCTTTTGCCGCCCCTGCCGCCCCTGACAAGCCGCTGGAATTCAAGGGCTCCCAGAAGACTGTCATGTTCCCGCACGCGGTGCATGCCAAGGTTGAATGCGTTACCTGTCACCATCTGGTGGACGGCAAGGAAAGCTTTGCCAAGTGCGGCAGCTCCGGTTGCCACGATGACCTCACCGGCAAGCAGGGCGAAAAAAGCCTGTACTATGTGGTACACACCAAGAAAGAACTCAAGCACCCCAACTGCCTCGGCTGTCACTCCAAGGTCGGCGAAGAAAAGCCCGACCTCAAGAAGGACATGACCGGTTGCGCCAAGTCCAAGTGCCACCCGTAGTCTGCCTTACATTTTTATGTCAGAAAGCCGCCCTCGGGCGGCTTTCTGCATCTCACGGCCAGCACAGGTCAGTTGCAGGCAAAAATAAATCGTACCGCGCGGCATTCTCTATACCGCTAAATTTTTCACCAATCCGTAATTGCGGGCATTCTTGAGCAGACTGTTTTGGCGGGTTTGCGTCTTTTGCCATAAACTGATACGAAAATCTGTCGTTTTTGCAGTATGAAACGAGATATTTTGCATGATTCCGGCCTTTGGCCGCTGCACATAACCCACGAGGTGGCGCATGGTTGCCCAGAACACCGCTGAAACCGATGAACAAATCATCGATCTCACAGAACTGATCGAAAAAGGCGCAGTTCCGGCAAACGATCCGTCCGTGCAATCCCGGTCCCACGCAGCCGCCGAGGTTGAAGCCGAAAAAGAGGAGCTTCAGGAACATCTGCGAGATCTCAACGATGGTACCCCCGGGGCTGATGCAGAAATTGACGACCTGCTCGCCCAGATGGACATCAAGGCTGACGGCCAGGAAGACCCCGCCGATGTGGCGCTGGACTTTTCTGCCCCCTCCACGCAGACAGACCATCACATCGACCCCAACGAACAGCTCAATATGCCGGGCATGGGCGATGTGGATAATCTTTTGAATTCGCTAGATATTCCGCCACAACCCTCAGAGCGCGAGGCCGATGTGGCCACGCCCGAAACACCCGATCAGGCCGTGGATGCCCTGCTGAACGATTTCAACGCGCCAGCACCGGCTGCCGCCCCTGCGGCGGATCATGACGTGCCCGATCTGGACGAACTGCTGGCCTCTGCGGCAGCCATGCCGCAATCCGGCACGTCCAGCCAGATTGACGATCTGCTCAACGAGGCGCACCCCGCCCCTGCGCCGGCAGCTGCCGCTGCGCCTCAGGCCGCATTTTCTCACGACGACCTCGACAGCCTGCTTGACGCCGCCGCCGGTGGTCATGCTGCTGGTGGCCAGGCCGCTGTCCCAAGCCCCATACAGACGGCAGAGCCCGCGCAGCAGCCTGCGCCTGTGCCGCAACACGTGCCGCAACACGCGCAAGGCGCGGGCATGGATATTGACATCGACAGCCTGCTTGCTGCGGCGGCCAGCGACATGCAGCAAGGTTTTGATGCCACGCAACCTCAGGCAGTTGCCGCAGCGCCCGCCGCCGAGCCCGTTGCTGCGCCAAGCCCCGCACCCGCGCAACAGCCCGCTCCCGCCGCACCAGCGGATATGGGCATAGACATTGACAGCCTGTTGGCCGCAGCGGCCAATGATCTGCAACACAATGCCGAGGCCGCCCAACCCGCAGCTGGCCCGGCTCCGACATTGGCTCCCACACCGGCTCCGGCAGCAGCGCCAGCCGCCCCTGCCCCCGCCATGTCCAACGACGATCTCGACAGCCTGCTTGCATCGGCAACAGCCGGGCTGGATGTGCCCCCAAGCCCAGCACCCGCGCAACAGCCAGAGCCCGCTGCGCCTGCGGATATGGGCATAGACATCGACAGCCTGCTTGCTGCGGCGGCCAGCGATTTGCAGCAGAGCCTAGACTCTGCACAGCCGGATACGCCAGCCCAGCAAGAGGTTGCACCCACGGCTGCCCCCCTGCCCGATATGGGCCTGGACATCGACAGCCTGCTTGCTGCGGCCAACGACACCGCGCAGCCCGCCGCCGTAGAGCCGCAACTGGCTCCCGAAGCCGCCGATCCCTTTGCCGCAGCTCAGGAAGCTGCGGCCACAGCCGCGCCCGTGCAGCTGGAACCAGAGGTTGCGCCAGAGCTGGAACTTGAACCAGCGCCAGAGCCGCAGCCGGAGATTGTGGAAGTTTTGGCGCAAGATTCCACGCCGCAAACTGCCGCAGATGCCGACGTGGAAACTGCCCCTGAAACAACGGCTGACATAGAAGCCCTGATGGCTGCCGCCTCTGGCGAAGCCCTGGCAGCAGAAGGTTCGGAAGATCAGGATATTCCCGCCGATTCGGCAGATGATCTGCTGGCGGCCATGTCTGCCGATCTTTCTGCGCAGCCAGAAGCGGATATTTTGCCAGAAGCAGGCGCGGACGAGCTGCCCATTGCAGACCATGACTTGCCTCTGGCAGAAAGTGAGCTGCCCATTGCAGAGCTTGAACTGCCTCTGACAGAAACCGATCTGCCCATGGTGGAACCGCTTACGGAACCGGCAGCGGAATCTGATGCGGATTTTGCGGCAGAACAGGCCCTTGCGGCAGCCCATGAACCCGATATGCTTTCGCAAGACCCTTTTTCGCAAGACCAGCTGGTGCAGGATATGCTGCCCGAAGCCCCCGAATTTGACACTTCCCCGGCAGTGCTTGCGGCACAGCAGCAGGACGATTCCGACCCTGCGGGGACAGAATCACAGGCCGCGCTGGAAGCGACCCTTGCAGCTGTTTCTGCCGAGGCCCTTGACGCCGTGATGGCCCAGGCCAACGAAGCTTCTTCGCACGCGCTTGATGCCTTTGCCCAGGCTTTTGACGCATCATCACGCGCGGCAGACGCTGCCGAAGCCGTTGGCTCTCTCGCCGCCCGTGTGGAACAGTGCGAAAGGTCGCTTCAGGAGGCTGGTGACCGCATCATAGCGCTCGAAACCGCCCTGGAGTCACAGATCGCGGCCTCACATGATCTGGCCGCAACAGCCCTGCCCCGGCAGGAGCTGGAGGGCTTGTTTATGGAAGAGCATCCCCTGCACCAGGGCCTCATGGAATGTATCAGCAGGGCCGTTGCCGAAGCCCTTGCCGCTGCACCGGCCCCGGCATCTGCCCCGGCGCTGGCCGCAGCCCCGCAGCCAGACATGGCACAGGTGCAAGCCCTTATTGATGAGCGGCTGCAACCGGTCATTGCTGCGGCTCGCAGCGCCAATGCGCGCATTGATGCCTTGGAGACCCGCCTGGACGCACTTGAACCCCGCTTTAACGACAGGGTTGAAAAGGCCGCCGCAGCGGCGGCGGCTCGTATCCTGCGCGAAGAAATCAGCCGCCTTCTTGAAGAATAGCAGGCGGCTTTGCCCCCGCACCCCGGCAGGCGCCGTGGTGCAGGCTACCGGTTGCAGCACATCCGCATGCCCGGCGGCAGCCATACCGGCCTTGCCAATGACAGGCGGAACGCATATGCTGTTGCGCGGTTTCGCGGGCGCTGTGCCGCGATTCTTACTACTAAAAAAAGGGGCGGGGGCTGTTGCTTCCGTTTCTTAACCCGTCCAGGCAATACCCGCTGTGGGTCTTGGCCATTCCCCAAAGGGACGGGTTTTCATTTTTGCCGTGCCCTGTAGGGCCGGAAGCTGAGGCTCAAATGGATAAGGATCGCAAGGAAGCCTTGCAGGTTGCCAAGGAACTGACCGCTAAATTCATTGAAACGCGCACGGTTTCCCCCAGCAATTTTGCCGAGGTGTTTCCCTCGGTCTACCGGGTTGTCTGCGCCGCCATCGGCGTGGATGCCGACCAGGACAAGGGCGGGAAATAACGTGGAACCGTCCCGCAACACCACCGCAGATTGCACAGCCAAGCCCGCGCACGACGCCGCCGTGGCTGGCATGTTTGGCCGCATTGTGCCCTTTTACGACCTGCTCAACAGGGTGCTGAGCCTCGGCCTTGACCAATACTGGCGCAAGGTGCTGGCGCAGAATGTGCGCCTTGGCGATACGGGCCGCGTGCTTGATCTGGCCGCCGGCACTCTTGATGTTTCGCTGGCCATCCGCCGCCGCTACCCCACGGCCGTTGTTCCGGCCATGGATTTTTGCCCGCCCATGCTGGTGCGCGGCAGCCGCAAGCTCAAGGACAACAACGCCCGCTGCATCCTGCCCGTGGCAGCCGATGCCAAGCGCCTGCCCCTGCCCGATGCCTCGGTTGACTGCATCACCATTGCCTTTGGCATACGCAACATCCTGCCCCGCGAGGCAGCCTTTGCCGAAATGCTGCGCGTTCTGCGCCCCGGCGGCAGGGCCTGCATTCTTGAATTCGGCTCTGGTCAGGAGCGTATCTGGGGTGGGCTGTACAACGTGTACCTCAACCATCTGCTGCCGCGCGTTGGCAAAATTTTTTCCAAAGATCCCGGTGCATACGAATACCTTGCCGATACTATCCGCAAGTTTCCGTCTGCTCTCAGCCTTGAAAAAGAAATGCGCACCGCTGGCTTTGAACGCGCATGGCACGAAAAGCTCACATCGGGCATCGTTTGCCTGCATGTGGGAGAAAAAGCCCGCTAGACATCACGCCCGGCATGGATGCGGGCGGTCACAGGGCGGCAGTAAGGCGGGGTACGAAGTTTAACGGCAGCCCAGGGCCACAATCCCAAGCCCCACGGCCAGGGCCACAAGCCCCACGGCACGCAGGCGGCTTTCTGGCTGCGGCAGCAGTTGCAACAGGGCACGCCGCATACCGCCGGGAAACAGTGTCCAGCAAAGGCCCTCAATGATGATGGCCAGCCCTAGGGCGCGCAAAAACAGAGTGTAGTCGAATTGCATGGTTTTCTGGTGACGGAAAATCCCTGTTTTGTAAAGGAACGAATCATGGCTGCTTGCATGGCCCCGCACACAGGCAACACCGCGCCCGGCTTTTTTTGCACCGCTGGGGCCGCCACGCCCGCGTTGCGCCCTTGCCAGTGCCAGCAGGAGCGCGAAACCCTGTGAGCCTGCTGCTCTGCGCTGCCACCGGGCCGGAGCTGGCTGGCCTTGTACCCGGATTTGCGCCAGCCGGATTTGTGCCGGATAAAATTTCTGCTCCCACGGCCAGTGCGGCAAAAAGCTGGCCAGAAATGACCCTTTGGCCCCTGCGCCTCAAATGCGGCCCGGCATTGTGCTGCATCACCGGTGTGGGGCCGGTCAACGCGGCGCTGGCCACCGGCATTGCCCTGACCAGGGCAATGGCAGAGGGCACGCCCGTTACGGCAGTGCTCAATGCGGGGCTTGCCGGTGCTTTTGATCTGGCAGAGCACCCCCTGCTGGCCCTGTGCCATGTGCGCGAGGAAATCTGGCCCGAATACGGCCTGCACGATGGCCGCTCGGTAACGGCAGAGGCCTTTGGCTTTCCGCAGTGGCAGCCCCCGCAGGGGCCAGCGGTGCGCGACCGCATTGCGCTTGCCGGACTTGAGGCACTCGAAACTTTTGGCGCGCACCAGCACGCCCCGGCCCTGTTGCCCTGCACCTCGCTTACCGTGGCCGGGGTAAGTGCCAGCTTTGCCAGAGCCGCCGATCTGCGCGCCCGCTATGGCGCGGGACTTGAAAATATGGAAGGCTTTGCCGTGGCGTATGCCTGCGCCCGCATGGACATTCCCTGTGTGGGCATACGCAGCGTTTCCAACAAGGTTGGCCCGCGAGCCCAGGACGAAAAGGATTTTCCCGGTGCGCTGGCAGCGCTCACGCGGGTATTGCCCGCGCTTAACCTTATCTGAGTAGCATATGATCCAACTGAAAGCACGTCTGGCTCTTGAGCTGCCCGGCATCAACCGCGCCCTGAACAAGGCCGTGGACACCCTGCCGGAACCTGTACGGCCCGTGGCCCGCCACATTTTTGATGCGGGCGGCAAACGCCTGCGCCCCCTGCTTACCGTGCTGACCACGCGCCTGCTGGGCAACGGAAGCAAAAACATACAGGATCTGGCCATCACGCTGGAAATGCTGCACGCCGCAACCCTGCTGCACGATGACGTGCTCGACAATGCGGTGAGCCGCCGGGGCAAACCCGCCGCGCACACGCTTTTTGACGTTTCGAGCGTTATTCTTGCGGGCGATGCCCTGCTGGCCGGGGCCAACTCCCTGGTTGCAGACTATGGCGACACCCGCCTGACCCGCTGTTTTTCAGAGGCCACCAGCCGCACGGCGGCGGGCGAAATACTTGAAATCGCGGCCCAGCGCCGCGTGGATTCAAGCAGCGCCGACTATGAAGACATGGTTCGCGGCAAAACAGCATGGCTAATCCGCGCTGCCTGCGAAATGGGTGCTCTAGCCGCCGGGGCAGACGACGCCTCTGTGGCGGCAGCCGCCGCCTACGGCGAAAATCTCGGCATGGCCTTCCAGATGGTGGACGATGCCCTCGATTTTGCGCCCGAAAGCGTCACCGGCAAGCCCACGGGCGGCGATGTGCGCGAGGGCAAGCTTACGCCGCCCTTGCGCCTGTACCGCGACAGCCTGAATGCCGAGGAACGCAGCGCCTTTGACGCCGCCTTCTGCGCCGGGTTGATGACCGAAGCCGACGCCGCCAGCATTGCCGAGAGCATCCGGCAGGCCGGTTATGACGACGCTGTGCGCCGTCAGGCAGATGAATTTCTTGACGCGGCAAGGCAGGCATTGGAAACTCTGCCTGACAGGCCGGAGCGTGAGCTCATGCGCCAAATGGCCGACTACGTGCGCGACAGAAAAAAGTAAGCAGCCAAACCAAGAGGAATGCAAACCATGCTCTATAGGGTGGAAACCGGCCCCCGCGCCGGACTTGACGATACCCAGGGCCGCAAGACGGCCCAGCACCTGCGCAAGGCGCTGAACATTTCTGTTTCCGGCGTCCGCCAGATCAAGGTATTTACGGTGGATGGCCTTGATGCCGCGCAGGTGGCGCGCCTGCTGGACGAAAGCATCTGGCACGACCCCATTCTTCAGGAAGCCTCGCTCGAGCCGCTGCCCCTGCTCGATACCACGGCCGACTGGTTTGTGGAGGTGGGTTTTCGCCCCGGCGTGACCGACAACGAGGCCCGCACCGCGCGCGATACCGCCGCCATGGTGCTGGACATTCCGCGTGACAGCCTGCGTGTGTACACTGCCGTGCAGTACCGCATCAGCAGTGACAAGGCCGCGCCCCTCACCCACGAACAGGTGGACATGCTGGCCCGCGACCTTTTGTGCAACACGCTCATCCAGCGCTACCGCATCAAGAGCCGCCAGGAATGGGACGCCCAGCCGGGCTTTGAGGCGCAGGCCGCCAGGGTAACGGGCGAAATCAACGAGGCCGTTGACACCATCGCCCTGTCAGCCATGGATGACGAGACCCTCACCAAGGCCAGCCGCGAAAACACCTGGGCGCTGAATCTCAAGGAAATGCACTGCATCCGCGAGCAGTTCACCGCCCCGGCAGAGGCCGACCGCCGCAAGGCGCTGGGCCTGCCCGCCGACCCCACAGATGTGGAAATGGAAGTGCTGGCCCAGACATGGTCCGAGCACTGCAAACACAAAATCTTTGCCTCGCGCATCAATTATACCGATACCGCCACGGGCCGCAGCGAAGTGGTGGATAACCTTTATAAAACCTGCATCCGTGATGCCACGGCCATGCTGCGCGAGCGCATGGGCGAAAACGACTACTGCAAGTCTGTTTTCAAGGACAATGCGGGCGTTATTTCGTTCATCAACGGCTACGATGCCTGCATCAAGGTAGAAACCCACAATAGCCCTTCGGCGCTCGACCCTTACGGCGGCGCACTTACCGGCATTGTGGGCGTCAACCGTGACCCCATGGGCACAGGCATGGGCGCAGAGCTGGTGTGCAACACCGACGTGTTCTGCTTTGCCTCGCCCTTCCACGACAAAAATCTACCCCCGCGCCTGCTGCACCCCCGCCGCGTGCTTGAAGGCGTGCGCGAAGGTGTGGAACACGGCGGCAACAAGTCGGGCATTCCCACGGTCAACGGATCGCTGGTGTTTGACGAACGTTACCTTGGCAAACCCCTGGTGTACTGCGGCACGGTGGGCATTATCCCCGCCGAACTGCATGGCCGCCCCGGCTGGTTCAAGCAGGCCGAAGAGGGCGATTATATTGTCATGACCGGTGGCCGCATCGGCAAGGACGGCATCCACGGAGCCACCTTCTCATCCGAAGAACTGCACGAGGGCTCGCCCGCCACGGCAGTGCAGATCGGCGACCCCATCACCCAGCGCAAGATGTACGACTTCATCATGCGCGCCCGCGACATGGGCCTGTACCACGCCATTACCGACAACGGCGCTGGCGGTCTTTCCTCTTCTGTGGGTGAAATGGCCGAAGACACGGGCGGCTGCGTGCTTGATATCGCCAAGGCCCCGCTGAAATACGACGGGCTGCGCCCCTGGGAAATTCTGCTCTCCGAAGCCCAGGAACGCATGACCCTGGCCGTGTCGCCAGAAAAACTCGACGAATTCATGGCCCTTGCCGCGCGCATGGATGTGGAAGCCACGGCCCTTGGCCGCTTTACCACCTCTGGCTATTTTGAGGTGCGCTACCACGACCGCCTCATCGCCTCCATGCCCATGGAATTCATGCACGACGGCGTGCCGCAGCTGGAACTTGAAGCAGAATGGAAGGCCCCCGAAACCACCGACATTACCGTGGACGTGGCCGCCGTTGAACACACCGCCTTTTTGCAGCGCATGCTGGGCACGCTCAACATCTGCTCCAAGGAATATATTATCCGCCAGTACGATCATGAAGTACGCGGCGGCAGCGTGATCAAGCCCCTGGTGGGCGTAAAGCGCGATGGCCCCGCCGATGCGGGCGTTATCCGCCCCTTGCTGGAATCGGATGCGGGCCTTGTGATTTCGCACGGTATCTGCCCCAAATTCAGCGATTACGACACCTACTGGATGATGGCCAACGCCATGGACGAAGCCATCCGCAATGCCGTGGCCGTGGGCGCAGACCCCGACGCCCTGGCCGGTGTGGACAACTTCTGCTGGTGCGACCCCGTGGTCAGCCCCTCCAACCCCGATGGCCGCTACAAGCTGGCCCAGCTGGTGCGCGCCTGCCGCGCCCTGCGCCAGTTCTCTCTGGCCTTCGGCGTGCCGTGCATTTCGGGCAAAGACTCCATGAAAAACGACTACACCGGCGGCGGCGAGCGCATTTCCATTCCGCCAACGGTGCTGTTCTCCATTCTTGGCGTTATCCGCAATGTCACGGGAACCCAGACCTCCGACTTCAAGCAGCCGGGCGACGCCATCTATGTGCTTGGCGGAACCTGGCGCGAAATGGCGGGCAGCGAAGCCGCCACAGAACTGGGCCTCAAGGGTGGCCGCGTGCCCCATGTGGACGCCGCCAGCGCCATGCAGCGCTACCGTGCTGTCAACGCCCTCATGGGCCAGCGCGCCTTTTCGGCCTGCCACGACTGCTCTGACGGCGGCCTTGCCGTGGCCATTGCAGAAATGTGCATAGGTGGCCGCCTTGGTGCAGAAATTGACCTTGACGCCGTGCCCGCTTTTGATGCCATGAACGTGACCGAACTGTTGTACAGCGAAAGCGCCAGCCGTCTGGTTGTGAGCGTAAAGCCCGACATTGCCATGATTCTGGATGCCTTTGCCCAGTGGCAGGTTTGCGCACGCATTGGCACGGTCACCGGAACCGGCCAGCTGGCCATGAAATCTGGCGACAGCATGATCATCAACGCCCCGGTGGAAGACCTGGCCCGCTCCTTCAAGAGAACGCTGGACTGGTAACACCGGCAAAACAGCTGAATATGTATTGGGGCAGATGGCTTGGGCCGTCTGCCCTTTTTTGTGCCCCTTTGCCGGACGGCCTGCCCGGCAAGGAACCACCTTTTTCATCCGTATGCGGGCATCGCCAATGCCCCCTTGGCTCGTGTGCTCTTTGCCACAGCCTGCCGCCGAATGCCCTCCCTGCTTGCCACCATTTTGGCCTGCGTTGCCCTGCGATTTCCTAGCTTCACACTGCAAATTTGGGAATTCTCTAGACTATTTTTTGTTTAACATGCTGAATTAAAAGAATTTATCTGTTTGACACGGGGCGTTTTTTTGCTGTATAGTCTCTTAACAAAGAACAGGCATTCCCCTGGGGAACCGATGGACGTGAAGCGCAAGGCGCGCTTGCTGCCATCATTGTAAGGTTTCTGGGGTCAGAACCGCGGGCGCGGTTCGCCCGGCAATTTCGCTGGTCAGCCTCGAACTCTAACAAAGGAACGATCATGAAGTATTCACGCTGGCCATTAGTGCTGGCGGCCATAGCCCTTGGCATGCTTTTGGCCCCACCCATGAACGCCGACGCGGCTTCACAAAGCGCTCCCTCTGATCAAAAGCACACGAACGCTGCCTCCCACGCCGCCAAAAAGTCTTCTGGCGACACTGATGCTCGCAAATCCAAACGCGACAAATCCAGTGACAAATCTGCCTCTTCGCACAGCTCGCGCTCTAAGCGCGATAAAGCTGAATCGCGCTCCAAATCCAAGCAACGCACCTCTTCCAAGCAGCCTGCGGCCATTGATGATGGCAGCAGAGAGAGCACCGACAGCCGCGATATCTGGCTGAAGCGCGCGCAGGAAAGCGAAATCATGACTGGCAAGGCCTCATGGTATGGCCGTGACTTTCACGGCGGCCCCACTGCCAGCGGCGACAATTACGACATGTACACCTTTACCGCCGCACACCGCACCCTGCCCATGGGCACGGTTGTTCGCGTCACCGACCAGGATAACGGCAAAAGCGTTATGGTCTGCGTGACCGACAGAGGTCCCTTTGTGCGCGGGCGGGTCATTGATCTTTCTTTTGCGGCTGCCCAGCAGATCGATATTGAAAACCGTGGCGTAAGCCGGGTTGAGCTGGAAGTTATCAGCGACGAGAGCGGCACACCCCTCAAGCCCGACGAAGCTTTTTTTGTGCGCTACAACGCAGCGCAGAGCGATGAAAAAGTCGGGCCCTTCCGCGCCTTTGCGGATGCCGCCGCCATGCACGAAGCGCTGCGCCAGGTTCACCCCGAGGCCGAAGTGGTCATAGACCAGTCGCGCTAGCAGCACACACCTTCGCACCGTGCAGGCCGCAAGGCGGCCCTCCTACGATTCAAAGATGCGTCCCCGACAAAAGCCGGGGACGTTTTTTTGTAACGTAACAGACTTGCCTAGCTGCTTCTTCCCCGGTATGAAATCAGTTTGCTGTTTCACACCAAGAAGGATGCCATGGGCTTTTTCTACAGTATTGTGTCGTCAGCGGCCTTTGGCCTGATTCCACTGTTTACCCTGCCACTCATGAAGCTTGGCGTATCTGGCGCAACGGCACTTTTTTACCGTTTTGCCATTGCCACTGTTGTTCTGGGCATTGTTCTTGCCATGCGCGGTGAACGGTTTCGGGCCCGTGGTATTGACCTGTGCAAGCTGGCGGGCATGAGTTTTATGTACACCATGGCGGCACTGCTGTTCTTTTGGGGTTTCAAGCACATGCCCAGCGGCGTGGTGGCCACAATACAGTTTACCTACCCTGTCATGGTCATGCTGATCATGACGGTTTTTTACCACGAGCGTTTTTCGTGGATAACGGCCTCGTCCATCCTGCTTGCCATTGTGGGTGTTTATCTGCTCAGCGCTGGGGGCAACGGCGATGCAGGCGCGGAGGCTGGCGTCATGAGCCTGCTGGCCCTTGCGCTGCTGCTGCTCTCTGCCCTTTGCAATGCGGTGTACATCACGGCCATCTACGCCGCACGTATTCCCAACATGAGCGGCCTTGTGATGACCTTTTATGTACTGGCATTTGGTGCGCTGATATCTGGCGGCAATTCGCTGCTTTCCGGCACTTTTCAGCCCCTGCATTCGTGGTGGGAGCTGCTGCTGGCCACCTTGCTGGCCGTGGTAACTGCCGTTGTATCAAACCTCACCCTTATTCTGGCCATCCAGCGCATAGGCTCCACCCTGACATCCATCCTTGGGGTCATGGAACCTGTAACGGCGGTGGTTGTGGGCATTCTGGTGTTCAACGAGCCCTTCAGCCTCTCGCTGGTGGCCGGTGTCGTCCTTATTGCAGCCTCGGTGGTGCTGGTGATGCTGGGCAGGCAGATCACAGAATTCCTGCAACGATTCAGGCACGCCTGATCTGATGATTGCCCGTGGCAGGAGCAAGCACACGCCCACGCCACGGGTTGTTGCAGATTTTTTCGCTACAGGCTGGCGGGCATGCCGCCAAGGCTCTTTGCCAGCAGGGCCGTGTAGCTCATCACCGCCATCCGTCCCCGCCCGTTGGCCTTCAGCGCCACGTTGCAGCCAGAACACGCGCAGACGAGCGCCTCAGCCTGCACATCCTGCGCTGCGGCGATGATACGCTCCGGCTGTTTTTTGCAGCACAGGCTCTGCGCAACATCAAGCACGGTCAGTCCTTCAATGGTATTCAAAAACTGCCGGTAGTGCGCCCAGTTCAGTTCTGTCTGCCGAAAATGCCTTTTGTACGAAGTATGGCAGCCCTCAAAATAGGCAACCCTCATGGGCTGCACCTCCAGGGTCTGCCCCTTGAGCGCCTCCAGCAGAACATCGAGAATATAGGCCTGCTGCGCCGAATTTTCACCAGTTACGGCCTGGGCCACATGGGCGCACCCTGCACAACAGTACGCAAGGCGCGCTGCCCCTTTTTGCGAGGCAGCGTCAGCATTGCCCCGCACATATCCCTGCATGGTTTCCAGCATCATGGGCCTGTCTTCTGCTGCAACCTGATGCATCATGGGCAGCCCGCAGCAGTTTTCCTTTTCCAGCCAGGTATGGCTGACGCCAAGAGTCTGAAAAAGCCAGGCCACCTCGCGCAGAATTTCTGGCGTGCTGAATGGCCTGTAGCAGCCAAATACCAGGGCCAGCTCTGCCTGCGAAGGTGCAGCGCCAAAACCGTTGGCCCCCAGTGCCATGGCCCGCAAAACCTGTGGCGCGCCATGCTGCCCGCTGGTTGCAACCGCCGCAAGCTGGGTATCCAGATCCCTGCCGCAGGCGCTTTTTTCTACCCAGGGGCTCAATTTGTCTGATGTTGCGCGCATGTCTGCTCCTGTATTTTTCTGAATTGTTCCGTCAAAACGCAAAAGGCCGCCCAAACTTTCGGGCGGCCCTGTAAACATGTATCTGGCTACTGTTACAGCCTTTCCACGACCTTGTCGCCCATTTCCTTGCAGCCCAGCAGGGTTTTGCCAGGTTCCATGATATCGCCGGTGCGGAACCCGTCTGCCAGGGTTTTACGCACTGCGGCTTCAATGGCGTCGGCTTCCTTGCCCATGTCAAAACCAAGGCGCAGCATCATGGCCCCGGAAAGAATGGTGGCAAGCGGATTGGCCTTGTTCTGGCCCGCAATGTCGGGCGCGGAACCGTGGATGGGTTCGAACAGGCCGGGGCCGGTAGCCCCCATGGAGGCAGAGGGCAGCATGCCCAGCGAGCCGGTGATGACCGAGGCCTCGTCGGACAGAATATCGCCAAAAATGTTGCCCGTGAGGATAACGTCAAACTGCGAGGGATCACGCACCAGCTGCATGGCGGCATTGTCCACATACATGTGGGTCAGCTCCACATCGGCATACTGGCGGTGCGTTTCGAGAACCACTTCCTTCCACAGGCGCGAGGTTTCGAGCACGTTGCTTTTTTCCACAGAGCACACTTTGCCCCGGCGCTTGCGGGCCGTTTCAAAAGCCACTGTGGCTATGCGACGAATTTCTTCTTCGTTGTACACCATGGTGTTGTAGCCGGTGCGCAGGCCGTCGCGCACTTCCTGCCCGCGTGGTTCGCCAAAATAGATGTCGCCGGTGAGCTCGCGCACCACCACAAGATCAAGGCCCTTGGCGGCGATGTCGGCGCGCAGCAGGCAGGCTCCCGCCAGTTCGGGCAGCAGCATGGCCGGGCGCAGATTGGCGAAAAGCGCCAGCTCTTTACGGATGCGCAGCAGGCCTTTTTCCGGCCTTTTTTCGGGAGCCAGGGCATCCCACTTGGGGCCGCCCACGGCTGCCAGAAACACCGCATCGGCAGCGCGGCACTTGCGCACGGTTTCTTCCGGCAGGGGATCGCCCGCGCCGTCGATGGCCGCACCGCCAATAAGGGCGGTTTCAAACACAAAATCATGGCTGAACTTTTCTGCGGCGGCCTTCAGAACCTTGACACCCTCGGCCAGAATTTCCGGGCCAATGCCGTCACCCGGCAAAAGGCAGATGGTCTTTTTCATGGTATATCCTTGAACTCAATTCTTTGTGTTGATGCTTATTTTCTCATATCTACCCGCCTACCAGCTATTTTTTTTACATAAAGATTTTTGTGCCAGAGCAAGGAAAAATGGGTTTTGCCGACAGGAGTATACTCTTAGGTATTCGACTGGAGGCAAAAACCATTTTTGACGCAGCCCTGGCCAAAAAGATTATGTAAAAAAATTAGCTGGCCAAGCGTTCCTTGACATAGCCGACCAATCCGCCCTTATCGAGAATGACCGCCATGGACTTGGGCAGGGGCGGACAGGTGATTTCGGCTCCGTTGGTCAGATCGCGGATAATGCCGGTGGCGGCGTCAATTTCCAGCTCGTCGCCGTCATTGATCTTGTCCACATCGTCGCCCACTTCCATGAGCAGCAGGCCCATGTTGAACGAATTGCGGTAAAAAATGCGCGCAAAGCTGTGGCCGATAACCACCTGCATGCCCGCACCAAGAATGGCAATGGGCGCGTGCTCGCGCGAGGAACCGCAGCCAAAGTTGCGCCCGGCAACCATGATGTCGCCAGGGGTTACGCGCTTGACCCAATCGGGCTCAAGGCCGGACATGCAGTTTTCGCCCAGTTTTTGGGCATCGGTGGTGACCAGAAAACGCGCGGGAATAATGGCATCAGTATCAATATGTTCGCCCACTTTGTGGGCCTTACCCTTGTAGTTCATGCGGCTGTCCTTCTTTCTCTGCGCCGGGGCATGGCCAGGGCGCAGACAGGTGCTGATTTTTGCTGCCTACAGCTGATCGGGCCCGGCCACGCAACCCGCAATGGCCGAAGCGGCTGCCACAATGGGGCTGGCCAGATACACTTCTGAACTCAGGCTGCCCATGCGGCCCTTGAAGTTGCGGTTGGTGGTGGCCACGGCGCGCTCACCATCGCCAAGAATGCCCATGTGGCCGCCAAGGCAGGGGCCGCAGGTGCAGGGGCCAACCACGCAGCCAGCTTCCATAAAGGTTTCGATCAGGCCTTCCTTGAGGCACTGCTTCCACACCGTGGGGGTGGAGGGCAGCACAATGCAGCGCAGATGCTTGGCAACCTTGCGGCCCCGCAGCACTTCGGCGGCATCGCGCATATCGCTGATGCGGCCATTGGTGCATGAGCCGATAACCACCTGCTGGATGGGCGTATCGCGCACCGCTGAAACGGGCTTGACGTTGGAGGGCAAATGCGGGCAGGCCACCACGGGCTCCTTGCCGGTCACGTCTATGTTGACCACGCGTTCGTACACGGCGCCGGGGTCGGCTGCCAGATCCTGCGTGAGGCCGGGGCGTTTGTGCTCGGCACAGTAGGCGCGGGTTTTGGCATCCACCGCAAACAGGCCCACCTTGCCGCCCGCCTCAATGGCCATGTTGGCCATGCACAGGCGGCCCTCGACCGAAAGATCATCCACAACAGACCCGCCGAATTCCAGGGCCTTGTACAGAGCACCGTCCACGCCGATGGCGCCGATGAGCATAAGCATAAGGTCTTTGCCGCGCAGCCACTTGGGCATCTGGCCGTCAATATTCACGCGGATGGTGGAGGGAACCTTGAACCAGGTTTCGCCCAGGGCCATGGCAGCGGCAATGTCGGTAGAACCCATACCCGTGGCAAATGCGCCGATACCGCCGTAGGTGCAGGTGTGGCTGTCTGCGCCGATAACCACATCGCCGGGGCCCACAAGGCCCTGCTCGGGCAGCAGGGTGTGTTCCACGCCGCAGTCGCCGCCCTCGTAATAGTGGGTGATGTTCTGCTCTTGCGCGAACTTGCGGGTCACCATGACCTGATTGGCCGAATCAATATCTTTCTGCGGCGTAAAGTGATCCATGACCAGAGCAATCTTGTCTTTGTCAAAAACCTTTTCCGCGCCCATTCCCTTGAATGACTTGATGGCAAGAGGGCCGGTAATGTCGTTGGCAAGCACCAGCGACACGCGGCACTGAACAATCTGGCCGTCCTGTTCCACAACTTCGTCTGTGTGGGCTTGCAAAATTTTTTGCGCAAGCGTCTGTGGCATGGTCTACTCCTTTCATCCTGAACTTCACCGAGGGGGGCGCGGCGAATACGGTTTCACTGTGGCGCACAGAGTATGCGCCCCGTGGTTGTTGCACCAATATGGCGGCACAAAAGCGCCTGCCCTTTGCGGGTACTGCGGGCATACAGGCCAGCCGCCCCCGCAGGGAGGCGGCCAGGTCCGTTGCACACCAGAGAAAACAGCCGCTAGTCGTGCTGGCAGTGCAGGCGCGGGCCTTCCTGCTCTTTTTTAAACAGGTGGTTCAGCGCGTTGACATAGGCACGGGCGCTGGCCACAAAGATATCGGGGTGCGTGCCGCGTCCCACGGCGCTGACCTCGCCCTCGCGCAGACGCACAGTCACTTCGCCCTGGGCATCCGTGCCGCCGGTGATGGCGTTGATGGCGTACTGCTCAAGCTCTGGCTGGCGGCCCACCATATCGGCAATGACGTTGAACAGGGCATCCACAGGGCCCACGCCAAAACCCGCGCCGCTGCGCTCAATGCCCTTGATATCCATGATGACGGCAGCCGTTGGCGGCACGCCGCCCGCGTCGGAACTCTGCACGCTCACATGACGCAGGCGGAAGAGATCGGGCATGCGGTACACTTCTTCCTGCACAAGGGCCATGAGGTCGTCGTCGTGCAGGGTCTTTTTGCGGTCGGCCAGTTGCTTGACAGCTTCAAACACGAGGTTGAGCTGTTCGTCGTCGAGCTTGTAGCCCATGCTTTCAAACTTGTTGCGCACAGCGTTGCGGCCAGAGTGCTTGCCAATGACAAGGTTGCTCTCGGTGCGGCCCACAGACTGCGGGGTCATGATTTCGTAAGTTTCGCGGTTTTTCAGCATGCCGTCCTGATGGATGCCGGACTCGTGCGCAAAGGCGTTGGCGCCCACAATGGCCTTGTTGTTGGCAATGGGCTGACCAATGGTCATGGAGAGCAGGCGGCACGAGGGATAGAGCTGCTCGGTAATAATATTGTGCTCAAGCTGATAGTAGTCGTGGCGCACACGCAGATTCATGACCACTTCTTCAAGAGCGGCATTACCGGCACGCTCGCCAATGCCACACAGGGTTACCTCGGCCTGGCGCACGCCCACGCGGAAGGCGGCCAGGGTGTTGGCCACGGCCAGCCCAAGGTCGTTGTGGCAGTGTACGCTGAAGATGGCCTTGTCGCTGTTGGGCGTATTCCTGATAACGTGGTCAAGAAGCGCGGCGTATTCCTGCGGTTCGGCATAGCCCACGGTATCGGGCAGATTGATGGTGCTAGCCCCGGCCTTGATGGCGGCTTCTACCACACGGCAGGCAAAATCGCCCTCGGTGCGCGAAAAATCCTCAAGGGAAAATTCCACATTGCTGGTGTAGGTGGAGCAGCGCTTCACACCCTCGACAATCATTTTAAGAACGTCTTCGGGGTCTTTGCGCAGCTTGTGCTTCATGTGCAGGGGCGATGTGGACAAAAAGACATGGATGCGGGGATTTTTAGCCACTTTAACGGCTTCCCAGCAGCGGTCGATATCGTTGGCAACGCAACGGGCAAGGCCCGCCACCTGAATCTCCCCGGCCTGGGCGGCTATGCGCTGCACAGATTCAAAATCGCCGGGGCTGGATGCAGGAAAGCCCGCTTCCATAATGTCCACGCCCAGCACTTCAAGCTGGTGCGCAACACGCAGTTTTTCCTGCAAATTCATGGTGGCGCCGGGCGACTGCTCGCCATCGCGCAAGGTGGTGTCGAAAAAATAGACGCGGTTGTTCATGACAAACTCCTCTGGTGCTGACAATGATGGCTATATCTTGCATAACGGCCACCGTAAAGGGCGGCTGTCCAGGGAGCGTCTTCCGCCCTTAAAGGGGCGGCGAACCGTTACGCAACCTCAATCGCTCTGGGGCGATAGGGCGCGTAGTAGCTGACGATTGCGGCGGGGAAGAATAATGAAGGTGTAGACAACGCCGCCAACGATGTAGACGGCGCAAAGCACAAAGCCCATGACTCGCGGAAAGGAAATGACCGTTCCGAGCACAAGCAAAAAGAAAAGCATGGTGCGGATGGGGTGGGCGCGCAGAAAATCATATTCCTTGAATGAAAAATAGCGCACCTTGCTGACCATCAAAACCCCAACGCCAATGGCGAGCACAAGGGTCATGTAGGGCAGGGCCCCAAGCATGGACGCGGGGAAATGCGCGGCGCAGAACACAAAGGTAACCACCGTGCAGCCAGCCGCAGGAATGGGCAGACCGATGAAAAAGCGCTTGCCCACAGCGGCCGTGCTTACGTTGAACCGTGCAAGGCGCAGTGCGCCACAGGCAGCGTAGATAAAGGCGGCGGCTATTCCCATGCGGCCAAGTGACGAAAGCTGCCACTGCCACATGAGCATGCCGGGGGCAATGCCAAAGGCCACAAGGTCTGAAAGGGAATCGTACTGCACGCCAAATTCGCTGGCGGTATTGGTAAGACGGGCCACCTTGCCGTCCAGCCCGTCCATGACGGCAGAAAGCAGAATGGCGAAGCAGGCCGACTCGTAGCGGCCCTGTACAGCCCACACCATGGACAAAAAGCCGAGAAACATGCTCAACGTCGTGATCATGTTCGGCAGGAGATATACTCCCTTGCGCGGCTTTTTAACTTCCGGGGCCATCATTCACCATCTTTAAATAACTGCCGCAGATGCGGCTTTGCGGGCCGGGCTATTCCGCCCTGGCCACCACGGTCTGCCCGGCAAACACCTGTTCGCCGATGCGTGTGGCCGCAACATATCCCTGCGGAAGGTAAAGGTCAACTCGTGAGCCAAAACGAATCATGCCGTAGCGCTGCCCACGGTCAAGGACATCACCCTCGTCAACGCGGCAGACAATGCGGCGGGCAATAAGACCGGCAATCTGCACCATTGTCCAGGGTTTGCCATCGGCATCGCGCATGCTGTAGGCGCAGCGCTCGTTGTGCGTGGAGGCCTTGTCAAAGGCGGCGTTGACAAACGCACCGGGAAAATACCTGATGCCTTCAACTGTACCCGCAACGGGCGCACGGTTTACATGCACGCTGAACACGTTCATGAAGATGCTCACGCACAGCCGGGACTCGTCGGTAAAGGGGTCGGGCCGTTCTTCGATACGGATAACCTTACCGTCTGCCGGGCTGACGGCAAGCCCCTCACCCTGGGGCACAACCCTTTCGGGATCGCGGAAAAAGTGCATGCTGAACCAGCACAGCGCCAGAAAAACCACAGCCAGCGGCCACCAGCCCATGCAGGCAAAAACCAGTGCGCTCAGCGCGGTAAGGCCTATGCAGGGCCAGCCTTCGGGGGTGATGCCGCAGTTGGGTGAACGCATGGCGACTCCTGAGTGGAAATTGGCGCGGGCAAACCGGCAATCAGACCAGCCCGCAAAAACTTGTCGGCCATATGCCGAAAGATGAATATACCCCGCCATCGCCACCAAGGCAAGCCCCAACAATCCCGCGCCCTTGCCCCGTCATCTGCCACTGCGCCATACGCGGTAAAGCCCTGCAAAAACACCCTGCCAGGCGTTTTGTGCGCCTATTGCGGAGAATGCGCGGCGCGGCTATACTTTCATAATGAACAGAACAACCGCCATCTGCCTTTTACCCCTGTTGCTGGCCGCCGCTGGCGGCATGGTGGGGTGCGGCCCCAAGGATGTTGGCGAGGGTTCATCTGCGCGCTACGAATCACAGCCCCAGGGCGTAAGTGTTGAGGATCAGCTGCGCTATCCCGTGTACGGCTCAAACAACACACAGCGCATGCTCTATCTGCAAAACAGA
Source organism: Desulfovibrio sp. (assembly GCF_041907885.1). Lineage (GTDB taxonomy): Bacteria > Desulfobacterota > Desulfovibrionia > Desulfovibrionales > Desulfovibrionaceae > Desulfovibrio. The sequence continues at coordinate 38,706 of NZ_JAYRGM010000013.1, read as the reverse complement.
CCCGATGTCATGCAAAACGTGCAGCAGTGGCGCATGATGCAGTTTCGCCGGGCCAACGGTCTGGACAATGCCGCAGACCCCGAAGACCCGCAATACAGGGCTGTTCCAAAGCAGCGCAGTCCTTTCAGGCAGTAATAATGGATCCGATCACACATGCCGCCAGCGGCGCTGTGGCCATGCTTGCCATGCCCCACCGCCCCGCAAGCCGCTGGGCTGTTCCCCTTGCCGCCCTTGCCGCAGCCTCGCCCGACATGGACGTGGCCTTTGCCCACACCCCCTTGCAGTTTTTGCTGCTGCACAGGGGCATTACCCACTCGCTGGCGGCGGCCCCCCTGCTGGGTCTTGTGTTTGCGCTGGCTGGCTATACCCTGTGGCGGCCAAAAACTGCGCAACACTGGCGCTTTGCCAAAACATGGCTGTTCATGACAGCCATGATCCTGCTGCACATCTGGCTTGATTGCATTACCACCTACGGAACCATGATTCTTCAGCCTTTTTCAGACATGCGCATACGGCTGAACGCGGTTTTCATCATTGATCTGCTGCTCACCCTGCCCCTGCTGTGGGCAGTATGGCGCTGGCGGGCGCGGCGCGGCCTTTTGCTGCTGGCTGTGGCGTGGATGTTCGTTTACCCCGCCATTTCCATCGGGCTCAACGCCTGGCACACGGCGCAGACCCGTGACAACCTCGCGGCGCAGGGGCGGGCTCCCCAAAACATTGTGGTACTGCCCGACGCCTTTTCGCCCTTTTTTTGGCGCGCCCTTTACACCGAGGCCACGCCCAGGGGCCTGATGGTATGTGCGCAGGGGCTCACCGCCCTTGGCCAGCCTCACGGGCCGGAAACCACTGCCCCGGCGCTGCCGGAAAGCTTGGCCCGCGACCTTGCGCGGCAATCTGTGGCTGCGCGGGCATTTTTGCAGTTTACGCTGCTGCCCGTGGTGGCCCCGCTGCCAGCCGATATGCTGCCCGGCGACATGCTACCCGGCGACAGTACTTCTGCGGTGCAGCCAGCAGATGCGCCCTCTCCCAGCTATATCATGGTTCACGATCAGCGCTTTGGCACCAGCCTTGCCCTTGTGCGCAGCATCATGGCCATGCGCCCCAGTGCCGATATTCCTTTTAAATATATGGCAGAGCTGGCCCCCGCCCCCGCCACTGCAGAGCTGGACACCCCTTCTGCCGATTCCTCGCAGGAAAGCGGCAAGGCCGCCGCCCCTGCCCTGGACGCTGCCCCGGCCCATACGCAGCGCCTGCTGCGCGAACGCATGCGCTTTTCAGACAGCCGCCGTGATTCCCTCTGGCAGGCCCCTCGCCCGCCCACACAGCCAGGCCTGCTGCAATGGCTGGTCGGCCTGCGCTGAACATTTTTGCGCAACCCGCCACAGTGAAACATCCGGCGCAGTTGCCCCCGGCGGGCCTGCCATTTGCCGCAATGACTCGCATATCATTTTGGGGTAACGTCAATTCCCGCCTCAGCTGGCCCATGCGGCAGACGCGTGCGCTTTAAAATGCCAACCGGCGCTGACACGTCGGGAAATATCCAGAGGTAACAATGAACGATAACTTTACGCATCTCGACAGCCAGGGCAATGTAACCATGGTAGACGTGGGTGCAAAAGCCCACAGCGAGCGTGTGGCCATTGCCGAAGCTGTGGTAGAACTGGCCCCGGCCACCATGGAACTGCTGCGCAAAAACGCCCTTCCCAAGGGCGATGTGCTCACCTGTGCCAAGATTGGCGGCATCATGGCAGCCAAGCGCACGGGCGAGCTTATACCCATGTGCCACCCCCTCAACCTGACGTATGCGGATGTGCGCTTTACGGTAACAGAAACGCCGCCCACGGTGCGCATAGTGGCAGAAACCCGCACGGTGGGCCCCACCGGGGTGGAAATGGAAGCCATAGTTGCTGCCCAGACCGCAGCGGCCACCATTTATGACATGTGCAAGGCCGTGCAGCGTGACATTGTCATCAGCCATGTGCGCCTGCTGCACAAACGCGGCGGCAAGAGCGGCGAATTTAACGCACAGGATTTCAACGAATGAATCTTGCTCAAATAGACCCTGTGGCCCTTTCCATCGGCAGCCTGCAACTGCGCTGGTATGGGCTTATGTATCTGGCCGGATTTGGCCTTGGCTGGATGCTGGGCCGCTGGCGCGCCTCGCGTCCCGGCTCTGGCTGGACAGCCCCCGATGTGGACGACCTGCTGACCTGTGTGATGATAGGCATTATTCTGGGCGGCAGGCTCGGCTACGTGCTGTTTTACGATCTGCCCGTGTACATCAACGACCCCATGGAGATCATGCGCATCTGGAACGGTGGCATGTCGTTTCACGGCGGGCTGCTGGGCGTTCTTGGGGCGTTTTGGTACTTTGCCCGCACACGCGGCAGAAGCTTTCTGGAAGTGTCCGACTTTATTGCGCCGCTTATTCCGCAGGGCCTCTTTTTTGGCAGGCTCGGCAACTTTATCAACGGTGAGCTGTGGGGCAAGGTCAGCGATGCGCCCTGGGCCATTGTTTTCCCCGGTGCGGGGCCGCTGCCCCGTCATCCCTCGCAGCTCTACGAGGCCGCACTTGAAGGCCTGGTGCTCTTTATCATGGTGTGGGTGTTTTCGCTCAAGCCGCGCAAGCTGGGGGCTGTTTCTGGCCTGTTTGCCCTGGGCTATGCCGTGTTCCGCTTTGCCGTGGAATTTGTGCGCATGCCCGACGTGCAGCTGGGCTATCTGGCCTTTGGCTGGCTGACCATGGGCCAGCTGCTGTGCGTGCCCCTCATGCTGGCAGGTGCGTGGCTGTTGTGGCGCAAGGCCCCTGTGCTGGCCAGGCAGATGCCCCAGACCGAACAAAAAATCAGCCCCCGCAGCAAACAGCCCAAGGGTCGCAAGAAATAACTTTTACACCGGCATGTATGGCGGGCGCTGTCTGCGCGTTGGGTTGTCCCAAATTGGGGGCAAGGTCGTGTTGACAGCGCCACGCTTTTTTGTGAAGCTGACCGGCGTTTATCCACATCATATTTTGGAGTACTCATGGCCAAGGAAGGATCAATCGAAGTAGACGGCGTGGTGCAGGAAGCCCTGCCCAACGCCATGTTCCGTGTGGAACTGGAAAACGGCCACGAAGTTCTGGCCCACATTTCTGGCAAGATGCGCAAGTTTTACATCCGCATTCTGCCCGGCGACCGCGTCAAGGTCGAACTTTCGCCCTACGATCTCACCCGTGGGCGCATTACCTACCGCATGAAGTAGCTGCGGGCGCGGCGGCTTTTTCCGCCACCAGAGTGGCCTTTTGCGCCATTGGCCGCGCCCCCTTTCAGCTTGTTTCTTCAGTGGCCCGTGCCCACGGTCTTAGACAAGACCCACCACACGCAGCAGGGCCACGCACAGCAAGGCCCACACGCCAGCCACAACATCATCAATCATGATGCCAAACCCGTCGGGCAGCCAGTTTTCCGAAGCCCGCACGGGCCACGGCTTGCAGATATCAAACAGCCGGAAAAAGGCAAACGCTGCCAGCACCAGCCAAAAGCCGGGATTTTCAAAAGGCAGCAGCACAAGCCATACGCCTACCAGCTCGTCGATAACCACCTCGCCGGGGTCTTTGCGTTCAAGCAAATGCTCGGCGCGGGTGGCGGCCAGCCCGCCCAGCACAAAAATCAGCGCCAGCAGCACCGCCCGCCAGGGCAGTGACAGGGGCAGAAAAATGTACGGAGCCAGCAGGCAGGCAATGGCCGTGCCCCAGGTTCCCGGGGCCTTGGGGTCGAGCCCGGCAACCCCCAGGCGGCAGAACGACAAAATCAGCTTGTCAAAAAAACTCATTCGGCCTCCGCGATGTGCGTGTTTTTTATGCACCTTACGCCCAAAGCCCACGCAAGACCAGCGCAGAAGACATCCACGCGCAATTATTGCCTAAAGAGCATATTTGCCGTATATGCAAGCCCATGGACAAAAACCGCAGCGAACTTTTTGCCCACTTCAGCTACGACGACAGCCTCACCTACGAGGCCCTGCTTGAAGTGGAAGAAGACCTGACCCGCGAAGTTGAGCAGTTGCTCCAGCGGGCCGGGGCTGCCCACCTTGATTTTACCCCTCTGGGTGATGCGCTCATGTTCCAGTGTGTTTTTGAAGCGCACCGGCTCTACGTGTACCGCAAAATTGCCCTTGAAATTGCCGCACTTCTGCCGCAGGGTGTGCGCGGAAGGCTGCTGTGTGTAGACAAAAATTTTGAGTCCATGCACGTTTTCTGGCTGCGCCCAGGCGAATGGCAGGAAGAAGAACGCCCGGTTCCCGTTGACCCGCCGGCAACCCTAAAAACATGGCGCATCGCCTCGGCAGACGCACAAAATGCTGCCGCTGACGATGATGAAAGCGGGAAAGGATAAAAAGAAAATCCAAGGGGCAGAAGCAAAAAAAGCCGGACAACGAGCCCGTGTAACGGGGCGGCAAAATTAGCACAAATTGGCTATTCCGGCGATTAGCAGCAAGACAGGCCGAAGACTGCTGCAAGCGGAACAAATTTCAGCCGCATAAATTGCCCCAATCTCATTCAATAGCATCGGCCCCCGCCGCTTGCCACGCGCAACACACGCCCGGATGGTGGAATGGTAGACACAAGGGACTTAAAATCCCTCGGCCGCAAGGCTGTGCGGGTTCAAGTCCCGCTCCGGGTACCAAGCTACAATCTCATTAAGCCCCATAAAGCCTAAAAAGCCTTGTGGGGCTTAATAATTTCCAAGTTTATAAGTCTTGGATAGTCTCAAAAGCTCCGTTGACATATCGCGCCATTGGGGGCAACTTAAGGGGCAGATTACAATTTCTTGTTGCCACCTCACATGGAGTTGCCCCCATGCCCCTCACCGATACCGCAATTCGGGCAGTTAAGCCCACCACCAAGGCTACCAAGCTGTTTGACGGCGGCGGGCTTTACCTTGAAGTTGCCCCAAGCGGGGGCAAGTGGTGGCGGCTTAAATACCGCTTTCAGGGCAAGGAGAAGCGCATATCACTGGGCACCTATCCTGCCGTGGGATTGAAGGATGCCAGAGAGAGGCGTGAACAAGCCAAGAAGCTATTGGCGCAGGGCATTGACCCAAGCGCCCACAAGCAAGAAGCGAAAGCTGCCGCCGCTGCTGTTGAGCAGGAGCAGACAACGACCTTTGAAGCCGTAGCCCGTGAGTGGTTCTCCAAAAAGAAGGCCGCGTGGAAGCCGGTTCACCAAAAGAAAATTCTTTCTCGCTTGGAAAATCAAATCTTCCCTTTCATTGGTGACAGACCTTTTTCATTATTGGACCCGCCGACATCCTCACTGCGATTCAGAATGCTGAAGCAAGAGGGGCCATCGTGACCGCCCACCGCCTTGCGCAGCTTTGCGGGCAGGTTTCCCGCTATGCCCGCATTGTGGGGCATACCCGCTATGACGTTGCCGCAGGCCTGACAGAAGCACTCACTCCCGTGCAGACCAACCATTACGCAACCATTACAGACCCGGCAGAGGTAGGACACCTCCTCAGAGCAATAGACGAATACGCCGGGGAGCCTTCAATCTGCTTTGCATTGAAGATGCTTCCTTTCGTGTTCGTGCGCTCCGTTGAACTCCGGGGCGCAGAATGGAGCGAAATTGATCTTGATGCCGCTGAGTGGACGATCCCAGCGGAACGAATGAAAATGAAACGCCCCCACGTCGTTCCCCTGGCAGGCCAGGTGCTGGCGCTGCTAGACAACCTGCGCTCATTAACTGGCGAGGGGCGCTACCTGTTCCCAAGCTTGTACAGTGCAAGCCGCCACATTTCAGATGTTGGGCTTCTGAACGCGATACGCCGCATGGGCTACGCCAAGGGCGTTATGACAATCCACGGCTTCAGAAGCATGGCCTCTACCCTGCTCAACGAGCAAGGATACAGAGCAGACGTAATTGAAGCCCAGCTTGCCCACGGCGAGAAAAACGCCATTCGGGCCGCATACAACCATGCCGAGTATTTGCCGGAACGCCGCCGCATGATGCAGGACTGGGCGGATTATTTGGAAGGATTAAAGGCAATCGAAAATTGACAATAACTTTCTCCCGGATAGGCCGACGGGCTGAAAAGCGGATACCTTGACCGCCTTCCGGGAGATTTTTCAAGGAAAAACCCTGCAAGGGGGGACACCATGGACTACGGGAAAGCCCTAATAACTGAATTTCTTGACCCCGATGAAGTGAGTCGAGGTGTGAGAGATAGAGTTGCAAGAGGGGAACCATTCGACGTTTACCTTGCAAGGGAGGGATATAGAAGAATTATTCCAGATATTCCATACTACGAATATGTGCCAATTTTTTCTGTCGTAAAGGCTTTTGGAATAACTGGTGAAAAAATACGTTTGCTGTATGATCTGTATTTAAAATGTAGCGTGTACAAGAATAAGTCTCCGCAGTATGCGGATTTGATAAGCATTGAAGAAAAGAAAAATCATGTTGGGCAAATAGTTGCGTCTTTTTATGTTTCCGTGATTATGCACAACGCTCAGGCAATAAGTGAGAGTAATGCCTGGGCTATAGTAAAAATATTGAGAGAAAATATCTCAATAGTGTTAAATGGTCATATTTTAAAAGAAGAACTCTATTCGTATATGGCAGCAGCAGGAGAGCAACAAGTTTCTTCTGCCGATGGCTTGCCAATGCCCTGCACTCAGCCACAAATGGTCATAAACAATGTGGCTCAGGCATACTCGCAAGTGACACAATCCCCGCCTATTTTTGTTGCCCCGCAGTCATCCTCAAAGTCAGAACCCTCAAGACAAGAAGATGAATATACACCAAGCGAAACGCACCATGCACATGGACACAATGAAGCCCCCCCAGAACCGACGCGCATCCCCGTGAACGTTCCATCTTCAAGGTGGGCGGGGAAAACTCCTGAACAGATTTTCATGGCCCTGAAAGATGATTACGCCCCAGAAGTTATTGCCTTGATTATGCAGAAAGTGAGCAACAATAAAACAGAATGCGGAAAAGCCTTATCATTAGGTGAGTATAACAGCGGGAAAATAAAAGACGAAGGAAACTACCGGAGGTTTTTTGTCAAACTTCTTGAAGCCGGTAACTCAAAGTACTCATTAACTTTTAACAAATAGTATCGCTTAAAAGCCTGCCATGCGCCTTATTTTTGCCCGTTTTTAACCCTCTTTACGACCGCTTTACGCCTCACACAAGTTCTACACTCTCACATAGCCTCTTACGCAACAGCAAAGCGTAGGAGGCTTTTTTATGAAAGATGTCACATTGAACAGTCGGAAGACTTTGAGAGCAAGGGGCGTAGCCGCTTATTACGGCATTGGTGTAGCGACTGTTTGGCGTTGGGCAAAAGAAGGAAAACTGCCCAAAGGTACCCGCCTCAGCCCCCGCGTTACAGTATGGCGAATTGAAGACCTGGAAAGGCTGCTCGACCAGGCCACCGAGGGGGCGTAGCCATGAATGCCCTCAAAATCTTTGAGCATGAAGCCTTTGGCAGTGTTCGGGCTATCGAGCGCAATGGTCTGCCGTGGTTTGTGGCCAGGGACGTTTGCGACTGCCTTGAAATCCGCACACCCTCGGTAACTCCGTGCAGCAGACGGCAGATAACTTTCTCAAAAGCATGCTGGCAATGGGCCAGATGCAGAACAACAACGCTTGGCGCATGGCTGAAATGAATATGCAGAACCAGCGCCTTGCCGACGCTATCCGTGCCCACAAAAGTTGAACCCGTAGCTGCCAAAAAATAGGTTAACGCGTTGACACATACCAATTTGTAATTACATTACGATAAACCTTTAAGGAGGGTTCAATGTCTGAAGATAAATGGGAATTCTACGTTGATAACAACGGCAAGTGGCGGTGGCGCCGTGTCGCCTCTAATGGACGCATAACCGGGGCATCCTGCCAAGGCTATGCAAACAAAGCGGATTGCATCGATAACGCTATCCGCAATGGTTACGCGGGTTAACCGTCACCTCAACCTCCCCAGTTGACCGCACTGCAAAACCCCCTGCCTTCCAAAACAGTCAGGGGTTTTTGCATGTTCAATTATTTCGCCAAACTCCATTACATATCATAAAATTTTCTTCACGCGCAGCGGCAATAATTTTTTTCTTCATATGATATCAGCACTTGCGCCTGCCAAAACCTCCCACTTGACATAGGTTTGTTTATATGTGTAACTTTATAAATAAACCTATACGCACAGGGACTTCATATGGAAATTTTCTGGCGGACTAGCCTTGAAGAAATATATCAAAATTTTCTCATTAACCTTCAGTTCATGTCTGACCGATGCGAGCTTTGCGACGTATCATTTGCGCAAGGCAGAACACCGAACTACGAATCTATCGCCCAACAGAATCTATATCTTCTGCGATATTTTTCTGCCTATCTGTTTGAATATCATCTGGCCTACCAGAAGCTGCAAGAGGCAAGATTTCTAGACGGAGCTCCGCGCATTACCTCATTGGGCTGTGGCAGTGGCATAGACGGCGCGGCAGCAAAATTCGTTTTTGATGATTATTCGTATCGTGGTATAGATCGTGTACGGTGGGGCAAGTGGTTTGCGAAAGAACCACCTTGCATTGGCGATGCAGGAGCGTTTACCCCTATACATGATAATGTTTTTGTATTTCCCAAATCTCTAGGGGAGCTTCCCGACTGGGTTGTAGACGCTCTTGCTTGCAATTTGCCAAGAACATCGGCAAAAAAAGTCTGCATTATCAATTCACGGCGTAAAGAAACAGCGTCCGATGGGCCTGCGTGTACAAAAATTCTACAGGGATTCTCATCCGCAGGGCCAATTAAATACGCCCAAATTCAGATACGCCAGCAAGGCAACGAAAAAACGGGATTTAAGAGCGACAAGTTCTGGTTCAACTATCCGCCTGAGATCAAACAAACAATATTATCTCTTGCGCAAACCTGCCCATCCAGGCCGCAATGCCCGCAAGGAGTGTCTGCCGATGCACCATGCCGTCGCCTGGGTTCAAACAAGTTGTGCTGGAACGGGGGTGTGCCCATGCAATGGAACCCTGTTTTATCAGACTGCAATTTCTGCACAGATATTTACCTGATCGACCGAACATAACATGCACCCCAAAATAACGATCAATACTCCCAATGGCAGTGTTCAGGGGCTTGCGCCCCTGATCATTTCTGCCAGCCGCACTACCGATATTCCCGCCTTCCACACCGCATGGCTCATGCACAGGTTGCGGGCGGGTTACTGTGTCTGGGTCAATCCCTTTAACAGGAACCAGCGGCAGTATATTTCGTTTGAAAAGTGCAAAGTTATTGTTTTCTGGTCAAAAAATCCCGCGCCGCTTCTGCCTGAGCTGGACGAAATTGCAGATCGCGGCATCAAGTTTTATTTTCAGTTCACGGTCAATGACCACGTAAAGGAAGGCATAGAGCCCAACGTGCCACCGCTTGAGCGTCGGATAGAAACATTCCTTCGCCTCTCTGAAAAGATTGGCCGCGAAAAGGTTATCTGGCGGTATGACCCCATATTTCTTACGCCAGAGCTGGCTGCCGATGAAATTCTTGAGCGTATTGCCAGGCTGGGCAATCAGCTGGCCCCGGCCACTTAAAAGCTTGTTTTCAGCTTTATCGACATTGGTGACTATAAAAAAGTTAGTTCCAATCTCAGCAAAACCGGCATTGATGTGCGAGAACCTTCTGCCAGCGAGCAAATATATTTTGCAAAAGAGCTGCAAAAAATAAATGCCAGCTGGCCCGTGAGGCTAGAGCTGGCAACCTGCGCAGAAGGGCAGGATTTTTCGGCGTATAACATTCTGCACAACAAGTGCATTGATGACCGGCTGATCTGCAAAATCTGTAAAAATGACCCAGAAATTCAGATTGCCTATGGCAAACCGCCCCAGCAGATGCAGCTTTTGCCCTCGGCCCCTTTACAAAGCTACCCAGAACTCAAGGACAAAGGGCAGCGCGAGGTGTGCGGGTGCGTCCCCAGTAAAGACATTGGCGCATACAATACGTGCCTGCACCTGTGTACCTATTGCTACGCCAACCACTCAGAAACGGCAGTGAAAAACAACTGCCAAAAGCTCACGCCAGAAACGGAGAGCCTGATTTTGTAACTTTCAGAGCTGCGGCGCAAAACCGCCACACCCAAAAAATACCCCTCTGCCATGGCATAAGCTTCTACAACTCCCGGTTTGCCGATTTGATGGCGGGAGATCAACCGTTTGGAACACTACATCTAGACAATATTATACCATTCATTGAGTACACTTGCTTAAAAGACTCTACGACACAAAACCTTCATAAATAGGTATGCAACGGCTGCATCACAAACTATCTACGAAAAATATTCGTTTTTTACCCGTAGCATTTTTTGCAGCCCATTCTAGCGCCTTGCCGTAGCCAGCACAGGCGTTGATGCAGTCCCCGCAATGGGTGCAATCCTGCCGGTCTGGCCCGCCCTTGCGGCGCGGGTTCAGGTCGAGTGAACAGGCAAGCTGGCAGGGAGCCTTGCCCTTGCAGGTACATTTTGTGGCCTGCCAGCCAATGCGCAGGCCAGGAACAGCCCCAGGCAGGCATTTTGCCGCAAGCCCCAGCAGCACAGATTGCGGGCACACCAGACGACACCACAGCCGCCTGCCCGTGGCAAACTCCAGCGCCAGCGCCGCCAGCGGCACGGCAGCGGCCCCAAGCAGCAGCCATGCGTCATCGCCTTGCCACGCAAACACAGGCAGCAGCGAGAGTTCGCCGGGCAGTGAAACAACGCCCAGCACGGGAAATCCCGCCCCCAGTGCCGCCACCAGCCCCAAGACCAGTAACAGAATCTTGCCCCAGAATGCCTGCCGCGCCACCATGCGTGCGCCAGACCGCCGCCAACGCAGGGCATATACCAGCTCGGACAAAAAACCGTAGGGACAGACCCACGAGCAGAACACGCGCCCCAGCAGCAAGGCAATGCACAACGATAGTATGGCCCCAGCCAGCAAGCGCCCCGCTGGCAAAAAGCCCATGGCCGCAACCTGGGCCGCTCCAACGGGATCGGCAAAGGGTATGCCCAAAAAGTCGAGCGCAAAAAAACTGCCGTTTACCCCGCGCCAGCCCGCCAGATTCAGCCACGGCAACTGGCACAAACCCGCCACAACCAGCAGTTGCACTGCCCGCCGTACCGCAATCAGTCTCATGCCTTGCCTCCCGGCGCTTTTTCCACAGGGATGCCCGTTTGCGGCTTGTGCCGTGACGATACGGGCACAATTTCCACTGCCTGCACCGGGCACACGTATTCACATATGCCGCAGCCCACGCAGGCCGTGGTCATGGCTGGAACAAGCCCGCCCGAAAGCACCACCGCCGAACCCCGCAGGGGGCAGCGGTCGTAGCAGGTCATGCACATGGTTCCGGTTGCGAAATTGTGACAGCGGTTTTTCAAGATATAGGCTTGCCCCATACCCGCCCGCTGCATTTCAGTAACCGAATTGTCCAGGGCCCCGCTGGGACAGACCGGCGGACACTTCATGCACAGATAGCAGGGCTTTCTGCCGGGACGAATCTGCGGAGTGCGCCGCGCGCGTCCAAACCCACCAGCGAGCTCAATACTCTCGTGCGGACAAATGGTGGCGCACTTGCCGCAACGCACGCACTTGCGCAAAAAGGATTCCTCATCCCCTGCTCCCGGTGGCCGCAGGGGCGGCACAAACAGGCTCATGCCTACTCCCCTGCCCTGAATGGCGTATCCTCGCCATCCGCCCCACGGCGGCGTGGCTGGTGCGCCGGGCAACCCATGTGGCCTTGCGCGTCCATGTCATCCTCATAGTTGGCAAAAACGAGATGCAGCTCGTCCACACCCGGCAGCTCACGCAGGGCGGAAAGTTCACCTTGTATTTTGTCAGAGGCCTGCTCCACCACCAGCACCAGACCGCCAATCTCGGCATCTGCTGGCGTGCGCTGCACGTCCACAATACCCGCACGGCCCCGCACAGCCGCTTCCAGCCCGGCAAGCGCCCCGGCGGGTGCGCCGAGAATGATTCCCGCAATGGCCATATATCCTCCCGCATTGCCCCGCCCGCGCAGAACACACGGGCGGGGACTTTTTCCGTAAAAGGGGCTTGCTGCCAAAACTAGGCCTTACGCACCCGCGCCGCGCATATCTTGTATTCCGGCTCGCGCGATGCCGGGTCTGTGGCGTCCAGAAACAGCTTGTTGACCAGCTTTTTGGGGTCAAAAAACGGCACGGCCACCAGCCCCGGCCTGCACACATCACTCACGCGGGCGGGCAGTTCCATTTTGTCGCGCCGGGTTTCAAGCACCACGGTTTCCCCGTGCCTGATGCCCAGGGCTGCTGCATCCTGCTCGTTGATTTCCACAAATGCCGCAGGGTTGGCCTTGAGCAGTTCAGGAACCTTGCCCGTCATGGTTGCGGTGTGCCAGTGGTCGATAACGCGCATGGAGGTGAGATACAGGGGATATTCTGCATCAGGTTCTTCCGCAGCCCCCTTGGCCGGACGCATAAAGATGGTGGGCCTGCCGTCGGGCTTGCCGTAAAAAAAGAACTTGTCCGGATGGTCGGCAGGCACAAGCGGATCGTGCCCGCGCACATAACGCAGGCTGGTTCCGGGGTGGTCTTCCGAGGGGCAAGGCCAGATGATGCCCGATTCCTTGCGCAGGCGCTCACGGGTCATGCCATAGAAATCATAGGTGGTTCCCTTGGCAACCATGCGCCATTCGTTCCACACGTCCTCGGCGTTTTTAAAGTTCACCAGTTTGGGATCAACCCCCGCACGCTTGGCGAATTCCACCAGGGTGTTCACTGTGGGGCGGCACTGGCCGGGCGAATCAACGGCTTTTTCTGTCAGCGAATAGCGGCGTTCGCCGCAGCCGTACACGCCATCGCGCTCGCACCAAAAGGCAGGCGCAAGCACAAGGTCGGCATATTGCAGGGTTACCGCATCGGGGAAGGCCTCGATGCACACAATGAACGATTCCGGGTTGGACATGGCCTTGTGAACCTTGTTCAGGTTGGGCAGGGTGTGTGCGGGGTTGGTTTCGCAAATAACCATGCATTTCACGTCGCCACGGCCAAGGGCCTCAAACAGCGCCACAGTGTGGTGGCCGGGGGTGGGAGCAATACGCCCTTCGGGCAGGCCCCACAATTTTTCCATTTCTGCCCGGTGCTTGGGATTGGGAATGGCACGCCCGGCGGGCAACAGATGCGCCAAAGCGCCCGCATCGCGCACGCCGCCGCAGGCATTGGGCTGGCCGGTGAGCGAAAAAGACGTAGCGCCGGGGCGGCATATCTGCCCGGTCAGCAGATGCAGATTGTGGATAAGATTGTTGGCAAAAACACCCTGCACGCGCTGGTTGATACCCATGCACCAAAGGCTCATGGTGGCCGATGATTCGGCAAAGGCGCGGGCCGCAGTATAAATCTGCTCCACAGGAACACGGCATATCTCGGCCACCTTTTCGGGCCGATAGTTTTCCAAAAATGCCTTGTAGCCTTCAAAATCAGAGGGCTTGCCCTCCGGGTCGGCAAAGCTCACATAGCGCTGCCAAAAGCGGGGGTTGTCCAGCTCTTCGTTAATGATCACCCAGGCCATGCTGTGCATGAAGGCCAGGTCTGTGCCGGGGCGAAAGGCCACGTGCATGTCGGCAATGCGGGCCGTGTTGGTACGGCGCGGGTCGGCCACAATGATCTTGATGCCCGGCTCTACCTGCTTGCGGCGGGCAATGCGGCGGAACAGTACGGGGTGCGCCTCGGAGGTATTGGAACCGATAATGAAAAAACAGGTGGCCTGATCAATATCGGCATAGGTTCCCATGGGCTCATCCTTGCCAAACGTGGTGGTGTAGCCGCCCACAGCCGAGGCCATGCACAGGCGGGGGTTGCCATCCACGTTGTTGGTGCCAAAGCCGCCCTTGAAAATCTTGTTGGCGAGGTAGCTTTCTTCTGTCAGGCACTGGCCAGACCCGTACCATGCTACGGAATTGGGGCCAAAAGTATCTATGCTGTGCCGGAATTTGGAAGCCATGAGATCAAGGGCTTCGTCCCAGCTCACGGGTTCGAGGGGGCCGCCCTTGGTGCGGCGCAGCATGGGCTGGGTGACGCGCTCCTTGGAGTTGAGCACGGGAATGAGCAGCGAGCCCTTCAGGCACAACAGGCCCGCATTGTGGTTGTTGGGGTCGCCCTGAATGGCCACGGCCTTGCCGTTTTTAACACCCACCATAACCCCGCAGCCCGTGCCGCAGTAGCGGCATACGCCCTTGACCCATTTGTCCGGCTTGTTGTCGTCTGCCGCAAGGGCAAGCGTGGGCAGGCCAGCGCCCGTAGCCGCCGCCATGGCGGCCGACATGGCAAAAAACCGTAAAAAGTCACGACGTGATGTATTCATATCCGCAACCTCGCTAGTTACGCTTGGCATGATTGTTTTGTTACCCTGGCTGCCCCCGCAGGGGCACACCCACTCCCGACCAATGACAGCGGAGGCTACAAATCCGTTTTGCCGCTGGGCGTGCGGTATTCGTAAGCCTTGCCGTGCATGGGACTTTGGTGGTTGGGATGACAGCTGGAACAGTCATCGCGTTTGCCAAACTTGGCTTCCATGCGCTGGATGGAAAGCGAGTGACAGCGGGCGCACACCTCAACCCCCGGCGCGCGCGTAAAGGGAATGGCCCCCTTGCCGTCGGGCATGCCGTGACAGGTCTGGCAGCGCACCAATGTGATGCCGTGTTTGCTCTCGTTCCATTCCTGCGCGATGCGGGGCGTGCTTTTCATGTGGCAGGTATAGCAATCGCCCGCCATCTGCGGCGAATCCAGATGCTTTGCCGCTTCGCACCGCTCGGCAGGAAAGGCCCAGGCCATGTACAGAAAATAGCCGCCCGCCAGCACCGCCAGGGCAAGCAGAACAATGAGCAGTTTCTTGTTGCGGGTCATGGCCGTATCTCCTTAATTTTCTGTGCGAACTTATGATTGGCGGGAATGCGTTCGTCAAAAACGGGCAAATGGGCGAGGTTGCGGTGGCACCCCACGCAGCCGCTGCGGGCCTGACCGTTCTTGCCCTCGTAGTTTTCGTGAGCAAGGCGGCCCTCAACCGACACAGGGCCGTCGGCCTTGGCGTTGCGGGTCAAATCCTGATGGCAGGCGCGGCAGTTGGCATCGTCGGTAAACCGGCGTGCAATGGGTTGCATGGCAGCGCGGTTAAGGTCTGTGCCACCCTCCACGTTGTGTACCCACAAGTCCTTGATGCCCATCCATGCCTTGGCGCCGAGCATGCGGGCCAGATTGCCCGACGGGATATGGCATTGCGAGCATCCAATGGCTTTGCCCTGTGCGTCCTTGGCGTGCGGTGAGAGCATCAGTTCGTCCTGATACACGCGCATTTCGTGGCAAGAAAGGCAAAACGCCGTCTGCGACGAATACGACACCCCCGCTGCCGCCAGGCCCACGCACGCGGCCAGGGCAATACAGCCCACAATCCAGACGCGCTTAGAAGGATACGGCATGGTTTTGGTCTCCATGGCTGAGGGTTCCGCCATGCCCCTGAGCATCGTTGTCCGATAAAATAGCTGGAGCTGGCGCAAATTGTGAATTTACGCACAAAAGCAAGACCAATGCCAAATGCACCATTTAAATTTTTTGTGTGATTAATGGCAGTTTGTGTTTTCTTGTACGGCAGGGGCTTGGTGCTTTGTCATAAAAAAATGACAAAAATCATCTGTACCTGACAGGCTGAAATCATAAAATGACAAAAGCCCCGGATACGTCGAGGACGAATCCGGGGCCGGTCAGAATTCTTTGCTCTTCAGCTGCCGCAGGCATCTGCCAGACTTCCAGAACCCCTTGTGGAAGGGAACAAATTCGGTAAAATCGCCCCATGATACGTTACGGATTTGCCTGCAAGACCATTGGAGTTTCGGGGGCTGACCTTACGGCCATCACCCTTGGCAGGGCCACGCCCGAAAACATGCTGGGCGTGTGCCGCCACAATCTGCGCGCGCTTGAAGCCATGCTGCGCTACTGCGCAGAGGCGCACATACCGCTCATGCGCATCAGCTCGGACATCATTCCACTGGCCTCGCACCCCCAAAACAGCTTTGACTGGCAGCGCGAGCTGCAAGCGGAACTGGCGGCAGTGCGGGCAACGCTGGCGCAGACGGGAATCCGCGTTTCCATGCACCCAGGCCAGTACACGGTGCTCAACTCACCCCGGCAGGATGTGGTTGACCGGGCTGTTGACGATCTGGTGTTCCACGCCGCATTTCTCGATGCCCTTGGAGCAGACGGCAGTGCCCGCATTGTGCTGCACCTGGGCGGCGGCTATGGCGACCGGCCCTCGGCTTTGCAACGTCTGACAGAAAACCTGCTGGCCCTGCCCCCGCAGGTGCTGGCCCGCATTTCGCTTGAAAACGACGAGCGCGTGTTCACCATAGAAGACGCCCTTGCCGTATGCGGCACGTGCGGCCTGCCAGCCATTTTTGACGTGTTCCACCACTCGCTCAATGCCCCGGCCCACGGCACGCAGGCCTACTGGCTTGACCGGGCCATAGAGAGCTGGAGCCCGCAGCATGGCCGCCCCAAGCTGCACTACAGCCAGCAACTGGCAGGCGGCAAGCCGGGCATGCACTCGCGCTTTATCGCCATGAAGGATTTTCTGGAATTTCACCGCTCGCTTGAGGGGCGCGAAGTGGACGTGATGCTGGAGGTCAAGGACAAGAACCTTTCGGCGGTAAAGTGCATCAACCTGGCAAACACCAGTGTTTCACGCCACGAACTCACCCGCGAATGGGCCAGATACAAGTATCTGATTCTTGAGCGCGATCAGGCGGCGTACAATACCTTTCGCGCCATGCTCAAGGCAGATGCGCCCACCGCCCACGATTTTTACAGGCTTGTGGAACAGACTCTGGAAAAGGAAATCCACGGGCCGCAGGCCTGCAACGCCGCTCAACACGTGTGGGGCTATATGGACAAACTTGCCACGGCCGCAGAAAAAAAACGTGTTCTGACGGCCATGGGTGATCTGCAAAACGGCCCGCAAAACCTGCCGCGCCTCAAACGCGCCCTGCTGGGGCTGGCCCTGAAACACAACGTGGAATATCTGCTGCAAAGCCTCTATTTTTACATTTAGCGGCAAAAGAAAAACGCAGGGTACTCCCTGCGCCTATTGCTTCAACTATTTTCCGGGCGCTGCCACGCCATGTGCAGCAATGGGTAGGGCATGCCCTGCCCATCCTGTGCCGAGCGCCCCACAATCCCAAAACCCTGCCGTTCATAAAACGTCAACGCCTGCGGGTTCTGCTCGTTCACATCCAGAGTCAGACGCTTGTGGGCCGCCTTTGCGTGGGCCAGCAGCGCTGCACCAATCCCGCACCTGAAACAGGCCGGATCGACAAAGAGCATCTCAACCTGGGGGCCATTGCAGCCCATAAAGCCCACGGGGCGCGCTCCGGCAGATGGGGATTCGCTCAGTTCGGCAACCCACAGGGACTCTACCCCTGGCAAATAAAGCCTGCGTACATCTTCAAAAAGACGTTCCACCTCGGCGGGCGGCAAAAATTGGTGGGTCGCCTCTACGCTGCGCCGCCACAACAGGCTCAGGGCCTCGTGGTCTGCCCCAGTTGCCTGCCGAATGCCCAGCTTGCCTGCGAGGCCTGACGCGCCTGCAACAGGCTGGGCAACAACATTTATGCTCATGACCTGACTACCGGCTACCTTTCATTCTGCCCCGGTGCGCCCGCCACCAACCCCGCCGTCTGCCCAGCAGAAACAGGAGACTCCTGTTTTTGCACATCGGGGCTGTTCTGCTCTCTGGTCAGCTGGCCGCTGTCGATCATGGCGCGAGCGCTGCTCTCGGCCTGCGGCGCAGTAGCCTCGGCAACCGGAACCGTCTGCTCCTGCTTTTTTGCATACTTGGGCGAAAAATGGCGCTCAACCAGGGCCACCCCAACGGTATAAAGCACAAAAACCACGGTTACCGCACCAAGAAAAAGCACAGTGCGCCATACCATTTTAAGCGTTTCCATACATCTCCACTAAAATTCTTTGACTGGTTTGATCTATTCCGCAGCCGTGGGCAGCACTTCCATGGTGTCGCCCGTGCGCACCTCGCCGCCGTGCAGCACCTTGGCAAATACCCCCTGGGTGGGCATGATGCACTCGCCCATGGTGTGGAATATCTGGCAATGGCTGTGACATTCCTTACCGATCTGCGACACCTCAAGCAACACGTCGTTGCAGGCGATGTGCGTGCCCACGGGCAGGGCGGCAAAATCAATGCCGTCCACCACCAGATTTTCGCCAAAACAGCCGTTGGCAACCAGCGCCCCACGGGCCTTGAATGCCTCGATGGCCTGCCACGAAAGCAGGCTCACCTGCCTGTGCCAGTTGCCCGCGTGCGCGTCGCCCTCGATGCCGTGATTTTCAATAATATTGGCAGACGCTACGGCCTTTTTGGCCGTGCCCTTTTTCTGGCTGGTGCAGATAGCCACAATTGTGCCCATAATGCTGTTCCTTTGCTTGCATAAACCTGTTGCCGCACCTCTGCGGCCGCCACAGTTTGCCCCAGATGCGGGGCCGCGTCCAGAAGGGAAGCTTTACCACTGCCTTTTCTGCCGGGCATTCCCGGTCTGAAGGCGGATTTTCTGAAAATTGCCCCCGGCAGTACAGAATGCCAGTTTTTTGCTATGTTATCACACCCTGCCCTGCCAGCCAAGCGCAGAACATCAGTAGTTATATTTCCAGGTCAGGCCGCCCTTGGTGCTCTGCTGCTCGGTGCGCACCTCAAGATTAGCCCGTGGTGTCAGCTCAAGCTGAATCACAAAGGCAGTGCTGCCCTGCTTTGCCCCCTGCTGCACACCCACGTAGATATCTTCCGTAAGGTATTTGCCCATTTCTACCGAGCTCCCAGCCGCCATGTTCTCACCGTCCTGCCCCTGCTGGCCTGCCCCGGAAGAATTGAACCGCAGCACGTCCACGCCAAGGGCCTGCCGCGCAGAATCAAGCACGCCTCCGCCGCCGTTGCCCGTACCAAAACCGGCCAGCTGCGCAACCGCCGCCGCAAGCCGCAGATTTTCCAGCCGCCCAAGCTCGCTGGCACTTTTGCCAAAAAGTATCTGGGCCAGAATGTCATCACGCGGCATCTCGGGGTCGCTGCTCAAAATGAGCTGCATCTTGCGCACGGTTCCCACAATGCTGATATTGGCCATGAGGGCCGGGGTCTGGCTGGTGAGCATGATATCGAGCAGGGGGTTGGACACAGCACCGCCGCCAAATGTCACAGCACCCCGCGCCAGCTTGAAATTTTTGCCCAGAATATCAAGGCTGCCCTTGGCCGCGCTGAGCTGGCCAGAAACAATGGGCTCGGCTGGCGTGCCGCCAATATGCAGATCTGCCCGCCATTCGCTTTTGAGGCCAAAGCCCTCAACCACAAAACGGCCAGGAATGACTATGCGCAGATCGAGCAGGCCAGCCTTGCCGCCAGCAGACTGACCCTGTACGGCAACAGCGGGCGCAGCGGCAGCCTTGCCTCCACCCTGCTTGGCCGAAGCGGAACCCACGGCTTTTGCGGTGGGGGCTGGCGGGCCGGAAGCCCCAGCCGTGGCCCATCCGGGCGAGGTATTGCTGATGGGCAGCGTGGTGATGCTGCCGCCGACCTCAAGATTGTTGAGCAGCACCAGCCCCTGATTGACAGTAAGGGTTCCGCGCACCTCTGGCGCTGTGGCGCTGCCGCCCACCGAAGCCTGGGCAGAAAGCTCCACGCGCATATCGCGGCGGCGCAGGGGGCGCAGATGGTCAACAGTTACATTGAAATCAAGCTGGCTACCGTCCAGTCTGCTCTGACCGGCAATACGCGCTGTTCCCCCAAGGCCATCGGCGGCGGCAAGGTTCACACGGGCAAGCCCCAGGGATCCTGTCCGGCCTTCTTCAAGATCAAGCCGCAGATTTATGGCCGAGAGCAGCACGCCCAGGGTAAGATTTTCGTACCGGGCATCGTCCATGCGCACAAAGCCCCTGGGGGCTGGCGCTTCAAGGGTTCCGCCCACATCAAGCGAAAGGGCAAGCCGCCCCGCAAGCCGCTGGTCGGCCACTGGCAGCAGGCTCCACAGGGGGGCCACAGCGCCGTTCCAGCGCACCGTTGCCCGCAGCGGCCCCTGCATGTGGGGACGCGGCATCCCGTCTGCCCCGAACAGCAGGGGAACGCGGGCCTCAACCCTGCATTCCGTGCCGCCCAGGGCCGCCACCGTTGTCTGGTCGGGCACAAGACGCATGGCCAGCGCGCCACTCCCCGCAGCCTCGCGCTCCAGCTTGCCGGATAGGCTCAGATTCATGGGTTTGAGAGCGCCCCCCGGCAGGGTCAGGCCGCGAACATCCACCCGCAGATCACCCTGGGGCTGGGCAGGACTGCCCGCAAGCCGTGCAGAGGCTTCAACAGTGCCTTCGGGCAGGGCGGGCACGAGCACACGCCAGGGAGCAAGGGCCAGATGCTCAAGCGTCAGGCGCAGATCGAGCTTTTCAGCCCCCAGTGCGGCCTGGGCCCGCAACCGGCCAGAGGGTTTCATGGTTACATCAAGTCCGTTCAGGCCCAGTTCCCCCGCTCCATAACGCACCAGGGCCCCGGCTGCGGCCCGCAGGCCCAGTTTTTGCGCGGGCAGGTCAAGTTCGAGCCGCCGCAGTTCAACCGTGCCGGGCTGCCAGCGCAACGCGCAGTGCGCCGCCGCAAAGCCGCTGGTATCAAGCGTTGCCTCCAGCGGCCCGGTTACCGAGCCCTGCGCACGCACCCTGGCCCCTAGCCTTTTGCCGTCGCTGTGCAGTCCGCCAAGATCAAGGCGCGCGGCAAGCTGCCCGACGCCAAAAACATCGGTCAGCGCGGCCTCGCCCTCCAGCCCCCGAACTTCAACCGCCGGGGCGCTACCCTCTCTGTAAAAAAGCCGTGGCACGCGCAAGCGCACGCAGGCCTGCTGCGAAAAGGCCCGCGTGCCCGCGCCATCCGCTGCCTGCTGCGAGAGCAGCTCCAGCGACAGGGCGGCATCGCCTTCCAGCCGCGCACCGGGCAAAAAGGCCGAAAGGGCCTTCCAGTCTGCAACGCGCACATCCACCTTGCCGTCAACGCGGGGCATGCCCGCCACGCCCACAGACAGTGGCAGGGGCAAGGCCGCCGCCACCTGTCCCGAAGCGACAATGCCCAAGATATCACCCTGTAGATCGCGCACGCCTGCCAGCACTGTGCTGCGGTCGCCTTGCCGCGTCTGGCGGGCGAATACCGTCGCACCAAGGCTTTGCGCAAAGGAATCTGCCGTGGCTGATGCCTGCACCCTTACGGCCAGTTCTGGGCCCGAATCAGCACCAACTTCTGCGCCAACTTCTGCGCCGAACAGCACCTGCCGCCAGCGAAAAGGCACGCTTTCCAGCCTGAGGGCCACATTTGCCAGTGCATGCCCGCCCATATTCCAGGCGGGGCAGTCGAGGGCCGCACGCACATCCGGCGCATCCAGTGACCCGCCGAGCGCCAGTTGCAGCCGGGCTTTTGCGGGCAGCAGGCCCCCGCCCGCATTTGTGCGCGCAGGGCTGGCATCGGGAACGTCGGCATTCTGCGAGTCAAGGCTGGTCAGGATATCCGCATCCAGCGGCCCGCCAAACCACAAATCCGCCGCGCCGCTCTCCCACGCCGCATGCCCCGCAACCCTCAGGGGACCCGCCTCTACAGAAATTTTTTCAATGGCCGCACGCCCGCCTGCCGCAGGGCCCCTACCCGCAGGAGCAGTGACGCGTGCCACCAGCCGCATATCCGCATTGGCCCCCTGCCCTAGCAGGCTTGCCAACATGCTGCCGCCTGCGGAATCTGCATCAGCTACGGGCGAAGAGGTAGCCTCTGCTGCTGCGGGTAAAGCCGTGTGCAGCGAACAGGCAAGCCCCGCCCTTGCGTCCAGAGCCAGCATATTCCCCTGCCGCGAGGGCACAGCAGAAACTTGCACACGGGCCTCAACAGCCGTGGCTGCAAGCCCGGCCAGAGGCAGGGGCGCGTTGTCAGCCCCCTTGAGGGAGAGTTCCATATCTGCCTGCACCCCAGCTGTTCCGCCCACAAGCTTCAGGCTCGCATCAAGGCGGGCAGTGGTCAGAGCTGCCGCTTCGGGGCGGGCATCGTCAGGGGCGGGCGGCAAAGAATTGCCAGCATCTGCCGGTGGCTGACCAGCCTGCCCCAGCAAGGACTGCGCCACCTGGGCATTGCTCAGGGAAAATTCGTCAATCCGCACCTGCGGCAACCAGCCGGGCAAAGAATCAAGGGCACGCAGGGCATCGGCCAGCGCCGAGCGCAGACCGGCTTCCGTAAGGGGGGGTGTGGATGGCGGCACGGTCGCCGCCTCCGGCAATTGGGGCATACGCAGCAGATCGGCACTGTCCACGCGCACAAAGGCCATGCGCAGCGCGGATGGCAAGGCCTGCCAGTCCCAGCTGGCGCTGCATGCGGGCAGGCGCAGCCACAGGCCATCGGCATCGTACAGCTCGACACCAAGCGTAAATGCAAAGGGCAAGGGGCCGGAAAGATGGGTGATACGCGCACGGATGGCCGGGGCAGCCTCGCCTTGCGCCACAGCCCCGTTTGGCGGCGCGGCCTCCATGGCCGCATTGATTTTATCTGTCAGCCACGCCTGTACACTCTCGCTGCGCAGGGCCGCCAGCCCGCCAGCCAAAACGCCAGCCAGAGCCAAAACGCACACGAGCAGACACAAACCCAGCGCCTTGCCCGCACGGCGCAGCCGACCGAATTTTAGGGGGGATTGCCCCGGCATGCGGGATGGCCGGGTAGCGCCCTCGCCCGTATCTGCCAAAGGCTTGGGCGACGGCTTGGGCGCGGCATCGGCGGCAGAAGATGGCGGCGTTGCCGCCTTGCGTTCCTGATCCATCAAAAAGACTGCCCTATGCTGACATAAATCTGCACCGGGGGGTCACCGTCAATGGGTTGCAGAGGAAAGCCCACATCCAGCCGCACCGGGCCGATGGGCGTAAAATAGCGGAATCCAAGGCCCGTACCCCAGTTCATATCGCCGATGATGCGCGGCAGCTCGTCCCTGTAAACCATGCCGCCGTCAAGAAAAGGAACCAGGCCAAAGTCATCTGTAATTTTGTAGCGGGCCTCAAGATTGACCACCTGATACGAACGCCCGCCCAGGGGCTCATCCTTGTGGTCACGCGGCCCCAGAGACTGGTAGGCATACCCCCGCACCGAGCCCGCGCCGCCCGTGTAATAGCGCAAACTGGCGGGAATGGCGCGCAGCCCCGCACCGGCAAGACCGCCAACTTCTACCCTGCCCGCCAGCACAAGCTTGTCATCTGGCAGGCCGTTTTTTCGAAAGGGGGCGTAATAGCCGCTGGCCGAAACCACGCCGGTCATGGCGCTGAAGGATTCGCCATAAAAACCGGCGTAGGGTTTGAATTTGAAGGCCAGCTCGGAACCATCGGATGGATTGAGCACATTGTTGCGCGTATCGCGGCGCAGCCCCAGCCTTGGGCCGAAAAATCCGTAGCCCTTGGCGTCCTGCTCGTTGTCCTTGATGGAGCCGCTTTCGCCGCCAAGCCCGGCGCTGCCCCACCACTGGCGCGAAAGCCGCCGCTCTATGTCGCCCGCGCCCGTACCGGCCATTTTTTCGTAGGCGCTGGTATTTTCGCGCAGGGTCGAGCCAGTCACCAGCAGCTTTTGCTCGCGGGCCAGAAAAGCCGGTTTTTCAAATGCCGCCTTGAGCCCCTGGGTTTCAGTGGCGATGGGGGCGCTGACGGTAAGCTTTTCACCATTACCAAAAAAATTTCGGTGCTCCCACATGCCTTCCACGCCAAGCCCGGTATCGGTGTCGTAGCGGGCGCTGGCCCCAACAGAGCGGAATGGCGCTTCTGCCACGGTAACTTCCAGCGGCAGCACCGCCGCACCGTCACGGCCCGCGCCGCTGGCAAGCTGTTCTTCAAGGGCCTTGGCCTCCACCGTGCGGAACAGGCCAAGGGCGCGCAGCTTGTTGGCGTAGTCCTCCACCATGTCCGAATTCCAGGGTTCTTCGGCATCGTTCCAGGGGGCCAGCCGTTGCACGTATTCGGCATTTACTTCTTTTGCACCGCGCACCTCGATGCGGCCCATGAGCGCGGGCGGGCCGGGGCGCACCAGAATATCGGCATTGAGCCTGCTGGCCTCACGGTCGAGCGTATAACTTGTGTCGGCAACACTGGCCATGGGGTATCCCTGCCGCCGCAGGGCTTCGGGCAGGGCGTTTACCGCTGCCAGCAGATCATCGGCAGCAATGGGCTTGCCAATGGCAACACCGGGCAAAACAGCGGGGAAGGAAGGCGGCGGCACGGATTCTTTTTCCAGCCCCCAAAAGCCCACCTCGCGCTGGCGGTTGCGAAAATATGCCGGAACAACGGGTTCGGGGTCGTAGTACACGTCTGCCCGGCCCAGGCTGTAGCGCTTGCCCGGTAACAGCGTGAGAACCACGGCAACGGGTGTGGATTCCCTGTCCATTTCAAACGAGGCCGTGCCGTCATAATATCCCTGCGAATGCAGCAGGCTCTGCGCGCTTTCCGTATCGGCACGGGCGCGCCTTTCCAGCGCAAGCAGGCTGTCGGGCGGCTCCTTGGCAAGCTGCACAAGCTGGCTTGAGGCCTTCATTTGCCCTGCCAGCGAATCTGGCCCGTTCTGCACCTTGATGCGCACCTTGTACGGCACAGGCTTGCCCTGCCAGGCCGTCTCCAGCCCCGGCGGGGCCGGTTGGGGCTGCTCGGCCGGGGCGCGGGCAATCAGGCCGCAGCCGCCGGCACACGCAAGCAGAACCAGTGCCACGAGCAATTGCAGCAGCACCGCAAGGCAGTAGGGCCTTGAATTTTCTGTTGCGCCAAGGTTACGAATCATGTCCAAACATACGATGCCCGACAACATGAATCAAGAACCATTAGCAACTGCCGCTTGCAAAAAAATGCCGCTCCGCTAGGATTGCAACAACAGGTCTTGTGCCTGCACACCGAATAACCACAGGATTCAATTATGAATTACGATCTCTGCCTGCACATGGACAGCAAGGACCCCGCCATCCTGCGCCTTGTTCTTCGTAATGCGGCCAACTATATCAAGGCCTTGCCCGAAGAACGTTTTCAGCTTGTGGTGGTGGCCAACGGCCCCGCAGTCACCCAGTTTGTCAAAAGCAATGAAGAATTCCGCGCCATTGCGGCCCCCCTGCAAGATCAGGGGCTGCGCATCATGCTTTGCGCCAATGCGCTGGCCGACAACAACATCGACCACGCCAGCATCTGGCCCGGCTGCGATGTTGTGCCCGCAGGCCTGGTGGAAATTGTGCGTTTGCAGCGCGAGGGTTTTGCCTACATCAAACCCTAGAGGGGTCAGGCCCCGCGCGGGGCAGGCACTGTATGCGCTGTACACTCTTGCTTGCGGCAATGCCGGAGGAGGCTGGGCATGGAATGCTTTGGGGAAATTCTGGATATGGTACGCCGCCAAACCCCAGTGGTTCACAGTATTACCAACTATGTAACGGTCAATGACTGTGCCAACATGATTCTGGCCGCAGGCGGCTCGCCCATCATGGCAGACGATGCGGCAGAAGTGGAACAGATCGTGGCCCTGAGCTCGGCGCTGGTTCTCAACATCGGCACACTCAATGCGCGCACGGTTGAATCCATGCTGGTCGCAGGCAGGCGGGCCAATGCCCTGAACATTCCCGTCGTGCTCGACCCCGTGGGCGCGGGGGCCTCAGATCTGCGCAACGAAACCCTGCGCAGGCTCTTGCAGGAAGTGCGCTTTGCCGTCATCAAGGGCAACAGCTCTGAAATCCGCTTTCTGGCTGGAGAAAAAGCCACGGCACGCGGCGTGGACGCAGATCAGGGGGCGCTGGTTTCAGAGGACAATCTTGCCCCTGCCGCACGCATGGCCGCAGACCTCAGCGCCGCCACCGGAGCCGTTGTGATTGTGAGCGGGCGCATAGACATTGTGGCCCATGCCCAGAAAGCCTGGGCCGTGAGCAACGGCGACCCGCTCATGACGCGCATTACAGGATCGGGCTGCATGACCGCCGTGGTGGTAGGCTGCTGCGTGGCCGCTGCCCCGGCAGAGCTGCCCCAGGCCTGCCTGTGCGCCGTGTGCGCCATGGGCGTGGCTGGCGAAATCGCCTCTGAAAACATGGCCGCAGTGGGCGGCGGCACGGGCACGTACCGCACCATGCTGCTGGACGCCATGAGCACGCTGGACGGCCCCGCCATTACCTGCCGGGCCAACGTAAAGCACATTCTGTAGGCTGCGCCCTTACCAAGTTGCAAAAAGCCCGCCTTTGTTCCGGCTGTACCACTGGTACGGCCTGGGGCAAGGGCGGGCTTTACTATGGCGGGAACTGTTGGATTTTTCTGAACAGGTATCTGGCTTTTAAATGGGCAAGCGCACCACACACAAAACATCGTTGCTGTACCGGCCATCGCGCTTGTATTCGCGATACCCGCGCGAACGGGCGCAGCCCACGGCATAGAGCACACCTTCCACCGATTCCAGCTGCGAATGGCACTCTCCCTGCCCCAGCGCCAGCCACTGGGGCTGCAAGGGGCTGCTCTCGCCGGGTATCATGTGGGCTTCGCTGGCGGCCACAAGGGTTCCACCCGCCTCTGCAAAGTAGCCCGCCGCGCCGTCAACCACCGCGCCTTCGCTGTTCTTGGGCAGGGTATCGGCCAGCATGTCGGCAAACTGCGGCAGCGAATCAAACACAATGCCTATGCCGCCCACGGCCTGCCCCCCCTCTGGAGCAAACACGGGAGCGCTGTACACATAGGTGGGCTGCGCCTTGCCCTTGGGATGGTACAGGGAGGTTGTGCGAAAAGGCGACACGGCAAAATCGTCCGAATCCTTGAGCGACAGGGTGCGGCGCACGTAGTCCTCGTTTATCTGCTGGCCGTAGAGGCCGCGCTCCGCTGCCTGTGAACAGGCCAGCACAACGCCGTGGGCATCGTAAAGAAAAAGATTGGAATACACAGTGTAGTAGCTGTTGATATATTCAAGAATATTCTCAAGCCGCGCCAGAGCTTTTTTGTCCATCGCAGGCTGGGCCAAAATACGGCGAAAATCTGGCGTAAGCGCCCACCAGCGGCAATCGTTGGCGCGCTCGTAGAGGTTGCGGTCCATGATTTCCACGGTGATGGATGCGAGAAACGAGGCATCGTTGAGACGCGAGGCTGTCACTGTTTTCAGCAGGCCGTCGGTAAAAAAGTGGAACTCCCGCTCCATCTCTATGCCCATCTTTCTCACCGCATCCAGAATGGGCGGCAGGGCCTGCGCGGCGTGGCGCTCGTCCTCGCGGGCATTGCCGCTCTGGCGCGCGGCCATGATCTGTCCGTTGAGCGCCGCCAGCGTGAGGTCGCCCATGACATCGCTGGCCTGACCTTCGATATTGGTCAGCTGGGCAGAAAAACCCGCCTCGCGCCGCACAAGGGCAACATCCAGCCCCTCGGTGGGCCTACTGGCAAAGGCGCGTTGCGCAGGCCGCAACACATGGGTCTGCCATGCCTGCCCCTCATAGCCCTGATAGCCCTCGGACGGACGCGAAACCGCCAGCGTGGTGCTGTTGCCAGAGCTGCTGACTGCAAAACTGTCTGCCGGGGTGCGGGCATAGGTGCGCCCCACGGGGGCCTGCCGGGCATCGCTGCTGGCAAAGGCCTCGCCCCTGCTGTCGAGCAGCATGATGACCATGTCTTGTGCAAAGCGGGCCATGCCCGCAAGCAGGTCTGCCACCTCGCCATCCATGTCAAAAACAAGGCAGAGCACACCAAGCGGCTCTGCTGCGCCCTCCGCACGAATAACGTGCGAATAGACCAGGGCTGCGCGTCCATCTGGTGACAGATCCGTAGGACGGAAAGTTTCCACAAACTCGCTGGCGGCCAGGGTTTGGGCCACAAGCGGGTCGCTTGAGGCGCTCACCGGCCTGCGGGTGTCGAGCTGCACGCATACCCTGCCCTGCGTATCGAGCACCAGAATATCCCGGTACACGCTGTACTTGGCGCGGTATGCGGCCAACCGCGAGCGCAAGGCGGCCACATCGGTGGAAGCCCCCTGCAAAAAACTGATGATTTCGCCGTCTGTTGCCAGAAAGCTCACATCGGCGGTGCGCTCGTACAGGTTGCGTTTGATGATGTCCATGACCACTTGGGCCACGGGCGACATCTCGCGCACGGCTTTTTCTAGCAGCTTTTCGGCCAGCATGGCGGTCATGTCCTTGCGCAGCTGCCCAAAGGTATCGCGAGTTTTGAAAATAAAATCGAACAGCGTGGCGGCAATGGCGTTGCAGTTGATCTTTCCCGTCAGGGCTATCCACGTCCACTGCCTTTCAAGCTGAGAAAATACCGTGTGGCAACGCCTGATATCAGGCATGTACTGAATCAACTGCTCAACGGCCTCTGTTTCGGACGCATGGGACTGGCGCACTATCACCTCGTTCAAGCCTCTCTTGACGCCGCAACGCAGTTCAAAAAACAGATCACTGATAATCAAATACAGATTGCACTGGATATTTGAAATCAAAACTGGGGGGAAAACGACCCTGTAAAAAAATTAAAAAATTGTCAATAATACTCTATTTTTTTGTTATGTGTGAACACAAAGTAATCAGACATCATGCCTTATTAAAAATGATACGCAGCATTATGCGCAAATGTGACCACAGATTTAATCCATACTGTAAAAACATCTTTCACAAATATACATTTGAACATTTTGCAACTACACTTATATATTTTTACGTCTCAATTGCGTATTTTATTCTATTTTTTACTCAATCGAATGCAATATAAATGCATCTTCCCCCAGCCCCAGGTTAAAATAATTTTAATTACAGTCTACCAAGCATAAACATGACAGCCTGTTACGCCATATACAAACAAGGCCGCCGGAAATATCCGGCGGCCTTGACCAATATATGTTGCTGCGGCCTGTTAGGGCCTGCCCAGGCAACCTAGCTGTTTTTGCGCTTGCCTGCGGTCTGGTAACGCTTCATGGCCGAAAGCTCGGCCTTGCGCAGACGGATGGAAAGCGGGGTCACTTCCACCAGTTCGTCTTCGCGCACAAAGTGCAGTGCGTGCTCAAGGGTCATCTTTTTCACCGGGGTGAGGGTGACGTTTTCATCCTTGCCCGAAGCGCGCAGGTTGGTGAGCTTCTTTTCCTTGGTGGGGTTAACGTCGATATCGTTATCGCGGTTGTGTTCGCCCACAATCATGCCTTCGTAGACCGGGTCGCCGGGCTCCACAAAAAGCACACCGCGCGGCTCAAGGTTAAAGAGGGCGTAAGCCACGCCGGAGCCGGCGCGGTCAGCAACGATGGAACCCGTGTAACGCGTGGGGAAGTCGCCGCGCCATTCTTCGTAGCCTTCAACGTAGGAGTTCATGATGCCGGTACCCTTGGTATCGGTGAGGAACTCGTCGCGGTAGCCGATAAGGCCGCGCGAAGGCACGCTGAATTCAAGACGCACACGGCCCGTGCCGTTGTTGACGCAGTTGAGCATGCGGCCCTTGCGCTGGGCCAGCTTGTCGGTCACCACGCCCATGAACACTTCGTCGCAGTCCACGTACAGACGTTCGATGGGTTCGATAACCTTGCCATTATCGTCCTTGCGCAGAATAACTTCGGGGCGGCCCACGGAAAGTTCAAAACCTTCGCGGCGCATGGTTTCGATAAGAATGGCCATCTGAAATTCGCCACGGCCCTTGACCAGAAAGGCATCACGGTCTGCCGTGTTTTCAACTCGCACGGCCACGTTGCGCAGGGTTTCCTTGACCAGGCGGTCATAGATGGCGCGGCTCTGCACAATCTTGCCTTCACGCCCGGCCAGAGGGGAGCTGTTGATGCCAAAGCGCATGGCCACGGTGGGTTCGTCCACGCGGATACGGGGCATGGCGCGGGGATTGTCGCGGGTGCAGATGGTATCGCCGATGGTGACATCTTCGATACCGGCCAGAACCACGATGTCGCCGGGCAGGGCCTTTTCCACTTCCACCACCTGCAAGCCGTCGTACACCTGAAGCTTGGTGGCGCGCAGGGGCTTGGGCTGGCCGTCTTCGCCGATGCAGGCCAGCGATTCCTTGGCGTAGACAGTGCCGTGCATGATGCGGCCTACGGCCAGACGGCCCAGGTAGTCGGAATAGTCAAGGTCTGCCACCAGCATCTGGAAGGGCTGCTCCGCATCATAGCTGGGGCCGGGAATGTACTTAACAATGGCGTCGAACAGGGGCGAAAGGTCCTTCTGTTCATCATCAATATTGTTCATGGCCACGCCAGCACGCCCAATGGCGTAGAGCACGGGAAATTCCAGCTGGTGCTCGTTGGCGTCAAGGTCGATGAACAGGTCATAAATTTCGTTGAGCACTTCCTGGGGGCGGGCGTCCTTGCGGTCGATCTTGTTGATGACCACAACCACGGGCAGACCGGCCTCAAGGGTTTTGCGCAGCACAAAACGCGTTTGCGGCAGCGGGCCTTCGGAGGAGTCCACCAGCAGGATTGCGCCTGTGGCCATGGAGAGCGAACGCTCCACCTCGCCGCCAAAGTCGGCATGGCCGGGGGTGTCGATGATATTGATCTTCACTCCGTTCCAGTTGACGGCGCAGTTCTTGGCCGCAATGGTGATGCCGCGTTCGCGCTCAAGGTCCATCTTGTCCATAACGCGGTCGTCCACCTGCTGGTCGGCGCGAAAAACGCCGCCCTGCTTGAACAAACCGTCCACAAGGGTGGTCTTGCCGTGGTCAACGTGGGCGATAATGGCTACGTTACGGAGGGATTCATTGTGTTGCATGGCTTTTTGCCCTTAAAAAAAACACTGGGTAGTGCGGTTTTGTTCCCCGCCAAGGGGAGATTCCGACTGGCAGCAAGGCTGCGGCAGTTAAGCGTCGGGACGAGGCCGACGCAGGCAGGGGGAAAAACCAGCAGTCGGTATTGTTTATTCTTTACTGTGTCCGGGCCGCGCTTTTACCCACTTTTCAGAGTTTTGTCACCATAGCGCGGATAAGCCGCCCCAGATTTTTGCCCGCCACAGCGGCCACTGCCAGAATTTCTTCCAAGGGAGCCGGGGTCATGCAGTCGGGCAAATTTTTATTGGTCAAACATGAAAGGCCCAAAACCCGCATGCCCATATGACGGGCAGCGATGATCTCAAGCACGGTGCTCATGCCCACGGCGTCGGCTCCCCACTGGCGGTACATGCGCGTTTCTGCCGGGGTTTCCATCTCTGGCCCGTGTACGCCAATGTACACGCCGCGCTCGAGCCGCAGATTCATCTTGGCGGCGGTTTCGAGCGCCAGCGCCCGCAGGTCTGCGTCCAGCGGAACGCACATGTCGGGAAAACGCGGGCCCCAGCCCTCGTGGTTAAAGCCGGTAAGCGGCGAATGCCCCGTATGGTTGATGATGTCGGTCATGCACATGATGCCGCCCGCATCAAACTGCGGGTTGAGCCCGCCTGCGGCATTGGTGATGATGAGCATTTTTGCACCCAGGGCAGCCATGACGCGCACGCCCATGCACACCTCTGCGGGGCTGCGCCCTTCATACAGATGGCAGCGCCCCTGCTGGATGAGCGCGTAGCGGCCCACGCAATCGTCCTCACCGCACGCACCGGGAAAGCGCCCCCACACAAAGGCTCCGGCATGTCCCTCCACGCTTGATACGGGAAAACCCGGCAAGTCGGCATAGGGCACAACCACCCGGTCTTGCAGCCGGTCTGCCAGATGCGAGAGCCCCGTGCCCAGCACAATGCCAATGGGCGCATCCGCACCGGCCTGCGCGCCAGCGTCGAGCCTGCACGCGCCCAGAGGCAAGGCCGAGGGCCCCTGCGCTGCCTCAATGGCCTCACGCAGGGCTGTGGCGGCACGCTGGACATCTTGAAAATTTTGCATAGAATCCCCCCTGAAAAAATAGGCTCCGTGGTCTGCTGCCAGGCCGCAATCCGCGCCGCGCTTCTCTTTGCCGCTGCGCGGCTTTTTGTGCGGGGCAGCCTCTGCGCGAGTGGATTTTCGCGCCAAAAACGGGTATGAGGTGCGGATGCATTGCCTGTATAGCCCGCCAGTCGATACCCCACAAGGGGGTACGGGCTACAAAACAGAACCGTAACATCCCGCCATGCAAATCCAAACTTCGGATACGCCGCCACCGCCCACGGGCACGGGCGGCCATGCCGGGCATAACCAACACAAAAAAAATCGCACGTTAATGAGGGAGACAGGCTTGGACAAAGCTCAGGACAGCATTCCCCTGCAAAAGCACAAAATTCTGGTGGCCAACCGTGGCGAAATCGCCATGCGCATCATGCGCGCCTGCCGCAAGCTGGGAGTGGCCTTTGCAGCCATTTTCACTGCTGAAGATGCGGCTTCGGGCCATGTGCGGCTGGCACGCGAACAAGGCGGAGAAAAAAGCCTTTACCGCGTGTCTTCTTACCACGACGCCAACGAACTCATGGCCGTGGCCGATGAAGCGGGTTGCACCGCTGTGCATCCCGGCTACGGTTTTTTTGCCGAGGACTATCGTTTTGCACGCCGCGTGACCAAACGCGACCGGAAACTCATATTCATCGGCCCCTCGTGGAAGATAATCCGCGAGCTGGGCGACAAAATCAACACCAAGCGCCTGGCCCGCAGCCTGGGCGTGCCCACCGTGCCGGGTTCCGACCGTCCCATTTACGACGAGATGGAAGCCGAACGCATTGCCAAGAGCGTGTTTGAATTCCAGGCGCAGCAGGGCATCACCCGCCCGCTGGTGCTGGTCAAGGCATCGGCTGGCGGCGGCGGCATGGGCATTGAAGAAGTGTACGACCCGGACCAGTTCCGCTCGGTCTACCGCCGTATCCGCAGCTACGCCCTGCGCCAGTTCAAGGACGAAGGCGTGCTTATCGAACAGCGCATCACCGACTTCAACCACCTTGAAGTACAGGTTGTTTCTGACCGTTCTGGGCAGAACCCCGTGCATTTCGGCACGCGCAACTGTTCCATCCAGTCCACTGGCCGCCAGAAGCGTATCGAGATCGCCCCCGGCTTTGCCCCCGACGAGCTCAAGTACACCTTTGACGCGGGCAAGGTACTGCGCGATATCGTTGACTATTCCCTCACCATGGCCCGCAAGGTGGGCTACGACAATGTGGGAACCTGGGAATGGATTGTGACCCGCAAGGGCGAACCCTTCCTTATGGAAGTGAACACGCGCATCCAGGTTGAAAACGGCGTTTCTGCCCGCATTTCAAAAGTGGGCGGCAAGGGCGATGTAGACCTTATTGCCGAGCAGATACGCATTGGCCTTGGCGAACCGCTGGGCTACGGCCAAAGCGATATCAGCTTTGAGGGCCTTGGCATCGAGTACCGCCTTATCGCCGAAGACCCGGACAACAACTTTACCCCCTGGGTGGGGCGCATCGAACGCTTTGGCTGGAAAGAACAGCCCTGGCTGACCATGCTCACCCATGTACCAACCACAGAACCGTATGAAATTCCCACAGAATTTGATCCCAACCTGGCTCTTGCCATCATCTGGGGCAAAGATCTGGAGGAAGCCAAGGCCCGAGGCCTTGAATTTTTGCGCGATCTGCGGCTGGAAGGGCACAATACCGCTGGCGAGGAGCTGAAATCCAACGTCAACTTCCTTGCGGCCAACACAGAACGCATCTTGCGTTTCTGACAGGGAACCAGCCCATGAACAAGGCATTGCCACCCCATCGGCCACAGCCCGCCTGCGCTGCCAGCGCAAGCGGCAGTCCTGCGGCCCACACCGCGCCCACGCGCTTCCCACGGGCAGGCATGCTGGCAGACAACCCATTGGCCGCCCTGATTTTCGGGGATTTCGCCTACCTAAAAAAACCAGTCTAGCTGGCCCCAATATATTATGGACAACAACATCGAAAAACGTATCCAGAGCCTGCGCGACAGGCTGACCTATCTGGTGGAAATATTTGCTGGCAAGCACAAGGACAACGCCGATCTGCTTGAAGAAAAGCTGACCGCCTTTGCCGCGCGCGTCCGCACCGGCACGGTAGAAGATCCCTATGCCGAACTTGCCACCGTAGAAGACCTTTTCAACTACGTGGAACGCCGCCTTGAAGGCAGCATTACGCCCATGGACAAGGTGCGCATTGTGCGCCATTCCCAGCGTATCTGCCTGCGCGACATTCTCGAAAACGTCTACGACAACTTTACCGAAGTGGGCGGGCAGGACGAGCACAGCCTCGACCCCAGCATGCTTATTGCCCGTGCGGTTATTACCCGCCGCCGTGGCAAGAAGGTGTACACCCAGTCGGTCATGGTTATCGGGCAGGAAAAAGGCCACGGCGCGGAATTCCGCAACGGCGGCTCGGTCAAGCCCTGGGGCAACGCCAAGGCGCAGCAGTACATGCGCGTGGCCGAAACCGAGGGTATCCCAGTTCACACCTACATTTTCACGCCCGGCTCGTTCCCCATCGAGGACTACCCCGGCGCGGCACAGCAGATCGCCCGCAACATCTACTGCATGGCCGGCCTGCGCGTGCCCGTTATTGCCGTTATTTCCGAGGGCGGCTCTGGCGGGGCCGAGGCCATTGGCCTGGCCGACAAACGCCTGATGCTTTCGCACGGCTACTATTCGGTCATTTCGCCAGAGGGTGCTGCCGCCATCGAAGGCCGCATCAAGGCTGGCCAGCGCGCCACGCCAGAACTGATCGAGAGCTGCGCCACAAACCTCAAGATGACCGCGCAGGACAACCTCAAGTTTGGCTATATCGACCGCGTGGTGCAGGAGCCGCCTCTGGGCGCGCGCCCTTGGCACTTCGACTTTTTCCGCAATCTGCGGCAGGAAGTGCTGCGCGCCACCGACGAAGTGGTGATCTCCACGCGCACCATGCCCGGCCTCAAGGGCCTGGCTCTGGCCCGCGTGCGCAAGCCCGATGCCAACCTGGACGAAATGTACACCCGCTGGGGCCTGACCTCTGCCGCCAAGGACAGGCTGCGCGAACGCCGCCAACAGAAGTTTTTGCGGCTCTCGCGACAGGCGGCCCGCGACAGGCGGCCCTTCTTTACCAAGATGGCCGTTGCCACCTGGGATTGGGTCACCAAGCCCTGGGTCAGCTTCAAGTACGATTTCTACCGCAAACACCAGAGGCGCATACGCACCTTTGTGGAAGAAGTTGAAAACGAATGGGAAGTGTTCAAGGGGCGCCTGCTTGCCCCCTGGCGCAAGCTTACGCGCAAGCTTCCCAGCACCAAGGTGGAGAACAGCAAGGTCAAGGAACTGACCGCCCTTTCCACATGGTCGGACGATGGCCGCCGCAGCCGGTGGAACTATATTTCGCCGCGCTACAAGGCCGACCGCGCCATTACCTGCCCCAACAGCGCCGCCTACGGCTGCCTTGACCTGTGGGGCCCAGACCTGTTTGCCGAATTTGCGGGCGTGTGCAGCCACTGCGGCTACCATTTTCCCATGGAGCCGGAATGGTATGTGAAGAACGTTTTTGATCTCGGCTCGGTATTTGAGTTCAACAGCGAGATCGAAGCGGGTAATCCTCTCGAATTCCCCAACTTCAGCGACCGTGTGCTCGACGCCCAGAAAAAAACCGGGGCCAAGAGCGGCTGCATTACCTTTGAAGCCCGCATAGACAACACCAAGATGGTTGTTGCCATGCTTATGGGAACCTTCCGGGGCGGCTCTGTGGGCGCTGCCGAGGGCTACAAGTTTGTGGAGGCGGCCCAGCGCGCAGCCAAGAAGCGCTATCCCTTCCTTGCCTATGTACACGGTACGGCTGGCATACGCATTCAGGAAGGCACGCACGGCGTTATCCAGATGCCCCGCTGCACCGTGGCCGTGCGCCGTTACATCGAATCCGGCGGCCTGTACATGGTGCTGTACGACACCAATTCCTTTGCCGGGCCAGTGGCCAGTTTTCTTGGCTGCTCGCCCTACCAGTTTGCCGTGCGCTCGTCCAACATCGGCTTTGCCGGGCCGGGCGTTATCAAGGAAACAACCGGCATGGACATTCCGCCCAAGTACCACCGCTCGTACCGCGCCCTTTCGCGCGGGCACATTCAGGGCATCTGGGACAGGCGCGAAGTGCGGGCAAACCTCAAACAGGCCCTGCTGACCATTGGCGGCAGAAACCTGTACTACAGGTAATGCCAGCCTGCGTGGACGCTGCAAGATAATTCCGAGCGGCGAGGTGGCCGGGAACTGTCCGGCCACCATCTGCCGGGGCCGGATCAAACCGGCCTTGGGCAACGCCGCCAATATATAACGCTTAACGGATCCTAGCATGATAAACATATCTGCACTGCTGGACGAAATAAAGGCTTCTCCCTACCGCGAGATCGTCATCAGTACGCCCCATTCGGGCAAGGTGACTTTTTCGGGCATAAAACAGGGCGACAAGGTCGTGGGGCCGCAGGGCCAGTGGAAGGAAAAGCCGGGCACTCTCATCGCCACCCTTGAACGCGAGCGTAACCCCAAGCCCATTTCTGCCAACGAAAAAGGCGAGATCAGCCTTTTGCACAGCGAGCTCGAAGGCACGTTTGCAGAAGCGGGCACGCCCCTTGCCGTGGTGCGCCACATGCTCACCCGCGCCGAGGTGGAACGCATACTGCTGCAAAAAGCCCTGCATCTTTTTGTTGCGCCCGAGCGGGCCAAGTACTACTTCACACCTGAAGTGGACAAAAAAATACACGCTGCCGACTCCCAGTCTGTGGCCGTGCGCGAGGGCATGGAACTGCTCATCATGTCACGCATGAAGCGCGAGGTTCCGCTGGCATACACAGGCCCCGCTGGCGTTATCTACGCCGTGTATTTTACATACAACGAAAATATCGATGCTGGCGCGCCCCTCATTGGCGTCTGCCCGCAGGATCAGCTGCCTGCCATTCAGGAAGTTATCATGCGCGTGCAGACAGAGTGGACAGAAAAAGACTAGCATTCCCCAAACAACGCCCCTGCCAGGGCCCGCAGCGTCATGCGTGGGCCAGGGCAGGCACCGCACAGGCACAAGGGCGGCTGCCGCCAACCGGAGCACCAATGGGCAAAGCACTGCAAATCCGCGTGAGCGCCGTTACATGGAACGAAGACCTGCTTGAAAAGCTCTGGCCCAAACTCACGGAGCTCGCTTTCAGCGTACCCATCAAACACGAAAAGCACGGTGTTTTTGACATGGTGCGGGCGCTGGACGATGGTTTGCAGTTTTTGCCGTGGTCGGAAGCCCGCCGCAAGGCCCTTGGCCCCGGCATTCTTGAGGCCGCACGGCTCAAGGCAGATATTGAGGCGGCCCTGGCAGACTGGCAGCCCCGCGACGCCAACAAGCTGAGCGACAAACTTGAAGACGTGCTGGATCAGCTCGAAAAAGCATTTGTAGCCTGAGCCCAAAAATCGCATACGACCCTGGAGCATCACCATGCTGAACAAAGTAATGATCATTGGCCGTCTGGGCCGCGACCCCGAGCTGCGCTACACACAGAGCGGCTCGCCTGTTGCCACCCTGAACGTAGCCACCGACGAATCCTACACCGACCGCGATGGCAACAAGGTGGACCGCACCGAATGGCACAGGGTTTCTGTTTTTCAGCGCCAGGCCGAAAACTGCGCCAACTTTCTCGCCAAGGGCAGCCTGATCTATGTGGAAGGCAGCCTGCAAACCCGCAAGTGGCAGGATCAGCAGGGTCAGGACAGGTATACCACCGAAATCAAGGCCCAGCGCGTGCAGTTTCTTGACCGCAAGGGCGATGCCCCGCGCGATGCCGGCGGTGGCCGTGGTTTTGAAGACGACTACGGCGCGCCTGCCGCCTCTGCGGCCCCGCGTGCCAATGCCCCGCGTGGCGGCCAGGGTGGTCAGGGCGGACGCCCCCAGGGCAACTTTGCCCCCCAGGGTAACCGCAAACCCCAGAATATGGACGACGACCTGGGCCCCGCCTTTCCCTCTGAAGCTTCCAACATGGACGACGTGCCGTTCTAGGCAGTCGTGCTTCAGTAGCGAGCAGCAGGGCTTTAGGCCTGGGCGCGCCCTGGGCGCGTTCGTGGGTTAACCACGCGGCATACGCATGGCAAACTCCGCCTGACGGAGTTTGATCCGCCGGGGCGGCTACGCTGCCGGGCGGAAATACACGGAAACCACTCGCTTTACGGCGCGGCAAAGCCGCGACCGGCTCCTGGTTTCCGATCGTGTTGCTCGGCAACACTAAAAGGGCGTGGATACTCCACGCCCTTTTTGCGTGACCTGTTTGGCGCGACAGGCGAGATTGAGAAAAATTTCTCTTCTTCTGCAAAAACATGCAAGCGTGCCCCAAGCAGGCCAATAGCGCGCCACCCGCTTATGACAGACCACTAGCGCCCAGCCCCCGCGCCAAAGCCTACCAAAAGGCTTTGCGAAAAAAAGCGCACTTTCACATGACCTTTTGGGGTTAGGCACACTTTTCTTGTCTGCCCCCCTTCTCTTTTTGCGCGATTCAGCGTATAGCTCTCCGTGAATTTTCCGCACGACTGGCCGGAACAATGGTTTTTGAGCAAGTGGTCAGAAAAATTTTTAAGAGGTAGTTGACTTTTTGTTAGAATATTCACAAGATGCGTTTTGAACACTGGCCTTCCGCACGGCGTTGCTGGCCACGGAAGGATGCCCACATAACTAAAACTCGGAGGATTTCGCAATGTCCAAACTGGTAGCTCCTCATGGCGGTAAGGGTCTGGTCTGTTGCCTTCTGGAAGGTAAGGCCTTGGATGACGAGAAGAAAAAAGCCGCAGGCCTGAAGCAGATCG
>NZ_JAYRGM010000012.1:0-87036 GCF_041907885.1 Desulfovibrio sp. | reverse complement strand
GTTACAGGCTGTTGCTTGTAACGACTCTTAAAAGATGGTGCCGAAGGGGAGACTCGAACTCCCACTCCCTTGCGAGAACTAGACCCTGAACCTAGCGTGTCTACCAATTCCACCACTTCGGCGCGAAAATGGGTTTACGCTAACAGGGGGTGGCTGGCAAGCATTTTTTTTGATTTTCGCAAAAAAAATTTGTGGCGAAGGGGTGGATATGTTTTGTTTTTCCAAAAAACTGGCTTGAATGGCTGATTTTTAAGAATTTGCATTTTGGTCAGGCCGGGGGCCAGAATACATACGTTACCCCCACCTCAGCATGCCGCTACCCGCCAAACCCATTCCCCGGTGATTCTTGGTTAGTCTGTTGGTCCGCCGTATCCCGTTTGGCCCCCCCACACTCCCAGGTACGATCACTTCCGCATCCTTGTGGCTTGCAGAATTCATTGGCCCGCATATTGCAAAAGCTCTGGCAAGAGCCGTCAGGTTCAGGGTAGACGGTGGCGCATTTCTTATGGCGCTGCTGCCAACACAAGGAGCTGCTTATGCAAGCAGGCATGTTTAGCGGACTTTTTGCCGCGCTGACCACAGAACATCGCATGGATTTAATCGCCAATAATTTGGCGAACGTGAACACGCGTGGCTACAAGCGGGAGACAATGGCGTTCAAGGACACCATGACAACCTTTGCCTTTGATGAGATTCGGGAGCCGCTTCAGAACCTCAAATCAACGCCCCTGTTTCCCGAGCCCATGAATGCCGCGCGGGTACGCATAGCTGTTTCGCATACAGATTATTCGCAAGGATCAATGCAATATACTGGCAATAACCTGGATGTGGCCATCAACGGCGAGAATGCCTTTTTTAGGGTAAACACGCCCACAGGCCAGTACCTTACCCGCAACGGAGCCTTTGTGCTCAATGGCGATGGTATTCTTATGACGCCGCAGGGCTATACGGTACAGGGCGCTGGCGGTGTCATTGGGGTTCCCCCTGGCACGAGGCATTTGCAAATCAGCGGTGACGGGCAGGTTCTTGCCGATGGCAATGCCATCGACCAGCTGACTCTGGTGAGCGTGGACAACCCGCAGAATCTGGAAAAAATGGGCGGCAATCTTTTTCGCCCGCGTGACGGGGTTCAGGTTGCCGAGGGCAATGCCTACGACAACGGCGCGCGCGTGGAGCAGGGCTTTACCGAAGCAGCCAATGTGGAAGTAGTGTCTGAAATGGTCAACATGATTGAAGTGCAGCGCCAGTTTGAAGCCTACCAAAAGGTAATGCAGACATCAGACACGCTTGACCGTGCCGCCTACGAAAAGGTCGGTCGCCGTCAGGGCTAGCCCCTGATTGTTATTGCAGGCAACCGGCAGCCTCGCCGGTTTAGTATAAGGAGACATTCCCATGATGCGATCGCTCTGGACAGGCGCCACCGGCATGGTGGCCCAACAGCTCAATATCGACGTGATTTCCAACAACCTGGCCAACGTCAACACCACGGGT
The DNA here is from genome assembly GCF_041907885.1 of Desulfovibrio sp. Classification (GTDB taxonomy): domain Bacteria; phylum Desulfobacterota; class Desulfovibrionia; order Desulfovibrionales; family Desulfovibrionaceae; genus Desulfovibrio. The sequence goes on along the minus strand of NZ_JAYRGM010000012.1, from coordinate 85,545 downwards.
TTTAAAAAGAGCCGGGCCGAGTTTGAAGATCTCATGTACCAGACCATGCGCATGGCCGGTGCAGTCACCGAGGGGGACAACCGCCTGCCCGTGGGCATACAGGTCGGCATGGGTGCCCGCCCCACGGCTGTACACAAGTTTTTTACGCAGGGCGACTTTCAGAATACCGGCAACACGCTGGACGTGGCCATTGAAGGCGATGGCTTCTTTCAGGTGGATGTGAACGGCGAGCTCATGTACACGCGCGCCGGTTCGTTCAAGCTTAATCAGGATGGCACGGTGGTTACGGCCAACGGCTACATTTTGCAGCCGCAGTTTGCTGTTCCGGCACAGACCAAGACCATCTCCATTTCGTCCTCCGGCCACATGGCGGCTCTTGATTCACAGGGGCAGGAACTGGCCGGGACAGAGTTGCCGCTCTATACTTTTATCAACCCGGCAGGCCTTGATGCCCGGGGGCGTAACCTCTACACGCCCACCCAGGCATCGGGCGATGCCACAGAGGGTGTGCCCGGCACAGACAACGTGGGCACACTGGCCCAGGGTTTTCTGGAAATGTCCAACGTGGAAGTGGTGGACGAAATGGTGAACATGATCGTGGGCCAGCGTGCCTATGAAGTAAACTCAAAGTCCATCCAAACATCAGATTCCATGCTGGGTATCGCTGTACAGCTCAAGCGCAGCTAGGAGTGGGTATGCGGTTTTTGCGTATTTTTCTGGCATGCTCTGGCGCTCTGGCGCGGCAATGCACACTGCGTGGAACAGGCGCGGCAGGGCTGCTGGTCGCGGTTCTGGTCTGCTGGCAGTTGTGCGGCCCCGGTGCGTTGGCCGTGCTTGCTGCGCCGGGAGGGGGCGTGCCCAGTGCCACCTGGCAGGATAATGACCGCAACCACCGCCGTTCGCCCAGCCAGATTGTTACCCAGCTGCGTGCCCCACAGGCTCAGGCGGGGCAGCAGCCGCAATCGCAGAGCGGGCAGATGCCCCTGGCCGAAAACGCGCAGGATCAGCGCGCCGCCAAAACCCGCAACATGCTGGCGGCGGGCGAGGCCCCCACAGCCCAGGGCGGCCAGCTGAACATGCTTGGCCCGGACGACTGGCGGCTCAAAATTCTGTCGGCGGCAGTCACCAATTCAGACATGGTGCTGTTGGGCGACATAGCGGCCCCTCTGGGGCAGATAGCGCCCGAAATGTGGGGCCAGCTGCGGGTGCAGCCCCTTTGGCCCGCTCCGCCAGAAGAAGGCAAGCCTTTACAGATCAACAACTCGCGTCTTGCCCAGGCACTGCGGCAAGCCCTGGGCAAAGAGGTGGCAGGCCGCTGCATTTTGCCAAGCTCTCTGGTGATCCAGCGCGGTGGGCTTGTTTTTCACGAAGAAGATCTGCGTTCCTATGTTGTCAAAAGCTTGACTCCCCAGCTGGCGGCCATGCCGGGTGAGGTGGAGTTAAGCGACTTTCGGCTGCCGGACTATATTTTTCTGGCCCATTCCCAGCAGCGGGTGCAGCTGGAACCGGGCAAGCTCACGCCTGGGCGCGTACCACTGCGATTTGCGGTGCAAGAAGCAGATGGCAATGTTTTGCGGCGCATTTCGGGCACGGTTAATCTTACCCTCTGGGTAACAGCGCCGGCTGCTTCGCGTGCCATGAACAAGGGTGAATCCCTGGCAGCGGAATCGGTCACTTTTATGAAGGTCAACGCCAGCCAGCTGCGTGATTTGCCCTGGGATGGCCGTGGCGGGCCGTGGCAGCTCAGCCGCGCGCTCAATACGGGCGAGCCCATTTTGCAAAGCGACCTTGTAAGTCAGCTGATGGTTAAAAGGGGTGACGTGGTCAATCTTGTCTACTTGCGCGGTAATCTGCGCATAGCCACACAGGCCCAGGCGCTTTCGGACGGCGAACCCGGGGCCACCATTGCGGTACGTAATCTGCAAACCAAAAAACAGGTCTACGCCATTGTAAAAGATGGCAGCACCGTTGAAATTCACTAGCGCTCAATGGTGAAAGGAGAGGAGCACATGCAGGCACGTTATTTAATCCCAGTTCTGGCGCTGATCTATCTGTTCTGCGTCGCCTGCGGCGGCAGCCCCCACAAGAGGCCTGCCCTGCACCCGCCGGTGACCCCGCAGCAGGAATACCGGCAGGAGGCTGCGGCCAACAACCCTGGCTCTCTGTTTGCCGCCAGCGAGGCAGATACCCTGTTTGAAGACAGCCGCGCCCGCCGCGTTGGTGATATTGTTCTGGTCAAACTGGTGGAAAACACCAAGGCCCAGAACAAGGCCGAAACGTCGTCCTCTAAAAAAAGTTCCAACGATTATCAGGTCACAGCCATGTTCAACAGGGGGCACGCGGGGTTTATTCCCTTTATGCCTATCGGGCCACAGCCTTCTGTTGGCTTGCCTGTGCTTGATACGGATTCAGCCAGTGGGATTACCGCCTCCGGCAAGACCAAGCGTGAAAACTACGTCACCACCTCACTGGCCACGCGTGTGCTGCGCGTGCTGCCGGGCGGGCTTATGGAAATTGAAGGCGCGCGCGAGATACGCGTCAATGAAGAAACCGAATACATGGTGGTGCGCGGCATGATCCGCTCCAAGGATGTGAGCGCCGACAACAGCGTGCTTTCAACCCAGATCGCCGATGCCAGTATTGAATACTACGGCAAGGGCGTTCTGGCAGACAAGCAGAAGCCTGGCTGGTTCACACGTCTTATGGATAATGTCTGGCCGTTCTAGCCCGGCTGCAAACCCGCAGTTTTTTACACCCCGTCTGTATTGCGCAGGCGGGGTGTCTGCGTTGTGACGGCATCGCCTGCTGCCCATGCCGCTGCTGTGTGTGCTGCGCGTGGAGATTGGGCAGGGCGTAGCAGCCGTTGCGAGATGGCGCCATGCACAGCCCATCGCCAACGCGGGCAGTGCTGGGGAGTGTGGGCTCGTAACATGCTTGAAAAGTGTGAAAAAGTTTACTCTTATATTTTAAGTGATTAGAAAAAATTGAAAAAAATATTTGCAGAAAAATATGTGAAAAATTGCGCAGCTCCTTGACCTAAGATTTCTTCCATCCTATGTTGTCCGCAGTTCATTGAGGCCGCCTGCCATACGGCGGCAAACATGTCGCGCGCAATTTTTTTTGCCTGCGTTTTCAGGCTGTTGCGCCAAATAAAAAAGGCTCCTGAATCTTGCGATCCAGAAGCCCCGGTGGAGAATGGATTCAAACGTCCGCAGCTTTTTGCCAGCAGCGGCGTTCTACATACAAGTGCAGTGCTACAAACACTGACGAACTTGTTGATATTTCCAGCCTCCTCCTGCGAACCAGACTGTTCTGCCGCAGTCAGGTTCCTTACCAAGCCCCTCCGTTTTCCGACGGGGGGCTTTTCATTAGCACGCTTGGTGTAAAACGCCAAGCCCCGCCTTACCCTCTTTTACTCTTGATAAAAATTTAACAATTCCGTGGCGCTTTTTGTGTTATGATCTGCGTGCCTTCAAACGCGATCGGCGGCGAGTATTGGCAGTCAGGCAAGCGGCGGGGCAGGGAAGTCAGAAATCCGTGGGGCAAATCGTGTGGGCCTGACCCCCACCGGCTGTATTGCGCCCAATGCAAGCAGGGCGTATGGTATAGAGCGTTTGTCGCAATCTTTAACCCTGCGGCGGCATGCCGCTTGATATGACTGTACATGAAATTCGCGCACGGCTGGCGGCTGACAAGGCCACTGTGGGTACATGGCTGCAATTGCCCTCGCCCGACGTGGCCGAGCTGATGGCTCGTGCCGGTTATGACTGGGTTGCCGTTGATATGGAACACGGCTCTTTTGGCCGCACCGGCCTGCCGGATGTTTTTCGCGCCATCGAATGCGGCGGCGCGGCTCCCTTTGCCCGTCTGGGCGAGGCCAGCAAAACCCAGATCAAGGCCGCGCTGGAAGCTGGCGCCCAGGGGCTGATTTTTCCCATGATCGAAAGCCGCGAGCAGCTTGACCGGGCCATCGACCTTTCGGTGTATCCAGGGCAGGACAGCTGGCGCGCAGCGGGTGATACCGCGCCAGAATACCGTGGCGTGGGCTATTGCCGTGCCAACGTGTTTGGCAAAAAATTTGATGAGTACCGCGCCAACCGCGCGCCCGAAATATTTTTGGTGGCCCAGATAGAGCACATCCGTGCGGTGGACAATCTCGAGGCCATTCTGGCGCATCCGCGCCTTGACGCCATCATGGTTGGCCCGTACGACCTTTCGGGCTCCATGGGGCTTACCGGGCAGTTTGACCACCCGGATTTCAAGGCAGCCATGGCCCGAATTGCCGAGGGCTGCGCCAGGGCGGGGGCCCGCATGGGTCTGCACATTGTGCAGCCCGACCCTGCGGAGCTTGCGCGGCAGATCGCGGCTGGCAGCCGTTTTATCGCTTATGGCATTGATTCGGTCTTTTTGTGGCGGGCGGCTGAACGCCCCAATTCGGGAGAATAACTGTGAAAATTACTGTTTTTGGCGGGTCTGGCTTTCTGGGCTCGCATATCTGCGACAAGCTTTCTGAAGCCGGGCATGCGGTCACCATTGTAGATCTGCATCCTTCGCCCTGGTTGCGGCCCGACCAGACCATGCTTGCTGGCAATATTCTGGATGAAGAAACCGTCAACCGCGCCGTTGCCGGTGCGGACATGGTTTTCAACTATGCTGGCATTGCCGATATTGGCGAGGCCAACAACCGCCCGGTGGACACGGCCCGTATCAACGTGCTGGGCAATGTTATGGTGCTTGAGGCCTGCCGCAAGGCTGGCGTAAAGCGCTATGTATTTGCCAGCTCGCTGTATGTGTACGGCAAGTCTGGCGGTTTTTACCGTTGCAGCAAGCAGGCCTGCGAGCTGTATATCGAAAACTATCAGGCCATGCACAATCTGCCGTACACCATTCTGCGTTACGGCTCGCTGTACGGCCCGCGTTCCGACCGCCGCAACGCCATCAACAGGTTTGTCTACGAGGCGCTGGCAAACGGGGCCATCACCTACTACGGCGCGCCCACGGCCCTGCGCGAATACGTACACGTGGACGATGCCTCTGCGGCAACCCTGGCGGTGCTTGATCCGGAATTTGAGAACCAGAACATCATCATTTCGGGCAACCAGCCCATGCGCGTGGGCGATCTGTTCAAGATGATTGGCGAAATGCTCGGCAAAGAGCTGAATATCAATTATCTGAATGACCCCAACAGCGGGCATTATCAGGTTACGCCCTACGCCTTCATGCCCAAGGTGGGCCGCAAGCTGGTTCCGCCGCTCACGGTTGATCTGGGGCAGGGCATACTGCGCGTGATGGAAGAAGAGCACAAGGAACTGCACCCCGAGCTGGCTTCTGAAGGCGGGTACCTCGTGCCTACCGACGACTAGAATCTGCCAGCACCAGGTTCAGGCTCTGGCGGCCTTGCGCTGCCGGGCCGTTTGGGGATGCGATTTTTTGAAACCACAGCAAATTTTTTGAGGCCACAAGGAGCCGTCAGATGAACATTATTGCCATCATTCCCGCGCGTATGGGTTCCAGCCGTTACCCCGGCAAGCCGCTTGCCCTTATCCACAATGTGCCCATGGTGGGACATGTGGCCTTTCGCACGGCCATGAGCAAGTGCCTTTCCGCCACCTATGTGGCCACCTGCGACGAAATCATCGAAAACTACTGCAAGGACGCCGGGCTCAAGAGCGTCATGACCGGCGACCACCATGTGCGCTGCTCTACGCGTACCGCCGAGGCCCTGCTGAAGATCGAGGCCGCCACGGGTCAGAAGGCCGACATTGTGGTGATGGTGCAGGGCGACGAACCCATGGTGCGCCCCGAAATGATCGACGCTGCCGTGGCTCCCATGCTGGCCGACCCCTCCATCAATGTGGTCAACCTCATGGCTGACATGGATACCCTTGAAGAATTTGAAGATCCCAATGAAGTAAAGGTCGTTGTAGACCACTTCAACAACGCGCTCTATTTTTCGCGCGAGCCTATCCCCTCGCGTAAAAAGGGTTCCGACAAGGTTCCCATGCGCAAGCAGGTCTGCATCATTCCCTTCCGCCGCGACTATCTGCTGCATTTTAACGAAATGCCCGAAAGCCCGCTGGAAATCTATGAATCCGTGGACATGATGCGCGTGCTGGAACACGGCGAAAAGGTACACATGGTTCCCACCGACTGCCGCAGCTGGAGCGTTGATACCCCCGAAGATCTGGCCCGCGTGGCCCGTCTGATGGAAGGCGACGACCTCATGAAGGAATACAGCAAGTAAATGGCGGGCAACCTCCAGTCTTCAGATAAGCAGGGCGGCACGCCCGTTGCTGATGCCAGGGATGCGTGCGCCGCAGGGGCCAAACCCTGCGGCGCAGCCGCGCAGCCGGGGGCGCACGCCGCGCCCGGTGTGGGCAGCCGGGTAAAGGCCGCGCTTGAAGAGTTGTGGATTGCGGCCTTTGGGTGGATTCCCACGCCCGTGGGCATTGCCCTGCGCCTGCTGGCCTGGCGCTGGCTTTTCAAAAGCTGCGGTTCTGCGCGCTTTGCCACAGGCCTGAGCCTTGCCGGGTGCGGCAACATGCGTATTGGCAACGGCGTGCGCATGGGGCGCGGCTGCTTTGTCACGGCCACCGATGGCGAACTTGTGCTGCACAACAATGTGGCCCTTTCGCCCAACGTTCACGTGGGGGCAGATGCGGGCCGCATAGAAATCGGCGCGCATACCGCTGTGGGGCCGGGCACGGTCATACGTGCGGCCAACCACTGCATTGCCCGCCAGGATGTTCCCATCATGCATCAGGGGCATGTTCCCGGCCAGATCATCATTGAAGAAGATGTGTGGATCGGGGCCAACTGCGTCATCACCCCCGATGTGCGCATTGGGCGCGGCGCGGTGGTGGGTGCGGGTGCGGTAGTTACACGCAACGTGGCCCCCTTCAGCATTGTGGGCGGCGTGCCTGCCAAGCAGATTGGCATGCGCGGCTAGAGGGCAAGCCTCCCAAAAAAGTACAGAACAGTTTTCAAGGAATTTTATGTCACTGCAATGCCTTGTTTTTGACTGTGATGGCGTGATTCTTGACAGCGTGCCCGTAAAAACCCGCGCCTTTGGCCGTGTGATGGAGCCTTTTGGCCCCGAAGCGCGCGACCGCTTTTTGATGTACCACAAGGTACACGGCGGTGTGAGCCGCTACAAAAAGTTTGAATGGTTCTTTACCGAGGTGCTGGGCAAGACCATAACGCCGCAGGAATCGGAAGAGCTCGGCAACCTTTTTTCGGAATACGCCCTGGACGAACTGCGCCGCTGCGAGCTCATACCCGGTATTCAGGAAACGCTTGATTCGTGGCACGGCAAGCTGCCCATGTTTGTGTGCTCTGGCGCGCCGCACGAGGAAGTGCAGGCAGTGCTGCGTGAGCGCAGGCTCGACAGGTATTTTGATGCCATCCACGGTTCCCCGCCTGCCAAGGCTGTGCTGCTTGGGCAGATAGTGGCCGGGCAAAAGCTTGACCCCGCAGATGTGCTTATGGTGGGTGATGCCCCCACAGACCGCGATGCGGCAGAAACTGTGGGCACATTGTTTTACGGTGTGGGGCCAGAGCTCAAGGGCGGCGCATTCCCCTGGGGAGACGATCTCACAGGGCTCAATGCCTGGATAACCGCAAGGGCATAATTTTTGCCGGAAGTTACAATCCTCTGCAATTTATAACTGTTATAGAGCGTCCCGCCCCATGCGGGACGCTCGTACATGTACGCCAATGAAAAATATATTCCGTACTCTGGTGTTGGTTTTGGGGCTGGCCCTGCTGCTGACCGCCTGCGAATCGGGCAAAAAGGAAGCAGACAAGGCAGACAAGGCTGACAAGCCCAAGGTGGAATCTACCGCTGCCGCACCCAGTGCCAGCGCGTCAGGCGCCGCTTCTTCCAAGGCAGAGAACCCTTCTGCGGTGCAGGAAGCACAGGAAGCCGCGCCCGCGCCCAACCCGGCCGATCTTGACCGGGCAGACCGGCTGGTGGCTTTTTCCAACTCTGCCTCCATGGCACTTGCAGCGGGCCGTTATGCCCAGGCCGATGTGCTGATGGCGTACACCAAGTATTACCTCGCCGAGTGGCAGCTGGCCAAACGGCCTGCCATAAATGCCGATGAAGATGAAAGCCTTGCCCGCCGTCTTGTGCCGCCAGCGGGCCTGTTTACACCAGAGCAGACCAAGAAGATGGCTGCCAGTGTGCAGGATATGAACAAGGCCATAGCCAGCATGCGGGCCGACTACCGCTCGCTTGAAAATTATGTGGAAGACGCCACATTGCAAGACAATGGCGTGAAGGGCAAGGCGCTGGGCGCAGCCATTGCCAAGGCTCACGCGGCCTTTGTTGTGGCCCGCGATGCCTATATGCAGATTGTGGAGACAGAAGCCGCTCCGGCAGAAGACATGCTGCTGTTCAACCATCCGCTCAAGCGGCAGATTCAGGCTGCGGAACGCATTTTTGCCGTTTTTGGCAAGGCGGCCAGCCTGCTTGCGCCAGACAGGCCTGACCGTGAAGCCCTTCTGGCCCAGCGTCAGGAACTGGCCGCTGCTCTGGCCGATGGTGCCCGCCCGCCCTTTATGGCCGCTCCTGATCTGGAACGCCGCTACCGGGGGTTCATCAAGCAGGCGCAAACCTATGCAGAGCTTTTTGATAAAGGACTGGAAGAAGAATTTTATTCTCCCCTGCGGTTTGAGCTGAACAAGGCTGCGCTGGCAAGCCGTGCCGCCTACAATGACTTTGTGCGCGATGCCAACCAGATTCGGTAGAGGGGCATTGCCGGTGCGTCAATGTGCTGACAACGAAATGAACTGTTTTTGTAAATACCTGTAATTGTGCATAAATTTTTTATTGGCAAGCCATTTGCAAATTGAACGCAACGGGTGTCATGCACCCGAACATCCATCTGATCTGGAGGTTCAGCATGTTCTTTTTGCTGGGAGGCCACGAGAAAAAAAGCCGTAAGGCCGAGAGGTCGGCTGGCGGTTCTGACGCCAGTGACCGCGTGCGCGAGATTTTTCTTGCCGGACGTTTTCCTGTGGTGACGACGCATCAGGTGGAGGGGCGGCGTATCGCCAAGGTGCTGGGGCTTGTGTGCTGCCGGGGTTTTGATTCGGATGAAGCCTTTTTTGGCATGGCGGCCCGCGCCATGAACAAGGGGGCGCAGGCCATTGTGGGCTATAACGAAAACGTGGCCTTTCATCCCGATGGCAGCAAGTATTTTTCCTGCTTTGGCACAGCCGTGATGTTTGAATTTGACCCCGCTGACCCTGAATCGCTGCCGCTCATGTTGCAGCAGAAATTCAAGGCGCAGGAACAATCTGGCCTCAGCGAAATCATCTGAGTACGCCGGAATACCATACAGGCAAAAGCCTCCGTTCTTACGAGCGGAGGCTTTTGTATTTTATTATCGTTCTCTTGCCGGGGCAGCGGGTATTGGCTATGTCAGGCCGGGATATTCCACGTTTACCAGCGCCAACCCCTGCGGCGGCGCGGTAACAGAGGGTACAGCCCTGCGGTCGCCGGTTGCGAGCAGGGCGGGCACATCCTGCGGGGTAATCTTGCCCTGCCCGCAGGCCACCAGCAGGCCAGCCATGTTGCGCACCATCTGTTTGAGAAAACCGTCTGCCGTTACCATAAAGCGCAGCATGGGAGCGTGCGCGGGATAAAACTCGCAGGGGGGCATGGCGTGCAGCTCGGCCCGCAATACCGTGCGTTCCGTGCTGTCCACATCTGTACCCACGTTGCGCAGGGCGGCAAAGTCGTGCAGGCCCATCAGATGGGGCAGGGCTGCGCGCATGGGCTCCACATTGAGGGGGCCGCACTTCCACACAAAGGGGGTAAGGTGCGGCGGCATGAAGGCGTGCTCCTGCCAGAGCTGGTAGGCGTAGGTTTTGCGCAGGGCGTCCTTGCGCGCATGAAAATCGGGCGCGGCCTGCTGTGCGTGCAGCACGCGGATATCGCGCGGCAATATGGCATTGAGGCTGTTGCGCCAGTCGAGCCCGGCGCGGGTATCGGGCACATCGCAGTGTACGACCTGCCCGTGGGCGTGAACCCCCGAATCGGTACGGCCAGAGCCATGCGCCCGCACGGCCTGCCCGGTGATGGCGCGCAGCGCCGCCTCCAGCTCACCCTGAATGGTGGGCGGCGGGCTGGGTTTTTCCTGAATCTGCCATCCGCAGTAGCGGGTTCCCACATAGGCAACAACAAGCTTGAGACGCATCAGTCGGGAATCCTCATACGTGTGATGAGCTCCGTAAACTTGGCGGTTTTTTGCGGGGCGACATAGGTAAGTATTTCGCCAGACTGCTTGGGCGACATGCCCGAAAGAATGCGGATTGCCACCCGTTCGTCCATGCTTTCCAGCGCCTTGGCCGCAGCCTTTGGCTTCATCATGGAATAGGTGAGGATCAGGCGGTGAACCTTGTCGTTCTCGATACCCCTGGCCTCGCGGATCATGTCCTGCATTTTCTTTTCGGTTTCCTGCATGTCCTTGAGGCGTTGATCCATCTGCTGGCGCAGCACAAGAATGTCCTGCTGCTGGCGGGCCAGCTCCTGCGCCTTGTTGTTGGGATCGTTGGCGTAGGTGTTCTGCGGCGTCTGCACCGAGGGGGCGGGCAGCGTACCGCCAGACTGCCCCTGGGGAAGCGCTGGCAGAAAACCGTCGTTGCCGCCCATGGAGCCGCGCGGCGGCAGGGGAGCGCCGTCCGAGCCCTGTCCACGGGGAATGTTGGCAGGTATGGGCGGCGCACCAGGTACGGAAAGCGGGGCGGTTTGTTCGGCTGGCGCAAAGGGCGACTGTCCGCCTGTGGGGGCCTGGGGTACGGGCATGTCCAGAGCCGCCGCGTGGGCCGCCTGCACACTGCCAAGGCCGGGAATGGGCAGATGGCTCAGGCCCAGGGCATCCAGCCATTCCGATTCGCTGGCGCGGTTGGGCCTGGCTGAAACAATAAGGCTGTTTGAGGGCGCGGCAGTGCCGGGCTCTGCCAGCGGGGCGGGCAGGGCCTGCGGTTCGGGCATGCTGTGCGAAAATGTTTGTATTTGACCGCTGGTAGCAGCGGGGGCGGGCGCACCGCCAGAAGCACCCGCGCGAATGAGCGGAGCAGGCAGGGCCGCATCGGCCACGGCGGCATGGCCAGCCTGCGGTTTGGCGGCGGCAGCCATGCGGGCAGCCGCAGCGCCCTGGGGTTCGCTGAGGCTGGTTTCTGCCTTGCCCTTGATGGCCGTAACAGCGGAATCCAGATCGGAACCCAGCGATGTGAGCGACGAGCCGAGGCTTTGCGCCAGCCCGGCTAAGGGGCCCGGCGCTTGGCCAGATACCTGATCAGGTGCGGCCTTGGCCGCAACCGGGGTCGGAGATTCGGCCATTTGCGGCAGGCCACGCGGGGCAGATTCGGCCTTGCCTGCTGTGTCCTGCCTAGCTGTATCCTGCCTGGCTGCATCCTGCCCGGCTGTATCCTGCCTGGCTGTATCCTGCCTGGCGGCTTCCTGCCGGGGTGATCCACCAAGCCACGAGGGGGTTGGCACATCCAGCAGCAACATGCCGAGGATGGTAAGCTTCATAAAGCAGAGCACCGCCAGCCAGCGGAAAAGCTTAGAGAGCCGGAGCTTTGTAGCGGAGTGTGGCTGTTTCGTCATTGACGCGTTGCTCCTTCAGTTGTTCCTCACGAAGATACTGCTGGTTTTGGCGTTCCTTGAGCTTTTCCAGCAGTTTTCGTTCTATGGCGCGGGCGGCAAGCAGTTTGCGGGCTTCGTCAACCAGTTGTTCTTGCATGCGGGCTTGCAGGGCCGCATTGGCCACATCGCCCTTCAGCCCTTTTACGTACTGTTCCATGAGCCAGCGTTCGCCCTGAGGGGCAAGGGCCGATTGAAACAGGCGGTCTTCACTCTGCCGCAGCTCGTCTTTAAGCCGTTCAAAAAGCGCCCGTGCGTCTTCCAGAAGCCTCTGCTTGAGGGCCAGATCAACCTTGGCTTCTTCCTCCAGCTGCTCCCGGTAGTCGAGCACTTTTTGCATTTTAAACTGAAAGGGCACACCGCACCGCCTTGATTTTGACACCCTGAATATCCACTTGCGGGATTTGCAAACAGCGGGCCAAACAGCAGGCCAGCCCGCGCACGGCAAAGCCGTTCGCGCTGTGCCCGCTGGCAGTGGGGTCAGGCAGCGGCTAGCTGATGTTCAGGCCCGCAGCGTGGTTTACAGGGCCGCAGCCCTTGCCGGGGGCATAGCTTTTACGCAGGGCAAGATTAAGGTATTCCTGCGCCCGCGTAACAGCCACCTGCACGGGCAGGCCGCGCCCAAGGCCCGTGGCTATGGCAGCAGAAAGGGTGCAGCCCGTACCGTGGTTGTTGGTTGTATCAACCTTGGCCTGGGGCAAATGTTTGGCTTGCTCGCCGGGCACACACAGGCAGTCTGTAACCATGATGGAGCTTTCCATGTGCCCGCCCTTGATGAGCACGGCGCGCGCGCCCATGGCAAGCAGCTTTTCACCCGCAGCCTCGGCATCTGCAAGACTGGCAATGGTCATGCCCGTGAGCATCTCCGCCTCTGGCCGGTTGGGGGTCAGCAGGTCGCAGCCGGGAATCATTTCGTCGATAAGGGCGGCAACGGCGTCTTCCTGCAACAGGCGGCTGCCGCTCTGGCTTACGGAAACAGGGTCAACAACAAGCGGAAAATCGCGCGTGCGCAGCTCGGCGGCAACAGCGCGTATGGTGGGCGCAGAAAAAAGCATGCCGGTTTTTGCAGCCTTGACGGTAAAACCATCAAGCACCGTGCGCAGTTGCAGCAGCACAAAGTCTGCATCCGGCGCGTGGATGCCGGTAACGCCAAGGCCATTTTGCGCGGTAAGGGCCGTGATAACGCTCATGCCATAGCCGCCCAGAGCCATGATGGTTTTGAGGTCTGCCTGAATGCCCGCGCCGCCGCCAGAATCGGATCCGGCAATGGTGAGTATGTTGGGGGGAGTAAGCATGTAAAGCCTCTCTTGAAATGCTGCGTGATTATCCTGCCAGTATACCCTTAGGCTACGCGGGGCGCAATGCGGGTGAGGGTGGGCAGTGTCCAGAAAGTGTCTGGAAAATGTCTTCACACCGCAAGGAAGCAATGCTAGCATTTACGCGCAATAAACGTAAATAACGGCCTTGCGTGCCGTTTTTGGGGGCGGTTTGGCATCAGCGCGCGGCGCTGGCAAGGTGAATCGCCGTCCTGGGAGATTTTTATGAAGCTTGAAAGAAAACCACTGAACGTGCCGGATATCATGAATATGCCCAAGCCCCGTCCCGCCCGCGCGGGTGCGGCCAAGGCCGTGGTGCTGGCAGTGCTGGCGGTGATTTTGGTGAGCGGCGCAGCCTATTGGCTCACGCGTGACAAATCCACCCGCGACCAGTGGAAGGACAAGGCCGCTGATGTCATCAACAATGCCACCAGCGGTACAATTTTGGCTGGCGTGGGCGATGTGCTGCGCGATTCGCCGCCACCTCCGCCCATTTCGGTGGTCAGCCCGCCCACCTCGCCCGGAACGCTGGCAGGCCAGACAGTGCAGGGCAGCGTGGCCGCGCCAGTGGACAGTTCCATTCCCGCAGGGCAGGCAGGCCAGCAGACCGGGGTGCAGATGCCCCAGAAAGTTACGGAAGACAGCCACGTGCGGCTGGAGGTTGTGGAAGACCTGGCGGCCTTTATTGTGTCGCGGTTCAAGCCCGGCCCGCAGACGGGCACGCTGAATGTGAGCGTGCAGGCGCTTAACCAGCGCTATGGCGCAAAACTTGCGGGTACGTCAGACGGCAAGGGCGGGCGCGACGCACTGCTGCGCTATGCCTTTCATCCCACCATGCTGCGCGGTTTGTACGGATTGTATGCCGACCGTTTTCTGGATGCTGTCAACCGTGATGCCGCGTCCAAAGGTTTTACGCCAGACCAGATTCGCCAGCTGCATATGGCTCTGGCTGGCCGTGTGGTGCTGCTGGCTGGCGCGCTTGAGGGCGTGGCCTCCGTGCCCAATTTAGCTGCCCGCCTGCGCGAGGAGGAAAAAGCCTCGCAAGTGGTTGTGGACATCAACGCCCAAATGGCCGAGGCCGTGTTTGCCGTTGACCAGCTGCGCGAAAATAATGCCGGGGATTCGCAGGTTTCCACGGCGCAACTGCGTGTTGACGGCCTGAGCGCCCGCTACCGCCGTGCGCTGGAAGAACGCGCCGCCTTGCAGCGTACCCTTGTGGCGGCCATCCGCCAGGGCGGCGGGCAGGCTCTGGACGACGATTCCCTGCTGTTTGTGGCCCAGTGGATTGACCGCCGTCTGCGCTCGGACCCGCAGGCGCTGGCATCGGTGCAGGCTTCGGCTGGTATTTTGCGCGATCTGGCCAGGCGCAGCGCCCAAACGGGCACGGGCACGCCCTTTCAGCCCCAGGCTGCGCCGCAGCAGGGCATGCCGCAGCAGGGCATGCCGCAGGGTTCGGCTCAAAGCGGCGCGGCAGGCGGAACGCATGTACAAACCTCTCCAGCGCTGACCCCGCCGCATCCCGCCCCGGCACTGCCGGGCCAAGGCGCTCAGGGCGCGGCTGAGCGCGCGCCCGCACCCCGTGCCGGTGGGCAGCAGTAATGGGCAGAGCCGTATTGTTTGTGGGTGGTACGCGCAGCGGCAAAAGCGGCATGGCCCAGCGTTGGGCCGAGGCGCAGGCCCCGCAGCGCCTGTACCTTGCCACTGGCCGCGCAGATGACGAAGAAATGGCCGCCCGCATAGCCCGCCACAAGGCGGAACGCGGCAGCGGCTGGCTGTGCCGGGAGGAGCCTCTTGATCCGGCGGCGGTGCTGGCCCATGCGGCTTCAATACATGCGGGCACACAGCAAGGTGATTATCCTGCTCCGTCTGGCGGAGGCAGCGCGGGCGCAGTTGTGCCCGGAGTTGTGCTGTTTGACTGCGTAAGCCTGTGGGTGGCCAATCTCATGGCGGCCGACATGACGGAACAGGCTATTCTTGACCGGGTGAACACGCTGGCGGCCTGCATTGAAGCATATCCGCTGCCGCTTGCCCTTGTGAGCGTGGAGGCGGGCCTTGGCATGGTTGCCATGTCCAGTCTTGGCAGACGTTTTCAGGATACGCTGGGGCTTGCCAATCAGGCTCTGGCCCGCGTGTGTGACACTGTACTTTTTGTAAGCTGCGGGCTGCCCCTTGTGCTCAAGGGCCAGCTGCCGGAGGAAATATGCTGAATTTTATGGGGCTGCCCGGCATAATGGCCGTGGGCGGCAGGGCCTCGGCCCGTATGACACGCTGCGGCGTAAGCGCGCTTTTGTGGGCTGCCATTGTATTGCAGGCCGGTTTTGCCATTGCTGCCGCTGATCCGCGTCAGTGTATTATGGAGGCAGGCAGCGCTGTGGAAAAATCCGACGTGGCCGCCTTTGAAAAACAGGTGGACGTGGACGCCATTCTTGAGCAGGCGCTGAATCTTTTTGTGCGCCGCGCCCAGGACCCCGAAGCGGCAAAAGATCTGCCGCCCATGGTTGCGCTGCTGTTTACGCAGGCCGCCTCCAAGGAGGGCAACGTGCGTGCCCTGCTGCTCAACGAAACGCGCTCCTTTGTGCTCAACGGTATTTCGTCCGGCGCTTTTGCGGGTAAAAAGCCCTCTGCCAAGGCATCGCAGGGCATGCTTGCGCCGCTTTTTGCCGATGCCTCCACCGGGCGCAAGGAAATCAAAAACGTTGGGCAGGCCCGGCGTGACGGTGAGGGCTGGCTTGTGCCCTTTGTGGTACACGACAGTGGCAACGATGAATCCTATGATGTCACTGGCCGCGTAACCTCGGTAAAGGGCGAGATGCGCCTTACCTCTGTGGCCAACATGGAGTCGCTGCTGCGCAGGGTTGCGGCAGAAAGCCGGGCCGTGGAACCGTAACGGCAGAAAGCCGCACCGGAGATTCCTGCAGCGCGCGGGTTGTTTTGACGAGTATTGAAAAAGGGAGCCAATGGCTCCCTTTTTCAGTGCGTAATCTGTCTGCTCTTGGGCTGTTATTGCGCGGGCTGGCTGTTGCCGTCCTCGTGCTTTTCAGGCCGCAGGGTGCGGCAGATGGGTTGGGCCGTGGCCCGGCCGGAGAATATTTCTTCGGCAGAGGCGGCAAGCGCCTGCGGCAGCACTTCATCCACATGGTCAACAAAGACGATCTCAAGATCGCGCAGCACTTCGTCCGGCACTTCCTTGAGGTCTTTTTCGTTGTCATGGGGCATGATCACCTTCTTGATGCCGCTGCGGCGTGCGGCCAGCAGCTTTTCGCGCAGGCCGCCGATGGGCAGCACGCGGCCACGCAACGAAATTTCGCCGGTCATGGCCACATCGTTGCGCACGGGAATACCCAGCAGGGCAGAGGTGATGGATGTGGCAAGGGTAATGCCCGCCGAGGGGCCGTCCTTGGGAGTTGCGCCCGCAGGAACGTGTACGTGGATATCTATCTTGCGGTGAAAGCGCGTGTCGAGCCCCAGTACCTCGGCCCGCGAGCGCACGTATGAAAGCGCCGCCTTGGCCGATTCTGTCATGACCTCGCCCAGCTGGCCGGTGGTGACCACAGCGCCAGATCCGGCCATGAGGCTGGTTTCGACCAGCAGAATTTCGCCGCCGCGCTGGTTGTAGGCAAGGCCGGCGCACACACCCACCTGGGGTTCGGTTTCGCGCTCGTCGTGGCGGTATTTTTTCACGCCAAGCATGGAGGGCAGGCTCTGCCGCGAAATGCTCACGCATTTTTCGGTATCGTCATCTTCCACAAGCTTGATGGCGGTTTTGCGGCACAGGGCGGCAATTTCGCGTTCAAGATTGCGCACGCCAGCCTCGCGCGTATACGAGCGGATGATCTCAAGAATGGCATTGTCCGACACGCGGATATTGCCTTCCTTGAGGCCGTGCTCCTCCCGTTGGCGGGGCAGCAGAAAACGGCGGGCAATGTGCCGTTTTTCTGTTTCGAGGTAGCTGTTGAGCTCGATTATTTCCATGCGGTCAAGCAGCGGCACGGGGATGGAGTGCAGCGAATTGGCCGTGGTGATGAAAAAGATTTTGGAAAGATCATACTCCAGATCAAGGTAGTGATCCATGAAGGTATTGTTCTGTTCCGGGTCAAGCACCTCCAGCAGGGCCGAGGCCGGGTCGCCACGGTAGTCGGAGGTCATCTTGTCCACTTCATCAAGGCAAAAGAGGGGATTGTTGAACTTTACCCGCTTGAGCGACTGGATGATCTTGCCCGGCAGGGCGCCCACGTAGGTGCGGCGGTGGCCGCGAATTTCGGCCTCGTCGCGCACGCCGCCAAGCGAAAGGCGCACAAAATCACGGCCCGTGGCGCGGGCCACAGACTTGGCAAGCGAGGTTTTGCCCACGCCGGGGGGGCCAACAAGGCACAAGATAGGCCCTTTGAGCCCCTGCGAGAGCTTTTGCACTGCCAGATATTCGAGAATGCGTTCCTTGGGCTTTTCAAGGCCGTAGTGGTCGCCGTCCAGAATCGCACGGGCCTTTTCAAGGTCGATGTCGATCTGCTTCAGGTCGTTCCAGGGCAGGTCAAGAATCCAGTCCACATAGTTGCGCACAACCGTGTATTCTGCCGCAGAGGGCGGCATGCTGCGCAGCTTGCGGGCTTCGGAAAGGGCCTTTTCGCGCGCTTCTTCGGGCATGTCGCGGGCCTTGAGCTTCTGCTCTATTTCGTCAACTTCGGCCTGGGGGTCGTCGTCGCGCCCCATTTCCTTGTTGATGGCCTTGATCTGCTCGTTGAGGTAGTATTCGCGCTGGTTGCGCTCCATCTGCACCTTGACGCGGTTCTTGATGCGTTTTTCAACCGTGGCAAGGGCCACCTCGCCCTGCAAAAGCTCGTAGGCGAGTTCGAGGCGCAGGGTGGCATCGTCGATCTCAAGGGCTTCCTGCTTTTTGCGGTAATCAACCTTGAGGTGCGGAATGATGGCGTCGGCCAGGGGGCCAATTTCCTGCAAGGCAAGAATGGAGAGCACGGCCTCTTGCGAAATCTTTTTGTTGTTCTTGCCGTATTCTTCAAGCGCTTCGTGTACGGCGCGTACAAGAGCCTCGCGTTCTTCGGGGCGGCTCTGCTTTTCGGCGCGGCGGCGCACGCTCACCATGGCGCACTGCTCGTCTTCGTGCAGGTCTTCCCAGGTGGCGCGGTACACGCCTTCAAACAGAACCTTTATGGTTCCATCAGGCAGGCGCAGCATCTGAAGCACCTTGCTGACAACGCCCACGGGAGAAAGGTCCTGGGCATCGGGCTTTTCCAGTTCCGGCTCTCGCTGGGCCACCAGAAAAATCTGCTTGCTGTAGGTGGCCTGAGCGGCTTCGATGGCCTTGATGGAAGCTTCCCGGCCCACAAAGAGCGGCATGATTGAGCGGGGGAACATGACCACCTCGCGCAAAGGCATGATGGGCAGTTCGAGGTAAGTGTCTGAGCCGCGCATGTCGTCTGTCATAATTTTCCCCTGAAAAAAAGCCGGACGGCGGTCAACGCCGCCCGGCGGAACGTGGAGCATTTTTACTTTGAAATGCCTGCATTACGGCGAAGCATTGTGCTGTTGCCTTGCAGCCTTGTGCTTGCAACCCTTGCAACAGGTTCGCCTTGCAATCACTTCGCAGCGCGGGTTTCAGGAAAACCCGCACAAAGTCGGGCAGCCTTGCCACCCCTGGGGCAGCATCAGCCTGCCTGCAGCTAGGGCCTAGGAGGCCTTGTCGCCCCCGGCCTTGGCGGCGTCTGCGCTGTCGGCCTTGTCGCCAAACAGCAGCACGGGTTCCTTGCCCTTGTCGATAACAGCCTGATTGATCAGGCATTCGCGCACATTGGGCATGGAGGGCAGCTTGAACATGATGTCGAGCATGATGCGTTCCATCACGTTGCGCAGACCGCGCGCGCCGGTTTTGCGCTCAATGGCCTTGGCGGCAATGGCCTTGAGGGCGTTGGGCGTAAAGCGCAGGTCAACATTCTCAAGCCCAAAAAGCTTTTGGTACTGACGCACCAGAGCGTTCTTGGGTTCGGTAAGAATGCGCACCAGATCGGGTTCGTCAAGTTCGTCCACATGGGTGATGATGGGAATACGGCCCACAAATTCGGGGATAAGGCCGAATTTCACCAGATCCTGCGGGTGTACGCGGTCGAGCAGCTCGCCCAGGGGCAGATCCTTGCTGGCGCGCACCTTGGCGCCAAAGCCCATGGCTCCGCCGCTCATGCGGCCGCCCACGATCTTGTCGAGGCCCACAAAGGCACCGCCCACGATGAACAGGATATTGCTCGTGTTCATGCGGATAAATTCCTGCTGGGGATGCTTGCGCCCGCCCTTGGGAGGAATATTGGCCTCTGTGCCTTCAATGATCTTGAGCAGGGCCTGCTGCACGCCTTCGCCCGAAACGTCGCGCGTGATGGAGGGGCCATCGCCCTTGCGCGAAATCTTGTCGATTTCGTCAATGTAAATGATGCCCTTGCTGGCAGATTCCAGGTCGTAGTCTGCATTTTGCAGCAGCTGCACAAGGATGTTTTCCACATCCTCGCCCACATAGCCAGCCTCGGTCAGCGTGGTGGCGTCTGCAATGGCAAAGGGCACGCGCAGCACGCGGGCCAAGGTTTTGGCAAGCAGGGTTTTGCCGCTGCCAGAGGGGCCCACAAGCAGGATGTTGCTTTTTTCAAGCTCCACATCGTCGCCCAGGGCGCTGGCGTAAAATACGCGCTTGTAGTGGTTGTGTACCGCCACAGAAAGAATTTTTTTGGCTTCGTTCTGCCCGATAACATACTGGTCAAGGCGGTCCTTGATTTCCTGGGGCGAAAGAAGGCGCTCTTCGCTCTGCGGGCTTTCCATCTGGTCGCGGGCGATAATTTCGTTGCAGGCTTTGACGCACTTGTCGCAGATGCTGGCGCCGTCCTGCACGATGAGATTGCGAACTTCAAGCTCGCTGCGCCCGCAAAAAGAGCAGCGCAGGGGTTCGCTCACCGTGGGTTTATCGTTCTTGGCCATATTATTCGCTCTTTTCCTGAGCCATCTCGCTCCGCGATACAAGCACGCGGTCAATAATGCCGAGTTCCTTGGCTTCTTCAGGAGTCAAAAAGTTATCGCGTTCGGTCGCCTTGACAATATCCTTGTAGGGACGGCCCGTATTGTCGGCCAGCATGCGGTTGAGGCGTTCCTTGAGGCGCAGCACCTCGCGCGCGTGGATTTCAATATCGGTGGCCTGACCCTGAAAACCGCCCGAAGGCTGGTGAATCATGATCTGGCTATTGGGCAAAGCAAAACGCATGCCAGGTTTGCCAGCGGCCAGCAAAAAGGCCCCCATGCTTGCGGCACGGCCCATGCACACAGTTGCCACCGGCGAGGTGATAAAGCGCATGGTGTCGTAAATGGCAAGCCCGGCGGTAACAGAGCCGCCGGGAGAGTTTATGTAGAGGTAGATTTCTTTTTCCGGGTCTTGCGACTCAAGAAAGAGCAGCTGGGCGCAAATGAGTGAAGCGACCGTGTCGTTGACCTCTGAGCCAAGCAGCACAATGCGGTCTTTGAGCAGGCGCGAATAAATATCATAGGCCCGCTCGGAGCGGCCAGTGGTTTCAATAACCATGGGAACAAGCGACATATAAGCCTCTTGACGCGGCTTGTGGCCGGTTGCTGCGGCGGGGCCGCAAAATAAAACCAAAAGGCGGCCTTAAGGCCGCCTCCCTTATACTTCAGTTAGTCCTGAGCGCTGGCGGGTGCGCCCGGCTCGGCGTCACCCTCGGCTCCCGCTGCCGGGGCCTTGGGTTCCACTTCGGTTACCTTGGACTTGGCGTAGATCAGATCCATGGCCTTGTCGGCCAGCATGCGGTCGCGCAGAACAAAGATCATGCCCGAACGCTCGTAGCTTTCACGCAGGGTCTTGAAGTCTTCGCCCGTGCGCATGCTCATCTGGTAGATCTGAGTGTTGACCTCATTGTCGGTAACGTCAAGACCTTCTTTTTTGGCGATGCTGAGCAGCAGAACCTGCGAGCGGGCCAGCTCTTCAGACTGGGGCTTAACTTCGGCGCGCAGTTCGTCCATGCTCTTGCCAAGAGAATCAAGGCTGCGGCCCTGGCGCTCGATGCGGGCAGCCATATCGCCCAGCAGGGTGCGTTCCTGGGTTTCAACAAGGCTGGGGGGCAGTTCAAAATCAACCATCTTCAACAGGCGGTCGAGCAGGGTCTTCTGCGCGGCGCTCTTGTTGAGGTTGGCGCGGCTCTGGGTGTAGCTGCCGGTGATGGCTTCGCGCAGCTTTTCAACGCTTTCAAGGCCCACGGTCTTGGCGAGCTCGTCGTTGAGTTCGGGCAGCTGACGTTCCTTGATGGCATGCACGCGCACCTTCATGGTGACGGTTTTGCCAGCCAGGTCCTTGGCAAGAAAATCTTCGGGGAAGGTGATCTGGCCTTCGCCTTCTTCGCCGTAGCGGATGGTCTTGACCAGAGCTTCAAAATCTTCAAGGGCCTGGCGTTCGCCAAGGGCCAGGTCAAAGCTTTCGGCCTTTACGCCTTCGAGGGGCTCGCCATTTTCAAAAGCGGCAAAGTCGATGGTGGCAACCTGGCCGTCCACTGCGGGGCCAGCGCCTTCAACGGGCACAACCTGGGCGCGGTCGCGGCGAATGCGGTCGATAACTTCCTGCACTTCCTTTTCGTCCACAACCACTTTTTCCTGTTCCACTTCCATGCCTTCGTAGGCAGGCAGGGGGAACTTGGGCAGCATCTCAAATTCAATGCTGTACACATAGCCCTGGCCGCGTTCAAACGTGCCCTTGGCGTCAACGTCAACACCGGCGAGGGGCGAAACATCAAGTTTCTGCATCACGTCGTTGATGTGTACGTTGATCAGGTCCTGGCGGGCTTCTTCATAAATCTTGTCGCGGAAGCGCTGTTCGATGACCGACGCCGGAACCTTGCCCTTGCGGAAACCGTCCAGCTGCACCGAAGTTTTGTACAGCGCCACTGCGCCCATGATGGCTGCTTCCACTTCCTGGGCTTCGGTGGTGATGACGACCTTTTTTCTGACCGGCGAAATGTCTTCTGCGCTATATTCCACGAGGGACTCCTTTTCTGGTGAGGTAGTTGGTGCGAGAGGGGGGACTTGAACCCCCATACCAATGGTGCTGGATTCTAAGTCCAGTGCGTCTACCAATTCCGCCACTCTCGCAAAGCGTGTTTCCATAGCACACTTGCCGGTGGGCTGCAAGCCACGAGGGGCGCTCCCGATGGGGGCGCGTGTTTGGCTGCCGCACCGGGCGGACAGGCTTTTGCCCAAAATCTTTGGTTTAGATAAGTCGTAATGGCGATTGGGCAAGCCATAATGTTAAAAAAATTACATGGGGCCTCCACAGAGGTGGGGGCTGTGCGTATTTTTTTGTATTGGTGCAGCCTGCCCCGTGCCTTGGCGTGCAGCTGGCGGCTGGGGGCTGCGTTATCCAGAGCCCGTCAGCGCAGTATAAGGGCCGTGCCGTCGGCCTCTGTCTCCAAAACCTCGCCCACCTCGCAGGCCATGTCGCCCCCCGCCAGCAGCAGTTTGCAGGCCTCGGCCACCTGTTGCGGTGGCACAGCCAGCAGCAGCCCGCCCGATGTCTGCGCGTCAAATGCCAGGCTGGTGAGTGCTTCGTCCACACCTTCTGCCACACGGGTGGAGCAGGCCCAGTATTTTCTGTTCAGGTGGCTGCCTGCGGGGATAAGTCCGTCGCGCGCGTATTCCAGTGCGTGCGGCATGAGGGGCAGGGCCTCGGCGTGCAGAGCCACGGTAACGTTTGAGGCAAGGGCCATTTCAAGCGCGTGGCCGCCAAGGCCAAAGCCGGTAATGTCTGTTGCTGCGGCAATTTTGAGGTCGCGCACCACGGCCCCCGCCACACTGTTGAGGCGCGAGCACCAGCGCGTCACCTCGGCCTCGCTTTCCTCGGCATTATCCCAGCGGGCCTTGACCGCAGTAGAAAGCACACCCGTACCCAGGGGCTTGGTGAGCAGCAGCTTGTGGCCGGGTTTCAGGCCGTCGTTGCGGGCCATGTGGGATGGGTCGATGATGCCCGTCACCGCCAGCCCGTACTTGAGTTCATCGTCCTGCACCGTATGCCCGCCCGCCAGCACCGCCCCGGCTTCGTTCATGGCATCAAGGCCGCCGCGCAGAATATTTTCCAGTATGCCCTGCGGGTCGTCCTCTGCCAGTGCCTGCGGAAAAAAGGCCACGTTCATGGCGCTCCACGGCTGGCCGCCCATGGCGTACACGTCGGAAAGCGCATTGGCAGCCGCAATGCGGCCAAAGGCAAAGGCATCGTTGACGATGGGCGCAAGAATATCCACGGTCTGCACCAGGGCGCAGCCAGGGGGAACGGTGAGCACAACGGCGTCCTCGTTCCGGGCGCGACCGGCGAGAACCCTGGCCTCAAGGTCAGGGCGCGTATCAGACGGCAAACCGCGCAAAAGTCGCTCCAGGGCCCCTGGAGCCAGCTTGGCGGCTCAACCGGCCGCGCGGGCTTTTTCCAGCAGTTTCATGCTGCGCTCCATGGTTTATTTGTATACATCTGCCAATTATGCCTGCTTGCTGGCAAAAGGTCAAAATGCCGTGCATTGACGCGCTGGCAATTATAGGATGCAATAAAAAATAGTGATGTCGTTGCCTGTACCGTGCTGAAAAACAAGAGAGGTTGCTCATGTGTGCGTGCCGTAAGTGCAAGTTTCATGGATTGTTGGCGGGCTTTCTTTTGGCTCTGGCGCTGCTGCCACCCATGTGCGCCCAGGCGGTCATGCGCGATGGCTTTGTGCATGTGACAGACATGTGTGCAAACGTGATTCTGGAAATACGCTATTTTTCGTCATACAATTTTGTGGGCAAGCGTATAGACGGCTATGTGGCCCCGCAGGCCATTTTGAGCGAGCCTGCGGCCAAAGCCCTGTGTGCTGTGGCGGCCTCTGCCGAAGAAAAAGGGTACACCCTTAAAATTTATGATGCCTACCGCCCCCAGGCTGCGGTGGACCACTTTGTTCGCTGGGGCATGGACGCCGCCGATACCCGCATGAAGTCGGTTTTTTATCCTCAGGTCGAAAAGGCCCGCGTGTTTGACCTCGGTTACGTTGCCACCCGGTCGGGACATTCACGGGGCAGCACGGTAGATTTGACCCTTGTGGACAGGCAGAGCGGCAAGGATATGGATATGGGTACCCCCTTTGATTTTTTTGGTGAGGCATCGCACCACGGAGCCCAGGGCATGACCCTCCAGCAGGCAGCCAACCGCAAGATATTGCTTGATCTTATGGAAAAGGGCGGCTTCAGGCGCTATGAAGAAGAGTGGTGGCACTACACCCTTAAAAACGAACCCTATCCCGATACGTATTTCAATTTTGTGGTGGAATAGCCGGGCCAGCGCATATAAGGTTAACGATTTCTTCTTTTCATACGGAAGGTTGCGGCGTAGCATGCACGGCAATGTTCGCATAAAGGATATGCCGTGAAAATTGTTGTGTGCGCCAAGAAGGATCTTGCCGGATGTGTTGCCCTTAACAGGCTGCTTGGTGGGCTGCTTGCCCGGCACGAAGTTTTTGTGGTTCTTTCGGATTATGTGCTTGATGCCGAGTGCAGCAATGCCTATGCGGCAAGCCTTGTGGCGCACGAGCGCGGCATGGTGCTTGAGCACATACTGCCCTGGCTGGAGGCCCGTTTTCCGCAGGGTAATGATGCCCTGTGCCAGACATACCTAGGCCTGCAAAAGCGGCACAACATTCCCATGGAATTGTGGGGGCCCATGCGGTCTGCCGAATCGCGGCAGCGCATGAGCGCCCTTGCGCCAGATGTTGTTATATCGTGCCGGTATGACTACGTTATTCCAATGGATGTCATTGACATGCCCCGGTTTGGAACCTACGGCATGCACCCCGGTGCGCTGCCCGACCTGCAAGGCCTGTGCAGCCCCTTCCGCGCCATGGAGCACGGGCATGACCGCTCTGGCTGCACGCTGTTTCATCTTGATGCCGGGCTCGATACCGGCCCCATTGTGGAGATCGGCTGGTGGCCCATCGACTACGGGCGTTCGCTGCTGTGGAACTTTATGCACACATATTTTGCGGGCATAGATACCCTGCTGCGCCACATGCCCGAGCTGGAAGCAGGGCGCGAGCTGACAACATACGTGCAGAAGAGTGAAGGGCGGCAGTATTTCAGCTATCCTACCGAAGCGGAATTTTGCAGCTTTACGCAAAAGGTGGGGCCGCTGGTGCGGGCCGAAGACTATTACGAGATTCTTTCGTGGTTTTTACCCGGCGGGCTGGCTGATCCGGCCATGCCGGAACTGCGCACCCTTGTGGAGTCATTGGGCCCCTGCGGAACGGGCAGCTAGTTTTTTGGTGGCTAGCCCGTCGGCGCAGATGCGCCGGTTTCAGATATCACCAGCGCTGCTTTCCATGGGCCACTGGCGCATTTTTGGGCGCGCCGTGCGGTCTCAACTTTGGTTTTTTTTAACCCGCCACAACAGGTGGAACAGCAGCGCCAGCACGCAGATAACACTGCCCATGATCAGCAGGGCAGTGGCAGAAGTCATGATGCTGATGGCAAAGCCAAACACCACAGGCCCGGCCACCTGGCCCATGCGTTCAAGCCCTCTGTAGACAGAGGCGGTTTTTTCCCTGCCCAGCCTTTGTGCCGATGCCAGCGTGAGCACACATATCATGGAAGCCGGAGCCGCCAGGCACTGGGCCAGCCCAAGGGTTATGACCGCTGCGGCGGCCCCCGCCATGCCCGTGCCCTTTGCGGCAATCAGCAGGGTGACGCCTGAGAGCAGGCCCGTGAGCGTCAGGAACAGGGATTTGTCCTTTCTGTGGTCTATCCATCTGCCGAGCAGCGGCCCTGCCGTAATGAAGCACAGACCGTAGAGCATAAAGATACGGCCAATGTCCGACTGGTCCACGTGCGCGTTTGCCAGCCTGAGCGGCAGCAGATAGTGCAGAAAGCCCGTCAGGCACAGGGCGGCGGGTATGCCCACCAGCAGCAGCACAAGATGCATGCGCGGGTCTTGCAGCAGTTGCAGGCAGCCTGCAAACATGTGCCCCTGCGGGGCAGTGGTCCCTGTGCCGGTGTGTTGCGCAGTGGCGTCTTTTGCGGTTTCTTCTTCAGATTCCTTGCCCAGCATGGCGGTGAACAGCGCCAGCAGTATGGTGCATGCCGCAGCGCCCAGCACGGCCTGGAACGAAATGTGGTCGGCCAGCATGGCCCCTGCGGCAGAACCGCAAATGCTGCCCGCAAAAATGCCCGCAAAAACGCTGGTGAGGCCAGCCCCGGCATTGGCCTTGCCCAATGTGCCGATCTGTCCGGCCATGAGCACCATCCCAAAACCAAAGCCAGCGGCCACGCGGCCCAGAATCAGCAGGTGCAGGCTGTTGGCCATGCTGCCCATTGCCAGACCCAGCGCTGCGGCCAGGGATCCAGCGGCAAAAACCTTTTGCCAGCCAAAGCGCAGCGAAAATCCGCCAGAAAACAGCAGGGCCACCCCGGCGCTGACCATTTCTGCCGAGATGGGCAGGCCAATGACCACATCTCGGTTCAGGCCAAAAAGCGGTTCGTACAGCTGGCGGGCCAGCAGCGGGATAAACGATATGCCCATATCGTACCCCAGAAAAAAAACAAAACCGGCGGCCCGCAGGGCCTGAACAGCGCGCGAGCGGTGTGTACCCTCAAGAGCCGCCACGGCCATATCGTGGGGCAGGGTGCGCTGTGCGATGAGTCCCAGCAGTTTGGAAAGCTCAAGCAGCAGCAAAAAGCTGATGAGCAGCGAGGCCCCAAGGTCGAGCGCCAGGGCAGAAATGCGCGTGGTGATGGCGTGGGGTTGCAAGGCCAGTTGCAGGCGCAACACTTCCTGTTTTTGGCGAAAGCGGCTGGGCCAGTATGTATTGAGGGATTTTTCGATGGTCAGTGCAGCATCGGGAACATGCCCGGCAGATGCTATGGTTGTCCCATCAGCGGTTCTCAGGCTTGCCCCGGCCAGCTCGTTGTTGGCAGCCAGCAGTTGTTCCAGCGCCTGATCCTTGCCGCGCAGGCTGGCAATATCAATGCCCTTGTGGATAAGATATTCAAAATCGCGGCCAGTGGATTCGGCCAGAATGTCGGCCTTGGTGCGGATGGCCTGTTTGACGTAGGTGTCAAAGAGCGCCAGCGTGCCGCAGGCGTAGAGCACCTGTGCCGTGCCAATGATGACAAGCAGCATTTTTGTCATGCCCGAAAGGCTCATGCCCACGGCGCGCTGGCCGGTGAGCAGGCCCAGGCGGCCCGCCAGAATCAGCCCGGCCACAAGGCAGGCAGCGGCCAGCAGCAGGGATGACAGGCGCAAAAAGTCGTCGGTAGCCGCGTCGATGCGCTTGCCGTCAATGTCGACCACCAGCCAGCCCACGGTACTGTTGTGGTTCAAGGGAATGGTCAGGCGGTAGCCATCGGCGGTTTTTTGCGAAGCCTGCGGGCCATCGGCATCCCTGGCGGCCTGAATGGCCGCTTCCAGCGCGGGCTGCGCATAGAGTACACGCCCCTTGCCATCGGCAATCATTACCCGCCGCATGCCAGCGGCGCTCTGCCCCAGTTCTGCAAGCATTTCTTCCATGCCAGCAAACGAGGCCAGGGGTTTGCCAAAGCGCATGCCCCGTTCGATATCGCGGCCAAGGCGTTCTGCACCGCTGCGATAGCCGGAAAGCACCATGTCTGTTGCCAGCGAATTCAATGTGGAAACAGAGAGCAGCACGTTGAATCCAAGGGTGACCAGCAAAACCCCCAGCCCAAGAAGCAAGGCATTGATGCGCAGTTTGCGCGTGGCGCGGATGAGCACGGGCGATCCTTAAGGCGTGCCGGGGTGCGGCTGGCTGATGGTTTCGTGCAGTTCGTCTGCCGTTACCAGAACGTCAAAGGGAAAATCAAAGCCAATAGCCTTGGCAGTGGCAAGGTTGAGGGCAATGGAAGGTTCTGACTGGTCGAGCATGGGCAGGGCGCGGGCCTTTGTGCCCGTGAGTATGGCGTGGGCCTGACTGGCCAGGGCTATGCCGCTGGGGCCGAAATTCCAGGTCGAAAAGCCCATGAGCGCCCCAGCCTTGACGTATTCGGAACCATCGCGCGCAAAGGTGGGAACCTTCCACTGGTTGAGCTTTTGCAGCAGCGGGGCCATGCCCGTGCCGCCAAGGTCAAAACAGTTCAAAGGCCCGATAAAAAAGGCGTCCATTCCTTTTTTGTGCAGTTCGTCCAATCCCTTGCGGCATTCGTCGGTGCTTTCGGCAGAAGAGAGGCCATCGTAGAGTACCAGTTCAAAACCCAGTTCAGAGGCAATGGCCTGTGCGTCGTCCAGTGCCGCGTACACCCGGCCTTCCTGGCTGTTCTGAAACATGATGCCCATTTTGTGAAAGCGCACCACGTCATAAAACACGCGGTACATGGAAGACCAGCGGTCTACGGCCACGCGGCAGGTAAAGTTGTCTACCCCGGAATCTTCGGCACTTTTTACCACACCGGCGGCAATGGGGTCGGCCATGCCCATGCCCAGAATGGGGGTGCGGCCATCGTTGACCGCAAGCAGGGCCTTGACGGCTGCCGTGCCCATGCCCACCACAAGGTCAAGACCCTTGCGTTGCAAAAGCTGTTTTGCCAGTTCTGGCAGGCGGCGCATCTGCTCTGGCTGCCAGCCAGGGCTCAGGCGGGCATCTGCGGGGTATTCGCAGCGCATGTCTTCGTACTTGCCCATGCCATCGCGAAAGGCGCTCCAGGTGTTGTCAAAAAGCCAGAAAGAGCCAGCCTCTAGATATCCAATGCGTTTGACCGGGGGATTGGCAAAGGCAGGAACACAGCAGGCAAGGTACAGCACTGTCACGGCAAGAATAGCCGCTGCCGGTACGAGCAGATGGCGCATAAGGCGCATACCTTGCTGCGGGTGCGTACAAAAAATCGGGGCTACAGCCGCGCAAAGATACATGCTACAGCGCCGCGTGAGAGAATGTGTTCATTGGTGCGATGGCCCTTTGCGGGCTAGTTGTGCGAGCTTTTTTTGCTGCCCGATGCGATCACGAGCAGCAGACCCACAAGGGGGGTGAGCAGAAGGCTGGCAAAAAAGTTGCCCCAAAAGCCTATACGCGAATTCATGCCCAGCAGCCCGACAAACAGGCTCAGAACAAGTATGATAGCTATCATCTGCACGGTGGGCCTCCCTTACTGCCTGACAGCGCCGCCACGGTGGGGTTGCAGCAATGATTTGTCGAGCCTTTTGATGTAGTCTGTCACGCTTTCGCCTGGGGCCATCCAGCCAACGCCTTGGGGAGCGGGCTGCTGCACGGAGGGGTCTTGCCGCACTGCGCCAGACCAGGGTTCTTCGGGGCGCTCGGCATCGGACCGCGTTGCGCCGGGGCGGGGCGGAATGCCCTTGCCCGGTTCGGGTTTTACCAATTCCTGCTTGCCAGTATCCTGTTTGGGCGTCTGCTGACCGGGTTTGGTGGGCGTACCCTGAGCAGCTGATTTGTCGGTTGATTTATTATCCGCCGATTTGTCTGTTGCTGCATCTGCCGGGGCAGCGCCAGCCGGGGAATCTGCATTAAGGATAACAGGCAGGCCGTCCTTGCCGCCGATCACAACCACCTTGGCATTGGGCGAAGAGGCCAGATCCTTGGTGGCCTGAATGCCCTGATAGCGCAGGAAGTTCTGGGTCATGTGCTCATTGACCAGCATCTGGTAAGCCTTGATGCCCTCGGCTTCGATGATTTTGCGCCGCGCTTCCTGCTGTTCTTCCAGCAAAATGTATTTGTAACGCAGATAGCTCTGTTCTGCCACAAGCTTGCGTTCGATGGAATCGCGCAACACTTCGGGCAGGGTGATGGTTTTGACCACAAAACCCTGAATAAGAATGGGGATGCGTCCCATTTCTTCCACCGCGTCCACAAGCATCTGATCCTGAAGCTCCTGACGCGCAGTGGAATAGAGGTCGTCTGGCCGGTAGCTGCCGATGGTTTGCCGCACGGCGGAGTTCATGATGGGCAGTACAACCTTGTCACGATAGCGGGGGCCAATCTCCTGGTGCAGGGCGGGCAGCCGGTCGCGAATGATCTGAAAGCGCAGGGATATCTGCACGTTGATGGTCAGGCCGTCTACGGTCAGCACGTCGATGTTCTGCGTTTCTTCCTGCACGCGCACATCGTAAATGTACATGATGTTCCAGGGCTGGATAAGATGTATGCCTTCCTCGTAGGTGTGCTGCAACTGTGTGCCGCCGCGAAAACGCGCGTAGAGCACGCCCAGTTCACCGGGCTTGATGGAAATGACAATGCTTGGCCAGAGAAACAGGATTATCAGCGTTGTTACAAGACCACCGCAGATGAGCTGTATGCGATTGCGGCGCACTTTGTCCCGTATTGCAGCCCAGAGACTTTTCATTGGTCCAACCGGTAGGTTTGCTGTGTATATTGCGCAGAGCCGCGCCAGAACATATCAAGCGTATAATCTATGCATTGCCTTTCAAAAAGAATGCAGCGTTCCTTGTCATCTTCTGTCTGGCCCATACAGATATTGTAAAGAATAGGACAAAGATCAACATTAAGCACAAATTCGCCAAGATTAGGCCGAGAGTGTACAGCCTTGCGGGCATTGTGAACAATGCTTTTTACGTATTTGTTGTTGCATATCTGTATGCGCTGGCCGTAATCGTGGATTTCTTCATAGCATTTCAGCCGGTGCTGAATGGCCTGCGTGTTTTCCACAGCGTTTACTTCAGAGGGCAGCGTATCGCGCACGTTGTTGTAGAGATCGCGCACCAGTTGAATATTGCTGTTGCCGGTCAGATCCTTGCCCCATGCCACATGGGCAGGGCACATGCCCAGCAGCGCGAGGCAGAGCGCAAGGCCCATTACTTGGCGTATCATGCCTGGGCTCCCTGGTCTGCGGGTTCTTCCACAAAGCCGCCTTCGCGCATGGTCAGCACCCGGTCGGCCACATGGAAGTAGCGGTCGTCGTGCGAGATTGCCAGAATTGTGCCGCCCTGTCTGATGATGTCGGGCAGCAGCTCTTCGTAAAAATACCGGCGGAAGATGGGGTCGAAATCTGCGGCAACTTCGTCAAACAGGTAGATGTGGCGCCTTTCAAGCAGGGCACAGGCAAGGGCCAGGCGTTTGCGCTGTCCGGCAGAGAGGTCGAGCGTAGAGAACGTGCCGTCTTCGAGCAGGGTAACCTTGGTTTCCATGTGCAGGGTGCGCAACACATCGGTAAGCTGCTGGGGTGTTATGTTGAGCCCCAGAGGCCGCGAAAACAGGTGGTAATCTGTGGGTACAATGGTGAAAAGATTGCGGTACGACTCTATGTTCACATCGCAGAGCAGAGAGTCGTTCAAATACATTTCTCCGGCCTGCGGCGCGTAGAGCCCCGCCAGTACCTTCATGAAGGTAGATTTGCCCGATCCGTTGCCGCCGCGAATAAATACCAGTTCGCCCTGGTGCAGCTCAAACCTCTCCACGCCAATGCCAAAAAGGCGCAGACCGGCGCGGTCGTGGTAGTCAAAATGCACATTGCGCATGGCAATGGATGAAAAATCAGGGGTAGCCGGGTCTGCCTGCTGCCAGCGGGCAACGATGCCCGTTTCTTCAAAGGGCTCGGTAACGGCGTCAATCTGGGCTTCAACCCCCGCCAGCTCCTGAAGGCTCATTTCGACCTTGGCCATCATGGGCACGGAGGTGACCAGGCTGATAAGGGGGCTCAGGCTGAACATGCACAGCACGAGCAGCGAAGAAGTTTCGGATGTTTCTAGCCCCAGCACCTTGGGCATGATAAAAAGAATCAGGCCCAGGATCAGCAGGTTGAACATGGCGAAAAACGAGATGCCCAGGGCGTGTCTGCGCTCTGTAGCGTCTCTTGCCTCAGAGGCAACGGAAAGATCGGGAATGATCTGTTCGCCAAAAAGGGCTGTTGTTCTGGGCTTGTGCATCTTGAGCTGCAACAGGCCGGCGTACAGGTCGCGCAGGCCCGCGCAAAAACGCTGATCGGCCCGCATGGCGGGCCCCATGTGGGCATGGACGCTGTTGATGAGTTGCAAGAATATCCAGAAACCAGCACCCAGCAGCACAAAAACGCCCAACGTTCCAGGTATGGACACGGTGGCCATTTTTACAAAAGAAACCAGCACCATCACCGTGTTGGCCGAGGCAGCAACCAGCATGCGGGCCGCTTCGACCACCATTTCACGCCCGTCCAGCAGGGCCGACTGGATACGGTTTTTGTCCAGCTTTTCGTATTCCAGTAGCGAAACACCGCGCAGCTTTGCGGCAATACGCATGCGCCATTCCATGATGCCGCGCAGGGCAATCTGCGCCGAGCGCCCCGTGATGTGGCGAAACAGAAAATAAAAAGCGGTAAGGCACACCAGAAAGGCCAGAAAAGTGTGGAACTGCAAACCATCGTCAGAAGAAAGCTGCTCAAGCCCCTGCAAAACAGAAAAAACGGCCAGCCCCTGCATGATGCCAGAACCAAGGCACGCGGCAACAATTCTGTTGCCCTCGTCGCCTGCCTGCTCCCACAGAAGTTTCAGAAACAGCGATTTTTTCAGTTGCAGCATGTGGTTTTGTGGCCCCGGTGTTCAGGTGCGCCGCACCATAAGACAGGCTTGGCGGTCTGTTTGCAGCCCGTGACAATGCAAGCGGCAAACACAATTATAGACACTGCCGTGTGCGGCGGCAGCAATTTCTGCAAAAGGCTTGAATACTCGCAACCCAGCGTTGCGTGGGCAGAGCCTTGGTGATCTGCCATGACCCCCGTGCTCAATCGTGATGAACCGGTATTTGTTGCGGCTGTCATGTCTTTAGAGGGGGCCAGCCGTCTGGCCCCCTCTGCATGATTCCCGAAACCGATCATGGTTGCCTTTATATAAAGCTTTTAGGCCGCGTCGGTCTTCGCCTCTTTGGCGGGTTCTTCGGCGGGAGCCTCATCGGCTTCCTTCTTCATCTTTTTTTTGAGTTTGCCCACCAGGTCTTTGCCTTCTTCAACTTTTTCCTTGAAGTAGGTTTTGGCTTCTTCGGCATTAAAGTCGATAAGGTTGCCGCCCTTTCTGAAATGACGGTCAAAAACCCAGCCCAGAGCATAGGTGGTGGAACCGCCCATGATGCTGATGGTGGCGGCACCAGCTGTCAAGCCGATGACGGGAATGCTTTTGAGCAGCGAGGCTGCCAGGGGCACGCTGGCGGTGGTAAGCAGGCCGCCGCACAGCGAAGAAATTATGGATTTGACACGCTCTTTCTTGAATTCCACGCCGTGGGCCTTGGCCAGGGCATGGATCAGCTCGATCTGAAGGGCGGTGAGACCCAGAAAATCAACGAGCGGCACAGGCACAAAGCCAATGCCAATGGCGCCGTACACGCGCTTGCGAATGATCGCATCCACAACTTCTTCAGAAGGGCAGGCGCATTCGCAGGTATTTTCTTCGGTCTGGCAGGCAGCCTGATCTTCTACGCCGTCAATCTTGTTTTCCAACGTATCTTTCATCATGTGCAACCTCGATAGTGTCGGTTTCAGGGTTACGGGAAAAAATTACTGTGAAGCGTGCGTTTTATCAACGCCCGCCA
Organism: Desulfovibrio sp.; assembly: GCF_041907885.1. Lineage (GTDB taxonomy): Bacteria > Desulfobacterota > Desulfovibrionia > Desulfovibrionales > Desulfovibrionaceae > Desulfovibrio. The sequence continues at coordinate 52,042 of NZ_JAYRGM010000012.1, read as the reverse complement.
GTGTGGCGTCAAAAAGTTCGTCTGCCGAGATAAGCAGAACCAGCGGCAGATCCATGCCCATGCGTTGCGCGGTTACGAGATTAAGCGCAATTTTTGGGGTGTAGGCCGCTTCTTCAAGCTGGGCGTTGGGCGGCAACAGCCCCAGTTGGGCGGCCATGTGGTCTGCATAAAATTTACCCAGCGGCACGTAATCAAGGGTAGACAAACCCATAAGAGCACCCTTGCTGACATGTACACTGCCATCGCGTGCAAAAGTCTTGATATTCTTTTTATTCAGTACATCAAATATCTTTTGCGGATTGGCCTGTGTCCAGTCAAAGCAGTTGAGCGCAGAGATGTAAAAGGCGTCTATGTCTTCCTGCATCAGTCTGTTTACGCCTTTTGCGCATGAATCAACGCTCTCGGCCTTGTCCAGAAAGGGGTATTCCACAAGGCTAAAGCCTCGCTCGCGGGCCACCTCGCGTGCTTCGCGCACGTTGGAGTACGAGAGGCCCTCGGGGCTGTCGTGGTACATGATGCCGAGGCGGCGAAAGGGCAGCGCCTCGTGAAAAAGGGCAAATACCTTGAACCATTTGTTCTTGGTATAGCGAATGGTGAGGTTTGCGGCTCCCTTGCCCGTAGCCGGGTCAACAATGCCCGCTCCTGCGGGGTCGGCCACGTCCACGCTCATGATGGGGGTTTTGCCGTTGTTCTCGGCCAGCAGGGCCTTGGTGGCCTCTGTGCCCATGCTGATGATCACATCAATGGCCGGGTTTGCCATCAGCTTGCGGGCCTCGGCCCGGTACACGCTGTCTGGGGCATCCCAGCCGGGGCTGATGTGGAATTCGCTGGGAAAAACAATGTGCTGGGCAACACCACGCTGTTGCAGGGCCTTGATGATTTCTTTTTGCAGCAGGCTGAATTCCCAGTACGGCCCGGCCTCAAAATAGGCGGCAACCTTGGGCTGGCCAGCTTGCAGCCTGGGCAGAATCGTTGCGGGAGGGGTGGCAGGAGCAGCCAGCGCGGCTGCGCACAGCATTAGGGCGCACAACGTCATGACGCACAATAGTTTGGCGCTACGCATTGTTGCAAATATGGCGAGGAACGATCTGGGGCGGCTGCTCATGGAACAATGTACCTTTGATGCGTTCTCTAAGACGCAGTGTATCCGCAGCATAGCGGTTCTGGCGAAGTCTGGTTGCGGCCCTGGTCTGCGGGCTGTGCAAGGGCACTGATGGCGCAAGCGCAAAGCCTTGCGCGCATGTTTGAATATATCAGAGGAAAAGCGGTATCGTCCACATGAATTTGCGGGCTAGCCCGGTGTATCCACATGATTTTCGCAAGGCTGCGGCTGATCAAAATACCCGAACGAGCACCTCAAGGTGCGGGCTGCTGGCTGCCACACTGCACTGGTAGGCGGCAGTTGTGGCAATGTCGTGGCTTGTCCACGGGACTGTTTCCGGGGCATTGTTCTGCGGCAGGCGTGTTGTGGCCGCAGGGAGGGAAAGTATCCAGCTGTTCTGTTGCGGCCCTGTGTGCACGCAAAAACTGTTCAGGGGCGTGTTCAGACCTGTTCCGCAGGCCTTGAGTACTGCCTCCTTGCGGGTCCAGCAGCGAAAAAAGGCAGTTTCGAGCTCCCCGGCGGGCAGGGTCAGCAGGGCGTGGCGCTCTTGCGGGTGCAGCTGGTCTGTGAGGTCGGCGGCATCAGGCAGGGGATGAACCTGTTCCACATCAATGCCCACGTTGGCGGTGCGGCACAGGGCCACCCAAACCATTTCAGCCGAGTGACTGATGGAAAAATCGGCGGTTGTCTGGGGGCAAAAGGGTTTGCCATATGGGGTGCGGGCAAACGGGGCAACACTGTTCTGGCCGTCAAGGGCCCACAGCATGCGCCGCGCAAGCGCACGGCCCGTCAGATGCCGCACTGCGTCGGCCATATGCGCAAAACGGCTGGCCTCTTGTCTTTCCTGCCCGGTGGTAAAGGGCGCGCACTGGCTGGCCCAGGCGGCCATGTCTTCGAGGTGCAGGCCCACACACAGCACTGTGCCTGCCTCGGCAACGGGAACTGGCCAATGGCAAAACTGCCGCGCCAGCATGTCTAGGCCGCCGGGTAAAGGGTGTGGGTAAGGTGTGCGGCCAGCTCGCGCCAGTGGTTTTGTATGTAAAAATGACCGCCGCTGAAGCTGCGCACCGTGCCCTCCATGCTTGAGAGCTGCTGCCAGAGTTTGGCTTCCTCTTCGGTGACAATGTCCTCGCGGCCAACACAAACGTGTATGGGAACCGGCAGGGGACGGCATGTGGCAGGCTGCCAGTTTTCTACGGCAGAAAAATCCGCGACCAGCAGGGGTTCCATATAGCGCTTCAACTCGGCAGAAGCCGCCACGCCCGGAGGCGTGCCCCCCATGCGCATGACATACTGCCACAGTTCGCCCGGTTGCAGCTGCGACACCGGGCGGTCAATGCCCGTGCGTACCTTGTCTGGCGTGGCCGACGAAGAAACGAACAGCGCCTTGGGCATGGGCAGGGCTGATTCGTGCGCCAGCTGTGCGCAGGCAAATGCCAGCAGCCCACCCATGCTGTGCCCAAAAATGGCATAGGGCGAGGCTTGGAGTGTTGGGCGCATCTGTTCGAGCAGATCGCGGCTCATGGCCTCCATGCAGGTGGGCAGAGGCTCGCGGCAGCGGCGGCCCTTGCCTGGCAGATCAAGGGGCACAACCTTTACGCTGGCGGGAAAAAACTGGCCAAACATCCCGTAGCACGAGGCGTTTCCGCCCGCATGGGGAATGCAAAAGAGTGTTGTAACTTCGGTGTGTTGCATGCCGTTCAGCCTACAGGTCTACCCATCCGGCATCGTCGTCGAGCTTCTGGATGATGATGCGCGAGGCCTGTTCCTCGTGCCCGATGCGGGCGTGCATCTGCTTGAGCACAATGTTGCCTTCACTGATGCCGCAGATTTCAAGTTTGCCTATGTCGTGGCCGATTATGTACTTGAAGCGTTTGCCGTAGCCGCTGAGCTGGGCCTTGGCCTTGTCCACAATGGCAATGCCCTGTTTGAGCGGCAGCTGAAAATGGTGGCGTACCCGTGAAACAGGCATGCACTGGTAAAGATAATAAGGATTTACGCCAATTGACAGCAGGCGGTTCATCAACTCTGCAATGTCGTCGGCACTGTCGTTGACACCACGCAGCAGCACGGCCTGATTATTGATGGTGGCCCCGCACTGGCGCAGCCTTTTTATGGCTTCTGCGGATGTGGGGGTGATTTCGCGGGCATGGTTGTAATGGGTGGCAATATACAGAGCCTTGCGCTCTGCAAAGGCACGCAGGGCATCGATAAGGGTATCGTCAAACATGCGCAGCGGGTAGGTGACCGGAATGCGCGTGCCGATGCGTACAAAATCCACATGGTCGATTTCGGCCAGGCCAGCCAGCATCTTTTGCAGTACTGGGGTGGCCAGGGTAAGCGGGTCGCCGCCAGAAAGAATGACATTGTTGATCTTGGGGTGGTCGGCAATATATTGCAGGGCCCCGGCAAAGTTGCGCAGGGTCTGCTGGCTTGAATGCCCCACTATGCGGCGGCGGAAGCAGTGGCGGCAGTGCATGGCGCAGCATTCTGTGGTTACCAGCAGGGCGGTGCAGGCGTACTTGTGCAGCATGCCGTTGCCCTTGTCGTGCTTGTCGTCGCCGTAGGGGTCGGCAGTGGTTGCGCCCATGGAACCGGCCACCACCATTTCTTCGGCATCGGGAAAACACATGCGGCGGATGGGGTCGGCTGGATCGTCTTTATCAATAAGGCTAAGATAATAGCGGGGAATATTGATTGGATGTACCTGTGCCACTTCGCGCAGGACAGCTTCTTCCTCCGCACTGAAGGAAGCGTATTCCTTCAGCTGGTCGATACTGACAATATTGTTGGCAAGTTCCTTTTTCCAATCAAGGCATTTCCAGCAAGGTTCTGCGTGCATTGTTCTGGCCCCGGTTTGCGATTGGATCTTGGCTGTACTGCAATTGGGCGTGACAGGGCAGCCGGCAACTTGGGCCGGTGATGTGCTCTGCTTGCGCGGTATCCGCTATGTATTCCGCCATGGAATTTACGGCAAAAACTGTTCAAAGTATATGTAAAACTTGCTAATATCCAGACTGTAAGATATTTGCAAGGGATGGCGCGATGATCGAATAAAAGCCGCAGCGGGGGACGGAATGGCAAAGTTTGTGCCTTTAACCGGTTGTCAAAAAGAACTTTGGCTCTCTGCTAAGGCGGCATTGTCCGACTATGCCGAGACTTCCATCAGGGGCTGCTACCATATTGATGCCATGCTCGACCCAGAGCTTTTGCGTCAGGCTATCCGCAGCACCCTTCATTTTACGCCCCTGCCCGCCGCATCCCTGTGTCAGGATGAGGAAGAGCCCCGCTTTGTTGTGGGCGAGCCCCACGAGCCGGATTTTCGTGTTCTCGACGCAACCTCGCAGTCTGATCCCGCAGCCGCCGCCGACCGCATGATCGACGAGTTTTTTGAAGAACCTGTAGAAAATCCCCTCATCCGCTACGCGCTGGTGCTCACGGGCCCCTCAACCTGCATTGTTGCCATAAAGTGCTCGCACATTGTGCTCGACGGGCTGGCGATCTTTTTTCATATTGGTGTTATTGCCAATATATACACGTCTCTTGCGCACGGTGAAATCCCCGATCTGGGCGAGCCTGCGCCCTGTGACGAAGCCTATCTTGAAGACCTGGCCCACTGCGAATCGGCGCGTTTTCAGAAAGATATGGACTTTTGGGAAGACCACCTCGCCCGCCTGCCGGAAAAAAGGCTGCTGCGCGCCCTGCCGGGCCGCCCCGATGTGCTGGGCGAAAGCCGTCACAAAAAGTATGTGCTTTCTGAAAAGGCCTCGCGCGAGGCCTCGGCGCTCATTGCCGCGCGCAAGGTCAGCCCCGCTGTGTTTTTTACCGGCATTTATTCGCTGATTGTTTCATTCATGAGCGGCGAAAAGGATATTGTCGCCCTCGCCCCCGTGGCCTATGGCGAGCGCAAGGTGCTCTACCGCAGGCAGGGAGCCATGATGTCGCTGCCGCCTCTGCTGATACATGTGGCCGCGCACGATACCTTTGCCAGACTGCTTGAGGCCATCAGCGCGCAAAATGCCTCGTTTTACCGCCATGTGCGCACGCCCTACCAGCTGGCTGCGCGCAGGCTGGAAGGACGCAATTTTGCCTTTCTTGCCGATACCTTTGTCAATTTTTTGCCCAATACGCCCCCCGGCACACCAGAATTCCCCATTGTGGAGGCCGAGCAGCGCCACAGCGCCAAGGAACCTATTCTTTTTGGAACCCTTGTCATGCAGGAGCTGCGCACAGGCAATTTTTCGCTCACAGTGCGCAACAGCCGCAATCACCTGAGTGACCGCGACGTTGAGCGCTTTGTGGCGCGGGTTGAAAACGTGGTTGCCCAGCTGGCCGCAGGCGTGGAACCCCCGCAGCTCGACTATCTGCTGGACGAAGAAAAGCGCGAGCTGGCCCAGTGGCGCAGTGGCCCGGCCAGAAAGTACGATATCCTTTCACTGCCAGAACTGTTTGACGCGGCGGCAGAAAAATTTGCTGCGCGCACCGCAGTCAAGGACGAGTGGGGCAATGCCCTCAGCTACGCGCAACTGCGCGAGAATTCGTTGCGCTGTGCAGCATGGCTGATGGGGCAGGGCGTTGGGCGGGGCAGCATAGTGGCGGTGGCGGCCCGCCGCACGGGCAACCTTGCAGAGGTGGTGCTGGGCATACAACGGCTGGGCGCTGTGTATCTGCCCATTGATCCCAAGGCCGCACCCGACCGCCTTGCGTACATTGTTGAAGATGCCGGGGCAAACCTCACCCTTGATCTGGACGATATCGCCTACCGGCAAACGCCTCTGATCCCCCTGCCGCAAGCACCCCTGCCCGCCGAGGGGGCCTACCTCATCTATACTTCTGGCTCCACGGGCAAGCCCAAGGGCGTGCTGGCTCCGCACGGCGGTTTTGCCAACATGATTCAGGGGCAGATCGAGCTTTTTGGCGTGCAGGAAGACGACCGCGTATTGCAGTTTGCGCCGCCCATTTTTGATGCCTCGCTGTCAGAGATGTTTATGGCCCTGCTGGCAGGGGCAGGCCTGTACCCGGTGAGCGACCAGTGCCGCAACGCGCCCTGGACCCTGCGCCAGTACATGATTGATAATGATATTACCGTGGTAACCCTGCCGCCATCATACCTCAACCTGTTTGAGGGCGAGCCCTTTCCTGGTTTGCGGGTGCTGATTACCGCAGGCGAGCCCCCTGTAGCTGCCGATGCCCTGCACTACGCAAAATCATTGCGCTATTTTAACGCCTACGGCCCCACAGAAACCTGCGTTTGCGCAGCCATGAAGGAAGTTTCACCCTTTGAGCCGCAGCCCATTGGCGTGGGGCGGCCCATTCCCAATGTCACGCTTTCCATCCGCAATGCCGATGGACGCGAACTGCCTGCGGGCATGCCCGGCGAAATGTGGATTGGCGGGGACAGCGTGGCCCTTGGCTACCACAACAAGCCTGAAATGACCGGGCAGCGCTTTGTGTGTCTGCCGCAGGAGGGTGGTGCCAGGTTTTACGCATCGGGCGATCTGGCCCTGTGGTCGGCAAAGGGCGAAATTCTGCTGCTGGGCCGGGCAGACGACCAGGTGAAAATTCGCGGCAACCGTGTGGAGCTGGCCGAAGTGGCCTGCCTGCTCGAAAGCTGCGAGGCTGTCAGCCAGGCTGCCGTGCTGGCCGTCAAGGATGCGGGCGGTCAGGCCAGCCTTGCCGCATTTTTTGTGCTCAAGCCGGGCGCGACCATCGAAGCGGTTGTTTCGTGGAGCCGGGGCAGCTTGCCGCCATACATGGTTCCCTCTGCCTGGCATGTGCTTGAGGCCATGCCAGTTGCCCCCACGGGCAAGATTGACCGCAAGGCCTTGCAGGGGCTTGCCCGTCAGGGCGATGCCCATACCGGCGGCGGGCGGCAGGTGGACGCGGGACTTTTGGAGATTTTTGAGCGTGTGCTGGGCCGTACCTACAACCCTGCAAAAAGCTACTTTGATCAGGGCGGCAACAGCCTCAACGCAATGTCGCTGCTGCACGCTGTTCGCAAAGCCTTTAATGTGGATATTTCATTTCGCAGCTTTGTGAGTTGCGAAACCCTGTTTGATGTGGAGGCCCTGCTGGCCAACGGCAGGATTGAATCTGCCTCTGCGGCCACGGAAACCGCTGGCCTCAGCATGGGGCAGTTTCGCATCTGGGCCTATCAGCAGGTTAATGAAGACTCCATAGATTACAATATGCCCCTGCTGCTTGAGCTGCGGGGGGATAAAACGGCAGATTTTCTCGAAGGTCTGCGCCGGGCCGCCAACGCGCAGGAGCTATTCCGCTGCACGGTGGCTGGCGACATAGACAATCCCCATTTTCAGCGCGGCAAGGGCGAGGTGTATGTGCGCAGTGTGGCCTTTGCCGACGAGCGAGAAGCCGCCGCCTTTTTTGACGCACAGATACATACCCCATTTGATCTGCGCGCAGAGCTGCCCGTGCGGCTGGTGGCGGCCACCTTGCCCCAATGTGTGCAAGTGCTGGTGCTGGTACATCATGTGGCTGGCGACGGTGAAACCCTCGAAATCTTATTGCAAAACGCCCTGCGCCATCTGCGTGGCGAGCCCCTTGTGAGCGGCCTGCTGGCAACACAGGACAGTTTTTGCCGCAGGCAGGCCGCCTATGCCGGTTCGCCCGCCTGCGCCAGTGACGCCGCCTACTGGAAATCGGTGCTTGCGCCTGCGGTTGAGCCGGTAAATCAGACCAGCGGAGCTGCCAGCCGCACAGGGGCCATGACCTCCATTGATATTGATGCTGAAACTGCCAGGCGCTTTGAAATTCTGGCTGATAATTCTGGCGCCAGCGTGCTGGCCTGTTTTGTGGCATTGGCGGGCCGCGCACTTTGCCGCCGTTTTGGGCGTAAGGAACTGCTGCTGGGTGTGCCCATGGGGCTGCGCGAAACACAGGATGAATTCTGCGCTGCCGGTTTTTACGTCAACACCGTTCCCCTGCGTGTGCGCCTTGAAGGGCAGCAAGACAGCACCGCCGTGGCCGATGTCGCCCACCAGATGCGGCAGGCCATCGAGCACAGCCGCTATGGCGCGGCAGACATTGTGCCGGAATTTCTGGCAACCCATGCCCATTTTGATTCCGTGTCCGCGCCGGGGCTTGAAGTACATAGGCTTGGTATTCAGCTGCGGGCAAGCAAACTTACGGCAAGTTTTACGCTGGTGACCGGCGTTGCCTCGCGCATTGTGCTGGAGCACGACGCCAGCTGCGTGGTAAATGCGCAGGGCTTGCTGCAAGAGCTGGCGCAAAGCATGCGCCGTGCCTGCGAGGGACTTGCCCGCCGTAATCCCCGTCAGGTGCTTGCCGATGCCTGGCGTGAGATTCTGCACCCCGGCGGTGACGGTGTCGTTTCGGAAGAAAGCGACTTTTTCCGCGATGGCGGCGATTCCATCAAGGCAATCCAGATTACGGGCATCTTGCGGCGCAACGGCATCACCTCGCTCAGCGCCCCCGAATTTTTGCGCAAGCCCCGTTTTGCCGATCTTTGCGACCAGCTGGAAAGTGGGGCAGAGGACTCTGTGGCAGAGCAGCCCATGGACTACACGCCAGTTGCCCCCGGCGAGCGCGTGCCTCTGCTGCCCTTTGTCAGCCATTTTCTGCGCGCGCACCCACAGCACTGGCAGCAGTTCTTCATGATGTTGCCGCTGGAAATCCGCGCAGATGTGCCAACAGCGACCATTGAAGCATGGTTGCAAACCCTGCCGGAGCATCACGAATCCCTGCGTATGGCCTTTGCGCCGGATCATGCAGTGCTGCTGGCCGAGCCGCAAAAAATAATCCTGTACTGTCGGGATTTCGCAGATACTGTGGAGCAGGCAGCCTTGCTGCGCGAGGCCGTGGCAGAGATTGCGGCGGGCCTTGATGCGGCATGCGGCAAAACCCTTGGGGCCGTGCTGGCCCGGCAGGGCGACAGGCGGCTTCTGCTGCTGGTGGGGCATCACCTTGCGCTGGACGCACTGTCGCTTGAAACCCTGCGCCTGGGATTGCTCCATTACTGCCGCACCGGCACTGCCCAGCGCGAAGCGCACGGCCTTGCCCTGCGTGCCCGTGAGCTGGAGCGTCTGCGTGCTGGCGGTGTTTTTCCGTCTGCGCAACAGCGTGCCCTGTGGCAGGCTGCCTGCGCCGTGCCCTGCGAACCCTTGCGTGTGCTTTTGCCGCAGGGCAGGGATCAAGCCGCCAGCCGTGAGCGTCTGGCCGTGCAGCTTGAGGGCTTTCGGTTTGAGTATTCACCCGATGTCAAGTCTGATCTGCTGGCCGCTCTGGCCTGCGCCCTGCACGCCCAGGGGCAGCAGGCCGCCGTGCGCGTAACGCTTGAAAGCCACGGGCGCGACGAGCTTTTGCCGGGCTTTGACGCGAGCCGTAGCCTTGGCTGGTTTACGGCAGTCTGCCCCATGCCGCTTGAACCCGCCGTAACCTGCATTCAGGCCCGCGAGACCGTGGGGCCATGGCTGGCGCAGTATTTTTCTCCAGAAAACTGCAATGCCTACGGCTACTTGAGGCAGAATGAGCCCGAACTGTTCGACTATGCGGGCCAGATTGCCTTCAACTATCTGGGGCGGATGACGGGCCAGCCCGACGAAGAGGCCGATCTGGTGCTGTCGGCTCTGGCGCCGGGGCTTATCCCGGAGCTTGTGCATGCCGACATGGAGGCCGAAGCGCCTCTGGAACTTTCGGTCTATTTTGACCAGCAGGGCATACTGCACCTTGGGGCGTGGTTCAGCCCCGCATGTCTGCCGCAAGCATGGGTTGAAGACTTGCTCCAGAGCTGGCTTGCCGCCCTGAAAACCCTGCCCGCCTATCTGCCGCAGCAAACCCTTGATGCCATTTTTGCCGCCTGCGGCTGCCATGCCGAAGAGGTCGAGCACATTGCGCAGCCCAATGCGGGACATGCGCCGTTGCTGTATCAGTCAATGCTTGCGCATTCAGGGGTATACACCCAGCAGGTGGAATTTCATTTTCGCGGCCCGGTGGATATTTTTGCGCTCATGCGTGCGTGGGAAGCGCTTGTGGCGCGGCACGAAAGCCTGCGCTCACTTTTCCCCATGCCGGTGGATGGCGAATTCTACCGGGTAGTGCTGTGTAAAAGCCGCACCAGCCTTGAATTTCACGATTTTTCCCATTTGCCGGAGGCGGAGGCCGAGGCCGAAGCCCAGGCCCTGCTGCGCGCAGAGCGGCAACGCGCCTTTGACGTGCAGCGTGGCCCCCTGCTGCGGGCGCGGTTTTTCCGCCGGGGTGCAGACCGTGTGGTCATGAGCTGGTGCTTCCACCATCTGCTTATGGACGGCTGGTGCATGGGAATACTCTTGCGCGAACTTTTTACCCTGGCCGGGGGCGAAGCCTCTTCTGCCAGCCTTGCCCTGCCCGAACCCTTCCCCCTTGAAGTTTACAGCTGCTGGCGCGCGCAGTTTGATGAAAGGGCCGCTCGGGCCTACTGGGCGCAGTTGTTGCAGGATTTTGGCGGGCTCACTGGCGTGGCCCAGACCCAGGCCAGCGCTGCAAGCACGGCGGAAACAGAGTTTTCCGAACCCAAAACCCTGGAACTGGCACTGAATGAAAGCCAGAGCGCCGGCTTGCAGGAGCTGGCCAAGGCCGAATCCGTAACGCTTTCTGCCTTGGTGCAGGCCTTGTGGGCCATTGTGCTTGGGGGCGTCAATCAGGGCAGCAGGGATGTGGTTTTTGGCGTGGTCACGTCCGGGCGTCCGGCAGAGATCGCGGGTATCGAATCCGCCGTGGGCCTGTTCATCCAGACCCTGCCGCTGCGGGCGCGCTGGTCAGCAAACGATGATCTTGGTGCGCTTCTGGCCCGGGTGAAAGAGCAAAGCCTGCAACAGATGCGCTATGGCTATGTGCCTCTGGCGGCAATGGGCAGAAATTTGCTCGACCATCTGATGGTCTTTGAAAACTATCCTGTTGATACGCGTTTTGACCACGGCCGTGTTGAGCTGTGTGACATGCGCGGCTTTGAAAAGCTGTCTTACGCCCTGGGTATTTCGGTTATTCCCGGTGCCAGCCTGCGTTTTCGCTTTTTGTATGATCCCGAGCGCTTGCCCGAAGAAAGGGCGCTTGCCCTGCGAGGCGCGCTTCAGGAGGTGCTAGTGGCAGCAGCTTCTGGAAACGGGGGTACATGCCTTGCGCTGGAAGCGGTGGTCAGCAATTCGATAGCAAGTGCGGAAAATGCTCTGGCAGAGCAGGCCGGGGCGGCAGATACGCTCGACAAGACCTCGGCCCCGCAGGCCCTGACCCCGGAGGAGATAGACCAGGAGGCCCTGGCGGAAACCGTGCGCTCTGCCTATGCTGCCGTGCTTGGTTGCGCTGTGGATTCTGTGGATGCGGATTTCTTTCAGCTTGGCGGTCACAGTCTCATAGCCATGAGTCTGCTCTCGCACCTGAGCAAGCGGCTCTCTGTGGCGGTGGGCATTGATGATGTCATGGGCTACCCCAGCCCGCGCACCCTTGCGGCCCGCATTGCCGGTCTGGTCAGGCCTGAGACGGTTATTCCGCATGTGCCGGGGCTGGCAGCCTACCCCCTGTCGCCCGCGCAGCAGCGCATCTGGTTTATGCAAAAGCTGCATGGTGAGGGGCAAGTCTATGTGATTCCTTTTGCCGCGAGGCTGCGGGGCCCAGTAGACGCCGTGGCCCTGCAAAAGGCCCTTGCACTGCTGGAAGAACGCCACGATGCCCTGCGCCTGCGCGTGGCGCTCGATACGCCGGAACAAACCCTTGCCCCGGTGGGCGGTTTGCGGCTGGAATGCTACGACACGCCCTATGACGAGGCGGTCTATCTGGGCATGACCATGCCGCTGGGGGCCGAAAGGCCGCTGGCCCGCGTGGCCCTGTATCCGCATCAGGACGGCAGTCATGTGCTGCTGTTCTGCTTCCACCACATTATTTTTGACGGCTGGTCGGCAGAGATTTTTACCCGCGAGCTCAACGAGGCCTATGCCGCAGCGCTGCAAGGCGTGGCCCCGCAGTGGCTGCCGCTGGAGCTGGATTTTGCCAGTTACGCCCTGTGGGATTCGCAGCGTGAGCCAGAAGTGTTGGAGCAGGTGTGCAGCGAGCTTGTGCCGCTGCCAGAACCCTTGCGCCTGCCGCTTGATTTTCCCCGGCCTGCCGTGCAGCGCTTTGAGGGCGCTGTGCTGGCCTTTGATCTGGGGATCGAGCGCAGCCTTGCCCTCAAAACCTGGGCGCGGCATGCGGGGGTAACGGTTTATCCCGTGTTGCTGGCGCTGGTCGATGCCTTTTTGCTGCGTCACACCGGGCAGGACGACGTTATTGTGGGCTGCCCCGCCGCAAACAGGGAACACGAGCAGATTCAGGGCGTTGTGGGACTGTTTGTGAATACCATTGTGGTGCGGGCACGCATGAACGCGCAGGGCGGTTTTGCCGAACTGGCAGGCACGGTGGATGCCGCGTTCAGAAAGTCCTTGTCCGCGCAAAACTGTCCCCTTGAGAGGATTATCGAAGCCGTTGGTGTCGAGAGAAATGCCTCGCGCAATCCCGTGTTTGACGTGTTTGTCGCCCTGGAAGACGCAAGCTGGAGCGATTTTGGCCGTGCGCCCCTGTGTATGGAGCCGCTGCCCCTGCCGCACCAGAGCAGCAAGTTTGACCTGAGTTTTTACTTCAAGGAGCGGGCAGACGGCGGCTATACGGTGGATGTGGAATACTGCACCGAGCTGTTCAGCCCGCAGACAGTGAGCCGCATGGCCGAGCGCCTGCTGACCCTTGCGGATGCCGTGCTGGCAGACGACACAAAACCGCTGACAGAACTGGATGTTTTGCCAGCGCGGGAGCGAGCCGAACTCGCCGCCTTTAACGATACGGCAGAACCGCTGGATACCACCGCCGATATGGACAGCCGCTTTCGCGCCCAGGCTGCCCGTACTCCCCATGCCCCGGCAGTGCTGGACGCCGCAGGCACGGCTGTTTCCTACGCGCAGTTCAATGCCCAGGTAGATGCCGTGTGCGCATGGCTGCGCGGGCAGGGTGTGGAACGCGGTCAGTATGTGTGCGTGTGTTTTGAGCGCTCGCCCGCAATGATGGCCTGCATTTTTGCCCTGTTGCGCCTTGGGGCCGTGTATGTGCCGCTTGCCGCCAACCTGCCCGCCGAGCGCATGCAGTCTGTGTTTGAAGATCTGGGGCGGTGCGCGGTGCTCTGCGAGGATCGCTTTGCAGAAGCATTCTGCCAGAATGGGCAGTGCGGCCAGCGCATTCTCACGCCCGATTTTGAGGCCCTGGCCTCTGGCGCGCAGATGTCGGGGGCAGATTCTGTCTGCGAGGCAGCACAGTTGCCGCCGGATTCTCCGGCCTACGTGATCTTTACTTCCGGCTCCACCGGGCGGCCCAAGGGCGTGCTTATCGAACACGCCAGCGTTGCCAACCGTCTGTTGTGGATGCAGTCGCGCTTTCCCATCGGGCAGGGCGATGTGGTTCTGCAAAAAACCACCATTACCTTTGACGTTTCGGTATGGGAACTGTTCTGGTGGTCGTGGCAGGGCGCGGGCATGGCCCTGCTGGAACCGCATGCGGAGAATAATCCTGCCCGAATTGTGGAGGCCATTGAAGCCCGCCGCGTTACGGTGCTGCATTTTGTGCCCTCCATGCTGCGGGCTTTTCTGGATCATCTGGAGGCCCACCCCGGTGATGCGCGCAGGCTGCGCACGTTGCGCTATGTGTTCACCAGCGGCGAGGCGCTGCCCCGCGAACTGGTGGCGCGGTGGAATGGTCTGACGCAGGCCGCATCGTTGCAAGTTGAGCTGCATAACCTCTACGGCCCCACCGAGGCGACCGTGGACGTTTCGTGGCAGCCCTGCCTGCAAACACCGCCCCACGCCGTGCCCATTGGCCGCCCGGTCAGCAATACCCGGCTGCATGTGCTGGATGCCCGCAAGCAGCCTGTGCCGCTGGGCGTAATCGGCGAGATCTATATTTCGGGCATACAGGTTGCCAGAGGCTATCTGAACAGACCCGATCTGACAGCCCAGCGTTTTATGGACGACCCCTTTGCACCCGGCAGCCGCATGTACCGCACGGGTGATCTTGGCCGCTGGCTGGCAGATGGCAGCATTGAATACCTTGGGCGCAACGATGATCAGGTAAAAATTCGCGGCTACCGTATCGAGCTTGGCGAGGTCGAGGCGGCGCTTGGGTGCTGCCGGGGCGTATCGCAGGCCGTGGTGCGTATGGGACGCCTTGGCGAATACGCTGCGCTTGAGGCATTTTTGCTGCCGCAGGGCGGCACACGGCTTGATCTGGCTGGTCTCCGCGTGCAGCTTGCGGCCCTGTTGCCCAACTACATGTGTCCCTCGCGGTTTTTTGTGGTTAAGGATATCCCCCTGAGCCCCTCTGGCAAGGCAGACCGCAAGCGTTTGCAGGGCCAGCCGCTCTTGCCGGGTGGCGAAACAAACGCTGCCCCCGGTGCGCAGAGTCTGGGTGTTCTGCCGTCGGGCATGCCGTCTGGCCAGGAATCCGGCCCGGAATCTGGCCCTCAATCCGGCAATTATCTTGCGCAGATCGAGGCCGTGCGCCAGGTGTGGCATCAGGTTATGCCAGAGGTGGAAGCTGGCCCGGATACAGGATTCTTTGACGCTGGTGGCAATTCGCTGTTGCTGGTGCGCCTGCATACTCTGCTCGACAAGCAGTGGCCGGGAATCTTCACGCTGGCCGGGCTTTTTTCAGAAAGCACCATCCGGGCCCAGGCCGCCTTTATCGCGCGGTCGCAGCATGCTGGCGTTGCGGTTGAATCCTGCCGCGCAACCACTGCGCCCATAGCCATCATCGGCATGGCCGTGCGGCTGGGCGATTACGCGGATACAGAGAGCTTCTGGCGTGATCTGGCCGACGGCGTGGACATGAACGTGCCCATGCCCAAAAAAAGGCGCAGTGAAACGCGGCAGATATTTGATGCCGTGGGGCTTGCCTTTGACGAGGCCAGGCTGCGCGAAGCCGCCTATCTTTCGGACATTTCATGCTTTGATTTTCGCAGATTCGGCCTTTCGCCCAACGATGCCAGCCTGCTTGATCCCGCGCAGCGCGTGTTTCTTGAAACAGCCCTGCGGGCTCTGGACGACGCGGGTTACGGGGGCAGCGCCCTTGAAAACGCCGATGTGGGCGTTTTTGTGGGGGCAAGCCCGGTGCGCCTGTTCCAGACTGCCGTAACGCGGGCCTTTCCCGATCTGGCAGAGCAGACCTATCTGCTCAATGTGCCCTCAAACGTGCTGGCCCGCCTGAGCTACATGAAAAACTGGCACGGTCCTGCGGCCAGTGTTGACACGGCCTGCTCGTCTGTGCTGGCGGCCTTGCATCAGGCCTGCCGCAGCCTGCATGGGGGCGAGTGCGCCGTGGCCCTTGTGGGCGGTGCGCATGTGATTGATCTGCCCGTAAAGGCCGATGAGGCCTTTGCCATAGAATCGGCCTCTGGCCGTACCAGAACCTTTGACGCTGGCGCAGAGGGCGTGGGTGCGGGTGAGGGCGCGGCGGTATTTCTGCTCAAGCCGCTCGATGCCGCCCTGCGCGACCACGATGCCATCCACGCAATCATTCCCGGCAGCGCGGTCAATCAGGACGGTAAATCCTCCAGCATGGCAGCGCCCAACCCCGAGGCGCAGGCCGAGGTCATTGACCGCGCTGCGCGGAATGCGGGCGTGTCGCTGGCCGACATACAGTTTTTTGAGGCCCACGGCACGGCCACCGTGCTGGGCGACCCTGTGGAAATTGAAGGCCTGCGCCGGGCCTTTGCCCGTCAGGGGGCTGGACAGGAAAATGCGCGGCAGCAAAAGGCGCTCATCGGCTCGGTCAAGGGCAATCTGGGGCATCTGGATGCCGCCGCCGGTGCTGCGGGCCTTGCCAAGGCCGTGCTGTGTCTGGAAAAAGGCCTCGTACCGCCGCAGCCGCATTTTGAGCGCCCCAATCCGCATATTGATTTTGAGGCCGCGCCCGTGCGTGTGGCGCAGCGGCTTGAGGCCTTGCCCCCGCAGCAGCGGCCCTGGTACGGCGGGGTAAGCTCTTTTGGCCTCAGCGGCGTAAACACCCATGTTATCGTTGCCGAGCACAGGGCAGAGCCCCTGCCGCAGGACGACGGCAGCTGGCAGTGCGTGGTGTTCAGCGCCCCGGATGAAGCATCCTTGCAGGATTACGCCAAGGCGGTGGCTGCGGCGGTTGCCCGCAACGAAGACTGGCCCCTGCACGCCATTGCCGCCACGCTCATGACCGGGCGCGATGCGCTGCCCGTGCGTGCCGCCGTGGTGGCCCGCACCCGGCACGAACTGCTGGAACAGCTTGATGCGGGTCTGGATTCCCCGATGCTGGCCCCCGCAACCGTGAGCAGGGCCAGCGTGGCAGAAGACGTTGTCGGTGCATTTTTTGTCTCGCAGGCCGAGGCGCAGGCCGCTGCCAGCGCCTACCTTGCCGGAGCGAACCTCGTGTGGCCCGCAGAAAGGCCCGTCTTCAGGCTGCATCTGCCAGCTACGCCTCTTGCCAGAGCGTCGCTGTGGCCCCGTTTTGCCGCAAAATTTCTCTCTGAACCGGTGATAACGCCGAGTGGCAAGGCCTTTGCCCTGGCTGTGGACAGGCCGGATTTCTGGCCTGCGGCAGAACACAGGGTTGACGGTATGCCCCTGCTGGTGGGCATGGGCCTGCTGGATTGCCTTGGCTGGGTCGGGGGCGCGGCTCCGCTTGCCATTGCCGATCTGCGCTGGCGCAAGCCCGTGCTCTGTGGCCCCGGTTGCCGCGTGGTGCTCATGACCCGGCAGCAGGGCGATACCCTGAGTGTGGAGGTACACACAAGCCAGCCCCAGGGCGGCAGTGAAGAATTGTGGAGCGTGGCGGCCAGCGCCCGTGTGGGCTCACTTGCCCTGGCTCCGGCGCAGCTCGATCTGGCGGCGCTCTGTAATGACCTGACAGAAGCTGAGGAGCTGGAAGCAGAAGACCCTGACCAGCCCCAGGCGCGGCAAACCGAGCTGCGGCTCCGCGTCAGCGAGCGCTGGCAGTGCCGCAAGCGTCTTTGGGTTGCCCCGGACGGCAATACCCTGCTGGCCGAGCTGCGTCTGCCCGATGTCTACCGTGGGGATTTCAATACCTTCCGCTGGCATCCGGCCATGATGGACATTGCCGCCAGCCTCGCCCTGCGCCATGCCCCCGGTTTTGTGCCGGCGGGTTGCAAGGAGGTGCGGCTGCACAGCCCCCTGACCGCGCAGGCCTGGGCGCTGGTGCGCGTTACCGAGCGGCAGCAGGGCATGATCACGGCAGATTGCACGGTGGCTGACGCCTCTGGCAGGGCGCTTGTGGAGCTCAGGGGCATGGTGTTCATGGTTCTGCGTCAGGGTGCGGCCAGTGCGCAACCGCCAAGGCCGGAACTGTACGGCATTGACTGGAAAAATGCCGCCGTGGAGGCCCAGCCTTCGAAAACGGAAAAGATTCTGCTGCTTGGCGGGCAGGGCGGTGAGCTTGCGGCAGGCCTGAAGCAGGCTCTTGGCCCGCAGATTGTCGCGCGGGGTATCTGGCCTGTGGAGGCAGACAACACCCGCGCCCTTGCCAATGAAGTTCTGGACGCCGACATTGACCATCTGCTCTGCCTGCCTGATACGCAGGCTGGCGGGCAGGATGCCGCGTGGCCGCTTTGCGCCCTGTTGCAGGAAATCTGCCGGGGCGGTTTGCGCCATCGCTTGCGGGTTACGGTGGTGGGCGGGGGAGCATTTGTGCCGGGGCATGTGCAGGGTGCGCTGGGCGCGGCCTTGCATCAGGGCCCGCTGCTTTGCCTGCCGTGGGAAGAACCCAGGATTTCCTGCGCCTATGTGGAGCTTGAACCGGCGGCCAGTGCGGCGGCTCTGGCAGCCAGCCTTGGCTGCGTTGACGGGCCGTATGTGGTGGCTGCCGATGGCTCGGTGCGGGTTCGCCAGCTTGCCGGTCTGCCCGTTGCGCCCGCTGCCGCGTCCATTGCTGGCGACAAGGGCTGCGTGGTGATTACCGGCGGTCTTGGCGGCATGGGCCTAACCCTTGCACGGCAGATTTACGAGCACTGCGGCGCGCGCGTGGTGCTGCTGCACCGCAGCGGTCAGGCCATGCCCGGCATGCTGCCCGGCGTACCTTTTGATGCCTACCGCTGTGACATTACAGACACCGCACAGGTAGAGGCCACCTTTGCCAGAATTCGGAGCGAGGTCGGCCCCGTGCAGGGTGTCATCCATACGGCGGGCGTAGCGGGCAGGGGGTATCTGCTCACCAGTCGCAGGCAGGATTACGAGGCCGTGCTGGCCCCCAAGGTGGCGGGAACCTGGAATCTGCACCGGGCCACTCTTGGCGACAACCTTGCCTTCTTTGTGCTGGCTTCGTCGCGCACGGCTCTGGTGGGTGCGCCGGGGCAGAGCGACTATACGGCGGCCAACGCCTTTTTGAACGCCTTTGCCCGATACCGCACAGGCCTTGGCCTGCCAGCCCTTTCCATCTGCTGGAACACCTGGTCGGGCGTGGGCATGGCTGCCCGCGAGGGGCTGGGCACAGGGCCGGAGGCCGCAGGCATGCTTGCGCCCCAGCAGGCCCTTGAAGTGCTGCTTGCCGCCCTTGGCAGCGGCAAGGATACCGTGGTTGTGGGCATGAGCGGCGAAAATGCGGCAGCCTTCAGCCTTAATGGACTGCCGGACAAAGCTTCCCAAGGTCTGCAAACCGAGCGGGGTACTGCCCCTGCCGCGTCGGGCCAGCCAGCCAGCGCACCTGTCGTAGTGCCGGTAGACGAGCATCATCTGCTTGAAATCATGCGTGATTGTCTTGGTTATGACCGCCCGCTTACCAGAGAGGACGACTTTTTTGATCTGGGGGGCGACTCCATTGCCGCCACACGCATCGTCAACCGGCTGGAAAAAGACGCGGGCATCACGCTGAATGTGGTGGATCTGCTGGAAAGCAACACCCTTGGCGATATTGTTGACTGCGCCCTTGCCGCTGGTCATGCCAAGCCGGAAGCCGCTGCGGGGGCAGAATCTGCACCGGCAGCGCCGCAACAGGCTGGGGCCTCTGACAAGGCCGATCAGGCTGTACTGCTTGAGGTTATACGTGACTGCCTTGGCTATGACCGCCCGCTCAGCAGAGACGACGACTTTTTTGATCTGGGCGGCGATTCCATTGCCGCCACGCGCATCGTCAACCGGCTGGAAAAGGACACCGGGCTCAGCCTGAACGTGGCCGATCTGCTCGAAAGCGACACTCTGGGCGATATCGTTGACCGTGCGCTTGCCTTGCAGCAAGCCTCGCACCAGCCCGGTCATCAGCCTGCACCCGCCCCTGCGGCGTCACCCTCTTCGGCATCGGTATCGGTGGATGCCGCGCAGAGGCAAAAGGCAGCGCAGGCAACGCCCCAGCTCGACAAATATCCCGTGGGTAACGAGCAGCTCGCCATTCTGTACGCCGATATGGTCAGCGAGGGCGATCTGGGATTTAACCTGCCGGTATTTCTTGTGATGCCGCACGATGTGGACACGGCCCGGCTTCAGTGGGCGCTGGCGCAGCTGGTGGAGCGGCACGAGGCCCTGCGCACGACCTTCTGCGACTTTGAGGCAGAGCGTCCGTCCATGATTGTCCATCCGTTTGCAGGATTTACGCTGGAGCAAAGGCACATTGCCGACCTTGAGTCGAAGGACGATGTCATCAGGCCTTTCGATCTGCGCAACGAGGGGGGCTTCCGCGCCATTCTGCTTGAAACCGATGCTGGCGAAAAGGTGCTGTTCATAGATGTACACCACGCCCTGGGCGACGGCAGAAGCATGTCGTTGCTCAATACAGAGCTGTACCGCCTGTACCACGGCCAGTCGCTTGAGCCAGTTTCGGCCCAGATGAAGGACATTGCCTGGCAGCAGGTTACCCGGCCCGATGCCGTTGCTGCGGCTTACTGGCAGCGCATCTACAGCGGCGAACTGCCGCAGCTCAATCTGCCAGCATCGCACCCGCGCCCAAGGGTAAGTACGGGCAGGGGCGGCATGTATGAATTTGTGCTTGCGCCAGAGCTGGTGCAGGGCATCAAGGCACTGGCACGCAAGGCCGGGCTTACAAACTATCAGGTTTCGCTCTGCGCATGGAGCCTTTTGGCCCATGCCTATACAGGTTCGCAGGATCTGGTGATTGCCGTTTCTGTGGACGCGCGCGGCGAGCACCTCAATACGGTGGGCATGCTCGCCTCTGTGCTGCCCCTGCGCTTCAGTATTGATCCAGAACTGCCGCTTGCCGCCCAGCTGCGGGCCACACGTCAGGTCAGCAACGAGGGCATGCGGCACAAGGGCTACATTCTCAACAGCCTGCTGGCCGATCTGCGTCAGACTACCTGGCCCGACAGATCGCCTCTTTCGGAAGTGATACTTTCGTACATGAACTTTGAGTTTGCCGCCCAGGGCCAGGGCCTGTTTGAAACACTGCGGTTCAGCAAGCGCGCCAGCAAGACGGATCTTTCCATCTTTGTCAGCGATACTGGGGCGGCCATTGGCCTTGCCCTTGAATATTACGCAGACCTGTTCAGCGAGGCCGACGTGCAGCGCATGGCCGGTGACTATGTGCGTATTCTTGAGCTCATGACCACCAGCCCGGCAGATGAGCCACTGCGCTTTGCACCCTCGCCCCTGCCGGTAGCGCAATACGCGGCCTGCGCCGCCAGTTCTGCCAGCTGCGAGGCCGTGACCCCGGCGGGGTTGCGTCAGGCGGTTACCGCTCTTGCGGCGCAAAAGCGTATACGCCCGGCAGCGGTGCTGCTGGCTGTGTTTGCGGTGCTGATGGGCCGGGTTAGCCAGCAGGAGCGGGTATGGGTGGGCCTTGGTGCAGAGCGGGCGATGCCCTTTGTGCTGGACGACAATATGGATTTTGATGATCTGCTGGCGCATACAGAGGCCGAGCTGGCTGCAACCCACGGAACCCCGACTGGGCATGCTGATGACCTGGATCAGCCGTGGCAAACCGGCCTGCACACGGGCTTTGAATTTGTTTCACCCGTGGCAGACAGCCCCGCAGGGCAGGGCGGTGCAGAGGCGGGGGGCTACGGCCTGCTGTGCTCGGTGCGTGAGCAGGGTGAAGACTACCTGTTGCGGTTTGTGTTTGATCCACGGCAGCTTTCTGCTGAAACAGCCGCAGACTGGCTGGAATATTACGGGCGCTTTCTTGAAGGCATCATTGAAGGGATGGCATGATGAAGTTAGCTGATTTTGCGTTGCGAGTGCCCGACAAGGAAAGCCCGACCACGGCCATCTGCGAACCACAAGCTGCCGCTGACGGCATGGTGGAGCATGCGCGGGATTTTGCAGGGGGTCAGTGCGCAACCCTTGAGGAACTGTTTCGCAGCATTGTGGCGAACAAGCCCGATGCTCCTGCCCTCGCCGGAGGGACAAGCGCCCTGCGTTTTGGTGAGCTGGACGTTTTTTCGGAGCGCATAGCGCGTTTCATTCTGGCGCGCGGCTATGGCCGCGAAGCCGTGGTGGGGGTGCTGTGCGCGCGCGGAGCCATGTATCTGGCCGCCGCTCTTGGCATCATGCGTGCCGGGGCCGTGTATCTGCCGGTTGAGCGTGAGCATCCGCAGGCGCGCAAAGAGGCCATGCTGCGGCCCGCAAGCCTGATCATCGCCGACAGCGCCTGTCTGCGTGATGCCGAATATTTTCATTACAGAAACCCCGGCATCCGGCACGTGCTCTGCCTTGATGCGCAACATTACGAGGATGCGGCAGAAAAAGGTTCTGGCCTTGTGAGCACCGAATACTGGGAGCAGGTGGCAGACGCGGGCAGCGACATGGGCTGGAAAAGCGATTTTGACGCAAGCCCCTGCCCGGAGGCCGAGCTGGCGCGCATGGCGGCTGCCGTGCTTGAAAAGTGTGGCCTCGCGCACGGCCTGCCCGGCAACGCGGGCCGCAAGGTGCTGGATGTGGGCAGTGGATCTGGTGCTGTTGCCCGTGCCCTTGCCGGTGCTGCCAGTGAATATGTGGCCATAGACCTGGCCCGCAACGAGCTGAGCCGGGTTTCGTGTCTTGATGTGCCCGCAGTGGTAACAGCCCGGCGCATGGAGGCAGCCGACATACGTCTTCTGGAAGGGCAGACATTTGACGTTGTTGTGCTGAACGGGGTGGCGGAGAATTTTCCCGGTTACAACTATCTGCGCAGAGTGCTGAATCAGGCAGTGGATGTTTTGACGGCTCAGGGTACGCTGTTTGTGGGTGCGGTGCGCGATCTGGACAGGCAGGACGAGCTGCGCTCTGCCTTGCAGGCCCATGCCCTCGCCAGTGGCAACCAGAGCGGGCTGCTGCGGCACGATTCTTCAGACGAGCTTTTTGTGCCGCGCCGCTTTTTTGCGGAATGGGCGGCACAGTGCCCCGTGCCTGTGGAGGTAAAGATCACCCCCTGCGTGCTTGGGCTGGGCAGCGGACAGCAGGGCGAGCAGGCATTTCGGTACGATGTGGTCATCCGTCGTGGGGGCAGCGGCGAGCAGTTGCCCTGCACACGTTTTGGAGTGCAGCATCTGCCTTTGGTGGGCGGGCAGCCTCTGCCAGTCTGCGAACCGGCGCAGGCCGCCTATATCGTGTACACCAGCGGTTCTACCGGGGTTCCCAAGGGCGTGGTGGTAGAGCACTGCAATCTCATGCACATTTTGCGCGCCCTGCGGCCCTATGCGGCAGGCTGCGCACGCGTGGGCCTTGTGGCCCCTCTTGCCTTTGATGCCTCGGTGCAGCAGCTGGCTGTTTCCATTTTTTGCGGCAACAGTCTTTATGTGCTTTCGGACGAGGAGCGCAAAAATCCTTCGCTTTTCTGTGCCTGCGCACGCGAGCAAGGGCTTGATCTGTGCGACATGACCCCCGCTTTTTTCAACGTGCTCACCGACTGGCTGGCAGAGCAGCATCAGCCCCTGCCGCTCAAGGCCCTGCTGCTGGCTGGCGAGGTGCTGCGCCCCGATGTTATACGCAAGTTTTACGCCATCCCCGGCAATGAGGGAGTTGTGCTGTATAACGTGTACGGCCCAACAGAGTGTACGGTGGACAGCAGCGCCTTTCGTATTGATCTGGGCAATTATCTGGATTTTACCGCCTATCCCATCGGCAGGGCGCTGCAAGGCGTGCGTATCCATGTGGTGGACAGGGATGGCTGCGCATTGCCCGACTCCGTAACCGGCGAATTATGGATCTCTGGCGAGGGTGTGTCGCGCGGATACCTGAACAACGCAGCCCCTGGCGCCTTTATAGAAAAAGACGGCCAGCGCTATTACCGCACGGGCGACAAGGGTTTTGTGCAGAATGGCCTGGTTTACTACCGGGGGCGCGAAGATCAGCAGGTAAAAATTCGCGGCAACCGGGTTGAACTTGGCGAGGTGGAAAAGGCCGTGGCGGAATTTCCCGGTGTGCGGCAGGTGGCCGTGGTGGCCGATAGTTATCGTTCCGGGGCCGATAAAAGCCTTGCCGCCTATGTGGTGGGGCAGGTGGACACAGCTGTTTTGCGCAGCTATCTGGAGCGGCATTTGCCGCCCTATTGCGTTCCCGAATATTTTGTTCCCATGGTGGAACTGCCTTTTTCCATCAACCGCAAGATAGATAAAAAAGCGCTGCCTTCGCCCCTTGGCAGCGTGGAGAGCAGGGGAGGCCGCAAGCCTGCCGGGCCGGTGGAAGAAAAACTGGCCGAGATATGGAAGCGCCTGCTGGGCAAAGACGTGACAGACGCAGAGGCGGGTTTTTTTAGCCTTGGAGGCCACAGCATTCTTTCCATCAGGCTTATTGCCATGATTGAAAAGGAAATGAACGTGCATGTGGCGGTCAACGAGCTGCTCACCCACGCAAGCATTGCCCAGCTGGCCGAGCTGCTGGCTGGCAAAACCGAAAAGCGCGAAAGCCCGGTTATCAGGCTTTGCCACTGCCCCGGCGGCAAAAACCTTTTTCTGTTCCATCCCATTGGTGGCAGCGTGTTCTGTTACAGTGATCTTGCGCAGCAGCTTGCCCACAAGTACACGGTGTACGCGGTTGAAGCTGCGGGCTTTAGCGAGAAGCGCACGTCCCTCACCACAGAGCTGCACACCGTCGAAACCCTGGCGGAATATTATCTGGGTGAAATACTCAAGGTTGAAAACCAGAATATTATTTTTGGCGGCTGGAGCTTTGGCGGGCTGCTTGCCTACGAAACAGCCTGTCTCCATGCGGCACGGGGGCACAGCCTTGGCCCTGTGATAATTCTTGATTCAGTGGCAGACAATACCCGCGCAAAGCAGATGGCATTGAAGGACGATATTGAACTGTTGCAGACAATATTGCAGGAAGGCCTTGCCTTTGATCCTCAAAAGCTGCGCACCATGCCGCGCGAGCAACAACTTGCCTATCTTGTGGAATGCGGCGAAAAAAGCGGGCTTTTGCCCGCAGGTTTCAGTGCGGTGCAGATGGATAATCTGCTGCTGACATACCGGGGCAACGCGCTTGCCGCAGCCCGATACGAGCGGCCAACCCCCTCGAATTGCAAGGTACTGCTGGTGCGGGCGCTGGATTTTGCCAATAATCCGCAAATACTGCTGAACGACGACTATCAGGGGTGGAACCGGTTTTTGAGCAAGGATAACATAGCCTTGCGCTGGACAGAAGGAACACACGAAACCATGCTCTCCGCCGGGCTGGTGGCAAATGTTGCCTCCTTGATGCTAGAGTACCTTGAACTGCAAGTTTAAGCAGGAAGATTGTCTATAAAAAGTCTAGAATTAGTTTTGGATATTTTCTTGATAATGTTGTAAAACTGTTGTCGAAAAAAAATGAGAGGCATTGTTATTTAGAGCAGGCGTAAAGCCAGTTTTGTAGCCGTAAGTTGCACGGCAGATATACCCATGGTGCATGCTTTTTGTTCGTGAAAACTTTTTTTTCTTTTACCCCTAAAGTTTTTGCTTGAATTTTTTTTGCCGTAGTGAAACAGTCGTCTTTATGCTTGCAAGGCTTTTTTTTGCGGCATTTTTTTATTTCTGTTGCTCCGCCAGCCGGGTGAAGGCGTTGCCTTTTGAATAAACAGCCATCGCGCAGTCATTGGGCTCAATGTGCAACCTTCTGTCGATCAAGTAGAAATCAGCCCCGGCATTTTGCACGTATCTGTGGTGTTAAGTGTATATTGAGGGCTTGCCCGGCAGGCACATACGCAGCGCTAAAGAGCCTGCTGTATGTGGTGGCGCGTAAATGGAACCATTTATTCCTGCGCAGCAGTGAACATGTAATCGTTTTGTATGTGTTGAGGGGCAGGCGTTTACATTGTGTTGCGGGTGAAGAGTTTTTATTCAATTATTTTATACGATTATTGCAATGTTGTTTGAGCTTGGCGTGCATGGTCTGGAGTGCAGTTTTTGGCACTGCCCGCAGATTGAATATTTGCTTTTACATCTTGCTACGCACAATTTAGGGATCATTTGGTATTAGTTATTAAAAATCGCGTCCCTATTGTCTTTGTCTGGCATTTTTGTATATGATTGGTATGGAGCTCAGGCGTTCGGTCTGGGCAGATCGTGTTACCGCGTCCAGGGGCAGCACCCTGGCCAGGATTTATTATGCAGGCACAAAAAGAATGCAGACTGTTTTTGCAAAAGCTGTTGCAAAATCCGCCCATGCTGCCTTTTGATCCCAAACTGCTTCCCCTGCTGTTTGCGGTTACACAGGAGGGTTCCAACGCCTCCCTGAAGTCGGTGGTTACGCTCATCGAGCAAAGCCCCCGGCTGACCACGCGCGTGCTTGCCGTGGCCAATTCGGCAGCGTATGGGCTGGAATTCAAGGTTTCAACCCTGCAAAGGGCCATCAGTATCATGGGGCTGCGCGAGGTGCGCCTGCTGGTGCTGATGGTGGGTATGTCGTCGTTTATCCGCGAGGCGCAGCTGCCCAAGGAGTTTGATACCAACAAATTCTGGAAGCACCTGCTTTCTGTGGCTACCATTGCCAGGGCGCTGGCAAATGTTTTTGGCGGCGCTGCCGGGGCCTGCGGGCCAGATGCCACAGCCGAAGACCGTCTGGTGATGGTTCCTGACGAGGCCTATATAGCGGGCCTGCTGCACGATGTGGGCAAACTGTTTTTAGCGGCCTCGCGCCCGGATATTTGGGAAAAAATTGTGGAGCTGGAGCAGGCTAAAGGTATGGAAACCTTTGAGGCAGAGAATACCGGGTGGGGTATGGACCATGCCCTCATTGGCGCAGCCGTGCTGCACCACTGGAAGCTGCCCCTGGTGCTCACCGAGCCGATCAATCTGCACCATGCGCCCGATCTTGCCACCAGCTTTAAAATGGAGGCCCGCCTGCTTGCGGTGGCCAACTGCCTTGCCCGTTACAGCCACGATACGCCTGCAACACTTGGCGAATACGTGCTTGAAAATCTGCCCCAAGGGTGCGACCCCGAAGCCGTGAGCGCGGCTGTATTTCAAAGTATGGCCAATGCCCAGGTTGCCGGTTTTGCTGAACTCAATGCGTAGCCCGTGTGCGGGGCTGATGCCGCGTATGCTTTTTTCAACTTTTCTTGAGGCTCTTTTTTGAGGCGCGCGCATGGACATTGAGACCGGGCTTGATAACCTGCTGCAAGGGCGTTTTGATGCCGCGCTGACCGAATTTGAAGGGTGCAGGCAGCAGCCGGGTGCAGAAAAACTGTGCGAACTCACTCGCGCCTGCGCCGAAATTTCTGCCTATGCCGCTGCCCTTGCCGAGGGGGATCTTTCCGCCCGCCCGCCCCAAAAACACCGCAATCTTGCCAGTCACCTAGAAAGCCTGCACGCCAAGCTCAGACGCTTGGCCCGGCAGTTGATGCTGTTCAGCGCTGGCTATCCCATGCCCGCTGTGGACGATCTGGGAGAGCTGTCGGAAGGGCTCAATTATCTTATCCATCAGGCCCAGACATGCAAAAAACAGGTCGAGCACGACCAGAACCACGACGTTGAAACCGGTTTGATGAACCGCAAGGCCTTTGTGCGGGGGCTGCGCGAGGCTTTGCAGATGCAGCCGGGCAAGTATGGGGTTTTGTTTTCGTGCGGGCTCGACAATCTCAAGTACGTCAACGATACGCACGGGTATGACTGCGGCGATCTGTACATCAGCAAGGTTGTTGAGGCCCTGCGCATGTGCGAAAACGAATCGGTGCTGCTGGCGCGCACCGCTGGCAACGAATTTGCGGTCTACGCGCACGGTTTTGATAATGAAGAAAGCGCCATGCGCTTTGCCCAGGACAACCGCAAAACCCTGCTGAATACCACCATTGATCTGCCCAGTGAAATAGTACGCATACGCGCATCACTGGGGGTTGCCGTGTACCCCAGCGACGCCATGACCGGCGATGTGCTCATGAACTATGCCAGCCACGCCATGTTTGAAGTGCAAAACTTCAATCGCGGCACGCTCATGCGTTTCAACCCCGAAATTTACCGCGCAAAGGCCAATATTCTCAGCAGGCAGGAACGCCTGGACGAGCTGCTGGAGGGCCAGCTGATCCGCTTTGCCTTTCAGCCCATAGTAAGCCTGAAAGACGGCTCCATCTACGGATACGAAGCTCTCATGCGCTCCACAACGCCGCATTTTGCCTCGCCGCTCGATATGTTGCAGCTGGCCGAAGCCCAGTCAAAGCTGCCCCAGCTTGAGCACCTGACATTCAGGATGATTTTTGACTGGATGGACAAGCACCTTGCATCGCTGGGAAGAAAAAAGATTTTCTTCAACGCCATTTCTGCGCAATATCTGGATGTGAACGAACTGCGCAGTCTGCACCCGTGTTATGAAGAAATCAGCCAGAACATGGTGTTTGAAATAATCGAAACAGCCACCAGCGAGGACGGTCTGGCGCGCAAAATTCGTGAGCTGAGGGCAGAGGTGGCGGCCTTTATTGCCATTGACGATTTTGGCTGCGCCCACTCCAACGCATTGCGCTTGTTAAATATTTCGCCTGAAATTCTCAAGATCGACAGTTTCTTCATCCGTTCCATACACAAGGCCCCAGCTTCCAAAAGAGAATTTTTATCCAATATTCTTGTGTACTGCCGCTCCAAGGGCATACTTACCGTTGCCGAGGGCGTTGAAACACACGAAGAACTGGCAAGCGTCATAGCTCTGGGGTTTGATCTGGCTCAGGGCTTTTATCTTGCACGGCCCAATTTTACGCTTCAGGATCTGACAGCAGAGCAGATTGATGAAATCTCTGTTCTCGCCTCAGCCTTTGGCGCTTCTTCCGACTAGGCTTCCCCGCTTTTCTTCTGCCTTTCTTTTCCTCCTCTGGTTCCCGGTTCATATTTTGTACCCCGCGCTTTTTTTCGCAGCCTATTTTCCCTCGGTTGCAGCCCTGCCAGATTCTGTACGTCCACACTTGCATATACCAGCTCAATCTGCGTGATTTGGCCGTAACCGTGTTCGCGCGCCGCTTAATGGGTGTTGCGGCTGTGGTGCTGGGTATGCCTGATATTGTTTGTTATCTGATTACTTGATCTTATTCTTTTGTATGAATGATGCATATTGCTTGACTGGCGCATGTATTGTGTAGTGTTTTAGCGGGAAACGCATCTTGTTTAAAAAATTTAAAAGAAAAAAGGTTGGCAGGTGTCCGGGGAGCGTGTGAAATTAATATTTTATCACTATTGTATAAAAAAGCGTAAACTGTAACATGCTGAATACATATGAAAAAAAAGTTGAGTGGTCACTCAAATTAAAAAAAGTACAATTAATTTAAGCTTTAAAGAAAGTGTGTGAAAACAGGAACGTGGGTAGAAATGAAAATTGAGTTATGCTAACGACAAGGCTTCCTGATTCTTGTATCTGACAAAATTGGTACAGTTGCGGTGGTCTTGGTACGTTTTGGCATGGCGCAGCTGCGAATATGCAGTCATTTTTTTAAATGGTTTCGGGGCTGGCCCGTTACATTGCCGCTGGCAGACGTCAACATTCTTATTCGCACGAGAGAAGCACTATGGGCAGTATGCAGTTGGTTCAGAGTGTATGCGGAATGTGCACCGCCAGGTGTCCCATTTCGGTAGAAATAAATGACGGCGCTGTGGGTATGATTTACGGCAACCCGCACAGCCCGCTCAAGGGGGCCCTGTGTGCGCGCGGCGTAGCTGGCAAGGCCCTTGAGCGGGAGGCGGAGTGTCCGCAAACTCCGCTTATTCGCGTAGGCGAGCGGGGCGAGGGCAAGTGGAAAAAAGTTTCGTGGGACGAAGCCCTTGACTACGTGGCCCAAAAAATCGCCGCCGTGCAGCAGCAACACGGCAAGGAAGCCGTGCTGTGGTCAGACCGCGACGGCCCCTTTACCGACCTGTACCGTGGCTTTATGCGCGGCCTTGGTTCCCCCAATGTCTGTACACACAGCACTTCGTGCGATCTGAATACCCACCACGCCTGCAAGGCTGTTCTGGGCCTTGGGCGCGGCATGGCGGTAAACGACTTTGCCAACTGCAAACACATTGTGCTGCAAACCCGCAATATTTTTGAAGCCATCAATCTGGGCGAAGCCAGAACTGTCATGCAGGCCCTGCGCAAGGGCTGCAAGTTGACGGTTATCGACATCCGCCACAATGTTTCGGCCTCCAAGGCCAACGATTTTCTGCTCATTCGCCCCGGCACGGACTATGCTTTTAACCTGGGCATCATCAACACGCTCATTACGCAAAACCTGTACAACAAGGATTATGTGGACGCCCACACCACAGGCTTTGCAGAGCTTGCCCAGTTTGTGGCTCCCTACACGGCAGAGTGGGCGGCAGAGCAGTGCCAGGTTGACGCGCAGGCAATAGTGCGCCTTGCTCAGGCTCTTGCTGCTGCGGCCCCGCATGTCATCTGGCATCCCGGCTGGATGACCTCGCGCTATGCCGATTCGTTCCAGGTTTCACGCACGGCGCTTGTCATTACGGCCCTTCTGGGCGGCGCGGGCAACAAGGGCGGTATTGTGCCGGGTCGCACCCCCAAGGAATGCGGCAAGCCCGGACTCAAAAAATTTGTCGATCTGTACCCCGCCCCCAAGGGGCTGCGCGCCGATGGCCTGGGTACGGACAACAAGGCCTTTGATTCCGGCAAGGGCTTGCTGCACAAGGCTTTTGATGCCATCAGCAATCCCCCGCAGGGCGCGGCCCCGGTCAAGGCCTACATAGCCTGGCGGCACGATCCCTTGCAGGGCTTTCCCGATCCCGATGCCCTGCGCAAGCGCTTTGACGGCCTTGATCTGCTGGTGAGCGTGACGTTTTCGTGGTCTGACACGGCCTGGTATTCGGATGTGGTGCTGCCGCTTTCCACCTATCTTTCGCGCGAGAGCATCATTGCCACCAAGAACGGCCTGAAGCCCCAGTTTTTTGTGCGCAACCGCGCCATTCCGCCGCGCTACGATTCCAGGGCCGACTGGGAGATCATCAGCGGGCTTTCAAAGCGCCTTGGTCTCGACAAGCTGGCTTTTGAAACCGCCGAGGATGTGTGGCGGTATCAGCTTGAGGGCACAGGCCTCACCAGTGCAGACTTTACCGATAAAGGCTTTGTTTCGCTGACGAGCGACCCCTTGTATGTGGATTTGAAATCCTACTCGTTTCCCACGGCATCGGGCAAGGTTGAGCTGACCAGCGAGGGCTACGGCAAAGGCTGCGGCGTCAACATGCTGCCGCCCTACACCCCGCCCGCCTCGCCGCCTGAGGGGGCCTACCGCATCACCTTTGGGCGCGTGGCCGTTCACACCCAGGGGCATACCATCAATAATCCGCTGCTGCTTGAGCAGGTTCCCGAAAATACCGTGTGGATCAACAGCAAAAAGGCCAAGGCCGCAGGCATCAACCCCGGCGACAGGGTGAGTGTGCTCGACAGTGCCGGCAATGCCATGGGCGAGGCGGGGGTCAAGATAACCTCTGCCATCCATCCGGAGGCCATCTTTGTGGTACACGGTTTTGGGCACGACCTGCCCTGCGAAAGCCGGGCCTACAAACAGGGCATCTCTGACAGCAAATGCCTGCGCGGCGGCCTTGATATGCAGGATATGGGCGGCGGCGGGCTGGCCATGCAGGAACACTTTGTCACCCTGCAAAAAGTGGCACGCGCCAGCGTGTAGCAGCCCTTTGCGGATGGAGTCACGGGTACAGCCTGATACTGCGATACATATTTGGCACTAACCCACCGAGCAGCGTGGGAGGATGGTTATGAGCAAATATATTGTCATGCACAATTCGGCAGACTGCATTGGCTGCAAGGCCTGCGAGGTTCAGTGCCGCAGCCTGCACAACGGCGGGCCGGGAGCCTTTTTTTGCCGTGTTCTTTCTGTGGAGCAAACAGAACCCAAGCCCGCGCTGGGCTTTGTGTACACCTCGTGCTTTCACTGCGAAAACCCGTGGTGCGTCAAGGCTTGCCCCACAGGGGCCATGCGCCGCAGGCACGATGGTATTGTCTATGTGGAAAAAACGCTCTGCGTGGGCTGCAAGGCCTGCATTACTGCCTGCCCCTGGGCAGCGCCGCAGTGGAATGCCCAGACCGGCAAGGTGGACAAGTGCGACCTGTGCCGCGACCGCATAGATCAGGGCCTCAAGCCCGCCTGTGTGACCACCTGCGCCATGAGCTGCCTGCAATTTTCCTCGCCCGACGCGGCCAGCCAGGACAAAAGGCAGCAGTTTGCAGAGCAGATTCAGCGTAACAGGCCTGCCGGTCTGTAGGTGTTGCTGGCATGCGGGCCTGCTGCGGGCCTGATGCCGTAATGTAACGGATGTTTGCTGCCGCTGGCCGGGGTATTTATGGCTCCGGCCAGCGCAGAAGCAGCATTGCCGCAGGCAGGGTGTACCCCGCCGCACGATCCCCGGCCACAAAAGGGGAGGGCGGAACAGGCCTGCGACAATGGCCAGCCGGGATTGCCAGGAAATTCAACAAGGTGGCTTTTTATGGTGCGCACGGTTGCCGGAGAAGAGTATCTTGCCATTTTGCTGCTGCTGATCATTGCGCTGCTGTTTGGCGTGCTCACACTGTTTTTCGGGCGGTTTTTCCGCATGCGTCGGCCCTATCGCGAAAAGCTCATGCCTTATGAGTCCGGCAACGAGCCCACCGCTGCGCCCCGCACGCGTTTTTCCATCAAATTTTATTACGTTGCCATTCTTTTTGTCATCATCGATGTGGAAGCCATCTACCTCTACACCTGGGCGGTGGAGTTTGTGCGTCTGGGCAGCCTTGGGCTGGTAGAAATGCTTACCTTCATGACCCTGCTGGTACTGGCCTATGCCTATGCCTGGAAAAAGGGGGCTTTCGAATGGGTGAAGTAGTTACGCGCCCCGCTGCGCACGATGGCCAGCCCCTTGTGGTACACAAGGACGGCCTGCGGTTTTTTCCCGGGGCCAATGCCGTGCTTGGGCCGCTCAACGCCCTGGTCAACTGGGGGCGGTGCGGTTCCATCTGGCCGGTGACCTTTGGCCTTGCCTGCTGTGCCATCGAAATGATGGCCACGGGCGCATCCACCCACGATCTTGACCGTTTTGGCATCATTTTTCGCGCCAGCCCCCGGCAGGCCGACTGCATGGTGGTGGCCGGAACCCTGAGCAAAAAAATGGCCCCGGTGCTGCGGCGGGTTTACGACCAGATGCCCGAACCGCGCTATGTGCTTGCCATGGGCAGCTGCGCGTGCAGCGGCGGGCTTTTTCAGTCGTATGCCGTAACCCAGGGTGTGGATCAGATTGTGCCGGTAGACGTGTACGTGCCGGGCTGCCCCCCGCGACCAGAGGCGCTTTTTGACGGCTTTATCAAGTTGCAGGAGAAAATCAACAAGGAGCAATTTCGATGGAGTCCCTGGAGATAGCGCGTTTGCTGCGTGAGGCTTTTCCTCAGGAAGTGCTCGACATCAGGGAGCATCGCGGCCAGGTGGCCGTGCTGCTGCGCCACGATCGTATTCTTGACGTGCTGGTGTACGCCCGGCAGCACCTTGACCTGATGCACCTGCGCTCGCTCTGCGGGGTGGATAACAGCCGCCGTCACGAGGATGGCCTTGCTGCGTTTGAGGTGGTGTACAACCTGTATTCGGTAAACCAGCGCATTGCCCTGCGCCTGCGCGCCCAGCTGGACGACCCGGAGGCGGGCATTGATTCTGCCGTGCCGCTGTGGCCTGTGGCAAACTGGCTTGAGCGCGAGGTTTATGACCTCATGGGCATACACTTCAGGGGGCATCCCGATCTGCGCCGTATTCTGCTGCCCGATGACTGGCAGGGCCACCCGCTGCGCAAAACCTATCCAGTGCGCATTCCCTCGCGTGGCGTGCCGGAATGGCCGGGCCTGACCGAGTTGCAAGAGCATGCCAAAGAGGCGGATGCCCTGAGCTGGCAGGGAGGAGACGAGGCATGAGCGAAATCCGCAAAGAGAGCATTGAATGCCCCGTGCGCCACGGCCAGCCCGTGGGGCGGCAAAGCGCGCAGGAACTGCTGGGCGGCAGCGTGCCCCAGGGCGGGGATGACTTTGACTGTTTTGACGAAGGCAACGAAGACCGCACCAGCCTGCGCCTTGGCCCACAGCACCCCGCCACGCACGGCGTGCTGCGCCTCGACCTTGAGCTTGAGGGCGAAACCATTCTGAGCTGCGACCCGCAGGTGGGCTATCTGCACCGTGGCTTTGAAAAAATGGCCGAAACCTTCACCTACGCCCAAGCCCTCACCCTCACCGACCGGCTCGACTACATCGCCGCCATGTCCAACAATACGGGCTACTGCCTGGCGGTAGAAAAACTGCTGGGTGTGGAAGCCCCGCTGCGCGCCCGCTACATACGCACCATTGCCTGCGAAATGTCGCGCCTGTGCTCGCATTTGCTCTGGCTTGCCACCCACGCGCTCGACATCGGCGCCATGACAGTCTTTTTGTACTGCTTCCGCGAGCGCGAAATGCTGCTCGACCTGTTTGAAGACCTGTGCGGCGCGCGCCTTACCCTGACCTATCCGCGTATCGGCGGCGTGCGGCAGGACGTGACAGGCCGGTTTATGGACGGCTTGCAGGACTTTTTGAACATCTTTCCCCGGCGTATTGAAGAGTACGAAACCCTGCTCGACACCAACCGCATCTGGTTGCAGCGTACCGTGGGCGTGGGCGTGCTGAGCGGCGAAGAGGCGCTGGGGCTGGGCCTTACCGGGGCCTGTTTGCGCGGTTCGGGCGTGGATTACGATGTGCGCAAGCACGAACCCTACGATGCCTATGATCTGGTGGATTTTGAGGTTCCCCTTGGCAGCGATGGCGACATCTATGCCCGCTACCGCTGCCGTATGGAAGAAATGCGCCAGTCTGTGCGCATCTTGCAGCAGTGTGTGGACAACCTGCCCCCCGGCGCAACCCTTGCCGCCGATGCCCCCGATCTGCTCATGCCTTACAGGGCGTGGCGCAGCCAGGCCGAAACCGCTCTTTTTGGCGGCAGCCTGCGGCAGGTCATACACGACAACAATATCTACATGCCCGGCGATGTGTACGTGGCCACCGAGGCTCCCAAGGGCGAGCTTGGCTTCTACTTTGTGAGCGACGGCAGCAGCAGACCCTACCGCATGCACGTGCGCGGGCCGTCCTTTATCCACATTGGCGCGCTGGCAAGCATTGCTCCCGGCGGGCTCATTGCCGACCTTATCGCCAATATCGGCAGCATGGACGTGGTGTTGGGAGAATCAGACCGCTAGGCCGTTTCGGCAAAGAAATGGCCTGAAGACAGTATAGGGTTTACGGCTAAACAACTCTGGCAGGGAAACCATGAATGTTCTGGTAATTGTGCTGCAACTTGTCGTGCTTCTGGTAGTTGTGCTGCTGCACGTGGCCTATGCCACCTACTTTGAGCGCAAGGTCATCGGCCATATGCAAATGCGTATGGGCCCCACCCGCGTGGGCTGGCTTGGTTTGCTGCAACCCATTGCAGACGGCATCAAGAGCTTTTTTAAAGAAGACATCATTCCCTCAGAGGCAGACAAGCCCATATTCATGCTGGCTCCCATCATCTGCCTTGTGCCTGCCTTTGCCTCGCTGGCCATTCTGCCCTGGGCAGAGGGCTGGGCGCTTTCCAACATCAATATCGGCCTGCTCTTTGTTTTTGCCATGAGTTCCCTTGGGGGCTACGGCGTGGTGCTGGCTGGCTGGGCTTCCAATTCCAAATTCAGTTTTTTGGGCGGGCTGCGCGCTTCGGCCCAGGTTATCAGCTACGAAATCGCCATGGGCCTGAGCCTCGTGGGCGTTATGCTGCTCTCTGGCTCTCTCAATCTGGGCGACATTGTGGCGGCGCAGGGCCAGTCGTTTTTTGGCATGTTTGCCTTCCGCCAGTGCATTGGCTTCTTCATCTTCTGCGTGGCCATGCTGGCCGAAACCAACCGCGTGCCCTTTGACCTGCCCGAAGCGGAAAGCGAGCTCGTCTCCGGCTATTGCACGGAGTACAGCGGCATGCGCTACGCCCTGTTTTTCATGGCCGAATACACATCCATGTTCGTAATGGCCACCGTGGGCGTGGTGTGCTTTCTGGGCGGCTGGCGCGGGCCGGTGGAGCTGGGCTTTTTCCCGCCTTTCTGGCTGGTGCTCAAGGTTTACGGGGTCATGTTCTTCTTTTTCTGGGTGCGTGCCACCCTGCCGCGCTACCGCTACGACCAGCTCATGGCCCTTGGCTGGAAGGTGCTCATACCCCTGGCGCTTTTCAATATTGTGATCACTGCTCTGGGCAAGGCCCTTCTGGGCTAGGACCTGTTACCACTATGGCTCTTTTTCCCTCTGCCTGCGTCAGGAAGCCTTTTTATTCCGGTCGAGTACTGGAAGAGTACACTCCCTTCATGAAAAGGTTCCCTTTCTTGGTGGAGAACAAAATTTCTCATAGTTGTAACAGGCCCTAGGCCTGTTACGAGGAGAGCAAACATGCAGATTACGTACAAAGCGCCCCGCAACTGGCTGCAAACCCTGTTGCAGACAGAAATAGCCCAGGGCATGGCCCTGACCTTGCGGCGCATGTTCAACCGCCCCATCACGCGGCAGTACCCGGAAGAAAAACCCGTGGTTGCCGCCGGTTTTCGCGGGCGGCATGCCCTGGTGCGCGATGCCGCAACCGGCGACAGCCGCTGTGTTGCCTGCATGCGCTGCGCGCGGGTGTGCCCCTCGCACTGCATACGCATTCGCTGGAGCCGTGCGCAAGATAACAGCCGGGTGGTGCAGGCTTACAACATCGACGCTCTGCGCTGCATCTTCTGCGGCTACTGCGCCGAGGTCTGCCCGGTAAATGCCATTGTGCTTACAGAGGTGTACGCCTACGCCGCCAATGGCCGGGCCGCCTTCAGGTTTGACAAGCAGGCCCTGCTGGACAACTGGGACGAATTTGCAGCCCAGAAAGGCGACATGAGCGACTATGTGAACCCCCTGTGCCGCCCCCGCAACATGCCAGAAGGAACGCTTGCCCATGCCAAGCGCGTGCCTGTGGATTCGGAATGGAACGGCACAGAGCAGTGGGTGGGTGCAAATCTTCGCACGGCGCAAAACAAGGTAGATGCCACGCCGAATCAGGCAACGCCCGCAGCAGGGCAGGGCGGGGCAAAGGCATGAGCTGGCGGCTGATGCGCCCGGCCATGGAGCAGATTCTGGAGAGGGGTACGGTGCTGGCAAAAAACGCGGCATGCCCTGCCGCAAGCGCGGGCCGGACGTACGGCAGGCCTCCCTGCGGGGGGATTCTGGATCAGAGCGCAAGTCCACTGCGGAGGTGGAACAGTGTTTGGTGAAATATTTTTTCTCTACTGCGCCCTTGTTATCACCGTGTGCGGGGTGCTGGCCATAAGCCTGTGCAATCCCATACATTGCGTGTTGTTGGTGCTGTTGCTCTTCTTCCACATGGCGGCGGTGTATCTGACATTGCAGGCCGAGTTTCTGGCTGCCATTCAGATTATCGTTTACGCCGGGGCCATTCTGGTCATGTACCTGTTTGTGCTCTTTCTGGTGAATCTGCAACGCGAGCTGCGCCTGCCAGCCCTTACGCCAACGCCCGTGGTGGGCTATGCCCTGGCCGCCGCACTTTGTGGCGGCATGTTGTGGGGCGTGGCAGGATTTGTGCCGGGGGCCAAGGGCGCGTGGCCCCTTGAGACCCTGAGTGAGGTAACGCACACCAAAGCCCTGAGCCGCGAGCTGTTTACCCACCATTTTCTCTCGCTTGAAATTGCGGGCGTGCTGCTGCTGATAGCACTGGTGGCGGCCCTGACCCTGGCGCGCAAGCAGCCTGCTGCCGTTCCTGCCCAGGAACAGCAGGACGGGAGCTGTCAGTGTGTGCACGGCAACAATGACCAAGGAGGCGCGGCGTGATTCCCCTTTCCTGGTACATGGCGCTGGCAACGGTGCTGTTTTGCATAGGCGTGGCCGGTTTTCTCACGCGCCGCAACATCATAGTCATGCTGCTTTCGCTTGAGTTGATGCTCAACGGGGTCAACCTCAATCTGGTTGCCATGAGCTATTTTATGGACGCTCTGCGCGGGCAGGCTTTTACCGTGTTCATCATTACCGTGGCCGCCTGCGAGGCAGCCGTGGGGCTGGGCATTGTGATCTGCCTGTTCCGCAGCCGCAGAAGCGTGCGCAGTGAACACATCACCACCATGCGGGGGTAACATGCCAATATATTTGCTGCTTATTCCCTTTTGTCCCTTGCTGGCCTTTGCACTTACCCTGATTTGTGGCCGATACTGGGGCGAACGTGCGCACTGGCTGCCCATTGCCGGTATTGTCACCTCGCTGGTCTGCGCGTTGCTGGCCCTGCGCGATGTGCTGGGTGGCACGGTGGTCAATGCCGATATGCACACCTGGATAGCCTCTGGCAATCTGCGCGTGACCTTTGGCTTTCTGGTGGATCAGCTCACAGCGGTGATGCTGGTGGTTGTGACCAGCGTGAGCACCCTTGTGCATATCTATTCCGTTGGCTACATGCGGGGCGAAAAAGGCTATTACCGCTTTTTTGCCTATCTTGGCCTGTTTTCCTTTTCCATGCTCATGCTGGTTATGGGCAACAACTTTTTGCAGCTCTTTTTTGGCTGGGAGGCGGTGGGCCTTTCGTCCTATCTGCTCATCGGCTTTTATTACGAAAAGGATTCTGCCTCAGACGCTGGAAAAAAGGCCTTTATCGTCAACAGGTTTGGCGACTTTGGCTTTTTGCTGGGGCTGTTTTGCATCTTTGGCGTATTTGGCAGCCTGCACTATGCGGATGTGTTGCCCAGGGCAGCCGTGCTTGAGGGCATGACCTTTACCCTGGCGGGCCATGTGGTCAGCGCGCCCACGCTCATCTGCCTGCTGCTGTTTTGCGGCGCTGTGGGCAAGTCGGCCCAGCTGCCCCTGCACGTATGGCTGCCCGATGCCATGGAAGGCCCCACCCCGGTGAGCGCGCTTATCCACGCGGCCACCATGGTTACGGCGGGCGTGTTTATGCTGGCGCGCTGCAATGCCCTGTTTGCGCTTTCGCCCACGGCCCTGGCCGTCATTACCGTGGTGGGCGCGGTGACAACCCTGTTTGCCGCCACCATCGCTCTCACGCAGACCGACATCAAAAGGGTGGTGGCCTATTCCACCATCAGCCAGCTTGCCTACATGTTCATTGCCTGTGGCGTGGGTGCATACGGGGCCGGGGTGTTCCATCTGTTCACGCACGCCTTTTTCAAGGCATTGCTGTTCCTTGGCTGCGGCTCTGTGATTCTGGGCATGCACCACGAGCAGGATATGCGCTCCATGGGTGGCCTGGGCAAACACATGCCCGTGACCAACGCCACCTTTTTGCTGGCCTCGCTCTCCATTGCGGGTGTGCCGGGGCTGGCCGGGTTTTTCAGCAAGGATGAGATTCTGCTCATGGCCTTCAATGCCGGTACGTTTACAGGCTACCTGGCCTGGGGCGTGGGCGTGCTGGTGGCATTTATGACGGCATTTTATTCCTTCCGTCTGTATTTCAGCGTCTTTACAGGTGAATTCAGGGGCACGCATCACCAGCGCGAACACCTGCACGAATCGCCGCTTGTGGTAACGGTTCCTCTGCTGGTGCTGGCCGTGGGGGCTGTGGCCTCTGGCTGGCTGGGCATTCCGCATGTTTTGGGCGGCTCCAACCACTGGGCGGAATTTCTTGCGCCGGTGACGGGGCATCCGCACGTGCATGTGTCAGCCAGTGTCGAGCTTGGGCTTATGGCTGTTTCTGTGGCGGCGGGCGTGGCGGGCATCAGCCTGGCGTGGCTTATGTACTGCCGCAGACCCGAACTGCCGGGCAAGGTGGCCAGCACCTTTGCGGGCCTGTACCGTTTGTTTTCGCACAAGTACTGGGTGGACGAAATCTATGTGGCCTGCCTGGTGCGCCCCGCACTGTGGCTGGCAGACAACGTGCTGCTGCGCGTGGTGGACACGCGGGGCATAGATGGTGTGGTCAACGGCGTGCCGCGTGCCATTGGCAGGCTTTCCACAAGCCTGCGCAGGCTTCAGGACGGGCAGGTGGCGCACTCTCTGGCGTGGCTGGCAGGCGGCGTTGCCGCGCTTTTGCTGGTCTTGCAACTGGGCATTTTTTCCTAACAACGGCGGGGAGATCGCATGTCTGTACCTGTTCTTTCCTTGCTCATCATTGTGCCTCTGGCGGGTGGGCTTTCCCTGCTGGCTGTTTCGCGCCGCAACGAGCTTGCCATCAGGCTTGGCACGCTTGCCGTGTGCCTGCTTGAACTGTGCCTCAGCTTTGTGGCCCTGAGCCGTTTTGATAAAGGCCTGTGGCAGATGCAACTGGTGGAACACCACCCCTGGATAGAAAGCCTGAACATCAGTTACGCCCTGGGCGTGGACGGTATAAGCGTGCTTTTTCTGCCGCTTACGGCCCTCATAACGCTTATGGGTGTGGCGGTTTCGTACAAAAGTATCACGGTCAAGGCCAAGGAGTTTTTCATCAGCCTGCTGCTGCTTGAAAGCGCCATGGTGGGCGTGTTTTGCGCCACCGACCTCATGCTGTTCTATATTTTCTGGGAAGCCATGCTCATTCCCATGTTTCTGCTCATCGGCGTATGGGGCGGGCCGCGCCGCATTTACGCCACGGTTAAATTCTTTTTGTACACGTTGCTGGGCAGTCTGCTTATGCTGCTGGGTATCATCACGCTGTACCTCAAGGGCGGGCATACCTTTGATATTGCGGCCCTTGCACGCAACAGCTTTGATCCCCGGCTGCAACTGCTGCTTTTCTGGGCGTTTTTTGCGGCCTTTGCGGTCAAGGTTCCCATGTGGCCCGTACACACATGGCTGCCCGATGCGCATACCGAAGCGCCCACGGCTGCCTCGGTAATTCTGGCGGGCGTGCTTATCAAAATGGGCGCTTACGGCTTTTTGCGCTTTTCGCTGCCGCTGTTTCCCTATGCGGCCTGGGTGCTGCTCAAGCCCATGCTGGTGCTTTCTGTAATCGCCATTGTGTACGGTGCGCTGGTCTGCCTGGCGCAGACCGACGTAAAACGGCTGATTGCCTACAGCTCGGTGAGCCACATGGGTTTTGTGACCCTGGGCATGTTTGCGCTGACGCAAAAGGGCGTGGAAGGTTCCATTTTGCAGATGATCAACCACGGCATAGTGACGGGCGCGCTCTTTTTGGGAGTGGGCATGCTGTACGACCGCACCCACACCCGCGAGATACGCGTGTACGGCGGGCTTGCCTCTGTCATGCCCCTGCTGTCGGCGTTCTTCATGCTTTTTACGCTGGCTGCGGTGGGCCTGCCCGGCACAAACGGTTTTGTGGGCGAATTCCTTATTCTGCTCGGCGGGTTTGAGCGTGCGCCCTGGGCGGCGGTGGTGGCATCGTCTGGCCTGATACTGGGCGCGTGGTACATGCTGTGGCTGTATCAGCGGGTGTTTTTCCGCAAGGTTTCAGAAACCGTGAGCGGGCTGGCTGGCGAAACGCTGGATATGCGCGAGGTAGCCATACTGCTGGTCATGGCCGTGCTGATCATTGGCATTGGTATTTTCCCCAATGTGTTGCTGGAATACATGCACGCCTCGGTGGAACATCTGGTGACAGATACCCAGCAGGCCTTTGCGGCTTTTTCTGTAAACTAGACAGGCTGTGGGCCGCGCGGCACAGGCCGCCAGCGGCTCAGGCACAGTAATTGATAGCGGCCCGGCCCAGGGTCGCAGGCGAGGCACAGCCCCACAGGGGCAAGTGCCCCGCAGCACAAGGGCAACACCATAGGAGCTATCATGACAGCCATATCCGTAGCGCCTCTTTCGGCCCTGCCGTTGCTGAAAGATCTTCCGGCCCTGCTGCCGGAGCTGACGCTCTTGGTCACGGCCATCGGTTTGCTGTGCAGCGACATGTTCTTTCCCAAAGAGAGGGCATTTCTGCAATGGTTGACGGTGGTTGGCGCAGTGGCGACCCTTGCGTCCCTTGTGGCGGTTTCTGCTGGCGGTGGAGTAGCTGCTTTTGACGGAATGTTCCGCGCCGATGGCTTTGGCGCACTCTTTAAAGCTGTTTGCGTCATGGCA
Source organism: Desulfovibrio sp. (assembly GCF_041907885.1). Taxonomy (GTDB): domain Bacteria; phylum Desulfobacterota; class Desulfovibrionia; order Desulfovibrionales; family Desulfovibrionaceae; genus Desulfovibrio. The sequence continues at coordinate 10,567 of NZ_JAYRGM010000012.1, read as the reverse complement.
CTTGCATTTACGGCGTTAATGAGCGAAAGTTTTTTTTCACATGCCCAAATGCGTCAGGGTGAATATTACTGCCTTGCGGTGTGTTCAACATTGGGTATGTGCGTCATGGCATCGGCAGGCGACCTTATTGTGCTTTATCTGGGCCTTGAGCTCATGGCACTGCCCATCTATGCCCTGGCTGCCCTGCGCACCAGCGATACGCGCAGCAGCGAATCGGCTATCAAATACTTTTTGATGGGCAGTTTCGCTTCGGCACTGTTGCTGTTTGGCATGTCCCTGCTGTATGGGCTTACCGGGCACACAGAGCTGGCGCAGATCGCCGCTGCCTTGCCCGTTGCCGCAAACGGGCAAACGCTGCCCGCCCTGGTTGTTGCTTTGGCCCTAATGCTGGCAGGCATGGGTTTCAAGGTGGCAGCCGCGCCCTTTCATGTGTGGGTTCCCGACGTGTACGAAGGCGCGCCCACAACCGTGACCGCCTTTATGTCGGTGGCGGCCAAAACGGCCAGCTTTGCCGTGCTTGCGCGCGTTCTGGTCATGGCCCTGCCGCAGCTGGGCGCTCAGTGGAGCGGGGCGTTGGCGCTCATGGCCGCATTGACAATGCTTCTGGGCAATATTGCCGCTGTTATGCAAACCAGCCTCAAGCGCATGCTGGCGTATTCGGCCATAGCCCATGCGGGTTATGCGCTGTTGGGAATCGCCGCTGGCACTGCCGGTGGGCTACGCGCCACAGCCGCGTATTTGACCATTTATCTGTGCATGAACATGGGGGCCTTTGCCATCATGGGCTACCTTGCCGTGTACGGGCAAAAACTGGGCAATAATCCCCTGGCCGATGCGGGGGAAGACCTGGATGACTACGCCGGCCTTGCCGCGCGGCATCCCGCCCTGGCTGCGGCCATGCTGGTTTTTCTTTTTTCACTGACGGGCATTCCGCCGACTGCGGGCTTTATGGGCAAATTCATGCTCTTTAAAGAAGCCTTTGCGGCAGGATACACGATGACGGTGCTTGTGGCTGTGGTCAGCAGCACCATCTCGGCCTGGTATTATCTTGGCGTGGCACGACGCATGTATATGCAGGACGCCCCGGCAAATCACCCCGCACCTATTCAGGCAGCCTCGGGCGGTGCGGGTGTGAGGGCGGTTCTTCTGTTCTGTCTGGCAGGTGTGGTGCTGTGGGGCGTTTTTCCACAGTGGCTGCTCACATGGGTACATGTGTTTTTTTAGGAATCCGCTTTGAGGGGCGTTTTCCGGCATTATAATCCGTTGCGCGTGCGCAGCGTTGATCGGGAGGAGTTGGAATGAAAAACAAATGGATTCTTTTGGGCGTAGTAGCCTCGCTTGCGGTGCTGGCCGCCAGCGCAGCCTTTGCTGCCGATGGCAGCGTGCTTGCCAATGCCATTGCCAAACAGGTGGAGACCGCCCCTGAAACCCTGAACATGCAGGCCGAACCCGGCTATCTGGGTATTCCCGGCGGCCCCAAGGTCAACATGATTCTGGCCTTTGGCTGGGCCTTGTGGGTGGGCTGGATTTTCTCGACCGTGGGCGCTTTTGGCGGCGTTATGGCTGGCGTGGGCCACATGACCGTACACGGCCTTGGGGCGTATGCCAAATCTTTTGGCAAAACGCCGCTCAACAAGTCTGTTACCGACTCGGTGCGCGCCTCTAACCAAATGCTCGCCGGTCTTTCTGCCGTTATCAGCACGTTCAGCTACTACCGCATGAAGCGCCTTGTGCTGCCCCTGGGCTTCGCCCTGGGCCTTGGCTCCATTGTGGGCGCTTTTGGCGCTGTTTCGCTCACCGCTGGCAAACTGAACTTCTCGTCCTACCAGGGCTATTTTGGTCTTTTCGTGCTGGTGTTGGGCCTGTACCTGATGTGGGAAACCTCGCCCGCAGGCCAGCGCTCCAAGGCCAAGGCCAAGGAAGCCGCCAAGGCTTTTGAAGCTGCCGCCAAGTCCAAGGCTGAAGGCGTTGCCGTGCCCACGGGCGTGAAGCTCATCAAGTTTACCCTTACCACCTGCCAGTTCACCTTCTGCGGCGTGGAATTTGCTTTCAATCCGTTGGTTCCCTTCCTGGGCGGCGTGGTTATCGCCAGCATCGCGGCCTTCCTTGGCGTGGGCGGCGGCTTTTTGCTTGTGCCCTTCATCACCAGCGTAACCCAGCTGCCCATGTACCTGGCTGCCGGTACGTCTGCTCTGGCCGTGCTGCTCAGCATGATCACCGGTATCACCACCCTCATGCTGCACGGCGCGCTGGTGGACTGGAACCTGGTTGGCCTTGAACTGGCCGGTATCGCCGTGGGCTCCATTGTTGGCCCCTACACCTCGCGTTTCTTCTCTGAAATCTGGTTGAAGCGCCTGTTTATCGTGCTGGCCCTGTATGTGGGTACGGACTACATTCTGCGCGGTTTCTTCAACATCAAGATGTTTGGCTAATTTCGGGCATTGCCCGAACAGAGCTGAATATATGAACAAACACTGCATCTCCCTGGCATGCCCAAGGGGATGCAGTGTTTGCGTTTGCTTACAACCATCAACACGCCCGTGCGCCGGTGCTGCACAGCGCCCCCGGCGCAAATAACGGAGCTGCCGAGCTTATGGAAGAACTTCTGGTCTGGCTTGACCCGTATTTTGTGCTGCCGTACCGCATTGTGGGGCAGCCAGAGGCTGCCTACTTTATTGGCACTGCCACCCTTGCCCTGATGACAGCCCTTGTTGGCATCGCCACCCTGCGCATGGCCCAGCGCATGCACCGCAAACGCCTGAAGCAGTTGCAGGACGACATGCGCCACTACCACGAGCTGAGCGAGTCTGCCTTGCAGAATTCGGGCAAGGAGGCATTCAAGGCTGTTAATCGTCAGGGTCACGAGGCTTTTGGCTACTATTTTTCGCTCAGCAATGCCCTGTTTGTGGCATCGCTGTGGCCTGTGCCCATTGTGCTGGCCTGGATGAAGCTGCGCTTTGGCCTTATCAGCCCAGAGCTGCCCTTTAGTTTGCCCTTGTTTGGCAACCAGCCGAGCATGGTTTTCTGGTTTATTCTTTTTTATATTCCGCTGCGCATGTTCAGCAACAAAACCATCACGCGCTGGCAGCTGCGCCGGGGCTGGGCACAGGCGCAAACGCAGGATTTGGGCGCGCAGGGATCGCCGGCTGTGGCTCAGACCGAGGGACGGGCAGAAGCGGAGAATCAGACCGGAACCCCCAAGGTGGACAAGCCCTAGCTGGCAGGTTTGCAAATTTTTTTTGCTGCACATGGCAGTAAAGACAGAAGGCCCAACATCCTGAAGATGCGGGCCTTCTGTCTTTATATGCTGCGCAATGACTGCGGCGAGGATCAGGCAAACAGGTCTTTTACGTTGTGCGGTTTGCAGCGCAGATACTGCGGCGGTGCGGCAATGGTCTGCCCCAGGGCGGCCGCTGCGTGCCAGACCCAGCGCGGGTCGTACATCATGGCGCGGCCAATGGCCACCATATCGGCCTGACCAGTCACCACTATGCTGGCGGCAAGCTCTGGTTCTGTGATGAGGCCAACGGCTATGACGGGCAGTTCGGTTACCGCCGCCCTGACCGCAGCCGCAAGCCCAACCTGATAGCCGGGCGCAAGGCTGATGCGCTGCTCTGGCGCAAGCCCGCCGCCAGAAACGTGAATGTAGGCCGCACCGGCTTTTTCCAGAGTTTGGGCAAAAGTGGCGCATTCCTGCACATTCCAGCCTTCGTCAATAAAGTCTGTGCCAGAAACGCGCACACCCACAGGGTAGTTGGCCGGAACAGCGGCAAGCACGGCTGCCAGCACCTCGAGCGGAAAGCGCATTCTGTTTTCGAGGCTGCCGCCGTAGGCATCGGTGCGGGCATTGCTGAGCGGCGAGAGAAACTCGTGCATCAGATAGCCGTGGGCCGCGTGCAGTTCTATGAGGTTGTACCCTGCGCGTACCGCCCGTTTGGCTGTAGCCACAAAGGATTCTGTGAGCCGGGCAATGTCTGCGGCGGTGAGCTCTGCCGGGGTTTGGTGTCCCGGCGCAAAGGGCAGGGGCGAAGGCGCGCATATTTCCCACCCAGCGCCGTCGGGGGGCAGCGGTTTGCCGCCTTCCCACGGGCGGCCTGTGGAACCCTTGCGTCCCGCATGCCCGATCTGAATGCCCATGGGCGTTGACGAATACGAGCGTATGGCATCAAGCATGCCCTTGTGAGCGGCTTCCTGCGCGTCATTCCACAGGCCCAGATCCTGCGGCGAGATGCGCCCGGCAGGCTCCACAGCGGTTGCTTCCACTATCACCAGACCAGCGCCGGATGCGGCAAGGTTGCCGTAGTGCATGGTATGCCAGTTGACGGGCAGGCCGTCCTCTGCCGAATACTGATCCATGGGAGGGACAACAATGCGGTTGTTCAGGTTCAGATTTTTGAGTTTTATGGGAGAGAAGAGTGGATTCATGGTGTCCTCCTGCGTGTTCTGTATCATATGAAAATGCTATCTGTTTGTTAAGCGTCAACCCAAGGGACTGAAGCTATTTACATATGCCGGTAAACATGGCTCAATCGGCGGTAGTTGCGAGAGCGCATTCACCCCTGGGAGGCAGCATGGCTCTTACGTTGAAGTGCCGGTGTGGATTGGCGGACAGGCTGCGCGGCCTGCCCCTTATTGTGACGCTTGTTGCCACCCTTGGTGTTTGGTCTGGCTGGGGCCCCGCCGTAATCAGCGCCAGTGCTGCCAGCCCGTCTGCCCCCTCGGCAGATGCCGCGCAGCCAGAAGCCGTATCGGCAGATGCCGCCTTGTCGGGCCGCCTTGATGCCGTGCTGCACAATGCTCTGGCGCAACAGCAGATTGTGGGCGCGGTTGTTGTGGCCGCCCGTGATGGACAGATTGTGTACCAGCGGGCCGTGGGCATGGCCGACCGCGAAAACGGCAAGGCCATGAGCCTTGATACGCGTTTTCGGCTGGCTTCCATGAGCAAGGCCGTCGTAAGCGTGGCCGCTCTGGCCTTGGCAGACCAGGGCATGATCGGGTTGGATGATCCCGTAACCCGCTGGATTCCCTCGTTCACCCCCATGTTTCGGGGCAAGGTGGAGCAGGGCATTACCATACGTAATCTGCTCACCCACACTGCCGGGCTTTCATACGGATTTCTGGAACCGGCAGACGGCCCCATGGCGCAGGCCGAGGTCTCTGACGGTCTGGATAACCCGCCTATCACGCTTGAAGAAAACATCTGGCGGCTCGCATCTGTGCCGCTGTATTACGAGCCCGGCACTGGCTGGCGATATTCTCTCGCCATTGACGTGCTGGGCGAGGTTGTTTCGAGAGCCGGAGGAGACACCCTGCCCGCAGTGGTCAAAAATCTTGTTACCGGCCCGCTGGGCATGACTGCCACGGGCTTTGTGGCCGACAAGCCCGAAATGCTTGCCGCTGCCTATGTGTGGGCCGATGGCAAGCCCCGCCTCATGGCAGAAACAGAAATTGTGCCCCACGGCAATTCGGCCACGCGCTATGAACCGGGCCGCGCGCTGGATGAGCAGGCCTTTCCCTCTGGCGGGGCGGGAATGGTGGGTACGGCTGTTGACTACCTGAAATTTCTGGAAGCCCTGCGGCAAGAGGGCGGCCCGGTTTTGAAGCCGCAAACCGCCAGGGCCATGACCGCCGATCAGGTGTCACCCATATTTTCGCAAAGGCAGAATGTGCCTGAAGGAAAAAACAGTGACGTGGTGGCTCCCGGCTGGGGCTTTGGCTTTGGCGGGGCGGTGCTGCTGCACCCCGAAAAAGCTGAATACGGCGCAGGCGAAGGAACCCTGAGCTGGAGCGGCGCTTACGGAAGCCATTTTTTTATGGATCGCAACAACGGCATTTCCTTTGTAGTGCTGACCAACACCACGCCCACGGGCATGGCCGGGCCTTTTGCCGTATCGCTGGCTCAGGCCGTGTACGGAAATACAGCGGCTGACAAAGCCAAAAAGAAGTAGTGCGCAAGCGTACAGCCCTTTTTAAACCTTGCCCTTTCTGGCAATTCGGGAGCGCAGCGCTTTTGCTTGTCTGACGCTATGGTACATGCACAGCCCACTGTTTAGCCCCTCCGGCACGAGATTTTTCGTGTCGGAGGGGCTTGCAGTTACGGGGAATCATGTTGCCCGTTTCAAGCTGGCGTATGCGCTGCTGGCCGTATTACATGCGGTTCAGCGGCAGTTTCACATACTGCATGCCGCCAACGGCCTTGCCAAAACGGCCTGTGCGCATGTTGGCCTGTAGCGAGGGCAAGATCAGCGGCGGTACAGCCTTGCCAGAGTCGTCGGCGCGTCGTTTGGCCACAAATTCTGCCTTTCCCACATGCTGGTTGAGGCGCACGTTGGCGTTTTTCTGCTCGGCAACGGTGGCCATGCACTGCGGCCCGCGCACGCCTTCGGGCGGGTAGTCGTGCCCCACATAGATGCGCAGGTCGTCTGGCAGGGCAAAGAGCTTGCGCGATGAATCGTAAGAATCCTCTGCGCTACCACCGGGAAAGTCACATCTGCCTGAGCCCACATCTGGCAGAAAGATGGTGTCACCCACAAAGGCTGCATTGCCCACAATATAGGTTGTGTCTGCCGGGGTATGCCCGGGAGTGTGGATTATTTTTGCGGGCATGTCGGCAATGGTGAATTCTTCGTCATTGTCAAACAGGTGGTCAAAGGCAGAGCCGTCTGCCGGGGTGTCCTCCTGCGTTTGAAAAATGGGCGTCCAGGTGGCGATGATATCCAGCATATGTTTGCTGATGGCGATTTTGCCGCCCATTTTTTCCTTGATATGGCTGGCGGCTGTAATGTGGTCGGCATGGATGTGCGTTTCAAGAATCCATTCGACCACCAGGTTTTGCTGACGAACAAAATTGATGACGGCATCTGCCGAAGCCGTGGACGTGCGGCAGGCGTGCAGATCGAAATCGAGCACGCTGTCTATGATGGCGCAACGGCGCTGGGCGTCTGTTGCAGACCAGACCACATATGTCCAGGTGGCGGTGACGGGATCAAAAAATCCGCGCACGTTGGGTGCAGACATGGCGAACTCCTTTGCAAATGGCATTGGTGTAAATTCTGGCAATCTCTGCAAGCAGCGCTACTGGCAGCTTGCGCCGGGGCTTTTGCCTGCACCGATGGGGCAGGCAGCGCCCGCGCAGCCCTTTTTGTTCCAGGGCGCACGAGTAAGCAGCAGCGCAAGGCCGCACCAGTTGGTAAGGCCAGAAAAAACCTGTCCGCAGCCAATAAAGAGCGCGCCAAGCAAGAATGCCTTGTGTACAAAAAGGCCCAGCAACACAAAAAGGGCTGTGAGCGCTCCGGCCACCAGACGAACCTGTCTGTCGAGGGTGGGCGAGGTTTCTCCGGTCTTGGGCAGCGCCTGCCCAACCGTGTCAAAACCGGCCTCCTTGCAGGCGGCAAGGCCACCTTCAATGACGGTTACGTCGGCAAAACCGGCTTCGGCAAATTTGGCCGCAGCCGTTTGCGCACGCTTGCCGCTGGCACAAAGGGTAAAGATGGGGGTTTCGGGCAAGGCCCCGCTGCGCAGGGCAACCATGTGCGGATCAAGCTCTGTTACCGGAGCCAGGGTTGCCGGAAGTGCGAGGCGTTTTTCTGCAAATTCCATGGGGCTGCGCACGTCTACGATGAGCGCCTGCTTGAGGTCTTTTTGCCGCAGGGCCTGTGCGCTGATACTTTTAACGGCTGTCATCATTGGCCTCCTTGGGGAGTTGGCCTCCGGGTGACTGTGGAGGAAGACGTTATTGCAGGGTGTGCTGCAATGTGCCATTGGGTGCTGTGCTATAAAAACAGTACATCAATACTGCCAAACTGCAAAGCCGTACAGGCTGTGATAAATTATGCAAGCAGTAGTGGCCGGTACGGGTGTACCTTGGCTGTATGAGTGTGCCGTGTGGCTGTAATATCGTATTGAATTAATCTGATTTGCGGCACGTGATCGTAACAACAGCCATACTTGCATGTAAGAATAACCACTGGCAGACACATGGCAAGTGATCTTGGTGCAGAGCGCCCAAGGGGAAGAAAAAAAGAGGTGGCAGCAGGGCTGGCCAAGGGCAGTGTGTCAAGAGTTTAAAGCGGCGCAGGCCAGAGCAGGCACTCAGGCCGGGGAGGAAAGGAACTGCCGCAGGGTGGCAAGCAGTTTGGGAACAACTATTGGTTTTTCCAAAAAATCGTCCATGCCTGCTTCAAAGGCGTTTTGAATTTCGTCCGAAAAAACATTGGCAGAAAGGGCCACAATGGGGGTTTCCATGTCAAATTCGCGAATTTCGCGCGTGGCCTGATAGCCGTCCATAACTGGCATGCGAATATCCATCAGTACGATGTGGTAGTGGCCTTTGCCTGCCATTTCAACGGCTTCCTGACCGTTGAAAGCCTGATCGCAGGCCATGCCTTCATTTTCAAGCAGTTCTTTCAGAATTTCGCTGTTGATCTCGTTGTCTTCGCAGATCAGGGCTCTTTTTCCCTTGAGCTCCACGGTATCCGTTTGCCGCACGGCTTTGTCGTAATAGGCGGCGATGTCGTCCTTGCTGGCCTTTTTGTGCGGCAACATCAGGGTAAATGTTGTTCCCTTGCCGGGCTCAGAGACGCAGGAAATAGAGCCATCAAGAATGTCCACCAGCTTTTTGGCAATGGCCAGGCCAAGGCCGCTGCCAGAGCTGGAATTTGCGCTTTCCTGGGTAAAGGGGGCGTACATGGTGGCCTGAAATTCTTTGCTGATTCCAGGCCCGTTGTCTGAAATGACGTGCGTTACGGTAATGCTGTCGGCATCTTCGCCGCTTACATCATTGTGCCATATGATTGTGCCGCCCGGCTGGGTATATTTAACCGCATTGTTCAACAAATTTACAATAATCTGTTGAACTTTGCGCGTGTCTATCTGTGTATGGCAGCTTGATACAGCGCAGTTAAAATGTGTTATGAATGTTATGTCTTTTGCTTCAGCCTGCGGTCGAATGATTGATTCAATGTTTTTGGCGCTTGCCGCATTGGTGCAGATGTTCGGTTTTAGATCGACCTTGCCGTTGGAAATTTTTTGCAGATCAAGAATGTCAGAGAGGATGCCCAAAAGAAAATTCGAGCAGGTCTTGATTGTGGAAAAAACCTTGATGTGCTCAGGCTTGAGCCGTTTTTTCAGCTCAATATCAGAATAGCCGATAATGGTGGTAAGCGGTGTGCGCATGTCGTGGCTCATGCGCAATAAAAAGTCCAGCTTGGCATGGTTGGCCTGGCGTTCTTTTTCCAGGGCTGTCTGCAACCGTGAATTCAGCTCTACCACATCGTTGCGCAGCCGAACCTCGCTTGTAACGTCTTCGAAACTGCCCACCAGCCCGATAATTTTACCATCTTCCATCAGCGGGCTTTTGCTGGCGACAATGTGGCGGTTTTCGCCCTTGCAAAAGCACATGCCGGGTACACGGGTGGTGGTTTCGCCCTGCAAAACGCGCAGTTCGTCATTTTTATAGGGGTCGGGATCGCTGTGCCAGCCCATGTCCTCATCATTTTTGCCCAGCAGCACCTGTTCTGAGCCAAAGCCATAATATTCCAGAAAAGACCTGTTCACACCAATGAAGCGCCTTTCGGCATCTTTCCAGAAGATGGAAGCCTGCGTGGTATCGAGAATTTTTTGTAGCAGAGCCTGATTCTGTCTGCTGTGGGCTTCAGTCTGCTTTTCACTGGAGATATCCAAAAAAGCGATTTGCAGCAGCTTTTGCTCAATAATCCATGCTAGATGTGCGCGAATCCATCGGCCTTGCGCCTGCGCAGGGGCGAGCCTGCATTCAAAGGTGTGCGCCTCGCTGCCACGCACAAAGGCGGCCAGGGTGCTGTCCACACGCTCTGCATCTGCCTCGTCCACCTGCATGATCTTGCTGATCGTAAAATAGCTGCCCGCACAGTGCCCCGATACGCCAGTGAGGGTGCGCGCCTCGCGGTTCATGTAAGAGCAGTGGAGCCCATGAGAGCCAGTGACGATTCTCAGGCGGATAATGCCAATGGGAATATTGCCAAGAATGTCTGTGGACTTGTGCTCGGCCTCGGCAATCCACAGCGCGCACGCGTCTTCTGCAATTGGCTGACAGCGGCAATTGAAAAAACGGTTGAGGCTGCTACTGTAATCTGTCCATTCTTCAAGCTTTTTATTTTCAATTGCACTGTATAAATAGTTTTTAACGTCAATAATATCTTCAAGAGAGGCGAACTCAATATTGTTCTTAAGAATTTTAGTGAGCGCCTTGTTGGAAGCGGTAATAGAAAAGCTGTTGTCCTCGTGATGCTGCAAAAGGCAAGATGCAATATCTATGGAACCATTCCATAACATAAATTGTTCTGGCAGGTCTTTTTTCATGGGAATAGTTCCTGAAGTAAGACTGGAATTGTCACATTGTATTCAGATTCATTTAAATATAAAAAACAGTTAGTGTAAATATAGATTGCCCTGGTAAATGAAACGCGGTTTCAAGTTCAAAGTGCAACACCCAGTCCTTGGGTATTGGCGTCTTCTAAAAAAACTTCATAGGGTGTCTTAAACCCAAGGCATTTTCTAGGCCGCCAGTTCAAGCGGCACATTGCCGCTA
>NZ_JAYRGM010000011.1:0-89865 GCF_041907885.1 Desulfovibrio sp. | reverse complement strand
AGCCACGCGCCCCGGTATTTCGCGCAAGTTCGCGGCTTACAGTTGAGACGCTACGGCCTATCGCTTTGGCTATGGCCCTCAGTGACGTTCCACTTTTCACTGCCTGGCAGATGTAGTACCGTTCTTCCCTGGCAAGGTGTGCATAGCCCATACGCCCTTCAATCTTTGGTTGGATGGAGAGGCTAAAGGGCTATACCACCTTGCCTTTTCATTCAACTTTGAGGGTGTTGCACTTGTAAGTTGAATCCGCCACTTTCAGAAAAGCGTCAAGACATAAACCCGAATTTCAACAGTGGCGCGCGCAACAGCATGCTAGGTTTCAGCGTTTGAGCCCAGCCCCTGCCATTGCTGGTGCTCCAGGGCAGCGCGCGCAGCACCCCACAAACCGCTGTTTGCGTCAGCTATCAGCAGAATGGGCGTGGCGGCAACAATTCCGCCAACATCATCCCCCACAGAAAGCTCCTGAAAAAAGGCGGGATGCTCCACACACAGGGGATTTTTGGCCGCAATGCCGCCCGCAATCCATAGCCCGCCAAGGCAAAGCGTGCTCAGTATCCACTGGCGGCAAAAACGCCCCAATAAACGCGCATACCACTGAAGCGTGGGGGTGTCGTGCGAAAGTGCCTGCTCCCCCACCGCCGGAGGATAAAAAAACTGCCCTGTAAGATAATAATGCAGCACAGAAAGGCCTTCACCGCAAAGCACGTTCTCCACAGAGGGAAAGTCACACCCCAGTTCGCGCGCCAAAAAGCCCTGATAGGCATGCTCCTCTGCCCCCATAAACGGAAAGGCAGCGTGTCCGGCCTCGGAAGGAACCGCAAGCCAGCTAACATTACCCGCCGCAGACCCGCAGCCAACGAGTGATGCCGCACCAAGGCCCGTGCCAGCGCCAAGTATGGCCTTTGTCTGAGCAGAATCGGTAGTTGCCCGCACCCCGCCACGCACGAATTTGGCTCCGGCCCCCGCTGGTGTCAGCATGGCATAAGCCTGAGCGGTAAAATCATTGATCAGCAGGCAGCACGCAAGGTTGTGACGTTGCGCCACTCCATTCAGGTCTACACGCAAGGGGCCGTTGGTGAGCTTGCCCTGTAATCCTTGCGTTGGGCCAGCCAGGGCAACGACCAGAGCATCCCCCTCTGCCAAGGAGGTCTGCAACTGTTGTTGCATGATGTGCAGCATATCTTGCGCAGTGTGCAGATCCGCCGATTGTTCCCATACAGCGAGCCTGAGCGCAAGGTTGCCCTCATGCTCGGCAAACAAGGCAAAACGCGCGTTTGTTCCGCCTATATCGGCTGCAAATATGCGTTGCATAAACTGGTGCAGGCCATCTTCTGGTTACGGCAAGTCATGCTGGTTATCAATCTTGCGCACAATGCCGGTGGTGCTGCAACCGTCAACCAGGCGGGCAAGGTACACCCTGCCGCCAGCCTCCTGCACCACGTCTGCGCCCACAACCGAATCAAGGGTGTAATCGCTGCCTTTAACCAGCACGTCGGGGCGCAGGGCCGTTATGAGCTCAAGGGGGGTATCTTCATCAAACAGCACGATGGCGTCAACATCGGACAAGGCCGCCAGCAGCAGCGCACGGCTGCTTTCGTTCTGGATGGGCCGCGTGGGCCCCTTGAGGCGGCGCACAGAGGCATCGCTGTTCAGGCCCACAATCAGGCGGTCGCCCTGGGCGGCGCTTTGGCGGATAAGTGAAATATGACCGGGGTGCAGCAGATCAAAACAGCCGTTGGTAAAAACGATGCTTTCGCCCTTTCTGCGCCATTCTTCAATTTTTTCGGTAAGATTTGGCAGTGAAAAAAGTTTTGGATTATCGGCCTGCTCGCGCAGGGCTTCGTTGAGTTCGGCCAGCGAAACCGGGGCCGTACCCATCTTGCCCGTGGCAACCCCGGCGGCGACATTGGCGAGATGCATGCTTTCTGCCCAGGGCAAACCCTTGCCCACGCTGGCAGCCAGGGCCGCAATGGCGGTATCGCCAGCGCCGGAAACATCGGCCACCTCGCGCACTGCGGAATGACAGTACACGGGCGCTTCGCCGGGGCTGAACAGTGCCATGCCCCTGGGCCCGCGCGTTACCAGCAGCCGCTCAATGCCGTAGCGCTGCCGCAGCCCGGTTGCGAGTGATTCGCGCTGTGCCCTGTCGAGCTTTGCCCCTGGTTCAAGCCCGCAGGCCACATCAAATTCACCGGAATTTGGGGTAACACAGTGCGCCCCCGCATACCGCTGCCAGTCGCTGCCCTTGGGGTCAACAAGCACGGCAATGCCCTGGCGGCGTGCTGCTTCAATGACAATCTGGCACAGGTTGACGCCGTTTGGCGCCTCAAGCAACACCCCCTTGGCGTAGTCGGACAAAATCACGACCTGCCGCCCCTCTAGCAGGGAGAGCACCCGCCCTTCAAGTGCTTCGGCTTCGTCTGCCGAAAGTGGAACGCACACCTCTTCATCCAGGCGTAACAACTGTTGCCCCTGGGCGAGTACGCGTGTTTTGCAGGTAGTACGGCGTAAGGCGGAGACGGCAAGCCCATCGGCAATACCCTCGGCAGCCAGTGCGGCGCGCAGATCGCTGGCAGCGGCATCCTGCCCCACAACGCCAGCCACGGCCACATCCACGCCAAAACGGACAAGATTGCGCGCCACGTTGGCCGCACCGCCAGGCACAGACCAGCGTTTTGTCACCGAGACCACGGGTACGGGGGCCTCTGGCGATATTCTTTTTACCCGCCCGGCAATGTAATGATCCAGCATCACATCGCCCACAACCAGCACGCGCACTCCGTCAAAATTCATGGCGCTCTCCCGACTGGGATCAGACTTTACCGCAGGCTTTTTTGATCAGTTCGGTCAGCCGGGCCTCTGTGCGGTCGGCATCGGCCAGGGCAAACACAGATTTGCGCGCCGCATCACCCAGCCGCTTGCGTTCATCAGGGTGTGAGGCCAACGATTCAAGCACGTCCGCAAGGGCGCCCACGTTGTCCTGCGGCACAAGCCTTCCGTTGCCGCCGTCTGTCACGGCCTCGGCATGGCCGGGCAGATCGCTGGCCACAACGGTAACACCAAAGGCAAGCGCTTCCACCAGGGCAGAGGGTACGCCGTCGGCCTCGCCTCCGGCAGTTTTACGGCCTGGGGCCACAAAGATATCAGCGCGGTTGTACATGTCGGCCATATTCTCGTGCGGAATCTGCCCGGCAAACTGCACGCGGTTCCGAAGGCCAAGACGCCAGGCAAGCCAGCGCAGGCGCAGTTTTTCCGGCCCCTGCCCCACAATGGTCAGCACAAAATTCACCTTTCTGTCGGCCAGCAGGCGGCAGGCCCTGAGCAGCAGATCATACCCCTTGCGCCGAGCAATGGTGCCCACTGCCAGCAGATTGAGATCCACCTTGGCGGCGGCTTCATCAGCATTGTCAGCACCTGGCACGGGCATCTGCTCTTCAATTTCATCCGGCGGGGTAAGGGTAAGCGGATCGCGCAGCACCACAAACTTGTCTTTCAACCCGGGCAGCAGTTGCAGCATGGCATCGCGCGTGGCATCGGTATCACACCGGATAAACTGGGCATCTGCGCCCTTGGCGGCCCAGTTCAGCCCTGGCTCGGCCATATCCTGCGCGCGCACGGCAAAGGCAAAGGGCACATGCAAAAGGCGCGAGGCAACCCAGCTGGCTGTGGCAGGGCCGTGTGCGCCAGCGGCATAAAAAAATTCGATCTTTTCTTCCTGTCCCCAGTGGGCCAGCATGGATCCGGCACAAAAAGAACGCAGGTGATCCCACCAGCGGCTGCCCCAGCGGCCACGGCCAGGCAGCTTGCGCCACAGCGACCACAACTGCGCCGAGGCCCCGCGCATAAGCCGCAACATGCCAAGGCAGGCAGCAAGCACGCGCAACGCGCCAATACGGCGCACAGCCAGCGGCAGGGCGTAACCTTCGGGATTACCCAGCAGGCCGTTGTCGCGGATAGCGTAAATACGGGTCAGCAGACCAGCCGCGTGCATGCGGTGGGCCTCGTCCATAAGGCACTGCCCGGAAGCCTCGGGAAAGCATTCGGCAACCATGGCACCACGCACCACAGGCACTACGCCTTGAAGCAGGTTGGGCGACACGGTTTCGGGCAGTTGCGGCAGATCGCGCCTGCGGCAATGCAAAATGCCGTCTTCAAGCGTGTAGATGCTGTCGCAGTATTCGGCCATCTTGGGGTCGTGCGTGACCATGACCATGGAAACGCCGCCGGTGTGACAGAGCGAACGGAAATTGTCCATGATCAGGCCGCTGGTTTTTGCATCCAGCGCACCTGTAGGTTCGTCGGCCAGCAGAATACGCGGGTTGTTGACCATGGCGCGGGCAATGGCCACACGCTGCTGCTCGCCACCCGAAAGACGGTTGCTGCGGTAGTGTACGCGGGCAGAGAGCCGCACAAGCTCAAGCGCGCGGATAACACGTTCCCAGCGTTCTTCTGGCGGAATTTTTTCAAATATCAGCGGAAATTCAACATTTTCGAACACCGTTGAATGGTCGAAAAGGTTGCTCGACTGCATGACAAAACCCATGGTTCCACGCCGAAAACTGGCTGTCTGCTCCCGGTCGAGCGTCAGTACGTCCTTACCGAGAATTTGCAGCGAACCTGCGTCGGGCGCGTGCAGCATGCCCAGCACGTGCAGCATGGTGGATTTGCCGCAGCCAGAAGGCCCCATGATGGCAACCATCTCGCCGGGAACAACCTCAATGTTTACGCCACGCAACACCGGCGAAAAGCCAGCGTAACATTTGTATAAATCCTTGGCGACTATAACGGGTGCCATGATCCACCTTGTCCGTGCGCGGCCAGGGCCGCAACAACGCGGGCATGCCCGCGCATTGTGTGCTATTCAAACCGCAGAGCGGTTACCACGTCCATGCGGCTAGCCTGAACGGCAGGGTACAAACCGCCTGCAATGCCGATAACAGCAGAAAAAACAATACTGCCAATACTGCTGGCAAACAGCAGCGAATACGAAATACCCGTTCCAAGCGAAAGCGAACCGATCTCGACCAGGGCACAACCAATCACAATGCCCATGATGCCGCCTGCAACAGATTTGCAAAGGGCCTCGGCCAAAAACTGCGCAAGGATGTCCACATCCGAGCCGCCCATGGCTTTTTTAAGGCCCACCTCGCGCGTTCTGGCGCGAACCGCCGCAAACGTGCCGTACCAGATGCCAAACCCGCCCAGCATGAGCGACGCTGCAATGCCAAGCCACAGCAAGGCCTCAACCCACATAAAGGTGGTTTTGATGCGTTTGAGCTGGTCTTCCTGGGTTTGCACAACAATGTATGGGGCCGACTGATGCTCGCGCACCACCTGGGGTATGATCTTTACCAGCGGGGCCACGTCTTCCCAGCCGATGGCCCGTATGAACAGCCGCCGCACCTTGCCACGGCCCCAGTTACGGTCGGCCATGGTGGTGTAGGGCAAAAAGCCGCCCTGGCTCCAGCTGCCAAGCATGACGCCGCTCACAACACCCACAACTTCAAAAACGTCCTGTTCGAGAAACAGCAGCTTGCCAATGGCTTCATCCGAGCCGCCAAACAGCTTTCTGGCGGCATCCCTGCCCAGCATGCACACGCGCCTGTGGCTTTCCACATCGGTGGGCTCAAGCTTGCGGCCAGCCACAACATCAATGGAATAGACCTCGGCAAAATACTGGTCGATACCGATAAAATCCACGCTGAGGGTACGTTCGCCCGTACCGCGTATGCTGAATATCTTGTTGTCGCGCAGGTTACGGCTCACAAGGCTGACACCGCGCAACTGCGAAAGGGCGTCGATCGTTTCGGGATAAAACTCGCGGTCAGGCTGGCCGGGGTACTGGGAATCGTCCATGTACACCTGGATGACGTTAACGCCACCCATGAGCACCATGTCCTGCCCCACCTTGTAGCGGATCTCGCGGCCAAGCACCGCCAGGACGATAAACGCCGTGATGCCCAGGGCGATGGAAAGCATCACCCCAAAGCCGCGCTGGCGCACAACTTGCCTGAGGCTGACGCGTATAAGGTCTGACATTGCGATCATGGTGCAATCACTACTCTGACAGATAATCAGTAAAAAAAGGCTATGGCTCTTGCCGCGCACATACGCAACGCCATGGCCGCATCCAGTTGCCGGGTTTTACGTCAAACCCAAACCAGGCAGTTTGACGCCGCCCGTGACAAAAGGGCAAAAGAACATACACGGCACTATAGGTACGTGTCAAAACCTAGATTTGCCCCTTGCCACGGGCGGCTGCAAAACATACGGCAAGCCGCCCACAGATGCGCTGTCTATCCGCGCTCAGAGCGCAGCACAACGCCGCCCTTGCCGACCTCGTAGCGTATGCCGTGCCACACAATGCTCCAGGCCTTGAGGCTCTGCCAGTAAACAGCGGTAAACATGCGCACGGCATCTGCAAAGGCCACGCACCAGCGCCACAGCGGCACAGGCTTTGAAAGCAGCCCACGCCAAAGATGCAGGGCACTCACAAGAGCCGCCAGCCAGAAAATCGCCAGCAACACGCCCGCACCGCTGCCCACGCCGACAACCAAGCCCAAGAGGGCAAGACCCGCGCAAACCATGGGCAGGGCCATCATCACGCACATGAGGCCCAGCAGCTTCCACTGGCCGGGCATGCAAAACTTGAGAAACAGCACCTGTCTGTCCATCCACGCGCGCCACACCGGCACAGAGTGGTTTACGGCATCCGTGCGCAGCAGCGCACCGGGGCAAAGCTGCACCTTGGCCCCGCGCACCTGCAACAGGGCGCTGAGCGAGCAGTCGTCCACAACATTTTCAACCCACAGCTGCGCAACGGCGTATTTGACATAAGCCGCGCGGGTCATGGCCATGGCCCCGCCCCACAGCTGGGTAAAGGCCGACATGGCCTGCAAGTAGCGCATAAGCATGACGCAAAACGCATAGGCCAGGGTTGTACGCTGGTTGTCGCGCGGTTCCACCACGTGGTAGCCGGTGCTGAACGAGGCCTCGCCCCGCGCCATGGGAGCCACAAGATGCCGTAAAAAGTCGGGTTCCGCCATATGGGTGCTGTCGCAGAAGGCGTACACATCTACCGTGTCGCCAAGGGCGGCAATGCCCTGAAGGCTGTTGTGGTTTTTCTGGCCGCAGCCGGTGGCTGTTCCTGCCACCACATGCCGCAGGACAGGAAATTCCTGCTTGAGGCGCGCCACAAGCTCGGCGGCCGGTTCGTTTTCTTCGGCGGTGACCAGCACCGGCACAAAGCTGGGATAATCCTGTTTCAAAAGACTGCGCAACGCGCCTTCCATGCGCGGGTCGCGCCCTGCCACGGGCACAATCAGCCCCACAGAGGGCCATTTGTCTTCGGGCACAGCCCTGTTGGCCTCGGCTGCATCCTGAATGCGGCTGGGCATGCTTTCACCCCTGCGGGCGAGAATATACAGCAGAGCGCATTGGGAGGTGGCCAGTAAAAA
Source organism: Desulfovibrio sp. (assembly GCF_041907885.1). GTDB lineage: Bacteria > Desulfobacterota > Desulfovibrionia > Desulfovibrionales > Desulfovibrionaceae > Desulfovibrio. The sequence continues at coordinate 82,408 of NZ_JAYRGM010000011.1, read as the reverse complement.
CCATATCCAGAACATAGGCACTCCTTTACTTTTCGTTTTTATGATATGGCAGCCCAGAACGCGGGCGGCCGGTCATGACGGAAAAAAGGACAAAAGACATAACAGCCACCAGAAAGGGCCAGCACAGGCCATGCACAAGGCCTGCTACGACAGAGGCTACTGCGGCAGAAACTATTGCGGCAGAGGCGCGCAATCTTCTGGCGCAAGTTCCACACCGTGCGCACGTTTGCCCTCAAGGCGTACATTCATGCCGTTCTTCAGGCTTATGACACCTTCGACAGAATCTGCCGAAACAAGACGCCCCTTGAACTTGTGGCCCGATGAATGGTGCGCCTCGATATCATTGTTCAGTACTGTTCCATCTATGTGGTACACGTCAACCTTGCCATTGTACAGGCGCAGTTGCACTACCCCGCGAACCGTGCCCTGGGCAGAAATGCAGACCCCCACACGGTAGGTGGAAGAATAGAGCGAACCAGTCCACAGCTCGCGCACCTCTACGGGAGCGCCAGAAGCGCCAGCTCCCTGGCCGGATTCGGGGGCAGCGGCAGACACGGCCTGCGGCGGTACGGGCGCGGTTTCAGCCACAGTGGCCGCCAGTAAACCCAGCCCGGCAACAAGGGCAAGGCAAAAAACTGCCTGTTTCAGGCGGGCCCCCATGCTCACACGCTCCGCAAGGGTGCGCACCAATCTGTATGTTGATTCCACTGGTATTTCCGTTGCACGCGGCACAGTGCGCCGAATGCGGTTTACGATGCACGGCATCAGCAACTGCGCGGCCCGGCAAATACGCCCTGATGCGCGTCAACCATGGCCGTGAAGGAAAAATCTTTTTCCACCCGGTCGCGGCCAGCAGCCCCCATGGCATCGCACAAGGCGTCATCGGCAAGCAGCTTGCAGCAATTTTTTGCCAGGGCGGCGGCATCACCCGCCGGAGAAAGAAAACCGTTCACGCCTTCTTCCACAAGCCGGGGAATACCCCCCACAGCCGTGGCGCACACGGGCAGACCACAGGCCATGGCCTCAAGAATAACATTGGGCTGGCCCTCACGTACCGACGACAGGGCAAACACACGGGCGTTGGCATAGTGGGTGCGCATGTCGAGCCCGCCTGCGATAAAGTCAACATTGCTGCCGGCGGCGTGTTCGCCAGCCCAGGCGCGCAGTGCGGTTTCTTCCGGCCCATCGCCCACAATGCGCAGACGGGCAGCGGGATGGGCTTGCAGCACAAGCTCAAATGCCCGTAGCAGGGTCATGTGGTCCTTGTCGCCCGCAAGCCGCGCCACACATAAAATTTCGGGCGGGCGCGCAGATGGCTTGGCCCCGGCGGGAGCAAAAAATTCAGAATCAACCCCGTTGGGGATATAGCTCAGCCTTGCCGTGGGCACGCCAAAACCCTGCAAAATTTCGCGCAGTGCCTCGGAATTGCAGACCATATGATCCGTCAGCCGCCAGAGCCAGCGCTCGTGCTGTCTCTTGGGGCCGCCCCCGCCACGGCAGGTTCCCACCACCAGCGGTGCGTGGCCGCTGCCAAGCCAGGCCAGCCTTCCCCATATGCGGCCCCAGATGTTGGGCAGGGCCGTGCAGGGTACGATAACATCGGGGCGCAAGGCCCGCAGTCGCCAGCATAAAGCAGCAAAAAACAGGGGCCAAACCTTGCGGCCCTGTCCCATGTGGTGCAGCTCTATGCCCGCATTCTGCGCGGCTTTATCCAGATCGGTGGGGCCGGTGAGGGTAAGCATGACCGGCGTAAACCGGCTGCGATCCAGCCTACGGGCCAGTTCAAGGGTCTGGCGCTGTGTACCGCCAAAACAAAGATCCTCCATAAGAAAGAGGACGCGCAAGGGCATGGTCATGCTGCTCCTTAAAACTCTGCGTCTATGAACAGGTGCAGGCAATCACACCCAATTCCATAATCATTATTGTATGCATTCCAGCCGGTTTTGCAAGACCGGCGCAACGCATGACATCTAACATCATAAAATGTTTATCTTTGCCATGCAAACAGACATCAGCGGTTACGGTTGTCCAGCAGCAATGCCCCCTGCGCATTGCCATATGCGGCTCTTGGGATTATGGTTATCTGATGACTCATAGCAACAATACCCCCGACTGCACCTTCGGCCACGACGAACCCGCCCTGCGTGTTATTGTGAGCCTGGATGTTGAAGAAGAGGGACTTTTTTCCGGCAATTATGCCGCCACAGGCTGCGGTGTGCGTAACGTGGCCCTGCTGCGCAGGCTTGCCCCGCTCACCAGCGAACTGGGTTTTCCGCTGACGCTGTTTTGCGCGCACACGGTTTTTACCAATGCCGAGGCCTGCGGTCATCTGGCCTGGATGCGCGACCACCACAACGCAGAAATCGCCGCCCATCTGCACCACTGGAGCACCCCGCCCCTCGATGATGGACAGCAAACACCGCACGTGCAGGCCGAAAGGCAAGGCCCGCCCACCCGCACAGACCGCCTGCCGCGCCAGTTGCTGCGCCAGCGCCTGCGCACCCTGCTTGACGCGGGGCGAGATTTTCAGGCTGCGCCGCTCACCAGCTTTCGCATGGGACGCTGGGATCTGAAATCTTCGGTACGGCCTCTGCTGGCCGAAGAAGGCATTACCTTCGACAGCTCTGTTTGCCCCCTGCGGATATTTAACGACGGGCCAGACCATTTTCTTGCGCCATCCGACCCGTACTGGCTGGACGATGCCCCAAACCTGCTGGAATCGCCCGTCACCCAGATTCCGCTTTCGCGCAACCTGGCACGGCTCTGGCACAGCTGCGCCCACGCCACTGCCTGGGCCGACAGCTTCCATTTTTGGGGCGCGCTGAGCCCCAACCCGGTGTGGCACAGCGCCGCAGTCATGCGGGCGGCCACACGGCTGCACATGGCGCGTGGCGGGCGGGTGCTGAGTCTTTTCTGGCACTCTTCCGAAATGCTGCCCGGCGGCTCGCCCAACATTCCCGACCAGCGGGCAGCAGACGCGCTGTACACCAAAATTTACAATTTTCTGGCGTGGCTTGCGCGCAATTACGCGGTGCGCGGTGTCACCGCCGCCCAGCTGCGCGCCCAGGCCCCAGGGCTCGATTTTGGCCCGCGCCCCGCAGGCAGGGGTGACTGGTAATGACACGTTTGGTTTTTGTGCTGCTCGACGGCCTTGCCGCCACCGCCAGCCCCTGCATGGGCTACATGCAGTCGCTGGTGGACGCAGGCACGGCCCGCTGCACAGAGCTTACCGCCGAGCTGCCGCCCTTGTCGCGCCCCATTTATGCCACCCTGCTCAGCGGCAAACGCCCTGCCGAGAGCGGCATTACCCACAATGATGATACCCGCCCCTGCCCCGAACCCCATATTTTCAGCCGCGCGCGGGCTGCGGGCCTGGTAACGGCCGCCGCTGCCTACCACTGGATGAGCGAGCTGTGCAACGCCCGCCCTTTTGATGCCGCGCGCGACAGGCACACGGACAATGCCGCCCTGCCCATTGCCCATGGCCATTTTTATTGCACCGATGCCTACCCCGACAACGAGCTTTTTCACGATGCAGCCAGCCTGCAACTGCGCCACAATCCGCATCTGCTGCTGGTACACAGCATGGGTATCGACAATGCCGGGCATCTTTACGGCGCTGCCAGCCGCGAATACCGCAACGCCGCCCGCAGGGCCGACGGACTGCTGGCCCGCTGGTTGCCCCGGTGGATGGAGGCTGGCTATGCGGTGCTGGTTACCAGCGACCACGGCATGGATGCCGATGGCAGCCACAACGATACAAATGATGCCTGCCGGCGAGTGCCGCTCTGGCTCGCTGGCGAGGCAATGAACAGCACCCCCCTGCCGCAAGACCAGACGCAGATTGCAGACCTCGTGTGCTCTGTGCTGGGCATAGCATAACACCCTGTAGCCTTTAAAATAATCATGCGGCAAAACTCGTTTGACGGATATGTGTGGATTTTGCTTGCGGCCCTGCTGTGGTCGCTGCTGGGCGTTGTTTCCAAATTTTGCCAGCATGCGGGCGTACTGCCGATTGAGACAGCCTTCTGGCGGGCGGCCATTGGCTGCCTCTTTTTTCTGGCGCACGCGGGCCTGACAGGCGGGCTGCGCATACCCTTGCGCCATGCCCTGATTTTTGTGCTCTTTGGCGCGTGGGGCGTTGGCGTATTTTTTGGGGCCATGCAAATGGCCATCAAACTCAGCGGCGGTGCAACAGCCGTAGTGCTGCTGTACACCGCTCCTGTATGGGTGGCTGTTTTTTCGCGCTTTCTGTTTGGCGAACAGATCACGAGACGCAAGGCGCTAGCCGTGGGCATTGCCCTGTGCGGCACGGCGCTGGTCTGTTTTTCTGGCGGCAGCCTGCCCGGCCAAACATCACTTGCGGGTATTGCCTTTGGCCTGCTCTCAGGCTTGTGCTACGCAACGCACTATCCCTTTTACCGCTGGTGGCAAAGCCGCTACTCCACAGCCAGCATTTACGGCTACATGCTGCTGGGCGGCGTGGCGGCCCTCGGCATCGGCGGCCCGGTAAACATCGACCACGCAGCCGACACCTGGGGCTGGCTGTTTGCCCTGGGTCTGCTCACCTGCTACTTGGCCTATATCTGCTACGGGCAGGGGCTCAAGCGCATCAGCCTTGTGCGGGCGGCAGTAACCTGTCACCTCGAGCCAGTGCTTGGCACTTTGTGGGTCTGGCTTTTCTGGAACGAGAGCTTCAGCGCCGCAGGCTGGTTTGGCGGTGCGCTGGTGCTCAGTGCCGTATTTTTGCTGACCACCGACAAATCTGGCGAATAGATTTCTGCGTTCACAATACAGCAAGCGCCACCGCAGGCTTTACCAGCCAGGGTGGCGCTTTGGCGTTGCAAGGGCAACGCAAACAAATATCAGGTACGAACTAACGCTGGCCGATCACATCCAGAAACACCAGAGGTTCCTTGCCGCTGTTCTTGAGGGCATGCGTGTCGCCAGGACGGGCAATGGTGATATCGCCGCCCTTGACCGGGGTTTCCTTGCCCGCGCTGTCGGTAAACACGCCTTCACCAGAAACGATGATGTAGGCATCCTCGTTGTTTTCATGCTTGTGCATGCCGATGGAAGCGCCGGGTTGCAGGGTCATCCAGCCTATTTCCTTGATGACCATGTCCTTGGTTGCGTCATTGCGGGTAAAGCCAAACTGCCCAAAAAGCGTACCCTGACCACCGGCCACGTTATCGCGGTTCCAGGTTTTCAGCGTTTCCTTGGTGTACAGCTGGGGCTCGGCCGCCAGAGCGCTTCCGGCAAATACCAGCGAGCACAGTGCTGCGGCAAAAAGCATCTTTTTCATGACCATACTCCCGTTACAAGAACAACAACAAAACCCATAACACCCTAAAAAGCCATACTAAAAATGAAATCTGAGTGCGTGCGGGCCCATGCCTGCCGCTTACGGCCCCACCATACGCCCGCCGCCTGCCGCCCGCAAGTGAATTAAGTCACATGCTCCACATCCGATTTGCAGGCTGCCCGCACGCCGCCCCTTGTGGCCGGGGCGTGCTTGGTGTATATAAAAAAGCTACGCCCAGCCCGCTGCGCACTCACTGCGGCGCGGCTGTATTTTGCGGGCAAGCCCTCGCTACAACAGCAAAAAAATCACCATGGAGGCTGCGTTCCTGATGCAACGTGTCAGGGGCATGCGCAGAACATTATGAGCAAGATCATTCTGACCGGGGACCGCCCCACGGGAAAGCTGCACATCGGACACTTTGCGGGATCTCTCAAGCAGCGTGTTCTGCTGCAAGATTCTGGCAATTTTGATGAAATCTTCATCATGCTGGCCGATGCGCAGGCCCTGACCGACAATGCCGACAATCCGGAAAAGGTGCGCAACAATATTCTTGAAGTGGCACTGGACTACCTTGCCTGCGGCATTGATCCCGCAAAGTCCTCCATCTTCATTCAGTCGCAGCTGCCGCAGCTGTACGAACTGAGCTTCCACTACATGAACCTTGTCACCGTGTCGCGCTTGCAGCGCAACCCCACGGTCAAGGCCGAAATTGCCCAGAAGAATTTTGAGCAGAGCATTCCCGTGGGCTTTTTTACCTACCCCATCAGCCAGGCTGCCGACATAACGGCCTTTGAGGCCACCACCGTGCCCGTGGGTGAAGACCAGAAGCCCATGCTTGAGCAGACGGTGGAAATTGTGCGCAAGTTCAACAGCACCTACGGCGACACCCTTGTGGAGCCCCAGATTTTGCTGGAACAGAACGCCGCCTGCCTGCGCCTGCCCGGCATTGACGGCAAGGCCAAGATGAGCAAATCCATCGGCAACTGCATCTACCTGAGCGATTCAGAAAAAGAAGTACACGACAAGATTTTCAGCATGTTCACCGACCCCGGCCACCTCAAGGCCTCTGACCCCGGCAAGATCGAGGGCAATACGGTGTTCACCTATCTGGATGCCTTTGCCAAACCCGAAGACTTTGCCAAATTCAATTCGCCCTACCCCAACCTGGACGAAATGAAGGCCCACTACCAGCGCGGCGGCCTGGGCGATGTGGCGGTCAAAAAATTCCTCAACGAAGTCATGCAGCAGATTCTTGGACCCATCCGCACCCGCCGCCACGAATACGAGCAGGACATTCCCTTTGTCATCGACGTGCTCAAAAAGGGTACGGAGAAAGCCTACAACAAGGCGGCCACCACGCTTGAAAAAGTGCGCAGGGCCATGAAGCTCAACCACTTTGAAGCTGGCCTCAAGTTGCAGTCGGACAAATAAAATACCTGCCAGACACTCTCTGCCCCTGCGCGCCAACGGTGCGCGGCAGCAAATATCCCCGGTCTTGCCGCATGCAGGCCGGGGATTTTTGCTGCCCAAGCAAGCCACAATAATGCAGCACAATGAATTATTCATTTTTTTAAGATTAACACCTTGGGTTTGGCACAGGGTATGGTCTGCCAGCATGCATCCTCCACGCCGCAGGGCGTCGGCTGTTGCCTCCCCCTCCCGGCAGTAGTATATGTACAGGGCACAAGGCCGCACCGCGTGCGCCGTGGGAGGGTTCATGTACGCCTTTGACCTGGTATTTTTCTGTTTGTCCGTGGCCCTCTACTCTGCCTACAATCTCTATATACGCCACAAAGAATCGGTTGACCCAGGCTATACCATCCACGGCATATCCCGCAGTGCAAGGGTTCAGTGGGTTGCATCTGTTATTGAAAACAAAAACGGCATTCTCGCCGTGCAAACCCTGCGCAACGCCACCATGACCTCTACCTTTATGGCCTCCACCAGCGTGTTACTGGCCATTGGTGTGCTGTCGCTGACCGGTAACGGCGAAAATGTGCGGCACACCTGGCATTCGCTGAATTTTTTTGGCTCAGTTGAATCCGACATGTTTGCCTTTAAAATTCTTGCGCTGTTGCTGAACTTTTTTCTGGCATTTTTCTGCTTTACCTCATCACTCAGGCTTTACACGCATGTTGCCTTTATGCTTGGCGCAGAAACCGGGCATGAAGACAAATCCCATATCAACTGCATGGCAGAAAAATACCTCAACATGGGGGCGAACCATTTTTCGCTGGGCATGAGAGCGTTTTATTTCACCGTTCCGCTGGTTTTCTGGATTTTTGGTGCGCAGTTCATGCTTTTTGGCACTGTTTTTCTTATCAGCATTGTGTACGCTCTTGATAAAACACCCAGATAAACCGGGAAGACAAACCAGGAAGATAAACCGGGCGGATAAACCGGGAAGAAATAATTTCTTTAAGCAATTATTGTGAGTACAAACAAAAAAAATCCAATACTCATTATCATTCATGGCTGATTACAAGAACTTAACAAGCAAAAAAAGAAATAATTTTTTATATAAAATATGAACTGCCCACATCCAGCTGTCCACTTCAACAAAACTGAATTCCCTCTTTCAATCAATTTCATATTGTACACAGGCCAATATTCCACAAAAGATCATATATAAGCGCTGAAATTTTCGCCTGTTACATATCCCCAAGCTTGATTGTTTTAATCACTGATATTACATAGGTATCTAACATCTACCGGCATACAGTGGCAATTCTTCAAAAGATTTCCATTGTTGCGCATGTCTGGCCAATGCTGGCCAGTTTAACATGCCTGACCGATGCCAGTTTGACAAAACATGACACGGCTGCCGAGCACCTGGTGCAAAAGCATGCCTGTTGCGAAAGGTGAGTTTGCAAACGACATTCCACGTATGAACAGCAAAAAACTGGCCCCATCGCTTTTGAGCCTGCTTGATGACCTGAGCGGGCGTCCGGCCTTTCTCTCCATACGGAGAGGACTGTTCATTGTTTTGCCGCTGATTCTGGTGGGCTCGTTTACCCTGCTGCTGCGCAATCTGCCCTTTGAAGAAACACAAAAAGCCGTTGATGCGCTGCTTGGCCCTGCCGGTGTACGAGCGTGCGACAACCTTACTTCAGCCACATTTGGCATTGCGGCCCTTGCCCTGGCATGCGCCCTGGGTGGGGCAAACGCCATGCGCGCCAGCCTTACCAGCCCTTCTGCCCCGGTCATAAGCCCCATGTTGGGTTCTCTTGTTGTGCTTTCGTGCTTTTTTGTCATTGCAGCACCAGAAGAAACCGGCTCATGGGCCATCAGCTTTTCCATGGACAGGGGCCTTCTGCTGGCAATGGTTGTCTCCATGGCCAGCAGCTCTGTTTTTGTGCGTCTGGCGCGGTTTCGCAAATTTCATCTGCCAGAGGAAGTGGCCGGACATGACCCGGTGGTGCGCGATGTTGTTACGGTAATGCCCGCTGCCGTGGCTACAATTTTGCTGTTTGCCTGCATGCGCATGGTTTTGACGTTCTACGGCGCCGCAGATCTGCAACTCGCCACTAGCAAACTGCTTGCGCTGCCTTTTGAGCACTGTGGCAGCGGCCTGGGCTTTGGACTGCTATACAGCCTCGCCTCGCAGTTTCTGTGGTTTTTTGGCGCGCACGGGCCCAATGTGCTCAATGCGGTGGATGTAAATATTCTAACGCCTTCTGGCCTTGTGAATGCCAAGGCAACCATGTACGGCGCAACGCCCACATTTGTGTTCACCAAGGTTTTTTTCGATACATTTACCCGCATGGGAGGTTCTGGCTCTACCTTTGCCCTCTGCTTTGCCATTCTGGCGCGTTGCCGCGACAAGGGCATGAAAAAACTCAGCCTGCTGGCCCTTGTGCCAGCCCTGTGCAATGTCAACGAACCGCTCATTTTTGGTGTGCCGCTGGTGCTTAACCCGGCCTTTGCCATTCCCTTTCTGCTGGTTCCCGCCGTACAGACCGTGGTGGCATATGTGGCAACAGTTGTGGGATTTTTGCCACACACCACGGTTGGCGTTGCCTGGACAACCCCTCCGATTCTGAGTGGTTATGTTGCCACGGGCAGCATTAACGGCTCTTTTATTCAGGTTATAAACCTTGCGCTCGGCTTTGTGATGTATCTGCCCTTTGTGGCCCTCTCTGACGCAGTGCGCGAAAAACACGGCAAACAGGTGATGCAGGCCCTGCTGGAAGTTGCCAGCCGCTGCGAAACCTCATCTCCAGACAAATGCAGATGCCTTACCCTGCCGGGCGAGGTGGGGCGTCTGGCCCACACCCTGGCCAATGATCTGGAACGCGCGCTGAACGGCAAGGAAAACCAGCTGTACCTTGTATTTCAGCCGCAGTGCAACCATGCGGAGGGGCGCGTTGCAGGCGTAGAGGCCCTGCTGCGCTGGGACCACCCCATTTACGGGGCCATTGCCCCGCCCATTACGGTTGCGCTTGCCGAGGACATGAACCTCATCGACAGCCTGGGCAAATTTATTTTGCAGGAAGCCTGCAAGCAGCGCGCAGCATGGAGCGCCGCCGTGCCCAAGGATCTGGTGATGGCCGTAAATATCACGCCGCGCCAGCTGCGCAATGCCAATTTTGCCAAAATGGTGCTGGATACCCTGCACGGGCAGGGGCTTACCCCAACCCAGCTGGAGCTGGAGATCACCGAATCTTCCATTCTGGAGCCAGACACGCACACGCTTGATCTGCTCACCAGGCTGCGGGTGCTGGGCGTGCGGCTGGCCATTGACGACTTTGGCATGGGCCATACCTCATTGCGGTATCTGCGGGCTTTTCCCGTCACTACGGTCAAGGTAGACCGCTCGTTGACAGAGAGCCTCAACAGCAATGTGCAGGAACAGATCGTGCGCAGCATTCTTGATCTGAGCCGCAGCCTGCACATAACAACCGTTGTGGAAGGCGTGGAAGACGAGCAGCAGTTGCGCGTGTTTACCCGCATTGGCTACCAGACATTTCAGGGCTACTACTTCAGCCGCCCGCTTGCAGGCAAGGATTGCCTGAATTTTGTGCGCAATTTCAACGCACGGGCGACGCAGGATGCTGCAACCGCCGATTGTGGGCAATAATCTTTCTGTTCCCCAACATTCAGACACCAAAAAGCCCCGGCAGTACCGGGGCTGAAATACGAGGCTGCGGGCATGCCTCATGCTGGCTTGCGGCTCAAGCCTTGTGTGCAATCACGCAGGGCTTTGCCAGCAGCCATCACGAAAAACACGCCGCCGTGTGCCTCGGCACTGCCACTATTTTGCCGAGCCAGCGCTTTGCCCAAGCTGTTGCAGCAGGGCCTCGCAAAACCTGTCCAAATCTTCTTCTGTCTGCTGGCCAAGGCCCAGCACCGAGCCAGAATACATCTGCCGCTGCCGCAGGGCCTCAAGATCGGGCATGCTGATACGCTGCTCTGGCAGATGTGCCAGGGGCGGCAGCTGTGCGGCCTGCTGCGGCGTGGCCTTGTTGATTACCAGCAGCTGACGCCGCAGGCCAAGATCGCTGGCCATGCGGGCCACCTCTGCGGCAGTTTCAAGCGAACGCATGCTCGGTTCGCAAACAACCAGCAGCGCATCCACATGCGCCACTGTTCCGCGCCCCAGATGCTCAACCCCGGCTTCCATATCCACCAGCACCCATTCGCGCCTGTCCAGCACCAGATGGGCCAGCAGGGCCTTGAGCAGGGCGTTGCCCTCACAGGCACACCCGCCCCCGGCATTGGTCAGCGGCCCCATGACCAGCAGGCGCTTTTCGCCCTGGCTGTCGCTGGCAGCCCCAGCCAGAGGCAGGGACGCTGAGAGGGCTTCTGGCAAATCGCTTACGTGCGGGTCGAGATCCATCATGCCGCCCTGCCCGGCAGGCCGAATGCGCTCTTCAATCAGGGCGGCACGCCCGGTCAGAGGTTCTGGCAATGCCGTGCGGTCAAGACCCGATGCCTGCCCTAGTGAAAGCGCCGTATCGGCATCTACCAGCCAGACCTTTTCGCCGCGCCGCGCCAGATAATCGCCAAGCCACGCAGTGAGAGAGGTTTTGCCCACCCCGCCCTTGCCGGAAATGGCAATCTTCATGCATTCCTCCTTTGGTTTGCCAGTGTGGCACACAATGCGGGGCGGGCAGGGGCTGCCCCCACCCTGCCCCGCGCTGCAAACCTAGGGCTGCAAGCCCAGGCCCAGACGCTTTTGCCGGATGCGGGCATCCAGCAGATCAGCCGCCTTTTCCGGGTCGTCATTTACCACAAAGGATGCGCCCACAATTTCTTCCAGCCCATTGAGGGCGAGATCGGTAACCTTTTCTGAGCCAAGAATATTGGGTGGCAGGCCCAGGTGGGTATAGATGCCGCTGGCAACAGCGTACATGCCAATGGCCGCCGCTTTTTCCGAATACCATTCCGGCGAGGAGGCCCCCACGGGCAGATCAGAGATATCCACGCCCAGCGCGTTGGCGATGAGGGCGCACAGCTGCATGATGCGGGCATTGTCCACACAGCTGCCCAGGTGCAGCACCGGCGGAATGCCCAGGGCCCCGCACAGGCTTTGCAGACCGGGGCCAGCCATGGACGCGCCATCGGGAACCAGCAGCCCGGCCTTGCCCGCAGCGGTGGTTACGCAACCGGTGGCCAGCACCATGATATCCTTCTTGATCAGCGCCTTCATCAACCCCACGTTGGCCGAATCGTGCTTGATCTTGGGGTTGTTGCAGCCAACCACGCCCACAAAACCGCGCACCGTGCCAGCTTTAACGGCATCCAGCAGAGGATCAAGCGAACCGCCCAGAGCCTCAAGAATGGCCTCGTTGGAAAAACCGGTCATGATGCTCACGGGTTCGGCGGGAATTTCAACCCGTTTGGGATCGCGCTCCACAAAGGCATCCACAGCCATGCGCACAATCTTGCGGGCTTCTTCGCGGGCGTTTTCAGGATGGAAATCAAAATGGATGGCGCCGGTAAAGCGGGCCTTGGAGGCCGTGTCGATAAACCGGGTATGATAACAGCCCGCCACCTGCACAAGGCTGGGCATAATGCACTGATAATCGACCACCACCACTTCTACAGCGCCGGTAACAATGGCAAGCTCTGTCATCAGATGGTTACCGGCCATGGGAATGCCCTGGCGCATGAGCAGCTCGTTGCCGGTACAGCACAAGCCCGCCACAGTGATGCCGGTTGCGCCGTTCTTTTTGGCAAGCTCGACCATTTCGGGGTCGCGGGCCGCATCCAGAATCATTTCAGACACCACGGGATTGTGCCCGTGAACCAGAATGTTGACCGTCTCTTTTTTGATGACGCCCAGGTTGGCCGTGGACATCTTGGGCTTGGGCGTGCCAAAAAGCACGTCGCACAGTTCGGTGGCGATCATGGATCCAGCCCAGCCGTCTGCAAGGGCGCAACGCGCTGCGTGCAGCAGGGTGTTGGGCGCGTCGTTGTCGCAGCCCATGTGGGTGCGGTGCATCATTTCGGCAATTTCGCGGTCAACACCACGAGGGGTGATGCCCAGCTTGTCCCACAGGGCGCGGCGCTTTGCAGGCACACGCGAAACAAAGTTGACGGCCTTGCGCCTGCTGCCAAAATCGCTGTAGCAGACCTCCACCACGTCGGCCGCCACATCCATGGCATCGCGCCTGTCGGTGGCAACGCCCAGTTCTGCCGCTATGCGCCGCAATTTCGCCTCGTCACGAATCTGATATCCGGGTGCGCGGCCTTCAACCACGGCTTCCAGCGCCTCAATAACATCGCGGCCGTGGTCAGAGTGCCCGGCGGAGCCGCCAGCAATAAAACGCCCAAAATTGCGCGCCACAATCACATCGGCATCTGCGCCACACACGCCGCGTGAAAGTTTTCCGCCCGGTTCGGCCTTGGCACTGATGCGGCACGGCCCCATGACGCAGTTGCGGCAAGTTGTGCCAAGTTCGCAAAAACGGCAGTGCGGCGTTTGCTGATCCAGCCTGTCCCACGCTGTTTCCACACCCTCGGCTCTGGCCTTGGCCAGCATGCGTTTGGCATCATCCCATATGGACATGTCATTGATATCGCGCTTTTTACTTTCCATAACTGCCCCACAAAACTTGAGGTTACGCGGTGCGCCAAGTCTGCACCGCCATCTTTGTCTTTGTGGTATCACAGTCATGCGGGGATGTCTGTCGGATGCCCGACAAAGCACCATTGATAAAAAAATTTCTGCCAGCCACTATGGGCAGAAAAAATACTACGGAAAATATTGCGAGATAACTAACTGAAAATACAGCTAATCAAGAAGTTCACGCAGGCGGGATTCGTCCATTATGCAGTATACGCCCCGCTGCTCCTTGAGCAGAATGCCCGACCGGGTGAGGTCGGTGAGCAGGGTTGAAATGGTTTGACGGGTTGCCCCCAGACTCTGCGCCAGCTTTTCGCCGGAGAGTTGCAGCCGCACGCGGCGGCGGCCATCGGGGCCGGGGGCGTTTTCCTGCGCTGAAGAAACAAGATAGCGGGCAAGACGGGCAGAAACATCGCGCAGGGCCAGGCCATCCACAATACTGAAGGTATTTTTCAGAATACCGCCCAAAACCCGCACCACCGTTATCGTAAACTGCGGCACAGCCATCATGCGGCGGTTAAATGTGGCCGTATCAACCACAAGAATGACCGTGTCTTCCACCGCCTGCACAAGGGCGCTGGAATGGCTCACATACACATCGCCAGGTTTGAGAAAGGCAATGGTGAATTCCTTTTCCCCATAGGCCAGATACACGCGCACCAATCCCTGCCGAACAATAAAAACATAATTTTCTGGCAAACTCTGATCGCGGGGGCGCTCTGCCGCCGGGGCGGGCGCAGTATCTGTTTCGTCGTCGTAAACGGGCGAAAAAATCATGCTCTGCCGGGCAAAGCGACGCTCCTGAAAAGCAGAAAGAAGGGAGGAAAATTCTGGCTTGGCAAGCTCATCCAGCAAATTGACAGAAGTAAACTTCATGGTGGCTCCACAATCTGCATGCGGGCATTGGCCTCTCAGCGCACAATGCATTAATAGTATTGGATATTAGATCATGACAGATAATTGCAAAAAAATGAAGCGCGAAAAGTTGTCAGTCAAAAGGTGGAATTTTTATGCGGTGTGAATGTTATTTTTTCCATACTAGCCAGCATGGCGTTCAAAATCCATAGTTTTTTGCTATGTAAAGTGATTTGAAATGAAAATTGACTATAGCGCCCCCTCAAAGCCTGCCCGAAAACCTATTTGCTGCATAAGGGTGCAAAAATGAAACAAAGTAGCTTCGCCGAAGAGCAACTTACTAGGATATTGTGGCAAGCCGCTGCTACGCATCCCCCAGCAGTGCCTCAAACACTTCTCGGGTGTCCCTTGGATTGGTGGGGCTAAGCACGCCTTGGCTCAGAGCACGCTTTTTATCGAGCAGTCTGTGTAGATTGCAATCAAAGCTTTGATCGCCGTAGGTAGGATGAATGGCCAATGGATAGTGCAGAAACACGGGTTTCTTTTGGCCGATTCTATACACGCGGTCAGTGCACTGGTCTTCGACCGCAGGATTCCACCAGCGCGTTAGATGTATGACATGGTTGGCAGCGGTAAGGTTTAGTCCCACCCCCCCAGCTTTGGGTGAGAGCAACAACACGTCAAATCCATCAGGCCCATTTTGGAACTTATTAACAATTCCTTGTCGTTGCGTGGCCTGTACTCCTCCGTTGATGCATGGAACAGAAAGAGAATATCGATCGCTCAGGAGTGTGGCAAGCCGTGCTTGAGTGTCGAGATATTCCACGAACACCAGTGCTTTTTCACCGCGTGCCTGTATTTCGTCCAAGATTGTCATGAGGCGAGCAATGCGCGCTGAGAATTTCAGCATCTTTTGGGGTGAATCCGTTGGATCAAGCGGTGGATGCAATGATATTTGACGCATGCGCTGAATGGCTTCAAGCACCGCTCCCATTGCTCCCATGCGGAGTTTTTCCTTGGCGTTAGCCAGGGCTGCGTCATATATTTGCGCTTGCAATGGTGGCATGATGTCTTCGTAAGGCGGGTGGATTGTTTTTTCTGGTCGTTCGTTCCAATGCGTATCTTTCAACCTACGCAGAATCACAGGAGGCGTGGCGCACTCCAGTTCTTCCTTAATTTTTTGCAGGAAGGTTTCCTTGTCGTAGGTTTCTTCCGACTCTTCGTGCTGACCTGCACTGTTGCCGCAGTTTGTATTGGGGCACTGTATTTCTTCTGGGTACGGGCCAAAAGTCGGCTTTCCTCCCCTCTCGATAGCTTCATAGTTTTCTACAAAGCGTAGCAGCTTGTGTTTGCGGGTGGGCTGTACTCTGTCCACAATGCTCACAAGGTCGCGCAAGCTGTTTTCTACGGGGGTCCCCGTCAGTGCAAGGCAAAATTCTGTCTTTATGGACTTTGCCATTTCAGAAACCAGTGCCCCAGGATTCTTTATTTTTTGCGCTTCATCAAAAACAAGCAGAGAGTACGGCCCGACGAAAACTTCTATTTTGTCACGCATGGTTTCATAAGTCGTAATGGCCCACGGACGCTGCATCAGAGCTTCGCGTGCTGCGGCTCTACTAATAAAAGATGTAAAAAACGAACCATAGGCTTCGAGGGGATCACCCAGCGCACCAGCAAAAAATTTTTCAGCCTCTTCCTGCCAGTTTTTAATCAAGGCAGTGGGCGCAACTATGAGTATGGGGTGACGATCTGCATGCCCTGTTTCCATTTGTTTAAAAAGCCACCACATGAAGGAAAGAGTCTGAAGCGTTTTACCAAGCCCCATATCGTCAGCCAGCAGGGCACCTGAACTTCCCGCACGCCAATGTGCTTGCAGCCAATCAATACCAGCCTGCTGGTGACTATGCGGATGCACGCCAGCAGCATACTCAACAGTGCCCTCCCACGCTGGCCGCGTTGGCACAGCCGAGGCCTCATCAACGTCAGTTACCTTCGGCGCAATGCGAAGAGTTTCTACTTTCTCTTGTTTCTCTTCTTCCCAAAAAATTCGCGCTGTTGTTTTAAGCTGTTCAAGCAGCTCAAAGGTCACAGTAACCGTATCTCCGCACAAAGATACAAGCAATTCATTGCTTTCCAAAGCACCAACGACATCAGCGATGAATTGTCGCAATTCTGGCACAGATACCTGATATGGCTGGCCATCAACAACAATTTGCACAGTGTCCGGCAATGAATCCGGCAGCCATTTTTGCCCGCTAGAGCTTGTGGGAAAGACATTTTTCGCTTCCCATATGCAGAGTCCCTTTACGCGCTCCTCTAAAAAAAGAGGTGTTTCCACAAAGATGCTGTCGATGATTTCATCTGACAGCTCGCCCGCCAGACGCTCTTTCAAAAATTCATAAGGATTATTGATGAAATCTATTTTTTCTTGAATGCTTGAACGGTTAACTCCCTTAACTGCGCTCAGCCCGGCCTGCATTTCCTTGGGCAGCGAAATGAAGTATCCGCTTCCCAGTGAGTATTGGGTTCGCAGGGGTTGCTGCTCAAAATTTTTTACAAAAATAGCGTGTGGCTGAGGCGGGAGAATCTCGTTTTCAACGGTGCTGCCATCTTCATTCTCGTGCGTTGGCACTTCTGCTAGCAGGCGGGGTGTGATACGCAGGTCACCACGGATAGATTGAATACTGACAGTAAAGTGGTATGCTCTGGCAATTTTGTACGAACGTAACGCCTTATTTTCAATGACTTCATCCGGGTCAGCTACCAAATCAAGTAGTTCTGCCCACCACGATGTTCTGTCCTGCGGATCCGTCAAAGGTGCCAGCTTGTAGGCATCAATTTTTGTAACGACACTGAAATTGGGGTCGAGCAGGCAGTACTCCTTGCCCTCGGCCTTGACCATTATTCCAGTTCGAGTAAACGAAACAGGTTGGGATAGGGAGTGGAAAGCATACTCCACAGCAAACTTGCTTCCCATTGTGAGGCTGCCACGGGGGTGGATGCGCACATGAAAGGGAAGGGCTGGGGGCAATGCCAGGGCTGCCAATTCCCACGGCTGGCACTTTGCCATATATCGATTGGGGATTGTGACGGTATCCTCAGTCAGTGTGACCCATCCTTTGTTGCAGAGCTGCTCAAGCATGTTGCTGGAAAACAGCGCACCGATTTTATTGCGTACTTCATATGTACGCCATGACACCACGGGAAGCTTCTCTTCACCTCGCGCAACAGAAAGTTGCACGTACTCATCTGTAAACTGGCAACACAGTTGGCAAGAATTCATACGTTATCTGATTCCAGCTTGTTGATAGATATGTTGTGATATGTTGAATTGCCAGTTTCCTGCGTGTCTCACTGCAATGCTATCTGGGGGGCGCAGCTCAGATGCAGTATATTTATTAAGATAAAATTGGGGTACAGATGCATCGCCTTCATCACAAAAGCGGCACGCTCCGCTATGGCTCCATTCAATAATAACTAGAGAGTCTATTTGCATAAGCAGTACCGATTGATTTGACATCGCCCCGGTCAAATCTGCAAAGCTGTTACGCGGCAAGGTGGTCTGTTTTGCTGCAACGCGAGCTTCCTTGCCAAGAATCACCCAAGCCTTGCTTATGACACCAAGAGAAAGATAGCGCGACCAAAATCTCTGGCGTTCCTGCCATGCTGGTTCTGCGGTATCTCGCAGAATGCTGAAAAAGTCCTGGAGCTGTGCCGCCACAAGCCAGCGTTCCATGACAGCCAGCGCTGCGGTGGCAGCACCGTGCCACAGGCGGTTGTCCACACGCGGATCTTTGAATTGCCGCAACAAAAAGTCGCGAATGGGCCCTTTATAAATTTCTTCCGTAGGCGTTTTGTTTACAAACGGCAGTAGCAGGGCATTAATGGTTGAGCTTTTGGGGAATAAATGCCGAACAGATTCTTCCCGTTCATACTGCGCGATAAAATTTTGTAGCAGTACGACGTTGTCCGGGGATGCAAGCGCGCGGGACAAAAGACTCTGGGCGCACTCTGCTCCATGACTGACAAATTGACTGACAAACAGTTCCTCTGAAAATAACCGCCGGACGCACGCCTCTCGTAAACCTTGTGTCAGCAGATCGCTGGCAAACAGATCAGGACCATCTGCCGACAGAAGTGCATAATCTTGGCAAGCTTTGTATACATTTTGTACTTTGATGCGTGTAGATGCCGCTAGCGCGCTGTCTACAAGGTGGCAAAGCCACGCAAAGCTGGGGCTACGCATGGGGTATTTTTGCATCAGCACATACCAAAGCAAAATGAGTACGCGCCCCTGCCGCAGTGGGGACAGGCTCTCCAGCCATTGAAAATACTGCACAACAAAATTTGCCGCATCAGCAAGATGCTGTTCCCCGTAATAGAATACCCAAGGTGCCTGCTTCAGTGTCTTAATCGGGAGAGAGGTGAGAGGTCGGCCTTGTAGATGGCAATCCCTGATACTGTCGTACAATTCCTGTAACGACAGGGGGCTGGGGGCCACGCGTTGCACTGCACCAACTCTTTGGGCAAGCACCTGGCATAGGGCAGGAAGCTTGGCAGGCTGTGGTGGCATTGCCAGTGTCAGTGATTCTGGCCTCCAATATCGCAAGCAATCCCTCAGCGACATTACTGTTTACTTCCTTGGGCATCGATTGGCCTTGGTGCTGCCAGAACAAAGCGCAGATCAATCCGTCGATTGGCCTGTCGGCCTTCATCAGATGTATTTTCCCTTACCCCACGTGTTTCACCATATGCACTCACACCAAAAAAATGCTCACCGTTGGCATTTCGCAATGTCTCTAAAAGAGGCTGCTTTTGCATGAGATAGCGAAAGGTTACTAAACTTCTTGCAGCAGAAAGCTGCCAGTTGTCCATGTACTGCGCAGTACGTATGGGTACGTTGTCGGTGTGGCCTTCCACCAGCACAGCCTCTAATCTGCCGGGGGCAGATTTTTTTGATGTGCAAATTTCAGAGGGCTTGTCTTTTGTGCCGCTGTAGCAAGGTAGGTGTTGGGCCAGAATAGCCCCAAGCAGTTGAAGGCTCTCTTCTCCACCAGGAGCGAAGTTGGCTTGCCCGGAAGGGAAAAGTATTTTTTCAGGGACATGCAGCAAGCCTTTGTCCACATCAATCTCGACCTTCAAGCCTTTTTGCATCAGGTCTTGTTTTACGCCTTCCAATAAGCTTTGGCGTATGGACCGCGCATCTGTCAGTTCCTGCTGAATATTTCTGAGAGCGACAATCTCCTTCTTGCTGTCCGCTTCCTTTTGCGCTGCACTGGTGGTTGCCTCGTGCAAATTAATGACAAAGGCCATGAGAGTAATGATGAATATAAATAGCAATGTGGCCATCAAATCACTAACAGAAGCAAGATATCCTTGTTCATCAGAGCGGCTTTCATTTCTGTGCAAAGGATACTGTCGTTGTGACATGTGCTACCTCGCAATTAGCCACGCGCTTTTTCTTGGGTGGAAGCGTTTGTAGTTTCCATATCTTCCCGAATTTCCTGCCATTCTTCCACTGCTTCCTTGAGCCCTCTGACCACACCATGCAGATGTGCTGCTGCTTTTTCCAGATGTTCATCCAGACCGGCGATGTAATCTTTCGTTGATTTGCTGTATGCCCCCAGACCATCTGTCAGAGTAATAAACGTATTTTGCAACGCAGTATCTATATTTTCAAATCGTTCTGCATACCGTTTCCATAATTGCTCTAACGCGTATTGCTGGTTTTTAACCATTTCATAGTGTTCATGCGTAGAAGAAGTGTGTTTATCCAATAAATCTTCCATGTGCTTTTTCTGTGCATCAAGGGCGACCAGGGAATCTTTCCAAGCAGTTAAGAATATTTCAGAGTGCTCTTTGATAGTTTGCATTTGTTGCTCAAAACGCACATCATGCTGTGATTTTTCATCCATGATGACAGAATGGCATGATTTAAATTCTTCTATGGCAGAAGCTGTATACTCTGTTGCAGCCTGAATAGCTCTTTGTGTCTGCGCTGTAGCTTCTTCAAAAACGGAAGTGCTGCTTTCAATGCGTTGGATACATGAGTGCAAAGAGCTATGAACATTGACAAGCTGTTGCAATGTGTCGTTCATTGCCTTGCTCGCTTCCAGTCCCCGCCCTTGAGATTCTTTGTATTCTTCCAGCAAGGGCACCAACGTAGCGTGCATCTCAGCAAAAGCCGCGCTGAAGGCATCCATTTCCTTTCCCGCAGCTGAATGAATTTTGTCTGCCAATTCCTTGGTCAGGCTCGAGATAACTTCTTGTGACTCTGTTGCCCTGTCTGAGCGGAGTGAACAGAGCTCGCTGACCATTCTTTCCATTAATGGCTGCATCTCTTTGGAAAACATACCATTAATTGCATCGCTGATATTTTGTCCAACATGATCCACGAAAACTTGCATTAGATCGCGTT
Organism: Desulfovibrio sp.; assembly: GCF_041907885.1. GTDB lineage: Bacteria > Desulfobacterota > Desulfovibrionia > Desulfovibrionales > Desulfovibrionaceae > Desulfovibrio. Next base: position 61,759 of record NZ_JAYRGM010000011.1, on the reverse strand, counting down.
GCTCTTCCTGTAAGGCAAGCTGTTGCCTACTCATGTCTTCTGAAGTAATCAGATGCACGCGCTCATCAAGAGCATTAACAAAGTCTCCAAGGTGTTTTTGTAAATTGCGGACGATGTATTTTTCGCATACTGCAAATATTAATGAGAAAATAAGCCCCACAATAGATGTCATAAAAGCGAGGCCCGCGCCGGATAGGAGCTGGTTGAGTGCAGTGCGTAATTTTTCCGTGTTATCAGCGTCAAAACCGCCGCTTAACCCTGCACTTGCGAGAGAAATGCCCCCAGCAAGGCCGATAAAAGTCCCCAGAATGCCCAGCCCCGTAAGGTAGTTAGGGGTAGCGGTGTAGCCTGCTGCGCTATAGTTGGGAAGAATTATAGTGTCTTCATTAAAGAAAAACGCTGCTGAGTGTGAGTTCCGCACTGGTGTATTATTGTCATTGCTATGCACCAGTGACTCTGTGAATTCAGACCAGTGATGCTTGAAAATATCATTCTGGCAAATGGCGTCGTTGATGCTAGAAAAATTGTATTTAAAAATAAGTTCGTTACGTCGTTTTCTTGCATTGGGGAATTCATTTTCTGCTAGAAATTCAAGCCCGGCAGATGGTGCTTCATTCTCATCTATAAACTCAAGTTTTACGTATTTCGAAGCATATTTGCAGGCCTGCACAATGCAATATCTTTCTCGAAAGATGCGTAATATTTGAATGGTGAAAAATATAAAAGTTCCAAAACAATATATATTCGTAAAATACTGGTGTTGTGTTATCAGCGCAAGTTCATGGAAACAGCTATTAATGTCCACATCTTCCCCCAAGACTAGATATGCATCATGAAATATCGACCATAATAGAATAATAAAAAACCGAACTCGCTAGACAGTCAATCTAAAACAAGTCAATCTCCAATTGGCATTTATCGCGAGATACTGTTCTAAATTGCGCGTATTATAGGCTAAACCTAACAGTCATTCCTTTTGACGGCGTTGCTATCCGGGCAATTGAGCTACCATGTCAATCCGGGCAGAGATTTTCCCCATCACATAGTGGCCGCGCGGGCGTTTTGAGCAGCACACACCCCTGGGGCGCCTTACGTGTTGAAGTTGTCGATCCTGTCTATTTCAGCAGCTATTATTCAGAGATTGATACAGATTGCGCCGAAAAACAACCCACTTCATCTCGGATAGGTTTCATGTCATCAGGCTGATGAATCAGCACTTTTCAGAACTGTGCAAGGCGGTTGATGAAAAACAGCTTGCTCATGGTCGCGGCGGCATGATGCGTCTTTTGCTGACTCGCCGTGATCGGTTAACAGACTCAAAGAAAGAGCGATTGCGAACATACTTTGCAGGCCGGCCGGATATTGAATCACCGTACATATTTTTGCATGACACCGCCGATTTATTGCGTGTGCGGGCGCAAGACATTGATTCTTGTCGCAAATATGTAGCTGAATTATTAGATAAAATTGATCAACTTCGAAAAATGCCCTTCGCGCCGATGCGCACCTTGGGTAAGACGTTGCATAATTGGCGCTAAGAAGTGGCCAGAATGTTCCGGTTTACCCGGAATAACGGCATCACAGAAGGTTTTCACCGCAAAATGAAGTTGATTCAGCGGCGTGCGTACGGCTTTCGTAACTTCAAAAACTACCGCCTGCGCGTACGCGTTTTGTGCTGCTGAGATGGCTGGAGAATTGATCAGAAACCTGTCGGAAAATCTGCCCGTTGAAGGGGCTTGCCGGCTCTACCTCAAAGACGGGGGCATAGCGCCTCGACAAAAAAATGGGCATACCAAGCAAAGCCGGTATGCCCACCAGGGCAGCTTTTATTTTCCGACCAAAGAAAAGAAGAGAAGGCCCTGTGGAAGGATTGTTAATTGGCTTGCGGGATTTTGCAATCGAAAAAGTGGTGAGTCGTACTCCTCCGGTATTTGAGGCCAGATGGACGGGCAAGAATACGTGCCCGCACTGCGGATGCGAAAAACTGCGCATCAAGGACTCATTCTGGCGTACGATCCGTAATATTTCCATTCATGGAAGGGCGTCGAGCCTGTTGATTCGCTGCCACAAATACCGATGCGAAAGCTGCGGTAGATATTTTAACACCCGTCTTGCAGGCATAAAAGTGTGGAGCAGAACAACAGAGCTGCTCAAGCGCAACATTTTTCAGGCCTACAATAAAGGGGTTTCTTGCAAGGACATCGCCGACGAGCACCGCATCGGCGTGGCCAGCGTGGAGCGCTACTACCATCAGATGATGCAGCATAAGAGCAGCCACTGGGCAAACCGTACATGCCCGCGCATTCTGGGCATTGATGAGCATAGATTTACGCGCAGACAAGGCTTTGCAACCACCTTTTGCGACTTGGCCCGCCGCAGGGTCTTTGATGTGGTTAAAGGGCGCAGCGCAGCCGATATGCGCGATTTTTTGCAATCGTTGCAAGGCCGCCACAAAGTTAAAATGGTCTGTATTGATATGAATTCTGCGTATCGGCGACTTGTGCGGGAATGGTTTCCCAATGCGCGCATTGTTGCGGACAGATTTCATGTGATCAGGCTGGTGAATCAGCACTTTTCAGAACTGTGCAAGGCAATTGATGAAAAACAACTTGCCTATGGACGCGGCGGCATGATGCGTCTTTTACTAACTCGCAGAGATCGATTAACAGACTCAAAGAAAGAGCGATTACGAGCATACTTTGCTGACAGGCCGGACATTGAATCACTGTACGAATTTTTGCATGAAACAGCGGATTTACTGCGTGTGCGGGCGCAAAGTGTCGATTCGTGTCGCAGATATGTAGCTGAATTGTTAGATAAAATTGAGCAACTTCGAAAAACTAGCTTCGCGCCGTTGCGCACCTTGAGCAAGACGTTGCATAATTGGCGGGAAGAAGTGGCCCGAATGTTCCGGTTTACCCGGAATAACGGCATCACAGACGGTTTTCACCGCAAAATGAAGTTGATCCAGCGGCGTGCGTATGGCTTTCGCAACTTCGAAAACTACCGCCTGCGTGTGCGCGTTTTGTGCTGCTGAAATGGCTGTGGAATTGATCAGAAACCTGTCGGAAAAACTGCCCATTGAAGGGGCTTGCCCCCGTCTTTGGTGTAGAGCCGAAAAAAGGCAAGAAAAAAGGTTCGCGGCGTAACCGCGAACCTGAATTTTCTGGTGGGCCATCAGGGACTCGAACCCCGAACCAACTGATTAAGAGTCAGCTGCTCTACCAATTGAGCTAATGACCCGCATTGCGTGAAGAGGTGTTTACGCAAATGGAGGCTGAGTGTCAAGCGTATATAAAAAAAATTCTACAATTCTTTTTTGCGGTAAATAGTTAGATGCAGGAATGGAAAAGGCTTGGCGTCAAAATATCCGCATTTGAGGGGCCTTTTTTGAAATTTAACGTCTTTGGCCATTTCTCAACGCAGCGCTTCGCTAAAAATTATCGCCGGTACAAAATGAGCAGCAGGCACAGCCGAGTAGACAACTGACTCAGGGGCTTGACGAATTGCCACACCTTGCGCTACAAAGCCACTCACGCCACGCACTTGCAACAGACTTGCAAGGTGTTGGCCTGTCTGCCGGGATGGTGGAATTGGTAGACGCAGCGGACTCAAAATCCGCCGAGGGCAACCTCTTGCGAGTTCAAGTCTCGCTCCCGGTACCAAGTAATAATCTCACGAAGCCCCATAAAGCCTAAAAAGCCTTGTGGGGCTTCACTTTTTTGCCTGTTTGATGTTTCAGGTAGTATCAGCAAGCCCGTTGACGTATCGCAAAAACGGGGGCAACTATGGGGGCATATTTTTACTTGCCCCCACACCATATCAGGAGTTGCCCCCAATGAGCCTAACAGACGCAGCCATAAGGGCCGCAAAGCCCGGCGACAAGACAATCAAACTTTTTGACTCTCTGGGCTTATATCTAGAAATTTCCCCAAACGGGGGCCGATGGTGGAGATTGAAATACCGCCATGCAAATAAAGAGCGCAGAATTAGTCTTGGCGTGTATCCCACTATTGGCCTGCGTGAGGCCCGCAAACGCCGGGACGAAGCTAAAGAGCTACTGGCGCAGGGCATTGACCCAAGCGCCCACAGGCAAGCGGAAAAAGAGGCTGTGAAGCGCCAACAAGAGGCAGCCGAACAGACCTTTAAAGCCGTGGCCTTGCAGTGGTGGGCAAGCTATGGCCCTACACTTGCCGACCGCACACGCGACCGCACACAACGCTATTTAGATCAAGACCTACTTCCCGCCTTGGGTGATAAGCCCGTGGCAAGCATTATGCCAGCCGACCTACTAGCCGTAGCAGCCCCGGCAGAAAAAAGAGGGGCTTCAAACACTGCCCACAAATTAATGAGCATTAGCAGCCATGTAATGCGACACGCATATCTACGCGGTCTGATACCTATCAATGTGGCCGCTGGACTGCGTGGAGCGTTGCGCCCGCTCAAACATACGCCAAGGCCCGCCATTATTGAAAAGATCGAGCTTGGCCGCTTGCTACGCGATATTTGGGCCTATGAGGGGCATCCGAGTGTACAGTGGTATCTACGGATACTGCCCTACCTTGCGACTAGGCCCGGTGAATTGCGGCTTGCTCGCTGGTGCGAGTTTGACTTTTCGGAAAACATGTGGCGGGTGCCAGCGGGCCGCATGAAGATGCGCCGGGCTTGGAATGTTCCTCTTGCCGGGCAGATGGTAAAAATGCTCCGAGAGCTAGAGAAATTCTCCGGCGGCTCCGATGATAACTATCTTTTCCCGTCAGTGCGCTCAAGATCGGCAGTTATCACTGACGTGGCCGGACTTGCCGCCCTGCGCTCTTTAGGATGGGAGCAAAAAACTGTTTGCCTGCACGGCTGGAGATCGACCTTTTCAACGCTGGCCAACGAAAGCGGGCAGTGGAGGCCCGATGTGGTGGAGAGTTGCCTTGCTCATGCTGACCGCGACAGTGTTCGCCGCGTTTATAATCGCGCCACCTTTTGGGAAGAACGCCGGGCCTTGATGCAGTGGTGGGCAGACCATTTAGACGCGCTCAAGGAGGCTGACCCGACCAATTAAAACACCCATTCACATGAACGCAAAAAGCCCCTTCCAAGCTGATTTGGAGGGGTTTTTTAGTGTCAAAAAAATATATGTAAAATCAATATGTTACATTATAGGCTCATAAAACCTTCAAAAGTCAAAAAAAGTGTCAACCCCCCTTAGTGCTTGCCTAACCCCCCTTGGGGCTTGATTTTCGTGCATACCCCCAATTTTGCGAAGTATGATGATGGAAACTTCTTAAGAGAGAGGATTTCGTTATGGTACTCGACACAAACAAGCCTTCTATCGTTTCCGGTGGTGGTCTGGTTCGCGCTCGCGAAGGTGCCGCAATTCTGCGTGTTAGCCGTGCAACTTTTTGGCGCTACGTCAAGCTGGGCCTGCTGCCCCGTGGCATTCGGCTTACTGCCCGGTGTACGGTTTGGCGCATGGCAGACCTTGATGCCCTTGTTTCCCGGCAGGCCGAAAAGAACAGCGAGGTGGCCTAGCATGGGCGACCAGAAACGAAAAAACCCCCAGGCTTGGCGGCGGTGGGGGCAAGAAGGAAAACAAGGTGAAGCTACTCTACACTGCCCCCCTGCCAAGAGTCAACTGCGACACTGCGCCGACTGCGCTCATTTTGAGTACAGTTTCAACCGCGCCCGCTGTCTGCTGCTGAAACGTGCCAAGACGCCGTTATTCCCTGCCTGCCTTAAATTTGAGGAGGTGGAGAATGACTAGCTTAGACCCCTGCGCCCCAGATTATGTCGATGCGATTGCTAGGGAGCGAGCGAAGATTCTCGCCGCTTGCCCGGCAAAGGATGAACAGCCGGAACCAGCCGTGGCCCCCTATCCGCTCCTAAGCGTTAAGGAATTCTGCGCCATACCGCAGCAGCACGACATTGTGAAAGGCATGCTTCCTTCGGTTGGTGTCGGTTATGCTTTTGGGGCAAGCACAGCAGCCAAGACTTTTTTTATAATTGACCTTGCTGTGCATGTTTGCCGGGGGCAGGCATGGCGCAATCTTTCTACCAAGCAAACCCCAGTATGCCTTTTTTTCCTTGAAGGAATTTCAGGTGGAGCACGGCGACTTCAAGCCTATGAAACCTTCCACGGCATAAAAATACCTGAAAACTTCAAAATAGGCATACAGCCAACAACTTTTTACAAGGATGAAGATGTTGAAGCCTTGCGGGCCGCTATACCTATGAATGGCCTCGTGATTGTAGATACACAGAGCCGCGTAGCTGCTGAATTGGATGAGAACAGCGCAAGGGATATGAACCTTTTTATAGAACAATGCTACAGGATTGCGATTGATCGGCAATGCTGCATCTGCTTAATCCATCATACAGGTAAAAATAGTGATCGTGGCATTCGTGGTGCATCCTCGCAATTTGCAAATGCAGATTTTTGCATTGAAGTGTTGCGTAGTGGACAACACCGAAAGGCTACTGTGCGAAAGTCAAAAGATGGGGGCCTTGAGGGGGCAGAATTCCCCTTCCGCTTGGCGGTGGTTGACCTTGGGGAGGATGAAGACGGCGACCGGATAACCAGTTGCGTTGCGTTGCCTGATGGGGAAGCCGTGCAGGATGAAAAACCCTTGGCGGACAACCAGCGTTACACACTAGATAGCCTTTGCGCTGCCCTTGAAGCGGCGGGGGCGGATTCTGTCCATTTGGAAGATTGGCGACCGATTTTTTATGCCGGACATACAGCGAGCAAGCCGGACACGAAGTGCCGAGCCTTTGACCGTGGCAGGAAAGAGCTGGTCAATCGTGGACTAATTTTTGTAACTAATGATTATTACAGCACAAAGGAGTTAGCCGGACACGGACAAATGCCGGACATAGGCCGGACGTGTCTTGCTTCCCAAAGCACCAAACAGACGGACGGACACGGACAGGGGTCTTTAGACCCTGTCCATCTGTCCGGCTTAGGTGATGGGGGGCTGTCCCATGAATAGCATTCTGGATTTTCTTCCTGCTGGGCAAATGAAACAAAAGACCGCCCATGAATGGTGCGGCCCCTGCCTTAGTTGTGGTGGCAATGATCGTTTTACTGTTTGGCCCGGCAGGCCGCGCGGTGGCGCTTACCTTTGCCGGGGATGCAGTTCTCAGGGTGACGGCATCCAGTTCATGCGCGACTTTATGGGCCTGAGCTATGCCGAAGCCTGCGCAGCCCTTGGGATTGAGCCGAAGCGCACCACCACAAGCTCTTTCCCTGCCCGGCGTGTACATGCCCGAACACACCCGGCACACCCGGTACAAATGGCCCCTGTACCGCCAGCACCAGCCGAATTGCCCGGCAAGGAATGGATGGCCAGCGCCGCCGCGTTCCTTGATGATTGCCAGCGTGGGCTTGATTGTATCCCCGCCGCAGTGGTTGAGCTTTGCCTTCATCGGGGCATTACCCTCGACAGTGCCGCCGCTCATGGTTTGGGCTGGAACGCCAGCGACAGATACGTTCCTCGCGCTGCCTGGGGCCTGCCTGACGGCAAGGACAAGGACGGCAACCCGCTTACAAAGCTGCTACTGCCCGCCGGGCTGGTTATCGCAACCCGCCGCCGTGCTGGTGTCGTGGGGCTTACGGTGCGCTGTCTTGATGAAGATCGGCAGACCAAAGGCCGCGCCAAGTATCGGCAAATTTCCGGCTCTGCAAATGTGCCATTTGTCGCTGGATGTGCCGGGCTTCCCCTCATACTGCTGGAAAGCGCATTGGATGCCGCCTTGGCCGTGCAGGAAGGTAAAGAGCAAATAGCCGCTCTGGCCTTTATGGGGTCAACCAAGCCCGCCGATGCCGACACAGATCAATTTATCAAGCAAGCCCCGTTGCTGCTGGCCGCGCCTGATCGTGATGATGCGGGTGAAAAGGCGTGGGCGCGGTGGTCTGCCACCTATCCCCATGCCCATTTTGCTCCTGTTCTGCACGGCAAAGATTTGACCGAACAGCACGCCGCCGCCCATGCGTGGCCCCTCGACTACAGCATACCCACCACAGGCGAATGGCTGACGGCTGTTCTATCTGCAATACCCACAAAAATGGCCCACACTGGCCCTATGAGCCACGAAAGCACGCAACACGACCAATGCGCCACGTCCGGCATGAAGGAGGCCGCATAATGACGATTCTTGTTGATTCCAGAGAACAACGGCCATTCAATTTTGAGCATGAGCGGTATGACGTGCAGATACAGCCGGGGACATTGATCACCGGCGATTATTCCTTGCGCGGCTTGGAAGATAAAGTTGCCGTAGAGCGAAAATCATTGCCTGACCTTGTGCAATGCCTTGGGCGTGAGCGTGAGCGATTTGAAAGGGAACTCTTGCGGGGAGCCGCCCTTGATGCCTTCGCCGTTGTTGTTGAGGGCTCATGGTCAGACCTCGCAAACGGCAATTTCCGCAGTCAGCTTAACCCGCATGCCGCTTGTCAAAGCACATTGGCCTTCATGGCCCGCTACCGGGTGCCATTCCTTTTTGCAGGGAGCAGGCCCGCAGCAGAGTACAGCGTGTGGGGATTCTTACGACAGTACCTTGAGGGCGCACGCAAGCGGTGGGCAAGCATTGTAAAGGCGCATGGCGAAGGCGAAGCCGCTTAACACTCAACTTTTCATGGAGAAATATCATGGCATATGGTGACAAAGAAAACTATTGCGAGATTTATGAAACCTCTACCGATTTCGTTGGCCGCGAGGTTGAGCGCGTTGTGTCGAGGTGGCGGGCCCCCGGTGGCCTAGAGCCCTCACTTCCTGCACTGGAACGGCAGACCGAAAAGTTAGGCCGCTCGCTGGGCAAAAACCTGCAATGCCGCGTTGTTGAACGCTAACCGATAAGGAGAAAGACTATGACAAAATTCGACAAAAAACCCGGCGCCACCTCTTTTGCAGAAACGGCGATAGACCAGCTTGGTGCCTCTCAAGATAACGCGCTTATGAGCAGCCTATCCAGCAACTTTGCAGAGCGGAGGCAGCGGCGGGAAGCCGAGGCACAAGCCCGGCAGGAAATGGCAGCACAAGCGCAGCCTCATGCCCGCGCTAAAGGCAAGATAAATTGGGCCGCACGCTTGAACATGTCGCCGGAACTTCGCGCCTTGCAGCCGGAGTAGATTATGGATGTAAAAAATGTTGATGCCTGTGAAATCACGAAAAAACAGGATGTTGCGCGTGATGCTCAAGGCAAGTGGAAACGGGGTGTAAGCGGAAATCCTGCTGGCCGCACGCCGGGGCCCGCTACAAGCGTTCTGCGCACTCTACGGGCATGGTGTGAAAGTGTGGGGCTACCTAAATTGATGGAGCAGGCAGAGGCCGGGGACGGGGACGCACTACGGGCCCTGATAGCCCTGGGCATTCCACGGCAAAAACCCGTAAGCCTTCCTGTTGCCCTGCCCGGTGGCCCTGATGGCGTGCTGGCCGCGCTTGAGGCTGGCGAAATTGCGCCAGATGAAGCCAAGACCGTGATGGCGGTGCATCTTGATCGTGTGCGGATAAAAGAGATCGAAGAACTAGAGCAACGGCTTGCAGCCCTAGAACGGGCCGTGCAGGAAAAAGGGAGCGACAGGTGAGCAAAGCACTACTTACCCGACTGTTAGCACTGGAGGAACGCCATGAAGGGCAGGAACCGCCCCGGCCTGCAATTGTGGCAATTCGTGGCATTTCCGGCACAATAAGCGCGAGCGTACCGGGCCAAACAGAGCCGGAATTTTTTACCGATGAGGCCGAGCTTGAGGCCCGCGCCGATGAGCTAGGATTAAAGTGCATCTGCGTGGCGGTGATCAACGGCAGGAAGGATGCAGCCGTGCAGCAGGCGTAGGCAATAAGGTGCTGTACATATGGCCGGGTGGTGAAAACTGCCCGGCTTTTTCTTTTTCTGCCCGGCAGGAAATAAGGCTTGGGCTCATCTACGCCCGCCTGTTCTATAAAAAAACACCACATGGCACAAACTGGCCCACATTCGCCGCCTGACACACAAAGGCCGCGCTTGTGACACATAGGCCGGATTGCAAAATATACAGCTTTAGAATCGAAATATGAGCGACACATGCCGTAGAGATACCATCTGGATGCCGGGCATATGGGCAACAATGTTATCGTCATCAGTAGTGACGCTATTCCTAATGACACCCTTGGGGGGGGGCTGGACAGAATAGCCCCCCTACCAGATCAATAACAGCAAAAAGCGCGCGCCCCCCTTTAGGGATAACAAGGAATCACAACGGATGTGACCCCCCTTAAAATCGTTGGTCTGAATAATTACACCTAGTTACGCCCTTCATGCACACATGCAACCATGCTTTAAATTCTTGGTCTGAATAATTACAGGCGGTTACAGGGTGGCGCAACTTGCACCACCTTTAGGAGGCCGTGGAAAGATAAACCTGTCCAACTTGAACAGGTTTCTACTGGTGGCGGAGTGTGCAGGCTGGTGGGGAGGGAAGATAAAGTGGCGCAACTTGCGCCAGTTTCTTTAGGAGGCCGTGGCAATAAGTCCGGCGAGCGCGAAGCCGCCCGCCAACTTGGCCTTGACCGTGACGATGTTCGCCGCGCCATAAAGGTGGCCTCCATCACCCCAGAAGCCCAACAGGCCGCGCATGAAGTGGGCAACCGATGGACAACCAAAAGCAAGCAATTGCTGGCATTTGCTAGCCGTTGGGTGCAATTGGTGGGCATCTGGTGGGCATCTGGTGGACAAGCCTTCATCCTGCCCGGCAAAATTGTTTCACAGAAAATGGCGTGACACGCTGCGCATGTTTCGTGCCACAATAATTTTTTGTGCGCAGGGCTGTTTTGTGAAACGCTGATAATCATTGAATATTTGTTTTTGGGCCATGTCCCATAAGGGGTAATATGTAAACTTTGATAGATTTAATTAGACGATTATAGATTTTAATAGTTGACAATGAACGATAGGTCAACTAGATTTTTCCAAAAGGAGGAAGACAGTGACACCATTAACCGAAAGCGAAAAGGCGCAGCGCCCCCTTGATCTTCTGGAGGCTGCGGAGTTCCTAAAGGTTGGACGCTCCACCATGTTGAAACTCCTCACAAGCGGAGAGGTCAAAGCAAAGAAGGTGGGCCGTCAATGGCGCGTTACAATCGCCGCGCTTAACGAGTACTTGGAAAAGGCAGACAACTAAAGCAGCCCGGCAGGGAAATGGCAGTTCCCAACCGGGCCTAACCCACAATCTGCAAAGGAGATTGAAGGCTATGCAAACCATACCCACCACCGCCAGCAATGGCAATCCCACAAGCGAAAACGTCCATGAACAGCTTCTTTCCCTGCTGGGCGAACTGACCGACAAACTTACCCCCGCCCCGGCCCCCAAGCCCGAAAAGGTGAAGGTGGGGCAGATAGAATGCCTTGCCCCATTTACAGAGCTTAGAGAGGCGATAGACCAGCACATGAAAGCCGTCATTGCCGATGCCAAAGAGTTTGAAAGCGAAGTGAGAAAGACCGTGCGGGCATATCCACCTTGCGAAAGTGAACGCGCTTGGGAAACTGTTTTTAAGCGCGGCATAAACCAGCTTCACAACATGGTAGACGTGCTGCTCTGGCACACTGGCACAATTCAGCAGCAAGCGTTTCACCTCGCTCAACTGGTGGTGCTGGCCGCAGAAGGTGACGATGATCTGCTTTACCCCTTGAGGTATGGCGTAAACAAGGAAGGGGGAAGCCATGAATAGCACCCCCTTGACCAACCATGACCACGTTGATGCAATCTCGCTGTCTGAATCCATTGAACTCATGGCGCGTGGATTGCGGGAAACCTACCTCGACCACGGCTTAAAGTCTGGTGACGAAACCGCCGAACAGTCATTACTTGCCGGGCTGAATCTCATGGCCCATGCCGCGCACACCTTGGGCAATTATGTGGAGCAATGCCAGAATGAGCTTGAGCGGGCCGTGGCAGCACAGAAACCCGGCAAAGGGGGAAGCCATGAATAGTGGCCAGATCAGGGAAGCCGTGGAAGCTATCCAGTGGCAGTCCGATGGATTGCTCCAAGTCCTGTACAATGCCGTAGGGCTGGAAGATGACAAGCTGCGCACACTATCCGCAGGCCTAAGCCTGATTGCTCTGGCAGCCGGACAAGTCCACGAGGCGCTTGCACCAGAGAATAGCCCACAGTAGCCGCCTGACGGCCTGAAACGAAAATCCCGACTCAGTATATGGGCCGGGATTTTTTGTGGCCTTATATGCGCGGCGGTGGCGGCATTATCCCTTGCCGGGCAGAAGTGAGAGTGCTACAACTTGGGCTAGCAGAACGCCACGGGCTTTTCTTTCCTGCCCGGAGCACGATACCCCCGCCCGTTGCCCACTGAATAAAAAAGGGGGCAACTTTGGGGGCAACTTTTTTATATGAAAAAAATTTACACTTATATTTATGAGTGTTACGCCTAATAAATGATACCCGCTCCCGGTACCAAGTTAAATCAAGGGTTTGTGAAGATGGCTCAAGGCCGCTCACAAACCCTTTTTTGCGTTCTGTTGCCGTTTTTCGGGCTCTACACCAAAGACGGGGGGGCTGCTATCCCGACGTGCAGGCTCTGCCCGATTCCTGCCCAATGCGACCCCCCAAAAGGCGCATAAACAGAGAAGCCGACCCTGTTTAGCTGAGTCGGCTTCTCTGTCATAATAGTTTCAGTATCCACTAATCTTGTCAAAATCGACCTTGCGCATGTTTTTCATCAGTACAGCCAAACGTACACGATTGACCAATGCGGCCTTTGCCATGGCACAAGCCTTGACGCAGGGCACGTCCATCGCCAGCTCGTGCAGTTTGCCCTGTCTGCCCAATTCACCCAGTCTGCCCAGCTCACGTAGCCCGCGAAGCCGCACATCTTACAGAATATACTGGCTCAAATCCTGGTCATCGCGCACATCTTGCAGATGTTCTTCCACATAGGCCTTGTTTACCACTATCTGCGCACCGGGCATTTCTGGCGCGTCAAACGAGATATCGGCCAGAATTTTTTCCATAATGGTATAGAGCCGCCGCGCGCCGATATTTTCGGTGCGGGTATTGGTGTCTTCTGCAAAGGCCGCAATTTCTTCCAGGCCGTCATCGGTAAAGCTCAGACGAATCTGCTCTGTGGCAAGCAGGGCTTCGTACTGCTTTGTCAACGCGTTATCCGGCTCTTTGAGAATGCGCAAAAATTCTTCCTTGCCCAGGGGCTGCAATTCCACCCGCAGGGGAAACCGGCCCTGCAATTCGGGAATCATGTCCGAGGGCTTGCTGAAGTGGAACGCCCCCGCCGCGATAAACAGAATATGGTCGGTGCGGATCATGCCGTACTTGGTGTTGACCGCGCTGCCCTCCACAATGGGCAGCAGATCGCGCTGCACGCCCTCGCGTGAAATGTCCGATGTACGGTTTTGCGAAGAACTGGCGATCTTGTCGATTTCGTCAATAAAGATGATGCCTGTCTGCTCCACACGTTCGCGGGCCTTGTCCACCAGGGCTTCCTGATCCACCAGCCTGCCCGATTCTTCCTGTACAAGCACGGCAAAGGCGTTGCGCACCTTCATTTTGCGGCGGGTATGCTTGGGCGGAAAGGCCTTGCTGAACATGTCCTTCACCTGGCCGCCCATCTGCTCCATGCCGGGGATGGCAAAAATATCCACGCTGCCGCCGCCCTGCTCTGTAACTTCCACTTCCACTTCGCGGTCATCCAGAAAGCCCAGGCGAAACTGCTGCAACAGCTTTTCTCGCGTAGAGGCGCGGTCTTCAGATCCAAACGAACTGGGTAGCAGCAGATCCATCAGGCGCGATTCTGCGGCAGCCTCGGCGGCCTTGCGCACGCGGGCGTTTTCCTCGTCGCGCACAAGGTTGATGCCAATTTCCATGAGGTCGCGCACCATGGATTCCACATCGCGCCCCACATAGCCCACCTCGGTAAACTTGGTGGCCTCCACCTTTACAAAGGGCGCGCCAGAAAGTTTGGCCAGACGGCGGGCAATTTCTGTCTTGCCCACGCCGGTGGGGCCCATCATTATGATGTTTTTGGGCGAAACTTCATCGCGCAGTTCTTCTGCAAGGTGCTGACGCCGCCAGCGGTTGCGCACCGCCACCGCCACCATGCGCTTGGCCTGTTCCTGCCCCACAACAAATTTATCAAGTTCGGCTACTATGCCGCGTGGTGTCAAAGTGCTCATCAATTGCTCCTGCTGTAGACACATTCTTGTTTAAATATAGGCACTGCCGAGCATATGGCAATGGAATGAACGCTGATTTTATCCGCGCGCAGGCTGCCACAGGCTGCCCTTGCGAAGAATGTGCCCCAAAGGTACAATGAAAAAGTAGTTACGGAAATCACCGCCGTGATCTTCGTTAATAATAACTATTGACAATAAAGCCTTGATGACACAGAATCCAAGAACCCTGAAACAATAAGGAGTTTCCTATGGATACAGTTACTTTCAAAGGCAATGTCATGCACCTCGAAGGCTCCCAGCCTGCCGTAGGCGGCAAGGCCCCTGAATTTACGCTGACCGCCAATGATATGAGCCCCCGCAGCCTGAAAGACTACGCTGGCAAGGTACTGGTGCTGGTGTGCGTTCCCTCGCTGGATACACCCGTGTGCGACATGGAAGTGCGCCGCTTCAATACAGAAGCCGCAGCCCAGTCTGACAAGGTGCGCATCGTGGCCGTAAGCCGCGATCTGCCCTTTGCCCAAGCCCGCTGGTGCGGCGCTGCTGGCGTAACCGCTGTTGAAACTCTCTCCGACTACCGCACAGCATCCTTTGCCAAAACCTACGGCGTTCTGATCAAGGAACTGGATCTGCTGGCCCGCGCCATCTTTGTGGTCGGCCCCGACGGAACCCTGGCCTACAGCCAGCTGGTGACCGAAGTGACCCACGAGCCCGACTATGCTGCCGCCCTTGAAGCCGTGAAAAAGCTGGCGTAACAGCCCCCCTGCTCCCGCAAAGCCAAAACGCCTTCCCCGCAGTGGGGAAGGCGTTTTTTTGTATTTGAGCGTCAATAAAGTGCTGCGCGGTGCTTTAGGTGTAGTGACCATCAGGTTGATGAACGCGGTTGGGGTTCCGCGCACCTCTGGCACAAAGTCACAAACAGGTATAAGGTAACGATTCAAATCCTTCGTTGTGGAGAGTGCATGCCAAAAGAACTCACGCCCAAAGAAGAATTGCAGGTCCTGTTCGGCTGTGTCGGCGTTTCCCTGCTCTGCCTTTGGCTATCTGGTAAAACCGAAGGCACTTGGCACACAGTTCTGTACTGGGGTGCTCTCCTATTTGCGCTGGCGGCAATTTGGGCGCTGTTCGGCTATGTCAAAAGCTGCTTCAGGCGCGCTGAAGAATACGACAACCGCACCAAAACACGAAGAGACGGCACACGCTACCACCCGGAAACTGGGGAAGTATTTGAAAGTTCACGGTCAAACCGTTTCAACCAGTGGGAAGACACTCTCACCCCGCTGTGGAAAGGCGAGTTTGAAGCCACGTTCAGCTATGTGAGCAGCAAGCAGGAGCGCACGCGCCGCGCGGTCAAGGTCACTTCCATAGAAAAGGACTACAAGGACGCCCTGTACTTTCGGGGATTCTGCCAGTTGCGCAACGAGGTACGCACCTTTGCCCTTGACCGCATCAAGACCAAGCTGACCATTGACGGCAAGAAATATGATTTGTGGGAATATGTGGACGGGAAGATTAGTCCTGACGGTTCACAGCTGGCATCATAAGAGTTTGTGACGCTACGAGCACTCATTCCTCGAGGGGCACAATGCCTGACTCTCCGCCACCAATTTTATACAAATACATGTCCTCTGCCCGCATTGGGTTCTTCGATACCCCCCAATTGCGTTTTACTCCCCCGGCAGAGTTCAATGACGATTTTGAATGTATTTTAAAAACTACTGGGCTTTGTGAGCCCGCCTATATGCGTGATCGTCTTCTTGAGCAAATCAAGGATGATAGCACACTAAAAAAACATCTTTGCGATCAGCTTGTTGAACTCAGTGGTTCCCCGAGAAGTATTTTTGAAGATTTTCTAACTCCACAAATTCTTTCCATGCTAAGAAATGAATATCAAAGGGACCTTCAAGACAGCGCCACGCTCCTTGCAAACTGGCTTGCAACAGATTTGTCCGCAAAAAAACTGCTACAACTGCACGAATCAGCTCAAAATAAGGCTAATATGGGCGTTTTATGCCTGACGCCTGACAAAAACAATCCTGCAATGTGGGGGAATTACACACCAAATTTTCAGGGACACCCTCTCAGGGGGTTTGTTGTTGGTTTTGATACTAGCAACCCATTCTTTGATCGAAGGTTGGTTCCATATGATCCTTTCCGCCACCTTGTCCCCGTTCAATACCCCAAGCAGCGACATCAAAGATATCTTTCCGATTATGATGATATGGATAATGGAAGAAAGGCACTGGCCGAAGATATCTACTACACAAAGCACCATAAGTGGGAAGCTGAAAACGAATGGAGAATGGTAATCTCGATTGCGGAAGATCCAAACGCTAAAATCCTTGGGCTTGAAGATATTCCTGTTGAAATGATCAAAGAAGTATATTTGGCTTCTCGCTCGGATGATGTACTTGGCGAAGCTGCTAAAAATTTTTGCAGCAAACATGAGATTCCTCTATTCAAGATGATACCGAATAAGCTTGAGGAAAGCTTCGAACCTATGCAAATATTATAGTTGGCTGAGCATTCAGATTTCTCCACTATAGCCTAGCGCAGCACCCCCAAAAAAAATGCTCAGGAGAACCTACCACAACGCCGCAGCACTTCGGGCCATGCCCATTCTGGCAACCGCCCTGCAAAACATGCAGGTAGAACTGCCCACTCAATTGCCCTTGAAGCTGTAAAAAACTGGTTTAGCCCTGCCTGTTTCCCACACGCAAAACCGCCTTCCTCGAAATACGGGGAAGGCGGTTTTTTTATTTCATCACAGCCTTGGTAGCGGCAGTTATCAACGCATGTTACCCCCGCCGGTGTTCGCGTGTCTGCACCACAAGCAGGCTCAGGGCAAACCAGCAGCAGGCCACAAGAATAATGGTGGCCCCGCTGGCCGTGGCCAGCCATTCCTGCGCCGAAAGCGCAAGCCCCACAAAGGCGGACGAAGTACCCACCAGCAGCGCCCACCAGAACATTCCCCCGGCAGAGCGGGCAAGGTTGCGGGCTGTTGCGGCAGGCACGATCAGCATGGCCGTAACCAGCAGCACGCCCACCGCCCACACAGAAAACATCACCACCAGGGCCAGCAGCCCAGCAAAGGCGTATTGCCACAGGGCCACGCGCACGCCATGCACCCGCGCCATAACGGGGTTGAGGGCAATGTACATCAGCCGGTTGTAGCCAACCACCTGAAAAACCAGCAGGGCGACAAACAGCAGGGCCAAAAAGCCTATTTCTCCATCGGTGATGGTAAGAATATCGCCGTACAAAAAGCGCTGCATGTCCCTGCCCACGCCCTCGGCGCGGCTGACCACCGCAAGGCCAAAGGCCACCACGGCAGAAAAAACAATGCCAATGACTGTATCTGACGAGAGATCGCTTTTACGCCGCACGGCCATAATGGCCAGCCCCACCAG
The DNA here is from genome assembly GCF_041907885.1 of Desulfovibrio sp. Classification (GTDB taxonomy): domain Bacteria; phylum Desulfobacterota; class Desulfovibrionia; order Desulfovibrionales; family Desulfovibrionaceae; genus Desulfovibrio. The sequence goes on along the minus strand of NZ_JAYRGM010000011.1, from coordinate 44,188 downwards.
AATGCCAAACAGGGGCATGGCAAGGCGGGGCGGCACGGCCAGAATGAGCCCAAGGGCAACACCGGCAAAGGCCGAATGGCCGATGGCGTCCGAAAAAAAGGCCATGCGAAAATTGATCACCTCAACGCCCAGCACAGAGGCCATGGGAGCCAGCAGCAGCACTCCCAGCAGGGCCTGCTGCATGAAACGCATTTGCAGGCAATCGAGCGGAATCATGGAGATAAGCGTGTACACGGGTGCAAGATCAGGCACGTGAACCTCCCTGATCGGGTGCAGTGCCGCCACTGAGGCCAGCTTGCCGTACTGCCTGGCGGGCGGCCAGGCGGGCTGCCTCGCGCCGCTCGATGGACGAATAATTGGGCAGCAGCCCCTCTGCCTCGCTCACCACGCCGCATTGGGGGCAGCCGGGGTCTTCAGGGTCGCACTGGTCGGGGTACAGATGGATAGGTACGCCAAAAAGCTCCATGAGCGTGGACGAAACAAGTGTGGCGCGGGGCGCGCCCATGGCGCACACGGTCTTGTTGAGGCAGATCACATGGGTGGCATAGTGCGCCACCAGGGGCAGATTGTGGCTAACCATAATCTGCGTAAAGCCCCGCTCGCGGCGGGCCTCGTCCAGCAGCTCCCAAAACAGCCTCTCGCCGCGCACGTCAACACCCGCCGCAGGCTCATCCAGAACCAGCAGTTCCGGGTTGCGCCCAAGGGCGGCAGCCAGCAGCACGCGCCGCAATTCGCCGCCAGAGAGGTCGCCCATGCGGCTCTGCGCCAGATGTTCAGCCTTGACCAGCTGCAAAAGTTGCCGTCCCTCTGCGCGCGCAAAGGGGCGCAGGCCCAGCCACAGGGGGTGGCGCTGGCAGCTCAGGGCCATAAATTCGCTCACACGCAGGGGCAGGCTGCGGTCCATGCTCAAATGCTGCGGCACATAGGCCACGTGCGGCTGCCGTTCTGTGCCAGCAAACTCAATGCGCCCCGTAAACGGCAATTCGCCAATAAGACACAGCAGCAAGGTGGTTTTGCCTGCCCCGTTGGGGCCTACAATAACCGTGCTGCCGCCTGCGGGCGCAGTGGCGCAGATACCATCAAGAATAAGATTGCCCCCCCGGCTGAGGCATACATTCTCAAAGCAGACCGAGGGGGCAGGCAGAATATTATTTGCCAAGGTATTTCTCAAGAATAGCACAATTGTGGGTCATGACGGTTTCGTAATAATCAAGGGGCGCGTTGGCAGGCCCGGAAGCCAGCGAATCAAGCTGCACCGCAGGAACCCCCGTTTCTGTCGAAAGCGCGCGCACGGGCTTATCCGAATACTGAGGCTCCCCAATGAGCACAACAGGCTTTGATTCCTTGATCTTTTTTACAAGATCAAGCAGACGGGCGGCAGAAGGCTGCGCCTCCTCGTCCTCCTGAATCACGTCCACAAGGTTCAGACCGGCATCGCGTACAAGGTAGGCCATGCCATCGTGCAGGGCCACCACGTTCTTGTTGGCGGCATTGGCCCCCACAAGGGCCAGACGCTTGCCCACGGCCTCAAGCTTTGCGGCGTAGACTTCCGCAGCTTCGGGGCAGTTTTTTGCGGCTACAGGTTCAGCAGCAGCCAGGCCACGGCCAATGTTGCGGGCCATTATTGCCGCCTGCATGGGGCTGGCAAATGCGTGCGGATTCAGGCCGCCGTGGTCGTGGCCGTTGTCGTGAGCATGTTCATGGCCGTGGTCATGGGCATGATCGTGCCCCTTGGCCGCTGCGGCATGGTCATGTCCGGCGTTGTTGGCCTTGTCAGCGCTGCCGTGCCCGTCATGCTGCCCCTCATGCTGACTGGCATGCTGGTCTTCATCGTGATCTTCAGCAATGGTGTTCACGCCAGCGCTGCTGTCGATAACCGTAATTTTGCCAGCGGCGGCAAGAGGCTTTTGCAAAAAGGCCTCCAGACCCAGCCCGTTGATAACCACAATGCGGGCCTTGGCGAGCTTTTGCATGTCCTTGGGGGTCAGGGCATAATCGTGCGGGCAGCCGGTCTGGGCGGGGATAAGCAGATCAACCTGCACATCGGGGCTCGATTGGGTTACGGCACGGGTTATGAGGTAAACAGGGTAGGTTGTGGCAAGCACGCGCACCTTGGGCTCGGCGGCAGATGCCCCTGCAACCGCAAAAAAGGTCGCCAGCAGGGCGCAGGCCAGCAGCAGGGCATATTGTTTGCCTTTGCAGAACAATGCAGAAATACAGTTGCACATGATATTGACTCCTGTTTCTGAAGTGCAATGCCCCAATAAGACTCACTTGCGGGCGTGTCAAGGCTGGCCGCCATTGCCAGACAAAGGCTACTTGTGCTGTGGAACCCAGTGTTTGATAAATCTGCCCTCTTCAATATCAAAATAGGCCTGCATGAGTTCTTCTTCCGTATTCATGACAATGGGGCCGCCCCAGGCCACGGGCTCGCGCAATGGAGCGCCCGAAACCAGCACAAACCGGCACTCGGCATCGCCGCCTTCAAATGACACGGCATCGCCCTCGCCCAACAGATAGGCGTGGCGGGCCAAGATGGGCTCGCGCCCCTCAAGCAAAAAGCAGTCGCCCGCGTAAACATAGACAAAAACCGTGTGCGCGGGGTCTGCCTCCATCTGCCAGCGCGCGCCGGGCTTGAGGCGCACATCCAGAAAGCGCACATCCACATAATCGCCCTGGGCCGCGCCGTTCACATCCTTGTATCTGCCCGCCACCACAGCCACGGTGGCACCGTCTTCTGCCACATGCGGAACCATGGGCGCGGTAATGTCGCGGTACTTGGGATCAACCATCTTGTGTTTTGCAGGCAGATTGATCCACAGCTGCAAACCCAGCATGCGCGGCGATGCCAGCGGCATTTCCTGATGCAGAATGCCGCCGCCAGCGGTCATCCACTGGCAGTCGCCATCGCGGATAACTCCCTCGTTGCCAAGGCTGTCCTTGTGTTCGATGGCCCCGTTCACGAGGTAGGTGAATGTTTCAATGCCCCGGTGCGGATGCGTGGGAAAGCCCTTGGTATAGTCGTCGGGATTTGTCGAATCAAAGGCATCAAGCATAAGAAAGGGATCAAAAGTCTTGACCGTGGGCGAGCCCAGCACGCGCACAAGCCGCACGCCCGCGCCGTCAATTGTGGGCTTGCCGGTAACGTCCTGAATGATGGTCCGTAAAGGCATACTGACCTCCCATGGATGCGCCGTACTGCCGTGTACGGCCTGCAATCCGCTTGATTTTTTCACAGTGCATCGTATGCTGCCAGCCTGTTGTGCGCCAAGGCGCACGCACGCAGCAGCACAGGAGAAAACGTGCAAAAAATATTTTTCAGCCTTGTGCTGCTTGCCCTCTGCGCCAGCCAGACCAGCACGCCTGCCCTGGCCCAAGCGCCAGCGGCTGAAAGCCCTGCCCGGCAGGAAGCCCCTGCGCAGCCAGAAAAACAGCAGCCAGAAAACATGCCGCCGCAAACCGTAACGTCACAAGCCCCGCAGGCCGATCAGCAGCAAGACCCTGCCAGCACGGGGACAGGCAGCACGGGCACGGGCAGCACGGGCAGCGCCGAGGGGCAAGCCACATCTGGCCCGCAGCAAAATTCACCCACAGCAACAGAACCCGCTGCCGCCAGTGCCAAACGCACCCTGCCGCCTCTGCGCGAGCTTATCACATCCCCTTTTGGCAACCGGCGCATGCCTGGCTGGCTCAGCAGGCGCGGTCTTACCATGCGCGACCATGCGGGCATTGATATCCGCGCCAGAATGGGCTGGCCCATCACGGCCTTCAAACCCGGCACGGTTATCCGCGCGGGCGAAAACGGAGCCTTGGGCATTTCTGTCGATATCAAGCAGGATGACGGCATGACAGCCCGCTATGGGCACATGTCAAAAACAGTGGCAAAAAGCGGCCAACGTGTCGAGGCGGGCGAGCCTGTCGGGCTTGTGGGCTGCACCGGCAGAACCACGGGCGCGCATCTGCATTTTGGCCTGCTCGATGCCTCTGGCAAGTCCGTTGACCCCATGCCCTTTCTGCATTCGGCAGATGAAGTGCTGCGGCCAGCACCAGAAGATATTCCGCCGGTGCTTGAAGCCCAGTCGTGCGGGCCCGTGCAGCGCGGCCCCAATGGCCGCCCGGTTCACCTTGGCGAAATGCTCAAAAAAATGGACAGCTACACGCCGCCGCCCATTCCCAAATGGAACGAGCGCCCATGAGGTTATAACCCTAGCGCGATTTCTGAACCGGCTGCGCCGCGCCGGGCCCGGATTTTTCGGGCTTGCCGGGCTTGTCGGGCTTGCCCAATTTGCCAGCCTTCTTGGCTGCCGCAGGCCACAGGGCCGCAGTCAGCACAAGCTGCCCCACCACAAGCACGGGGTCGCGGTCAAAAAGCCCCGCGCCCACAACCAGCGCCGCCCCAAGCAGGGCACAACGCAGCCCGCGCAGACTTGCACGGTAAATACCCAGCACTTGCAGAACCACGCCCAGGCACAGCAGCCCTGCAAATATCAGGGCCGAAATCCATTGCCCCTCAAGATATATGAACGTGCCGGGCAACGCAGACAGATGATCTGCCTGCGCCGCCGCAGCAAGGGCAACAACCGTCAATCCCGCACCTATTCCCAGACCAGCGCGCACCACTCGCCGTCGATAACACGGCGGGGCTTGGGCAGGCACTGGGCCATGTAGGCCTCTTCCACACTGTCGGCCTGAATTTCAAGCAGGCCCGAAAGCACGAGGCACGCGCCGGGCTTGCAGGCCCACACAATGCGCTGCGAAAGGTCGATGAGCGGGCGCGCCAGAATGTTTGCCAGCACCAGATCATAGGTGCGGCCCTCAAGGGCATCTATGCTGCCAAGGCCAACCTCAAAGCCTTCAATGCCGTTAATGGCCCTGTTTTCAATGGCATTTTCAACGGCAAGCATGTCGATGTCATAGCCTTCGCCGGTGAGGCCGCTCTTGCAGCAGGCAATGCCCAGCACGCCAGAACCCGTGCCAAGGTCGAGAAAATGCTGACCAGCCTTAACGCGGCCCGATTCCACAAGGTCGCTCAGCACAGTCAGGCACAGGGCAGTGGTGGCATGGTGGCCCGTGCCAAAGGCGCTTTTGGGCTCGATGACAATTTTTTCCCGACCGGGAAAATCCGTGCTGTCAGCCAGCCAGGGGGGCAGCACCACAAAACGGTTGCCGCAGGGAACCGGCGTAAAAAACTGCCGCCACGCGGCCAGCCAGTCCTGATCCTCCAGCGTGGTCAGCGTGCATTCCGCAGTGGGAATACGGGCCTGCATGTCGCTTTGCAGATTGTTGATAAATTCGGGGTTTTCGCAATGCACGCGAAAGCGGGTTTCGCCCGTGGGCAGGGTTTCTTCTTCCCAGCCAAAGGGCACGCCCAGGGTCAACAGGCCGGTGGCGCGGTCTGCGTCTTCTTCGGCCACAACCATTTCAAAACGAAAAATTTGCTTCATAATCCTCTCGCTCGGTGTTTGCAGTGGGGCCACGGGCACGCCCACCGACCTGCAAACCATGCCAGACTTCCTTGGCCGGGTCGAGTCCCCCGCCGAGGCCGTAACAGCGCTTAAATCATATCAAATCAATAAGTATTGCCATATGCCGTAAATGCGGGTATAGTAACCAACTTATCAATGCCTTTGTATTCCCCATCGCAAGGAACATCCATGTCTGACCTCCAAAGCCCGGCCCAGGCCGCCCCGGAATCAGGGCCGCAACTTTCGGCTGCGCACGCCGCAGAACTTGAAAGCCTGCTTGAACGCATCCGCACCGATTTTGAGGTGGATTTCGAACCGCTGCATGTGGACGAAAATCCTCTTGAGGTGCTTTCCATACAGAACATGAGCGCGCATCTGGACAAACTGCTGCAACGCAAGGCCATTCACGATCCGCTCAAAGATCTGCCCCTGTGGGCAAAGCTGTGGCCCGGTTCCTTTGTGCTTGGCCGCCTGCTGCGCAAGTATGAGCCGCAGGGCAAAAGCCTGCTCGAACTTGGCGCTGGCTGCGGCGCGCTCAGCCTTGTGGCCGCGCGTTATGGTTTTGCACGCGTGGTGCTGAGCGACGTGGTGGAGCAGGCCCTGCGCTTTGCCAGGGCCAACGTGCTGCGCAACGGCATGGGCGACCAGATCGAGGTTACGCACGTGGACGTGACCGCCCCAGGCCGCGACCCCCGCTTTGCCAGCGGTTTTGACATTATCGCCGCCTCTGAAATTCTCTACCTCGACGATCTGCACCGCCCACTGGTCAAATTTGTAGACCGCCACCTGGCCCCCGGCGGCAAGGCGTTTTTCTGCACCGATGTGGCCCGCGCCAAGCCCCACTTTGGCAAGATAGCGGCCAAGACCTTCAAGATTACCGAAGGACGCATTGGCGTGAAATCTCAGGACGAAAACGGCGAGGAACAGCGCCGTCTGTACAGCATTCTGATTCTGGAGCGGCCATGAGCGAGAATTTGCCCCACATAACCCTGGCCCCCTGCCCCAAGGGCTACACCCGCGACCTCGACAAAGCCATGAGCCCCGCGCAGACCATTGCCCGCGTGCGCGAGCGGCTTGATTCGTCGCGGCTTGATATTTTGTCAAAAACGCGCCGCGTGGATGTGGGCCGCCTGGGCATACCGGTTTTTCTGAGCGTGTGCGGGGCCGATGCCCGGCGCATCATGCCCACCCGCAAGCAGATGGGCAAAGGTTCCTCTGCCGAGCAGGCCGAGGCTTCGGCCCTGATGGAACTGATGGAACGGTTTGCGTTTTTCAGCTTTTGGGAAGAACTTCCCCACATGGTCAGCGCCACATGGAGCGAGGCCGAGGCCCGCTTTGGCAATGATCTGCTGCCCCTCGCAGACATGCTGCGCTCGGTGGACGACAATCTTGCGCCAGAAGACGCCCGCCGCGTGCTTGACCTTACACGCTGGCAGTTCTACCCCGCCACCCGCCTGCTGGACGGCAAAACCGTGTGGCTGCCACTCGACTGGTTCAAGCTGCTTGGTGAATTCAACGGAACCTCGGCTGGCAACAGCCGCGAAGAATCGCTGCTTCAGGGCCTGAGCGAACTGATCGAACGCCACGTGTGCTGCCGCGTTGACCGCAACCAGCCCACCACGCCCACCATCGACCCGGCATCCTGCGCCTTTGATCCCGTGCTGGCCGGGCTGCTGGCAGCCTTTGAGCGCGAGGGCGTGCGCATTGTGCTGAAAGATTTTTCGCTCGGCATGCCCCTGCCCACGGTTGCCGCCGTGGCCTGGGATCCCAAAACCTTTCCCCATACTTCCGAAATCGTCTACACGGCTGGCACGGCGGCATCACCGGCCAAGGCGGCAATCCGCGCGGTTACCGAAGTGGCCCAGCTTGCGGGCGATTTTTGCACCCGCGCCTGCTATGAGGCTTCTGGGCTTTCCAAATACACGGCCCTTGAGCAGATCAACTGGCTTGTTGAAGGCCCCACCGTAGCCCTCACCAGCCTGCCCAGCGTGGAAAATAACGACATCTGCGAAGAGCTGCTTACAGCTTTGCGCGGCCTTGCCCCGCTGGAACTCTATGCGGTTGAAACCACCCACCCGCGTCTGGGCATTCCCACCCACTACAGCATTGTGCCGGGCCTGCAATTTCGCGAGCGCGACCGCAACCAGAGCCTTGGGCTCTTTGTGGGCCGCAAACTGGTGGAAGAAGCCGATGCGGAAACCGTGCTGCACGGCCTGAACGTGCTGGAATCCTGCTACCCCGGCGCGCATTTTTTGCCTTTTTTTGAAGGCATGCTTGCCCTGCGCGCAGAAGACTTTGACACGGCCCGCAGCGCCTTTGCCACAGCCGTGCCCCTGCAACCCGATGCTGATTCCAAGGCTCTGGCCGCGTTTTATCTTGGCTATGCAGACACGCTGCAATGCCGCTGGCAGGAGGCCCTGCCCGCACTGGCCGCAGCCGCAGAGCTTTGCCCGGATATGAAGGAATACGGCAATCTGCTTGGTGTGGCCCACTTTAAAACCGGCAACTACGCCCAGGCCGCAGAAGCCTTTAAGGCTGTGCTGCGCGTGGATAAAGGCTCTGCCATGGATCTGGCCAATCTGGGCCTGTGCGAAAAATTCATGGGCAATGCCGAGCAGGCGCGGGAATATCTGGGCGCGGCTCTGGAGCTTGACGCAAGCCTTGATTTTGCCCGTAAGCATCTGGCTGAACTGGACGACTAGACAAATCTTACAGGCTGAGTGCGCATAGCCGATGGCAACGCCCTATTCTGCGCCGGAATTTTGCTGCCCACGTACCAGAGTACGCCCGCTCAAAATTCCGGCGCTTCTGTTCCCCATAAAAAATCCAGCACAAGCAGCATAAGCAGTACAAGCATTTATCTGAAATTATTATAGAAATGCGAATTTTGCCACGTTTTGACTGTGGGGGTATACCTGTATTCACCCCAAGCGGAACCGCCGGGCCCGCCCGCATGAAGATTGAAATCCTACGGCGGCAAAGGTTTGGCAAAATGGAGTGACACCGTGAGCTTTGCAGTCAAAGAAATATTTTATACGTTGCAGGGAGAAGGCTTCCACGCAGGCCGCCCCGCTGTCTTTTGCCGTTTTTCGGGTTGCAACCTGTGGTCGGGGCGCGAAGAAGACCGTCAATTTGCGAAATGCACGTTTTGCGATACTGATTTTAACGGCGCGGCAGAATCGGGCGGAAAATTCGAAAACGCCCAAACGCTGGCCAGAGCCATATGCGCCCATTTTCCCTCTTATGCACATTCGGGCTATCGGCCTTATGTTGTTCTTACCGGCGGCGAACCCGCCCTACAGGTTACGGACGAGCTGGTGTGGGAGCTGACCCGCCACGGCGTACAGGTTGGCATGGAAACCAACGGCACACTAGCGTTGCCCGACGGGCTGGACTGGATAACGGTGAGCCCCAAGGCAGGAACAGAGCTGGTTGTCACACGCGGTAACGAGCTGAAACTTGTCTGGCCCCAGGCGGGCATGGCTTTGCAGGATTTTGAACATCTTGAATTTGAAAATTTTTTTCTGCAACCGCGTGATTATGCAGGGCAGACGCAGGCAACCGAAGAGGCTGTGCAAGCCTGCCTCCACAGGCCCCTGTGGAAACTGAGCCTTCAGACCCACAAGTTTATCGGCATTCGTTAGGAGACAGTATGGATATTTACGTTTCTTTGTCATTCGACGCAGCGCACCGTTTGCCTGCTGTGCCAGCCGGGCATAAATGCGGCAATTTGCACGGACATACGTTTGCGGTTGAAGTGTACGTGCAGGGAGATGTGGCACAAGACACTGGCTGGGTTGCGGATTTTGGCGACATCAAGGCAATTGTGAAGCCCTACATTGATCAGCTGGACCACACGTATCTGAATGATATTGCGGGCCTTGAGAATCCCACCAGTGAAAACATAGCCGTATGGATATGGCGCAAGCTTGAGCCTGAGCTCGCGGGACTTTCAAAAATCGTGGTCAAGGAAAGCCCCACTTCTGGCGCTGTGTACACGGGCAAATAGCGACCAGTGCCGCTGAGCACCCGCTGAGCCCCCGCAGACCAGTAAAAGCAAGGCCGCCCAGTGCTGGACGGCCTTTGAGCATTATTGGGGCGGACATCAAGCAGTTTTGCCCAACGGCCTGCTTTACGGTGTCAGCAATAAAGGCAGTTTGGGAAAGCTGAAAACTTCTACCGCTGCAATCGGTTTCTGCCGCGCGGCCCAGGGCAGAACGCGCCAGCCGCTGCACAACATTCTTGCGGCAGCCGCCCTGTCTACTCCCAGAAAACCCTTGTCATTACTTCGCACTTGCCCACCATGCCCGGCTCAAACTGCTTGCCCTCAGCATCGCTGATGACAACGCGCACCGGCACATAAAGCTGGGGGCTGGCCGCAGTTTCCTTAGCGGGCGCAGCGTCCTTGCTGCCCGCATTGGCACTGGCGGGCAGGGGCTGCGGCTCCAGCCGGTCATAAATCCGGCCCTCAAGCTTCAGGCCGCCTTGCAGGCTGACGGCGCATTTTTGCCCTGGCTTGAGCGCATTGGCCTCATCCTGGCCAAAGTAGGCGATGATCCAGAAAGATTTTTGCGCTTCCTTGCCCTCTGGCAGCAGCAGTACAACGGGATCCCCCCGCTGCACATTCTGCCCCGGCATGGCCATACCGCGCAGAATACGCCCGTCTTGCGGCGCGTACAAATTGCCATCCACCACTTGTTGCGGGGCCGCGTTCATGGCTGCCCCCAGCGCCCCGGTAACATATTGCGGCGCGTAGCGGTTGCGCGAGGCCATCTGCTTGTAGCGCAGGGTTTCATCGCGCACGCGTGCCAGCTCCTGATCCATGGCGGCCCGCACCAGGCTTACCTGCTCAAACTCAACCATGGCCCTTTCCTTGGCAAGGCGGGTCTGCATTTCTGCCTGCCTGGCGGCGGCATAACGCGCGGAACCAACCGCGTGTTCGCCCCCCTGGCTGTCGAGGGTACGCAGGGCGAGCTGGGCGCGCACATGCTCTGCCACGCGTTCTTCGCGATTTTTTTGCTTGAGGTCTTCCTCATGCCGGGCAAGGGCAATGCGGTGTACCATCTCCTGCTCGGAATTCTGCGCCTGCTTGAGACGGGCCGCTGTTTCCTCCATGCCGGGAGGCCCCATTACCCGCAGGCCTGCGGCCTCGCGCCCGGCCTCGGCCATGCGTCTGGCATACCCGCTGACATCCAGACGGGCAACCACCTGGCCTTTTTTGACGCGGTCGCCCTCTCGTACCGTCACGGCATCCACCCGACCGGGAAATTCGGACGAAACAGCGTAGACCATGCCGTCCAGCATGGCCCAGGTGCTTGTTACACGGCCAGCCTCAATCCACCACCAGCCGCCAGCTGCCAGAAAAACGAGCACCCATATGGGCAGCAGACGCAAAAACTGGCGCCCATGCTTTTTCAGCGGGGCCTCTGGCATTTGCAAATAAATCGGTTCAGGCATGGCTTGTCCTGTGGTGTTGGTGCATTTTCATGACATTCTCATAAAAACATGCAGATACCGTACCATCCTGAGCGCAAGGCTCTTTACAAGCCGCACGCAGACGCTTACAAAGTCAGCATTCACGGAGAGTGCGGCTTCTTGCCGTCAAAACTCCGCCAGGGAGCTGACACACACCATGTTCTTATCAAGAATTTTCGCCCTGCTCTGTCTGGGCGGCCTGTTAGCCGGCTGCGGCACTACCCGCCCCGTGGTTGTGGTAGAAAAAGACGAATTCATAAAGATGGCGCACAACATGCCCAAGGAACTACAGGCCCGCGACCTGTTGGACAAGGACGGCTCATACACGGCCCCCATGTCCTTCAAGGGCCTGAAGGACTACGGCGAAATTCTGTACACCCGCCTTTCGCCCTCGTTTATGCTGCAAAATGATGCCGCGCACGATGTCTACCTTGGGGAGACATTTGCCGCCACCAAACTGCCGGACAGCCGGGTGCAGCACTTTCCCAACGGTTTCAGCATCAATCATGCCACCCAGAAGCTCAAAGTCAATATGGTTGGCATAGCCGACTGGAACGGGGACGGCCAGGACGAATGGATAGTTTCGTGCTTTGTGGAGCCCAAGCGCGGTGGGCGCACCCGCATCTACTATGTGCTGGTTCCCCCGCCGCTCAATAACGAGGAAAAACTCAAGGGCACGGTTGCTGCGGTGTATGAATGCTTTGGGCTTTCATGCACGCTCTATGTGCGCGACAGCAAGGTTATTCAGCGCGATGCGGCCGACCCGCTTGTTCCGCCCACAGAAATCCACGACGTGGTTCCCGGCCTGCAACCCGTGACCACGCCGCCCAACAAAAGCGCGCCCAAGAGCGGCGGGCTGGAAGAACGCAGCCTGTAAAAATCTGGCGCTCGATCATACTGCCTGAAATTGCTTCCCAAGGCCGCTGGTTACAAAAACCGGCGGCCTTTTTATGTGCAGTGTGCAACCGCTGCCCAGGGCCAGCCGCACAAGGCGCAGGCAGATGAACGCAGCCACGGGCAGACACGGGCAGGCAAAGAAGACGCGGGATGGGCATGGCTGACAGCGCAGTTTTTGCGGGCGCATGTCCAAGCAATACGTGTTAAACAGCACACACCTGAACAGCATGAACTGGACAGCATGCAGCCAGAAAGCATGCAGCCAGAAAGCATGCGGCCAGACACTACAAAACAGGGCAACGCAAAGCGGGCCAGCACACGCCCCGCAACACAAGGCGAAACAAAAAGCTAAATGCCACAGCTGGCAGCTGCGCCGTTTGGTTACACACGGTGGAGCACAGGCCTGCGGTGTGGCGCTCAGGCCATGTGCAGGCCTGCTACCGGCCAGTGGCTGCCCGCCGCGCCGCCGTTTCTGCGGGCGCGCACAAGGCAATGCGCAGCGGAGCAGACAAAATAAAGAACCCCGCCAGGGCAGGGGTTCAGCTCACAAGAGCCTGCTTCCCTGCCCCGGCGGGGCAAAATCACATCAAGTTAAGCTGAATAAGCTTACTTGAAGGCCTTTTCAAAGTTGGGCACAACCTGCTTTTTGCGGCTCATCACGCCGGGCAGCCACACGGACTCGCCTTCGGCCTTCACGCCAAAAGCCTTTTCCACCACGGAAGGATCGTCAGAAACGATCAGCATTTCAGAGCCTTCCTTCATGATGTCGGTCAGCAGCAGGAACACGCTGTGACGGCCTTCGGCCTTCACGCGGGCGATTTCGGCCTGGAGGCCAGCCTTGACGGGTTCCAGAATGGAGAGGTCAACCACTTCCAGCTGGCCGATGCCAACCTTGTTGCCGCCCATGTCGAAGTCCTTGTAGTCACGGAAGACCAGGTCCTTCATGGGGGTGCCATCAACGGCGCTCTTGACCTTGAACATTTCCATGCCCAAGGCCATCACGTCGCTCACGCCAGCAATCTTGGCCAGTTCTTCAACGGCCTTCTTGTCGGCGGGGGTGCAGGTGGGCGACTTGAAGATAACGGTGTCGGAGAGAATGGCGCACAGCATGCCGCCAGCGATGCTCTTGGAAATTTCCACACCGTAGAAGTCAAACATGTTCTTCAGCACGGTGCAGGTGCAGCCCACGGGCCAGATCCAGGCTTCGAGGGGAGCAGAGGTGGTCACATCACCAAGCTTGTGGTGGTCAGCGATGCCGAGCACACAGGCGGAATCCATTCCCTTGGGGGCCTGAGCCAGATCGGAATAGTCCACCAGGTACAGATTCTTGCCAGCCACGTCGGCAACAACCTGGGGAGCGGTAAGACCGAACTTCTTGAGCACGAATTCGGTTTCAGGCGTGGGCGCGCCCTGAGCGGCAGGGGTAACGTCCAGACCGCGCTTGCTGTACAGGTCGGCGGCGGCAATGGCAGAAATGATGCTGTCGGTATCGGGATTCATGTGACCAATAACTAATGCGGACATGACAGGCTCTCCTTCCGGGATTTGTTTGGGTATAGCGGTTCAATCTGACCGCTTTGTTCTCTTTAGCACAAAGTCCTGCTCATGCCAAGGACTTCAGGCAAAAAAACCCGACACAGATTATTTAGCATTTAACTATGAAAGATTAACTACTTGAAAACAAAGGAAATCTAAAACTTCGTGAATTTTTTATTTTTTGGTAGCCTTGGGATGCGCCTTGTCATAGGCCTCCATAAGATGCTCAAGGCTCACCTGTGTGTAGCGCTGGGTGGTGGTCAAACGGCTGTGGCCAAGCAGCTCCTGCACGCTGCGCAGGTCTGCCCCGGCTGTGAGCAGATGCGTGGCAAACGAATGCCGCAGGCTGTGGGGCGATACCGTAAAATCAAGCCCCGCCCTGCGGCACAGGCGCTCCACAATGCGTGCGGCCTCCCGGCGGTTGAGGCGCGAACCGCGCGAGCCCACAAACAGGGCCGGTTCGTCGGGCAGAGCCATGAGGGGGCGCTCGTCAAGCCAGCTTTTGAGGCTGTCGCACGAGGTGTCTGAAAGCGGCGCGAGCCGCTGACGCGAGCCCTTGCCCATAACCCGCAGCACCCGCGATGCCAGCTGCACATCATCCATATCAAGGCTCAGGGCCTCTGAAATACGCAGGCCAGAACCGTACAACAGCTCAGCCAGGGCCAGGTCGCGGCAAAGCAGGCGCTCGGCCTCGGCGCTTTCCGCCCCAGGCTGCCCCGGCTTATGTTCCGTATCCAGCAGCGCAAAGGTTTCGTCCACATTCAGGGCGCGGGGATGGCGCTTTTCCTGCCGGGGATTGCGCACCTGTGCTGCCACGTTTTCTGTCACTGCGCCGCTGCGCTGCTGAAAACGAAAATACGAGCGCGTTGCAGCAAGCTTTCTGGCCATGGAACTTTTGGCATCGCCAAGGCGGAACAGCCACGCCAGATAAGCCTGAATATGCCGCTTGGTGACGGTTTCGGGCTTTCCCAGGTCGGCATCCTGCCCGCGCAAAAATTCGGCCAGCTGCGCAAGATCGCTGCCGTAAGCCTTGAGCGTGGCTGGTGACGCCCCTTTCTGCACTTCCATCCAGACCAGAAAAGCATCTACAAAAAGCTTTGCGCGGTCTGGCGCAGGCGTGGGCGGGTTCTGTCCCTTGCGTACGTCCTGTCCCTTGCTCATGGCACGGCCTCGTAGCGCGCGCCGGGCAAACGCCGAATCTTGCCCAGCATCTCAAGCCCCACAAGAGCGGCATTGGCCGCAGCAGCGCTGAGCCCTGCGGCATCGGCCAGAATATCGGCATGGGTAGGGCCGTGCTGGCGCAGATACTCAATCAGCCCCTTGTTGTCGCCAGTGCCAGCCGCGTTTTCCGCAGCTGCCAGCTCGGTGGCATTGAGGGGCGGGGCTGCGGGAACATCCGCCGGGGGCGCAGGCGCGGGAGCAACGATTGCAGTACCAGCGCCATTCACGGCAGCAGGCTTTGCAGCTGGCCCCCCTGCTGGGGGAGGCGCGGGCACATCCTCCTGCAAGCCTGCCTCCTGCTCTGGAACACTCTGCTCGTCGATGCCAAAGGGCCGCAGCTGTTCGGCCAGATCGCGCAGCACGTCCTCTGCGCAAAAAACGGCGCGCGCACCCTGACGCACAAGATCCTGACACCCCAGGCAGTGGGCATCCAGCGCTGGCCCAGGCACGGCATAAACCTCGCGGTTTTGCTCCAGCGCCAGCCGCGCAGTTATCAGGCTGCCAGAGCGTTGGGCCGCCTCCACCACCAGCACCCCCAGCGAAAGCCCGCTGATGATGCGGTTACGGATGGGGAAATTGCCCGCATGCGGCACTGTGCCTGGCGCAAATTCAGATATCAGCAGGCCATGGCGCTCCATGGCGTCAAAGGCCGCCATGTTGTCCGGTGGGTAGAGCACGTCAATACCTGTGCCCAGCACGCCGATACTGCGTCCCACCCGCGCAAGGGCGGCCTCGTGGGCAACCCTGTCTATACCAAGGGCCATGCCCGAAACAATGGCCATGCCACAGGCCGAAAGGCAGCGGGCCATATATTCGGCCACCGACCTGCCGTGCCGGGTAGCCTTGCGCGAACCCACCACGGCAAAGCCCGGCGACTGCAAAAGCGAAAGATCCCCCCGGCAGTACAACACAAGAGGAGCATCAATTATGGAACGCAACAAGGCGGGATATTCGGGGTCTGTCCATAGAACGACTGCGGCGGAGAGATCGCGGGCGCGGTCCCATTCTTCCCTGGCGGTTACACGCCAGGAACCTGTAGCAAGTTCGGCTGCCTGCCCCTTGTTGACCCCCGCCTCGCCCCACTGCTGGCGGGCCTGAACGGCGGCGTAGGCCGAACCAAAAAACCTCGCAAGGCGCGCAGCAGAGCGCGCACCCAAACCCCGGCAGTGCCGCAGGGCAAGGCTGGCCCAGTATTCCTTGCGGGCGGCTTCGTCCATAAAGGCCCAGCTTCTGCCCTGTTGGGTCATGCCGCCCCCGCTGCCGGGGCCAGAACCCGCGCACAGCCCATTCTAACGGGCCAACCCGCGCGAACGGGCAATGCCAGCAGCCTCGGATGTGGGAAACTGTGACAGAAGTTTTTTATATGCCTGGGCTGCGCCTTCCTTATCACCCATGCGGCTCAGGGTCATGCCGGTTTTCAGCAGGGCATCGGCATTTTTGTGGTGGCTGGGCCACTGGCTGTTGACCTTTTGAAACTGCGCCAGCGCTTCGCCATACTTGCCCTGGGCGTACAGGCCCTCACCTATCCAGTATTCCGCATTGGCGGCAAAGCGTCCCTGCGGGTACTCCTGCAAAAATGTCTGAAACCGGCTGATGCTCTCGCTGGCGCGGCCAGCCATGGCTGGCTGCAAGGCGGCCTTGTAGGCGGCTTCTTCACCCTTGCCGCTCTTGGGCAGGGCGGCGGGCTGGGCAGCAGGCAGGACGGCGGGGGCAGAAGCTGTTGCAGAAGCTTGGGCAGAGGCGGAAGCTGCGGCGGGTGCGGCCAAAGCCGGTGCAGCCGAAGCAGCGGGCGCGGGGGCAGCCTTGGCTGCGCCCTTGCCCTTGGCCCCGTTTTTGGCTGCCGGAACGGCGGCTTCGCCAGACAGGGGCGGCAGCCCAAGGCCAGGCATCTCTGGCGGCAAAGCAAGATCTGATTGCGGAACCACAGGCACGGGCACATCGGTATTGCCACCCGCCGCAGCAACAGGCGGCAGCATGGGCTGCACCGCTGTGGCAGGCTTGCCGGATGAGGCGGCCTCTGGCGGCAGGGCAAATGAGGTTGCGGCAGCACTGCTGCTTGCGGGCATAGCCGCAGGCCTGCCCTCGGCCTTGGCGGCCCTGGCTTCTGCCTTGGCAGCCTTGGCCTCGGCCTTGGCGGCTTCGGCGGCAGCCTTGGCCTCGGCCTTGGCGGCAGCCCTTTCATCCGCCTTGGTAAGGGGCTTTTGCGCCGGGGCAGGCATGGGAGCAGCCGTGCCAGCAACTTGCGGTGCTGGCGTCATTTCGGGCTTTGCAGCCTCGCGCTGGGGCGCGGCGGGAAGGGGACGAATGGTGGCCGCCGGATCGTTGGCCGTATTGCTGCCCCCAGTGCCAGCACTATTGGCAGGCGCGCTGGCGGCTGCGCTTGTGGAAGCTACCGCAATGGACGGCCTGCCGCTGGCCTGTGGGGCCGCAGGGGCCGCAGGAGCGGGGCTCTGCGGGGCCGCGTGATCGGGGGCGGGCACTGCCACTGGCCCGTGCGCACTCAGCTGGGCCTCTGGCTGCGCCGTGGCAACCCCTGCGCTTTTGTAAGGCTGCGGAGGAAGAATGGGCACAACGGTCATGCCGGTTTTTTGTCCGCCACGGGTGCGCACTTCGTAAACCCTGTTATTGAGCTGGGCAACCTGGGTATCAAGAGTGTTGACGCTCTGCTCCAGCGTGCGCAGACGGTGGTCGGTTTCACGCAGCAGTTTCTGGTTAGTTTCGCTGGACGATTCGACCTGACGCACCTTGTCTGAAGAAGCGCACCCCGCAGCCAGCGCAAGGCAAGTCAGCGGTACAACGATCAGTGTTTTCATTCCAGTCTCCAGCACAAGAGTATTCGTGCGTTGAAATATCTTTCAATGCGTCAAAAAACCCGCAACAGGCTTTCATCATACTTATTGGCAACATGGCAATTTTTTGCTGCACAGGGCGCATACATGCAAACCGCGTGCGCAGCCAAGCTTTCTTGTGCCTCAACCCCGGCCATATTTCAAGAACTCTTGCGGCGGCAGCGTTTTTCAGGCAAGAACAGGCTTGCTTACGCTATTGCAGCACAACAGTTACGGCCAACCGGGGCATTACGGCGCTGAAAAGGCTGCTGGGCAGCCTGCCGAATGCGTCTTGCAGCCGGGTATGACGCGGATTTTTATCCGCCAGGGTACGGGCTGCACGTTTGCCCGCACTGCGGACAAGCCCGCGAGAACATGTATGAACCGTTCCTATCCGGCATCAAGCCATACCGGAGGCGAAGCCTGATGAATTTTTTCCAGGAAATGGCAGCGACCCTGACCACTTGGATGGACGCGTTGCGGCATCTTGGACAGTCCTTTCCCTTGGCGCGCATGGGCCTTGACGCCCTGAGCGTGGCCCTGCCGCTGGCCGCCCTGCTGGCCTTTGTGGGTCTTAACTTCATGTCGGCCACCGCACGGGGGCTGGCTGTTACGCGCAAGCGCGCCTCGTATGAAAAATGCGCACGCCAGCTTGCCCTGCTTGCCCTGCTGCTGGGCTGGCTGCTGCTTATCTGTGGCCGGGTATGGCTCTTTTTTACCCAGGGTTCCTATACGCCAGATTCACTTTCAGACTTCATGGTCGAAATGAGCTGGGTCATGCTGGGGTTGGCGGTGCTGTTCAACAGCCTGTACTTTGCCCTGTGGAAGTTTTTGCTCAAAATGCCCATGCTGCATGTGGGGCTGGGCGTTGTAAGCGGCATTCAGGCCTGCATTGCCACGGCTGCCTCGCTGGCCGCCGCACGCATGCTTACGGCTCTGGCCCGGCCCGATGCAGATATGCTGACTCTTGGGCATATCTATGTGCCGGGTTTTGGCACGCCATTCTGGTGCGCCATTTTCTGGGCGCTGCCGCTCACGCTGGCGGTGGCGGGCGGCATGGGCGCGTTCTGGCTTGTGCTGCGCCGCAAGTACGACGACTTTGGCCGCGACCACTACAATACCATGCTGCCCTGGTGCGCCACGTGGGCGCGCAATGCCTGGGCCATTTTTTGGGTAATTCTGCTGGCCTCGTCCGTCTTTGATGTGCAGCGCGAATGGCAAAGCGACACCTTTACCGCCATTGATGCAGTGCTGGAAAGCGTCGAACTGCTGCTCTGGCTTGTGCCTGCCCTGCTCTGGACACTGGTGGGCCGCAGCGCAACACCCATGCGCCACAAACTTACCCTGCTGGCCGCCCTTGTGCTGGCGGTGGCGGTTATGCTGCCATTTTACATGAACATGACCGAAATTACCCTGCCGGTATATCTTACCGACGGTATCGAATAAAAGCATGCCGCACGGCTAAATCCCCTTGCGGTTGCCTGTATTTGCAAAAAACCCCGCCAGACTGGCGGGGTTTTTTGTTTTCATATGTCACAACAAAGCCAACCTTGCGCCCATACGCCTATTTTTTGCCGTACTGTTTGCGCCACTCGTCAAGAAACAGCAGGGCGGCCTCTGGTTCTTTCAGTGCGCCGCTACGGGCGCGCAAGGCGCTGATAACATCGTCAAAACCCGCGTTGGGGCCAAGGCCAAGCCCCTGAACCACGCCAGCCAGTTCGGCGCGAATCTCTGGCGCAAGCACGGCCTCCACATCGGGCGGCAGGGCCTGCGGTGCGGTTTCCGCCTGCGGCCATGCACCCAGCCGCTGTTCCATAAAGCCAAGCAGGGCCGCCATGCGCTGCTCGTAGGTGTGGTCGCGCAGCACACGGGCGCGGGCGCGGGCGGCAAAGGCCTCGCGCTCGTCAGGATGGGCAACAAAATGGTCGATGGCCGCATAAAATTCTTCCAGCGTGCCAAAGGTGGCCAGCTCGTCCTGCGCAAACAGCTCTGGCATGAGCCCGCGCCTGTCCACAAGCTGAAAAGCCCCCATGGCCGCCAGTTCAAACGTGCGCGGGTTGACAAAATCCCCCCTGCTCACCAGATCTGCCGTGCCAAGGCTTGAATGCAGATTCAGGTTCACCCGCGTGGCATTGTAAATTTTGACACTTTCCTCGGCATCTATACGCGCGCCGCCGCGCTGCACATGGGCCGCAAGCAGGTTTTCACCGTCCCAGTCAGAACCCCATATCTTAAAATCACGCCCCACAAGCTGCCGGAATGCCAGCCGCCGGTTGGGATAACCAGCGCCAAGAAAGCCGATATCCGCCCCGTATTCACGCCTTTCCTGATCGCTGAGCTGTAGAGGCTTGTGAAAATCGGGCTGCGCCGCCAGCGGCAGATACAGGGCGTTGGTCTGCCCTGCATCGGCAAGCATGGACAAAAACGGCTCTTTCTGAATGACTGCAAAAACATCGTACAGGGGGGCGTAGCCCTTCCAGTAGTCAAAAACCTCGTGATCTTCCACAAACCACATGGCCGTGCGGATGCCAGCCCTGCGCAGCCGCTGCAACAGGCTGCGCCCCAGCGGGGCCTGGGCCATGGCAAGCACCAGATGCGGTTCCTGCGCCTGAACCTGCGCCCACACCGCCTGCGAAACCACCTGTAAAAAGGAATTCTCAAGTTGGGCGGTCTGCGCAGGAGCCAGACCAAGACCGCGCAGGCCGGTAAAGCCCGCGTGCAGCAGAGGGGCCTCGAACACCCGCACGCTGTGCCCCAGTGCGCCGAGGGCGCTGGCGCAGTATCTGCCAAGGGGCAACGAGCCGCCGTACATGGGCAGCACCACAAGAATTCGCAGAGGGGCGGCGGGCATCAGCAGTATCTCCCTGGCGGCAACATCCAGTCCGCGTCGTTACAAAGCCATTGTTCAAGGTCGGCGGTGGGCCGATAAGCAGGGGCGCTGCCTGCGGGCTTGAGCGCCACATGCTGGCGGGCCGCCAGAAATTCGCGCACATACAGGCGCTCTGCCGCATGCGGATCGTGCCCCGCCAGCAACATGGGCCGTGCCCCAAGAGCATCCAGGCCGGTGCGCCACAGCTGCAAATCCGCCGCAAGGGCTGGCCATTTTTTTTCACTTGCCGCAGTGGCGGGCAGGCCGGACTTTATGCTGCCAAGCACCGCCACCAGCGAACGTAAAAGCTCAACCTGGGCCAAGGGTTCGCCGCAGGCAACATTGTAGGGGCAGGGAGCGGATTCAAGGCACGGGCCGCAGCCACGGCTGGTTTGCCACACATGGTGCCCCTCGCCATAAGGCCCGGTTTCGTGCTGCCAGGCAGAGGACAAAAAAAACGCCAGCACCGGCACGCCAAGGTGCGCGCCAAGATGCATGATGCCCGTATCTGGCGTAACCAGCGCGTCCAGCCCGGTTACGGCATCCACAAGTGCTGGCCAGTCTGTTTTGCCGCTCAGGTCTTCAACCGCAGGCAGCATTTTTGCGGGCAGCTGCCGCATGAGCTGGCGGGCGGCGTTTTTTTCTGCCGCAGAACCAAGCAGAAAAACCTTTGGGCCGCCCATGGCCCCAAAGGCCGCACGCACAACCTCGGCCAGCACGGGCACGGGCAACGAGCGGCGCGATTCGCGCCCGGCCAGCACCACGCCAAGCCCTTGCCCGCCGGGCGTTGCCACGGGGTTGACCGTGTGGGGCGGCACAGGCTGCGGTGCAAAATGTGCCCAGAAATCCACAAGATTGAGGGGAGCCAAGGCACGGCGTTCGCTGATTCTGAAGGCAAGCAGCGCCCACGGCGAGCGTGTTATGCCCCCTGCACCTGGCCGGTAACCGCAGACCTGTGCCTCCTCAAAAACGCGGCACAGGGCCGCCGTTGTGCCAGAAAAATTGCAGTTGTACACGGCATCAAAATGTTCGCCCCGCCAGCGGGCCAGCACGGCGGCATTGCGCGCCAGTGCCTCGGCCTGCGGCCCGCCGTGAACCGAAAGGGCGTGCAGCTCGGCAAAGGGATAGAGCAGCCTGGCCAGCGAAACCAGACCGGCATCCACAGCAAGATGAACCTCGCCGCGCCCGGCAAGGCTCAGCAAGAGACGCTTGGTCTGCACCAGATCGCCAAACCGCGCCGCCTGTATGACCAAAAATTTTGCCATGTCATCCCGTGTGCCTGTTGATGGCCGCAAGTAGTTGAAAACTGTCAATTGCGCACAATCTAAGGCAATCAGGCCACCTAGGCAAGCAAGATACCCCGCCCCGGCGGCAGCGCAACTATTGCTGCTTTGCAAATACGGCAGCGCGTTGGCCCTTTGCAAAATATTTCGGGCTGCTGTATGCTCGCTCTCAAGCTTCTTTCACCCCTTGGATCACCCATGCGCACACAGCCCCACACACCGCTCTACCCCATCTTTGTTTCGCTGGCAGGCATTCATTGCCTGGTGGTTGGACTTGGCCAGGTGGGGCAACGCAAACTTTCGGGCCTGCTGGCCTGCGACCCGGCCTCGGTGCTGGTGCTTGATCTGGCCGAGCCGATGGCAAACGGCGCAGAAGCCGCCGCCCTGCTGCAAGACCCGCGTGTGCGCTTTGAGCGCCGCAGCTGTGCGCAGGCCGATCTGCAAGGCCGCGCCCTGGTTTTTGCCGCCACGGGCAGCGCTGCCGAAAACAGCCGTATCGCCGCCCTGTGCGCCGCTGCGGGTATTTTGTGCAACAGCGCCAGCAACCCTGCGGAAGGCTGCTTTCAGGTTCCCGCTGTTGCGCGCCACGCCCAGCTTGCGGCGGCGCTTTCCACCGGCGGCGCAAGCCCTGCGCTTGCGCGTCGCTGGAAGAGCGAGCTGCAACAGTGGCTTGAACCGCGTTCGCGCATGGCGGCCCTTATGGGGCGGCTGCGGCCTCTGGTTCTTGCCTTGGGTGAAGATACAGGGCACAATACACGATTGTTCCGAAAGCTGGCAGATTCACCCCTGCAACAGTGGCTGGAAGAAAACGACCTTGAAAACTGTCGACGCTGTTTGCAGGCGGAACTGCCGCCCGCATTGCACGCTGATATAGCGGAGTTGCTCCATGATCTCCCCTGAATTTTCCACCGCCGTAACCCTGCTGCTCTATGGCTCTGCCAGCGTTGCGGGCCTTGCGGGCATAGTTGCTCGTATGCCCATGTGGCGCAAGATCGGCTGCTCACTGGCCGTGGCGGGCTTTGCCTGCCAGACCCTCATGCTGTTTATGGGCTTTCACAAGGCCCTGCCCGGCGGCCTGAGCGCTGGCGCGTATTTTCAGCTTATGGCCTGGTTTGTGGTGCTGTGCGGCATTGCCGCCTGGGCCAAGCTGCGGCAGGAAATACCGCTGGTATTTGCCACACCGCTGGGGCTGATGCTCTTTGCCATGTCGGCCCCGTATCTGGCCTCTGTGGTGCAGGTTCCCGCCTCGCTCAACACCTCGTTTTACGCGCTGCACATCGGCACGCTCTTTTTGAGCCTGGCCCTGCTGGCTCTGGCCTTTGCAGCCGGGGCGCTGTTTCTGTTCATTGAAGGCCGCATCAAAAGCAAGCTGACCATGAAGGGCTTTTGGCTCGACATGCCCGCCCTTTCCATGCTCGACAAGATCAATGCCGTCACAACCATGGTGGGCTTTCCCCTGTACACCCTGGGCATAGTTTCGGGGCTTATCTGGGCCAAGCCTGTTTTTGGCGGCACAGTTACGGGCGACCCCAAGGAAGTTATCAGCATTGTGATCTGGCTGTTTTATTCGGTGCTGTTCCACAACCGCATCACCAAGGGATGGAAGGGCCGCAAGCCAGCGCAACTAGCTGTTTTTGTTTTTATTCTCTGCCTTTTTTCAATCATTGTGGTGAATACCTTTATGGAAACCCACCACGCATTCATCCGGCGCTGACCGGGCTATAGCCATGGACTGTGATATCTTTCTTGTCGGCCTGAATCATCGCACCGCCAGCGTGGACGTGCGCGAACGCTTTGCCCTGGTCAACCATTGCGACGAAGAGCATTGGGCCGTGCCATGTATTGGCGCGGTGAGCGAAAGCGTGATCCTTTCCACCTGTAACAGGGTAGAGCTGCTCGCCGCCGGCAACGGCGACGTTGCAGGACAGGTGCTCGAAAACTGGGCGGCGGCACGCGGCGCCAAGGCCGAAGAACTACGGCCCTACGTGTACGTGCATAAAAATCTGGAGGCCGTGCGCCACCTGTTTTCGGTGGCTTCAAGCCTCGATTCCATGGTGCTGGGCGAACCGCAGATTCTGGGCCAGCTCAAAAACGCCTACCGCAAGGCCGTTAAATGCCACGCCACGGGCGTCATTCTTAACCGCCTGGTTCACAAGGCTTTTTCCGTCGCCAAACGCGTGCGCACCGAAACTGCCGTGGCCTCAAGCGCGGTTTCCATCAGCTATGCCGCCGTGGAGCTCGCCAAGCGCATTTTTGGCGACATGAAAACCCACAAGGCCATGTTGGTGGGCGCTGGTGAAATGGCCGAACTCGCCGCCATGCATCTGCTGCAATCGGGCATTGATGAAATTCTGGTGGCCAACCGCACGCTGGCGCGCGGGCAGGAGCTGGCGCAGCAGTTCAAGGGCCGCGCCATTGCCTTTGAAGACATGGCCGAGCACCTCACCGAGGTGGACATCATCATCACCTCCACCGGTTCGCAGGAGCCCATTATCCGCGCGCGCGACATACGCGCCGTGCTCAAGGCCCGCAAAAACCGGCCCATGTTCTTTATCGACATTGCCGTGCCGCGCGACATCGACCCCGACGTCAACGGCCTCGACAACGTCTATCTGTACGACATCGACGACCTCAAGGAAGTGGTGGAAGAAAACCTTGCCACCCGCCGCGACGAGGCCGCCAAGGCCGCAGATATCGTGAATGAAGAGGTGCTGCTTTTTTCGCGCTGGCTCTCAAGCCTTGATGTGCAGCCCACCATTGTTGACCTTATCCAGCGCGGCGAACGCATGGCACAGGAAGAACTGGCCAAGACCCTCAAAAGACTCGGCCCGGTGGACGACGAAACCCGCGATGCGCTGGAGGCGCTGGTGGGCTCGCTAGTGCGCAAGTTCAACCACGATCCCATCATGTTTCTCAAGCGCGGCAGCATGTCCCAGGAGGGCAACGGCCCGCGTATCAGCATTACGCGCCGCATTTTCAATCTGGATAAAACTGGCTGTCCCTATTCGTCGGAGGAAAACTGATGCGCTGGTACGGAATTGACGACATTACCGAAGAAGACACCAAAAAACTGGCTGACACGCTCACCGAGATGGAGCTGGCATCGGGCATGGACGGCCTTTTCTGGCTGCCTGTTCCCGCCGAGATGCTCTCGCCCGTACAGCTTGAACACGTGGAAAGCTGCGGCCCCCACGTTATGGGGCTGGAAATTGAAGAAAATTTTGTGCGCCTCGAATTGCTGGTGCGCGCCCGCAGCCGCATGCGCTGCGAATGCGTACACTATGCCTCGCCCGAACTGCGCGACCGCATGATCGTGTGGCTTGAAAATCTGCTGGCCGAGCTGGGCATCGACCCCGCCTAGGTGCGGATGCGTGATAACAGGCCTTGGGGTGGCGCACTGCGCAAGAAACCCAAGGCCTTTTTTGCACCGACCATTCCCGGTTCCACAAGCCAAAAATTCTCCGGGCCGATCCTTGCCCACCCCCTCGCTACCGCCGACACGCCATGACAGAACCAGAGCTGCCAACATTGCAGAAACTCCCCGCCGTCACAGCCCGTCTTTGCCTTGAGGTAGAGCGGTTCTGCTGCCAGCGGCTTGGCCTTGCGCAGGGTTCTCGACTGTTGCTGGCGCTCTCTGGCGGGGCCGACTCCACAGCGCTGGCCCTTGTGCTGCACATGCTGGCCCCACGCATGGGGCTGACCCTGCACGCCCTGAGCGTTGACCACGGCCTGCGGGCAGAATCTGCGCAAGACGCTGAATTCGTACTGCAATTATGCAACAAACTGGGCATTGGCTGCACCGTGCGGCAGGCAGATGTGCGCGCGTTTGCGGCCTGCGGCAAAGTCGGCATTGAAGACGCGGCTCGTAGGCTGCGCTATTCCCTACTGGAACAGGAACGTGTGGCCGTGGGGGCCGATTTTATCACTCTTGGGCACCACGCGGCTGATGTGAGCGAGGATGTACTGCTGCGCCTGACGCGCGGCACGGGCTGGCCTGCCCTTGGCGGCATGACCGCCCGCGACGACGAGCGCCATCTGCTGCGCCCGCTGCTTGCAACAGATGCGCAGCCCCTGAAAGATTTATTGCGCCAATGTGGCCTCCACTGGTGCGAGGATGCCAGCAACCAGAGCCGCCAGTACAAACGCAACCGGCTGCGCCTTGATGTGCTGCCCCTGCTGCGGCAAGAAAATCCCTCCCTTGACCATAACGTGCATGACCTTTGGCAAATGGCCCGCCTTGATGAAGACTACTGGAACAAGGCGCTGGATGCGGCCCTGGCCGAAAATCCATGGCTGGAACTGCCTGCGGCTGTTGGCGACGGCCCAAGCCTGACCCTGCCCGCAAAACTGCTGTCAGGGCTGCACCCCGCTGCCCGGTTGCGCCTGTATGTGCGGGCTGTGCGGTGTTTGTGCCGCGCTGCGGCGGGGGATATTGGAGAGGATGACGGTGCGGGGCAGCTTCACGGTCAGGCCCGCGCCCGTACCCTGCTGGCTCTGGATGAAGCGCTTGCCAGCGGGCGGGGGAATACGCGGTTTCAGTTGCCCGGTGGACTGGAGGCGTATTTGAAGGGAGGGAGTGTTGTTTTTGGTGCGCCTGCGCGGCGGGAATTTTCGCCTGCGCGGCGGGCTGATAAATAAATTTTCTGGATTTCCTGCCCTTCGGGCACGGCACTTCGTCCCCAGAAGTAAGGCTGACTAACTTTTTGTTTTTATTGCCCTTCGGGCACTCCTTTTCGCCGCCCGGCGAAGTTTGGGACGCCTGCGCGGCGCGCGATTTCACCTGAACGGCAGGGTTAATAGCCTTTGGTGTTTTGCTGCCCTTCGGGCACTGGGTTTCGCCGCCCGGCGAAGTTTGGGACGCCTGCGCGGCGGGAATTTTCGCCTGAGCGGCGGGCTGATAAATAAATTTTCTGGATTTTCTGCCCTTCGGGCACTGGGTTTCGCCGCCCGGCAATGTTTGGGACGCCTGCGCGGCGCGCGGCAAGGCGGGGCCGGTTATGGGGCTGCGCCCCCTGCGCGGCCCCCCTTGCATCCCCCCCGAAGCACCCCCAAAGAGAGCTTTCAACTTCCGCAAAACGGCGAGGGCACGCGTCTTGCGCTGCGGGAGCTTCCTTCCCTCGCTGCGCTCACTCAGGTGATCTCCCTCCGCGACGCGTAAATGCCATAGCCCGCTGCCGCTTCGAATGATTTCCGCTTCAGCCCAATTTCCCAGATAACTTTCCTGTTCAATACTATTCTTTGACCTTCCCTTCGCTACCACAAACTTTCTGCTCTTCAAAACTTGTCCCCGAACAATTCACCACCTCGCAACATCTCCCCTAATTTCGCCTTTTCAGCCACATACTGCGAACCATCTTGCCCTTGGCGCTTTTACCTTTCGCCTTTTCAACCGCACGAACCGCCCAACTCGCAGCTGGCGTTTCTGCCTTTTGTCGCCCTGCATCAAAAGCAGGTCGTGGAGTCGCCTTCCTTAAACTCGCCGCAGCGAAGCGAAGGCGATGGCTGGTGTTGGGCGAATTTGCAAAATACGCATTTTTCTGGCCTGACAAGGAAAAATCCTGCTTTTGAGCGCAGCGTACTCAAGTACGTGAGCATCAAAAGCAGGATTTTAACGCCGTCAGGCCAAAAAAGTCGGGTTTGCGTAAATCAGCCTGACAGGCTCTCCCCCGCCAGCAGACTCCACAAACGTATTCCCCCGGCGCAAGATGGATTTTGTTCTCAGGCAAGGAAGACAAGGCGGCTTTGAGGGAGTGTGCTCTTTGGCACTCGACCGATAAAGCCGCCGCCGTCTGACGCAGCATGAGGGCAAAAGACGCTTGCGCCCGCTAGTGGGCAGAGCCCCAATCAGGCCCGCATCCCCAGTCAACAACTAAAGGTACAGACAAAGCCGCCCCCCCAGGCATAACCCCACCCATAAGCGCCGCCACCCTCTCGCCCACAGCAGCCGCAGCCTCGGTGGGCACTTCCAGCAGCAGTTCGTCGTGTACCTGCAGCAACAAGCGGGCATCCAGACGCTTCAGCTCTGCATCATGGGCCACAGCCAGCATGGCAAGCTTGATGACATCCGCAGCCGATCCCTGAATCACGGTATTGATGGCCTGCCGCCGCGCCAGGGCATAGTTCTGCCCGTTGGCGGAATGGATGTCGGGCAACAGCCGCCGCCGCCCGCCAAGGGTTGTCACATACCCCTGCCGCTTGGCCACGGCCTCCACTTCATCATAAAATTCTTTCAGGCCGGTGAGGCGCTCAAAATAGCGGGCAATGAATTCCTTGGCCTCGTTGGAGCTGATTTTCAGCTCCTGCGCCAGCTTTTGCGCGCCCATGCCGTAGATAAGGCCAAAGTTGATGGTTTTGGCATTGCGGCGCTGGTCAGGGCTCACCTGATCGGGCGTCAGGTCGTACACCAGTGCAGCCGTGCGGGCATGGATATCCTCGCCATTGCGAAATGCCTCAAGCAGGGCGGCATCCTGCGACATGTGCGCCAGCACGCGCAGCTCAACCTGCGAGTAGTCGGCAGAAACCAGCAGATTATCCGGCCCGGCGATAAAGCACGAACGCATGCGCTTGCCCAGCGCCCCGCGCACGGGAATATTCTGAAGGTTGGGATTGCTGGACGAAAGCCGCCCCGTGGCCGTGGCCTTTTGATTGAATGTGGTGTGGATGCGCCCGCGCGAATCCACAAGGCGCGGCAGGGGATCAAGATAGGTAGAGCGCATCTTTTCCAGCTTGCGGAACTGAAGAATACTCTCGACCACAGGATGCTGCCCCGCCAGTTTTTCCAGTGTTTCCTGGTTGGTGGATGCCTGCCCGCCACGGGTTTTGCGCGGCGAGGGCAGCTTGAGCGTATTGAACAGCATGTCGCCAAGCTGCTGGGCCGAACGGATGTTGAATGTGCTTCCCGCTGCGGCAAAAACCTCTTGCGTGAGCCTCTCTATTTCGCCCTGCACGTCTGAAAGAAAGGCCTGAAAAGCAGCCGCGTCAATGGCCACGCCGCGCGCTTCCATCTGGGCCAGCACAGGAGTGAGCGGCAGCTCAAGCGAACGGTAGAGCTCAAGCAGGCCATCGGCCTCAAGGCGCTGCTCCATAAGTGCGGCCATGCGCAGGGCCATGCTGGCAGGGCCGCTTGCCCCCTGAGCATCGCGCAGGGGCGCACCCCAGCGCACGGCCAGCCGGGGCCAGCCATAGTCGCTTTCTTCCGGGTTGATAAGGTAGGCGGCCAGACCAAGATCAAAGAAAAAAGGCGGGTTGGCTTCCACCGGCAGCTTGCGCCAGCAGGCAGCCGCGATAAGCAGAGCCTTGAGATCGGCTGTCACCAGCCGTTGCGCACCGGCAAGCCAGCCGCACAGGTCTTCCTGCGTGCCGCCCCAGCGAACATCATCGTACCCCTGCACACCCACATGCGGGGCCTTGCCCATGCCGCCGGGCCAAACCACGGCCACCTCTAGCCCTGCGCAGGGGGGCAACTGCCCCACTTCGCTCACAAGGGGGGATTCCGGCTCGTCGGCCACGTCCAGCAGGCTCATCTGCGGGCCTGCCCCGGCTGCGGGGCGCGCCTTTGTGGGGGATTTTTCGGCAGCTGACATGAGCGAAGCCTGGGCGGCGGGACGCGATGCCGCCGCTTCTGCCACAGGCTTTGCGGCAGCGCCCACAGCCAAAACCGGGGCAGCGGCAATGGCGGGCGCACTGTGCTGCAAACGGGCCAGGGTGGCCATGTCGCGCCGCAGGGCGTGCAGTTCGAATTCGTCGGCCATGGCCGCGCACTGGGCTTCGTTAAGCGGTGCAACGGTCATGTCTTCGATGGTAAGTTCAGAGCACACATCCAGCGAAAGCGAGGTGAGCTGCCGCCACAAAAACATGTTGTCGAGATGGTCGCGCAGTTTGTCCTGAATCTTGGGCGCAAGCAGGGCAAAATGGTCGCGTATGTCTTCAAGGGTGGGGCATATTTCAAAAATCTTTTGCGCTGTCTTGGGGCCAATTCCCGGCACGCCGGGAATATTATCGCTCGTGTCGCCCACAAGAGCCTGCACGTCGGCCCACTGGTCGGGGCGCAGGCCGCTTTCTGCCGTAAAGTCTGCGGCAGAGAGCAGCTTTTCTTCCTTGGAAGCCGGGTCCCACATGTACACGTTGGGGCCAAGGCACTGCTTGAGGTCTTTATCACCGCTCACGATAATCACGGGCCGCTCGGCAGAAAAACGCGCCGCCAGCGAGGCAATGCAGTCGTCGGCCTCGCAGCCGTCCGAAATTTCTACGGGTATGCCCAGGGCCTGCACCATGCGCACAATGGGCTCCATCTGCCGCACCAGATCTTCTGGCGTGGCGTCGCGGTTGGCCTTGTACAGCGGAAACAGGTCGTGCCGAAAATTCTTGCCCTTGCCGTCTTTTACAAACAGAAAATGCCCAGGCCGTTCATCGCGCAGAATACGCAGCAGCACGCGCGTTACCACAACCAGCGCGTTGGTGGGAAAGCCATCGGAACGCTGCATGTTCTTGTTGGCAAAAAAACCGCGATAGATAAAGGCAGAGCCGTCCATGAGAAAAAGCGGTTCGACAGAGAGATTGAGGCGTTGTTTCAGCGACATGATTGCCCGGTGGTTTTGGGTTTGAATAGGTGCAGGAAGGTTCGCAAGTATGGACGCTTGCGCAGATGTAGTGCTACGCGTATAGTATAGTGATGGAAACAAGTCCGCAAGTGACCGTATCTGTTCAGGGGCCGCTGCTGCGCGTGAGCGTTGGCGGGCGCTGGAATTTTGACGAGCCCTGGCCCAGCGAGGCGGCAACCGCCCTGGCCAGCGTCGCCGACCAGCGCATACGCGAAGTGTGCCTTGAAAGTGATAATCTGGGCCAGTGGGACAGCACCCTGCTTGTCTTTCTGGTGCAGATGGTCAAGGCGGCGCGCGCCCGGCAGCTGACGCTGCGCACAGAGCTGCCCGAAGGGCTGGAGCGCCTCATCAAGCTGGCCTTTGCCGTTCCGGCAAAGGAGGGCTCTGCCCGCAGCAAGGAAACAGCCGGTTTTGTCACCCGCGTGGGCGAAGGCGTGCTGGCGCTGCGGCCAAAGATTGAGGATTTTCTCAATTTTCTTGGCGAGGTGGTGCTCTCCATCTGGCGGCTGTTTCTTGGCCGTGCCAAGATGCGCCCCATGGATCTTTTTGCCGCCATGCACGAATGCGGCGTGGCTGCCCTGCCCATCATATCGCTTACCAGCCTGCTTTTTGGCCTTATTCTCGCCTTTGTGGGCGCGGTGCAGCTTACCCAGTTTGGCGCGCAGATATACGTTGCGGGCCTGGTGGGCATTGGCATGCTGCGGGTCATGGGCGCCATTATGGTGGGTGTTGTCATGTCGGGCCGGGTGGGCGCTGCCTACGCGGCCCTTATTGGAACCATGCAGGTGAATGAAGAGGTAGACGCACTTTCTACCCTTGGCATTTCTCCCCACGATTTTCTGGTGCTGCCCAGGGTGCTGGCGCTCATGGCCATGATACCCCTGCTGACCCTGTACGCCGACCTCATGGGCATAATCGGCGGCTTTCTGGTGGGTACGGCCATGCTGCGCCTCAACCCGCTGGAATACATCAATGCCACCATCCAGATGGTTCCTTTCAAGCACCTGATCATCGGCCTTGTGTACGGCACGGTATTCGGGGCCATTGTGGCCGTGGCCGGGTGTTATCAGGGCATCCGCTGCGGGCGCAGCGCCCAGGCCGTGGGTCAGGCAACCACCACGGCGGTGGTGCAGGCCATTGTGGGCATTATTGTGGCAACCGCCATCATCACCATTATCTGCAACGTGCTGGAAGTGTGACATGACACATGCCGTACAACCTTCCATCGCACTGCCCAACGTGAGTACCCCCGACGCGCCCGCTGCCGCCAATGGCGACAATGTACGCATCAGGGTACGCGATCTTACGGTGGCCTTTGGCTCGTTTGTGCTCATGCGCAACGTGTCGTTTGACGTGCGCGTGGGCGATATTTTTATGGTCATGGGCGGTTCTGGCTGCGGCAAAAGCACCTTGCTGCGCGTGCTCATGGGCCTCAAGGAACCGCAACAGGGCCAGGTTTGCTATAATGGCGAAGATTTCTGGGCTGGGACAGAAGAAAGCCGCAGCCGCATCATGCGCAACACCGGCGTGCTGTTTCAGGGCGGCGCGTTGTGGAGCTCCATGACGCTGGCAGAAAATGTGGGCCTGCCCCTGCAACAATACACTGATCTGTCCGATGAGGAAATCAGGGAACAGGCATCACTCAAGCTGGCGCTGGCAGGGCTGGCAGGGTTTGAAGACTACTATCCTTCCGAAATCAGCGGCGGCATGCGCAAACGCGCGGGGCTTGCGCGTGCGCTGGCCCTTGACCCCCAGATACTCTTTCTGGACGAGCCCTCGGCAGGCCTTGACCCCGTGAGCTCACGCCTGCTGGACGACCTGATACTTGAGCTGCGTGACAGCCTGGGCACAACATTTGTCATTGTTTCACACGAATTGCCGAGCATTTTTACCATTGCCCGCAACGGCATATTTCTCGACGCACAAAGCAGAACAGTGACCGCCAGCGGCAACCCCAGCGAGATGGTCAAAAATCCCGCCACAGACCAGAGCGCCATGCTCTTTCTGACCAGAGGCGGCAACCGCGAGCACACTGAAGAAACGGCCAGTGGCACACAGGCGGCAACGTCACACAAGGAACAAGCCCGATGAACTCGCAATCATACAAGACAACTGTTGGTGCTTTTGTGCTGGGGGGCCTGGGCCTGCTGGTCATGGGCATCATTCTGCTGGGCGGTGGCCGTCTTTTCAGCAACGACCTTGAGTATGTTCTCTATTTTGACGGCTCGGTCAGCGGTCTTTCTACCGGTGCGCCCGTGGTCTTCAGAGGCGTGCCCATGGGCAGCGTTACCCGCATCAATCTGGTTGCCAACGCCCGCGATTCAAATGTGACCATTCCCGTCTACGTGCGTATCGACGAACGCAGTTTTGTGCGCGCCAGCGGTTCGGCCTCGCCGTCCGAGTCCATTCAGCAGGAGATCATACGGCGCATGGTGCAGCGCGGCCTGCGGGCCCGTTTGCAGCTGCAAAGCCTGATCACGGGCCAGTACCGGGTGGAGCTGGATTTTTATCCCGCCACGGCGGCCAACTTTCGCTCTGCCACGCCAGACATGGAAATTCCCACCATTCCCTCGCCCATAGACACGCTGCAAAGCACGCTTTCGCAAATGCCGCTTGAGCAGATGATCAACTCGTTGAGCGCCGTGTTGCAAAATCTGGCGCTGGGCCTCAGCGACGACAAACTTGGCAAGGCGCTTACGGCCTTTACCGAAACGTTTCAGGAGGCCCACGGCATTCTGCATGCGGGCTCCATACGCAACAATACGGAGCAGGTGCTCAAAAACCTGAGCTCTGCCAGCGCTTCGGTTGAAAAAGAGCTGCCCGCAACCATGGTCGCCTTCCGCGAGGGCATGCAGAGCATGGCCGTTGCGGCAGACCAGCTGCGCGTGGCCACGGCCTCGGCCCAGGGCATTCTGGGGCGCGACTCGCCCACCATGAACGATCTGCGCCGCCTTCTTAAAGAAAGTACCGATGCCATGCGCGCCATGCGCGCCCTGGCCGAAACGCTAGAACGCAATCCCGAAGCCCTGCTGCGGGGCAAGCAAGGAGCACGCTGATGCCACGCAATCTTCTTTTACTTACGCTTGCACTGCTTGTGCTTTTGAGCGGCTGTGGCCGCAGCACGCCCACACGCTACTATCTGCTTGAAAGTGCGCTCGGCCCGGTCAAGGCCGACAGCCTGCCCAGCAAAAGCCTGCGCGTGGCGCAGGTTACCGTGCCGGACTACCTTGACCGCAACAGTATTGTCAGCCGGGTGAACGGGCAGACTGAACTGATTGTTTCGCAGTTTCATGCCTGGGCCGAACCTGTGGGCCACGGCGTAAGACGGGTGGTGCAGGAGGTGCTTACCGCGCCGCTGCTGGCTGCGGGCCTCAACGTGCTGGCTGCGGGCGACGACACCAGGGCCGACTATGTGCTGCTGATTGACGTGCAGCGGCTCGACGGTAATTTTGAGGCCAGCGCCGTGCTCGAAGCCCGCTGGACACTCAAAAACCGGCACGACGATGTGCTTGCCCGTGGCATCTATGCCGATGCGGAACCCGTGAACGGCAAAACCTACGACGCCCTCACTGCGGCAGAAAGCCTCATGGTGCGCCGCATGGCAGAGCATCTGGCAAGCCGTTTGCCCGCACTTGCACGGGGCAAGTCATGATGCTGGCCGAGGATGCTGCCGGATCTGCGTTTGAGCTGAGGCGCGAAAAAATTCTGCTGGTGGACGATGCGCCTGAGAATCTGCGCATTCTCAGCGAGTGCCTGCGCGACAAATACACCATCATGTTTGCCAAAAACGGGCCAGACGCCCTGCGCCTCGCCCTGCGTCAGCCCCCGCCGGATCTGATCCTGCTGGACGTGATCATGCCCGGCATGGACGGCTACGAAGTGTGCCGGCGTCTGCGCGACGACACGCAAACCCGCGACATTCCCATCATGTTCATCACCGCGCAGAATGAAGAAACCGACGAGGCCAAGGGGCTCTCGCTGGGCGCGCAGGACTACATAACCAAGCCTTTCCGTTCTTCTCTGGTGCGCAACCGCGTTGCCAACCAGCTCAAGTACAAGCGCTACCGCGACCACCTCAACGACATGGTACACGAGCGCACGCGCCAGCTGGCCCTCACCCAGGAAGCGACAATCCACGCCATGGCAAGCCTGGCAGAATGGCGCGATACCGAAACCGGCGCGCACATCAAACGCACGCAAAACTATGTGAAGGCCCTGGCCGTCTACATTGCCCAGATGCCCATATACCGGGAAGAACTGGATGCCGACGCCATCTCGTGGCTCTACCTTTCTGCTCCTCTGCACGATGTGGGCAAGGTTGCCATTGCCGATACGGTGCTGCACAAGCCCGGCCCCCTCACAGATGAAGAGTACGAAGCCATGAAGGAACACACCACCCATGGCCGCGCTGTGCTTGCCTCGGCAGACAAGTTTTTGGGCGAAAATTCCTTTTTGCGCATCGCCAGCGATATTGCCTACTGCCACCACGAACGCTGGGACGGCAAGGGATATCCGCGCGGCTTGGCAGGCAAGGATATTCCGCTTTCGGCCCGGCTCATGAGCGTGGCCGACGTGTACGACGCCCTGCGCAGCAAGCGCGTGTACAAACCCGCCATGCCGCACGAAACAGCGGTACGCATTATTGTGGATGGCCGGAGTACGCAGTTTGACCCCGATGTGGTGGACGCGTTTGTGGCCTTGCAGGAGCAGTTCCGCAGCATTGCAGACAAGTATTCAGATGTGTAAAGGCCGCAGGCGCAAATAGCAGCGCAGCGGCGCAACGGCTGCCTGCCAAAGCCGGGCAACCGCCACGCCAGCGCAAGACCTGTCAGGCCGAGTGTGCGGTAAAAACATCCCTGGCAGCAAACAGGCCGTTGAGCGCAGCAGGAAAACCCGCGTACACGGCCATCTGCATGATGACCTCCAGTATTTCCTGCCGCGTACAGCCCACATGCAGGGCCGCGCCAATATGTACACGCAGTTGCGGCCCGGCATTGCCCATGGCTGTGAGGGCCGCCACCACGGCTATTTCACGGCTTTTCAGATCAAGCCCCTCGCGAGAGTAAATGTCGCCAAAGGGAAATTCCACAAGATAGCGCGCAAAATCGGGGCTGATGGCCCGCACGCTCTCAAGCACTTCCTCCCCCCCCCTTCCGTCAACCCTTTCCAGCATGGCAAGCCCTGCGGCATAACGGTCATTTGACATGACAACTCTCCGTTTTTTGGCCGCCGCACAATGCCGCAGCCACAGCCCGGTTGTAGGCGCTGGCCCGGTCTTTGCCTCTTGCCATTTTGGTGATACCTAGCAGGCATGACAAACGACAAGTTTGAAAGCACAGACTGGCAGCTGCTGCGCTATTTTTCGATCATCGCCGAAGAAGGCAGCATGCGCCGCGCCGCAGAACGGCTGTACATGACCCAGCCGCCCTTGAGCAGGCACATGAAGCGCCTGGAAGAAATTCTTGGCCTTACGCTGTTTGCCCGGCACAACAAGGGCCTGACCCTCACCAGCGATGGTCAGGCCGTGCTGCACATGGTTCGCCCGGTGCTGGAAGCGCAGGATGCGGCGGGCAGAGCTCTGCTGGAGTATTGCCAGCACAGGGCCAGCGAGGACATGCCCCTTGCCGTGGGGCTCAGCACTGCTTTTGAACAGGGTGTTTTTTCGGGTTTCATGCGGCACATGCACATCCACTGGCAAGGGCCGGTGCAGTATGTGCGGCAGTCTTCGCCGCAACTGGCGCGCGCTGTTCGCCAGGGCAAACTGGACGCAGCCCTTGTGGCCCTGCCCCTTGACGCCCCAGGGTTGCACGTATGCCCCCTGCCCTATGCCGAACCCATGCTGGCTGCCCTGCCAGCGCCCTGGGTGCAGGCAGAACAGCAGCGCGTGCGCTTGCAGGATATGAACGGCAGGGCCCTTTTCTGGTTTCGGCGCGAAACGAATCCCGCCTTTTTCGACCACATGCGCGGGCTGTTTGCCCATATGGATTTTGCCCCCCAGTTTATCGAAGAGCCTGAAGAATATGATGTATTTCTGGCCCGCATTGCACAGGCAGAGGGCATGGCACTGTTGCCGCGCTCGTTTTCTGCCATCGGACGGCAAGGCGTAGTTTTTTTACCCATTGAGCAGGGCAGCCTGATGCAGATGCGCCTTGGGCTTATCCGGCCCGCCAGTCAGGAGGGCCAGGACGCGGGTGAAAACGCCTGCAAAAGAACAAACGCAAAAGAGCTGCAAGAGATCCTTACCGCAGCCACAGGGCATTTGGGCGGCTAAAAAAGCCATAAAAAAACCCGGCAGCCAGGCAACCGGGTTTAACACAGACACCAAGCCCGCCAGACGGGCTGTGCGCAGTGCAAAAAAATTACTGTTTGACCATTACCTTGGCAGGGCGCAGCAGGCGGTCGCCAAGTTTGAAACCGCGTTGCAGCACACGCGCCACAGAATTGGGCGCAAAATCCGGGCGGTCTTCAAAGCCCACGGCTTCGTGTACGTTGGGGTCGAATTCTTCGCCTTCTTCGCCAAGGGGCTTGAGGCCGTGTTTTTCCACTGCATCCAGCAACAATTTGTGGGTCATGGCCACGCCTTGCAGCATGTCTTTGCAGGCTTCGCTCTTGCTGCCGTAGCGCAGGGCCAGATCAAGATTGTCGAGCGTGGGCAGCAGATCGCCCAATACCTTTTCAGCCGCATAGCGCATCTGTTCGTCGTGCTCGCGGCTCAGGCGCTTTTTAAAGTTGTCCATTTCGGCGGCGTTGCGCAGGCGCATTTCGTTGAGCTCGGCTTTGCAACGCTCCTCAATAATGCTCTCGACAGTGGCCGCATGTTCGGCAGCGGGTGCGGTTTCGTCCTGCTCCGCAGCAGAGGCTGCGTCCTTACCCGCGTTTTGACCAAACAAAATGCCGTCCTGTTCAAGAAAACCATCTTCAGACCGGGTGGGCTGGCAATCTGCCGCATGATCGGCGTGGCCGCCCTGTTGACCGCCCTGCTGCCCGAATGAATGGTTCATTTTATGACGCTGCATGCTTCCTCCTGAATCGACCCCCGATGGGGCCGTGATGCTTCGCCTTAAGTAAGTATGCTTATTCACCCTGTCAAGGCACAGCCCTTGCCGCAAAGAACCGTACCGTGCCCCGGCAGGGCCGTTTGCGCCATTCAACAGGCATCTGCGCCTCGACATTCTGCGGCTGCTTCTGTATATTGCTCGCACCAGAAGAGGAACAGCACTATGACATGCCGAATTTTGACACTGCAACACGAGCAGGAATGGCCCAAGCTGGCCCAATGGCTGCAAGGCCGGCACAACCCTGGCAACGGGGTGGAAAGCTCTGTAAACGAAATTATCAACGCTGTGCGACAAAAGGGCGACGCCGCCCTTGTGGAGTATACGCGTAATTTTGACTGCCCCGAATTCGCCCCGCCCCTGCGCGTGAGCGAGCAGGAAATTGCCAAGGCGGCAGCCTCTGTTACCATCGAGAGCCGCGAGGTTATCAGCGAGGCTGCGGCCAACATACGCTCTTTTCATGAAGCCCAGGTTGAAAAATCGTGGTTTCTCACCAAGCCGGACGGCAGCATTCTCGGCCAGCAGGTTACCTCGGTAGACGCTGGCGGTCTGTATGTTCCCGGCGGCCAGGGTGGCAACACGCCCCTTGTTTCAAGCCTGCTCATGAGCGCCATTCCCGCCCAGGTGGCGGGTGTGCCGCGCCTTGCCGTGTTTACCCCGCCCCGCAAGGACGGCACGGTCAACCCGCATATTCTTGCGGCGGCGCATCTGCTTGACATTGACGAGGTGTACCGCGTTGGCGGCGCATGGGCCATTGCGGCCATGGCCTTTGGCACGCAGACCATTGACCCTGTGGACGTTATCGCCGGGCCGGGCAACATATTTGTTACCACGGCCAAGCGTCTTGTGCAGGGCACTGTGGGCATAGACATGATTGCGGGCCCCAGCGAGGTGCTGGTGCTGGCAGATTCTTCGGCCAACCCCGCATGGCTCGCCGCAGACATGCTTTCGCAGGCAGAGCACGATACCCTGGCCTCGGCCATCTGCATTACTGACGACCCGCGTCTGGCAGATACCTTGCAGCTGGAGCTGAAAAAACAGTGCGCCGCCCTGCCCAGAGCCACCACCGCTGCCCGCGCTCTTGAAGACTGGAGCGCCATTGTGGTTACGCCCAATCTTTCTGTGGCCGTGGCTGTGGCCAACATGGTGGCCCCGGAACACCTTGAGCTGTGTACCCGCGACCCCTGGGCTGTTTTGCCGTTTATCCGGCACGCCGGGGCCGTGTTTATGGGCCAGCACAGCCCAGAGCCTGTAGGCGACTATTTTGCCGGCCCCAACCACGTGTTGCCCACCCTGGGTACGGCCCGTTTTTCATCGGCCCTTTCGGTGCAGACATTCTGCAAAAAAACCAGCATTGTGGCCGCTTCTTCAACCTTTTTACAGCAGAACATGCAGTCCATAGCCGCCCTTGCCCGCCTTGAAGGGCTGGAAGCACACGCCCGCTCCGTTGAAGCGCGTGGGAAGAAATAGCAAGGGCTGAGGAATCAGGAGCCATCATGAAAGTCGTGGTAAAAACCGAGATCAGCGCCTATCCCCTGCTTTCACGCGGGAAAGTGCGTGACATCTATGATGTGGACGAAAAAACCCTGCTCATTGTCACCACAGACCGCATGTCGGCCTTTGACGTGATCATGAACGAGCCCATCCCCTACAAGGGCGTGATTCTTAACCAGATCACCCTGTTCTGGATGGAAAAGTTCAAGGATATCATCCCCAACCACCTGATCGAAAGCGACGTAAACTGCTTTCCCGCTGCCCTTGCCCCCTGGAAGGACGAGCTTGAAGGCCGCGCCGTTATCGTGCGCAAGGCCAAGCCCCTGCCTGTGGAATGCATTGTGCGCGGCTATATCACCGGCTCTGGCTGGAAAGACTACAAGGCCACAGGCTCGGTGTGCGGTTACAAGCTGCCCGCCAATCTGCGCGAATCAGACAAGCTGGAACCGGCCCTGTTCACGCCCTCTACCAAGGCCGAGCTGGGCCAGCACGACGAAAACATCAGCGTGGCCCAGGCTGCCGAATTGCTGGGCGCCGAAACTGCCGCTCAGGTCGAACGCACCACGCTTGCCATTTACGAAGCTGGTCGCACCTACGCCGCCGGTCGCGGCATTATTGTGGCCGACACCAAGTTTGAATTTGGGTTTATCGACGGCAAGCTCCATCTTATTGATGAAGTGCTCACGCCCGATTCCTCGCGTTTCTGGCCTGCCGACCAGTACCAGCCTGGCCAGGGCCAGCCCAGCTTTGACAAGCAGTATCTGCGCGACTGGCTGGAAAAGCAGCCCTGGAACAAGCAGCCCCCGCCGCCCGCCTTGCCTGAAGAAATCATCAAGGCCACGGCGAACCGCTACCAGGAAGCCTACGACATTCTCACAAAGTAACAAATCAAGCGCGTCCGGCACAACAGTGCAGGGCGCGCATTGGCGTGACAGCCTCGGCACTTTTTTCACAAGTGTTCTGGCGGTTCCACGCATGTGTCGTCCACAGTCCGACAGTGCCGCGCATTCCTTATGCGGCGGCTTTTTGCCTGGGCGCGCGCTGTCGCCATCTTGTATACCCTTTGTCCGAATATTCGGCTTGCATTGTTTTTTCAGGAGGATCCATGCTGCTGCAAGGAAAGAAAGCTCTTATACTGGGTTTGGCCAACAACAGAAGCATTGCCTACGGCATTGCCAATGCTCTTAAAGAACAGGGCGCCCGTCTGGCCTTCAACTATGTGGGCGATGCCATTAAAAAGCGTGTCGAACCCCTGAGCGAAGAGCTCGGCGGTGAATTTACCTTTCAGTGTGACGTGTGCGACGACGCGCAGATTCAGGCGGCCGCCGACCTGGTAAAGGAAAAGTGGGGCGATCTGGATATTCTTGTTCACTCCGTGGCCTTTGCCAACCGCGAAGACCTGGGGGGCCGCTTTGTGGATACCTCGCGCGAGGGTTTTCGTCTTGCGCTGGATGTTTCAGCCTACTCGCTCACCGGCGTATGCCGTGCCTTTGAACCCCTGCTGCACGAGGGGTCTTCGGTAATGACCATGACCTATCATGGCTCTACACAGGTTATCCCCGGCTACAATATCATGGGTGTTGCCAAGGCCGCTCTCGAAGCTTCGGTGCGCTATCTTGCGTGCGATTTTGGCACCAAGGGCATCCGCGTCAACGCCATCAGCGCTGGCCCCATAAAAACCCTGGCCGCCTCTGCTGTTTCAAGCATGAAAGACCTGTGCAACATTGTTGACCGCAATGCCCCCCTGCACCGCAACGTTACCACGGGCGATGTGGGTGGCACGGCCCTGTTCCTTGCCTCTGACCTGGCCCATGCCGTGACCGGTCAGGTTGTTTATGTGGACAGCGGCTTCAGCACCATTGGTGTTATGTCCTAGCAGGTTCTGCCGCCGCCACGGCCTGCGCCTGGGGGCAATACATGAACGTGCGTGCGCGCACTTGCGCGGCCTCAGCAGCCTGATGCCGTCAGAAGGATCAAACAATGGACATCCTGACCATGAATGCTGTGGGCATTACCGTTATGGCGATCTTTGGCTTGTGGGCCTTCTACCGGGCCGCGCAGATCACCAAAAAGCGCCGCCACGAGGACGATCAGAAAGACAAGGATCGCAAGGACGACTAGGCACAACAACACGCCCTGTTAATTGGTATCAAGCAAGGCCCGCACGGCAACCGCCAAGCGGGCCTTGTCTGCCTGTAAAAATGCTGAACCCGGCACAAAATGACGCCCGACCGCAGCGGCGAGCAAAAATTTTGCAACAATCTGCCTGTATTTGATTTTTTTGCTTGCAATTCCTCAGGGGCTGCTATACAAGTATTCGGCTTTGAGCGGTGAACATCACCGAATGGAGAGGTGTCCGAGCTGGTCTAAGGAGCACGATTGGAAATCGTGTGTACGTTAATAGCGTACCGGGAGTTCGAATCTCCCCCTCTCCGCCAGCAGAATCTAAGTGTCTTATTTTCCATAAGTCACTTGAAATAAAAGCGTTCATGCTTCCAATTGTTACACAAACGTGTCACATTTAGGAGTATGAACGCTTTGTGTTTACACACCCATATTCAACGGCGTGGAACTTCCGGCATATACTACATCCGGCGCAGGATACCGAATGACCTCCTTCCTTTCTTTGCGCCTAAGAAAGAGATTGCCCGAAGCTTAAAGACCAAAGACCCCAAGGAAGCCAAAGAGCGCGGGAGGCTGGAAGCGATAAAGATCGACCAGCAGTTTGCCGCCGCCTACCGCACCTTGGAGCAAGGGCAAGCGCACAACGCGCCTTCTGAAGCTGCGCCAGAATCCGGCACGTCACAACCCACCACGCCGCCCCAGGCTTCATTGACCCCGCTTGAAATAGAGCGGCTGGCCTTGCTGCATCTGCACACAGCCCTTGCCGAAGACGAAGACGCCAGAGACAACCCCAAGCACCCAGACGCCCTAGCCGAAGAGCAGCAGGAGGCGCAGGAGCTTGCCGCGCAGTTTGGCATAAAGCAAACAGTAGCCCGCTTTGGCCTGACTGCAAAGGACGCTGAGGCAAAACGAGGGCAAGCCGAGTTGTTCTTGCAAGCTGCCCCGCTCTTCCTAGCCAGCAACGATTTTTCGCCAGTGGAACGCATCGTTGACGCCCTGCTTGATGCAGAAGGCATTGACTTGGATAAAGCCGCCCCGGCCTATCGCAAGCTTTGCCGTGCCGTTTTTATGGCTGAATGCAAGGCACATGAGGCAATTCTAAAGCGCATGGGCGGGGAATGGGTCGCAACACCAGCAGCCCGGCCCGGCTACCAAAACTTTACGCCCTCCCCTGCCACCATATCTATTTATGCAACGCCAGAGCAAACCACAGGCAACCCATTAGCCACCCCCGGCCCAGACAATCCGCTCTTCTCAGAGGTCTGGAAGCG
Organism: Desulfovibrio sp.; assembly: GCF_041907885.1. GTDB lineage: Bacteria > Desulfobacterota > Desulfovibrionia > Desulfovibrionales > Desulfovibrionaceae > Desulfovibrio. The sequence continues at coordinate 2,070 of NZ_JAYRGM010000011.1, read as the reverse complement.
TTACCTAAAGGAACGCGCACCAGCCCATAAGACAGAACTGGATTTCGCCGCATCGGTACGCCGCTTCATTGAAGTTAACGGTGATCTCCCAATCAAAGCCATAACAAAAGCTCACATTAGAACCTTCAAAGATGTGATGTTGAAGCTTCCAGTTATACGCGAACTGCCTAAAGCTGTTCGTACACTGCCTGCGCTACGCCTTATTGCCGCTATGGAAAAGCAATACAAAGGCGAGGGCTACCCCACATTAAGCACAAAGACAGTCAATGAAAAACTACTTGCAACAATCAAGATAATAATTTCATACGCCGTTGCAAATGGCTATATCGACAACAACCCCGCTAGTGGAATGCGCGTTATAAACAACAGGGACAATATGAGTGGCCCTGAACGCTTGCCCTATGACATGGATGATTTTAACACCATCCTGCATTCCCCTCTTTTTGTCGGTGCTGTCGATAGAAGAAGCATGGGAATCCTAAAGCAAGACAAAAGACATGATTACCAATGGTTGACTTTGCTTGCCATGTTTACAGGAGCGAGGCTTGAAGAAATAGGCCAGTTGGATGCAAACGATATTTACAATGATAATGGTATCTGGTGCATCCATATACATGCTGATTTAGAAACAAATAGGCGTGTAAAAAATAAAGGCTCTATAAGAAAAATCCCCATTCACCCAAAGCTTATTGAATTAGGCTTTATTGACTTTGTGCAATCACTCCCACCAGAGGGCAAGCTACTGCGTACAATCACTTCTCGCACAGATCATAGAACAAGCACTTTTTCAAAGTGGTGGGGAAGATTCACTAAAGAAATTGGGGTTCACTCCAAACAAAAGACCTTCCATTCCTTCCGGCATACATTCAAGCGAACCATGCGTGACGTGGGAGCAAATGCAGAGCATGTAAACGCTATTCAAGGGCAATCTGATGGTGGTTCTGCATCTGGGCAATATGGGCGGGATAAGGACGGCATGCAGTTCAATATGACCACCCTTATGGAAACTATGAAGAAGCTGAAGTTTGAAGGCGTTGAGTTGGATTTTCTGAAGGGCTGCGTTGCAAGAAAGGCTATATAATCTAGCCACCTTTACGCTTCCTGCACTTCATAAAAACCAGAAGGAGCAACGCCAATGAAAACCCTATGCCTTGTTTTAGCCCTACTTCTTGCCTATACTTCAGTAGCCTATTGCGTTAGCTGGGAAGAAGATAAAAGGATGCCTCATGAAAGATTCAAAGAAATTGAGGCTGCTTATTTACAGCGATTTTTAGATAACCAAAAGAAGAAAAAGGAAGCAGAAACGCCTCCAAGTAAGCGGGCCGCTGAAGCAAAGAGAAAACAAGAGGAAGCCCAGCGGATTCAAGAAGCTGTTGATGAACAGTTAAGCAGCAACATGAAAGAACGGCTGAATTACACAGAACAGATAGTTAATAATCTCATTTACTAAAATAAATATTTATAATGAGCTATGAAAAAAACAAATCATTCCATAATAAAAAATGCAGTTTCAGCAATTCAAATAGGAATTGAAGATTATCAATCAGATGATGAAAGACGAGTGCTTTCTGCAATTAAAAATTTATACGCAGGAATACTTCTTCTATTTAAGGAAAAATTAAGGAGGCTTTCTCCACAAGGATCTTGTGATATACTCATCAAGAAAAAAATAGAAGTTATTGTAGATAATGATAAGAATATTTTATTAGTAGGACGTGGAATTGATACAGTTAACTACAAAGATATTAAAAACAGATTTAAGTATCTTAATATTGATGTCGATTTTACAAAAATAAATAGACTCAGAAATGAACGAAAAAGAATAGAGCACTACTATACAGACACACCAACAACAATACTACAAAGAACTATTTCTGAACTATTCAGTTTTTTGAATGATTTTATTTCAAATCACTTAGAAAACACCCCTGCAAATCTTTTGGGGGAAAATACATGGGAAGTTTTTTTAGAATGTGGCTATTGCCTTAGCTCAGCATAGGTAACCGTTTCAGCATTGGCACATGCCAATAATAGTCTGTCGAAGCCCTGGTCAGCCCAGGCGCGGCGGTT
>NZ_JAYRGM010000010.1:0-90251 GCF_041907885.1 Desulfovibrio sp. | reverse complement strand
CAAGCCCGAATACAAAGAAATGCTGAAGACCAAGGCCGATCTGCTGAAGAAGTACTCCTCTATCCGCGTGCGCATCGAAGGCAACTGCGACGAACGCGGCACCCAGGAATACAACCTCGCCCTCGGCGAACGCCGCGCCCGCGCTTCCTACGAATACCTGGTTACGCTCGGCGTGAACCCCAGCCAGCTGGAAATGATCAGCTACGGCAAGGAAAACCCCGCTGTGCAGGGTAACAACGAAGCTTCGTGGTCCAAGAACCGCCGCGACGACTTCCGCGTGGTCGCCCACTAGTCTTAACTAGACCAGTGTTTAAAGAGCCGCCTTTACGGGCGGCTCTTTTTTTTGCCTTGCAGGCTCTCTGCTCAACGCGGCCGCATACGTATTGCAGCCGCATGTGGGAGAAGGTTGTATTTTTCGGCAGGCACACACTCTTGCCTCCGGGCCTTGCAAGCAGCACATATTGACACAATCTTGATCTGTCTGCATGGAATTATGCACTGCATTTGCCCTCTGTTGCTTGCTACCAATTGTGACTAAAAGCCTCAATTACTGGCGCAAAGTGCTACGTTTCACCATGCCGGAAACTTGCAGGCCTGCGCATCACAGGATACAGTGCAGGCAACAGAGGTTACTTGCATGAAAATAGCCATTCTTGACGGTGCTGTGCTCAATCCCGGCGATGTGGACTGGACCCCCATCACATCTCTTGGTGATGTATCCATTTACGAAACCACTCCCACCGAAGCAGTAGCAGAGCGCACGCATGGTGCCGATGTGGTGCTGGTAAACAAGACGCCCCTGACCGGTGCCAACCTGGAGCAGCTGGACAGCAGTGTGCGCATGGTTGGCGTTTTAGCCACGGGCTATAACATAGTGGACACCGAAGCGCTGGCCGCCCGTGGCATTCCCGTTTGCAATGTGGTTGCCTATGGCGTGAGCGATGTGGCCCAACATGCCATGGCCCTGCTGCTTGAGCTGTGCCGCCATACCAGCCTGCACTCTGAAAGTGTGAAAAACGGCGACTGGCTCAAATGCAAGAGCTGGTGCTACTGGGAAATACCGCCCCTGTGCCTTGAAGGTCTGACCATGGGCCTGATCGGCTTTGGCTCCATTGGCCGCCGCATGGGCGAACTGGCACACGCCTTTGGCATGAGCGTACTGGCCCACTGCCGCACCCCCAAGGACCCGCCTTCTTACGGCCCATTTGCCTTTTCCACGCTAGAGCATCTGCTTTGCGCCTCGGACGTTGTTTCGCTGCACTGTCCGCTCACCAAGGAAACGCGTCACATCATCAATGCCAAAACCCTTTCTTCCATGCGCAAGGGTGCTATTCTGCTCAACACCTCGCGCGGGCCCCTAGTGGACGAAGCAGCAGCAGCCGAGGCGCTGAAATCTGGTCATCTGCGTGGTCTGGGTACAGATGTGCTTTCGCAGGAGCCCCCGCAGGACGACAACCCGCTGTTCACCGCGCCCAACACACTCATCACGCCGCACATTGCCTGGGCCACCACCCGTGCCCGGCAGAACATCATTGATCTCATGGCAGAGAATATCCGCCGCTGGCATGCAGGCACGCCGGTCAATGTGGTGAATGGAGTCAAATAAGCTTCCGTCATGTACATAGATATACACACCCACGCCTTTCACCCCAAAATTGCGCACAAGGCAGTGGATCATCTCAATAGTTTTTATAGCATCACCTGCTCTGGCGACGGTACAATTGCCAATCTGCTTGAGCGGGAGAGCGAAGCCGGGCTGGAAAAATGCGTGGTACTGTGCGCTGCCACTGCCCCCGCCCAGGTAATACCGGCCAACAATTATGCCATCAGCCTGCAAAGGGAGCACCCAGACCAGGTCATTGCCTTTGGCACTGTACACCCTGGCTATGACAATTGGGAGAGCGAGCTGGCGCGCATCAAGGCAGCGGGCATACGTGGCATCAAGCTGCACCCTGATTTTCAAAGCTTCTGGCTCGATGATCCACGGCTTTTACCCATTTTTGAGGCGGCACAAAAAGATTTTGTTTTCGAGATCCACATAGGCGATCGAACCTCGCCCGAAAAAAATCCCTCCTGCCCGTACAAACTGGCCAGTATATTGCGCCAGTTCCCTGGCATGCGTGTTATTGCTGCGCATTTTGGCGGCTACCGCATGTGGAGTCACGCGCTTGAGGTTTTTTCAGACAACCGTTTTGAAAACCTCTGGTTTGACACATCAAGCACCACGCCCTTTGCCACGCCAGAGCTGGCTCACAAGCTGCTGAACACCTTTCCGCGAGAGCGCATTCTTTTTGGAACAGACTGGCCGCTCTACGACCCGGTCGAAGAGCTGCAAAGGCTGCAAACCCTCGGCGGGCTGAGTGACAGCGAAATGGAAATAATCATGAGCAATGCCTCCGCCCTGCTCGCCCCTGGCAGTGAAGCAATGAAAAGCCAGCGCGACCATTGACAGTTTACCCCCTTTACGGGTAAGTGTTTTGCCAAGCCGGACGGCGGCAGCACTGCCAACCCCGTCAGGTCCGAAAGGAAGCAGCGGCAACAGACGTTGCCGGGTGTCCGGCCCACAAAAAACCGCAACGGTGTACCGTTGCGGTTTTTTGCATTGGCGGGCAAGGCGCACGCCCAAGGCCGAAATATTCACGGGCGGCGCAAAGGCTGCCAACCGCCCTTCCTCAAAAATACTTTCTTATAACTCATCCGCTAGCCATTCAAAAGGCCGATGCGAATTTTTATTATCTGGCAAACCCCATATGGTATTGCCTCGGCCAGGATTGCTAACCCTGCTGCGTTTCAGTCTGTTGCGGTTTATCCTCAACCATCACGTCCACCTGATAAATGCCGCGCATTTCGTCCAGATGAGCACGCATGGCCTTTTCTGCCAGGTCTGGGTCGCGCTTTTTCAGGGCTTCGTACACGCCAACGTGGGCGAGGTATGAGCGTTCACTCTGCTTGCGCACCTGCAACGAGGCGTACAGGGGGGTAATCAGCCAGCCTGCAAAACCCTCGGCCAGCAGGCCCAGAAAATTGTTGCCCATGCACTCCACCAGATAGCGGTGAAAATCAATATCCGCTTCGGCAAAAGCCCGAATTTCAGAGGCATCGAGCAGACGGCGCTGGTTTTGCAATAGCTCATCAATGTGCGCCAGCTGCTCGTCTGTGGCCTCCAGAGCCATGCGGCGCACAACGGCGGTTTCAAAAAACAGCCGCAGATCGTGCAGCTGCCGCCACCCTTCTGCCGAGCTGGAATATATTTCTAGTGTGGCACGCATTTCGCGCAGCAGTGGCTTTAAGGTCAGCCTGCACACACGGGCACGCATGCCGGGCGAAACCTCAATAAGGCCCATCCTGGCCAGCCCAGACAAAGCCTCGCGCACAGCAGGACGGCCCACGCCAAATTCATCCATAAGCTCGCGCTCTGAGGGCAGCTTTTGCCCCACCTGATAGACTCCGCTCTGAATATCGTCGAGCAGACAGCTGAGCACCTCTGTATGTACGCGCGGGCGCTGAATGCTGCGCCGTCTCCCGGCCTGTGCCTCGGCATCCGTATTTTTTGTATTTTCTGTATTCATGGCGAAACTCGCTTCTCCTTGCGCTTTGCGGACATTCCGCATCACTTTGAAAATAAAAGACTTTATGCAGTATCAGGCAATAATCCCACAAAAACGTTTACATAACTTTCATAAGATATTTCCTTACCCCGCAAATTTCTGTATACCCATAGCAGGCTGCAAGCGTGGAGCCTTCAGCATTTGGACAGAAAAACGGGGTTACCCGTGTCAGATGCACCGATTCAAGCTTTAGCCACATCCTACTGAGGCTGCCCAGCGCCGCACATATGCGCAATTTTTTTACTGCCACGGCAGACAAACAGATCAAGGAGCAAGTGATGTCACGGATCAAGAACCTGCGGGAAGAAGCCCTTGCGATGCACAAGGAATACCAGGGAAAAATTGAGGTTCGGGTCAAAGCCCCTGTGCGCGATAACGACGACCTCACCCTGGCGTATTCTCCCGGCGTTGCCGAACCTTGCATGGAAATCCATAAAGATCCCGCAATGCTTGACGTCTATACCAATCACTCCAACTTTGTCTGCGTTGTATCCAACGGCACAGCCGTACTGGGTCTTGGCAGCATCGGCGCTGGTGCAGCCATGCCCGTTATGGAAGGCAAATCGCTGCTTTTCAAAACCTTTGGCGATGTGGATGCCTTTCCCATTTGCGTAGACACCAAGGACACCGGCAAAATCGTTGAGCTTGTAGAACTGATGGCTCCGACCTTTGGCGGCGTAAACCTTGAAGACATCAAGGCCCCGGAATGCTTTGTCATTGAAGACACCCTGAAAAAGAACGGCATCTTCAAGGGCCCCATTTTCCACGATGACCAGCACGGAACCGCCGTTGTTACCCTGGCCGGGCTCATGAACGCCCTGAAAATTGTTGGCAAAAAGCTGGATGAAATCACCGTTGTTACCAGCGGCGCAGGCGCTGCGGGCATTGCCATCATCAAGTTGCTCATGGCTGTGGGTCTCAAAAACGTCATCATGTGCGATTCCAAGGGAGCCATCTGGCAAGGCCGCCCCGAAGGCATGAATCCCTACAAGGACGAAATCGCCAAGCACACAAACCCCAACAAGGTCAAGGGCGGTTTGGCCGAGGCCATCAAGGGCGCTGATGTTTTCATCGGCGTTTCCGCACCCAATTCCCTCAACGAAGACATGATCCGCAGTATGGCCAAGGATCCCATTGTCTTTGCCCAGGCCAATCCCATTCCCGAAATCTGGCCCTTGCAGCGCGCTTTTGACGGCGGTGCAAAAGTGGTGGCCACTGGCCGCTCCGACTGCCCCAACCAGATCAACAACGTGCTTGCCTTCCCCGGTATCTTCCGTGGTGCCATTGACGTGCGCGCTACCGACATCAACGATGCCATGAAGATTGCCGCCGCCAAGGCTCTGGCCGATCTGGTCAAGCCTGAAGAGCTCAGCGCCACCATGATCATTCCCTCTACCCTGAACCCCGATGTGGCCCCGCTGGTGGCGGCTGCCACCGCCAAGGCTGCCATGGAAAGCGGCATTGCCCGTGTACACATGGACCCCAACCAGGTGGCAGAAAATCTTAGAAAGCGTTTGGCCAAGCGCCAGGGCTAAACGCTCGTACAGAGGCCTCTGGCCTGCCTTTCAGGGTCGCGCAGCAGCGCGGCCCTTTTTTTACGCTGTAGCTGCCGCGTAGTCCCAAACGCTTGGCACGCGGTTTCTGCACTCAAGGGCTGTGCCGCATTTTGCCCCAAGGCAGAGCGTGTGCTGTGCCGTGCAGAGCTGTTGTGCCGCTGTGCCGTGCAGAGCTGTTGTGCCAGGCCGTGCGTGTGCCAGGCTGTCGTGTACCAGGCCGTGCGTGTGCCAGGCCGTGCCGCTGCTGGAACAATGCCGAATTTCTGCCTGTTTGATCACTCGTTCTGTCGATAGTATAACATTTTAAGAAGTGATACCACGCAAAATATTTGTGGGCAATCCGCATCCGCAGCCAGTTCAAACCAACCCCAGCAAGCGGCTGACTGTTTAATCAACCTATAATAAAATATACGTTCTGTAAATACTGCTGACGCAAATTTGCAACTTGTTTGGCATTGTTATGTGATGGTGCGATTTCCTATTAATTTGGTATTTCAACATTTTTTACCACTTAATCATGCAAAAAAAATTATTACAAAAAAAGACGCCCGTGACCAAGGCCAGGGCGTCTGTGCAGCAGAATTCTTGTGGACCTAATGCCCCGTTATGCCATATTTTTTAAGCTTGTATTGCAACAAGCTTTTAGAAATTCCCAAATATTCTGCAGCTTTAACTTGAACAAGCTCTGCCCTCACAAGGGCACGGCGTATAAGCGCGGCCTCAATTTTTTCAAGCGTGTCGGCCAGGTCAAGCTGCACGGGCAACAGGTCTACAGCGCTTTTAAATTGCGATTCTTCATCGCGAATCTCGGCTGGCAGATTATCCACATCAATGATGGCACCCGGAACCAGCACAAGGCAACTTTCCACCACGTTTTCGAGCTGGCGGATATTGCCCGGCCACTCGTACCCAGTAAGGTAGTTGAGCGCCTCGGTGCTGAATGTTTTGGGCGGCATGGTATTGTCTGTGCAAACTTTTTCCACAAAATGGGCCACAAGCGGGGGAATGTCCTCGCGCCGCTCACGCAGTGGCGGCAGAGGAATCTGCACCACATTAAGCCGGTAATAGAGGTCGTCGCGAAAGGCCCCCTTTTCAACCAGCGCGGCGAGGTCTTTGTTGGTGGCTGCAACAACGCGTATATCCACCTCAATTTCCTCTCCACCGCCCACGCGCTCAAAGCGCCTTTCCTGCAACACGCGCAGCAGTTTGACCTGCAAATCTGGCGTGAGTTCTGCTATTTCATCCAAAAACAAAGTGCCGCCGTCGGCTTGCTCGAAACGCCCGCGCCGCATGGCCACAGCGCCGGTAAACGAGCCTTTTTCGTGCCCGAACAGTTCACTTTCAAGAACGCCGGGGTTCAGCGCCATGCAGTTGACCGACACAAAGGGCTTTTCTTTGCGGAGGCTGGTATAGTGGATGGCCCGCGCCACCAGCTCCTTGCCCGTGCCGGATTCGCCAGTGATCAGCACTGTAGAACGGCTGGGGGCGGCGCGCTCCACCATCACCAGCACATCGCGAATAGCCTTGCTGCGGCCCACAATTTTGTGAACGCCGTAGCGGTCTTCCATAACTTCCTGAAGCAGCCGGTACTGTCTGTGCGCGCGTGAAAGCTCCACAGCATTGTGTATCGAGAGCAGCAGTTCATCGTTGGAAAAAGGCTTTGTGATATAGTCAAAAGCCCCGTACTTCATGACTTCCACGGCGCTTTCGATGGAACCGAAGGCTGTCATGATGAGCACGGGAATATACGGCCAGCTTTTTTTAACCCGCTCAAGAACCTCGCGTCCAGTGACCTTGGGCATTTTCATGTCGGTCACAATCACGTCCACTTCGCTTTCGTCCAAAAACGCCAGCGCAGTTTCAGGATCGTTGATGGCCGTAACGGCGTAGCCCTCGTCTTCAAGCAGGGTTTGCAATACCAGCAGATAGTTTTTTTCGTCGTCAATAATCAGAAGATGCGCTTTTTCGCTCATTATGTATTCCTATACGCCAGAGGAGGCTCTGGGTAACAGAACCCGTACCAGCGCCCCGCCACTGGGGCCGTTTTCAAGCTGAATGGTGCCGCCGTGGCTTGAAATGATAGACTGCACAATGGGCAAACCAAGCCCAGTGCCGCCGTCCTTGGTGGTAAAAAAAGGATCCAGCAGGTTGGGCAGCGTGGTAGGATCAAAGCCAGGGCCGGAATCGAGAAATTCAATGCAAACGCGGCCATTTTCGTCATTGCGGCCATTAATCCGCACAACGCCCGGCCCTTCCATGGCCTGCTGGCCGTTTACAAGAATATTGTAAAAGGCACGATACAGCAAATCCTTGTCGCCGGGGGTAAACAGCCCGGCATCGCACTGGCGCTCAAGCGCAACGCCGCAGCGCCCCATCTCTCCTTCCAGAAAGGCCAGCACCTGATCAAGCACCAGATTAAGGTCTACCACATCCTGCTTGGGCTGGCGAGGCCGCGCGTAATCCAGAAAGTCGTTAACCGTTTGCGAAAGCCGCACGGCTTCGTCGTAAATTGCACCTAAAATGCGCCGCGTGCTGGCGTCGGCCTTGTCGGTACGGCGCTGCAAAAGTTCTGCGCTTGAACGTATGATGCCCAGGGGATTGCGAATTTCGTGGGCAATACTGGCCACCACCCGCCCCATGCTCACCAGCCGCTCGTTGCTGTGCAGCTGGTTTTCAAGAACACGATTCTTGTACATGCGGGCAGCCAGCACCCGCTCAGACCTGTGAATGAGCATGAGCAGCAGACCAAACATGACCACCGATGAAAGCAGGCACATGACAACAATAATGCCCTGAAAAGTCAGCACCTGTTCATAGTCGCCGGTGATATCCTGGGTGAGTTCCAACGCGCCCATGATCGGGGCCTCCTCACCTGGGTGCAGGGGTTCGCCGCGCAGGGGATAAAGCACGCGCAGCACAAATGAACCTTCCTGCAAGGGCACGCGAAAAGGCGCTTGCCACTCCGGCATGGATGAAATGATCTCGGACCGGGGCGCACCGCCTTTCAGAATTTCATCCAGATACGGCGGCGAAAGCCCCGCGCGGCCCAGGTCTTCCTTCTTGGTGGAATAGGCCACCAGACGCGAAAAATCGTAAATGCGCAGCCTTTCCACGGGCAGACCGTGAATGACAGACTGCACAACCTGATCAAGCCTTTCGTACTGCTCAGGCTGCCGCAGGGCAATGCGCCCATAACCCAGCAGCGTGGGCAAGGCAAAACGCCGAAAAATCTGGCTGTTGAGATTTTCCACCAGCTGTTGGGCAAAATTCTCTTGCCGGGTGAGCAACGTTTCGCGGGCAGAATTGGAGATAAAGAAGGAAAGCCCCAAACTGGTCAACAAAATTACAACCAGTGAGAGCCACGAAAGTGTGCGGGCATAACTTGGCAGGGCGGTTTCCGCCTCTACCGTTTGCGCGCAAATATCCTCGCATTGGCGCATGCAAGCATCGTTGCGCTGCTTTTTTGCAAACATTTTAAAGCCTTTGCGCGCGCGGCAGCTCTGGTGGCGCAGCACGGTAGCCACGCCATCGGGGCGCACGAATAACGACCGCTACGCCCCGCCGCAAAGCCGCCGCCACGCGACAGGTTACAAAAACCCCAGGCAGACGCAAAAACCGCCATCCTGACGGCCCTGTCATTCCTGAAGCATACTTCAGCTCACACAATCAAAAACTGCAATCGGGGTCACCATGGGCGGCACTGGTTTACTGCCAGTGCAGCAGCAAGGCCGCCAATCCTGCCCGTGCTAAAAGCACTGCTCTTCACGTGGCACGGCAAGATACTCTGCCAGATCTGCCTCTTCCTTGGCATAGCCACCTGCGCCAAGACGCGCATTGGCAAGGCGCTTGCCAAGCTCTACCGCAGGCTGATCGAGGGGATTGATGCCCATAAGCCAGCCCGTAAACAGCGTGGCCGCCTCAAGCAGCAGCATGAGAGAACCCGCAGCGCGGGGGCCGCTGTTGTGCATTTCTACATGCAGCAGGGGTACGCCGCTCTGGCACAGGGCCATGCGCGTTCCCAGGGCTTCGGCCTCCAGCAGGCTGCCAAAGGGTTTGGCTCGCAGCCAGGCCCATACATCGGGCACATCCATGCCAAAATTGGGCCCCTGCGCCTGATCGCGGCTGGTCAAAAAGATGCACCCCTTGTTGCGGGGGCCGCTCAGAAACATCTGGTTGATGGAGTGCTGATCCGTCACACCCGTGGCTGGCACGGGCTGGCTGCCCTGCCCGTCCTTGCCCAGACTTTCGGCCCACAACTGCGCAAACCAATCGCCGTAGGCCGCCCACTGCGGAATGTAACTGAAGAAAATCAGCTGGCTATAATCATAATCTTCAAGCGCCTTGGCCCAGCAGGCCAGCGCAAACGAGGGATGCTCGGCCACAAGCTCTGGCGTTTGCACCAGGGGTTTGGCCACACTGGCCGCGCCGTCAAGCAAAGCCTGCCAGTCAATGCCCAAAAAGGCCGCAGGCAAAAGCCCCACAGCCGATAGGGCCGAATAGCGCCCGCCAAGATAATCCGGCACTTCAAGAGCGGTAAGCCCGTAGCGGTTGGCCTCTTCGCGCAGATAGCCCTTGCGCTCGTCGGTAACCACTATCATCTGGTCCTGCCAGCCCTCGCCCACGCTGGCCTTGAGCCAGTCGCGCACCAGAAAATACTGGGAAATGGTTTCGATGGTGCCGCCAGATTTGCTGATGCACACAACCACGGTTTCTGCGGGGGTCAGCTTGCCGAGCAGGGCTTCAAAACGCTCTGCACAGACATTGTCGGCGATCCACAGGCAGGGGCCGCGATGATTTGGGCCATCCTGCCCCGGCGCAAAGGCCTGCTGCATGGCGCGGGCCCCAAGAGCCGAGCCGCCAATGCCAAGCACCAGCATATGGCGGTATGCCTTGATGCGGGGGATAAGCGGGGCCATTTCCACTTCCAGCTTGGTGCGAAACGGCAGGGAAAGAAAGGGCAATTCGCCTGCGGCCAGCTCGCGCTTGAGCCTCTGGGCAATTTCCGGAGCGCGCGCCCTGAGCGGCGCAGCCGCTTCAGCCGTGAGCCGGTGCGTGTAGGCCCGTGACCATTCGAGCATATGAGGCATGGATACCTCCTGTGTGGTTGCGCCGCACTTGCAGCGGGGCATTATAAAAGTCGTAAGGGCTTGGGAGCAAAAAAACGTCGCCGCACAGCCTTGTAGGTTTGCGGGCGCACCCCAAACCGGCAGTGCCACAGGGCGCAGGCCTCACGCGCGGCGCAGGCCCGCACCTCTGCCCTGTCACCAGCGCAGCCCATGCATTGCCTGCGTATGGCACGCAAGGCCTGACGCGCGGCTTCATCTGCCGGCGCGGGGCACGGTTCGCCCGCCAGCACAGCCAGACGCCATGCCCAAAGCGGGCAACCTTCGTCGCCGCATGCGCGTACAGCCTTGGCAGAGGCCCCCTGGCACTCCAGGCAAAACTGCCGGATCAGCGTAAGGGAGCCGTTTTTGCCCCGGCCCGAATTTTTTGCTCGTTCAGCTTCCGGCATCAGGATTTGGCAGCCCCGCAGCACTTTTTGTATTTTTTGCCGCTGCCGCAGGGGCAGGGATCATTGCGCCCCACCTTGGGTTCCTGCCTGCGGTAGGCATCGGGCCTGAGGCCCACGCCGTCCACATAATAAATCTTGTCGTCCTGCCGCTGAAAAAAGCTGCGTTCGCCGATCTGGCGGGGCGTGCCCTCCAGCTCGTAGTAGGCATAAAATTCAACAACATCAAAAAGCTCGCCGTTTTTACCGGCGGCAACGTCGTTTTCAGTAGCGGCAATATCAAGCCGCAGCCAGGTTATATCCCTGGTCTGTTCTGCCAGCTTGTCGGCGTCCACCTCTTCCCTATAATCGGGGTGTGTGGTTTCCACCAGCCACTGGTGGCGGCCAAGCACGTAGGCCGTGTAACGCGAACGCATGAGGCTTTCTGCGGTCTGGGGCCAGGATGCGCCTTCAATATGGGGGCCGCAGCACTGGTCGAGATTCAGACCGCTGCCGCAGGGGCAAAGTTGAGACATGAAAAATTCCGCCTTGGTTTGAGCCCATCAGGGGCATATGCAACAGGATAAGCATAGCTTATGCCAAAGCAGGCGGCAAGAGCGGCAAGGTGGGATGAATGCGGTGGGCAAAAAAAAATGCGGCATGCACAGGTGACGCGCCAAGTGCATGCCGCTTGGGTGACCGATCGGCCTATCTGCCTGAATCCGGAGGAGAGTGCGGTTTTGGGGGCCGCAATTGGACAAGGCAGCCGGGTCGAACGGCGCTAGAATCTGCACCGGCATCTGCCGCCGGGCGGGTAAATGAATCGAAATTCAGTTCAAGTGTGCCCTTGTTGGCCTCTGCCGCGCGGGCATGACCAAGGTGAACACCCTGCGCATCGTACACAGCACACAACGTACCCGTAGCTGGCGCGCGCAGGCCGTAGAGCATGCACCAGATGTGGCCGGGCTGATTTTTTTGGTGCGCATTGCCCGCCTGGGGCTGCACACGCACTATCTCGCCGCAGCCAAGGGCCGTGATCTGTCGAATGTAGCTGCAACCCAGGCGGTACACCACCACAGCTGCCAGCAGAGCCAGACCGCAGCAGCCAGCAGCCAGCACAAAGGGGTTGTAACCCGTGATACGCCGCAAATATGAAGTGGATGCAGCACGCATGGCCGCACCATCGGCATACACGGTGATCTTGTAGTTTTGCGTGGTGCTGGCAGGGGCCCCCCTAAAAACGACCTTGAGGCCGTAATTGCCGGGTTCGGTCAAGGCATCGGCGCGCACGGCGGCTCGCCACATGCCGTTGCCAAACCAGTAGCCGGAGAAAAAGCCTTCCAGCTCGTAGACAAGAGCAGGAGTTTCGGGGGTAAACTGCGCCTTGAGGTCACTGTTTACCGGATTTTTGATGGTCAGCGGGCCCGATATGGGCACACTGCCGCCAGGCAGCACTTCGATAACATCAGCGCCAGACCGTGCCAGCCCTTGCAGGCCATCGAGCATCCCCAGCATGACAAACCCCAGCAGCAGGGCGCAAAGCGCACCCCAATACCGCTGCTTTGCACGGGTCTGAAGGCAGTTTTGCCAGCCCCTGGAGTTGATGAAATCTCCCATGGGTTCCTTCCTGCTTGCCTGTGGTATGGTCATAACGCACGACATGATTATTACGCCTATCTGCGCACAAGCACAGGACACACGGATTCTTCGGCAACGTTCCATGTTACCAGCCGCTGTCCAAGCCGTGGAAGTTCAATAAGGCTCTGGAATTCAGCGGGATACATTTGCCGCACCCTTCTGGTCATCCAGAAGGCCCCGGCCCATGCGGGCACGGTGATGCCAAAAAACCATGCGCAAAACACCAGTTCCGAGGCCCCTACGCTGTGGGCCGACTGATACATGCCCACAAAAACGGCTGCCACCATGATGGCGTTGGCTGCCACTCTGATTATGCCTGAATAAAGGGTCTGACGGTAGCTGTTCATCTGTGTTCTCCCAAGCTTTTGCCCCACTCCGGGGAAGTGGCGCTGGAGCGGCGCAGATACCGCTCCAGCGCGCAGGGTGGGGGTAGTCACCCTAGGGTTTACTTCTTGAAGATATTGGTCTTGGTTACGTTCATGATGCGCATGGCCTGAGCCTTGTCAGCATTGCGGAAGGCGATGCGCATTTCGTCACCAGCAGCCCACGCATAGGCGGGGAAGTCTTGGGCTTCAGCAGGAATCTTGAAGGTGATCAGCGACTTCTGGCGGCCAGAGTACACGGTCACGGTTTGCTGTTCCTTGTCGATAATGGGGAAGGTCTTGCCCTTGACCTTGGGATGGTCGGAGCCGACGTTCTTTTCCACATCGGTGAACTGCACGGGCACTTCACGCACGCTGTTGGTCTTTTGGTCGTACACGAGCACAATGTTCTTGGCCGTGTCGATCATCAGGCGGCCACCCGGGGTGGGGGCCGGGCCCATATCCTGGGGATTTTCGGGCAGCTTGAAGGTGTGCGTGCCGCCGCTGTAATGCGGGTTGAACTGGTCGTGTGTCACGTCCACCACGATGGTGAGGGTTTTTGCTGTGGCATCATAGGCCACGCAGCGTCCCTGTTCTACGCCTCCATCAAAGTTGCAGCCGGTAAGCAGTGCAACCGAGAAGGTCATCGCCAGCATAAGCACAAGGTTACGAATTTTCATGACGTGCCTCCTCTTAGTTGGTTGCGGGCTGATTCTTCTTGGCGGCAATTTCCGCCTTGGCGCCCTGTACCATCTTGATAGTGATGTAGAGAGAAATGGCCGTCACGAAGCCAAGCACGTCAATAGTTGCGGCGGGGCCCAACAACCAGCCCCAGGCGGGAAATTCAGCTTCAACCAGCTTGCACACAACTGAAACCAGGCAGCCAACAACGGCCAGGCCGAACACAAAACGGATGCCGTAACCCTTTACATACTTGGTGGCTACAACGCCGATCTGCGCGCCGATGGCTGCGCCGCACAGCATGACGAGGGCGGCAAGCAGTTCCACGCGGCCCTTGTATGCGTACGAAGCCGTGCCGTAGAGACCGGAGATGGCAACTTCAAAGAGGTCCGTACCCACCGCCAGATGGGTGGGGCAGCCCACAAGATACACCAGGGCGGGCATGCGGATAAGACCGCCGCCGATACCGAGGATACCAGCCAGCCAGCCAGTGAAGAAGCTAACGAAGATGGGCAGCCATGCGGAGCAGGTGATGTTGGCCTGCTTGAAATGGAACACAGGGGGGATCTTGATGGCGTGCAGGCGCGAGGCCCAGTCAACGCCGGTAGCAGATTGGTCGAGTTCCTTGTTCTGGGCACGGGCTTCACGCTCCTTCTTGCGGCGGGCGGCGATATCATGAAATACCAGCCATGCCAGCAACACCAGCAGCACCACGTACAGCCAGCGCACAACCTTATCAACAGAACCCAGGCGTTCCAGCCACATGACCATCTGCGCGCCAACTTCTACGCCCACAATGGTACCCACAAGCATGGTCAGGCCCAAGCCGTAGTCAACGTTACCAAACTTGCCGTGCCGCATGGTGGAGATAAGCGATTTACCCGCCATCTGCGCAACGTCGGTACCAATGGCAAATGCCATGGGGAAGCCGAGAATGTTCAGGCCGGGGGTAACCATCCACGCACCGCCCATGCCAAAGAATCCGCCAATAATACCCACGCCCAACCCGAGAATCACGAGGCCCGGCCAGAAAATGTACACGCCGGAGATGGGCATCAATATATATAACCAGTCCATACTTGCCTCCTTCCTTCTACTTCTCGGAAAGTTCGCGGTGCTTGAGGTCAATGCCCATGTGGGTCATGACAATGTCTGCCAGCCAGCCAAGTATGCACCCCATAACCGGGATGATTGCCATGGTCAGAATGGCAAAAAAGAAATGGCTTTCGTTGTACATTTCAGCCCACCAGTACAATATACCGTCAAGCTTGCGCGTATCGGCTACCACAACCACGTTGGCGATCTTGCCGCCGCCAGCGGCAAGGGCCGCGCCAGGCAATGCCGCTACCATCAGCGCGCACCCCGCAAGCCATGTCCAGAGCCTTTGCATCTTTTTCATAACTTCCTCCACGTCAAAATTTGACATCTCCACTGCTTCCACTTCCACTCATCCACTTTGCAAACCCCTCAGAACCTATGGGGGGCTCGCCTTGTTGCCGCGAATGTGAAAGTAGTAGCAAAGCCTGTGCCATTGCACGATTATTGCCAATAATTGCGGATTATTTTCCATTTTTGCGCGAAAAATCTTGTCACAACCACGATTGTTTTTTATAATCAGTTCCAAGATTGCGCCTTTTTGCACAAACCAGGGGAGCACCATGCGCCTACACAGAACACTTCCCCAGGGCAACTCGCTTGAGTTCGCCACATTCTTCATGAATCGCGGCATGGCAAACCGCATGCTCATGCTGGGATTGCCCATTTTAGCCCTGGTATTACTGATTATTTTTTCGGCTACCGGCAGCAGTATAGAGGGCATCCTTGATCGCGCAATTGCGCGCAATGCACATCTTCAGTCGCAAGCCATGCGCCTGGCAGTGGAACAGGTACTTGAAGAAACGCGCAACCAGCTGCTTATTCTCGCTGCCGGTTCAATGGACCAGAGCGATATGACAAACAGGCTCAGGTTTCGCGCCAAGGCTGGGGGGCTGCGCTATAGGGAGCTCGCCTTTGAAGGCCTTACCCCCGACAAACGCTATCTGCTCGTCAATTCAGACGGTGAAGTCGTCAATGTACCCATGCGGCAAGCCCTTGCCAGCCCCACCGGCCCATTCCACGGCATTGCCGCAGAGCACCGCATAGGGCACGTAAGCGTTGCGCAGCCAGTTGAGGTGACCTATTCGATGGTGCCGGTTAAGAGCGGCAACCAGAATATCTCGCTGCAAGTGCTGCGTTTTGCCACCCCGGTACAAGACGCAGATGGTGTGTTTTTGGGATACCTGATGCTGTCGCTCGATCTGCGGGAACTGAGAGATATCATTTCTGCCTATTCTGCCCCCAATGCCCCCATTGCAGCATCGGGCAGCGACGTGCGCGTGCGCACGCTTTTTTTTGACCGCGATGGCTGGATGCTTTTTCAGTCTGAGGCTCCCGATTCCGGGCTGGCCCAGCGCAGCCTTGCTACAGACGCAGTGCGGGCGGGTTTTACCGGCGCCTTTGGCAGACCGGGCTTCAACGCGGCCTTTCGCCCTGACCCGGAAAACATCAATTACTGGAACATGGTTTCCGATGTTCAGGAAGGCAAACCCGGACAGATTGCTCTTGCTGAAAACACTTCGCTGTGGAGCAACAGCCAAATGCGCGTAGAGCGCGTAAGTTACGTGCCTGTTTCCTTCAGCCCCATTTCGCAGGAGGACTCAATTGTTCTGGGAGGGCTGGCCGTTTTGGATACCAGTTTTACCACTACACGCACGGGCGTACAGCTTATGGGCATCTATATTGGAGCCTTTGTGGGGGGCATGCTGCTTCTTGGCCTGAGTTTATGGTGGCTGGCACGTCAGACAAGCCGTTCTGTAAATGCCATTACAGAAGAGCTGGAACACCGCAACACCATCGGTGAAGACGGCAACCTTGATCTGCCGCAACTGCCGCGTGAACTTGAGCGGCTCAAGGTCGGCATCAATGCCCTGCTGGAGAGGTTGCGACATGCCGCAGAGGCCCGCCGCCTGCGCGCAGCAGAAGACAATGCCCTGGCCCAGCGCGAGCCCGTGCCAGACCTGCCCCACCCCGAAGACCTGCCCGTCAACGGGCTTATTGGTACTTCGCCCGCCATGCTTGCCCTGTGCGACAATGTGCGCAAGGCCTCGCAGGTGATGGCCGATGTTCTGGTGGTGGGCGAAACCGGCACTGGCAAAGAACTGGTGTCAGAGGCCATCCACAGGCTCAGCGCCAGGGGCACGGGGCCGTTTATCACCATCAATTGCGGCGCGCTGGACGAAAACCTGCTTATGGATACCCTTTTTGGTCATGTAAAAGGCGCGTTTACCGAAGCGCGCGCACCGCGCAAAGGGGCCTTTCTAACCGCTCAGGGCGGCACACTCATGCTCGATGAGGTGGGCAATGCGGCTCCCAAGGTACAGCAAGCTCTGCTGCGGGCGCTTTCTACACGCCGCATACGTCCCCTCGGCAGTGATGAGGATGTTCCCTTTGATACGCGTATCATCGCCGCCACCAACGCCTCGCTGATCGACGACTCGCAAAGGGGAACCTTCCGCGAAGACCTGTACTACCGTCTGGCGGTCATCACCATAAACACACCGCCCTTGCGCGACCGCAAGTCTGATATTCCTTCACTCACGGTGTATTTTCTTTCCGAGGCACTCAAAGCCAAGGCCAGGCTTAAGGCCGAGGCCAGCAGTGCTGCCGCTGCCCAGCCAGCGGCCATGTCTGTGGCCATGCCGCAGATCAGCCAGGGGGCCATGACCAAGCTGATGGACTACGACTGGCCCGGCAATGTGCGCGAGCTGAAAAACACGCTCACCAGAGCCCTGACTTTTTGCGAAGGCGGCATTCTTTTTGCAGAAGATATCCAGTTAGGTCACGCAATTCAGGGACAGGGCGAAATTATTCTGAATGAAAATTCACCCGCTGCCCCGGTGCAGGAATCGCGCAATCAGCAGAATCCCCCCTGCGAGCAGGACTTTTGCTCTGCTCCACCGGCGGAGGGCGGCACAAGGACAAATGGCATGCCAGCCAGAGTGCCAGACAGACAGCCCGACAGGCAGCCAGACCGCCCGGCCGACCAGGCCGCCGATATGGCGGGATCAGGGGATGACAGCGAGTTCGCGATGCAAGGGCAGCAGGCAGACTCGCCCGCTCGGCAGGGCGATCAGCTGCAAGGGCTCGGTGCGGCAGAAAAACTCAACCGCCGTATCATGGATGCGTGGCCGACCATAGCCGCCGCAGGCAGTATCAGCCGTCAGGAATATCAGTCCCTGGCGGGTAAGGATATTTCCATGCGCACCGCGCAGTACGATCTGCAACTGCTTGTGCAGCAAGGGCTGGTACGCAAGGAGGGGCGCGGCCCGGCGCAGCGGTATGTGGTCGTTGGCAAGTAACGCCAGCACAACCATGCGTTTTTACTGCTGTAAGCACACGCCTGAACGTTTTATCCTTCAGGCGGCAGGGGCAGCATAAAACAGGCAGCGTGGCGGCAGTGCGCTGGCGTTCAACATCATAGGTTCAGGATTTTAATGGAACTGCAACCAAGGATGAACGCATGGCCTCACTGCTGAAAAAACTGTTTGGCATTGCCCCGCGATTGAGCCGCGAGTGTGCAATGGATGCCTTTAACAAGCGCTACGCTTCGTTCAAGGATCTGCTTCAGGCCAATGCGGATCTTGCCGGTGTGATGGCCGGGCTCGATGCCACCCTGCGCGGCGACAAACACATGGAAACCAGCGAGGTGCGCAAGCAGGCCCGCCGGGCTATTTTTCACTGTGAACGCATGGCTTCCACCCTGAGTGAAATGTCGGGGCAGTGTGATATATCGCTGGGCACAGCCGTACACTCCATAGCCTCGCGCATCGAGCACGAGCTGGACCAGCTTGCCACAGGCGATGTGCCGCAGTTTACCCTGCCCCTTTCTGAAGTTGATTCCAGCATGGCCTACAGTGTGGGCGGAAAAAATGCCAATCTTGGCGAGCTGCGCAACATGCTTGCCATGCCTGTGCCGCGCGGCTTTGCCATTACAATCCGCGCAGGCAGCTATTTTTTGCTGCGCACACCGGGCTTGTTCAAAAATCTTTTCAAACTGCTCAAATGCATCGACCCCGACAAACCCTCGCTCATTGCAGAAATTTCGCAGCAGGTCGAAAGCCTTGTGCTTGAGGCCCCCATTCCCGCCGAGGTGGAGCAGGCCCTGTTTGCTGAATGGGACGCGGTCTTTGGCAAGGATGCGGATGTGGTTGTAGCGCTGCGCTCCAGCGCCATTGCCGAAGACGGCGTGCAGTCTTTTGCGGGGCAGTACCGCAGCATTCTGGGCGTTACCCGTCAGGAATTGCTGCCTGCTTTCAAAAAGGTGGTAGCCAGTCTGTTTTCGCCCCGCGCACTGACATACCGTGCCGAGCACGGCTATGATCTGGACGCGACGGGCATGGGCCTGTGCTGTGTTGAAATGGTGCGGGCCAAGGCCGCTGGCGTGGCTTTTTCGCGCCATCCTGTAGATCTGCGCTCCAATGCCACGGTCATCAACGGCCTGTGGGGGTTGGGTGAAATGGTGGTGGATGGATCGGGAACCCCCGACCAGTGGCTTGTTTCGCGCGCCACAAAAAAAATCACCATGGCCACAATTGCACACAAAACCGTCAGGTTGCGGCTTACGCGCTCCAAAAGCGGGCTTGTGGACAATGTGCTTGAACCCGTACCCGACTCTCTGCGTGATGTACCCTGCCTCAGCGACGATCAGGTGCGCCGCCTGGCCGAAATGGTCATGGAACTGGAACAGCACTACCAGTACCCCCAGGATATGGAATGGGCCGTTGACGAAGACGACCAGATTGTGCTGCTGCAAACCCGCCCCATGGGACTAGACAACGCTTCCGAAGAACACTCTGCCCCGGCCCTGCGCCATCTGCGCCCGCTGCTTTCGGGCGGCGACGTGGCCGCGAGGGGCGTGGGCTGCGGCCCCATTGTTCATGTGGGCGAGGGCGAAGACATGACGCATTTTCCCGAAGGAGCCGTCATGCTGCTCTCCCACTCCTCGCCCGATGCCATGGCGGCCATGCGCCGGGCCTCGGCCATCATAGCAGAAACAGGCAGCCTCACGGGGCACATGGCATCCATCTGCCGCGAATTTGGCGTGCCAACAATCATGAATCTGCCCGGCGCAAACAGCATTCTTGCCGATGGGCAGGTTGTGACCGTAGACGCCCTTTCGGGCAGGGTTTTTGACGGCGAAGTACATGAACTGCTGGCCCTGCGGCTGGTGCGCCCCCAGGCCAAGGCCAGCAGCCCGGCCCTCATTCTTTTGCGCCGCATTGCCCCGTACATTCTGCCCCTGCACCTTGTGGACCCCCGCGCAGACACATTCACCCCGCGCCACTGCACCTCGCTGCACGACATCATGCGCTATGTACACGAGCTGAGCTATACGCAGATGTTCCAGATTTCAGACCGCGTTACTGACCACTGCGCCGGGGTAGCCAGCAAACTGGCCTGCACCGTGCCACTTGATCTGCACGTTATTGACCTTGGCGGGGGACTGCGCAACCCCGAATCGCGCCAGGTGACGCCCAGCGACGTGCTGAGCGTGCCGCTCAAATGCGTGCTTGAAGGCATGCTCAACCCCGCCGTGCAGGCCAGAGGCCCAAGGCCGGTGAACATGCGCGGTTTTCTCTCTGTGATGGGACAAACCGCCATTGGCGGCAATCAGGAGGGCTGTTCGCGCTTTGGGCAGCGCAGCTATGCCATTATTTCTGACCGCTACCTCAATTTTTCTTCACGCGTGGGCTATCACTACGCCATTCTTGACTGCTGGTGTGGCGAAACCCTGAGCAAGAACTACATCCGTTTTGAATTTGCAGGCGGCGCGGCAGCCAATACCCAACGAGTGCGCCGCGTGCGCTGCATCGGGCTTATCCTCAAAGAGCTGGGCTTTACCGTGGAGATAACGGGTGATAGACTGCGCGCACGTTACCAAAAATACCCCAGGCATGAGCTGTGCGCGCGCCTGGATCAATTGGGACGACTCCTGATAATGACCCGCCAGATGGATATGCTTATGGTGGATGATGAGGCCGTTCAGGCCTATGCCACCAAGTTTATCCATGGCGAATATCATTAGCCGCACGCCCTTTGCGGGGGTGAGCCCGGCCCCGCACGGCGGCCTGGGCCATCGCGGCACAACACGATTGAGGCCCCATGCCGTCGCAACTAGCGTCGTCTGCGCAAGACGCGAAAAGCACTGCCTTTTCCGAACCGCCGCAGACGCTTTTAAGCCGTGATTTTGTTCTGCTGTTTTGCATGACCATGTTCTGCAACAGCTTTGTGGCCGTTTTTTACTGCTTTGAGCAATGGCTTGAGTCGCTTTCCGTCAGCCCAAACTGGCGCGGAATACTGCTCTCTTCCATGTTTGTCATGGTGCTGATTTTCAGACAGGTGGCGAGCGTGGTTCTGTTGCGGCGCGGCAAACTGTTGCCCATGGCCGTTTCCATACTCATTTCGGGCGGCGTCATGCTGGCCTATCCGTATGTGGGCGGGGCGCATACCATTGGTATGGTTCTGCTGCTGCGCGTGGTGCAGGGCATTTCGCTGGCCGTTTTTTCGTGCTGCACGGTGTCTGTGCTGGTAAGCTGCATTCCCAAAGGGCAGAGTGCCCGTGGCTTTGCCATTTTCTCGCTTACCCTGCTTTTGCCCTATTCCATTATTCCCGCAGTGGGTGAACAGATACTTCCCCTGCTGGGCGGCGAACCCCACCTTTTTGCCCTTACGGCCCTGCTGACCATTCCCTCGCTGCTCATGCTCATTCCGCTGGCGCCCCGCCTGCGCACCCCAGAAATGCTGCACGAGGCAGAGGGCGGCATGTCTGGCCGGGAGCTGTGGCATGCGGTAAGCCATTCGGGCCTTTTTTTTGTGTACATGAGCTGCCTGACCTTCAGCATCATGACCGTACTGGCCATATTTTTCATGAAAGGCCTGTGCTCAATCATTGGTGCGCACCCGGCCTGGTTTTTCACAACCTACACACTCACCATCATTCTGGTGCGGCTGGTGGGCAGCAACAGGCTTGATACCCTGCCGCGCCACAAAATCACCATACTGTGCAGCGCCCTGCTGGCCTGCTGCATGCTGGGGCTGGCCTGGGGGCCCTTGTGGGCGTTCATTCCCCTTACACTTTTGTACGGGCTTGGGCTTGGGCTGCTCTACCCCCTGCTGGCTGCCATGGTCTACGACCGCTCCACCCCCACAACCCGTTCCATCAACTCCAATGTCATGATGGCCACCTTTGACTCCAGCGGCATGTTTGCCCCCATCATCGGGGGGCTCGTCATGTACGAGGGCTTTGGCTATCGCGGCGTGTTTGCCGCAACCGCCGTTTCCATTGCCCTGTGCGGGCTTTCCATGCTGGCCGATAAAATACGAGTTGCCCGCTGGAAGCGGCGCGGATGCCAGCTGCCGTAAGGAACTGCTCTTTCCCGGCCTGTCAGCGCGGTAGTTTCTGCGCGTTGGCAGGCCTTTTTTTTGACCCGTTGACAAAAATGCAACATTATATCATTTCACATTTTGAGCTGACCTGGTTATCAACTGCAAAATTTGATCGGGAGATATAATGAAGAACATGATCCTTTTGGTGGCATGCGCCGCCCTGCTTGCCGCCAGCCCTGCCTCGGCCCATGGCCCGCACGAACACGGCGCGGCCCGCCTCAATGTGACAGTTGAAAGCGCGGTTGTGAGCATTGACCTCGAAAGCCCGCTTGCCAACGCGCTGCCCTTTGAGCACGCGCCCTCTACCCCCGAACAAATCCAGGCCGTACAAGGCATGGCGGCCACACTGCACCGGGCAGAAAATATTTTCATCTTTCCCGCTGCCGCCCAATGCCGCCTGAAAGAAGTAACTCTGGAATCGGAGGCTCTGCCTGCCAATCTGCTTGCAGCCAATGCCGCGCAGCAGCCAGCAAAACCCGCTCACCAAGACCATGCCGCCCAGCAACCTCCTGCCGAAAAACCAGAACACCCTGACCACGATGGGCACGCAGCCCACACCGAGCATAACGATCACGCCGCCGGGGCCGAGCACGCGGATCTGGATGCCTCCTTTGTTTTTGAATGCGCCAACCCCAAAGCCCTGACCGGCATGGACGTGGATCTTTTCTCAGCATGGCCCGCCCTGCACGAACTGCGGGTTCAGCTTGTCAGCCCCACGGGCCAGCATGCTGCCGAGCTGAACCACAAGGCGCACAGCCTCACATGGTAACTCCCGCACAGGGCGCACCGCTGCAATCACCAGGCACGGCTTGCCCGGCGGGTAAAGCCGTGCAAGCGGCAGCGCTTGAAGACATTACGTATCTCTGGCCCGGACAAACGCAACCCACTCTGCGCATACCTTCATTTACGCTGGCGCAGGGGGAAACGCTCTTTCTTTCCGGCCCCAGCGGCGGCGGCAAAAGCACCCTGATCAGTCTTATTGCAGGGATACTGCAACCGGCCACAGGCCGCGTGATGGTCAACGGCACGCGCATGGACAGCCTGCCGCGCTCTGCGCGGGATGCCCTTCGCGGCGATTTTATTGGTCTTGTTTTTCAGCAATTTAACCTCATTCCGCATCTTTCCATGCTCAACAACGTGCTGCTGCCCTGCCGGTTTTCTGCCGTGCGGGCACAAAGAGCCGCAGAAATGGACGGCAGCCCGGAGCAATCGGCCCAACGCCTGCTTAAGACTCTGGGGCTTGGCAGCGAGCTGTGGAACAAAAATGTGGCACGCCTCTCCGTCGGCCAGCAGCAACGGGTAGCCGCAGCCCGCGCCCTTGTGGGCGCTCCCCCCCTGATCATGGCAGACGAACCAACCTCCGCGCTGGATGCCGACCGCCGCGCAGATTTTTTGCATCTGCTGTTGCGCCAGTGCGCCAAGGCCGGATCAAGTCTGCTGTTTGTCAGCCATGATGCCGCCCTGGCAGACATGTTTGCCCGGCGTGTCAGTCTGGCCCATATAAACAGGCTGCATGGCGGGGAATGCTCATGAATCGTTGCAAGTTTTTACTGGCACTGGCCTGGTCCAGCGCTTGGAACCGCAAGGGCACCCTCAGTCTGGTGGTATTTTCCATCGCGCTATCCACTACCCTGCTGCTGGGCATGGAACGGGTTCGTACCCAGGTGCGCGATAGCTTTGTGCAGGCTGTTTCTGGCACAGATCTGGTGGTGGGCGCGCGTGGCAGCGAGTTGCAACTGCTGCTCTACGCCGTGTTCCACATGGGCAAGGCCTCCAACAACATTGGCTGGGACAGCGCGCAACGCCTTGCCCAGCGCCGCGATGTGGCCTGGACAATCCCCATTTCTCTCGGCGACTCGCACAAGGGTTTTGCCGTGGTGGCCACCACCACAGATTTTTTCACCCTCTACCAGTACCGCCGCCATGCGTCCTTGCAGTTTACCCAAGGCAGGGAATTTGAAGATATTTTCGACGTGGTGCTGGGGGCAGAGGTAGCAGCAAGGGAGCATTACAGGCTTGGCGACCGTGTGCTGCTCAGTCACGGCGCGGGCGATACACGCCTCAGCCTGCACGCGGACAAACCCTTTACCGTGTGCGGCATACTGGCCCCAACCGGCACACCTGTAGACCGAGGCCTGTACATAAGCCTTGCTGCCATGGAAGCCATACACATCGACTGGCAGGGCGGCGCGCCTGCGCCTGGTTTCCATGCGCGGCCGGATCAGGTAAGCAAATTCAACCTGACCCCCAAGACCGTAACAGCAGTACTGGTGGGGTTGAAAAACCGCGCCCGAGTATTTGCCGCACAGCGCGAAATCAACACAGATCAGCAGGAAGCCCTCATGGGCGTGATGCCCGGCGTGGCCCTTGACCAGCTGTGGAGCCTGCTGCGCACGGGCGAAAATGCCCTGCGCGTGCTTTCGTGGCTGGTTACTGTGGCCGGGCTGGCAGGCCTTGTGGCAACCATACTTGCCGGTTTGGGC
This sequence comes from Desulfovibrio sp., assembly GCF_041907885.1. Taxonomy (GTDB): domain Bacteria; phylum Desulfobacterota; class Desulfovibrionia; order Desulfovibrionales; family Desulfovibrionaceae; genus Desulfovibrio. The sequence continues at coordinate 65,951 of NZ_JAYRGM010000010.1, read as the reverse complement.
GAACGCAGACGCGAACTGGCCGTCTTGCGGGCGGCAGGCGCCAGCCCGAAGGATATTGTTGCCCTGCTTTCGCTTGAAAGCCTGTTGCTGGTGCTGGCGGGTACATTTGCAGGAACAGCCCTCACTGCCGCCCTGCTGGCCGTTTTCGGCCCCATGCTGGCCTCTGGCTACGGTTTGAGTCTGACGCTTTCGTTGCCAACGGCAACTGAATGGCAACTGCTGGCCGCAATCAATGCCGCCGGTTTTTTCGCGGGCCTGATCCCCGCATGGCGGGCCTACCGCATAAGCCTGGCCGATGGGCTCAACGCCTCGGCAGGATAAGGAAGCTGCATGATTACACCTACAGCCGCAAGGCGTAGTATCTGCCTGCTGGCGGCGCTGCTGTGCTGCTGGCACAGTGTTACGGCCCTGGCCCTCACCGACGATTACGAACGCCAGAAATCCGAACAGTGGCAGCCCACCAGGGAGGAGCTGGCCAAGGCCGCTGAAGCAAAAAACAGCGGAAAATATGAAGAAATTACCTGGGAAAACCTTATTCCTGCCTCGTGGGATCCGGCCAAGGTTTTTGACAAGTTCAATTTTGACAGTTTCAGTGACGACGACCCAAGGGCAGACAAGGCTCTGAAGGAATTTCAGGCTTTGTGGAGCAACGCGCCCGCCAACAAGACTCTTGGCGGCAAACTGGTGCGCATTGCCGGTTTTGTGGCCCCCCTTGATTTTCTTGGCGGCGACCAGTTGTCCGAATTTTTGCTTGTGCCCTACTTTGGCGCGTGCATTCATGTGCCGCCACCGCCAGCCAACCAGATTATCTACGTTATTCTTGAAAAACCCATGGGCATCCAGATGATGGACACCGTAATGGTCTATGGCAAACTTGAAATTGAAAAATCAGAGAGCGACATCGGCGATGCGGGCTACCGCATCAAGGCTGTGGCGGTGGAACCCTATGCAGCAGACGAAACCGAACCCAACTGACAAGCACGCGCACCCCTGCACCGCAGAAACTCTTTGTGCCCGGCGCGGGTTGCGCCTTACACGGGTGCGGCGGCTGGTGCTCGATTTTTTGCTCCATGCCAGAGTGCCTGTCAAAGCCTACGACATTCTGGATGCCTTGCGCTGCGATGCCCCCAAGGCGCTGACGCCTGCCAGCATCTATCGGGCACTGGACTTTTTGCTGCAAGAGGGGCTGGTTCACCGCGTTGGCACGCTCAACGCCTATGTGGCCTGCGCGGAAACATGCACGGAATCATGCAAACAGCGCCACGCACCAGTTTTTATGCTGGTGTGCCCCGGCTGCCGCAAAAGCAGAGAAATTAACGACCCCGACCTGTACCAGACCATTTTTTCAACCATGCAGCGCCAGGGTTTTCAGCTTCAGGGTGACACAGTGGAGCTTACCGGCATTTGCCCCGGCTGCGCCCATGAGGATGCCCGTGCAGCAGCACAGGGGAACGAGCCGAACTGCTCCATATAAGTAAATGGCGGCGCATGCGCCCTTTCGGGAACACGCGCCGCCAAACCCGTCCGGCAAATAGACGGAGAGAACAGTTGCCAGTGTTGATATTATCAACACTCAAAACAAAGGGCCTGAAAAGGCCCTTTGTTGTTCACCTATTTTTCTGTTCCTTCCCCGCCCTTGGCCTCGGCCTTGGCTTTTTTGGCGCGGGGGGTTCCGGTACGGTGTACCACAAACTTGCTGATGGAGGGCTTGCGGTGTACGGGCTCCTGCTGCAAGCACTTGGTGGGGCATTTTTCCACACACGCAGAGCAGTACACGCACAGGAAGGGATCGTAGTTCCACTTTCCGGCCTTTGCATCCACGGTGATGGCATCTGTGGGGCACACTCTGGCGCAGGAATTACAGAATATGCACTTTGCAACATCGTTGGTGATCACGCCACGGTAGGCGGGGAATGGTTCGCGCTCTTCCAGGGGATACAGCCGCGTAGCGGGCTTGCCCGAAAGATTGCGCAGCACGTTAGGAAGCATATACATGGGCTACCTCTCTGTGCATGAGATGCACGGGTCGATACTCAGCACGATAACCGGCACATCGGGCAGTTTACAGCCCGGCAGCATGTGCAGCAGGGGCGGCACGTTGGCAAAGGTAGGCGTGCGCACGCGCATGCGTTCCAGATTCTTTGTGCCGTTGGCCCGTATGTAATAGAACAGCTCGCCGCGCGGCTGCTCCACACGGAACACCGATTCGCCCTCGGGATTGCCGGTAACCTTGACGGTCAGCTCGCTCTCGGGCAGGCGGTTCAGCGCTTCGCGGATCAGTTCTATGGAGTGCAGCACTTCATAAAAACGCACCTTTGAGCGGGCGTAGCAGTCGCCATCGTTCTCAACCACGGGAATAAAGTTGAGATCCTTGTAGGCCGCGTAGCCGTGCATGCGTTCGTCAATTTCCCAGCCGCTGCCACGCAGGGTGGGGCCGGCAGCGCCGAGCAGACGGGCATCGTCCTTGCTCAGAATACCGATGCCACGCGTGCGTTCCTGCACGGTGTAGTCGTCGAGCATGGTGCGGGTAAGCTCGCGCATGCCCTTTTCCAGCTCGTCGAGTCGGCCATGCATCCAGCGTATCTGATCGGGGCTGAGGTCGCGGCGCACACCGCCAACCACGTTGACCGAAAGAATAACGCGGTTGCCAGCCGTGGCTTCGCAGATATCCATGACATGCTCGCGGATACGCCAGAACTGCTGGAATACGCTCTCAAAGCCAAAGGCGTCGGCAAAAAGCCCAAGCCACAGCATATGCGAATGTATGCGGTGCAGTTCAGACCAGATGACCCGCAAAAACTGGGCGCGGGGCGGGGCCGTAATGCCCATCATGTCTTCAATGGCGTTGCAGTAGCAGTTGGCATGAATGCACGAGCAGATGCCGCAGATACGCTCGACCACAAAAACCATCTGGTTGTAATCCTTGAGGCGAACCAGACTTTCAAGCCCACGGTGTACAAAGCCCAGCTGCGGCACAGCCCCAACCACGGTTTCATCTTCCACCACAAACTTGATGTGCAGCGGTTCGGGCAGCACCGGGTGCTGCGGCCCGAAAGGAATCACGGTTGTGCGGTTGCTCATGCCTTCTCTCCTTTGGCCGTGTCATCCTTGGCGGCCTCGGCCTTGGCGGCAGGCCGCCGAACCGTGGTCATGGTAAAGTACGGCGCATGGGTAACCTCGCCTTCCAGATACATGGCCCCTTCGTAATCAAGGGGCAGGCCTGAAAAGCGCACGCCAAACTGGTCCTGCGTTTCGTTTTCGATAAGCACGGCACAGAAGTACACGGGCGTAATGCTGGGGATGCGCTCATTCTTGTTCACATCCATGCGCAGATGCACCATACCCTTTGCGTCTGTGGGCTCCCACACACACAGATCGGCGTTGTGGCGCAGATCAGACATGGTGAGGTTTACGTCAAAGTGGTAAAAAAGCCGCAGCGTGTTTTCGTCCATGACAGTCTGCGACATGGTCACAAAACGGTATTTGGCGTTGGCCAGCTGCTGTACTTCTGAAAGCAGCGTTTGCGGCGTCACTTCCTTGGCTTCAAAAAACATGGCTCTATCCTTTCCGGGTTAACCCGCGTTTGGCAGTGGCTATTCGGGGGCTTCTTCCGGCGCGGACTCCGCCTGCGGCGTCATGTCGGGCGTGCCATCCTCGTCGCCGGGCATAAAGGTGGGCACAGGCGCGGGGCCAAGACCCATCTTGGCCTTGAGCACGCCAAGGGCCTGCACCACGCCGTCAATAATGGCTTCGGGTTTGGGCGGGCAGCCCGGCACAAACACATCCACAGGAATGATGTTGTGCGCGCCGTTCAGCACATTGTACGTATCCTTGAACACGCCACCCGAAAGGTTGCATGCGCCGATGGATACAACAGCCTTGGGCGATGGCATCTGTTCATAAATCTGCCGCAGCACATGCTGGTTGCGGTGGTTGACCGTGCCGGTAACCAGCAGCACATCGGCGTGCTTGGGGTTGCCCGCGTTGACTACCCCGAAACGCTCTACGTCATACATGGGCGTCAGACAGGCCAGCACCTCGATGTCGCAGCCGTTGCAGGAACCGCAGTCAAAATGAACTATCCACGGAGACTTCAGGCGGCTCCGCTTGATCATATTGTCGACGAAACCCATATTCCGGCCTCCTTACGCCACGTACAGCCATAAAAGATTAACCAGGGCCAGGCCCATGCCGAGCAACAGGGACTTCTTTTGCACCATCCACTGCCAGGTCAGCCGGGCGGTGATGTTGTCGATAAGAATTTCTGTAAACAGCGATGCACCCACAAGAATGGCCATTCCCACACAGCTGGTGTGCCAGAACATGGCGCACAGCCCAAGAATAAGCACAAGGTCAAGCCAGTGGGCGATTTCGATAAGCGCAAGGTACGGGCCGGAGTATTCGGTCTGTACACCGCGCACCAGTTCCTGGTGGCCGTGATGGCTGGCCGCGATATCAAAGGGCGACTTGCGCAGCTTGATGGTCAGGGCGTAGCCAAGGGCCAGGAACAGCAGCGGCATTTTGAGCAGCAGGGGCTGCTCAAGCTGAAAAACCGCTGCGATGGAAAACGACCCCGTACACATGGCAAAACCCACGAACACCAGAATCAGAATAGGCTCATAGGCCAGCATGAGCAACAGCTCGCGCTGTGCGCCCACGTTGCTGTAGGGCGAAGGCACACACACGGCACCAACCACCTGAAACACAGCACCCACGGTGAGCACAAAGAACAGCAGCAGCAGGTCGCCGCCCATAAAGAAGAGCAGCAGAGAAAGTGCCGACGAAATAAGCGTTACATACGCGCTGAACACAAGCCAGGCGTTGGTAACCTGGGGCTGTTTGCCCAGCAGCTTGAAGATATCGTAAAAAGGCTGGAACAGGGGCGGCCCAAGGCGCGACTGAAGGCGCGCCGTGATACGGCGATCAACCCCGGTAAGCAGCCCGCCCACCAGGGGCGACAGAATCAAACCGCCGATTGCGCTGAAGATGGTGAGCATTACAGCAGACCTCCTACCAGTACGACCAGGAATGCGGTGGAAATGATGTCGATGGCCCGCGTGATCTTGCTCTCGCCAAAGTACTGGCTGAGATAGAAGTTGGACACGCGCACGGGTTCAAAGACATTCATGGGGCCCTTGAAGCCGACAACGCCATCCTTTACTGCTGTAAGACCAGAGCAATACGGCTGCGCATGGGCAGATTCAGGAACCTTGCGGGCCTCACGCCACGCATACCACACGCCCAGACCCAGCAGAATGAACAGAAGGTAAATCCACACATATCCTTCGGCCCCGGTAAGGGTAGCGCCAGGAATGAACCCTTCTGCCTGCAAGTTAAAGCGCGCGTACACGCCCGATACCGAGGGCTCCACAAAGGTCTTCAGCACCATGGGCGAAATGAACGAAAACACCACGGCAAGCCCGCACAGCGAACGCAGGGCAAACATGACCGAGGGCTTCGGGTGACCATAGGTGGGCCGTTCGTGCATCTTGCTTGACGAAACCAGCACACCGGCCCAGCGCGCCCAAAAGAGCACGGTAAAGGCCGAACCCAGCGCAACGAAAAAGACGATGGGGGTCATGGCCTGGGTGGCGCGGGCAATAGCCTCAATGGCCATCCACTTACCAATCAGCATGCCAAAGGGCGGCAGCATCATGGTGAAAATGCCTATCACGGTGATAATGGCCGTGCGGGGCATCTTGCCATACAGACCGCGCATATCTTCGATATCACGCGAGCCAATGCGCTGCTCAATGGCACCCACGCACATGAACAAAAGGCCCTTGGACACGGAGTGGTAAATGATGATGGTGGTTGCCGCCATCATGGATGCAGCCGTGTTGATGCCCACGCAGGCAATGATAAGGCCCAGGTTTGCGATTGTGGAGTATGCCAGCACCTTTTTGGCGTTACTTTGGCTGACTGCAAGAATACAGGTTGCCACAAAGGTAAACGCGCCAAACAGGGCCACGATGGTGGACATGGTGGTTCCGGCAAAGGCCGGGGCCATGCGCAGCAAGAGGTAGGTACCCGCTTTCACCATTGTGGCCGAGTGCAGCAGGGCCGAAACCGGCGTTGGCGCAACCATTGCACCGCACAGCCAGCTTTCAAAGGGAACCTGCGCCGACTTGGTAAAGGCCGCCAGACAGAAGAAGGCAAAAGGCAACAGAATGGCCGTGTTCTTTACGTCCATCGAGGTCATCTTTTGCAGCACAAGCTCGGTCGAGAGCGTGCCAAGGCTCTTCTGGATAAACAGCATGGCCGAGACAAAGGCAAGGCCGCCGAGCACGTTCATCCACAGGGCGCGCTGGGCATTTGCCTTTGCCTCATCTGTTTGGTCATGCCCTATGAGCATGAACGAACACAGTGTTGTAATTTCCCAGAAAAGAAACATCCACGAAAGGTTGTTGCAAAGCACCAGACCGTTCATGGCCCCCAGGAAGCAGAAAATAATGGCAAAAAAACGGGGCTGACGCGACACACGTAGGTGCAGGTGCTCCTCGTGCAGATCCATGTAGCCCATACCGTAAATAGTGATAAGCCCGCCCACCACGGTAATGATGATAACCATGATAAGCGAAAGCCCGTCTGCCACAAAGGCAGTGATGGGCACTTCATGACCGGGGAGAACAAATTTAAGGTAAAGCATGCCCACAAGCTGAAGCAGGGTCATGCCCATGATAAGGCGGCTGCCCAGTTTCCAACCGATGCCAAGAATGTAGACCAGCAAGAGCAGATCCAACACACTGAACACGGTATCGGCCGAAAGCCCAAGTATGGAACCGACCTCAAGCCTGAAAGCACCATTGGCGCCCAAGGTCACGGCTGCCACCGCCATGATCGTAATCGCCGCAGGCACTATCAGTTTACGCGTGCCGCTGCTTTGCGTGAAATAGAGCACAAGCGCCATAATAAACGGCAGTGCTACACAACAAAAAACAAGTGTACTCATCTTCATTGCCCCACTACATTGCGAGTTGTGAAAAACTTCACTCTAGATAACTTCCTCACAACATAAAAAAATCACAAACCTCCTTACATCATTTGTCCATTTTCTTTCTTTTAGAGTTAATCTATGTGCATTCTTGCGTCAACATATTTGCAAAAAATAGCCACACTGTTTACGTGATGAACAAAACATACTTAAAAACTTGTATTATATCCGCCTGATTTTCACCCGCAATTTGGGGCTGCAAAAGCCCCATGCGAAACTCAGAATTATTGCTGTACAGCACGTAAGTTGTCGTAGGCCAGCCCGCGTCAATGGGCGGCCAGCCTCAGCGGGTGAAACCCAAGGCAGCAGACAGGGGCGCAAAACACAGATAATTGCGCGCAAAAAAGCAAGCGTCCCGGCCACACCATTTTGCACAATTACCGTGCTGGGTGCGACAAGGACGCTTGCGATATTCTGCCGTATTCGGCCAGAATGCGCCGCATTTGCTAGCGGCGCATACCTTCTGGAATCAGGCTCAGGCGTCGAACACCAAGGGATCTTCGGCCATGGTGGCAACCATGACAGCCTTGATGGTATGCAGGCGGTTCTCCGCCTCTTCAAAGGCCATGTTTCGGGGCGATTCAAATACATCATCGCTCACTTCCATGCATTCAATGCCGAAGCGCTGATAGATGCTTTCGCCAACTGTTGTTTCGCGGTTATGGAAACTGGGCAGGCAATGCAAAAACTTGCAATCTGCATTACCGGTCATTTCCATAGCTGCCGCGTCCACACGGTAGGGCGTTAACAGCTCTATGCGCTCTTTCCAGACAGAATCCGGCTCGCCCATGGACACCCAAACATCGGTGGAGAGAAAATCGCAGTCTTTTACGCCTTCCTGCACGCTCTCTGTGCGCTTAATGCGTGCGCCTGTGGTTTTGGCTATGCGGGTTGCCATTTCAAAAATTTCGTCAGAGGTCCACAAGGCCTTGGGGGCTACAGAACGGAAATCGAGCCCCAGCAGGGCAGACCCAACCATCAGGGAATTGCCCATATTATAGCGCGCATCTCCAAGATATGCCAGCGTTTGCTGATTCAGCGGTTTAGGGCAGCATTCGCGCATGGTGAGCATATCAGCCAGAAACTGCGTAGGATGCCATTCATTGGTAAGGCCGTTCCACACCGGCACATGGGCGTATTTTGCAAGGGCCTCTACCCTCTCCTGCTCATAGCCCCGGTATTCGATGCCGTCATAAAAACGGGCAAGCACCCGGGCAGTGTCGGCCAGAGATTCCTTTTTTCCCATCTGCGAACCAGAGGGTCCAAGATACGTTATGCGAGCGCCCTGGTCGTAGGCAGCCACTTCAAAAGAACAACGGGTACGCGTGGAATCCTTTTCGAAAAGAATGACAATATTTTTGTCTGCCAAAAATTTTGGCTCTCGCCGCGCCTTTTTGGCCTGCTTAAGCTGGGCGGCCAGATCCAGCAAATAGGTGAGTTCTTCCGGCGTGAAGTCGGTTTCCTTCAAAAAATCCCGCTGATACAATTTGTTGCTCATGACGCATCCCACCCTTTGCAGACAGTGTGCTCCCCTGCGGCTGGGCCGCAAGATAAAAACTATAAGTAAAGTAACATTCCAATTTCGTCACAGCAGTAAAACTTTGGGCATTTACTGCATTCAACCCACACAATGGCAGGCATGTCTTCGCGTTTGAATTCGCTGAAGCCGCAGCGCGCAAAAAAAGGCGCCGCCAGCGTAAAGGCGAATACCCTGGGCAAGCCTAGCTCGCGGCAACGCTCTACTAGCGCAGCCACCAGCCTTTTGCCAAAGCCCTGGGCCTGACATGCAGGGTGTACCGCAACCGAACGAACCTCAGCCAGATCTTCCCAAAGCACATGTACTGCGCCGCAGGCCACCACCACATCTTGCCCATCTACGGATGAAGGAGCCGTGGCAACCATGTAATCCTGAATATGCTGGTAAAGATACTGCGGCCCACGCGCCAGCATAACATTGGACGAAGCGTAGTGGTTGATGAGTGCGGACATGCCGTGTACATCGCGCACCGTGGCCGGTCTGATGACCAGGGAAGAAAGGCTGTCAACCCGCACATCCTGAACAAGCGGTTTTTCTTCAACTCCTACACGCGGAATGGCAATGGGCATCGTGCTCCCCAAAATCTGAAAGTGCGCTTCTGCTCCCATAGGGATGAAGAAGCCTGAAAGGTTGACCAAACAAGGCGTACCAAACTCTGCCGCAAAGAATAAGCATAATAACAAGCCTTGCGCTGTGCAAGCAGTTACGGCCCCAATGCGCACAAAAATTGCCTTGCACAAACTCATTCCCCCCTATCGGCCAGCAAATCGGCGTTGCCCGCATAAGCCTTTACAGCTATGGTGTCTCCATCAAGGAGAAAGCATGCGCACTGCACTACGGTTTACCACTATCTGCCTTGCCTGCGCACTGTTGTGCCATTTGCCCACGCCAGGCCTTACTGCCCAGCAGGGGGATGACCAGCCCCGCCTGACCAAGATTGTGGCCCTCAGCCGCCACGGAGTGCGCTCGCCAACCCAAAGTGCCGCCACGCTGGCCCAGTGGAGCACGCGCACCTGGGCCCAATGGCCAGTGCCAAGGGGATACCTGACACCGCGCGGGGCAAGGCTTGTTACCGCCATGTGGGAAGACATGCGCGGGCGCATGCTCAATCTTGGGCTGCTGCCCGACGCAGTGTGCCCGCCGCCCGGCAAAATTTTTGTTCGTGCAGATACAGACCAGCGCACAAAGGCCACGGCCAAGGCGCTGCTGGACGGCCTTTGCCCCGATGGTAGCCAGTCTTACGCGGTTTCGGGCCAGTCGCCCGACCCGCTGTTTCATCCTGTGCAGGCAGGGGTGCAGCGTTTTGACCCTGCCTCTGTTGCCGCCAGCATTATCGATAATGCCGGAGGCGACCTGGACAGGCTGCACGAAGACAACGCAACAGCTCTTACACATATGCAGCACCTGAGCGCCCCGCTGGGGTCAGAAATGTGCGCACGCTATAATCTGCCGCCCACGTGCGGGCTGACCGACCTGCCAAATTCTGTGAGTGTGGAGGCTGATGGCAGCGGTGCGGGCCTTTCTGGCGCGCTGGCCACCGCCTCTGGCCTTGCCGAAATCTTTTTGCTTGAATACGCCCAGTGGCCCGACATTTCTGCGGGCTGGGGCCAGGTTGACGCACGCGTTTTGCGCGAGGTGCTGCCCGTACACACCAGTGTTTTCAATACCGTAAACCGCGCGCCCGTGGTGGCCCGGTTAAAAGGGGCCTCGCTTCTTTCAGAAATGATGGCCGCTCTTGAAGGCACACACCGCGACCAGCGTTGCAATGTGGCCTCGGTGGTGGTTTTTGTTGGGCACGATACCAATATTGCCAACGTGGGGGCCTTGCTGGGCATTAACTGGCAACTTGCCGGATACCCCGACAATGCAACCCCGCCCGGCTCTACCCTGCTGTTTGAACTGTGGGAACAGGGCAGCACCAAGGAAGTACGCGTGCGCTTTTTTGCCCAGACACCAGAGGCGCTGCACGCTGCCTTTGAAGAACAGCGCCAGCCCGCCGCCGTGCTTGCTGCCGGCCCCTTGCTCACCGACCCCGCCAGAACCCACAAGGCCACTGCGGCCCAGGTTACGGCCCCCCCTGTTGTGGGCGAAGCCCGCTTCAGCCTTGAGAGCTTTGGCAAAAAGGTAAGCAAGGCCCTGCAAAATGCCCCCCTTGCACCGCAAGAAGTACCGCCCCTACGCTTGCGGGCAGATGTGGAGGCAGACAGCGCCACTGCAACCACTGCAAAAACAGAATCCTCACCGCCCACCACGGCCACAAGATAGCTCGCGCTGTTTTTAGCTTTACCTTCAAAAAACGCCGTATCGTCTGATGCGGCGTTTTTCCATTTCGCTGATCCGCAAACACCCAAATTTCCGCACCACATGCGGCTGCGGCAACTTTTTCCGTTCTCATTACAGGTACAATTTTTGCATCATCACGGGTGGGAATTCTTTTCCCCGGCTGATATGCGACACAGGGAGGTGCGCTTACAGTATTCGGCAACGCCCGCAGTGGATTGCAGGCAGTGCTGGCTATGTCCTCACGGACTGGGAGACTTGTATGAGCGTAAGTGCGTTATCATCATCTTCTTCATCATATTGGGAGAAGATGCTTGCCAAGATGAAGGGTTCCAGCGAGTCACAATCGCAGGACAATCTGGCGGGCAAACTTTTTGGGGATCTGGATTCTGATGGGGACGGCACGCTGAGCCTCTCTGAAACCGGACTGAGCAAGGATCTGTACAGCAAGATGGATGCCGATGGCGACGGCTCTGTTTCGCAAACAGAACTGCAAAAGGCCATCGAAACCCAGAGAAACGCCATGTTCACCAGCATGCAGCTGGGCCAGAGCCAGGCGGCCTCGTCTACAGATGCGACGTCCACAGCGCAGCCCAATGCCCAGTCGCTGCTGTCGTCCATCATGAACGGGCAAATGCCGTCTGCCAACGGAACACAGGGCGCAGAATCGGGGCGCGATCACAACGGGCTTGCAGCCAAGCTTTTTTCGGCGCTGGACAGTGACGAGAGCGGCGGCCTGAGCATGGACGAGACAGGGCTCAGCCAGTCGGTGTTTGACTCCATGGATACAGACAAGGATGGCTCTGTCTCTAGCGACGAACTCATGGCTGCGCTGGAAAAGCAACGCCAAACCATGATGGACAACATGCAGAGCGCCCAGAACCAATCTGGCGTGCAAGACCAGTCTGCTTCCCAGAACACATCGGGCGAAACAGATGCAAAAACCCTGCTTTCGTCCATCATGAACGGCCAGATGCCCCCGCCGCCTCCCATGCAGGGGCAAGGCTCGTCCTCCAGCCAGTCAGGATCGGACGACCTGTCGTCCAAACTGTTTTCAGGCCTGGACAGCGACAGCAGCGGCGGCCTGAGCATTGGTGAAACAGGTGTCAGCCAGTCGGTTTTCGATTCCATGGACGTAAACCAGGACGGCTCTGTTTCTGCGGATGAACTGGCCACTGCCCTTGAGAAGCAGCGCACTGCCATGGGCACAGACCAGGCTTCCACCAAGCGCACCCAGATCGCCCAAAGCTTTCTCTCTGCCATAGCCAACAGCGCCTATCAGACCATCAGCCAAACCACCACCGACACCCAGAGCGTGGAGGCCGTGGCTTAAGCTCTATAATGCAGATTCTTCCCGCCTGGGAGGAGAAAGCCACCATGCCCGATAACGATGGCCCGGTTGCCCGCGCAGCCGGGCCGCGTTGCGTTTGGGATGTGATTTTGCCAGCCTGAAATACCCATTTTACCACTCACCATTTTTTGCACAGCCTCGGGCAAAAATCATGCTGCCAGCCGTGACCACATGCACAGAAATTCCGCGCCAGACGGGGAAAAATTGCCAGATAGAAGCATGCGAAAACATTATCTTTCACAAACTCGCCAACTTTACCTCCCAGTAGTATCAAATAAAAATTTTCTATAACAAGCTAATTTCTTTAATTTTTTAAAAACAACAAAACCATATTGGTGGCAATTATACCGCTTGTGAAATTAGTGAGATTATATTGACATTATCGGTATAAAGAAATACGAACAAGGCCGAGTTGGCAGACTCTTGTGAAACAGCATTTAGACCAGAGGATCAAATGAATACATTCGAAAAGCTCCACGAAACGCTGATGCGTGAGATGCGTCTCATCCACGCCCCCGTTGCAATCAAATACTTCTTCGACCAGGCTGAACTGGATTCGTTCAAAAAAAATCAACCCCACTATTCCCCAATTAAGCCACTCACCTTTTGTCAGAGTGAAGTTGGCGCGAGAATGGAAGGCATTACAGTTCTTGTAGAACGCGAAAATCTCGGCTGTACCAATGCCAGTTTTGTGTTCGGGTGGAAGGACCTGGACGAATCTGAAGTCAAAAGCCACCTCAAGTACTGTGCCGATGCCGACCATGCCCGCCAGGTGCTTGATGCAAAACCCCGTGTGCCTGCAAATCTGCTGGCCGTTTCCGTAAGCCCCCTTGCGGCCACCACAGTGCAGCCCGATGTTGTGCATTTTGTGTGCGATACCATGCAGGCCTACCACATTATCGGCGACTGGATGGCAAGCCAGCGTATTGATAACTTCCATCCTTCCATGAGCGTGAACTCTGCCGTTTGCTCTGGCAACGTGTTTACCCTCAATACCAAGCAGGCCAACTTGTACCTTGCGTGCAGCGGCAGCTACAATTCGGGCAAGACCGAACGCGGCGAGATCAACGTGGCCATTCCCGGCGAGCATATCGAAGCTCTGGTGCAGCGCCTTGAAGACCGCGTTACCACCAAGGGCGGCGCTGCCATTACCCGTTTGGGCGAGCCCTTCCCCGGTGCGGCCATTTGCAAAAACTGCCCCCTGATTATCTTCAAGAAAGAGCGCGAAGCCTAAACCGCCACGCGTTACCGCATACATACCGCAACAGCCGCACCGCCCCTTGGGCAGTGCGGCTGTTGCGGTATGGGCCAACGTGGTACAGACAATAACGTTACAAGCCCCCCGACCTTGCGGCTGAGGGGCTTGTAACTGCAAGGCTGGTGCAGCACAGAAAAAATTGTGTCTACTGCGCGTGCCGCTGCTACATAAAGAACAGCCATGTCAACAACGCAAACAAGGGCACAAGAATACCCACCGACCACAGCATGTAGCCAAAGAAACTCGGCATGCGCACGCCATCGCTTTCAGCAATGGAGCGAACCATAAAGTTGGGCGCGTTGCCAATATAACTGTTGGCCCCCATAAAAACAGCGCCCGCCGATATGGCCGCAAGCGTAGCGGGCATATCGTGCATGAGATGCTGTGCGTCGCCGCCAGCAGTGTTGAAAAAAACAAGATAGGTGGGGGCGTTGTCGAGAAAGCTTGATAGTATGCCCGCAAGCCAGAAATACATGGCATTGACCGGCTGCCCATCGTGCGAAACAAGGCGTATGAGAGGAGCCAAGGCCCCATCTGTTCCTGCCCGCAAAATGGCGATGGCCGGAATCATGCTCACAAAAATGCCAAAAAACAGCTTGGCCACTTCTTCAATGGGCGCCCATGAAAAACCGTTGAGCTCGCGACAGCGCCGACTGGTAAACCGCAGCGACAGCCCGGCCAGGCACAGCAACAGCACATCGCGCAAAAGATTTTGCGCCTCAACCGAAACGCCAAACACCGAAACCAGCTCTCCCATCTGGCAAATGCCAGAAGCAAGCACCGCTACCACCACACCCAGCAGAAACAGCAGGTTAACTCCGCCTTCAATTCCCAGTTTTTCTGTGGGCGCAGCAGTGTTTGCCGCAGGCTGGGGGCAGCCTTCCTTATTATACAGCACAGAATCAAGAACGAAAAAGATCGCCAGCAATATGGCGGCCAGCAGGCAGGTTTTTGTAAAAAGATGGATAGTTGTCCAGAAAAAATCCACGCCCTTCAAAAAACCCAAAAATAGCGGCGGGTCTCCCAAAGGTGTAAGAGAACCGCCAATATTGGCCACAAGAAAGATAAAGAACACCACAGAATGCGCCCGGTATCTGCGGTGGGCATTGGCCCGCAACAAGGGGCGAATAAGCAGCATGGCCGCGCCGGTTGTACCCATGCAGCTTGCCAGCACAGTACCTACGGCGAGCAAGCCGGTATTTACCACCGGGGTTCCCACAAGCGAACCTTTCAGACGCACGCCGCCCGCGACAGTAAACAGCGTAAACAGCAGCACCAAAAAAGGAATATAATCCAGCAAAATAATGTGCAAAAATTCGTACAATGCAACACTAAAGCCATACACCACCAGACAGGGAACCAAAAAGGCCATGCCCCACAATGCGGCTATTTTGCCAAAATGCCTTTCCCACAAATGCGGCAAAGCCAGAGGCATAACTGCAATGGAAAGCAGCATGCACACAAATGGAATGGCCCACAAAACTGATAGCTGCGCACCGGGTATGCTTGAGTGTGCAGCGGCGGCCAGCGCCCCTTCGGGCATGCAGAAAAACGTGCAGATCAAGACACCCCAAGCAAAAAATCCGGCCATATTTGCTCTCCAATTTACAATCCGTACTTCTGTATGAATATTAATATATCAAATATCAATATAGATTTCAATCATTCAGTCACAAACAGCAAGTAAAAACCATTTATCGACGCATTTATGCAACACTGCTGATTTTTACACATCGCCTGCTTGCGTGCGCCGGGTAATTATCAGCAACAACAAAACGGGCTGGTGCAGCACCGCACACAGCCCGTCATCAATCAGCCCGATTGCAAATTTTGCAAACACGGGCAATTACCCCTGCTTCATTTCCTGAATCAGAATGCCCAGTTCCTGCGCCTGCCGCGCCAGCTCGGTTACCGCATGCGCGGCTTCGCCCATGGCATCTGCTGTCTGCTTGGCCATTTCGTTTACATGAACAATCGACAGGTTGATTTCATCACTGGCGGCAGACTGTTCTTCGCTGGCGGTGGCAATGGCGTTTACCTGATCGGCAACGCCCAGAACAGTTTCAAGTATCTCATTGAGGGCCTGACCAGACTGACTGGCGTAACCTGTTGCCTGATTGACCTGTTCGAGCGCGTTATCCATGGATGCCATGCTTTTGGAAGTGCTTTCCTGTATGGCACCTATGGCATTGCCCACATCGTGGGTGGAGGCCATGGTTTTTTCGGCCAGTTTGCGAACCTCGTCGGCAACCACGGCAAAGCCGCGCCCGGCATCACCGGCACGCGCAGCCTCAATGGCGGCATTAAGCGCCAGCAGATTTGTTTGGTCGGCAATATCGGAGATAACGCCCATGATCTGACTGATGGCCTGGGCGTGAACATTAAGTTGCAGCATATCCTGCTTGAGAGCCAGCGACACTGTTTGCACCTGACCAATACTGACCAGCGATTTTTGCACTATGGTAGCCCCACTTTGGGCTTTTTCTCTGGTTTCAACAGATGCCACAGAGGCCTGCCCCGCGTTACGGGCCACCTCCTGCACGGTTGCGTTCATCTGGTTCATGGCGGTGGCCGCTTCTGCCAGTCGCTGCGCGGCCTGCGCCGCGCCCTTGTCCGACTGCTCTATCTGGGCAGAAAGTTCGGTTGAAGCTGAGCTGACAATCTGCACCACTTTTTCGAGCCTTCCGGCGGCGTGCAGCATGGCATCAGCCTTTTTATGGGCCTCGTCCTTGGCTGCATTGGCGCTATCCATGGCTTCGTGGGCCTGGCGCGACTGTTCTCTGGCATTTTCCGATTCCTGCTGGGCTTTCTGAATATGCCCCTTCAAGGCTTCCACCATACTGATGATGGCCCCGTAGACGCCAATTCTGGTATGCCCGTCATCTATATTGAAATCACCCTCCACAACCCGCTGCGCCGCCACCAGCAGATCGGCCGGATCCTTGCCCAGCTGGCGGCTGGTTTCGCGCGCGATGACAATGGCTGCGATAACCGCAAGTAGCATGGCAAAGAGGGTCAGCCCAATACCAATGGCATTACTCTTGTCATACAGGCTGTCACCCAGCAGACCTCTGGCATGGGCATTGTCGTGCGATACTTTTACGAGCGCATCAATGGCATCCGTAAGGCCCTCGTAGTCCATGTGCCCCTTGCCCACAAGCAGGGCAAGGGCCTCATCGGGTTTGCCCTCACGCCGCAACCTATGTACCTCCGTCGAGGTTTCCAGGTATTTCTTCAATTCCCTGTCTATGGCGGCAACGCAGCTTTTGGCATTGCCAGAAATACAAAGATCGCTGATTTCTTTAAGCTCTCGGTCAAATTTGCGGCGTATGTCCTCAAGTTTTGTGGAAAGTGCCGCAGATTTTTGCGCATCTTTTTCTATAAGATACTGAAATTCAAAGACTCTGTATTCAGCTGTATCCGTGTTGATTTCACCCGCCAGCTCAGAGACAGGCACGTTGCGGTGAGCCAACACAGAGGTAATACTGTTGAGCTCTGCCATCTGCCACAGCAGATACCCGGCCAGCAAGGCCATCAACAGCCCAAGCATCCCCATACCGAAAGAAATTTTGGTTACGAGCTTCATAACGTATACTCACCGCTAGGGTTCATGGTGCCATGGTTGGCATAGAGCCGCCACTCTTCAACTGATATAGCATATCGGCTACATTTACTCTCATATTATGCAGAATGTGAAAAAAATCTAATTCAATTAGCTTTAAAAAGCATTAAATTTCATTATGATATAATTTTGTGCAATAAAAAAATTTCTTAATTCTTGTAAAGCGCATAGTTAGGAAAAGAATCGCACATCAAATTATCATATCACTTAGATAGTTAACCCAAACATGCACCACATTGCACACGGCTTATTAACTAACAAAAAAGTTGTAACATATTAGCATATTATGCACACCAATTCCTGCAAACACGTTCGAATTTGCCCCTTTTTCTAAATAAATTTAAACATATAACAATAGTAGTTTTTACAGTTAATAAACACTACAAGTAATCAGAACTCCTTGCAGCGCGATGCCGCAAATATACGATAAGGCAAGTTGGCATGGCGGAATGCCAGTACACCTAAAAAATAAGGGCCGAAGCTGTTCCGCCCCGGCCCCAATGATCAACAAAAACAGATAACTAAGAGTTTTTCAAGCTCTCCACTATACGGCTGAGGTCACCAGACATTTCAGCGAGCTGCTGAATTGCCGCAGCCGATTCAGACTGACCACGAGTGGTTTCACTGGTAAGCCGTGACACCTCATCAAGACTGCGGCTGATTTCTTCGGATGCGGATGACTGCTCTTCTGCCGCCGTGGCTATAGACTGGGCCTGCTCTGCATTTTCTTTGGCCAGCCCCAGTATGGCATCAAGAACTTCGCCAGATTTGCTCGACAGGGTTGTGGTTTCTTCCACCACTGCGCTGGCGCGGTCCATGGAAGCAATGCTCTGCCTGGCGGCAGTTTGCATGCCAGAAATATTTTCGCCCACTTCCTTGGTGGCTCCGATGGTTTTTTCTGCAAGCTTGCGCACTTCGTCCGCAACCACGGCAAAACCACGGCCAGCCTCGCCAGCGCGGGCCGCCTCAATGGCGGCGTTGAGCGCCAGCAGATTGGTTTGATCTGCAATGTCGTTAATGACATCCATAATGGCACCAATGCTGTCGGCCTGCTTGCCCAGGGCTGTAAGGTCAACCTTCATGGCCTGGGTTTGCTCGTGCATATGGTTAACCGATTCAACCACCTGACGCACAAGGCTGACCCCCTGCCCTGCTTCCTGTTGTGTCTTGGCGGCATTGGTGGCTGCCTGACCCGAATTACGAGCAACCTCAACAATAGAGACGCTCATCTGCTCCATTCCGGCAGAGGTATCGGTCATGCGCTGCCGCTGAATCTCTGCCGCTCTGGCGATCTGTTCCGACTGGGCGGCCAGCTCTTCCGTGCTGGAGGCGATGCGCGTAACAACGCCCTCTATCTGGCTGGCTGCCTGCAAAATACCGCGCTGCGTGGCCAGTTCGGCCTCCTTGCGGGCTTCTTCCGCTTCGGCAACAGCATTTTGCGCGCGCTCGGCCTCGGCCAGCGCATGCCGCTCTTTTTCCTCTGTGGTGCGTATCATTTCTTTGAGCCGGGCCACCATGTTGCGCAGGGCATCGGCCAGCGTGCCAACCTCGTCCCTGCTCCTGATATCGAGGGTTTCGTCAAGATTACCCTCTGCCACCGCTGCGGCAAAAACCACGCCCTTGCCCAGAGGCTTGAAAATCAGCACCGTGACCAGCAGATGCACCATAAGGGCTGACAAAACCAGGGCCACAACGGCAGTAATTGCGCTGCTACGCAGATTGGCCGTTGAATCTGTCTGAATTTCTTCCAGCTGCTTGTATGTCCAAACCTTCCAGCCAAGACCGTTGATGATGTACAGGCTGCCCTCGTAGGCCTTGCCGTTGTGTGTGAACGTAACGCGGCTGTTCTGCTGCAAGTCGCTGTACTTTTTAAGATCTGGCGTTGTTTCCCACAGGCTTTTACCAATAAGCTTGTTGTCGCGATTGGCCATAATGTAACCATCGGCCCGCGTTAGGTAAATGTTATCAAATTCAAGCACATGATTGGTAAAATTGGTGATGTCTGTAAGCCCCAGATTGATGCAGAGCGTGCCCGCAATGTTGCCGTTTTCCAGCAGCGGCACGCCCACAGCCATAACGGTTGCACCAATGGAAGAGGTGTATGGGGTTGTGACCACGCGTTTTTCACCCTTGAACATGCGTGTATACCACTCTCGCCCCAATGACTTGGCATTGAAATTTTTTATCATGCCTTTGTCATTATGGGTTTCACCCGTATCAAAGGCGTAATAGGCTTCCACAAGATTTGTCTGCTTAAGCAGCTGCTTCAGCACGTTACGTTTATATTCATAAAGTTCGTCCGGGTTGGTTCCAACAGGATTCGTCAACATGCGCGAGCTTAATTCGAGCACATTGAAATATACGTCCATTTTTTCAGAAACAGCTTTGCCCACGGCCTGCGACATGGTATCCAGCTGCTCCATCTCGGAGTCGTAGGACGAAGCACAAAAGCTTCTGTACGAGCTGTAGGCCATGGCTATGATCACCAATGAAAAAAATGCGAAAACACTCAACAGAATTTTATTTTTAGCACTCATTGCCACGTCAATTTCTCCTTATGGATGGCAGCCTTGTTACAGGCCTGCAATATCGCATTATCGAATAGCAGCTAAAATACTTTATAGCAAACATCAAAGCTGTATATAAATTATAAAAAAAACATATTTTAATCAATTTTTAGCGCAATAATCATGTCATGGTTGCATTTTTGCAATATATTGTTGCAAAAATGCAACGCGTACCAATAAAAATTCCTCCATAACATGATACATATTGATTCAAAAATTTTAAGTACAGATTAACAACCATACGCACTTGAGCCGTATCGCGTAACCTGAAGTACATGATCTGATTCCCGCAGCAACCGGGCAGGCCGCAGCCAGTTGTGCCAGACAGCGCACTTTTGTATAAGCAGCAGCATGAAAACAGCAGCGAGCAGATTTATTGCAACAGATGACGGCCAGCGGACATGAGCGTTGGCGTGCTGTGGGGACTCTTTTTTTCGGCATTTGTGGCAGCGTCGATTTTTCCGGCGCAGTCAGAGCTTTTTCTGGCGGGTGCGCTGGCAAAACAGTCGGCCCCGTTCTGGGCCATTATTGGCGCGGCGAGCCTTGGCAACACGCTTGGCTCTGCTACCAACTGGCTGCTTGGGCGGTTTTTTATCCACTATCAGGACCGCCGCTGGTTCCCCATCGAAAGAAACAAACTTGCCAGGGCAGAAGCCTGGTACGCCAAATACGGACGCTGGTCGCTGCTGCTGAGCTGGGCCCCCATTGTTGGCGACCCCATTACCCTTGTGGCGGGCATTCTGCGTGAACCGTTTTCATCATTCATTCTCGTTGTCGCCCTGGCCAAAACCGCCCGGTACATTGTGGTGGCGCTCATCACCCTGCAATTTGCGTAAAAAACAAAAAAGGATTTGCGGAATATCTCCGTAAATCCTTTTGTTCGTACTAGCCCCGCCATGTGGGGCAGGGCTACTACAACAAGACAGCCCGCGTTCTATTGCAAGAACGCGGGCTGCTTTTATGCCTGTTTAGTATTAGCCCTGATGGTTTTGCAGCTGAATCACAATCTTGGCGGCCTCATCGTCTACGGATGAATGGCTGCCGTCAGCAACCGTCAACACAGAACCGTCCGTGTTATTGCTCCAGCTATAGTTACTGCCGCTTACGGCAGTCCACTTGGAGCTGTCCAGTGTAACGGAGGTGTTGGTATTATCGAGGGTAATCCCCAGATTGTCGTGCAACTCCCTGGCATCTGTCAGGCTTGCGGCTGCGCCGGTAAGCATGACAGCAATATTCTTTACATGACCATGATCGGCAAAGAGTGAATCCACGTCAGAGGCGGCATCCTTGACCAGCAGCACGTTGATGCCCGTGCCGCCATCCACAGTGTCGTTGTGGTTGAAGACCAGCAGATCGTTGCCTTCGCCGCCGTCAAGGAAGTCGCCACTGGCGCTGCCCTTGCCGTCCAGGAAGTCATCATTTGCCCCGCCATAGAGGTGGTCTACCCCCGCGCCGCCTTGCAGATGGTCGTTGTTGGCGCCGCCAAACAGATAATCTCCGCCATTACCGCCGTACAGGGTGTCGTCGCCACCGCCACCGTAGAGCACATGACTTTCGGTGGGATTGCTGGTGCTCAGGTCAATGCCATCATTGGCCGAGCTGCCAAATACCAGGTGTATTGCACTTGCGCCAGTGCCTATCTCTACTGCATGCCCGCCGAATGCATCGGTAACCGTGCCGCTTATGTAGAGGTCAACACCAGCAGGGTTGGAGGTGGTGTGAGCATCATCGGACGCGGTGAACAGGAACCCGTCGTGCAGGGTAGAGTTTGCCTGCCAGCCAGTTGCTGTGAGCTCGTGGTTTATCAGGTCAACGCCCTGTTCTGAATGGATGTTCAGATCATAGTGGTATGTGCCGTTGGCATCCACAGTCACATGCCCAAAGGTGGCATCGCTGACGGCTGTGTAGTGCAGGGAGGCGGTTTCGCCAGCGTCTGCATCTGTGGCAACAAGCTGACCACTCATGGTGGTAAAGGATCCGGCATGCGCCACAGGCACATCGTTTACGCCTGTAAGGTTAAACGTGATATCCCGGGTTGTTGTGCCGCCCTGTCCGTCGTTCACAGTCACATGGAACACTTCGGTGGCATGTTGCCCAGCAGCCAGAGCGTGACTGTCCATCGCATAGCTGTAGTGCCCTGTGGCATCCATGGTCAGCGAACCGTAGCTGCCTGCCACCACCGCAGCTGCCCCGGAATCCGCACTTACTGCGCTGCCAGCGCCGTAAGAGATGGCGTATGTCAGGGCATCGTGATCCGCATCGGTAACAGCCAGTGCAACAAGCTGGGCAGCAGCCCCCTCAACCACATCGTGGGCGACACTGGCGACCACCGGGGCATCGTTGGTGCCATTAATCACCACGTTTATGGTCTTGCTGATGCTGTTGAGCCCGGTGCTGTCCTTGGCAACCACTGTAAACTGGTCTGTGTAGCTTTCATTAGCTTTCAGCCCCTGCACGCTGGCACTGCTGTTGTTCAGCTCGTAGCTGTAGGTACCATCGCCATTGAGGGTAAGCTTTCCGTAGTTGGAGGATACGGACGCAGTGCCCGATCCCGCGCTGAGATCCATGGCCTGCGAAGCCGACGAGCTGTTACCAGTGCTGGTAATAGTGAGGGTTTGCAGGTTGCCATCATGATCGCTATCCGCAACAGAGAAGGTGCCGGAAACAGTCTGCTTTGCACCATCTTCTGCCAAGGTATCAGAGGGCGCGCTTATGCTCACTACCGGGGTATCGTTGACGCCACTAATCGTCACGCTGATGGTCTGGCTGCCACTTGCCTTACCGTGCGAATCCTCGGAGTAAACCGTGAATTTATCCGTGTAGCTTTCGCCAGCCTTGAGAGCCTGCACACTGGCGCTGTTGTTGTTCAGCTCGTAGCTGTAGGTTCCGTTGGCATTCATGGTCAGCGTGCCATAGTGGGACGTAATGCTGGCAGCGCCGGTTTTGGTGGCAATATTGAATTCTTGCGTTACCGTGGCGTTAGTATCGGTGCTGGTTATGTAAATATGCTGCGAACTGCCATCGCTGTCCACATCGGCAAGAGCAAATGTGCCAGAGGCCTTTGCTGTTGAATCTTCCGTAACCGAGGTGACAGAGGGCGTAATCGAGAACGTAGGCGCATCGTTAACACCCTTAAGGGTTACGACCAGATCCTTACCCGCAGATGCCAGCCCGTGTGAATCGACCGCCACAAGGGTAAACGTGCCACCCACGTCTGGCGCGTCCTGAGCAAGAGCCTTGACGGCGTCTGCATAGCTGGCATCAAGCGTGTAGGTATAGGTATTATTGCTGTTGATCTGCAATGTACCGTGCCCATCATGCATTGAGGTAACATACCTGCCATCGGCTGTTTTGATAAAGTAGCTGGTGGCGTCACCTTCTGCATCGCTGGAATCAAAGGAGCACGTAAAGCCCTGGGTCGATGTTCCATTATCTGTGATAGTCTGGGCAGAGACCCCATTCAGCACAGGAGCATCGTTGGTTCCTGTAATGGTGACCGTAACCTTGCCGGAATCCGTAGCGCCATGTGTATCGCTGACCCCGATCATGCTTTCGATCACCAGTTTTTCACCCTGGCCAAGATGTGAGATGCCCGTCTGATTTCCCGTAAAGGTGTACTTGCCGTCAGTGCCAAGCACAAAGCTGCCCATTTTCTGGGCACCCGTATGGCTACTGTCGCACGTTTCCCAGTTGTTGCCGTTCTTGAAAGCGTAGATATCCTTTGTCAGCGTACTGCTGCTGCCATCAAGCGACAGCACGAGACCAGACCGGTCATTCGCGTCCGCATCAAAGGTCACGGCCTTGCCGCTGACCACCATATCCGATGATCCATCTGCAACGTAAAGGTTGGCACCAGAACCGGCAACACCCGTACCGTTCGCACCATAGAGCGAAAGCGTGGGCTTGTCGTTGGTTCCGTTGATGACCACTTTGATGTCGCTGGCTGCGCTGGAGTTCGAGCCGTCGCTGGCCACTATGTGGAAGGTTTCGCCCAGCGCCGTGTCCTGAACCCCAAGAGCCTGCACGGCGGCGTTGGAGGTATTGAGCACGTAGGTGTATTTGCCCGTAGTGGCATCGAGCATCAGCGTGCCATAGGCACCCTTTGCCATAAGCCCGAGGTCATCGCCCGACCCGTCTACCAGCTTGTAGGTGATTGTTTCTGCATTACCGCCCAAATATGTATCTTTGCCAGAAACGCTGGCAGTTGCAGACACCTCAAGCGTGACATCTTCCGTAACCGAGAGAGTCGGAGCTGAAGGAGCCTGCGTAGTGTCGTTGTCTGCCGTCAGGTTTGTGGAAAGATCAATTGTAATGGTTTCGTGACCGTCCGTAACACCTACATGAGCTGTATCGGTAACTGCACCACGGAAGTTGCCCTTGTCTGTAGCCACATACTTGTATTCAAACTTCGTGCAGGGCACGCCATTATTATCAATGCCTTCACCGGCCTTGATGTAGAAAATGCCGTGGTCACCAGCCACCTTGTAACTGTAATTGTCGTTGGTGGCAGGATCTATGGACGTTGCACCAGAAAGCGTAAGGGCCTTGCCTTCGTTATTGTCCACATCAGAGACAATAAACGAGCCAGTGGGAGCCGTGGATGCCGTGCTGACCCATTCGGTTTGGCCCGCATACTGGTGTACGGCGAGGGCAGAGGCCTGCTGCACAACATAGGGGGTATCATTTGTACCCTGAATGTGGATCGTTATGGTCGTGGAGGTGCTATCACTGCCCGTAACATTGAACACCTGCGTTATGGTTTGCCCGCTCGCGAGCTGCTGCACATCAGGGCTGTAGTTGTCGAGCAGATAGGTATAGCTGCCGTCGGGCAACAGGGCCAGCGTACCGTAGCTTGTAACAACGGTTCGGCCAGCATCGTCGGCACTCATGGAACCTGGGGCTCCATTCTCGGAATAGGTTCCCGTAAGCTTGAGGCCGCTATCCCAACTGCCCGTCGGGGCGATGTCGCCCTTGGCTTCGTCGTGTCCAGCAAGGTCTTCCTGCACGGAGTTGGTGGCAGCCGCAAGGGACAGGGCGTGCCCACTATTGCCGCCATTGCCGCCCCCCTGAGGATTATCCTTGATGGTGATGGTCAGCGATATGGGGTTCAGGGCAACTGCGTTGTGCTCATCACGCACATAAATGGTGAAGTGCTCTTCCTGGTTGTTGAGGGTACTGGAATCACCATTGAGCACGTACATGTATGAACCGTTGGGATTGAGCAGCAATGTTCCATACTGTCCCTCAAAATGCTGCACAATTGAGCCTTCCACATAGCCATCGTTGGGATTTTTATCGTCTACGATAAAATACTTGAGGGCCGCGTTGTTATCTGCATCAGTTGCAAGGTGGCTAGCGGCAACATCGCCAGACACGCTCACCTTATGTTCATTGCCACTGTTGCCATGGGCGTTGAGTACTTCATCGATGTGGCTGTTGACAGCAACCACCGGGGCATCGTTGGTACCCGAGATAACCACGTTGAACGAGCCTGTGGCGTTTTCTGCCGCGCCAGCAGCACTGTTGGCAGTTACATTGACGGTAACGGTAACAGATTCACCCTCGGCCAGGCTGTTGATATTGTCTGCAAGGCGCGTGACACCGCCAACCGTGACGGTTGTGGGCGTAAAGCTGTAGGTACCATCGCTGTTGAGCGTAAGCGTACCATAGCTGTGACCGGCACTGTGGTCGGCACCGTCATATATGGTATAAGTACCATTTCCATTATCCACCACGCTGGCATTGCTGCCGCCAGCCACCGTGTAGCTGAACGTCTTGTAGTTGTGGGCATCACTGGAGTCTGAGTCAGACACCAGCACCTTGCCTTCAAGCTTGGTGTTCAGGTCTATGGAAACCGGGTTATTGTAGCCCAGGTACCCATCCTGCGTGTAGTGGAATATGCCGTGCTGCGCTTCGTCACCGGCGGCCACGCCGTCTTCTACCAGATGCACGCCACCTGTTGACGTTGAAACCCTTCCCCCATCATCCTGACCGTTAATGGTCACAACAATGGGCTTGATGTCAGAATAGGCTCCGTTGGCATCCTTTACGCGCACATAAAAGGTATCCGTGACCGATTCCCCATTGTTGAGGTAGTTCAGGTCCTCAGTGTTACGGGTATAGGAGTATGAGCCGGTCAACTGATCGAGCTTCAGCGTGCCATACTTACCCTGCATGACGCCGTCGTCGCTGGCGAGGTCATACTGCTTGGTTATGTCTGTTGAGGCGAGGTTCTTGGCTGTCACCAGCGAGAAGGTAAAGCCGGAATCCACTTTTTCCTGACCGTGTGTCTGTTCGTAGTCAGTAACCTCAACACGGCCAGTCAGAACATCCGCAGAATTTTCTGTGGTGCTCAGGGCCGGAGCCAGCGAAATAATTGGCTTGTCGTTGGTGCCCTCAATGGTAATGCTTACCACCGTAGGAGTAACCCCTGCGGCAACAGTGCCATCGCTGGCTTCGAGCACTGTAACTGTAAAGGGATCAGTGGCTCTATCGTGGCTGTTCAGCTTGTTTACAGCCGGGTCGTCGTTATTGAGCGTGTAATCGTACTGGTACAGGGGCTTGTTGCCACTGGCATCTGTCATGGAGCCCGTGTACTTGGTGATGGTCAGCGTGCCATGGGCCAGCGTAATGGTCACAGAACCATCGGCATTTTTGCTCGCACCACTGGCTGTGTAGGTGGTTTCAGTCATCATCCTGTAGATGTCGACCGTGTTCGAGCCCACCGTGATGCCAAAGTGCAGATTGGGAGCACTTGAGCCCCCGTTCAGGGACGCCTGATCTGTGCCATCGATATCGGATGCGCCAATGTAGCCTGTTGTGGTAGGCTCGCCAGCACTGGTGTTGTTATAATTTTTGGCATTGACGGCAGCATCGGCGCTGTCTGCTGGCGTAACGCCAGCTTCGATCACGTTTTGTATGGGTGTAAGCCACTTGGGGTTGATAACGGTGGGATCATCGGCCCCATTGGTGCTGAAAGTGAGGGGCTTGGTAATGGTTGCGCCGTACTGGTCACGCAGGGTCACGTTAAACACGTCGTTGCCGGTTTCGCCCGCGCCAAGCACCTTGGCGGCATCGGGGTTCAGCACGTACTTGTAGTCATAGGTATCATCTGCGTGCGTATTGGAATTGCTACCTTCATTACGCGTGATGGTCAGGGTACCATACTTCCCATTAATGGTCATTGTATTGTCTGACGTAGAGGCGGCCAGTTCGATCTTGGCATCGTTAGTGGAAACCGACTGTACCATGATATCATGGCCTTTTGTCATGTCCACCGTATCCACATCATGCACGGCAAGCGAGCCAGTGGCAGTATGCACGTGCTTGTCTTCCGTACCCATCAAGATGGTGCCGTTGGCAGCACCATTTGTGGTGTCCGCTATATCATTACCATTAACGAGAATTTTATCCGGCGCATCGTTGCCGCCATACACGGTGATGGCAAGCCCCTTGGTGCTCGCGAAGTTTGTGGATTTTCCGTTAGAATCAGCGACGGAAATGTTGAAGGTAGTGGTGGCGCTTTGCCCTTCACCAAGGGCATTTACCGTTGCGCTGCCCTGATCCAGCACAAAGTAGTACGTGCCATCGCTCTTGACATAAAGAGTGCCGTAGTTGTTGGTCGCATAGGTAACGTCGTAGCCGCCAGGGCCAGCGTGGGGGGCCAGAACCGTGCCGTCCGGCAATTTCACCTCATTCTGGCCACCAGATGAGTTCTGGTGACCAACGGCAATACCGCCAGTGCAGCTATACTGCATGCTGCCTGCCTTGCCGTGGGAGTCATCCTCGTAATCCTTGGCAACCAGCTTACCCGTCACAACCTTAAGCTGCTGCCCGGCACCCGTTCCCAAAGATAGCGGCGAGATGGCATCATTTTCGTGCGCATTTACAAACGTAGCCGGGGTATTGCCATACGTATTTGCCGCATATACGCCATCATCACGAACCTTAGCTCCTGTATTATTCGTGAGCTGATACGGCGAATCATTGGCCCCCTTGATGGTCAGTGAAACATTCGTTGTATCGCTCCACGCGCCAAACCTGTCGATAACCGCAGCCGGTGCCGCGATGCTGTACAGAGGGTCGCTGTCGGTCAGCTGCTGCACGCAGGTGGCAGAGTTATTAAGGGTAAACGTATATGTTCCCTTTGACATGTCTGTCATGGAAAACGTGCCGTAATAGTTTCCGTCTGTTGGCGCGCTTGTGGTGAGCGTGTAGCTGCCTTTACCGTCAGATACGGCATACAGGTTTGCTACCAGGGTCTGTGAACCATTTGTGGCAGTATACACAAAACCGTACTTCAACGAGCTCACATCGTTTACATCAACATCTGTTCCCGCAACCGTGCCAGAAATAGAATTTACGGGCGTGGTGCTGGCATCAACCCGCTCTGTCAGGGCATTGCCCCCGGCTCCCCAGTTTACACCTGTGAGCGTGGGCCGCTCGTTGGAGCCGGTCAGGGTGATCTTAAAGGTCTGGGCATCGCTTGCCGTAGTAAGCACAGTACCGTCTGACACGGTGGGGGCGATTGTAATCTCCTTGATTTCACCTTCGGAAAGAGCATTCACCGGGCTGGTAGCACTGTCGTTGAGCTTGAAGGTATACGTGCCGGACTTGTCCGCAGCGTTATCCATGGACAGCTCACCGTAGGCATTGGCCTTGTCCGTATCCGAAGCTTTGCCTGCGTCCACAAGCCTGTATCCATTGGCTGCTGTATCGTCCTTGACCACAAATACATCTGTTACCAGCGCGCCACCCACAACAGAGGGTGTACCAGTGCTGGCACCATTAAGCGAAAAACCGAAATCCAGCTTATCCGAGCCGTCCACATCCGCACCTGTTATGGTGCCTGTGTTGATGAGCAACGAATGGGCACTGTCAACGGTTTTATCGGTATCAGCAGGCAGACCTGCGTGCTCAAGCGGATTGAGTGTGTACCCGTTAGCATCATTGCCAGAGCGCAGGCCATCGCGATACACGCCGCTTTCCTTCACCCCAGTGGAATCGGCACCAGTAAGCGTGGGGGCGTCATTGCTGCCATTGATGGTCAGGTTGACAGTCTTAGTGCTGTAGGCGCCCTGTTTGTCTGCAACCACAACATTTGCGCTGATGGGGATGGAATCGCCGTCATCCATCTGCTGCACGCAGGTGGCGTTGTTGTTCAGCTGGAATTCATACGTGCCAGCGCCCTGGTCGGTCATGACAAACTTGCCGTAAAAATTGGCATCGGCAGGCGCTGTGGCCGACAACGTATACGAATTCCCGTTGGGAACCACATACATGGTCGCAACCAGTTCGCTACCGGCGGCAAAACCGTAGGTAAGATGGCCCTGATCGTTGCTGTCGCTGTCGTGACCCACAACTGTGCCGCTGATGACCGACGAAGCGGCAGGATTAACAAAGCCTTGCTCCGTTACTGAGCTCTCACCAGTCCAGGTGGTGCTGGTGATGGTGGGCTGATCGTTGGTACCGTTCACCGTAATGGTAAAGGTATGGCTGCTGTCGGCAGTGGAAATGGCCGTACCGTCAGTCACTGTAGGCGCAATCACCAGGCCCTTTGACTGGTTTTCGCCCAGGGCGTTGGCAGGGCCATTGCCATCGTTATTGAGTGTAAAGGTGTACGTGCCGGACTTGTCCGCCGCGTTGTTCATGGTCAGGCGACCATAGGAGTCGGCAGGCATGGCAGCATTGGCCGGAGTTCCCGCCGGGACTGCTTCCAGATGATACCCCTGAGAACTTCCGTCCTTGATCACATACACGTCGGTGGCAAGAGCCGACTTGCCGCCAGCGGCAACACTGGCACCCGGGCCAGAGAGTGAAAAACCAAAATCAAGCTGCGTGTCAGGCGTGTCCACATCAGCGCCACTGACAACGCCCGTAACTGTGAGCTGATGGTGGTCGCCTACTGCGGCGGCGTTGGCAGCTTCGCTCGTGGGGGTGTTTTCTCCACCCACCAGGCTGTAGCCGTGGTCACTGGGCTTCAGTACGCCATCGGCGTACACGCCGCTTTCTTTCACGGCACCGCCAACAACACCAGTAAGCGTGGGCGCGTCATTGCTGCCATTGATGGTCAGGTTGACAGTCTTGGTGCTGTAGGCGCCCTGCGGATCAATAACGGCCACCCTGGCAGTGACGGAAAGATTATTGCCATCGTCCAGGGCCTGTACGCAGGTGGCGCTGTTGTTCAGCTGGAATTCATACGTGCCAGCGCTCTGGTCGGTCATGACAAACGTGCCATAGTAATTGCCATCGGCAGGCGCTGTAGCCGACAACGTATACGAATTCCCGTTGGGAACCACGTACATGGTCTTGACCAGTTCGCTACCGGCGGCAAAACCGTAGGTAAGATGGTGCTGATCGTTGCTGTCGCTGTCGTGGCCCACAACTGTGCCGCTGATGACCGACGAAGCGGTAGGGTCAACAGCCCCCTGCTCCGTTACCGAGTTCACTCCGCCCGTCCAGGAAGCGCTGGTGATGGTGGGCTGATCGTTGGTGCCGTTCACCGTGATGGTAAAACTCTTGCCGCTGTCACCGGTTACAAGCACCGAGCCGTCCGTCACCGTGGGGGTGATGGTAAAGCTGACGTGCTGGTTTTCGCCCAGGGCGTTGGAGGGGCCGTTGGCAGCATTGTTGACCGTAAAGGTGTACGTGCCGGACTTGTCCGCCGCGTTGTTCATGGTCAGATGTCCGTAGGCATCGGCCTTGTCCGCAGCGGTGGCACTGCTTCCCGCCACAAGCCTGTATCCATCGGTTGCTGCATCGTCCTTGACCACATACAGGTCAGTAACCAGAGCTGAATTGCCACCCGGCACAGAGGCCGCACCAGGCCCGTTCAGCGAAAAGCCGAAGTTCAGCTTGTCCGTGCCGTCCACATCGGCACCGCTGATTACGCCCGTAACGCTGAGCTGATGCTGGTCGCCCACCGCTGCGGCGTTGGCCGTAACGGCGGTAGTGGCCTTGTTCTCGTCTGTTGTCAGGGTATAACCGTGGTCACTGGGCTTCAGTGCGCCGTCGGCATACACGCCGCTTTCTTTCACTGCACCAGATTCGGCACCAGTAAGCGTGGGCGCGTCATTGCTGCCCTTGATGGTCAGGCTGACAGCCTTGGTGCTGTACGCGCCCTGCGGGTCAATAACGGCCACACTGGCTGTGACGGAAAGGTTTTTGCCATCGTCCAGGGCCTGTACGCAGGTGGCGCTGTTGTTCAGCTGGAATTCATACGTGCCAGCGCTCTGGTCGGTCATGACAAACTTGCCGTAGAAGTTGCCATCGAGAGGTTCTGTGGCCGACAACGTATACGAATTCCCGTTGGGAACCACTTACATGGTCTTGACCAGTTCGCTACCGGCGGCAAAACCGTAGGTAAGATGGTGCTGATCGTTGCTGTCGCTGTCGTGGCCCACAACTGTGCCGCTGATGACCGACGAAGCGGTAGGGTTAACAAAGCCCTGCTCTTTTACAACGTTTGTGCCACCGTTCCAGGCCGCGCTGGTGATGGTGGGCTGGTCGTTGGTGCCGTTAATCGTGATGCTAAACGTGTGGCTGCTGTCGGCAGTGGTGATGACAGAACCATCTGACGCCGTGGGCGCAATTACCAGAATCTTTGATTCATTTTCACCCAGCGCGTTGGCAGGGCCGTTGGCCTTGTCATTAAGGGTAAAGGTGTAGGTGCCGGTTTTGTCGTCACTGTTGTCTATGGTCAGCCGACCGTAAGAATTGGTGATATCGCTGGCCTTGGCGGCAGAAGCGGCCACAAGCCTGTATCCATTGGCTGCGGCATCGTCCTTGACCACATACAGGTCTGTAACCAGAGCCGCTGAACCTCCGGCAGTGGCGCTTGCCCCCGCCCCGGTCAACGAAAAGCCAAAGTCCAGCTTATCCTGCGCGTCCACATCGGCACCGCTGATAACACCGGTAACGGTGAGCTGATGCTGGTCGCCTACTGCTGCCGCGTTGGCCGTAACGGCGGTAGTGGCCTTGTTCTCGTCTGTTGTCAGGGCATAGCCGTGCGCGCTGGTCACAAGCCCATCGCTAAAATACACGCCGCTTTCTTTCACAGAGCCGGGAGCTGACGTTACCAGCGTGGGTGCATCGTTGCTGCCATTGATGGTAACGCTCAGCTCCTTGTAATCATACGCGCCGTGGCTGTCCTGCACCACCACAGTAAATTTGATCAGGGCAGAGGTGTTGGTTCCGCTGTCGTCCAAGGCCTGCACAATCTTAGCGTCGTCGTGCAGGGTGAATGTATAGGTTCCGTTGGAATCCATTTTCAGCTCGCCGTAGCAGCTGTCGAGGGCGGCTCCTGTGGGCTGGGTACCAACCACGGTAGGTGTACCGTTAACATCAATAACGTACAAGGTCTGATCGGTTACTACCGTGCCGCCAGTAAGCGTGGCAGCGCCGTTGACCGGGGTGTATAACGGATCCAGCACCAGGCCATAGGTGGGCTTGGCATCACTATCGAAATCAGAGCTGGTAAGCGTGCCTGATACAACAGTGTAAGGATGGGCCAGAGTACCATCGGGGGTAACGTCCGTGCTGTTGATTTTGCCGTGCTCGGTAATCGAAAGATTGGAGCTGTGCGTCAACACCGGGGCTTCGTTGCTGCCGTGAATGGCAATATCAATGGTGCCATTAACAGCAGCCCCGCCCTGATCGGCCCGCAAGGCATTGGGATCAAGGTCGGAATCTCCTTCCTTATCCGTAACCGTGGGGGTAATGGCAAGGTTGACGGTTTGCCCTTCGCTCAATTTGTCAGCAGATCCACCCTCGGTGGTGTCAATATCAAAACGGTATTTGCCCGTTTCAGTGTTGTAGTAGAGCTTGCCGTATTCTGTAGCAATAACCTTGTTGTACGCGGCATGGTCCACATCGCTCTGCATAGCGGTAAAATCAACGCTGGTGTTATACGTGGTGTTGCCAACGACGATTTCCTTGATGCCGTAGGTCAGCACATCATTATGGTCGGGATCCTTGGCCACAATCTGCCCTTCGGCAAAAACGCGGTGCTCTCCGTCTGGGGGCAGAACCCCGGGCGTGGCCTGACCGGCATCGGTGGTTTTGTGGTTCTCATCGCCGTTGAGAGTGTTTGTTCTCTCGTTGGCGGCGAACACGCCATTGTCGCGCAACTGAAAATCGTCAACCTTCTGGATGTCGGGCGCATCGTTGGAGCCCGTAATCGTAACACTGATGGGCTGCGTAACTGTGTGTCCCCGCCCGTCACTTATGACAATGGAGATGGGGTCTGCCTGCGTTTCGCCCTTGGCAAGGCTGTCTGCATGGCCATAAGGAGTGTCGTTGAGCTCGTAAGAAAAATTGTAGGTGACATCACCGCCGCCACCCACAGGCGTGATAATCAACTTGCCAAAATCGCTCTCAATGGTGGTGACACCACTGATCGGCACAGACTTGCCGCCAATGTTGACCGTAGCGGTAAGGGAATCACCATCGGGGTCATGCGCCGAAAAACTGCCGGTTATGGGCGCCATGTGCGGCTGCCCCACGCCTGCTTCGGTAATCCCCATATTTATGGACGCGCCGCCGGTGGAGAGCACAGGAGCAAAATTGGGCACGCTTGCGTATGTGTCCAGCGTTTCATCTGTTACACCGCCAAAGCCCAAACGGTAATCGAGGCCGTCAAGATGGTTAACGCCATCTTCAAGCCCGGCATTGGTGTAATCGGTATATCTGCCTCCTCGCGTAGGTGAGGCGGCAGGGCCAGCGGCAGGGGCAAGATCTGGCCCAAATGCGTTGAAAAAGTCTGCGCCGGCAATGAGCTGTCCGTCCACTTCAAACGAGGGGATGGCGTCCTTGTTGTACTGCGTATAAAAGCTCTGCAATTCGATGGACGAACCATCGTCAAATCGAAAGAACAGGCTATCAGAACCCTGAGGGCGCTCAATGCTGACCTGATCAGCAGGAAAATCAAGAACCATGCGGGCATCGGGAGAGCTGGGAACAACAACATTCTGACCAGCTTCGGGACGGGTAAGTTTGATGTCTGCCATGGAAATACCTTCTTTTTGGGTAATAAATAACACCCAGTCATACACGCAAGACGTAATATACCGCAGTTGCGGCGGCCTTGCGTTCAACTGAAATAAGCACCAAGTGCGCTAAGATAGATGGGAATAAAGAAGGATAACCCTTCGCAGATAAAAAGAACTTTCTGTGGCAGAAAAAAGGCCTGCCAAAAATTCTTGTTATCGATGCGCAGAGCTAATGTAGCTCGTGCGCACTGGAGGCAGAACTAGGGGATGGCTTGATCAGCATCCGCCATAATAAAGATTATGGCCTTTTTTTCGTGCCACATTTTCAGGCATTCTGTCAAGGCGCATGGCAACATTAAAAAGGCCACAGGAAAACATTTTTTATACAATTAAATCAAATTATTACAGCACACGCCGAAATCACGCCACACAAGCAAACCGGCAGCCAGCCCCGTGCCCCTTCCCATGCCAAATGTAACAAGAGGTATCCTTTTCATGGCAGCTCCATTTCTCGGAGCCACATCATTGACGGGGGGGGGCATAGCGCCTCGACAAAAAAATGGGCAAACTGAGGAAACAAAAAAGTCCTCACGAAAACATTCATAAGGACTTGATTTTATTGGCGCGCCCGGCAGGAATCGAACCCACGACCAAGAACTTAGAAGGTTCCTGCTCTATCATTCTGCCATTTACTGCAAATTACCATATCTTGCTATTTATAAAGGTTTTTTTTAATTTAATTTCGTTGACCTACCGTCTTTTACCCTCTATTTTGGCCTTGCGTGTTGGGAATGGTGTTGGGAAGAATAACACCTGCAACCCTCAACTAGAGATAGAAAATGGCTGCCGCAAAAAGAGGAAAGACAAAATATCCCGGCGTGTTCTTTCGCCTTCAGTCAAGGCTAGATGGTCTTGGCGAAGAACGCCAGTATTATATCATCTACCGCCGCGCAGGCGAGGGCCGTTCCGGCAAGCTCATTGAAGAACCCATAGGAAGAGAATCAGAGGGCATGAGCGCGGCCAAGGCGAACCGCATTCGCGCCCTTCGGGCTTCAGGCTCAGAAAAATCAAATACCGAGCGCAGAGCGGCGGCTGAAGCCGCTCAATTTGCTGAAGGTGGCCCCCTCACATTTTCCCGGCTCTGGCTCCTGTACCATGAGGTAAATGCAAGCAAGCCTTCAGCCAAAGGCGATGCCTTTCGCTACCAGAAGCACATTGCCCCTAGCCTGTCCGCCAAGATGATTGCCGACATTTCCACCGCTGACATTGATATCCTTCGCGGACGAATGACCAAGGATGGATATTCCCCCCAAACCATCAAAAACATTTTGGGGCAGATAAGGCGCATCATTCGCTTTGGGATAAAACGCGGGCTATGCGATATGCCAACGGCCTTGCATTTCGAAATGCCCAAGGTGGACAATGAACGCACAGAGGCATTCACAGACAAACAGCTTGCCGCTTACCTCACGGCACTGGATGAAGAACCTGATCAAAATGCTGTGGGCATCCTTCGCCTTGCACTGGTAACAGGAATGCGCCGTGGCGCGCTACTGGCTTTGCGCTGGAGCGACTGCGACTTTGACCGCGACATAATCACGCTGCAAGGCGCTTCTGCCAAAAAAGGAAAACCCCAATTTATCCCCATGACCGCCGCCGCGCGGCACATCCTTGCTGCACTTGACCACACCAGTGAATTTGTATTCCCAGGCAAGGACGGGGGACAACGGCAAGATTTCCGGCGCATAGCCCGCCGTGTTCGTGACAAGGCAGGACTGCCCAAAGATTTTCGGCCCATGCACGGCCTGCGGCATGCTTACGCCAGCATGCTTATCAGCAGTGGCCAAGTTGATCTTTACACCCTGCAAAAGCTCCTCACGCACGAAAGCCCGGCCATGACACAACGATACAGCCATTTGCGAGATGAGGCTTTGCGCAAGGCCGCCAGCGTTATTAACGATTGCCTTGATATAGGCACGACAGACAAATAACGGTCTTGACAGGTTGCCAAAAAATGGCAACTATACACCCAAGGGAGATCAGTAGTGGCTTGGACAGTCAATGTTACCCGCAAAGCGCAAAAACAGCTTGTGCGCCTCCCCAAGGTTGTATTTGAAACGCTACTCGCGCTTATGCTCGACATTGAGCTTAGCGGGCCGGTGCGCGGTGACTGGCCCAATTATGGCAAGCTGGATGCAAAAACCCATCACTGCCATTTGAAGAAAGGCCACCCCACATATGTGGCCGTATGGGAAGAAAGCGCAGATTGCATGAAACTTATCGAGGTGACATATGTTGGAACGCACGAACGCGCCCCGTACTGACACAAAAATCCTTTCCTTTGCCGTGCCTCATGACATGGTAGAGAAAATTTTGAACACCATGCACGGCTATGGCCTGCGGGAGGAAAACGAGTCGATTCCCTGGCGGGAAGCCTTGGGCCTCACGGGTGAAGAGTGTATCCCCGCCATGTATCTGCGCGGCGCTCGATATCGGGAGAACCTCACGCAACGGCAGCTTTCCGAAATGACCGGGATCAGCGTACCGCACTTGTCTGCCATGGAAAACGGCAAGCGCCCCATCGGCAAAAAGAACGCCCGCCTGCTGGCCGATGCACTGAACATTGACCCGCGTCGGTTGCTGGACATTTAGAATAAGCCTTAAAAATTCAAGCCGTGATACTTGCGAGCCTGCTCATGTTGTGAGCAGGCTTTTTTATTTTTGCATAAACTAAAATACACATTATACAAATATCCGTGCATACAGGCATCGGCAAAAAAATTGATCTTTACAGTGGAAGACAGCCCGTTCCAGCGCCTTCAGTTGCAGATCATCGGCAGCGTGGCTGAATTTGAACAGGCCATGATTCGGGAGCGCCAGCGCGAAGGCATCGCCCAGGCAAAGAAGGAAGGAAAATACAAAAGCCGTAAGGCGGCACTAGATGCAGCCCAAATAGCCGAAGTCCGCGAACAAATTAATGCTGGGGCCAAGATCGCACAAATTGCACGAGACTTAGGTGTTTCTCGGCAAACACTCTACTCTTCACTTGCGCGTATTGGTTAGAGCCTTAAATTGGGTCAACCAGCGCATTTGCGCATGTACTGGCCGCCCGAGTGGATTTGTTGCTATAGTTCGATAAAACATTGCTACCTTGTTCCCCATTTTATCTTGCATTATAGATAAAATGGACGCTATTATTTTTTAGAAGACTATCTTAGCGGACGTGTCAATAATTCACTGCTGCGCTAAATTATAAACTAAAAAATATGGAGCAATAATGCCTACATCCAATAAAAATGAGGCTTCAGAAGATACTGATTTTGAATATTTTAGTATGTTTAGCGAAATTGATACATACAATATTCTAAATAACCTTAAAGATGATAAAATATCATTTCCAATAATTCAAAAATTATTTGAATTACGCCTTTCACTTGCACAAAGCAACCCCAATAAGGCCATATACCCCCACGTATCATACATAATTAGACTATTATGTGCCATAAGAACAGATTTGAATAAGAATGGCTATAAAAATGAAATAATGCTAGAACATAAGTATACATCAATCTTATCAGAAAGCCTTGGTACAGTTATTGAATATATAAGTGAAAATATATCCAGCATTGAGTATGAAATTGCGACAATTTACTATATTTTTTGCAGCAATAAAATAATAAAAATCGAAAGTTCAATTGAAGAACTAAGCGAGATTAAATCTGAACTTCAAAATTATAGAGATGAAGTAAAGACAATTTACGCAAAAACAGGTGTCCATTTATTTTCAAAAAAGTACAGTGACATTGCTGGTGATGAAAGCTTTGCTAAGACCGCATGGCTAATAGTTTCTTGTGCATTTTTCATAGGCATTGTTTGGATTGTTGTGCTGTTTACTTGTAATCTAGTAAGTTTAGAGAAAAAAACGTATTTTGATCTTTTTTACCTTTATGCTGAACGAATACCAATCATTGCAATATTGTTAGCTTTTTTTGTTTGGGTGTCTAAGAGATATTCTATTGCTAGGGAAAAAGAACTCATATACAGACATTTGGCAACAACTCTTCATGTTTTCAAGGCATTCTACAAAACAGCAGAGCCAGCCCATAAAAGCCTGGTGCTGATGGAAGCTGCAAAAACGTTGTTTCCTGCCCCTATAGATGCCAACGTCAGTAAGCGTCCCGATGGCGAAAAAATGCTTGATGTTGTAAATTTGCTGTCCAAAGCCGTAGTTAAGAACGGCCCAGGCTAATCCATCTTGACCCGCGTAAGCGGGGCATTTTCATCGATGAAAGACAGCCGAGTTTTAAACCCGGCTTTTTTACTTTGATCGATATGCCCACGAGCGCGCAAATCAGTGCCAACCACGCCGCGCACTTATTATAAGTGTTGGGAACTGTGTTGGGAAATAAAAAAGCTCCCATGGCTTATAGACCATAAGAGCTTGATTTTATTGGCGCGCCCGAGAGGAATCGAACCCCTGACCAAGAACTTAGAAGGTTCCTGCTCTATCCAACTGAGCTACGGGCGCATATGGCATGGGGCAGAACCCAGCCGTGTGGCGCACAATATAGAGATAGCTCCCCATGCCGTCAAGCTCTGCCGCGCATGGCCCTGCCCGCCGCAAAAATCACACCGCAATTCCACCAAGGGCAGCGCGGCAGGCCGCAGTTCTGCCGCTGACATACCGCCCGCTTTGCGCTAAGCTCTTTGCATGAATAACACGTTTACCACCCCCGCAGACATCCAGCGCCATCTGGATGGTCTGGGTCTTTTTCATATGGATATGGGTCTTGGCCGCATGCGCCGTGCCCTGGCAGCCCTTGATATTGCCCGCCCGCCCTTTGTGGTGGCCCAGGTACTGGGCACCAACGGCAAGGGCTCCACGTCGGCCTTCTTGGCCTCCCTTGCGCTTGCGCACGGCTGCCGTGTGGGCCTGTACACCTCTCCACACTTTGTCAGTCCCACAGAACGCATCCGCATTGGCGGGCCGGAACAGCCCATGTGCGCCCCATGGCCCGCAGAAAGCTGGGTTGAACCGGCCAATCAGGTTATGGCTGTTGCCCCGGATTTGACCTATTTTGAATTTCTTACCGTTCTCGCCCTGCTGGTTTTTGCCCGTGAGGGGGTGGAGCTGGCAGTGCTTGAGGCTGGCCTTGGCGGCATGCACGACGCCACCACCGCAGTGGCCGCCGATATTTTGTGTTACGCGCCCATTGCCCTTGACCACAAGGATGTCATTGGCCCCACCCTTGCCGACATTGCGGCAGACAAGGCCGCCGCCATACGCAGCGCAGCGCCCGTGTGCAGTGTTACGCAGTTTCCAGAGGCCGCCAGGGCACTGGAAAATGCCGCGCACGCGCACAAGGCCCCCATTTTCAGGGCAAGCCCCGCGCCAGCGGGCCTGCGCCTTGGCCTCAATGGTCCCCACCAGCGCATCAATGCTGGCCTGGCCCTAGCGGCATGGCAGCAGCTTGCCCCCATGCTGCACAAAACTGCCAATGACATGCCCACACAGGAGCAAGGTTTGATGCAGGCCTTTATGCCGGGCCGCCTGCAACGCCTGCCCGGCTCGGCCACCCTGCCACCGCTGCTGCTCGACGGAGCCCACAATCCCCACGGCATGGCAGCGCTGATCAAAGCCCTGCGCGCCGAGGGCATCAAACCCGCCGGAGCCATTTTTTCCTGCCTTGCGGATAAAGACTGGTTGCCCGCCGCCCAGATGCTCAAGCACTATCTGGGCGAGGCCCCCATGTTTGTGCTTACACTCGATAACCACAGGGCAGCAGAGGCAAACGACATTGCCGAAGCCTGCAACAGCCTGCCCCCCGCCACAGCGCAGGCTTTGCCACCAGGGCCGCAGGCACTGGCCCAGGCACTGGAACTGGCCCGCGCCCTGCCCGAAGCCAGCGAGGCCCGCCCGGTGCTCATGAGCGGATCGCTGTACCTGCTTTCTGAATTTTTTGCGCTGCATCCACAGGGGCTTGTACAGGCGCAGATGCAGACGCATACCCTGCAAGCCCCCTGAACCCGCGTAGCGCGCAGATGACATATTGACCGCGCTGCCAAAGGATATAATTTCAATGTATCAGGCACCCTGTTTTCATTTTTAGCAGTACATAAGGAAGCCCATGCAGACTCTCTTTCGCGCCATTCCTTCTGTTGATGCAAGCCTTGCCGCCCTGCACCACGCCGATGCCGCGCTGGCAGACAGCCAGCAGACACCGCATGCCCTGTTGCGCGATCTTGTGGCCGCATTCTGGGAAAACAAGCGCGAAAGCATCCGTGCCGGGGCATGCAAGGATGCCGACAGCCTGCGCCTTGAGCACCAGCTGCCTGCTCTTTTGGAATTCGTGCAGCGCGGGCTGCGGCCAAGATTCCGTTCGGCCCTCAATGCCACAGGCGTTGTGGTACACACCAACATGGGGCGCTCGGTACTGGCAGAAGAAGCCCGGCAAGCCGTGGTGCAGGCCGCAACAGGCTACTGCAATCTGGAGCTTGATCTGGCAACAGGCGGCAGGGGCAGCCGCCATGCTCTGGTTGAGGATCTTATCTGCCGCATCACCGGGGCCGAGGCGGCTCTGGTGGTCAACAACAATGCCGCCGCCGTGCTGCTGGTGCTCGATACCTTCTGCAAGGGCGGCGAGGTGATTGTTTCGCGCGGCGAGCTGGTTGAAATAGGCGGCAGCTTTCGCATACCCGAGGTGATGGAAAAAAGCGGGGCCACCCTGCGTGAGGTGGGGGCCACCAACCGCACCCATCTGCGCGATTACAGCGCCGCCATCAACGAGAATACGCGCGCGCTCATGCGCGTACACACGTCGAATTACCGCATTGTGGGCTTTCACGCCGCCGTAGGCCTGTCAGAACTCTCCGCTCTGGCGCGCGAGCACGGCCTGCCACTCATAGAAGACCTCGGCAGCGGCAGCCTCATGGATTTTTCATCCTGCGGTCTGCCCAACGAGCCCACCGTGCCCGAAGTTCTTGCCCAGGGCGCAGACATTGCCACATTTTCGGGCGACAAGGTGCTTGGCGG
The DNA here is from genome assembly GCF_041907885.1 of Desulfovibrio sp. Lineage (GTDB taxonomy): Bacteria > Desulfobacterota > Desulfovibrionia > Desulfovibrionales > Desulfovibrionaceae > Desulfovibrio. The sequence continues at coordinate 25,321 of NZ_JAYRGM010000010.1, read as the reverse complement.
CCCGCAGGCGGGCATCATCACAGGCCGCAAAAGCATGGTTGAGCAGCTCAAGCGCAACCCGCTCACACGGGCCCTGCGCTGCGACAAGCTGTGCCTTTCTGCGCTTGAGGCCACACTGCGCCTCTACCTTGACCCGCAAAAAGCCCGCCAGAGCGTGCCCACACTGCGCATGATCACCTGCCCGCCAGCAGAGCTTGCCAAGGCTGCCCGCAATCTGGCAAACCGGCTGCGCAAGGGGCTCAACGCGCAGCAAACACTGTGCGAAATAAGCGTGCGCGAAGATGTTTCGCGGGTTGGCGGCGGGGCCTTTCCCCAGTACGATCTGCCCACAACCCTGGTGTGCGTCCGGCCTGCCGGGTGCAGCTCCACGGCGCTCAAGGCGGCACTGCTCGAAACGGTTCCCCCGCTTATCGGCAGACTTGAAGACGATGCCTTCTGCCTCGACCCCCGCACGCTTGACGTAAAAGAATACCCCGATGTGCTGCGCGTGCTGCGCGAAGCGCTGAACACCGCAAGCAGACAAACCGTATAAATACAGCAAATCGCCATTGGCGAAAGTAAAGGAATAGTACCATGGAAAAATCGCTTGCCTACAAACCCCAAAGCATCTGGGAAAATGCCGATTCCAAAACCCGCAAGGATATGGAAGCTCTAGCCCAGCGCTACATTGAATTTCTCACCCGCTGCAAGACTGAACGAGAAACCGTGGAATACGTGCGTCAGCGTCTTGCGGAAAATGGCTATTCAGAAGACTTCAGTGGTGACCGCGTGATGCGCGGGCTGCGGGGCAAGGCCATCTTTGCGGCCCGCAAGGGTGCGCTGCCCCTCAGCCAGGGCCTTTCGCTGCTGGCCGCGCACGCCGACACGCCGCGTCTGGATTTCAAGCAGCGCCCGCTCATCGAGCAGCCCGGCGTGGCCCAGGCCAAAACGCACTATTACGGCGGTATCCGCAAATATCAGTGGCTGGCGCGCCCTCTGGCCCTGCACGGTGTCATCGTGCGCGAGAATGGCGAATCCATCTCCGTAACCATTGGCGAAAAGCCCGGCGAACCCGTGTTCTGCATTGCCGACCTCTTGCCGCATCTGGCGCAAAAGCAGGTCACCCAGCCTGTCAGCGAGGCTTTTGAGGGCGAAAAGCTCAACATCATTCTGGCCCACAGCACACCCAAGGCTGGCAAGCAGAGCAAGGCAGACGCGCCCAAAGACCCCATCAAGGCCCAGCTGCTTGAACTGCTGCACAAAAAATACGGCATCTGCGAAGAAGACCTGATCACGGCAGAGCTTCAGGCTGTGCCCGCCGGGCCTGCACGCTTTGTGGGTTTTGACAAGGCCATGATCGGCGGCTACGGACAGGACGACCGCATCTGCGTGTTTACCGCGCTTGAGGCCCTGCTGGAGGCCGAAGCAACCGGGCGCAGCATGGCCGTGATTTTTTGGGATAAAGAAGAGATTGGCTCGGACGGTGCCACGGGTGCGGCATCGCGCTTTATGCAGTATTGTGTCGAAGACCTCGCCCGAGCGTGGGAAAAAGATCTGCCCTCCTCGCACGTGCTGCTCGAAACGCGGGCGCTTTCTGCCGATGTTTCCGCAGCGCTGGATCCCGATTACCAGGACGTGCATGAAAAGCAGAACGCGGCCCAGCTGGGCTACGGGCCGGTGTTTTCAAAGTTTACGGGTTCACGTGGCAAGTACGGAGCCAGCGAGGCAGATGCAGAATTTTTCGGTACGCTGCGCGGCCTCTTTAACGGCAAGGGTATTGCATGGCAGGCCGCAGAGCTCGGCAAGGTTGACCACGGCGGCGGCGGCACGGTGGCCCTGTTTTTGGCCGCCTACGGCATGCAGGTTATCGACCTCGGCCCCGCGATTCTTTCCATGCACAGCCCCTTTGAACTGGCCAGCAGCGCCGACCTGTTTGCCACCAAGCAGGCTTTCCGCGCTTTTCTTGAAGCACAGCTGTAAGCCCAGCCGATCCAGCGCATAACAAAAGGCCCGTGCCGCCGACTGCATCTGTTGCAGCAAGCGACACGGGCCTTTTTTATAAAAAATCGCGTTATTTGCCAGCAAGGCTGCGCAGGGCCCTTTTGCAAATATACCCTGTTGCCTTGCCGGGGCTCTGGGCAAGCCACGTATCGCACAGGGCGCGCACCCATTGCGGCTGTGACTTGGCGGCGTCGTTCAGCCAGTTGCCTACGCTGTCCTGCACATATTTTGCGGGATCAGCCTTCAGCGGTTCCAGCACTGGCAGCCCAAGGGAAGGATCTTCCTTAAGAATGTTCATGTGCGCGCACCATACACCGCGTGGCCGCGTACTTTCGGAGGCAAAACGGCGCACCCTCTCTGAGTGTGCCGTGGCCCAGCCAGCAAGGTGGCTTATGGCCTGGTGTGGGCGCGCCGCGATATGGGGCCGCACAGCCAGCCATACCCACTCGCGCACGCCAAAATGTTCGTCATCAGCCAGAGGGCGTACAGCCTCCAGCAGATTTTCCAGCGGCTCTGCGGGGTTCTGCAAACCGTAGTCAAACGCCAGAGCGTAACAGACCCACCCGCGAACCGTGTCAGAGCGATGCCCGGCAAGGGCCTTCAGCCCCTGCCTCCCCACGGCATCAAGCACTATCTCTCCAGCCAGCACCATGCGCTTTGAAATACCCCAGGTTGCGGCCTTGCGCATTTTTTCCAGCGCAACCGCAGGGGCCTGAGGCAGAGCCGCAGCCATCAGAACAGCAAAATCAACTGCCAGCCCTTCGGCCAGATTGCTTGAAGCTTCCTGCCCACTGTTGAGCAGGGTCAAACGCGCAGTCGGTATGGACATGATTCTCCCGCGCACATGCGCAACACGCTTTAACAGGCAGGCCGCATGCGCACCCAGATCTGGCCGGGGTCGGGCTTTTTGCCCGCCCCAGAACCGCCAATGAGCCTAGGCGCTGCGGCCCATGCCCTCTGCCCGGGTAACCAGCTTGCCGATGTCCGAAACAATGTGTTGCAGGGGGCACTTGTCTGGCGTTCTGGCGTAAATGCTGCACACCGCGCCCCTGTCTTCATCGTAGGGCAACAAAAACTTCGGGCCCATGCCCTTCTGTACCCATTCCGGGTTGATGCCCTTTTTCTTCAGCAGGCTGAGCAGCCACTTGGAAGGAATGGCCAGCCGCTTTTTGGAGTCGGAAATACAGGATTGCGACACGTCAAAGAACTGCGCCAGCTCCTGCTGGGTTCTGCACTGCGTGACCGTTTTGATACGATCCATAATCGCCATATACTCAAAAACTCTACCACTCATGGGAATAGCCTCCTCTGCACGCCACAGGCATGCAATTACCCGGAAATAACAAATGTTATCAACAAAAACCGGGGCGACAAGAGGAATGTTGCTGCGTGTTCAGTGCGTTGCCAGATAACTGGCAAACCCATAAAACGGACGCGAGGATGCTTTGTGTGAGGGAGTGGTCTGGACAACGCACGCATTTCGAGTGCTGCAAGAAACAATGCGTCAAACTGGAGAACTGGCATAGACTTCGTGCAGCCATCACAGTTTCTGAAAAAACCGTGACAATTAGCCACGCTTCACAGCCCTGCTGGTCGCAACCGACTTGGGAGACAGAAATACATCTGCCTCAAGGAAGGGGGTAGGGGGAACCCATTAGCAGTTCCCGTACACTATAGCCATACCCATTATCAAAAAACGGGTTGTTCAATTTAGAACAGGCTGCTAGTGCACAATTCGATAAATACCCATTAGCCGAGATAAGTCAAGGATTTTAATCAGTAGGCATGTAACGATTGGGGCACGCGCCTTTTGCGGGCAGCCGGTTGAATCGCATTAAACCAGCCAAACATTCAGAATTGAAGAAAAAATATCTGATATCCATAACAAGAAAAATTCGGATGTGCGAAAAAGGCTGCAAAAAAAGGCCGAAGCAGCTATCAACCGCTTCGGCCTCAAGTTTTTGCCGCCCCGTCTACCGCAGCAGCAGCACCCAGGCAGGCCCCTTGGCATCCAGATGGCTGGCTACGTAGTTTGCCCGGTCGTTGCCACCGCAAAAGATATCAATGCGGTTGCGCTTGATGGCCCCGCCCACATCCTGGGCAAAACCAATGCCGCGCAGGGGCAGCTTGCCCCTGGTTTCATCAGGAATATTCACCCCGTAGGCCACAATGGAACCCAGAGGAATAAAGCCTCTGTCCGTGGCAAGGGTCAGCCAGTCGTCCACCTGATAGCCCATGGCGCCCATGGGGCCACGCGTACCGTACTTGAAGAAGACGTAGCTCGGATTGTCGTTGAGAATTTCGCGCACTCGACCGGGGTTGTTTTTGAACCATTCACGCTGTTCAAAAATATCGCCCCGTTGCAGCAGATGCTTTTCGCGCATGATGCGGCCAGAACTTTTGTACTTGTGGCCGTTCTGTCCGGCGTAGTTCACATAGGCCTGGGTGCCGTCGTCAAAAATCAGGCGGCCAGAGCCTTGAATTTCAAGAAAAAAAACATCAACGGGGTCTGCGGCCCAGGCCAGTTCCAGCCCCTTGCCCGCAAGCACCTGTTTTTCTTCGATGGTACGCCGGTCATAATACTGGCCGCGCTTGGCAATAACCGAATTCAGATCGGGGGGCACGCTGTAGATGGCCTGGGTGTACCCCGGCTTGCGTGTACGGCTGGCCCGCACGGCGGGCTCGTAGTAGCCGGAATAGTTGATGCCGCCCGTCACCTCTACCCAGCGAAAATTCTCAAGCAGCAGATTGGGTTCGCTGTCGAGCCGGGGCAAGAGCTCCTGAAGCCGCTCAAGCGTGCGCGTCATTTCACCCCAGGTTACCGTAAGGCCGGGGCGCTGCACGGCAATGCCATCCCTGGGCTTGCTGTTGACGTAGCGCAGCGACTTGCGCACACTGGGGCCCATGTCCTTCCAGCTTGTCAGTTCCTGACTGGAGGGCACAAGATTGCTCACAAAAAATTCCGGGCTTTCAAAACCCACCGGCGGCAGATTTCTTTCCACCACTGGCGGCGGAGCCTGCTTGGCGCAGGCAAACAGTGCCATACAGAGCACCAGCAGCGTCAGCTTGCGCAGCATGCCACCAGTACGCGCTGCAAATTCGTTGCGACAATGCCCGTAAAACGCATAACAAGGAGCCGTTTCGTGCATGATCAATTTCCTACCCCTGATATTTGGATGCCGCACCGTGTGTCTTACGGAGAAACCGACACCATGGGCGTGCTGTATTATGCAGAATATCTACACCTGTTCGAACGTGCGCGCAGCGAATACATTCGCCGTTGCGGCATGAGCTATGCCGAAGTGGAAAAGAGGGGCCTTATTCTGCCCGTGCGCGAGGCTCAGTGCCGCTACCGCTCTTCTGCCCGCTATGACGACCTTGTGCTTGTACGCGCCGGCATTGCGGAATGGGGGCGCGCATCCATGCGCTTTGTATATGAGATATGGAACGAGGACAAGACAACACTTCTTGCCACGGGCATGACCCAGCACGCCCTTATCAATCACCAGGGCCGCCCTGTTCCTGTGCCAGACTGGTTTCGCAGCCTCACCTTTACAGCCTAGCCACCCTGCCGTCGCATACCCCTGCGGCGGCATTTTTCAAACCCTCGCCAATGCTGCCGGTACAAAAATCTCAGCGGTTCTTGCCCCTGGCAGCGGCAGATTTGGGCCCCACAGTTCGGCGGGTAAAGCGCACATCGCCCGACCGCTCCAGTTCACTGGGCAGCTTGGGCTGTCGCCGTGGCCGCGCTGGCCGTGCGCTTGTAAAACGCCTTGCCAGATGCGGCAGTTCTGGCGGCACATCTGCCGCAGGGTCGCCCAGAGGGCAAAATGACGCCTTGCCGCCATCGGCACTGCACATGCAGAGCGCAAGCCGGGCGCTGACGGCGCGCATGAGCGGCACAAGATCAGTGTATTCCTGGGGTTCGCCAAGCCCGCTCAAATGCCAGCGGGCTTGCCCGTGGGCCACCTTGCGCACCCCCTTGAGCTCACGTTCGCGCATGCTCAGGCAGATACGCAACTCGCCCTCTGGCAGATGCAGCACCAGGGCTTCACCCTGCGCCTCGCCAAGCCCCCCTGCCACAGCCTCAAGCCGCATACCAGCGGGATTGCCAGCCAGACGCAAAATATCCTCCAGCCCGGCACGGGCAATACGCAGATGCTCGCTGGAAGGCATATTTTTCTGATCTTCTTTAATTTTTTCTTCTATCTGGCGAATTTTCTCAAAGCACTGGGCGCGCTCGTCCTCAAGCGTGGTCAAACCACGGTTCATAAAGCGCGCGCACATAACCACAATCGCCACAAAAACCGCGCCAGCGGCGGCCCATTCCCATAAAGCCATGGCCGCTTCCTCCGCCTGCTCCAGTGTATATCCAACTAACTGTCACAGCGGCGGGCCTTGCTGTCAAGCGTAAAGCCTTACATCAAAATACAGAGCCCCTTTCCTTTTTTGCCGCAAGCCTGTAACGTGAGAGCCAATAGCAGATGGAAGACCTGTTCCTTTCCCTAGTTTCGTTCACCAGGCCGCCACGGGCGCGCCATATCGCTTACGAAGGGAGACAACCATGCCTACTCCACTGGAAATGCAACGCACGTTCGCCATCGTCGGAACCGGCGGTTGCGGCAAAACATCTCTGGCCGAGATGCTGCTGTACAAGGCAGGGGCGGTGAATCGCCTGGGGGCTGTAGAAGACGGAACCACCAGCCTTGACTACGAGCCCGAAGAAATCCGCCGGCGTGGCTCCATCCAACCCTCCTGCGCCACCTACCTCTGGAATAAAAATCGACATTTTCTGCTGGATATTCCCGGCGACGGCAACTTTACCGGCGACATGGAATGCCTGCTCAAGGGTGTGGACAGCGTAATTTTTGTGCTGGATGCCGTGGACGGCGTGCGCCCCCTTGCCAAAAAATTCTGGAATATTGTTCGCGCTGCCGGTTTGCCCGTTGTCATGGTGGTCAACAAGATAGACCGTGACCGCGCCGATTTTCAGATGGCCCTTGACGGCCTTGCCGGTCTCAACGTCAAGCCGGTGGTATTGCAGCTGCCCATCCGCCAGGGCGATTCTTTTGTGGGCGTGGCCGATGTGCTGACGGGCAAAGCCCGCATGTTTGGCGAAAATGGCGCCACAGCCGAGGCCGAAATTCCCGCTGCCCTGGCAGACGACATAAGCCTGCTGCGCGATGTGACCGTGGAGAATATCGCTGAAAGCGATGAACTTCTCATGGAAAAGTATCTGGAAGAAGGCATTCTTTCCGAAGAAGACCTGAAAACCGGCCTGCGCGCGGGCGTCATCAAGGGTGAACTTACGCCGGTGCTGGCCTGCGCCGCGCTTGAAAACAAGGGCGGCGAAGCCGTGCTGGCCGCCATCGAAGCCCTGCTGCCATCGCCCCTCGACCGCCCGCCCTTTGCGGGCCGCGATGGCGCAGAACGCGCCCCCGATCCCGATGCCCCGGTGGCCTGCTTTGTTTTCAAAACCCTGGCCGACCCCTTTGCCGGGCAGCTTTCGCTGCTGCGGGTGCTCTCTGGCACCATCAACGGCGATGCCACATTAAAAAATTCGCGCACCGAAGAAAACGAACGCCTTGGCAATCTGCTGTATATTCTTGGCAAATCGCAAACTCCCTGCAAGGAACCCATCGGCCCAGGGGCCATTGTGGCCGTTGCCAAGCTCAAGAACACCCGCACGGGCGATACCCTCAGCGACGAAAAAGCTCCCTTTGCCCTGCCCATGCCCGCCCTGCCCCCGCAGCTCATCACCTACGCCCTGGCCCCCAAGGAAAAAGGCGAAGAAGACAAGGTATATGCGGCCATGCAGCGTCTGCTGGACGAAGATATCACCCTGCGCCTTGGCCGCGACGAAGAATCCGGCGATATCCTGATTTCAGGCATGGGGCAGCTGCACATAGAACTGTCGGTAGAAAAGGCCAAGCGCCGTTTCAAGGTGGATATCGTTCTCAAAACGCCCAAGGTTCCCTACCGCGAAACAGTGCGGGGCAAATGCCAGGTTCAGGGCCGCCACAAAAAGCAGTCTGGCGGTCGCGGCCAGTTTGGCGATTGCTGGATAGAAATGGAAGGCCTGCCGCGCGGTTCGGGCTATGTGTTTGAAGATGCCATTGTGGGCGGCGTTGTTCCCCGCCAGTATGTGCCCGCCATCGACAAGGGCGTGCAGGAAGCCGCAGCCCGTGGTTTTCTGGCCGGGTGCCAGGTGGTGGACTTCCGCGTCAAGGTCTATGACGGCAGCTACCACACGGTAGACTCATCCGAAATGGCCTTTAAGGTCGCGGGCTCGCTGGCATTCAAAAAAGCCATGGAAAGCCTCAAGCCCGTGCTGCTCGAACCCATTGTGCTGCTCACGGTTTCTGTGCCGGACGAAAGCATGGGCGATGTCATCGGCGATCTTTCTTCCCGTCGCGGCAAGGTGCTGGGCTCTGATTCGCAGGGCGGCAGCACCGAAATCAAGGCCCACGTACCCATGAGCGAGGTACTGCGCTACGCGCCCGATCTGCGCTCCATGACTGGCGGGCAGGGATTCTTTACCATGGAATTTGCCCATTACGAAGAAGCTCCGCAACCCGTGGCTGAAAAGGTCATAGCCGAACACCAGAAGAACAAGGTCGCCGAATAGCTTCGGCTCCCCTTCATATTAATGATGACAAACCGGCTGTTTTCTGCAAGACAGCCGGTTTGTACATTTTATACCCTGCGCCCAAAAACAGAAAACACATGCAACACCCGCTTACCGTATTGTACACACCACTGCCGCAGGGCTCGACTGCCGAACTTGTGGCGTGGCGCTGCGCCTTTGAAACGGCACTTGAACCATGGCTGGATGCGCGGCAATGGAAGCATGTGAACCGCTTTGGGCGGGCTGCCTGGCAACAGGATGCCAGCATTGCCGACGCAGAAAATTGCGGGCCAACGCCATGCGGACCAACGCCATGTGGACAAGATGTTGTGGAAGCAGCCCTTTCGCGCCTTCTGGCCCGTGCCCTGCTCGTCACCGCCGCCGCACGGCACCACAGGGGCGGGCCTCTCCCCCAGACAGGCATGGACACACGGGGCCGTCCCCTGCTTTCGGGCTGGCAGGCTGCCTTCAGCCACAGCGGTCGGGCAGCCTTTTGCGCGCTGACACCGGCTGTGGCAGCCGCTTCCGCCACCCTGGGGCTGGACGCCGAGGCACTCACTTCCGCCCCCCCCGACGCCAGTGCCTTTTCGCAACGGGAATATTCGGCACTGCTGCCCCTGCACCAGCAATACCGGGGCCGCGAGAGCCTGCGCCGCTGGACAGTCAAGGAGGCCATGCTCAAGGCTGCGGGCCTTGGCCTTGGCATGCAGCCCGCCCAGATACCCACGGGCAGATCGGGGCAAAGGGCTGGCCAGTGGCGGGGGCCGCTTGGGCTGCTTTGCTGGCGCACGGTTGCCTGCCCTGGCCACTGGCTGTGCGTGGCACAGGCCGGGCATGTACCCAGCGCGCGGATTTTTTTGCAGCGGCAAAATCCGCCCACTCTGCTGCGCCGCCTCGCAGCGCTGCGGCCAAAGCCCTGACCGGCGGTCACAGCTGCGGCACTCATATCCCGCACAGCAGGCCTTGCAGACATTCCTTGCAAGACTGCCGTTTTTGCGGCACTCTCCGCCCATGCCGCGTTTTCACCTTGTCACGCTTTTTCCCGAATTTTTCGATTCTCCCCTGTCCACAGCCCTCATGGGCCGTGCGCGGGAGGCTGGCGTTGTGGATTGCAGTTTTCACGATCCGCGCCAGTTCAGCACAGACAAGCACCGCCATGTGGATGACCGCCCCTACGGCGGCGGCCCTGGCATGGTCATGCAGGGTGAACCGCTGGCCCGCGCGCTGCGCTCCATCGAGCGGCCTGGCCGCATGCTGTTCATGGCCCCAGGTGGCCGCCCGCTGACCCAGCAGATGGTGCGCGAACTCGCGCACGAGGAAGACCTCACCATTGTCTGCGGCAGATACGAGGGCATAGACGCACGTCTGCTGCAACTGTTTCCGCTTGAACCTGTCAGTGTGGGCGACATTGTGCTCAACGGCGGTGAAAGCGCTGCCCTGTCGGTGATCGAGGCCGTGGCCCGGCTTATGCCCGGCTTTATGGGCAAGGAAGAATCGGGCGATGACGAAAGTTTCTCGCACGGACTGCTGGAATATCCGCACTACACGCGGCCAGAAAATTTTGAGGGCCTGACAGTTCCAGAAGTGTTGCAAAGCGGCGACCACGCCCGCATTGCCCGCTGGCGCAGGCAGGAATCGGTACGCACCACACTGCGCGTGCGGCCAGAAATGTTGAATGAGGCACCGCTGTACCGCGAAGACGTGCAAACCCTTGCCGAAACACCGCGCGAGCGGCCTGGGCGCAACCTTTCGTTCTGCCTTGTACACTACCCGGTTTCGCTTGGGCCAAAAAAAATCGGTGCTTCCTCTTTGACAAATCTGGACATACACGATATAGCCCGAATTTCCCGCAGCTATGCAATGGGTTCCTTCTATCCGGTAACCCCTCTTCACGACCAGCTGCGGGTGCTGGAAGAAATTTTGCGTCACTGGACGCGGGGGCCGGGCGGTATAGGCAACGCCGACCGGGCGCAGGCACTCGGTCTGGTGCAACCCGCGACTTCGCTTGAAGAAGCGGTGGCGCATATGACCGCGCAGCATGGAACGCGACCCAGACTGGTAGCTAGTTCTGCCGTCTGGCCTGCCAGGGGCAAGGCATCCAAACCGGAATGCATGCCCATGACACCGCGCGACGTGCGGCGCTGGTGCGACCAGGGGCCGGTTATGCTCTGCCTGGGCACGGCGCAAGGGCTTGCGCCGGAGGTGCTCGAACAGTGCGAGGGCACTCTGAGGCCGGTGCGTTTTTTGGGCTACAACCATCTTTCGGTGCGCAGCGCGGCCGCCATTCTGGCCGACAGGATATTAGGCGACTACTACTGACGCAACACGGCGGCCTGAGCGCATCGGCGCCGCTTTGCAACGACGCAACAATCCGCCCGGATTTGCAAGGAGTTCACGATGGACATCATCAGGAAAATTGAACTGGAAAACCAGCGCATGGATCTTCCCGCGTTTCGCTCCGGCGACACGGTGAAAGTACACCTGCGCATTGTGGAAGGCGAAAAAGAACGTATCCAGGTCTTCCAGGGTAACGTCATCCGCATCAAACGCGGCACCACCAGCGCCACCTTTACGGTGCGCAAGGTTTCTGACGGCGTGGGCGTGGAACGTATTTTCCCGCTCAACTCGCCCTTCATTGACCGCGTTGAGCTGATCACGCAGGGCCGCGTGCGCCGCAGCCGTCTGTACTACCTGCGTGCCCTCAAGGGCAAAGCCGCGCGCATCAAGCCGCGTGGCCGCTTCTGATCCCTTTTGTAGGTATCAGATCCGCAGCAAGCGTTTTTACGGCGCACCAGAGATTTTCTCTGGTGCGCTGTTCGCGCGTCCATAGACTGGCATCAAGGCACAGCACAAAGCAAGCGGCAGCCATGTCGCTGCATTTTGTACGCCTGTAGCTGTCAGCCGTAGCTATTTACGCTGGTCAGGCCGTGTGCCGCGCAGCGGAGAAACCATGGGCAGAAAAGCATCAAACCGCACGGCAAAGGCGCAAAGCCAGCTTTTGCAGGCCAGCCTTGTGCAGATGGTTACCCCTATGGGCATTGCCGCGCCCGCAGAGGCGTGCCTGCTGCCCCAGGGCGATGCCGCAAACCCACCGCAGGGTCTGGTTGCCGGTATCGACGAGGCCGGTCGCGGCTGCCTTGCAGGCCCGGTGGTGGCCGCTGCCGTCATTTTGCCGCACAGCTACGAGCTCCCCGGCCTCAACGATTCCAAGGCGTGCAGTGCCAAAACGCGCGAAACGCTTGCGCCGCTTATCCGCCAGTGCGCCCTGGCCTGGGGTTTGGGCGTGGTGTGGCCTGCCCGCATTGACGCCATCAACATTTTGCAGGCCACCTTTGAAGCCATGAGCCGCGCCGTGCGCTGCCTGCGTTGCAGCCCCGCGCAACTGCTTATTGACGGCAACAAAACCCTGCCACGCCAGGTTTTGACCCTGCACTGGGGCAAGGCCCACAGTGCGGCCCTGCCAGCGCAGCGCTCCATTATCGGTGGCGATGCCAGCGAACCCGCCATATCCGCTGCCTCCATTCTGGCAAAAACATATCGGGACACACTCATGACCCATATGGAAAAACGCTGGCCCGGATATGGATTTGAAGCGCACAAGGGCTACGGGACAGAAGACCATTACCAGGCCCTGCGCCGCCTTGGTCCATGCCCGCAGCACCGGCTGACCTTTCGCGGTGTATTGCCCGAAAAGCCCGTTGCGCAGCAGGCCAGCCTGCTATGACGCCGCGCTGGTTGCAGACATTTTTGGGCGGCAAAAAAGAGCAGGCCGCAGGCCCGGCCCACCTGAGCCTTGGCCGCAAGGGCGAAGAGGCCGCCCGCGCAATGCTTGAACGCAGAGGCATGAAGGTGCTGGCCACCAACTGGCGCGAAGGCAGGCTGGAGCTGGATATTGTTTGCCGCGATGCTGATACCATTGTTTTTGTTGAAGTAAAAACCCGCAGCCAGACAACGCACGGTGGCCCTGCCGCCGCGCTTACCCCCGCCAAGCAGCGCACCCTGTGCCGTGCGGCCAGGGCCTGGCTAGCGGCCCACGACGCGTGGAGCAGCCCATGCCGGTTTGATGTGGTCTGCGTTGTGCGCGAGGGCGATACCCTGCATCTGGAGCACTGCCGCCATGCCTTTGAATGCGAACCGACTGTGGATAGTGGCAACACCACTTGGCAACCCTGGTGATCTTTCGCCCAGAGCGCGCGAGGTGCTGGCCAGCGCCGATCTGGTACTGGCCGAAGACACCCGCCGCACAGCCCGACTGCTGCGCGAATGCGGTCTTGAAGTCCGCCGCCTGCTGAGTTTCCACGACCACAACGAAACCGAACGGCAGGAGGGCGTGCTGCGCCTGCTGCGCGAGGGGCAAAATGTTGCTCTGGTTTCCGATGCCGGAACCCCCCTGCTGGCCGATCCCGGCTACCGCCTGGTGCGGGCCTGCCGCAAGGAGGGTCTTGCCGTATCCCCCCTGCCGGGGCCTTCCGCGCCGGTGACGGCGCTTTCCGCTGCGGGCATACCGCCGCTGCCGCACAGTTTTCTGGGTTTTCTGCCGCGCGATGCCGCAGGCCGTGATGCCCTGTTCAGCGCCTTTGCCCATGTGCCGGGCGCGCTCATCTTTTTTGAACGCAAGGACCGCCTCAAGGAAAGCCTTGCCCAGGCCGCACGTATTCTGGGCCCGCGCGAGCTGGCTGTGTGCCGGGAATTGACCAAGGAACATGAGGAATTTATAGTGGGGCGTCTTGAAGACAGTGCCCAGCTGCCCGACGAACTGCTGGGCGAAATCACGGTGGTTGTGGGGCCGCCAGAACACACAGAACGCACCCCACGGGAAGAAGTGCTGCTGCTGGCCAATGCAGAGCTTGCCCAGGGCGGCAAACCGCGCCAGGTTGCCCGCCGTGTGCAGGATGCCGTGCGCGGCTGGTCTGGCAAGGAAATATACGCCCTGCTCACAGGAACCGAACAGCCTGCCCCTGAAGCCTAGCGCACCGCGCGGCAAACCACAGGGGCGCAGGGCATGCAAAATTTGGCAAGCACCGCGCACTGCGCCAACAACTGACCGGCCAGATCGCCCGGCACGGCACGTATCGCTGCGCTTGCAGCGGGCGAGCCAGCCCAAACAGCACAACCGGCATGCCACGGGGTTGCCATGTATCCCAAACGCGTTGTTCTTGCCTGCCTGGCCCGCACCGGCTGCATCAATGCGGCCATGACCGCCAGAGGCATGCAGCAGATAGGCCTGGCCTTTGTGCTTGAGCCAGCCCTGCGCCAGCTCTACCCGGAGCCGCAGGCCTTTGCCCGCGCCATGGGCCGCTACGCGGGCCACAGCAACACCCACCCGTTCATGATTCCCCTTTTTGTGGGTATTCTGCTTCAGCTTGAACAGAACATAGCCAAGGGCTCACTGCCAGAATCGGCGCTCAATTCCGTGCGCGAAACCCTGGCAACCACCCTGTCGGCCCTGGGTGATTCGTTTTTCAGCGGCACGCTGCTGCCCCTGTGGTCGCTGCTCAGCGTCAGCCTGCTGCTGGCGGGGTTTACAGGCATTGCCATTGCGCTGGCTGTCAGCATGTTTTGCGCCCTGCTGCTTTTCAGGGCCATCTGCTTTGTTTCGGGCCTGCGCTACGGGCTGACCACACTCGCAAAACTGCGCAGGCTCAACCTCATCAACTGGGTGGACAGGCTCAAGATGATCAATGCGGCTCTGGCAGCCCTGGTTATCTGGCATCTGCCCCTCAGCAGAATCAAACCATTCCCCTGGACTGCCTACGCCCTGGGGGCTGCGGCGGTGCTGACCGCCGCGTGGCTTGTGGGCCGCATGCGCCTGCCGCGCCTGCTGCTTTGGGTTGTTACCACGGGAGCCCTTATTCTCGTGGACTTGGGCCTCATAGGCATGTAGAATATACATGTTTTTCGGTAGCGAACCTTTTGTTTGCCTTTCCGAAATAACGCTCAAAGGTAGGAAGATGGAAGACGCCATAGAACAAACGCCACGCGGTCTGGCGTTGCGGATATGCCTTGGCCTGCGCAACGGCCTGCACGCCCGACCGGCGGCACGTCTGGCGCAGGAGGCGCAGCGCTACGACTCTGACATACAGCTTGTCAGCGACACCGGCGAGGTGGACGCCAAAAGCATGCTGGACATCCTGTCGCTTGCGCCGCCCGCCAATGCGGAGCTCACACTGCTGGCCCAGGGCGATGACGCCCGCGAGGCCCTCAGCGGTCTGGCCCAATTTTTAACCAATTTGCAGGATTAACATGGCCCGCGCGGTACTTTTTGGCACACCTGTTTCGCCTGGCATTGCCATTGGCAGGGTGCGCTTTATGCACAAGGCACGGCAGGACGACGAGCGCCGCATCACCGCCGCCGAGGTGGCAGCCGAGCAGGAAACACTGCGTGCGGCGGTAGAAGGCGTGCGCGCTTCGCTAGCCGCCACCATGGAAAACGTGCCCGAAGATCTTTCGGAATACCGCGATGTTATTGCCGCCCAAATGGAAATGGCCCGCGATCCCAAGCTGCTCAAGGCAACGCTGGCCCGCATAGAAACCAACCTTGTGTGCGCCTCGTGGGCGCTCAAGCTCACGGTGGACGAACTGTGCGCGCTGTTCAGAAGCATGGACGACGCCTATCTGCGTGACCGTGCGCAGGATATACGCGCCGTGGGCCTGCGCCTGCGCGAACACCTTGCGGCAGACCCCGCGCGCAATGCCGAGGACGAAACCCCCGGCGTGCTGGTGGCCGAAGACCTCTCCCCCGCCGATGTCATGGAGCTCAACCTCGACCGCGTGCTGGGCATTCTCACCGCCGAGGGCGGCCCCACCTCGCACACCGCCATTTTGTCGCGCGGCATGCACATTCCCTGCCTTGCGGGCGTTACCGGGCTTATGGATATTGCCCGCGAAAACGAAATTCTGGTGGTTGACGGCCTTGGCGGCAGCGTGCTGTTGAGCCCCGACGAGGCCGACGAGGCCCGTTTTGCCGCCCGCCGCGAAGAATACACGGCGTGGGAAAACCTTACACTCAAATCTGCCCGCTGGCCTGCCGAAATGTGCGACGGTGTGCGCGTGGAAGTACAGGCCAACCTTGAGGGAACCAACGAGCTGGCAGCCCTCGCCCAGTGCGGCGCAGACGGCGTGGGCCTGTACCGCACCGAGTTTGCCTATTTTACCGACCGCCTGCCTACCGAAGATGACCTGCTGGCCGAATACGCCGCCGTGGCCCAAAGGGCCGCGCCAGACCGCGTTGTTTTTCGCACGCTTGATGTGGGCGCAGACAAAATGCTGCACGCCCAGGCCGTGCTCAAGGAACCCAATCCGGCGCTAGGCCTGCGCGGCATACGTTTTTGCCTGCGGCATCAGGGCATCTTTCGCACCCAGCTGCGCGCGCTCATGCGTGCCGGAGCCATGGGCAATGTGGCCATCATGCTGCCCATGATTTCGTGCCTCGACGAAGTGCAGCAGGTGCGCCGCATCATGCAGGAACTGCATCAGGAGCTGGCGGCCCAAAATCTGCCCCATGCCCCGCTGCTGCCCCTGGGCGTGATGGTTGAAACCCCCGCTGCGGCCCTGATTTGCGATGCCCTTGCGCGGGAATGCGATTTTTTCAGCATCGGAACCAACGATCTTATCCATTACATCATGGGTATTGACCGCAACAACCGCCATGTGGCCTATCTTAACGAACCTCTGCACCCGGCTGTGGTTCGCTCGCTCAAACATATCATCGACGCCGCGCACCGTGAGGGCATTGGCGTTTCTGTCTGCGGCGAGCTTGCCTCCGACCCCTTTGGCCTGGCCCTGCTGCTGGGCATGGGCGTGGATACGGTATCGGCAGCACCGCGATTTGTACCGGGAATGAAGCATCTTATCCGCCAGTTTAACGCCCAGGCGTGCATGGATATGGCCAACAGCGTGCTGCTCAGCACCGATGTGGCCGCCTCCAAGCGCATTGTGCGCGAAGCCCTGCAACAGTCACTGGGGCAGGAACTGGCCTTTCATACCACGAGCCTTTTCACACACAGTCATCCATGAGCCAAAAAACACCTCCCTCCACTGTTGCCGTCAACAAAAAGGCCCGTCACCTCTATGAACTTTCCGAGTTCACCGAGGCGGGCATTGTACTTACCGGCCCGGAAGTCAAAAGCATCCGCGCTGGCAAGGTCAACTTTATTGATAGCTATGTCGATTTTCACCAGGGCGAAGCCTGGCTTGTTTCGCTGCATATAGCGCCCTACGCCAATGCGGGCTATATGACGCAAGAGCCCGACCGCTCGCGCAAGCTGCTATTGCACGAAGGCGAAATATCCAAATTTGCCGGTCTTGTAGCCCAGCAGGGCCTTACTGTTGTGCCCGTGCGTCTTTATTTCAAGCGTGGCAAGGTCAAGGTTGAAATTGCCCTGGGCAAGGGTAAAAAACTGCACGACCACCGCGAAACCCTCAAACGCAGGGCAGCAGAACGGGATATGGCCCGCGAACTGGCATAAATCTGGTCTGGGATGAGCGCTCTTGCTGCAAGGGCGCTCTTTTTTTAGGGCCGTGCCGCCCCGCACAGCCACAAATGCTGAACAGCAGCCATTCTTTCAAGGTTCACTATGCGGCATCCTCCCCTGCAAGCCCCCCTGCTCTGGCAGACGTATCTGGGCTTCTGGATAACGGGCATCACTGCCGCCCCCTGGCCCCTGCCCTCCCTCTGCTTTGCCCTGCTGCTTTTTGTTGCTGATGCACGCCTGTGGCAATGGGCAAGATCAGCCCTGGCCCTGCTGTGTCTGCTGGCCGGTTTTACTGCTGGCTGCTGGCAGCTTTATGGATCGCCATGGCCTGCGGCAGCGGCGAATCATGCAGACCAACCGCCGTCATGGCTGCACGAAAGCACACACCCACCACGGGTGTGCGGCACGGTGCGCGACATGCAGGGCCTGCCCGATAACCGCCTGCGCCTGCTGCTGGATGAGGTACGCCCGGCAGGGGCCAGCACGGCGGCAGCCACCTCCTTGCCAGCTGGCACGTTCGCAGCCAGCGCCGATCAGGCCGCAGCCAGCGTGCCGCCAGCGTTTACCCCGGCCTTGCAGGGCAAGGTGGCCTGGACATGGGAATCTCCCCCTCCAGCCTTTACCATTGCACCGCCCCTTTCCGGCCAGACAGTGTGCCTCACACGTCGGCCCATGCCAGCCCAGGGTTTTGCCAACGAAGGGCAGACAGACTGGGGCCTGTGGCTGGCAGCGCAGGGCGTGCGCTGGCGGGTATGGAGCCTGGGAGCACAGGGGAACCCGCAGATTTCAGGCCAGGCCACTGTTTCTGCCCGCTGGCGTGATGCGCTGCGGCAAGATTTTGTTGCGGTGCTGCTGCCCAGGGTTACGGACATCCCCCTTGTCAATGCGGATGATGCCCGGCAGGAACCACGCCCCCACATGTCGCAGGGCAAGGCCATTCTTCTGGCTCTGCTCTTTGGCGACCGGCAGTATCTCAGCCAGCAGACCCTCAACAATTTTTCGGCGGCCACGCTGGTACACAGCCTCGCCCTTTCCGGCCAGCACCTGACAGTTGCTGGCCTTGTGGGCCTGCTGTGTGTGCTTGCAGCCGCCCGCGTGCGGCCCGGTATCTATCTGCGCCGCCCACGGGCGGTGTGGATTCTGCTGGCAACCGTGCCGCCCGCCATGGCCTATCTGTGGCTGGGGGATGCCCCGGCCTCGCTGCTGCGGGCAGCGGTGATGCTGCTGTTTCTGGCCTTTTACTTTTTGCAGGGACGCCCCCGCACCACGCTTGACGTACTCTGCGCCGCCCTGCTCTGCATAAGTGTGGCTTCGCCCCTCAGCATGCTCGACACGGGCCTGCAACTCTCTGTTCTGTGCGTGGCCGTTATCGGCATGAGCATGCCCTGGATGCGCGTGCTGGCTCCAGAGCCGGAGGCCACAACGCACAGACTGCCAGACAATCTGCCAGACTCCCTCGCAGGCAACCCAACCGGCTGGCTGCAAAAAAGGCAGATACGCCGGGCGTTATGGGCAATGCTGCGGATATTTCTTGTTTCGCTGGGCATCCAGGTGGCACTGTTGCCGCTGAACATGCTGCTGTTCAACAATATGGGGCACTGGTTCTGGCTCAATGTCTTTTGGCTGCCCATTGCCGACATGCTGGTGCTGCCTGCCGCAGTGCTGGGCCTGCTGTTGTCGGCCACGGGGCTTGAAACGCCCGCACGGCTGATTCTTGATCTGGCCGCCTTGCCCTGCCAGTGGCTCACCGACTGTCTTGCCTGGCTGGCTGCCGTCAACGTGCTGCAACCGCCCGCACTGCTGCGGCCGCACTGGACAGCCCTGCCCGCCTTTGCCGCACTGCTGGGGGCACTGGCGCTCAAGGCCGGACGCGCCACACTGCCCACAACTGCCCGCCGCCTGCTGCTGGCCGGAGCCGTGCTTTTGTGCATTGGCCCGCTCATGCGCACCGCAGAGCGCCTTTCCGGCCACATTCGCCTTGATGTGCTTGATGTGGGACAAAGCCAGGCCCTGTTGCTACGTCTGCCGGGCCATGTACGCTTGCTGCTGGACGGCAGTGGCAGCGCCTCTACGCGCTTTGACCCCGGTCAGGCCCTGGTGGCCCCGGCCCTGACCTACAATGACGCTCCCCAGCTGGCGGCGGTGCTCAACACGCACCCCGACCTTGACCACATGGGCGGTCTGCTGCATGTGCTGCGGGCTTTTACGGTAGATCAACTCTTTGAAAACGGGCGTGAAGGAAAGGCCAGATGGGGCCAGCAGTGGCGGGAGGCGCGCCGCCTGCACCACAGCCGCCCCCTGGCAAGAGGCGACAGTCTGATACTCGGTGATCCCGCCCATGATTTGCGCATGGAAATACTGCACCCGCCCCGTACAGAGCAGGACATGTGGCAAGGCAACGATGCCTCTGTGGTAGCACGGCTGACCCAGCACGGGCGAGGTCTGGCCCTGTTTCTGGGCGATGCGGAGCAGCCGGTGCTGCACCGCCTGCTTGAAAACGGCGATGATCTGCGTGCAGAGGTTATTGTGGCCCCGCACCACGGTTCACAAAACGGATTTTTAAAAGAATTTTATGCCGCTGTGCAGCCCGGCCTTGTGGTGGCCTCGTGCGGTTTTGAAAACCGCTATGGCTACCCTGCGCCATGCCTGCGGGCATGGTGTGACGCAATGGGTGTGCCCCTGCTGTACACAGGACGCCACGGCGCTGTGCGCGTTACATGGCCCGCGCAGGGCGAGGGTTTTGGAGTGCATGCGGTAAGCACAGGGAGGCCCTAATTCTTGAGCCAGGAATCCACCAGCCGGGGGCTTTCCTTCATAAAACGGCGTGCATTCTGCACGGGATCAGATCCCTTTTGCTGGTTCCAATCCATGAGCCGCTGTAACTGTGAGGCATCTTCAAAACAAAACTTGCTCAAAAAAGCCCAGGCGTCAGGATGGTCTTTTTTCAGATCAATGCGCCCAGCCTTAAAAATACTTTCTTCCTTGCCAAGGCTGCCCAATGGGTCATCAAGGTAGTGCATGGACCAGCGGTTGAACATCCAGTGCGGCGACCAGGCCGTCACCACAATCCATTCCTGCTTGCGTATGGCCTCGGCCAGACTGACCGCCATGCTTGCCCCGCTGCCCGGCACGAGCTGCAACTGGGTGATTTCGTAATCCTTCAGCGCGTTGCCCGCCAGCCGCATCAAACCAGAGCCGGGGTCAATACCCACAATGCGCCCGTTGAACCTGTCCGCGTTGACGTCCAGTTCATCAATGGACCGCAATGTCACATAGTCCGGTACGGCCAGCCCCAGACGGGCACTGCCCACAAGCTTGCCCAGCATTTCTACCTGATTTTTTACCTTGGCATACATCTCTGCGTGGGTGTCGGGCAGCCATGCAGCAACCATGGCATCGGCTTCTCCGCTGGCAACACGGCTCCACATCATCTCTGGACTTACCGGCAGCAGTTCTACGCGATACCCAAATCTTTCTTCCAGCACAGCCTTGGCGAGATTGCTGGACGCAATGGCGCAATCCCAGTCAACGTAGACAATTTTAAGGGTCTTGCCCGCCTTGGCCGCAGCAGTAGCCTGCCCGGGAAATACCCAAACCATGACTGCCAGGAACAGCACAAGAAAACCGCGTGCCATTGCTCCCTCCACGCAACTTGACCAGGGCAGCGCGCCCTGCCATTCGGAAAAAGCGATTCCGCTTGCAAAAAACATAGCAGTTTCATGCAGGGCTTCAAAGCTATTTAACGCCTCGCGTGGCCGCATCCCCAGCACCGACGCCCGAAAAAAAATTCTGGCTGTCGGGCGCGTATGCAGCTCGCCCATGCGTGGAGGTCTAACAGTGCGCCAGGGGAAGTTCGTCCCAGCTGGTGGTCATGCGGGGTGAGCGGTGATTCTGCCGCATGTGCCATGGGGCATGGCCCATGCCCTGTGCGCCAAAAATAACAGTGTCTCGCCCAAACCGGCCGTTGATGTCATCCAGCGAACGCATGAGACGCTGGCGACGTTCGTCACCACAGGCGTCATTGCCTGCGGCCAAGGCCAAAAGACTGCCCTGCATGGCATCGGCCCGTTCAAGGCCATAGAGCATCACCCCGGCCTTGGCATAGGCAAAACCGGGCATGAATATGCGCTCAAGCCCCTCTAGCGCCGCATTGATAAACTGCTGGCTGTCTGCGGTGGGCACTGGCAAGGGGCATTGGCTGGTCTGGTCGTAGAGGCGCTCGTTCTCAGCACCCTGCCCTGGGCGCGCTGTGCGAATGTGTACGGCCAACCCGCCCGCAACCATGCCTTCGCGGCGCAGACGTGTGGCCGCGCGCACCGCAAAGGTAGACAACGCCTGGGCGAGCATGGCCTTGTCGTGAATACGGCGTGCAAACGATCGGGTGGACATGAGCGTTTTGCGGGTAACAGGCGCGGTTTCGTTGCCAAGACAGGGAATCCCCCGCAGCTCCAGGGCCGTGCGCCAGCCAGTAACAGTAAGCAGGCGGCGCAGCAAGACATCGTCTGCATTTTTCATGTGCAGGGCTGTGCGTATGCCTTCGGCCCACAACCGCCGCGCCTGCCGCCGCCCTACTCCCCAAATGTCTTCCACTGGCGTGCGCGCCAGCACCCGGTCTATGGCCTCCACTGGCCGGGCAAGTGAAAAAACGCCTTCGTATGCCAGATGCTTCTTGGCTACATGGGTGGCAACCTTGGCCAGGGTGCGTGTTGCTCCCACCCCCACGGAAACGACAATTCCCGTCCAGCGTTGCACGCGCTGGCGAACTTCGCGGCAGAATTCCGGCAGATTGGCCCGTTGGGGGGCATCAAGCCTCACAAAACATTCATCAATGGAATATGGCTCCACCTGCTGGCAGCACTGCTCCAGAATGCCTACGACTCTGGCCGAAATATCTCCGTACAGGGCGTAATTGGACGAAAAAACCGCCACATTCAATTCTTGCAGACGTGAACGAAGCTTGAACTCTGGCGCCCCCATGGGAATGCCCAAGGCCTTGGCCTCTGCCGAACGCGCCACTATGCAGCCATCGTTGTTTGACAGCACAACCACCGGGCGGTTGGCCAGGTCTGGCCTGAACAGCTTTTCGCACGAAGCATAAAAATTGTTGCAGTCAACAAGCGCCCAAAGGGATGCGGGCGAATCAGAGCTTGTGGACAACATAGGTAACTACGCCCCATATATGTACAAATTCGCTCTCCGTAATGTCGATGGGCTCAAACTGCGGGTTTTCTGGAGCCAAAAATACCCGCCCTTCGCGGTGCAGCAGCCTTTTGACGGTCAACTCGCCGTCCAGTGCAGCAATAACCACCTTGCGGTGACCGGCATCCAGGGAGCGGTCAACGATCAACAGATCACCGTCATGAATGCCAGCTCCGAGCATGGATTCGCCGTGCGCGCGCAAAAAAAACGTGGCAGCATCATTGCGCACCAGGTGCTCGTGCAGATCAAGCCTGCGGTCAAGGTAATCCTCTGCCGGTGAGGGAAAGCCAGCCTCTACCGGGGCAAGATACAGGGGCAGCCCCACACGCTCTCGCTGTATTGCCGCCGAATCGCCTAACAGCTCTAGCGAAGACGAAATGTATGTCATACCGCCTCCTTGGGAACGGATTGTGCGTGCGGCGCAGACAACAAATCGGTTTCATGCGCGCCCCAGTTGCACGACAATCAACTTTTAGCTTATTTTATCCTTGCAAGCAACGCCTGAGATTGATACCTTGAAAGAAAAGCTGAATCAACCCCGCCAAAAACGTGCGCGGAACCACCGATTTGCGTGCGAAGCGAGAAACGTCATGCCGGAAAAAGCTGATTTCAAAGATACATTGCAAAGACTTATGCAGGCCCTTGAGGTAGTGAGCGATGCCGAACTTGCCCGGTCTCTTGGCATTACCCCCCAATCGGTAAGCGGAGCCCGTAAAAGAGGCGAAGTACCGCCCTCATGGATTCAGACCTGTGCGGCACACACTGGCGTAAACGCGCACTGGCTTTTTTTTGGCTGCGGGCCCATGCGCCTGCCAGAAGCAGCAGACGGGGAATTGCCGAGTATTCAGGCTGATTGCGAGGCCGACCTTATCAGTATACCGCTGGCTGAGGCCAGGCTTTCAGCTGGCACAGGCAGCCTTGAGGTAAACAGCCACAGTCAGGGCAGCTACGCATTCAGGGGAGATTTTTTGCGCCGCAAGGGCAACCCCCGGCGTATGGTGCTTATGCGGGTTTCTGGCGACAGCATGGTTCCTGAAATTTTTGATAATGACCTGGTACTGCTCGACCGTGGGCAGACAGAAATCAGCCCGGGCCGGCTCTATGCCGTGGGTTTTGAAGATGCCATTTACATTAAGCGCATCGACAAGCTGCCCGGCAAAATTATCTTGCACAGCGTCAACCCGGCCTATCCGCCGGTGAGCCTTGATCTGCGCGGAGACTGCGCCGACCAGTTCAGGGTTATAGGGCGCGTTCTTTGGTCTGGAAGGGAATACAGATAACAAGGCTTGCGCCCAACGTAGCGTGAGCGTACACTTTCAGAATATAAGACTTATTTGCAAGGAGTCAGGGATGTTGCGTACTCGTCGATCCTTTGCTGCTTTATTGTTCACCATTGCAGCCTCGGCCTTTATGTGCCTTGAGCTGCTGGCAGCCGGGCAGGCTTTTGCCGCACAGGCCGCACCGCAGCAGATTACAGCCGCGCAGCCAGGGGCCGAGGCCGCTGCCGCCAGCAATGTTGATCCGCAGGAACCCGCACCAGCGGTGGAAAGCCTCTTCAGCCAAACCTATCAGACGTGCATGGACGATGCGGCAGGCACAACCACATCCATGCAGGATTGCATGACAGCCGAGCAGCAACGTCTGGAAACGCGCCTGATGGCCCAACGCAACAATGTTGCGGCAGCGTTGAACCCAGAAAGGGCCAAGGCGTTCAACGAGGCACTGAGTGCGTGGGACGCATTGCGCAAAAGTGGTTCGGTAGCAATGTACGATCCCGACGGCGGCACACTGTCACCACTCATGACCTCGTTGTGGTATCTGGAGCAAACGGCGCGCATGACACGCTGGGTTGACGGTATTCTCGAAAACACAGAGATTTAGGCCATTGCTCTCAAAGGGCAAACACTCAGCTCGTTGACAGAAGCGATATTTTCTCTGGCAGCCTTAGCCTTGGGCAATATTTGTTTATGCAGCAGCACTGTAATGGTGCTGCTTTTTTTGCTTGTACTCTCCCCCAGATAGTGGTCTGCCCCCTCCCGTCAAGTAGAGAGCTAAAAATGCCTCAGTGGCAATGATCAAGCACCCAGTTTCTCCCGGTATTCTACCGAGGAAAGCGGCAGAGCCATTTCTGGAATCGTTCTGTCTTGTAGAAACGTATCTATGCATCAATCAGGGGGGCGTCTTTGCTCTACACTAATTTTCCAATAAAACTTCAGCTTCATATGCGAGAAGAATGATTCAATGCACGCATTATCCAAGCAGTTCCCTCTCTCGAATGACTTCTGTGAGTTGCAACATTTCGAGATAATTAGAAAACGACTTGTGAGTGTAATGAAGCCCTTAATCTGAATGCACAACAGCGCAGTAGTGCCGGAAGTATGTCCAATGTGGCTAGCACCGGAGCCAGATCATTTAGGGATTCGTTTCATGTCGCACGCTGCACAATGCTGAATATGTTCTGTGAAGAACGGTGCGGAATAGCAAAAAAAGGCGGCTGGAAGGACATTGATCCCAAAAGCAAACTGTGGGTGGGGGAGGAATAGGCGCAAGGGGAGGTACACCCCAAGTCAGGGAACATGCAACAGCATTACCGCAATGCGGCATGTGGCAATTGGGACGAAAAACGACAAAGGGGCGCTATGCGCCCCTTTGTCGTTATAAACCAAACCAGTAAAGCAATTACGCTTCAGCGGTTTCTTCAGCCTTGGGCTTGCGGGTACGCTTGGGCTTTGCAGGCGCTTCTTCGGCGGCAGCTTCCGTAGCGGGAGCGGCTTCAAGGGCGCGAGAGAGCTCAATAATGGCCATGGGGGCGTTGTCGCCCTTGCGGGGCATGGCCAGCTTAAGGATACGGGTGTAGCCGCCGGGAACACCGGCGAAAACAGGTCCGATCTCGTCAAAAAGGCGCTTAACCAGAGCGTGATCGTTCAACACACGGTAAGCCTGACGGCGGGCGTGCAGGTCGTTGCGCTTGGCAAGGGTGATCAGGGGTTCCACCACCCGGCGCAGCTCCTTGGCCTTGATTTCCGTGGTGCGGATTTTG
>NZ_JAYRGM010000009.1:0-90297 GCF_041907885.1 Desulfovibrio sp. | reverse complement strand
AGTGGGCAGTTTTCCGGATGGTCACGCTGCCCTGATGTTGGTGGCTGCCCGCCTGCGCTATATGGCAGGCCAAAAGTGGGGTACGCAACGGTATATGAACATGAACCAAGAGATATCGGTTTAAAACTAGGGCATTCGATGCCAGGTACATTCCAGGCTTCATCGATTGGCTGCTACAAAATGTGCGAAAAATTCTGGACACTACCAATTAAATTTATAAAAAGATGTCGGCATAAATCTGCGCATAACAGGCAAATGTGGCACATTGAACGCAGCGGGCACACCGCACTTTTGTCCCTTGTTTGTTAAAAATTTTGTGGTGTTGCGCGTTAAAAGCATGACAAATTCACAAGGCTTGCGCCTGCGTGTATTTCTGCTATAAAATCAATTTCACAAGGCTTGTAACAATCGACACGCTGCGCATCCCAGAAGGTACATCATGGTTAACCCACCCAAGAGCAAACACATCCCCAGGGCGACAATTCAGCGCCTTGCAACCTATGTTCAGGTGCTTGAAAACTTTTCTCGTGACAATGTCGAGGTCATCTCCTCGAATCCACTTGCCGAGGCTTGCGGCGTCAACGGTTCACAGGTGCGTAAGGACCTGGCCTACTTTGGCGAATTCGGCATTCGTGGCGTTGGCTATCATGTGAAGTCTCTCATTGCCGCCATTACCTCTTCGCTCGGTGTTGACCGCGAATGGCGTATGGCCCTCATCGGTGTTGGCAACCTTGGCAAGGCCATACTCAACCACGGAGAATTTCGCTCGCGCGGGTTCAACATTGTAGGCATTTTTGACTGTGACCCTTTCAAGATTGGCGAAATAGTACACGGCCTTGAAGTACACTGTACGCGTGACCTCAAGGATATGGTGACCGACCTCAACATTGAAATAGGCATCATCACCACGCCGCCGGAAAGAGCCCAGCGCGCAGCCCAGCACCTCATGGATGCGGGCATTACCTCAATTCTCAACTTTGCCCCTTCGCGCATCAAGGTACCAGACAGAATCAACGTTGAGTATGTGGACTTTTTCCACCATCTGTACGCTCTGGCTTTCAACCACCCGCAAACCCGTTAAGCCCGTGTCCATAATTACAGTTGCCACGTGGCCAGGGCGCTTTCACGATGCCCTGGCTTTTCTTACCCGGCTTGTTCCCCCGCGTCAGGGCTGCACGTCAGCCTCACTTACAGCTGCCATGCCTTTTTTTGCACCTGTGGGCCTTGTTGTGGGCGCACTGTGTACTGTGCTGGCAGTTGCAACAATGTGGGCATTCGAAAAGCCGGAACTTGGTTTTGCCGGGCAGTGTCTAGCAGGTGCTATAGCGGCATGGGTATGGATACTGTGCGAAATCTGGTCTACCAGAGGCTTGCACTGGGACGGCTTGTCAGATCTGGGGGATGCTACAGGCAGCGGCGCGATAGACGAGAAATTCTGGAAAATTTTGCGTGACAGCAGGCTGGGCGCTTTTGGGGCCCTGCATTTACTGGCAGCTTTCAGCGGTTTGTGGGTCAGCCTTACGGGACATCTGGCACAGGGGCAGTGGGTTGCCCTGGTGCTTGCGCCAGCCTGGGGCCGCGCAGCATGCATCTGGCTGGCAGCATACAGCGTTCCGTATGAGCAGCGTTCTCTGGGCGGCCTGGCATGTGCTGGCTCAACGCCGCAACTGGCGCGTTGGCAAATTTTGCTGGCTTGCGGCATGGCGGTGCTGGTATTCGTAACCAGCAGTTGCCCTTTCTGGCGCTTGCCCTTGCTGGCCCTGGGGCAATTTGTACTGATACACAGTTTTATTGACAAAACCCGCCTTCACGGTGGTGTTTCGGGCGATTTTCTTGGTGCGTGCATCCAGTGGAGCCAGTTGTGGTTCCTGCTGATCACGGTGTAAGGTAAGCAGACCTGATGTAATTACGCGGGCTAGGCCCGTTGAAACCAAGGAGTCAGCTATGGATTTCAAAGTTCTGGCAGAAGCTGCGCGTACCTGCCGCCGTTTTCACGAAGACCAGCCGCTTGCCATGACCGATCTTGAATGGCTTGTGGACTGCGCCCGTCTTGCCCCTTCAGCCAAAAATGCGCAGGAACTGCGCTTTGTGCTGGTGGGTAACGGCGAAGCCTGCCAAAAACTGTTTGCCCTTACCCGCTGGGCAGGCGCACTTAAAGACTGGGGCGGCCCGCACCCTGGAGAGCGCCCCACGGCCTTTGTGGCCATACTCATGCCACAATCGGGCAAGGATCTGGCCTGCTTTGATGTGGGCATAGCCGCCCAGACCATTCAGCTTGCAGCTACCAGCCGAGGCTGGGGTTGTTGCATGATCCAGTCATTTGACCATCAGGCCGCGCCCGCGCTGCTCAATGTGCCGGAAGACATGAAGATTGCCCTTGTGCTCGGCCTTGGAGCCGCCAAGGAAACGCGCGTTGTTGCAAACATGCCTGAAAGCGGTGCCACCACCTATTGGCGCGATGCCGAGGGCGTACACCATGTGCCCAAACGCAGCCTTGAGGATCTGATTCTCGCCCGCTACTAGCACGCGCTTATTCCAAAAGTACAAAACGCGGCAGAGTCACTCTGCCGCGTTTTTTTGTTTACCTATCACCTGATTCAGGACGCGTACTGCACGAGCCAGTCGCCCAGCAACTGGGCAAGGGCTGCATCGCCGCACGCATAGGCTGCCCTGCGCGCCTGTTGCACGCGGATTTTAGCCACAGCCCTGTCACGGCCCTCGCGCTCTGCTTCCAGATCAACAAGCAGTTCTTCCGAAAGATTAACATTCCTGGCGAGTTGCAACAGCTGTCCGTACACCTTGGGTGACGGCATGATGCGCAGGCAACGGTTCAGAGAATCCATGGCCGCCGATAGATCTCCTTCGGCTTCATAATGCGCTGCCAGCAGCAGCCATCCGTCTAACCACAGCGGCTCCCTGTGCAGCATGGCCTGGCAGGCCGCGCGGTCAAAAGCCGCACTGCCAAATTCCTCGTTGAGCCGCTTCTGGCGGTCATCTGGCAGTTCCACCCAGGTTGCGAGCGAGGGCCCGATGTGCAGGCGGTATCCGTCAAGGCTGACAAGTATGTGCTCGTCTGGCCGCAGGGCCCCGCCAATGCGCTGCATGAGCACGGCGCTGTTTTCCACGTCATGGGCAAAGCGGCCCGGCGTGCAACTGGTATGGTGGCAGATCACGCTGCGGGCATCTACCCGCAGTTTGAAGCCCCGCGCACGCAGGGTAAAGCAGAGGTCGATGTCTTCAAAGCCGTTGCGGTAGGCCTCGTGAAAAGCCCCGCAGGCTTCAAAATCCACCTTTCGCAGCATGATGGCCGCGCCTGTAATGGCCTGGAGGGGATGATTTTTGCGCGCTGCGGCAAAGGTTCCGGGCAGGTGCTCGTAGAGATGCCCCACAGTGTTGAAGGGCGTCACATAGATGCCGCAGTGCTGCACGGTTCCGTCTGGGTACAGCAGCAGCGGGCCCACGGCCCCCAGCCGGGGATCGGCCATGGCCTCGCGCAGCGGGGGCAGCCAGTGTGGGGAAAGCGTTGTGTCGTTGTTCAAAAAGAACAACAAATCTCCATCTGCCGCCTGGGCTCCGGCGTTGCAGCCCCTGGCGAAACCCACATTTTCCGGCATGCGAACGGCCTTGAACGAAGCCCCAAAAAGCGACTCGCCCAAGGGCGCAAGATCTGTGGCCGTGGCATCGGTAGAATGGTTGTCCACAACCACAACCTGCATATTTTCGCCAGCAGAATGCTCGGCCAGCGAGCGCAGGCAGGCCTCTGTCATTTCCCATAGATTCCAGACAGGAATGACAACCGAAACGCAGCCTTTATCGTGCATTGCTGATTCCTCCTGTCGTTGCGCCCACGGCAAAGCCCCTGGCCGCTGCCACAAAATTGGTGGCCCAGCAAGGAATGGCCGGAGCGAAAATGTGCGTGTACGAGGCCCACACGTTCTGCCGCATCAGGCCATCAATGTTTTGATTCTGGATTCCTGCGCTGCCAACCACACTGCCGCCCACACCGCCGCATGCAATGGCCTGCTCCGCGTCAGGGCCCATGCCCTGCCCTTTGCGCAGACGCATGCCGTGCGCAGGCGCGGGCCCTTGCCAGCAGCAGCGCGAGTAATGAAACTCGTGCCCCAGAATTTCCATGCCCTGCGGAAAAAATGGATTGGCTGCGGTTACGGTTCCGCGCACGTACCCCAGCCCCTGCGGTTTGGCGCAAAACTGCGCAACAACGGGGAAGATGCCGCTCATGGGCCACAGCCTGCCATCACGTTCAATACCTTGGGAGAGCAGCATAAAGCCGCCGCACTCCGCATAGATGGGCAGCCCGGCTTCGGCCCAGGCCGCCAGATCGCGCAAATGCGGCGAGGCGCTGAGAGCTGCGGCGCAGTCTTCGGGAAAACCACCGCCAAGATACAGGCCGTCGATCTCGCCGCACGCCGTTGTTGCCGTAGTGCCGCGTGGCACGGGCCATTGGCCTGCCTGCGGGCCCACAATCTCAAGCCGCACCAGTTCCGCGCCTGCGCGTTCCAGGGCTTCAAGATTTTCCTCATAATAAAACCACAGGGCACTGTCGCGCACATAGGCAATGCGGGGGCGCTGCGCGGTGGCATCTGGAACAGCCGGGCAGACAGCTTGTGGTGCAACAGCCGCAGACCAGAACTGTTCTGCGGCTTCTGCAGCAGTGCCCGGCCTTGGGCTTGGCACTTCTGACTCCACAGCGCGGGCTGCGGCCATCACATGCTCAAGATCGACGTGCCCGGCCACAAACGTTGCCAGCGTTTCAAGCACAGCGCGGGCCTGCGGCGAAAGCGCGTCCCCGCACGAGGCAATGCCCATATGCCTTTCAGGCAGGGGATTTTCCTTGAGGCGGGGCAGCGCACCCAGCACGCGCACATCGGTGTATTCTTCGATAACCTTGCGCAGCAGGCCTTCGTGCCGGGCAGTGCCCACCTGATTCAGCACCACGCCCGCAAACTGCAAACCGGGCTCAAAGGTGGTCATGCCCCGCACCAGCGCTGCGGTGGTGCGCGTCATCTTGGTGCAGTTGACGCTGAGAATGATGGGGCATGCCAGCGTACGCGCAAGCTCAGCGGTGGAGCACGACCCCGCCACATCCATGCCGTCAAAGAGGCCCCGGTTGCCCTCGATCAGCCCAAGCACCTCGCAGCTGCCGTTCTGGGCCTGCGTCTTGTACATGGCGTGTTCAAAAAGGGCCTTAAGCTGATGGGGCGCCAGCATGTAAGGATCAAGATTGGTGGCGGGCCTGCCTGCGGCCATGGACAACCAGGCAGCGTCGATATAGTCCGGCCCTTTTTTGAAAGCCTTGACCGTATGCCCCTGCGCGGCCAGCGCATGGGTAAGCCCCAGCGAAAGCAGGGTTTTACCGCCGCCGCCCGAAAGGGCAGATACGCACAGCCGGGGCATGCGCAAGCCCTGGGCTGAAACAGAAGCGGATGCGTCACACAATGAGGAAGGCGTGGAGGATTGCTGCATGCGGCGGCCCTGTAAAAGTTACGGCAAAAATCAAGGGTAACAAAAGCCGTGCGGCCCGGCGCGGAAACACAGAAAAAATCTGCGTAGACCAAGCCGGGCCGCGCGCCTGACAAATTCAGGGGCAATATGCCACTGCTAATGCTTGAAGGAACGCTGCCCCGTAAACACCATGGCAACCTGGGGCTTGGCCTCGTTGCAGGCCATGATCACTTCCGCATCACGCATGGAGCCGCCGGGCTGGGCAATGGCCGCAACGCCCTGGGCAACAGCCACATCAACGCCGTCGCGGAAGGGGAAAAAGCCGTCAGATACCAGGGCCGACCCGGCCAGACCGCCGTGCGAGGCTTCGGTGCGGCTTTCGATGTCAGCCAGCTTTGCGGCCATATCCGCATCGGTTGCGGCCTTTTCCTTGAGTTCATAAAGCGACAGGCCCAGTTCGCGGAAGGCCAGCGTGTCTGCATACTTGGTGTGGGCCTTGTGAATGGCCAGCTCCACGCAGCCCACGCGGTCCTGCTCGCCCGTGCCAATGGCAAGGGTGGCTCCGTCGCGCACGAAGATCACGGAATTGGAGGTCACACCGGCTTCAACGGCCCAGGCAAAGCGCAGGTCGTCCAGCTCCTGCTTGCTGGGTGCGCGGGCAGCCACAGAAAGGCCGTCCTTGGTGGTGGTAGCGGCAGGCAGAAAATCGCCAGCCTCAAGAATACGGTTCACAAAAGATTTCTGCACGATGATACCGCCGTCAGCCAGGCTCTTGATGTCAAGAAAGGCCGAACTGGTCAGTTCCTCAAGCCGCCCAAGGCCGGGCAGTTCCATGATGCGCAGGTTTTTGCGGCCCTTGAGAATTTCCACCACGCCTTCTTCAAAGGCGGGCGCGGCCACCACTTCAAAATAGTTGGCGGCAACAATCTCCGCAGCTTCTCGGGTAAAGGGGCGGTTGACCACCACTGCCCCGCCAAAGGCGGCGATGCGGTCGCACCAGAAGGCCTTTTCAAGCGCTACGGCCACGCCCTCGTTGCTCCAGGCAGCGCCGCTGGGGTTGTTGTGCTTCAGAATCACCGCAGCGGGGCGCTCGGTGAGGTACTGCAATATGTTGGCGCCGTTGTCCACGTCGGTGAGGTTGGTCTTGCCGGGATGCTTGCCAGCCTGAATCATCTGGCTTTCGGTGAGCGCCGAAACAATGCCGTTGCCGGGGCCGCGCCAGCTCAGACCGCCGCAGGAAATGGAGCCTTCCTTAAGGGCGTAGAGGGCCGCAGGCTGATCGGGGTTTTCACCGTAGCGCAGGCCTTTTTCCTCGTTGTCCAGCGTCCAGGTGCGCTTTTGGTACACGAGTTTTTCATCGCCCAGAATGATGGTCATGGTGTCAGGGAAAGCGTCCTTGTGGACGGTGCTGTACATGGACTTGAGATCCGACATGCTTGCCTCCAGATGTTCGCCGGTCGAGTGAGGCAATACCCTAGCACAAAACCTGTCAAACAACCAGCCCCGATTCGCTGCGGTCAGCGGCAGCAGCGGCTTTGAGCACCGGGATTACTGCCCGCGACAGCCGAAGCCTGACGCTGCATGGCGGCAAACACGCCCGAACAAAAAAGAAAGGGCCGGAGCTCGTTTGCTGTCAGGCAAGGAAGGCGCGCGGCGGGCAAGGGGAGTGTACTCTTATGGTACTCGACCCGCGACAGCCCAAGCCTGAGGCTGCATGGCGGCAAACACGCCCGAACAAAAAAGAAAGGGCCGGAGCTCGTTTGCTGTCAGGCAAGGAAGGCGCGCGGCGGGCAAGGGGAGTGTACTCTTATGGTACTCGACCCGCGACAGCCCAAGCCTGACGACGTATGGCGGCAAACACGCCCGGCCCTTGCGCGTTGACGAAATTTCATGCGCACACTACAGTACCTTGTTACATGGGAGGTAATATGGAAAAGCTGCTTGTCAGGCTGGCGCAACAACTGGACGCCATTGACGAAGCCTCGCTTATGTCGTTGTGGAGCAAGTATGCTACTACGGCCAGCCGCTTTGAGCCCACAAAAAGGTGGGAAGAAGCCACGCTGATTTTTTCGCTTATTCAGGCCAAACGCTGGAAAAACCAGCTTTTTAACTACCATTGGTCCAAGCAGGCGCAGCCGCTGGGCAAGAGGCCTGAGGGGGCGGCTAATCCCATGCCGGAATTTGAACTGGAAGCCCCGGAAGAAGTACCTGTCAGTAAATGCAGAGTATTGGAGTTCAAGCCTTCCAGGCTGGACGGGCAGGAACCGGTTGACCCCAAACCTGAAAACTGACGTTCATACGCGCCAGATGGCTCTGGTCGGCCATTTGACTTGAATTTGCATACGGGATAGGTACTATCAAAGGCTTTGCGTCCCGCTTTCGTAGCAGTGGGGCCGTAGGGTAAACATCCCTTCGGTCGTTCTGTCGCGTCCGGCGCAGAAACGCAGCCCACATCACCCGCCGTCGTGCGGCGGTATTGCAGGCAGGTAACACCATGGCGAATACGGTCATCATCGGAGCCCAGTGGGGCGACGAGGGCAAGGGCAAGATTGTAGACATGCTGAGCGCCCAAAGCCGCGTTATTGTTCGCTTTCAGGGCGGCAACAACGCTGGGCACACCATCAAGGTTCAGGGCGAAGAAACCATTCTTCACCTCATTCCCTCCGGCATTCTGCACGAAAACAAAATCTGCCTCATCGGCAACGGTGTTGTGCTCGACCCGCATGTGTTTCTTGAAGAAGTGGACCACCTTGCCGCCAGGGGCATCGATGTTTCGCCCGCCCGCCTTGGCATCAGCAAGAAAACCCACCTCATCATGCCCTACCACAAAAGCCTTGATCAGGCCCGCGAAGCCAAACGCGCTGGCCACAAGATAGGCACCACGGGCCGTGGCATCGGCCCCTGCTACGAAGACAAGGCCGCCCGCGTGGGCCTGCGTGCCGGCGATCTGGCCGACCCCGATCTGGTGCGCGCCAAGGTTGCCCACGCCTTGCAGGAAAAAAATGTTCTGCTGCGCGACCTGTACAAATTTGACACGCTCGACGAAGCCGCCGTATGCGAAGATCTGCTGGCCCTTGCGCCGCGCCTCGTGCCCTACCTCACCGAGGTGGAAGAGCGCCTTCAAGAAGCACAGGCTGAAAACGGCGATATCCTTTTTGAAGGTGCTCAGGGCATCCATCTGGATATCGACCACGGCACGTACCCCTTTGTCACCTCGTCCAACACGGTGGCGGGCAACGCGGCGGCTGGCTGCGGCATCGCGCCCTCGGCCCTCAACCGCATTGTGGGCATTGTCAAGGCCTACACCACCCGCGTGGGTTCCGGCCCCTTCCCCACCGAGCTGCTGGACGACACGGGCAGCTACCTGCGCACCCAGGGCCACGAATTTGGCGCCACAACGGGCCGCCCCCGCCGCTGCGGCTGGCTTGATGCCGTGGTGCTGCGCGAAAGCGTGCGCCTCAACGGGCTTACCGACATTGCCCTTACCAAGCTTGATGTGTTGCAAAACCTGCCCGTGCTGAAAATCTGCGTGGCCTACGAATACAAGGGCAAGCGCCTGAGCTATCTGCCGCAGGAAGAATGCTCGCTTGGCACCGTAACCCCCATTTACGAAGAAATGCCCGGCTTTGAAGAAGACATTACCCAGTGCGCAACCTATGAAGAACTGCCCGCCACCGTGCGTGCCTACATTGCGCGCATTGAAGAACTGACAGGCGTTAAGGTTTCGCTGGTCTCGGTGGGCGCAGACCGCCGCCAGACCATAGTGCGATAGGGGGCATACCCGCAGGCCATGAACACCCTGCTGCCCGCCATAGCACACGCAGCATTTGACCGGCTGAAGGCCGTGCTCAACAATCTGGGCACGGCCCCGCCGCAAGTGCTGCTGCTTGAGGGCGGCAGCGAGGCCCAGCGCATGGACACTGCGCGTTACTGGGCCGCGCGCATCAACTGTCCCACCGCTGGAACAACAGGCGCACCCTGCCTTTCGTGCCCCTCGTGCCACCAGATAGCAGCAGGCGAACACCTTGACCTTGCCGCCTACGATGGCCGCATAAGCAACCGCGAAGACGAAGAAAACCCAGGGATTATCCGTGCGTTCAACATGGAGCGCGTGCGCGAGCTCAAGGTTCGCCTACGCGACGCGCCACACGGGCAGGGCCGCAGGGTAGTCTTGCTCATGGGACTCAGCCTCACCCGCGACGAAGCTTCCAACGCCCTGCTCAAGGCGCTGGAAGAACCCTCAAATACCACAGTTTTTGTGCTGCTTGCCCCGCAACGCGAGCAACTCTTGCCCACTCTTGTATCCCGCTCTTTCTGCCTCACCTTGCCCTGGCCCGACTGCCACGCAGACGATCCCGAAATGCATCCATGGGAAGACGCACTTGCGCAATTTCTCGTTCAGGGGCAAGGTTTTTTGGACAAAGTCGCGGGCAAGGGCGCCATTGACGCCGGGGGGGCCACCCGCCTGCTGCTCTGCTGCCAGAAAGCCATGAGCAGAATCATCTCTGGCAGGCACGACCCGGCACGCCCCCTGGACGCTGCCCTGACTGCCCTGCACGGTAAAAGCCGCGCAATGGCCTGCCAGTGGTTTGCCGAGGCTCAGGAGGCCCTTAACTACGGGGTCAATCCGGCTAGAGTGCTGGAAGCATTGTCCACGCGCCTTTTCACCCTGCGACGCATGGCGGGTTAAACAAAACAGGCGTTTACGCGCCACAAGGCTTGGTCATATGGCGAACAGGCACTTTTTTACCATTGCAGCTCTGATCTGCTCTGCGCTGTTGTGCCTGTTCCACATCGATGCCCAGCCTGCAATGGCAGCGCAGCAACGCACAGTGCGCGTGGGCCTGCCCCCCATCGGGCAATTCTCCCGGCTGGAAAATGGCAAAACCGTGGGATACATCCCAGACCAGCTGGAGCAACTCACCCGTTACACCGGCTGGGATGTGTCGTGCGTTATTCTGAAAGACTGGAATGCGTGCCTCAATGCCCTGGAAGCTGGCGAGATAGATATTGCCACACCTGCCCGCTATTCGGCAGAACGCGCCCACCGCTATCTGTACTGCGCCTACTCCGCCGGAACTTCGTACACGGCCATTCTCGCGCCCAAAGACTCACAGATCATATACGATGACCTTGAATCCATTGCCAAATTAAAAATTGGGTCACTGGCAAACCCCATATGGCGCAGCGATTTTACCACCTTCCTGCAGCAGCGCGGTGCGGCCACGCCCACCATTGTGGAATACCCAAGCCGCGAAGCCATGCGCGAGGCCATGCGCAGCGGCGAGGTGGATGCCATTTTGGAAAGCGTACAGTCGCTGCTGAGCAACGAAAAAATTCTCGCTAAGTGCAAACTTACGCCATATTTTTACATTACACTGCCCAAGAACACCCAACTCATGCAAGAGCTTGAGCTGGCCATGGTGCAGCTCAAGATGGAACAACCCGATCTGGAGTACCGGCTGGGGCGGCAGTACCTGCCGCGCATCTTCCAGACACCCCTCACACGCACAGAACTTGCCTACATTGCCCAGCGGCCTCCCCTGCGCGTGGGCTACGACCCGGACCGCAAGCCCTATTCGTGGCAAGATCCAACCACCGGCACTGCCAGGGGTATTTTGCCCGATATTCTGCGCGACGCCGCCATTCGCAGCGGCCTGCAATTTACCTTTGAACCCCACGCTGCTTCATCAGAGCGCTTTGCAGAAGTTTTTGCAAAAAGCGGGCTCGACATGCTACTGGGGGCATTTCCCACAACAGCCCTGCAACTGTGCAAGAGCTTTCGCCTTACCGCCCCGCTGACCCGCGCCAATCTCAACCTGTATTCCAAGCCGGATGCCAAGCTAACGCAAACATCAGCCTTTGTACTGGCTGTTCCGGCAACCCTGCACAAGGTATCCCAATACGCAGCCAGCGCATTTCCGCAGGCCACCATACGCCTGTTTTCCAGCGAAGAAGCCTGCCTGACCGCTGTGGGAAGGCGCGAGGCCGACGCCGTGCTTGGCAGCTCCATGGTTGTCAACAACCTCACCAATTCGCCTCGCTTCAGCGAATTTAACCCGGTTACAAGCTATAGCGACCTTGAAGAAATACGCCTTGCCATCAGGCCTGATCTGCCAAACGTACTTCAGGGAATCCTGAACAATCTGCTCTTGACCATTGATGAGAAAAACCGCACCCAGATCATCTCAAGCAATATAGCTGCCGCAACCATATCTCCCACTCTGGCCGACATACTTTATGAGCACCGCTCACTGCTCATTGTCATTGCCGAGCTGCTGGTTTTTGTATCTGCCCTGGTTGCATACGCCCTGTATATGCGCCGCAAGAGCATCTTCAGTCAGATCGCCAGTGAGCAACGCCTTGCCCACATTGCCGACAATATCAATGGCGGTGTTATCAGCATTTCTTCCCAGCCGCCCCTGCGCATTCTCGATGCCAACAATGGATTTTGGCAATTGTTGGGGTGCGAGGCAGAAAAGCAGCATACCTTCAACTTTATTGATCTTTTGCATGCAGAAGACACCAAAAAGCTGCTGGACAGAATAGCCGAAAGCCACGATGCCTCACGCACCACAACGCTGGAGCTGCGCCTGCGACACAAAAACGGAGTATGGCTGCCCCTGCTGCTGCGCGGAACTTTTTCTGAAAACGCATCGGGCGATGCCTCCATCGACTGCGTTGTGGTGGACATAGCCGAGCAAAAGCGCATGCAGGAAGAACTGGAACAGGAAAAAGAACGCTACCGTATTCTGCTTGAACAATCGCAGGACATCTTTTTTGATGTGGATACGGAAAAACGCCAGTTCCGTTGCTCGCCCAATTTTCTGCTCAAGTTTGGACGCGAGGCCACACCCATTTTTAATGAAAATGGCCGCCCCAGTAACCGACAGATCGTCCACCCCGACGATCTGCCCGCCCTTAACGAGCTCAGGCGGCGCATACGTAGTGGCAAGCCCACGGCCTTTGCCGTCATGCGCATTCCCACTGCCGAGGGGCGCTATATCTGGTGTCGCGTGCAGGCTACCCGCATCAGCAAGCCAGATGCCCCCTTACGGCTGGTGGGCAAAATTGTGGATATCGACGAAGAAGTGCGCAGACGTGCAGAACTGGAGCGCCGCACCCAACGCGACAGCCTTACGGATCTGCTCAACAAGACAGCGTTTCGCGAAAAAATCTGTGCCGCCATGCCTGTCAAGCCGCAGCAGGACAGGACCGATGCGCTGCTGTTTCTTGATCTGGACAACTTCAAGCTCATCAACGACACCTTTGGGCATGTAAAGGGCGATGCTGCCCTGCTGGCGGCCAGCGACGCGCTCAAGCGCATCTTTCGCAATGCCGATGCCGTGGGCCGTTTTGGCGGTGACGAATTTTGCGTCTTTGTGCGGGGCATCACCCGCGAGGCGCTGGAAGAACGGGCAAACGCCCTGCTCCACGAACTGCACACATTTGTGGAGCAGGATGACCAGCGCGTGGAGATCACCACAAGCATTGGCATCTACATGTTTGACGGCACGGAATCCTCGTACGATGTGGCCCTGCACCGCGCAGACAACGCGCAGTACCAGGCCAAACAGGCTGGCAAAAACTGCTACCGCTTTTATGACGACATCCCCGACCCATGGCTGGGCGAAATGGATGAACCCCATTACGTCAGCGAAGACCCCCCTGCAAGGTAGCCCACGGCGGTCCCGCCCCCTCTGATCTGCACCCCTCTGATCTGCACTCCGCTGGCCTCCGCTGGCCTGGTCCGCTGGTCTGGCCGCTGGTCTGGCCCGCTGATTATGTACCACTGCGTGCGCGTGCTGCCTGTGCGAAAATCGTGCGGCACGAACTACCCTGGCAAGGTGCGGCGCATGGCTGTGATCCTGCTGGGCCGCACGAAAGGCCTAGCTGCGTGGGAACAACCCAGACCATGGGCGCGCATGCGCACCACAAATTTGCAAACAAAAAGGGCCTCCCGCCACGTGGGAGACCCTTTTATTTTGCGCCTAAAAAATTCGGCGCGCGGGGTTGAAGGAAGCCTGTTGTTCTCGGCCTTTTGTGCCCGGCGCGCTACAGCACCCGGCAAACCGGCCAGAAAAAATTTGTCCGTCACCACGCCTGTACTATGATAGGCCTGTTTTTACAGTAAATTGGCTATTTCCACAGACTGCTGTACTTGGCTGCAATGCCGTCGGTGCGTTCAACCAGCTTGTCCACCAGGCCTTCAACGTCTTCCACGCTCACCGTGCCAAGATCGCGGGCCAGCAGATAGCCAAGGTAGCCACGGCCCTGCTTGAATACCCAGCACACAGAATATACCGAGCCCACAGCAGGGCGGCCAGCAAATTCGGGCTGCGTGCTAACCATCACATAAAGCTTGGGAATATCTTTTTCTTCATCATCGTTGAGGGTAAACAGGCTGCTCTGGTTAAAGCGCTCCTTCAGCCTGGTGCCTAGGCGCGCGCCGATGCTGTCTGTGCCTTCAAGCGAAACACTTACAGTAGTTACGCGGTCAACGGTTTTTTCTGGCTTGTCCTGCACGGGTTTTCCGGCCTGGGGGCTGGCGGCCTGCGTGGTTGCGGCAAAGGGTACGCCAGTAAGCGCCAAAACGCATATCAGTGTAAAAACGCTAAAAAATTTTTTCATGCCATTCCCTCAATTCCAGAATATGCCCGCTTTTGCTGCCTGGCAGTCGCCAACACCGCGCCTACGGAAAACTGCTTTTTTTTGACCCTGAGCCATTCTATATAATCTTTAGAAAAAGGTGAAGCGGGTATTTGCACGTTCCCAGCTGGGCAAATGGGTGTATACTGCCTGCCCTGCCGAGGGCAGGCCCACGCGTGGCGCCTTTGCCTTTGCGGCAAACCAGTGCAATCACAATTCTAAAGGATTTTTATGAAGCACATTCTTTTACTGATGGCCTTTGGGGCCGGTTGCTGCCTGCCCGTGCAGGCGGGCATCAATACACTGTTGCGCCGCTTTTTGGGCGAACCCATGCAGGCCGCCCTTGTTTCCTTTGCTGTGGGCACACTGGCCTTGTGGCTGTACAGCCTTGCAGCGCGCCACACGTGGCCCCCGCTCTCGCAGCTTTCGGCTGTACCCTGGTGGATGTGGACCGGCGGCGTGCTGGGCGCGATTTTTGTGAGCTGCACCATTTTTCTTGCTCCCCGGCTGGGTGCGGCCACCATGACAGCCGTCATGCTGTCGGGCCAGCTGGTGGCCTCGGTGCTGCTTGACCATTTCGCCCTTGTGGGCTTTCCAGAGCACCCGGTATCGCCTCTGCGGCTGGTGGGCATTGGCCTGCTGTTTGCTGGCGCATGGCTTGTGCGGGTATTTTAGCAGGCGCTGGCTGCATCTGGCCCGCCACAGGCGCGGCGGCATCTTGAGATGTGCCGCAGTAAGGGCTACACTGCCCGCAAATTGTCGCTTTACAAGGAATATACCATGCAAAGAACACTCATAATAGAAGCTCTTGCCGCAACCGGGCCGCAGCCCTCCATCACCATTTGCGGCTGGATACGCACGCGCCGCGATGCCAAGGAATTTTCCTTTGTGGAGGTCAACGACGGCTCCTGCCTCGCCAACGTGCAGTGCATTGTTGACGCGGGCACAACGGCTCACCAGCAGCTTGCCGAGGCCGCCACAGGCGCGGCCATCAGCGTTACCGGCGAGCTTGTGGCCTCACCCGGCAAGGGTCAGCAGTGGGAAATACGCGCCCACAGCGTTACGGTATTTGGCCTTGCTGATCCTGAAACGTTTCCCTTGCAGAAAAAGCGTCATTCCGACGAATTTTTGCGCACCATCGCCCATATGCGCTCGCGCACCAACAAGTACGGTGCGGCCTTCCGCATCCGTTCCGAGGCCGGGCAGGCCGTACACCAGTTCTTTCAGGGCCGCCGTTTTTCGTGGGTACACACACCTGTGCTCACCGGGGCAGACTGCGAGGGCGCGGGCGAAATGTTCCGCGTTACCAGTCTGGAGCCCGGCAACAAGGATCTGGCCGCCGACTTTTTTGGCCGCCAGTGCAACCTCACCGTTTCTGGTCAGCTTGAGGCCGAAGCTCTGGCCATGGGCCTTGGCCGGGTATACACCTTTGGCCCCACCTTCCGCGCCGAAAATTCCAACACCCCGCGCCACGCCGCAGAGTTCTGGATGATCGAGCCGGAAATGGCCTTTGCCGACCTGCAAGACCTTATGGAACTGGGTGAAAGCCTCACCCGGCACGTCATCGAGCACGCGCTTTGCCACTGCGAAGCCGACCTCAAACTTTTTGACAGTTTTGTGGATAAAGGCCTTGTTGACCGCCTCAAGGGCATGGTGGCCGATCCCTTCGCCCGTGTTTCGTACACCGAAGCCGTTGAAATTCTGCAAAAATGCGGGCGCGAATTTGCCTTTCCCGTTTCCTTTGGCACAGATCTGCAAACCGAGCACGAGCGTTACCTGGCCGAAGAGCACTTTAAAAAGCCCGTGGCCGTGTACGATTATCCCAAGGAAATCAAGGCTTTTTACATGCGCCAGAACGAAGACGGCAAAACCGTTGCCGCCATGGACATGCTTGTGCCGCGCATCGGCGAACTCATTGGCGGCTCGCAGCGCGAAGAACGCATGGACCGCCTGACCGCCCGTATTCAGGAAATGGGCCAGAACCCCGAAGACTACTGGTGGTACATGGATCTGCGCCGCTTTGGCACTGCCCCACACGCGGGCTTTGGCCTGGGCTTTGAGCGGCTGCTCATGATGCTGACAGGCATCACCAACATACGCGACGTCATTCCCTTCCCGCGCACGCCCGGCAATCTCGAATTCTAGGCCGCCCGCAGCGCCCCGTTTTGCGGGGGAGGGCCCTTGCGCAAAGGGATTCCCTCCCCCGCCCCCAAGACCTTTCCTTCTGCCGCTGCCACTTCCTGCCGCCCGCTGCCCCTGCTGCGGGCTGCCCGTGTTGTGCCGCCGCACACAAAGGGCACGCAATTTACGCAAAAAAGCCGCAATCAGCGCCCTTGCAAGGGCTTCGCGCCCTTCACATTTGCGCTTTTGCCAGATATAGTACGCGCTCACCTTTTTGGAGGCATAGAGCCACCGCCCATCGCCCAAGGAGAGCGAAATACCATGAGCAAGAAGCTGACTGTAGCCGTTGTAGGCGCCACAGGCGCCGTAGGCCGTGAAATGCTCAAGACCCTGCACGAAAGGGACTTTCCCGCCACTGAAATCCGCGCTTTTGCGTCTGCCCGTTCTGCGGGTACCAAGGTGCCTTTTGGTGACAAAGAGCTTACCGTGCATGAGCTTAAAGAAGATGTCTTTGAGGGCATTGATTTGGCCATTTTTTCCGCCGGCGGCAGCACTTCGCAAAAATTCGCCCCGCACGCGGCCCACGCTGGTTGCGTGGTGGTGGACAACTCTGCCGCGTGGCGCATGGACGACCGCTGCCCCCTGGTTGTGCCAGAAGTAAACGCTCACGCCCTTGAAGGTCACAACGGCATCATCGCCAACCCCAACTGTTCCACCATCCAGATGCTGGTGGTGCTCAAGCCCCTGCACGACGCAGCCAAGATCAAGCGCGTTGTGGTTTCTACCTATCAGGCGGTTTCGGGCACGGGGCAGAAGGGTATTGAAGAGCTGGAACGCCAGGTGCGCGACCTGTTCAATGGCCGCGACCCGGAATGCAATACCTATCCCTACCGCATTGCCTTCAACGCGCTGCCGCATATCGATGTCTTCCTTGAAAACGACTACACCAAGGAAGAAATGAAGATGGTTCACGAAACCGTCAAAATGCTTGAAGATCCTTCGGTCAAGGTTACGGCTACCTGTGTACGCGTGCCCGTATTTTACTGCCACGCCGAATCGGTCAACATCGAAACCGAAAAGAAAATCACCGCCAAGGAAGCCCGCGTCATGCTTTCGCAGGCTCCCGGCGTGCGCGTGGTCGACAATCCGCGTGAGCGCATGTACCCCATGCCTTCGTACTGCACCGGCGAAGACGACACCTACGTGGGCCGTATCCGCGAGGACGAAACCATTGAAAACGGCCTGAACATGTGGATCGTGGCCGACAACGTGCGCAAGGGCGCTGCCCTCAACGCCGTGCAGATCGGTGAAGAGCTGATCAAGCGCGACCTGCTGCGCGTGACCGATAAAAACGTATTCCTGAAGTAACTGGCTGCGGGCGCGCGGGTTTCTGACAAATCCGCGCGCCCGTGCGCCTGAGCCCATATAGCTGGAGGCTTTTGCAGTGAAAGCTGTGGACGCTGAAACATATCTCAAGGCCCTGCTTGCCGCGCCCCGTCCGGGGTCGGAGCAGGTTCTCGCCTTTTATGACAACCGTGTGGGGCATATCTGCACCGACGCGCATCTTTTGCTGCTGCCCCTCGACGACCACATCTGCCACCGTGGCGATGGCCTGTTTGAAAGCATCTGCTTTCGCCAGCGCACCATTTTCGGGCTCGATGCCCACCTTGCCCGTCTGGTGGACGGCGCGGCGGCGCTCTCCATAACGCCGCCCTGCGACTGGCAGGACGTGCGCCAGCGTATCATTGACGTGGCCCTTGCCACAGGCGTGGACAATGGCGATCTGCGCGTCTTTTTGAGCCGTGGCCCCGGCGGTTTCGGCATTTCGCCCGCCGAATGCCCGCAGGCAGGGCTGTACATTGTGGCCCTCAAAAAAAATCTGCCCTCCGAGTCTTTGTACACCAAGGGTTTTACGGCCTTTACCAGCGCCATTCCGCCCAAGCAGGAATACCTGGCCCGCATCAAGAACACCAACTATCTGCCCAATGTTTTCATGGCCATGGAAGCCCGCCAAAAAGGCATGGATGTGGCCGTGACCTTTGACGAAA
Organism: Desulfovibrio sp.; assembly: GCF_041907885.1. GTDB lineage: Bacteria > Desulfobacterota > Desulfovibrionia > Desulfovibrionales > Desulfovibrionaceae > Desulfovibrio. The sequence goes on along the minus strand of NZ_JAYRGM010000009.1, from coordinate 72,016 downwards.
ACGGCATCATGGGCGAGGCCGCAGTGGCCAACGTGGGCCTTGTGGACGATCAGGGCCGCCTGCTGTGCCCCGAAATCAAGCGCATTCTGCCCGGCACTACCCTGCTGGCCGCCATGGAAGTGGCCGCCGAACGCATGCCCGTGGTGCAGATGCCCATTCCCAGGGCAGCCATTGCCACAGCCCGCGAGATGCTGCTTTTCACCAGCTCCACCCTTTGCGTGGGCATCACCCATTTTGACGGCAAGCCCGTGGGACAGGGAACGCAGGCAGGCAAACCCGGCCCTGTAGCCCTGTGGCTCAAGGATGTACTTTTGGACTACATGCTGAAAAAAGGCGCACATATCTGATGCGCGTTCTGCTTATTGCGCTGCAACAGACCACAGAAGGCCCGGCCTCACCCGAAGAACAAGCCCGGTGGACAGAACTGGGCGCGCCCATGCGCACCGCCCGGCTGGAAGAAGACCACGCCCTGGCCCTGGCCTCGGCCATGCGCGACGGCGGCAGGCTGGCCCCCATGCTGCTGTGCGCCAAAAATTCGCGCCTGCACCGCCGCGCCGCAGCTCTCAATCTGCCCACCCTTGCCGCTGGCGGCCCGGTGGAATTCATGCGCCTGTGGCTCTGGCAACGGCGGCACAAGCATCTGCTGGTGCAGACCTTTGGCGAATGCAGCATGGCTGCGGGCCGCCGCGTGCTTGCCATGCGCGCGCCCCAATCCACACTGCTGAGCCATGCCTTTTTGTTGCGCGCCCCGCACGCCGAGGCATGCGCCGGCAAGGGCATGCTTGCGGCCCACAAGATTTTGTGCGGCTCAAACCACGTGCGCGAACGCATTGCAAAGGCTTGCGGGCATGACCAGGCCGAGAGCCCGTGGCGCGGCCCCAAAAACCGCCAGCTCCCCCTGGCTGGCCATGTGCTGAGCCATGTGGCACCGGGTATGAACCTTGAGGGTTACACCCCCGCCCCGGAATGGGCCGCCGCGCAGGCAGAAGCTTCTGACCACGCAACTTCCGGCACACCAGGTGGCAACCAGCGTTTTATCTTCTGCATGGGTGATGCCCTCACCCCGCGCTCCGGCGTGCATGTGCTTATCCGCGCCATGGCGGCCATGTGGCAAAGACGCGATCTGCCCCGGTGGGAAGTGCGCGCCGCTGGCGGCGGCCCCAGGTTTACGGAAGTGCTGGAAGAAGCGGAATCGCTTGGCGTGCATTCACGCCTGTGCCTGCTCAACGAGCAGCACTTGCCCCCGCTGCTGCAAGACTGCCACGCCTGGATCGCCCCCGGTTCAGCCCCCGACGAACTGCCGGAAACTTTCGGTGCAGGGCTGGCAGCACACTTGCCGGTTATCTGCGGTCAGGGCGATCTGCACACAGAGCGGCTTGTTGCCGCCCCCGCTGCGGCCTGCATGTTTGAAGAAAACAACCCGCAGTCGCTGGCAGAGGCCATGATCAACACCATGACCAACGAGGGCCTGCGGCGCAGCCTTGTGCAGGCGGGTGAAGCCCTGCGGCCAGCGCTGGGCCTTGATGCCTTTGCCGATGCCGTTTGCTCACGCCACGAGGCCTGGTGTCAGGAACTGGGCTGGCTTGAAAAAAATGCCCACGCATCCGGCAACCACAAAACCACCAACTAACCGTAAACCAGCGCCCCTTAGCGGCCCGCGCAGCAGCCACTTGTTGCCAGAGCGGGGTGACAGCGCAAACACATACAGGAACCGTATGAAATGTAAAATCTGCAAGGCTGAGGCCGTGGTGGCCCTGCGCAGCCACAATGCCGCCTTTTGCCCCGACTGCTACAAAGATTTTTTTGCCCGTCAGGTAGAACGCGGCATTGAAGGCCAAAAGCTGTTTACCCGCAACGAACGGGTGCTGGTGGCACTTTCTGGCGGTAAGGATTCGCTGGCCCTCATGCTTGAGCTTGCACGCCAGGGCTATAATGTAACCGGCCTGCACATCGATCTGGCCATTCCGGTTTCTTCCGCTGCTGCCCGTGGCGTTGTCGAACGCTTTTGCGCCAAACACGACCTCAAGCTCATGGTCAAGGAAATGGCCGCCGAGGGCCTGCCTATCCCGGTGGTCAAAGAACGCCTCAACCGCCCCATCTGCTCGGCCTGCGGCAAGATCAAACGCCACTTTTTCAACAAGGTTGCGCTCGACGAAGGCTTTGATGCCCTTGCCACCGGCCATAATCTCGATGATGAAGTGGCCCGCCTTTTCAGCAATACCCTGCGATGGGACACATCCTACCTTTCCGATCAGGGGCCGCGCCTGGACAGCGAGCACGGCTTTTCGCGCAAGGTCAAACCCCTGTGGCGGCTCTCGGAATTTGAAACAGCCAACTACGCCTTCTTGATGGGCATTGAAAACCACTACGCCCCCTGCCCCTACAGCCCCGGCGCAAGTTTTACCACCCTCAAGGGCCTGATGCAGAATCTTGAATTCGCCATGCCGGGCCGCAAGCTCGATTTTTATCAGGGTTTTCTCGTGCGCGGGCGGCCTGTCTTTGCCCGCCGTGAAGCAGAAGAAGGCATGGTGCTGGCCCCCTGCACAGAATGCGGCTACCCCACTTCCTCCGGCGACCGCTGCGGAGTGTGCCGCATCCGCTCGGCAGTGGCCGAAAAAGCCTAGCCCCGCACCCCCGCAAAGCAGACCAGACATGCACAAACCGGCAGCCAATGGCTGCCGGTTTTCTTTTTTTGCGCCCAAGACGTGCTTTTCAGGGCACAAATACTCACTTGACTTTCCTCCTTTCTGAAAATAAATTTCAATTCCATTCAAATTTCAGCCCACCGGCCTGCTCCGGCGCGGCACACAGAGGAGCGCAAAGCATGCCGGAATCCCTATCCGCAACCGCAGTTATGCGAGGCGGCAATGCCCGCACGCTCATAGGCGGCCTGGCCTATTCCCTGCGGCTGGCCATTGCAGGCAATCCCAACTGCGGCAAAACCACGGTATTCAATTCCCTCACCGGCGCACACCAGCATGTGGGCAATTACAGCGGTGTGACTGTTGAAAAAAAGGAGGGCTTTATCCGCCACGAAGGGCAGGAGATCATTCTTGTTGATCTGCCCGGCGCGTATTCGCTCTCTGCCTATTCGCAGGAAGAAGTGGTGGCCCGCAATGTGCTGCTCGACGGCTCTGTGCAGGCCGTTATCAACGTGGTGGATGCGGGCATTCTAGAGCGCGGGCTGTTGCTTACGGCCCAGCTGCGAGAAATGGGCCTGCCCGTGGTTATTGCCTGCAACATGATGGACGAAGCCCACGCGGCGGGTATCAGCATTGATTTTTTGCGTCTATCGGAATTCATGGGAGCAACTGCCGTTCCCACGGTGGGCACGGCGGGCAACGGCCTGCGCGAAGCCCTCTCTGCGGCGCGGCAGGCGGCGCAGGATGCCCCGCCGCAAACCAGCCAGCAAAACCAGGGGGCAGAAACCTTGCAGGCTGGCCACGGCACGGCCCTGCGCATTGGGTACGGCCCCCTGCTTGATCCCATTCTTGAAACCATGGAAAGGCGCATTGCAGCCAGCCCCGGCATAAACGCCTCGCCCTACGGCCACTGCGCCCCGCTTTGGCTGGCCCTCAATCTGCTGCAAGATGACGCAGAGGCCATTGCGGCCCTTAAAATGGCCGATGCAGATCTTGCAGCAGACATGGCCCAGGTGTGCAGCTTTGTGCAGGATGAACTGCGCAGCATTGGCCGCGACGCCGAGGGCATCATTGCAGACGGGCACAGTAATTTTGTGAGGCAGGTGGCTGCGGCCTGCATTGTCAAAACAGGTGGCCGACACCGCCTCAGCCATTCGGACAAGCTCGACCGCGTACTGGCCCACGCCGTGTGGGGCGCCTTAATCATGCTTGTCGTGCTCTATGCCATGTTTCAGATCACCATTGTGCTGGGTTCGTACCCGCAGGGCTGGCTTGAAGAGGCTTTTGGCGGGCTGGCGGCTCTTGTGCGCGCCTCGCTGCCCGATGGGCTTTTTGCCTCGCTGCTGGTGGACGGCGTGATTGCGGGTGTGGGCGGGGTACTCAGTTTTGTGCCCCTGGTGCTCATCATGTTTGCGCTCATCGCCATTGTGGAAGACAGCGGCTACATGGCGCGCATGGCCTACATTGCCGACCGCGTGTTCCAGTTTTTTGGCCTGCACGGGGCCTCGGTGATGCCCTATATCATTTCGGGCGGCATAGCCGGGGGGTGCGCCATACCCGGCGTCATGGCCACGCGCACCATGCGCAGCCCCAAGGAAAAGCTCGCCACCATGCTCACCCTGCCCTACATGGCCTGCGGCGCAAAACTGCCCGTGTATCTGCTGCTTGTGGGCACGTTTTTTCCACACAACGCCGCCAACATGATGTTTGCCATCATCATGCTTTCGTGGGTTCTGGCCTTTTGTGTGGCCCTTTTGCTGCGCAAAACCGTGCTGCGCGGCGAGGCAACGCCGCTTGTCATGGAAATGCCCCCCTACCGCATGCCCACCCTGCGCGGCATCTGCATACACTGCTGGGAACGCACCTGGATGTACCTGAAAAAGGCGGGAACAGTTCTCGTGCCGCTGGCCATGCTCATCTGGGCGGCCATGACCTTTCCCGCCCTAGACCCGCAGATTGCCCTGCCCTTTGAAAACGAAATCGCCCGCCTGAGCGCCCGCCTTGAACGCGACGACCTTTCTGAACAGATGCGCAGCACCTACGAAGAATCGCTTGCAAAAACGCAGGAAGAACTGGACGCCGAACGCCTGCGCCACACCCTTGCAGGCAGCCTTGGCACATGGCTTGAGGGTATTACCTCGTATGCTGGGTTCAGCTGGCGCACAGACGTGGCACTTATCGGCGGCATAGCAGCCAAGGAGGCCATTATATCCACACTTGGCACGGCTTACGCGCTTGGGCAACAAGACCCGGAAGACCCCGCATCGCTGGCAGAGCTGCTGCGGGCCGACCCCTCGTGGAACCAGGGCACGGCGCTGGCCCTGCTGGTTTTTGTCATGTTGTATGCGCCCTGCTTTGTAACTCTGGTTGTCATCCGGCAGGAATCGGGCAGCTGGAAATGGGTGGCCTTCAGCATTGCCTTCAATACCCTGCTGGCCTTTGGCATGGCCGTGGGGGTGTACCAGACCTACCGCATTTTATGGATGGGCTTATAATGACTAAAACCACTGGGCGCGTATCCGGCATGGGCATACGCGCTTACCTTGCACTGGGCCTGACCGTCATGGCCCTGCTTTTTACGGCCAGCTTTTTCTATTTTATGAGCATGACGCGCGAGATGAGCGTTTCAGGCACAAAAACCTACGGGGCATTTGTGGCCATGACAGAGGCCCGCAACAAGGCTGATCTTGCCCTGCTTGAGCGCCTGCGTGAAACAGAAGCAGCCCTTGGCGCAGCCCGCGAAAAGGCAAAAACTGAGGGCTTCTCCGGGCAGACCGCAGACGCCGCGCTGGCTGCCCTTGGCGCGTCCATAGCCGAAATATCTGTCACCCAGGCCGCCACAGAAGACATGCACATGCAACTGCGGCGCACTGCCACCCTTGCGCACGAATTTGAAAACCTCCTGCTCATGGGTTTTTTGCTGCTGGGCGCGGGCCTCGCCACGCTGTTTGGCCTGCTGCGCCTGCACCTTGCCCGCCCGCTTCAGGGCATCATGACCTTTCTCAACCAGCTGGGCACAGGAACCGCCAGCCAGCCGCCCAAACGCAGCTTTATTATCGAGCTTGGCAATATTTCTGCTTCGCTTGAAAATCTCGGCACATACCTTTCGCTTGCCACGGTGCGCTCGCAAAAGCTGGCCTCAGAGCACGACCATTTTCAAAAGATGTCGCTGGTGGACGGACTCACCGGCGTGGGCAACCGCCGCGCCTTTGACGAAAAGCTGCGCGCTCTTTGGCAGCAGGCCCAGCAGACCAGAACGCCGCTGGCGCTCATAATGCTGGATGTGGACACCTTCAAGCGCTACAACGACAATCTGGGGCATCAGGCGGGCGACGAATGCCTGCGCCGCGTGGCCGTTGCCATGAGCAGGGCCGCGCGTTCCACCGATGTGTGCGCCCGTTACGGCGGCGAGGAATTTGCCCTGCTGCTGCCCGGTGCGGATACCGCCACCGCACAGGCCGTGGCCGCCCGCGTGCATGCCGAGGTGGCCCGCGAGCAGCTGCCCCACCCCGCCTCGCCGGTAAGCACCTTTGTGACCGTAAGCCTTGGTGTCAGCAGCATTACACCGCCGCAAGACCAGGATGCGGAAAGCAATGTGCTGGTACGCCAGACCGATGCCGCCCTATACGAGGCCAAGGGCGCAGGCCGCAACCGCACGCGGGTGTACGGTCAAAAAGCTGGGCAGGCCTAGGCTCCCTGAATCCGCCACAGCGCTGGCCATCCCCAGCAACGTAAAAACCCCGGCATGCCGGGGTTGTACAGAGCAAACACAGTCTGCCTCAAATCAGTTGGTTGCGGGATTCGCAGGCTGCACCATGATGGCCCCGGCTTCCTTGCGCCGCAGGGCAATGGTTACCTCTGCGCAGCGCAGGGCCAGCGGGTCGCGCAGAGGCGCGTAGCCGACAACAGAAACAGGCATGCCTGATCCCAGCCCCATGTCGCGTATACGGCGGGCAAGCTCACCGCTGGCATTGATGCTCACAATGCGGGCCACCTGGCCCACCTTGAGGGAAGTAAGTGGAATGACTGAATTCATGCTTCTCCACCGTCCTTTTAAAAACAACATTCAATTTCAATTTATCCCTCAAACACTACCCCGTCAAGAAGATTGCAAATAGCGAAGGCAAAGCTGCTCTTCTGCGCTGTGCTCCTGGCTGCAACCCATATGCTGACTGCCTCAGGCCAGGGATTTGCCAGCATACCCTGACGCCGTGGCTTCACGCCGCAGCGGCCACTCGACCATGCGGCCCGACTCTGGCATGATGCGGAGCAAGAGCAAAAGCCGCAAGGCTGTTGCCTGACTCGCACACGCCAACAACGGAAACACCATGAGCATGTTGAAAAAAGCTCTGGAGCGGGGCCTCACCCCCTCCAACGTCATAAGCTACCTGTGCCTGCAAATCATGCGCGTCAACGGTGCGCTGTGGGGCAGCCTGCGCCTGCGCCTCAAGGCCCTGGCCCTTGGCGTGCGGGTAGAACCCGGCGTAAGCGCCCACGGCCCTGTGGGGCTCATGCGCTGGCCCGGCAGCAGCATACGCATTGGCGCGGGTGCAAGCCTTATTTCTTCGTGGCGGCGGGCCACGGCAGCCACCCTGTACGCTCCGGTGCGCCTGCGCACCTTTGGGCCGGGGGCCAGCATAGATATCGGCCCCGGCTGCCAGCTCAGCGGCACATCCATAACTGCCCGCTCCACGGCCATCAGCCTTGGGCGGCAGGTCATGTTTGGCCCCAACTGCGTTGTGGTGGATTCGGACTTTCACGCCCACTGGCCGCCAGAGGCCCGCGCCACAGAGCCGGGCATGGAAGGCGACCGCCCCGTGTGCGTTGGCGACTACGCCTGGATAGGCATGAACTGTCTTATCCTCAAGGGCGTCAACATCGGCGAGGGGGCAATTATTGGCGCTGGCAGCGTGGTGACGCGCGATGTGCCGCCCTTCTGTCTTGCCGCCGGTTCACCAGCCCGCGTGCTGCGTTGCCTCAAGCCCGGCGAAACGCCGCCTGCTTCTGACGCGCAATAGGCGGCAGCAGCGTGCCTGTTGGAGAATATATCGCCGCCTTGCTGGCGTCTGCAAAGCTGGGCCCGCAGGTTACCTGCCACCGGCTGTTTGCACCCGCAGCGCCGCACTATGCGCCCACCAGCCTGCCCTGGCCCGCAGCCATCAGCAAGGTGCTTGAACAGCGCGGCATCGCGGGGCTGTACAGCCATCAGGCCCTGGCCACAGACCATATCCGCGCCGGGCATTCCATTGTTGCGGCCACGCCCACGGCCAGCGGTAAAAGCCTTATCTACAACCTGCCCGTGCTCGACCGCTATCTGCGCGACCGCGACGCCCGCGCCCTGTATCTTTTTCCGCTCAAGGCTCTGGCGCAGGACCAGCTGGCCGCGTTCAACGCGCTGGTGGAAGGCTGGCCCAGGGATGTCCGCCCCACAGCAGCCCTGTACGACGGCGACACCACCGACCATTTTCGCCGCAAGATACGGCGCAACCCGCCCACGGTGCTCATCAGCAACCCCGAAATGCTGCACCTTGGCATTTTGCCGCACCACGAGCAGTGGGCGGAGTTTCTGGCAGGCCTCAGCCATGTGGTGGTGGACGAGGCCCACACCTACAGGGGCGTGTTTGGGGCGCACATGGCCCAGGTGTTCCGGCGGCTCAACCGCATTGCCGGGCGTTACGGCGCACGGCCCGTCTATGTGCTGTGTACGGCCACCGTGGGCAACCCCGGCGAGCTGGCGGCGGCGCTGACCGGCACGCAAGCCCCTGCGCCCAGCGACAATGAACACCCCGCAGCCGCACCCCCGCAGGATGCCCCCGTAGTCATCGACCAGTCTGGCGCTCCGCAGGGCCCACGGCATTTTGTCTTTCTCAACCCGGAGCAAAGCGCGGCCACTGCGGCCATTGATCTGCTCAAGGCCGCTCTTGCCCGCAATCTGCGCACCATAGTGTATTGCCGCTCGCGGCGCATGACCGAGCTCATCAGCCTGTGGGCCGGGCAATCGGGGGCTTTTGCCGCGCATATTTCGGCCTACCGCGCGGGCTTTTTGCCCGAAGAACGCCGCAGCATCGAGGCCCGCATGGCATCGGGCGAGCTGCTGGCCGTGGTCAGCACCAGCGCGCTGGAGCTGGGCATAGACATTGGCGGTCTGGACGTGTGCATTCTTGTGGGCTACCCCGGCACGGTCATGGCCACCCTGCAACGCGGTGGCCGCGTGGGCCGCGCCCAGCAGGAATCTGCCGTTATCGTGGTGGCGGGCGAGGACGCGCTTGACCAGTATTTTGCCCGTAATCCCGAAGACTTTTTCAACCGGCCGCCAGAAAAGGCCGTGGTCAACCCCGACAACGAGGTTATCCTTACCCGCCACCTGGAATGCGCGGCGGCAGAGATGCCCCTCACCCCCGGCGACGCCATGCTGGCAAGCCCTGCTGCCCGTGCGGCTGCGCGCGCCCTGCATGCCAGGGGGCTGCTGCTGCAATCTGCCGATGGCACGCAACTGCTGGCCGCCCGCAAACGCCCGCAACGGCATGTGGATCTGCGCGGCACGGGCCAGACCTTTACCATCGAGGATCAGGACGGCCAGATCGTCGGCTCGGTGGACGGATTCCGCACCTGGCAAGAGACGCACCCCGGCGCGGTCTACCTGCACAGGGGCCGCAGCTATGTGATTGACGAAATGGACCCCGCCCGCGCCCGCATTGTGGCCAGGGCGGCCAAGGTATCGTGGTTTACCCGCACTCGCGGCCAAAAAAGTACGGATATTCTTGAAGAAGTCGAGCGCGCGTCCTTGGGCCGCGTACTGGTGTGCCGGGGCCGCCTGCGGATCACCGACATTGTGACCGGCTACGAAAAGCGCTCCACATCGGGCAACCGCCTGCTCACCATCACGCCGCTGGATGCCCCGCCCCAGGTCTTTGAAACCGAGGGCCTGTGGTTTGTCATACCAGACAGCATACGCGCCTCGCTGGAAGAAAAATTTCTGCACTACATGGGCTCCATCCACGCGCTGGAACACGCGGCCATTGGCCTGCTGCCCCTGCTGATCATGGCCGACCGCAACGATTTTGGCGGCATCTCCACCCCGCTGCACGCGCAGACCGGGCTTTCTGGCGTCTTTGTCTACGATGGCCTGCCGGGCGGCGCGGGCCTGACGCGTCAGGCCTTTCCCGATGCGCGGGGCCTGCTTGAGGCAACCCTCAAGGCGGTGGCTGCATGCCCCTGCGAGGACGGCTGCCCCTCGTGCGTGCATTCGCCCAAGTGCGGCTCTGGCAACAGGCCCATCAGCAAGATCGGCGCGCTCGAACTGCTGCGCCAAATGCTGGCCCCAGGCACAGAGGGCGACACCCTGTACCGGGAGCTGCGCATCAGCCCCGCCCCCGACCGGCTGGAAATGGAAACTCTGGACGCAGCCGCGTCACTGGCGGCAGCACCACGGCCCGCCGTGTCGGCCCTGGAATTTATCAACATGGATGAGCAGACAGACACCGCCAGCCCGCGCAACGCAGTGGAGGAACAATCCATGAGCAAAAAACAGCCCGCGCCAGACAACCAGACAAGCCTTTTCGGCCCTGCCGCCTCGGCCCCCGGTTCCGGCATCAGCGCCACCGCTGCACATGGGGCCCATACGTTTGACGGTGCAGGCCTGCTGACCCACGTGGCCGTACCGCCGCCCAGGAATTTTGTGGTCTTTGACGTAGAAACGCGGCGCTCTGCTGCCGAGGTGGGCGGCTGGCACAGGGCCGACCGCATGGGCGTAAGCGTGGCCGTGGCCTACGACAGCAAGGCCGACGGCTACTTTGCCTACCAGCAGGAGGAGCTGCCCGCCCTGTTTGAAAAACTGCGCGGCGCAGACCTTGTGGTGGGCTTCAACAGCCTGCGCTTTGACTATGCCGTGCTGTCGGCCTTTGCGCCCTTTGACCTGCACACATTGCCCAGCCTTGATCTGTTGCAGCGTGTGGCCGAACGTCTGAACTACCGGCTTGCGCTGGGCAACCTGGGGCAGGCAACCCTGGGCGAACCCAAGAGTGCTGATGGCCTGCAAGCTCTTGAATGGTGGCAACAGGGCCGCCTGGACGACATAACAAATTACTGCCGCAAGGATGTGGACATCACCCGCCGCCTTTATCTGCACGGCCTTGAGCACGGCTTTTTGCTGTTCAGCAACAAGGCAGGCGCGCCCGTGCGGGTTCCTGTGGATTTTCGCCCGCGCTGATGCCAGCCAGGCCCCGGCCAAAATGCAGAACGCCCGCGATCGCGGGCGTTCTGCATTTCAAAATCTGTAACGTAGGCTACTTGAGCTTTTTGAGGGTCTTTTCCATGCCTTCGGGCAGGGGGTAGCATTGGTCCTCGGTGGGAAAGGCCCCGGCCCGCACTTCGCGGGTGTAGGCTTCCACCGCAGAGCGCAGGCTTGCGCCCACCTCGCCGAAACGTTTGACGAAACGCGGCAGCTGGTTCAGGGTCATGCCCGTCATGTCCTGCCACACCAGCACCTGACCATCGCAGCCAGCGCCCGCGCCAATGCCGATAACCGGTATGGCAAGAGCCTGGGTCACGCGCTCGGCCAGGGGCGCGGGCACGCATTCAAGCACCAGGGCAAAGGCCCCGGCATCCTGAAGGGCACGGGCGTCGTCCAGCAGTTTTTGGGCAGCGGCCATGGTTTTGCCCTGCACCTTGAAACCGCCAAAGGCATTGACCGATTGCGGCGTAAGCCCCAGGTGTCCCATCACGGGAATGGCCGCCCGTGTCAGCGCCCGCACCTCGGCGGCGAATTCCGCGCCGCCCTCAAGCTTGACCGCCTGGGCGCGGCCTTCGATCATCAGCCGGGCCGCGTTGCGCACCGTGTCTTCCACCGAAACATGATAGCTCATGTACGGCATGTCGCAGACCACAAGGGCCTTTTGCGTACCGCGCGCCACGGCGGCGCAGTGCCGCACCATGTCGTCCACAGTGACAGAAAGCGTGTCAGGATAGCCCAGCATCACCATGCCCAGCGAATCGCCCACCAGCAGGGCATCCACACCGGCCATGTCCATGACCCGGGCGGTGCTGTAGTCGTAAGCGGTCAGCATGACCAGCTTTTCGTGCCCCTTGGCCTCGCGAAAGGTTACAACGGTGTTTTTCATGCCTGCTGCTCCTTGAGGTTGGCATCGTGGGCCAGGCCCATGATGAGGTGGGTAAGCTTGGCTGCCGTAAAATCGGCGTGGTGCAGGCCCTCGATGGGGGCCAGCTCCACCACATCCAGGCCCACCACGCGCCTGCCTGCCACGCAGCGTTCAAGAATATACTGCGCCTCGCGCCAGTTTAAACCGCCGGGCGAGGGCGTGCCGGTGGCGGGCATGATGGAAGAATCCAGCCCGTCCACGTCAAAGGTGATGTAAATGTTCTTGGGAAAATTTTCGGGCAGGGGCTGTTCCGGCATGCCCACGCGGGCGAGAAAATATCCGTCGTAGTGCGTTACGCAAAACTGCTTGCGGATCTCGGCTTCTTCCCGGCAAAAATCGCGCACGGCAAACTGGGTGAGCGGCAGGCCGAGATCGGCCACAGCCCTGTACATGACACTGGCGTGCGAAAAAGGGCTGCCCTCGTACTGGGGCCGCAGATCGGCGTGGGCGTCAAACTGCACAACGCCAAAGGGTTCGCCGGTTTTTTCCGCCTGCCTGGCCAGCGCCCGCAACGCGCCCAGCGTAACCGTATGTTCACCGCCCAGCACCACGGGCACGGCCTCGCAGGCAATGGCATGGGCCACGGCGGCCTCGATATGGTCGAGGGTTTCGGTTATGGGGCCAGTGCAGTCAATGGCCTGCGTGGTATAAAATCCCGCCTCGCCGGGTACAAAACCGCTTTCCCAGGCTTCGAGCTGGTGCGATGCGGCCAGCAGGGCCTGCGGCCCGTTGGCAGTGCCGCCGCCGTAAGAAACACTCTGCTCCAGCGGAACGGGAATAATATGAAAGCCAGCCTGAGCGGGTTCGCTCTGCGGATATTCTGAAGCCAGAAACTTGTCTTGCATGTAGTCCTGCCGTGATTTGACATAAAAAAACGGCCCGCTTGGGGAGGCAGGCCGTTTTGGTTGGAGGAGGCTGTCAGCAAAAGAAAGGAAGGTACTTTCCATGCTGCAATGGGCGTGCCAAAAAAGCAGCGCAGCGCTATTCATTTAACATGCTGCTTTTATTGACAAAATATAAACAACCCCAAGGCTGCCCGTTAAAAAAGTTTAACTGACCCTGCCTGCACCCTGCCTTGGGAGCACAAATCTGTACAAAAAATTTTTCTCGCGCAGTTACTGAACCGAACCTTCTTCCGGCGCGGCAACTGCGCCCTGCACAGAGATGGAGAGCTTTTCGGCCAGTTCGCGCGCGGCGGGCGTATTGCGCCATTCGTCAAACAGGCGCTGCCAGCCGCCAAAATCCACAAAACTGCGGTCAAGCTGCTCTTCGTGCATCTGCACCCATGTGTTGAAAAGCTGCATCTGCACCTGGAACGTTGCGCTTTCAAAAATCATGGCCGCCGAATCCCGCACGATAACCTGGCCGTCCACATGGGCCAGCACAAAATTGCACACGGCGCTGCGCGAGGATTCAAAGCTCACTTCCTGCCCGTTCAGTTCTTCTGCCATGGGCAGCAGGCGGGGGAACAGCTGGCTGATGCGTTCCATCCCCTTGACCGGAATGGCAATGAACAGCGCGGGCTGTCCGTCCTTGCCCTTGGGGGCGTCGGGCTTTTCGGTGATAAAGTAAAAACGCAGCCAGTTTTCGAACATTACCGCTTCCAGAACCTTGGCAACGCCGGTCTGAAATTGCTCTTGTGCTTCGGGCATGGAGACTCCCTTAATGTTTTACGGCCACTACCCGCAGCCGCCGATAATCAGCTATCCACTGGCCGCCGTCCCACAACGATGCGCGCAAGGCATCGGCAACGGCGGCAAAAATTTTTTCCTGCGCGGCAGGGGGTACGCAGTCCAGATCCTGGGCAAAAAACTGGCCCATCCAGCTTGCAAGGCCTTCGTTCCCGCCCTTGAGCGGGGTCGGCCTGTCGTATTCTTCTGCCTGCCGCACCGAAAAGCCGTGCCGGGCGAGCAGGGCCGCGTACTCGGCTGCCGACGGGAAATAAAAGCGCTCGCTGTTCAGATAGGCCGGGCCAAGGCCCTCCCCGGCCAGCGCAGCCTGAAAGGCCGCCGCAAAGGCCGCACGCAGCCGCCCTATGTTGCCGCGCGCGCCAAATTCGCACACCAGCAGGCCGCCGGGGCGCAGCACCCTGGCCATGGTTGCGGTCAGGCGCTCCTGATCTTCAATCCAGTGCAGGGCGGCATTGGAAAAAATGGCGTCCACGCTGCCGCTCCACGGCATATCGCAGGCATCCATTACCATAAATTCCACCTGCGGCAAACGCAGCCGGGCCTGAGCGATCATGTGGGGCGAGGCATCAATACCCACCACGCGCGCGGCCCTGGCCGTCAGCGGGCCTGTGAGCGCACCCGTGCCACAGCCAAGGTCAACGGCAAAACCCAGCCCGTCCGGCAGCAGCCCAAGCAGATTTTCGCCATAGGCGGCCACAAAGTCGTGCTGCTGGTCATAAAGCCCGGCATTCCAATCCATGATTCGGCTTCTCCCTGCGCAGCGAAAAAAAGCGCAAGCGCCACCTGTTGTAAACGTCAGCGCACAGCGCGTCAATGCGGCTGGCCCGTTTAGGGCAACCGCACCCTAGGGCTGCGCCCCCGGCTCGTCGGGGCTGGCCTGCCTGAGCTTTTTCAGTTCGCGCTCACCCGCATAGCCAAGCAGGGCCGAGGCAACGCCAGTTACCGCGCTTACAATGCCCAGGGGCAGGGCCGTGCCGCCCCCTGCCAGCCCCACCAGTGGCGAGGTAAGCGCGCCAAAGATAAACACCGACACCCCCAGTATGCCCGATGCCGTGCCCGCACCCACATTCTGCGCACTGATGCCCAGGGTAAAGCTGGTGGGCAGGGTCATGCCCTGTAGGGCAATCATGAAAAACAGGGCCACAAGCAGGGGCAGGGGCGAGGCAGGCGTGACCACTGTTACGGCCAGTACCCCCAGACAGGCTACGGCACGCAGGGTATTGCCGATGCGCAGCAGGCGGGCCTCGCCAAGGCGGCGGGCATTGCGTGCCGTGCCAAAGGCAAAAAACATGAGGCTCAGGGCATTGCAGCCAAAAATGAGGCTGTAGTGCTTGGGCGAAAGGCCGTACATGCCCTGCAACACAAAGGGCGAGGCGGCCACGTAGCCAAAAAAACCGCCCATGGTAAAGCCCTGCACTCCCACGTAACACATAAAGGGCTTTTGCCGCAGCAGCGTCCCCATGGCAGTCCACGAGGAGCGCAGGCCGCCGTCACGGCGCATGCCCTGGGGCAGTGTTTCTGGCAGGCCAAAAACACTGAGCACAATCAGCAGCACGCCAAAACCCGTCAAAAAATAGAATATGGCGGGCCACCCGGCCAGCGAAGCCAGCCAGCCGCCCAGCATGGGCCCGGTGATGGGCGCTATGCCGTTGACGACCATGAGCAGGCTCATGAAATTGGTCAGCTCTGCCCCGCGAAACAGATCGCAGGCCATGGCGCGGGCCAGCACAATGCCACCCGCCCCGCCAAGCCCCTGGGCAAAACGCAGGGCAATAAAGCTGTTGCCCGTTTTGGCCGCAGCACAGCAAAGTGAGGCCAGTGTAAAAAATACCAGGGCCACAAACAGGGGCTTGCGCCGCCCGGTAGAGTCGGAAAGCGGCCCCACAAAAAGCTGCCCCAAAGCCATGCCCAGCAGGCAGGCAGTGATGGTCAGCTGTGTGGTTGCGGTTGAAATGGAAAGATCCGCTGCCAGTGCAGGCAGGCTTGGCAGATAGGTATCGGTACACAGGGGGCCAAAGGCTGCCATCAGGCCCAGCAACAGGGCCAGAAACAGCCTGCGGCGGCGCGGCAGCCGTGAGCCAGCCCCCAAAATATAATCATTTTCTGTAATATGCATGCGTGTCCTTTGTGATCTGCACGGGTCTGGGCTGGGCTGATATTCCTAACCAGCGGGCACAAAGTCAAGGCCGGGGAATGCCCCCGCGCGGCTCTGGTATGCGCTGCCGCCTTATGCTACCGTGTACCCATGATTGATTACGCTCAAGCCCTCAACGAAGCCCAATACGAGGCAGCCACCTGCGGTGACGGCCCGGTGCTGGTGGTAGCTGGCGCAGGCAGCGGCAAAACCCGCACCATTGTCTACCGCCTGGCATGGCTGGCAGAACACGGCGTGGAACCAGATTCCATGCTTTTGCTCACCTTTACCCGCAAGGCAGCGCAGGAAATGCTGCACCGCGCGGGGCTGCTGCTCAATCAGGGGCTGGCGGGCGTGCAGGGCGGCACATTCCACGCCTTTGGCTTTGGGGCTCTGCGCCGCTGGAAACCCGCGTGGCTTGGCGACAGGCCCTTTACGGTCATGGATTCCGCCGACATCAACGAGGCGGTCAAGCACTGCAAGGATCAGCTCAAACTGGGCAAGGGCGACAGGTCTTTTCCCAAAACGCAGAGCATTGTGGGCCTGCTGAGCAAGGCCCGCAACAAGGAACTGCCTCTGGACGAAGTGCTGCGGCGCGAGGCCTTTCATCTGCTGCCCCATGCCGACGGGCTTGCCCGTCTGGGCGAGGCCTATACTGCCTACCGGCAGGAAAAAGGCCTGCTGGACTACGACGACCTGCTCTTTGAACTTGAGAACCTGCTGCGCCACAACGAACTGGCGGCCTCCTCGCTGCGGCAACGCTTCAGCCACATTCTTGTGGACGAATATCAGGACACAAACCTGGTGCAGGCGCGCATTGTACGCCTGCTGGCAGGGCCGGAACAGGGCCCCCCCGGCAATGTCATGGCCGTGGGCGACGAAGCCCAGTCCATCTACGCCTTTCGCGGGGCCAATGTTCGCAATATTCTCGATTTTCCCACGCTGTTTCCCGGTGCGCGGGTGGTGCGGCTTGAAGAAAACTACCGCTCCACCAAACCCGTGCTTGACGTGGCCAACAATCTGCTGGCCAACGCTGCGGAATCGTTTCGCAAAAACCTGTTTACACGCAAGCAGGGCGGCGACCCGGTGCGGCTGGTTACGCCCCTCAGCGACATGAGCCAGGCCAAGCTGGTGGTGCGCAGGGTGGAAGAACTGCTGACAAGCCATCTGCCGCACGAAATCGCGGTGCTGTTCCGCGCGGGCTTCCATTCGTACAACCTTGAAATGGCGCTCAACCAGGCGGGCATTGCCTTTCGCAAGTACGGCGGGCTGCGCTATACAGAGGCAGCCCACGTCAAGGATGTGATCGCCTACGCGCGCCTGCTGCTCAATCCTCTGGATCTGCCCGCCTTTGGCCGTGTGGCAGCCCAGCACAGCGGCATTGGCCCCAAGACTGTGGAAAAACTCTATGCCGTGGCCCGCAGCGGCGACCCCAAATCCACAGAAAAAGCCTTTGCCAAGTATCCGGGTTTTCTGGAAGACATGCGCTTTGTGGATGATCTGCGCACCCGGCCCGTGCCGCCCTCGGCAACCCTTGCTGCCGTGCTTGAGCACTACCGCCCGCGCCTTGAGGCCCTTTACCCCGAAGACTGGCCCCGCCGCCAGCAGGGACTGGAAGAAATCATCCAGATGGCCTCTGGCTACACCGAGCTGGATCTTTTTGTGGCCGATCTGGCACTTGAAGCGCCGGAAGAAGACGAGGCCGACAGCAACGAGGGCAAGATCACCCTCTCCACCGTGCATTCGGCCAAGGGGCTGGAATGGAACGCGGTTCTGGTCATTGATCTGGTGGAAGACCGCTTTCCTTCGCGGCATGCACTGTCGCGGCCAGAAGATTTTGAAGAGGAACGCCGCCTCATGTACGTGGCCTGCACGCGGGCCCGCCAGTGCCTCGACCTCTACGCCCCGGCCTCGCTCTACAACAGGGCAGAGCGCGGCACGCAGCACGTGAGCCAAAGCCCCTTTGTGCGCGAGCTTGCGCCGGGTATGGTTGAGGAATGGGTGGAAGGTTTTGGCGGCACGCTTTCGCGCCGCAGCGCCGGCGGTATTGGCTTTGGCCGCAAAACGGCCATGGCCGGGGCTGGCAACACAACGCCCGCACCGGGATTTTCCGGCGGCTTGCTGCCACGCCCGTTGCGCCCGCCTGTGCCGACAGCCTACGACGACTGCCAGCTGCCGCCGGACGACGCACCCGCAAGGACCGCCCGCGCGGCTGGCCTTGCCACAGACCGGCCCGCAGACAGGCCCACAGACAGGCCCGCAGACCACCCCGCAGGCAGGCCCACAGACAGGCCTACAAATCAGGCCGCAAAGCCGCAGGCCACCGCAAACGAAGGCGAACTGTGCTATTGCCGTCACCGTATATTCGGGCGCGGCAAGATCATACGCCATCTGCCGCCAGACAAGGTGCAGGTGAACTTTCCCGGTTTCGGCCTCAAGATCATTCTGAGCGAATATCTGATTCTGGAGAGCTAACATGGCCACGCCCCACGCTTCAGCCCCCCAGGGCGCACTTTCTGAAGACAGCATACTGGCTTGTCTGGGCAGGCATTTTCCGCAGACCGGGCCATCGCTGCTGCTGGGCCGTGGTGACGACTGCGCCGTGCTCAAGGGTACGCGCCCGCTGGCGGTCAGCAGCGACATGTTTCTGGAGGACGTACACTTTCGCCGCTCGTACTTTACCCCCGCAGAAACGGGCTACAAGGCCCTGGCTGTCAATGTGAGCGACCTTGCAGCCTGCGGCGCGCGTCCTGTCGGCTTTACCCTGTGCCTGGGCCTGCCGCGCTGGGTGGACACCGCATGGCTTGATGCCTTTTTTTCCGGCATGGCAGGCCTTGCCGCCGGGCACAACATGGTGCTGGCCGGGGGCGACCTTTCCAGCTGCGAGCGGCTGCATATTTCTGTAACCGTGTGGGGCGAACCGGCAGACCCCGGCAATTTCCTGACCCGTGGCGGCAGCATGCCGGGCGACGTGCTCTTTGTGGTGGGGCGGCTTGGCCTCGCCCGTGTGGGCCTGAGCATGCTGGAAGCCCAGGGCCGCGCCGCCATTGAAGACTGGCCTGCGGCCTGCGCCGCCCATCTGCACCCCGAACCACAGGTGGATGCGGGGCTCATGCTGGCACGAGCGGGTTTTAACGCACGGCCCCCGGCGCTGATGGATGTTTCAGACGGTGTCATGCGCGATCTGCCCCGCCTGCTGGGCCTCACCGGCGAGCTGAGCGCGGGCGGAGCCTCCGGGCGCGGCACACTGGGAGCAGAGATTTTGCTGGCCCGTGGCCAGTTGCACCCGGAAGTGGTGCGCCATGCCGAAATTCAGGGCAAAAATCCTGTTCACGAGGCCCTGCTGGGCGGCGAGGACTATGCCCTGCTGGGCACGTGCGCGCCAGACATGCTGCCCCCCCTGCACGCGGCCATTCCGGGGCTTACGAGCATTGGCGTTGTCACTGCGGGCGGCGGCCTTGTGTGCAACAACGAACCTCTGGACAGGCTCGCGTCCTTGCGGGGCTTTGACCATTTTGACAGCAGCCCGCAGGGGGCCTGACGTGCGCGCGCACATTGGCGTAGTTACCTGGAACAGGCTTGAGCTTACGCAGCTCTGCCTTGCCAGCCTGCTGCAAAAAACCCCGCCGGGCTATGGCCTGAGCATTGTGGACAACGGCAGCACAGACGGCACGCAGATATATTTACAGGATCTGGCCCGCGCCCATCCGCACGTGCGGCTGCACCTTTTGCGGCGCAACATGGGCGTGGCTGTGGCCGCAAACCTCGCCTGGGACGATGCCGCCGGGGCGGATTTTTACGTCAAGCTCGACAACGACGTGGAAGTGCTCGACCCGCAGTGGCTCAACCGCCTCATGCACATGCTGACCGACAATCCCCGGCTGGGCATGGCGGGCTACAGGCTTTTCTCCAGGCATGAGGGTACGCCCATTGTGCTGGCCGACGACTCCACCGCTCTTGCTGTGCCCTGCTGCAACGGCGCCTGTGCCTGTATTCCCCGCGCCGTACACGAACAGCTTGGCTTCTGGAACGAGGGCTTTGGCCGCTATGGTTACGAAGACCTTGAATACAGCTGGCGTGCCCGCAAGGCGGGCTACACACTGGCCTACGCCCCACAGCAGGATGCCCTGCTCCACCTTGGAGCAGAGCCGGAATTTGTGGATCCGCAGCAGGAAGACCGCAAGCGGGTCAGCCACACCGCCGACCTTTCAGGAACCAAGGCCTACCTCATGTATCTGCTGCTGTATGAAAAGGGCGTCATCCCCCTCAAGGTGGGGCGCAAATATCTGCCCGCCATGGGCGCAGAAGGCCCGACCTTTACCCTCAACCCCGCTTACAAGGCGCTGCAACGTCTTATGGTGCGCCTTGTCAGCAGCGTGGATGCCAGTCAGGTGGGCGAGCTTTCGCAGCTTGACCTGAGCGGCTGGCAAAAATAAAGGAACTTTTCCATGAGTACTCCACAGCAGGCCGCCCCTTGCGGCGCAGAACAGCTTTGTGTGCCTGCCAGCATGGCCGAGAACTTTCGGGCTGTGTGCCGCGATGCCTGGAAACAGGGGCTGCTCTCTGGCTGTAACGGCAATGCCAGCCAGCGTTTGGGGGACACCACGCCCAACCTCATCTGCATAACCCGTAGCGGTGCGTCCAAGGGAAGGCTGACGGCCGCCGACTGCTGCCTAATGGATGTGAACACCGGTGCTGCCGTGCTTGGCGGGCCAGCATCCACAGAATCGGGCATGCATCTGGCCATCTACCGCGCCCGGCCAGACTGCTCTGCCATTCTGCACACCCACCCCCGCCGCCTGCTGGCTCTGAGCCTGCGCCTGGCCGGTAGGCAGGAAGACTTTTTGCGTCTGCCGCTTTTTGAGGCCGACGTGTGGCGGGCAAAGCTTGGCTTTGCCCCTGCCCTGCCCCCCGGTACGGCAGAACTTGCCGAGGCCGTGGCCCAGGCCGCCAGCGGCAAGGATGCCGTGTGGATGGCCGGGCATGGCCTGTGCTGCCTTGGCCGCACTCTGGGCGATGCCTTGTGCCTGGCCGAAGAACTGGAGCACCTGGCAGCCTTGCAGATACTGGCCACGGTTTGACAATAAATTTTAAGCGCCTCTGTTTGCCCGCCTCTGGCGGGCTTTTTCATTTTCTTATGTGTTACGACTTGCAAATTCGTATTCATAGCTATAACATGTATTAAATTTTCGTAACACAGAGGAGCCCCCGATGACACATTTCCGCACCCAGCTCTGCACCGCACTGGCCCTTGTGGGTCTTATGCTTTCCACCGGCGCGCAGGCGCACGAATTCATTCTCAAGCCCGATACCGCCACCCCCGCCGCAGGGCAGAAAACCCGCCTTCAGGCGCAGGCGGCCCACGTGTACATGGTCAGCGAAGAGGCGGAACAGCCCGCCAATGTGCGCCTGTACGTGCTGCAAAACGACAAGAAAACCGACGTTACCCTGACCGAAGACAAGGCCCTTCTCGCTCTGGTGGGCGATTTTACCCTGGCCCAAAACGGCCCTGCCCTGCTTGTGGGCCATCGCCTGCCCCAGATCTGGTGCGAAACCACCCAGGGCGAAATGGAAGGCAGCCGCGCCGCCCTTGAGGCCAAGGGCATGAAGATCAAGTCTTCTGGCAAGTACGAAAAATTCGCCAAAACCCTGCTCAACCCCAGCCATGATGACAAGCTGTATGGCAAGGCCCTGGGCCAGGATCTGGAGCTGGTGCTGCTCACCAATCCTGCTGATGTAAAGCCCGGCAGCCCCCTGAACGTACAGGTTCTGCTGCACGGCAAGCCCGTGCCCAATGCCACCGTGGGCCTGACCCACGATGCCTACAGCAAGGAACAGGACACCTACAAATTCAAGGCTCAGACCGACGCGCAGGGCAAGGCCTCCTTTACGGTAGACGCCCCCGCCCTGTGGATGCTGCGCACCACCGTGGTTGAAAAGACCCCCGGTGCGGATGCCGACGAGCACCACCGCCGCGCCGTCTATGTTTTTCCCGTAAAGTAGTCGGGCAGCCCACACGCAGAGCTGGTTAAGAAATCAGGCGGAGAGAGCTGGTGCTTTCTCCGCCTGCATGGCTTTTTGCCACAACTGTTTGAGCAAGGATTGCCTGATGCACTCTTTTTATACGCGCAACGTGGCCGCCATTGTTCTGGGCACCCTGCTGCTGGCCCTTGGGGCTTCGCAGGCACATGCCCACGCCCTGTACGCGGCCCATACATGGCAGGGCACTTTGGCCCTGGTGCAGTTTGCCTATGCGGGCGGCGAAAAGCCCACCTATGCCAAGGTGGAGGTATACAGCCCCGCCGACAGCAAGGTAGAATTTCAGAACGGACGCACCGACGCGCAGGGGCGTTTTGCCTTTATGCCCGACGCGCAGGGGCAATGGCGCATCATCATGGCCGACAACATGGGCCACAGGGTAGAACACGCGGTAGACGTCAGCGCCGACCCCACCGCACAGCAGGCCGCTGGTCAAAATGCAGACAATGCCGCATCTGGGGCAACGCCCGGCGTTGGCGGCTTTTCCATACCGCTGCGCATCTTGCTGGGCCTGAGCCTGCTGGCCAACATGGCCCTGATTGCCGCCGCACTGCGGCGCAGGCAGAAGCGCTGCTGAGCAAGCCAGATTTTTCATAAAAAAAACCGGGCGCTTTCCGCAGAAGGCGCCCGGTTTTGTACTATACGCACTGCGCCCTATTTGGGCTCAATCACTTCTACGCCGCCCATGTAGGGAACCAGGACTCTGGGCAGCACAAGGCTACCGTCCTTTTGCTGGCAGTTTTCAAGAATGGCGGCCATGGTGCGGCCCGTGGGCAGGCCAGAGCCGTTGAGCGTGTGCAGGAACATGGCCTTGCCGCCCTTGGGCTTAAAACGGATATCTGCCCTGCGGGCCTGAAAATCGGTGCAGTTGGAGCAGGACGAGATTTCACGGTGGGTCTTTTGCGTGGGCAGCCACACTTCCACGTCGTAGGTTTTGGCAGAGCTGAAGCCCATATCGCCCGTGCAGAGCGTGATGACGCGGTAGGGCAGCTCAAGCAGCTCAAGCAGCTTGCAGGCGTGGCCGCGCATGATCTCAAGCTGGTTGAAGCTGTCGTCGGGGTGGGCAAATCGCACCATTTCAATCTTGGTGAACTGGTGCATGCGGATAAGCCCGCGCGTGTCCTTGCCCGCGCTGCCCGCCTCGGAGCGAAAACAGGGCGTGGCCGCGCAGTAGGCGCGGGGCAGGTCGGTCTCGTCCAGCACTTCGCCCGCGTGCAGATTGGTCAGCGGCACTTCGGCGGTGGGAATAAGGTAGTATTCCCACTCGCGCAGTTTGAACAGGTCTTCCTCAAACTTGGGCAGCTGGCCCGTGCCGGTCATGCTGGCGCGGTTGACCATGTAGGGCGGGCAAACTTCGATATAGTCCTCTTCCACGGTATGCTGGTCGAGAAAAAAGTTTACCAGCGCGCGTTCAAGGCGGGCGCCCCACTTGAGCGTAACCACAAAACGGCTGCCGGTAAGCCGGGCGGCGCGTTCAAAATCAAGGCCGCCCAGGGCAACGCCCAGTTCTCCGTGTTCGCGAGGCTCAAAATCGAACTGGCGGGGATTGCCCCAGCGGCAGACCTCCACGTTTTCCGATTCATCCTTGCCCACCGGCACGGCGGCATCGGGCAGGTTGGGTACGCGCATGAGCCAGGTTTCCACATCGCTCTTGGCCTGGGCGGTTTCCACGTCCAGTTCCTTGATGCGGTCGGAAACGCCGCTCATTTCAGCCAGCAGGGCGGTAGCGTCCTCGCCAGCGCGTTTTTTGGCGGCCACTTCTGCCGAGGCCGCGTTGCGGCGGCTTTTGAGGGTCTCCACCTCTGTGAGCAGGGCGCGGCGGCGGGCGTCCAGCGCCAAAAATTCGTTCACGTCCAAATCCGAGTGCCGGTTGGTCAAAGCCGTGGTCAGCACTTCGGGCTGTTTTTGCACCAGTTTGAGGTCAATCATAGCCGCTCCTAAAAAAACGCGTCGCGCGCGGGATATAACAATCTTGCTCCACCAGGGGAGCGTAACAGACAGGCTGTAGCACGCGGGGCCACGGCCTGCAAGGCGAACACCGCCCGTCCACGGCTGAAGAAAAACGGCGTTTGCGGCTTTTGCACCGCAATTATCGGCAATACGGCAGACAGAACCGCCCTGTAAACCTTGCAATAAACGGATTTTGCGTATAAGCGTAGAAGAGTATTCTGGAGATTTTCTATACAAGTTACGTGAGGCCGTCATGAAACATCTACGCATTGTTCTTTGTGTTTCCCTGCTGGCATTGCTTGCAGCCTGCGGGCCGAGCAACAATGTTCGGCTTTTGCCGCCCCCCCCTCTGGACGCTTCCGTGCTTCCTTCTCCCAACGCGCCCCGTGTGACCGTTGTGACGTTTGAAGACAAGCGCATGGATCAGACCGTACTCGGCACCCGCCGTGACAACAGCGCCTTTGTGACCACCGACAATGTCGCCCAGTGGATAAGCAAGGCCTTGGCCGACGAGCTGGCCCGCAACGGCATGCAGGTTTCCTACTCCATCAGCGTGAACGAAGCGCGCAAGGGCAACCCCGATTTTCTGGTGACCGGCCAGATCGACGAAGCCAACATTCGTGAAACGTCTGCCACCGACATGTCCACTTCGCTGCGGGCCAACTATGTTCTTGCCAACAGGCAGGCACGTATCATGCGCGAATCGCTCAATGCGTCACAGTCGCGTACCGGCCTGCCCTCTGGCAGCGCCGCCGACAACCTGATGCTGGAGACCCTGCGCGATCTGGTCAAGCCCATGGCGCACAAGATCGTCCAGACCATCGAGACAAAAAAATAAGCCCATGCGGGCCATGCGTACATTGTTTCTCGGCATGCCCATAGCGGCCATGCTGGGAACTTTTGCCCTGCCGCCGGTCATAGCGACCGGCGGCGCGGCGTACGCCGCCGAAAATTCGCCAGCGCCACCCGCAGGCTCTCCCGCAGGCTCTCCCGCAGACACTGCGGCAGTCACTGCGGCAGCCACGCCCACAGCAGGCCAATCTGCCGTGCCGGAGCAGGAAGGAACCTCTCAAGGCTCCGCCACAGCCCCGGCCTCCGGGCTGGATTTGACCGCCCCCGCTGACGACACACCCACAGCTTCAAAACCCGGCCCCCTGCCCCTGGCCTCGCCCATCAGCCACAGCGCCCAATGCCCGGCAGGCCCACTGCCCCCGCACCTTCTGCGCCTTTGCGCCGAGGCCACCGCCCATATCGAAGCCCTGCACGCGGCCTCTGCCCGGTTGCCCAATCGGCGCGATATCCGTATGGGCGTTGCAGATTCTGAAGAACGCACTGCCCTGGCTGCAGAACTGTACACCCCGCTGATCGAGAGCGACCATACCGCAACGGGCACGGCCCATACATCTGGCGCACAGGTTGTTACCGTCACCCTGCTGGCACGGCCCGATGCCGCCGAAACATTGCTGCGACTGTTGCGCAACCCGGATGTACTGGTGCTGCGACGCCTGCTTTTGGCAGACATGACCCAAATCCTCTCCCAGACCCCACCGCTCGCCGGCGAATTTGCCGCCGCAGAGGCTCCTGCCACGGGTGCAGGCCGCGCAAACCTTGCTCCTGGATCGGGAGGAACATGGTATGTGGCCAAGGTCACCCCGCCCGGCCAGCTGGAACAGCACCCCCCCGCGCCTGTCATGCCCGACGCGCAGCAGGATGCCGCGCGGCAGCGTGCGCAGGCCAGGGCCGACGACCTTGCCCAACAAATTTCCGCCTGCCTCACGGCTCTGGATGCTCTGCGCCTTTCGCCCGATGGCTGGCTGACCTCGACAGAATCCCTGCCCATGCTGGAAAATGCCGCCACGGCACTGCCCCGCAGCGCCGCCTTGCAGCTCTTGCAGGCCGAGGCGCAATTGCAGGCGGGCATGCCCCAGCGCAGCATTCACTCGTGTTCTGCGGCGCTTGAGCTGGCCCCAGGCCTTGCCCGCGCCCGATACATCCGCGCCATTGGGCACTGGCGGATGCAGCAGATGGCCCTGGCCGAAGACGACCTGAGCGCAGCCCTCAGCACCACCGATGAAGCCTTTTTGCGCACGCCCGACAGGGTGCGCATGCTGCGGGCGCGCGGTGCGCTGCGCATGCTGCGCAACAACACACAGGGCATGTGCAGCGACCTTACCGCTGCCTGCGCCCTTGGCGACTGCGAGGGCCTTGCCGCCGCCCGCAACCAGATGTTCTGCACCGGGCAGCCGGGTGGAGATTCCCCCGCCGGTTCGTCCACAGATTCATCCGCATCCACGCCCAGCGCCGCCCCCGTGCAGCCCGCTGCCAAGGCCACCCCATGAGCCGACAGCCCCTGCTCAAGGTCTACGGGCACATCTACCCCGTTGACGATGCCCTGTACGCGGCGCTTGAAAATGCCTGCGCCGATGCCATGCCCGAGGAGGACGATATCCCCGTTCTGGAACGCGATGGCGATATGGCGCGCTTTTCCTTTGAAGGAACATACTTTCCCCTTGATGAGGTGCTGGCGGCACTTACGGCCCATCTGCGGCCCGAACACCAGGGCAAGCTGGATGTTCTTGATATGGAGGGCTGGCAGCTCATGCGGCACACGTTTACGCAAGGCCGCATTGATGCGCACAGCGCACCGTTGAACAATGTACTCGACTATTCTGGTCATTAGCCCACACGCGACATTCTGCCGTATATCCCCGCGCTTATGCACACCCCTTCTTCGCTGCGGGTGAACGCGCAGGCCCTGCCAATGAGAGCCTGCACTCCCCCCGCCTCTTTTTTGTGATTCAGTCACATTAATGACATGTGCCTTTTTCCCTGCCAATTTCTGGTTTCTTTTTTTTACAGTCCTTAACACTTTTTGTGTATTAATTCACAATGGTTATTGCCATTCGAAATTTTAGACTTACGATATTCTTGTAATCAGTTTTTTGCTTTGCATAAGTACTGGCGTGGAGGTTCCCACACCTGTATTATTAGCTTGAAATCGACAGAGTCTTTGCCGCAGTACGGCTCTGCACCATGAAACACGCAGCCGTTTGTGGGGTGTTGGCGGCAAAAAGGGGGAGCTATGTCGATACCGACCAGCAATGACGTTTTTCAGTGGCGTATCGGGCTCGACCTTACCTACCAGCATGTGGACCCAGGCAAGGAGCAACTGCTTGATCTGCCTGCCGGTTCACTGGTGGGGGCTCATTTTACGCGCTGCATGCATCCCGACGATGCCGCAATGCTGCGGCGCGCCCTGGTCCCCGCAAAATACCACCGGGGCCTGCGGGGCTGCACTGTGCGCTATGTCTGCCCCAAGGGTACACACGCGATCACCAGTCTGAGCATCACGCCAGAATGCGACCAGCAGGGCAATGTCGTAGCTTTCGATGGCAGCGAACGCTGTATCGGCGCGGTTGATATGCGCAACGATGAGCCACCGGTTTTTGAGACGGTTTTTTCCCGCTCATTCATGGTGTTTTGCATTATCGACCGCGATCTGCGATTGCGCGCGGTCAACGAGCTTTTTGCCAGCCTTGCTGGCAGGCCTACCACGCAACTGCTCGGCACCCATGCCGACGAAACGGGCGTCATCACCAGAGATGATGTGGCCGAGGCCTTCTGGATTCTTGACGCCGGGGGCACAATTCCAGAAAAGGAGATTCGCAGGCAGGGAAAGGACTATGTGATTTCCATCTACGGTCTGCCCAATGCCTGCGGCGACACAGCATCCATCTGCGTTTATCTGCGCGATATCAGCCTGCGCAAGGGTTTGGAGCGACGCCTCGAAGCGGCCAACAGCAAACTTGCAGAAATGAACGTCAAGGACTACCTCACCGGCGTGTTCAACCGCCGCCACTTTGACGAAAGCCTGCTGAAGGAAGTGGGACGGCTGGCGCGCGAAGGCGGTTTTATGTGCGTGGCCATGGTGGATGTGGACAATTTCAAACTCTACAACGATGCCTATGGCCACCTGGCAGGCGACAACTGCCTTGCCCGCGTTGCCGGGGCCATGGCAGCAGCGCTGCTGCGGCCAGCTGACGAAATTTTTCGCTACGGCGGCGAGGAATTTGCCATAATCATGCCGCAAACAGGCAAGGAGCAGGCACTGTGTGTGGCGGAACGGGTACGGCAGGCGGTGGCAGGCCTGAACATTCCGCACTGCAAGACCGGCTTTGGTTACGTTACCATCAGCATTGGCGTTGCCGCCCTTGATGCCTCTTGCGCTATTTTCAGGCAACAGGCCTGCGAAGAACTGATCAAGGTGGCCGACAAGGCCCTGTACCGGGCCAAAAATGCAGGGCGCAACAAGGTTGACTGTGGCCGGTGCAGTATTGAAGAACCAGACTAAGCCCGCCCCGCGCCGCCGTGCAGCCCAGCTGCGCCGTCAATGAATCCCGCAAGAACATAACGCGCCAGAACACAGCCGCCAATACACAGCTGCAAGACCAAATCAAAAAGCCCCACCGGACAAGCCAGCGGGGCAGTTTTTTTGATATTTTACCAGGCAACTGGCCTATTCACGCTCAAAAAGCGATTTCTGGATCAAGGCGTCGGCCACATCATCTGCGCCGCGCAGCGAATCATAGGCCTTCTGCAAGGCTTCGGGCCAGTCCTTGTCGCTCACATCACTGATAAACAGCATGGTCAGGTCGCCCTCGGTGGACACGTCCGCATGGGTTTTTACCCGGCCAGACATGGCCTGGAACGTCCAGCCGCCGCCGTCATCGGCCTTGGCGGGGGCAGTGCCCTTAAGCCGGGCCGACTGCTTTTCGGCAAACTGCCGGGCAGAAAGATTGCCCGTTTCTGCACGCGAAAAAATTCCTATGGAAAAAAAGGAATCCTGCCCGCACGTAACCGTTACAATGCCTTCCTTTTCCGTGGCAGTACACTTGCCGGGCAGATCAATGCTGTAATGGTTAAATTTCTTCTCTGCCGCCACCGCCACTCCGCACAGGCCCGACAACAGCACACAGGCCATCAAGGAACCCAACAGCGCATATCTCATTGACAATGACTCCTTAAAACAACCGCGCAAAGCGCGTGAATTTTTCGGGGTGTATTTTTGCACAAGCAGGGGCGGCTGTCTACAACAGCCGCCCCTGACAGATGACAACCTTCGCCCTGTGGGCGCTGCCTGCGCTAAAACTGGTAGAGAAATACCGGCTGGTTGGCGCTCAAGCTGCCCAAGGCGCTCAAATCAATGCCCAGCATGGTTTTGAGGCCACGCGGCAGCCAGTTGCCCTCCTTGGGGCGTGACAGCAACTTGCGCTCCACTGGTACGCCGCACTGGGCAGAAAGCCACGCCAGGGCCGATTCCTGCCCGCCAATTTCGTCAACCAGGCCCAGCTGCACGGCCTCGCGCCCGGTAAATATTTTGCCGGTGGCAAGCGCCGCTGCCCGCGCATGCTCCATATGGCGGCCCTGGGCCACAATATCCACAAATTGCTGGTGCATGTCGTCGAGCACTTTTTTAAAATACTCGCGCTGATCGGGGTTCAGGGGCCGCATGTACGAACCGGCGTCCTTGAAGGGCGCGGTGGTTATGGTTTCCTGCCCCACGCCGATCTTGCCCAAAAGACCCTGCAATTGCGGAATATCCATGCGCACGCCAATGGAACCCGTAACCGTGGAGGCATTGGCAAACACGCGCGAACCCGCCATGCTTACCATCAGCCCGCCAGAGGCGGCCAGCGAACCCATGCTCACGGCCATGGGCTTTTTGCTGGCCAGTGCCGCCAGAGCATTGTACAGCTCCTGCGAGGCCGCCGCGCCGCCGCCGGGCGAATCCACCCGCAGCAACACACCCGCCACAGAAGGATCGCGCTCGATCTTGCGAATCCACTCCAGCGTGGACTCCGCATCCATGATGGGGCCTGAAACAGAGACCAGGGCAATGCGCTGGCCGCCCATGAGCCCGTTGCTGCCAATGGCGGCCCCAAACAGGCCAATGCCCACGGCCAGCAGCACTATCAGACCCCAGAAAATTATGGGATGCCGCTTGCGAAAAGGACGGCGCAACAGCTCCTTCCACACCGTGGCGGGAACCTGCGCCAGCGGGCAGGCGCAGCCCGATGAACCGCCAGACCCCGCACTGGCGGCCACAGTACTGGCGGCGGCGCTGGCCGCAGCTGCGGGCTTTGATTCGGGCGCGGATTGTATATCGTCCATTTTTATTGTCTCACCCTGACCAGCCATGGAGAGGGGCGCTTCGGAACTCAGAGAAAAATCTTGATTGCTCATGAATGCTCTTTACATTGATTGCGGTTGTGTCGGGCATAGCCCGGTCAGGAAGAAAAGGGGCGGAAGTTGCCGGCGATTTCTGCGGCCATGGCGGCGTACCCCTGGGCAACGCCATCGGGAAACACACTCTGGCACGCGCCTATTCTGGCGGTTGCCGGGCTGTCGCCCGGGGCGGGCAGCGGGGCCTGCCCTGCAAGAACATGCCCGCAGCTGGCACTTATGTATTCCCTCACGGCGGGGCTGCCCTGCCGCAAAAGGGGCATCAGCAGTGCGCGCGCTTCTTCCGCAGAAGAATACGCCAGGCATTCTGCCATTTTAACCATGATACGCTGACGGCTTTCTGCATCGTCGCACACATCAAGCGCGTCGTTGAACCTGCACAGGGCAATATCATACTCGCGCATAAAGAAATAGTACACAGCCCTGCCCAGGGCCTGCTCCAGAGGCTGCGCGGCAAAGGCCGCGTCGTCGTAGGCATCGTACCAACGTACAAGTCTTTTAAAATCATAGGGCAGCGCAGCGCAGAGCAGCGCCTTGCCCAGGTTGGCGCTGTAAAGCTGCACAAGCTCGGCATGGCGGGTATTGTACTGCGAAACATTCGCCCCCACCTGCTTTAAAAAATTGTCGTGCCAGTCGGTGCGGCTTGTGCCGTCGTCGTTGCGAAAAACAAGCTTTTTCAGGCGGGCAAAGGTATTTTCGGGCTTTCGGTGAGGAAAGTGGTGGATATGCAGGGCCCCCTGCACCACGGGCAGCACCTCGCCATGAGTCACCACATCGTGCGCGCCGCCGATGGACCACAGGTGGGGATGCCCCCTGTCATAGCGCAGCAGGGGCAACTTGCTGCCCCCGGCCCCTGCGCACAGGGGCATGAAATCTGCCGGATGCCGCCCTGCGGCCAAATAGGGCTGGTGCGTGGGCAGATGGTCGTACAAATGCCCCTGCACACCGCGCACGGCCTGATCCAGCTGATCCAGAAAATCCACAAGGCGCAGGCCGCAGTTCAGGGCCGGAAATTCGTCGGCATCGGCAAAAAGCCACCAGACCTGTTCGGGATCGTGCTGCGCGTTCCAGCGCCGTACCACCTCGTTGAGGTAGGTAACCTTGAGGTCTTCGTTAAAATACTTGCTGTCAAACGAGGCCGCAAGCACGGCCCCGGCTTCCACTGCGGCGGCAACCGTGTTGTCCGAGCTGGCGTTGTCCACAATAAATACATTGGAACAGCCCTGGGCCAGGGCATGCCTGACCGTGGCGGCAATAACATCCCCCTCGTTCCACACGCACAAAACGGCGTTGAGCAGCATGTACACCCCCTGGGGCCCTGCCCCAAAATGGTTGCGGCCACACCCCGCGCTCAGCAGGGCATGGCCGCCAGAATCAGCGCTGCATGGGCTCTGGCCAGAGCTCGGCTGCCATTTCGCGCAGCTTGAACTTCTGGATCTTGCCGCTGGCTGTAAGCGGAAAACCCGTTACTGTCGTAATGTATTTGGGAATCTTGAACCACGAAACCTTGCCGCGACAATAGTCGCGCACGTCTTCGGGCAGCACTTCCACACCGGGGCGGGGAATGATGAACGCGCCCACTTCCTCGCCGTACTTGCGGCTGGGAACGGCCACCACCTGCACATCCAGGATGCCGGGCATGCCCAGAAGGAATTCTTCCACTTCACGGGGATAAACGTTTTCACCGCCGCGAATGATCATGTCCTTGATGCGTCCTGTCACCCGCAGATAGCCGTTTTCATCCATGACGCCAAGGTCGCCGGAGTGCAGCCAGCCATCGGGGCTGATGGCCTTGGCCGTGTGGTCGGGCATATTGTAATAGCCCTTCATCACGTTGTAGCCACGACACAGAATTTCGCCCACCTCGCCGCGCGGCAGTTCCTCGCAGGTTTCGGGGTCGCCCACGCGCACTTCAATACCGGGCATGGCGCAGCCCACGGTTTCGCACCGCAGCGGCAGCGGATCGTGGATATCCGACTGGGTCATCACCGGCGAGGCCTCGGTAAGGCCGTAGCAGATGGTAATTTCCTTCATGTTCATGTCTTCGACCACGCGACGCATGAGCGGCTCTGGGCAAACCGAGCCCGCCATGATGCCCGTGCGCATGTTCGAAAGGTCAAAGCGCTTGAACAACGGGTGCTCCAGCTCGGCCAAAAACATGGTGGGCACGCCGTACACGGCGGTGCAGCGCTCGCTGTCGAGCGCGGCCAGCACCTTGAGGGCATTGAACGATTCAAGAATGACCATGGTGGCACCGTGGTTTACGGCAGCCGAAACGCCAAGCACGCAGCCAAAACAGTGGAACAGCGGCACGGGCAGGCACACCCGGTCGTTGGGGCCAAAATTCTGGTGGCGGCCAATCCAGTAGCCGTTGAGGCCCACGCCCACATGGGTAAGCATGACACCGCGCGGAAAACCCGTGGTTCCCGAGGTGTACTGCATGTTGATGACATCCCACGGCTGCAACTGGGCCTGACGGGCCGCGTATTCCGTGTCGTCCACCATGACGGAGAGCGAGAGGATCTCAGGCACGGAGTACATGCCCCGGTGCTTTTCGGCCCCCAGAAAACACACGCGCTTGAGGTGCGGCAGGCTTTTGCACACAAGCCGGTCACGCGACTGCAAACGCAGCTCTGGCGCAATACGGTACAGCGTGTCCAGATAGTCGTGGTCGCGCACGCTGTCGATAAGAAAAATATTTTCACATTCGGAATGCGTGAGCAGATAGCGCAGCTCGTGCTCCCGGTAATTGGTGTTTACCGTAATGAGCACCGCGCCGATTTTTGCCGTGGCAAACTGCAAGGCCACCCAGTACGGTACGTTGGTGGCCCACACCGCCACTTTTTCGCCCTTCTGCACGCCAAGCGCCATCAGCCCCTTGGCGAAGTCGTCTACCAGAGCGCCAAATTCGCTCCAGGTCTGGCGGTAGTTGCGGTCAGGGTACACCAGTGCCTCATTGTCGGGAAAACGCGCAACCGTGTGGTCGAGCACCTGCCCCAATGTCCATTCGCGCAGTTCAAACTGCGCCTGACGCTCGCGAACTTTTTCTTCCATGCATCCTCCCAAAGACGTGCGGCGGCGGTTGCGCCGCTGGTAGCCTGTTTTGCGGCCTGAAGGGCTTTACGCGCGCCTTAAGGATTGTACGTCACGGCCAGAAATTCCACGGGCTCATCGCCCGCCGCACCCACATAGTGCGGCACAATGGAATTGTAATAGATGGTTTCGCCGGGCTTGAGCACGCGGGTTTCACGCCCGTAGACCACAAGCAGCTCGCCCTTGAGCACGCAGATAAACTCCTCGCCCTGATGCGAGGTGGTCTTGCGTTCGCCGCTGTCGGGATAAATGCAGATGTGGAAGGGCTCCATGTTGCGGTCGTTCTTGCCCTTGGCCAGCGCATGGTAGGTGTAGCTGGGGCGGGGCACACGGCCCGTGTGCAGGGCTTCGTCTGCTTCGGCCTCGGAATTGATGCTGCTCACCACAGGATCGCGCGAAAACTGGTCGTCCAGAAACGTGCCAAGACGCACGCCCAGGGCGCGGGCCACCTTTTGCAGGGGTCCGATACAGGGGTAGATCGCGTCAGATTCCAGCTTTTCAAGATAGTCTTCTGAAAGGCCCGTATTCTGGGAAAGAGTTTGCAGATCCACTTCACGCTCTTCGCGGAATCCACGGATGCGGGAACCAATGGTACGCACGGGGGGCATAGACACTCCTGATTGCCGGATTTGCCGGGTTGGATGCCGCACTGGCAAGATCACCTTGACGGCAGGCAACCCACTAAATACCGAAAACCCCGTACCCTCGCAAGCAATCATGCACTGTTGAGCGCCCGCACAGTCGCCATGCTGACACATTTGCCTCTTTGCGCTATGCTTGGGCATGAGCAAGCAACTATTGGTCAGAAGGGCCTTTGTGGCCTCCGGGCAGGTGCAGGGCGTGGGTTTTCGCCCCTTTGTCTACCGTCTTGCCGCCGAGGGAGCACTCTCCGGCACTGTGGGCAATACCTCTGAGGGTGTGCGCATGGAGCTGCAAGGCCCGGCAGAAGAAGTGCAACGCTTTGGCTGCCGCCTGCGGGCAGAACTGCCCCCGCTGGCCCGTCTCACAGGCGTGGTGGAACACGACATGCCCACGGTGGAAGACGAATCGGGCTTTCGCATTGTTCCCAGCTCTGGCGAGGCCGGGCACAGTGTGCTTGTTAGCCCCGACATGGGCGTGTGCGCCGACTGCCTGGCCGACATGCACGATCCGGCCAACCCCCGCTACCGCTACGCCTTTACCAACTGCACCAACTGCGGCCCGCGTTACACCATCACGCGTTCCATTCCCTACGACCGCGCTGTTACTTCCATGAGCTGCTTTCCGCTCTGCCCTCAGTGCGCCGCAGAGTATGCCAATCCCGCCGACAGGCGCTTTCATGCCCAGCCTGTTGCCTGCCCCGCCTGCGGCCCGCGCCTGTGGTTTGTGGATGGGGCGGCCCGCGCGGCGCATACCGGCCCCACCGATGACACCATGCGCCATGCCCTTGAACGGGCAGTGCAAACCCTGGCTGACGGCAAAATTCTCGCACTCAAGGGTCTGGGGGGTTTTCAGCTGGCCTGCGACGCGCGCAACGCACAAAGCCTGCAAGAACTGCGGCGGCGCAAAAACCGCCCCCACAAACCCCTGGCCCTCATGGTGGGCGACCTTGCCACGGCCCGCGCCCTGTGCGCCCTGGCCCCGGAGCACGAGGCCCTGCTGCAAAGCCCGGAAAAACCCGTTGTCCTCTGCCCGCGCCATATGCCAGAGCCTGCCCCGTGCAGCCCTGGGTGGCTGCCGCCAGAGGTGGCCCCCGATACGGGCAAGGTGGGCATCATGCTGCCCTACACGCCCCTGCACGCCGTGCTTTTTGACAGACTGGCCGAATGCAGCGCCCTGCCGCCGGTGCTGGTCATGACCTCGGCCAACGCGGGGGGGGAACCCATCTGCCTGGGCAACCGCGAAGCCCTGAACCGGCTGGAACATCTGGCCGATGCCTGGCTTTTGCACGACCGCGACATTCTGGTGCGCGTGGACGACAGTGTGGTCACCCTGCAACCGCGCCTGCCTGCCGTTGGGCCAGCCACGGCAGATACTGCGGCAATCCCCCCACCGGCTGATGCAAATCTGCTTTCTGAACCGCTGTTCTACCGGCGTGCGCGTGGGTATGTGCCCCGCCCGGTTTTTTTGCCGCAGTCGGAACAGGACGCCCCCTGCGTGCTGGGAACCGGGGCAGAGCTCAAAACAACCATATGCCTGACGCGCGGACGCGAGGCCTTTGTGGGCCAGCACATCGGCGATCTGGAAAACCCCGCCACCCTGGCTTTTTATGAAGAAGTTGCCGCCCACCTCGAAAGCCTGCTTGAGGTGCGGCCAAGGGCGCTGGTGTGTGACGCGCATCCTGATTTTCTTTCCACCCGCTACGCAGAAGCCCGCTCCCAGCGCGAGGGCATACCCCTGTGGCGCTTGCAGCACCACGCCGCCCATGCCGCCGCCGTGCTGGCAGAAAACAGCCACTACGGCCCGGCGCTGGCGCTCTGCCTTGACGGCACAGGCCTTGGCGACGACGGCACTGTTTGGGGCGGCGAACTGTTGTTCATGGAACTTGAACAACCGCGCTGGCAAAGGCTGGGCCGCCTTGCCCCCTTTGCCCTGCCGGGCGGCGACGCCGCCACTCGCCAACCCTGGCGCATAGCGCAGGCCCTGCACGCGCTTTGTGAGCAGGAGGGTCAACCCCTTCCGCCGCAACATCCCTGGCTGCATCCGTCACAGCCCGACAATGCCCAGGCCTCTGCCGCTGTGGCGGAAATGCTGCGGCGCAATATCAACTGCCCCACCACATCCAGCTGTGGCAGGCTCTTTGACGCTGTGGCCGCCCAACTGGGCCTGTGCCTGAACACCACATACGAAGGGCAGGCGGCCATACGGCTGGAGGACGCCGCAAACAGGGCGGCTGATTCTGTAAGAGAGGCCCTTGAGGGTAAAGCCAGCGGCAAACGTGTGCCCCAGCTGGTCTGGCCTGTGGGCATTGCCAGCAGGCAGGACTTGCTTGAAATGGACAGCGCGGGACTGTTTGCCCATGTGGTACAGGCGCAGGCGCAGGGCATGGATACAGGCGAAATGGCGGCACGTTTTCATCTGAGCCTTGCGCGGGCGCTGGCAGCCATGGCTGGCCGGGCCGCCCGCAAACTGGGCGTGAGCGCTGTAGGCCTGAGCGGCGGCGTCATGCAAAACGCCACGCTGGCGCGGCTGCTGCCGCTGGCCCTTGCCGAACAGGGGCTCGCCGCCCTGACCCACCACGAGCTGCCCCCCGGTGACGGCGGGCTTTCGCTGGGGCAGGCGGTTTGGGGCCGCCGCATGCTGGCCACTGGCAAAAACTGAAAAGACGGACAGGCTATAAAAACAGGTAGGGCGGTGAGTTGATCCACCGCCCTGCCATATTTATTTGAAGCTGGCCACAACCCTGCCCTGCTTGAGCACCACCCGCCCCAGGGGCAGGCTGCGCCACCACAGGGCGGTATCGCGCCCGGCAAGCCCGGTCTGGCGGCTCTGGCCGCTCAACAGGGCCGTAATGTCGGCCACATCTTCCAGCACAAGGCTGGCGGCTGCGGCATCATCAGCCTTGTGGGGCATAAGCACACGCAGACGCGGTGCGGCATCAAGCAGCCCGCCGCCAAGCTTGCCGAGCAGGGCTCCCTGCCACACACAACTGGCTGGAATCAGGGCAGATGCGTGGGGAGGCACAAAGCGCACGTGTTCGCCGTACAGCACGGCCTGCCCCGGCGGTAACAGGGCGGGATCACAGGTTGTGCCTGCAAGGCTTTCCATCGGCAGAGGGCTGCCCATGGGGCGCTCGCCCTGACGTGCAGGATTGCCGCCCCGGCTGCGCCCGCCCGATTTGCCCCCGCGCGGGCCTGCCCACAGGTCGTTGCGCCCGCTGCTGTAGGGATCGGCTGCGGCTTGCGCGCCTTCGTTCAAAAGCGCGGCATCCGCAAAAATATCCGCTGTCTGCGGCTGACCCGGTTTGCGCAGCAGGGCCACATAAAAACCCTGGGCCTGCGAGCGCTCGCCGTCCACACGCAGTGTGCCCTCGCCCCCTGGCAGTTCTTCCCACACAAAACCGTCAAAGGGTTCAAGGTGTACTCTTTCCAACCCCAGTTCCTGCTCGGCAAAACGCACCTGTGCCTCGTTCTCATCCACATTGGTCGTGCAGGTGGAATAGACCAGCCTGCCGCCGGGGCGCAGCAGCGAGGCCGCGTGGCGCAACAGCCGTCTTTGCAGGCCGGTGAGGCTATCGAGCTTGTCACCCTGCCAGAGCTTGAGCACCTGGGGATGCTTTTCTGCCGTGCCCCAGCCAGAGCACGGGGGATCAAGCAGGATATTGTCCCATGAGCCGGGCCGTAAGGGCAGGGCATCACCGCTGTACGAACATGTGGCGGCCTGTATGAGATTGAGCTGGTGCAGATTGGCCCGCAGCGTGCCGAGGCGCGTTGGCGAAGGCTCGTTGCCAAGCACAAAACCAGTAGGGCCTACCAGCTGCGCAAGAAATCCCGTTTTACTTCCGGGGCTTGCACACATGTCGAGCGCCGCGCTGCCCGGTGCGGGGGCCAGGGCGAGCGGGGGCAGCATGGATGAGCGGTCCTGAATATAGATGTAGCCAAAAAATGCCGCCAGCGAACCGCCAAGGGGCCGGGGTTCGGCAACAAGGCGGCGGCAATAGGGCGAAAAAGGCTCTGCCTCAAAGTCATAGCCCTGAGCGCGCAAAAGGGCTTCCACGCCGGAAACCTGCTCTGGCGTACACACAAGGCGAAAAGAACGCGAAAGAATCTTGGGCATGGGCGCATAATATGGAGAGTGCGCCGATCCCGCAAGGAATTTATGCCCAATGCCGCCCCCGGCAACGCTCTTGTGTATTGCGCGGCGCAACAAGTGTGCGTATAGTGCGCGGGTGCGGGCGTGCCGGACAACGGTTTTTGTCTGCGTGTATCGGCTGGTCGCCACAACGGCCCAAGGGCCGTACTTTACCGGGTATTTGCGTGAATACTCAAGGAGAATGGAATGAAATTCGCCATGCGACTGACTTTCTCGGTCTGCCTGCTGCTCGTGGCCGTTGCCGCAAGCGCCGTCAGTGCCGCCGCAAAAAGCGCTGTGGTATTGCCGTTTACGGTCAATGCCCCCCAGAGCTATGCCTATCTTTCCAAGGCCGTGCCGGCCACCATTCAGGGCCGTCTTGACCGCCCCGGCATGCTTGAAGCCCGCGCCGGACAGGGCAAGGCCTCCAGCCAGGCAGAAGCCCAGCAGGCGCTGCGCTCTTCTGGCGCAGACAATGCCATCTGGGGCTCTGTGAGCGTCATGGGCAATGACTGCACCGTGACCATCAACAGCGTTGACAAGGCTGGCAAGACCTGGAGCAAAACCGCCCAGAGCCCGGTAAGCGAACTGACCACCAACGTGCAGAACCTTACCTCGGCCATGAGCACGGAAGTTTTTGGCATTTCCGGCGCAATGCGCACCCCCGGCTCCACTGCTTCCGGTGCGCCCCGTGGTGCCACCGCCAATGGCGACATCGTCACCAACGAGACCGGTCAGCAGCAGGTGTACCTGAACCCGCAGTTCCGCTATCAGGGTGCTGGTGCCGAAGACGGTTCGCGCCTGCGCACCCAGCGCCTGCCGTACAACATGGTTGACATGGCCGTGGGCGACTTTAACGGCGATGGCAAGAACGAGATCGCCATCTTGAGCGACCACGATCTGCGCATCTACACCTGGCCCGCCAACGGCCAGCTCAAGCTGCTTGCCGAAACCGTGGTGTCGCGCTCCAACAACAACTTCTCCATGCGCGCCATCGACCTCAACCGCGACCGCTGCATGGCGATTGTGGTTGCCACCACCGAAGAATCAAGCAACCGCCCCTATTCCTTTATCTACAGCTTCAAGGGCAACAAGCTCACCACCGTGGCTGAACGCGTGCCCTACTTCCTGAGCGTCATGCGCGTGCCCCCCACCTATGCCCCCACCCTTGTGGGTCAGGCGTGGGATTCGCTCAAGCTCTTTGCCCCCGGCGTGCGCATCATGAACAAGCAGGATGGCAAGTACACCCTGGGCACGCGTATTGATCTGCCCACGGGCGCGACCGTGTTCAACTGCGTGTGGCTGCCCGCTGGCAGAAACGGCAAGGGTGAACAGCTTGTCATGCTGACCGAAGACGAACGCATCAAGCTCTTCCAGGGCCATGGCAACACGCTGGTACACACCACCATGGAACGCTACTCTGGTTCTGCCACCGGCATGGACCACTACAAGGGCATGCCCGGCCTCGGCATCGACAAGAACTACCAGCTGCCCGGCAAGTACTACGCCCCCATGCGCCTTATCGCCGCCGACATCGGCAACACCGGCGAATACACCCTGCTGGTCAACAAGCCCATTTCTACGGCTGCCCAGTTCTTTGACCGCTACCGCTTCTTCCCGCAGGGCGAAGTTCACGCCCTGTTCTGGGACGGCGTGGGCCTTGGCCTCAAGTGGAAGACCCGCCGCATTCGCGGTTCTGTGGCAGAAGTTGACCTTGGCGATGTGAACAACGACGGCATCCTCGACCTGGTCGTGGGCCTCAACACCTCGCCCGACCTTGGCATTGGCAGCCGCCAGTGCATGGTCACCGCCTATCCGCTGGACGTTTCGGCCACCAACCCCAACGTACCCGCTGACCTGAGCGACTTTGAAGTAAGCCCCAACTAAGGGGATAACGGCCCCTCGCCAGTGCGGGGGGCCGTTTTTATCTGCGGCACACGCTGCCGCAACACTCTCAAGCGGCAAAACCCTTTGGGTTTTGCTCTCACATACTGATGACAAACCCTGCTTCGCGGGGTTTGCGCCGCCAGCGTCGGCATTGCCGACGGGCGGAAAGGCACGGAAATCATACGCCCACGGCGCGGCACAGCCGCAGCCTGCTCCTGATTTCCGGTCGTGTTGACAGTAGCAACACTCTCAAGCGGCAAAACCCTTTGGGTTTTGCTCTTACATACTGATGACAAACCCTGCTTCGCGGGGTTTGCGCCGCCAGCGTCGG
Source organism: Desulfovibrio sp. (assembly GCF_041907885.1). GTDB lineage: Bacteria > Desulfobacterota > Desulfovibrionia > Desulfovibrionales > Desulfovibrionaceae > Desulfovibrio. The sequence continues at coordinate 32,078 of NZ_JAYRGM010000009.1, read as the reverse complement.
CATTGCCGACGGGCGGAAAGGCCCGGAAATCATACGCCCACGGCGCGGCACAGCCGCAGCCTGCTCCTGATTTCCGGGCGTGTTGACAGTAGCAACACTTTCAAGCGGCAAAACCCGTTGGGTTTTGCCGCTTTATAACCCCAGATTACTGAAACGGAAAAGTTTTTGGAGTAAAGCATGCGTATCCTTGTGATCGGCTCTGGCGGCCGCGAACACGCCCTGGTCTGGAAGATTCTGCAAAGCCCCGAAGTCAGCGCTGTTTTTGTAGCGCCCGGCAACGGCGGCACAAGCAGCGAAGGGGCCGTAAACGTACCCATCGCTGTGGACGATCTGGATGGCCTGCTGGCTTTTGCCCGCAAGGAACACATTGATCTGGTGATTCCCGGGCCGGAGCTGCCCCTGACTCTGGGCGTGGTTGACCGCATGCGCGAGGCCGGTATTCCCAGCTTTGGCCCGGATGGCTACGGTGCCCGGCTTGAAGGCAGCAAGGCCTTTGCCAAGGAAATAATGAACCGCGCCAACGTGCCCACTGCCCACTGCGCCGTTTTCAGCGAGGCCCAGGCCGCCCGCGACCACATCAACAAAGTGGGCGCGCCCCTGGTTATCAAGGCCGATGGCCTTGCGGCTGGCAAGGGCGTCATCATCGCCCAGACCGTGCAGGAAGCGCTTGATGCCATCGACGAAATCATGACCGAGCGCGCCTTTGGCGATGCTGGCAATCTGGTTGTGGTCGAAGAATGCCTGGTTGGCGAAGAAGCCTCCTTCCTGTGCGTGTGCGACGGCACGCGCGCCGTGCCCCTGCCCTCGGCCCAGGACCACAAGCGGGTTTTTGACAACGATGAGGGCCCCAACACCGGCGGCATGGGCGCATACAGCCCCGCCCCGGTATTGCCCGACAACATGCTGGAAGAAATGGCTGATCTTACGGTGCGTCCCATCCTGCGAGAGCTGGCCAAGGACGGCCACCCCTTTGTGGGTGTGCTGTACGCGGGCCTGATGATGACCGCCGACGGCCCCAAGGTGCTTGAATACAACGTGCGCTTTGGCGATCCAGAATGCCAGCCCCTGCTCATGCGGCTTGACGGCGATCTGCCCGCCATCATGATGGACGCCGTACGCGGCAAGCTTGACCCCGCAAGCCTTGGACAGACCAGCCAGACCGCTCTGGGTGTGGTTATCACGGCCAGTGGCTACCCTGGCTCGTATGCCAAGGGCCTGCCCATTGAGGGCATTGAAGATGCTGACAGCCTGCCCGGCGTTAAGGTTTTTCACAGCGGCACGGCCCTCAAGGACGGAGCGCTGGTTTCCAACGGCGGTCGCGTTCTGTGTGTGACAGCACTGGGTGACAGCCTGGCCGCAGCGCAAAAGGCTGCCTACGCCGGAGTTGCCAAGGTTCGCATGCAGGGCGGCTTTCACCGTACTGACATTGGCGAAAAGGGCATCCGCCGCCTGGCCGGAAAGTAACCCCTCATATTGCAAGCATATCTGGCGCATTGCGCCACACGACAGGAAGGTGACACCATGCCGCAAGTGGTCATTTTGATGGGTTCCAAATCTGATGAGGAAAAGGTCAGCCCCTGCGTTGAGGTTCTTAAAAGCCTGGGCGTGAGCTGTTTTATTACCGTAAGCTCTGCGCACCGCACCCCCGAACGCACCGAAGAACTGGTGCGCCGCTACGAGGCCGAAGGCACGAGCGTATTTATCTGCGCTGCGGGCATGGCTGCCCACCTGGCTGGCGCGGTTGCCGCCCGCACTACGCGCCCGGTCATTGGCATTCCCGTTTCCAGCGCTGCCCTGTGCGGCATGGACGCGCTTTTTGCAACGGTGCAGATGCCTCCCGGCTTCCCTGTTGCCACCGTTGCCACCGACAAGGCAGGAGCCCGCAACGCTGCATGGTTGGCCGCCCAGATACTGGCCGTGTCCGACCCCGCGCTCAACGAGCGCATCGTGCAGGCACGCGCCAAAATGCGTGATGAAGTGGAAAAGGCCGGGGACGAAATCAGCAGCAAATACGCATAGCTTTGCGCGCTGACATGCAAAGAACCCAATTTGATGCGCATGCAATTACGGTTTGAATGCACAATGAGTAACTGATCTTTTACACACCAAACGACTATTAAACGCGAAAGGCGACCGCAAATATTCTTGCGGTCGCCTTTTTATTTACTTTTTTGCAGCAAAAATTGCGCTTTTTCATAAAATTACTATTGGAACTGACGGAAAAATCTGTTTTCATTACGCAAAAGAATGCATCAGAGGCAACTGGCCCCTTGCGTAGCGCCCTCCAGCAGGATTGCGACCGGTAGCCTCAGCAACCCAAACAGCAAGGAAAACATATGCTGACCCTGCAATTGTGCGTTATCCTGGGATGCCTTCTGCTCGGCACGCGATTTGGCGGCATGGGGCTTGGCCTTATCAGCGGCATAGGCCTGTTTATCCTGTGCTTTGTCTTTCATGTGCAACCGGGCAAACCGCCCATCGATGTCATGCTGACCATTCTGGCGGTTATTGGCTGCGCCTCTACGCTGCAAACAGCAGGCGGGCTTGACGTGCTCATGCGCGCCGCCGAACGCCTGCTGCGCAAACACCCAGAGCACATTACCCTGCTGGCCCCCATCACAACCTGGGGCCTCACAGTTATGTGCGGCACGGGGCATGTGGCCTACACCATGTTTCCCATCATCTACGACATAGCCATCAACAAGGGCATCCGCCCCGAACGCCCCATGGCTGTGGCCTCTGTTTCTGCCCAGATCGGCATCTGCGCCTCGCCAGTTTCGGTGGCTGTGGTTTCCATGGTTTCCATGCTGGCACAGGGCCAGGGGGCTGGCCCGGCCATCAGCATCATCACCCTGCTGGCTATTTCCATTCCGGCAACCTTTGTGGGCGTGCTGTGCGCGGGTCTGTGGTCCATGCACCGTGGCAAAGACCTGGACAAAGACGAGGAATTTCAGGCCAAACTGGCAGATCCCGAAACAAAAGCCTACATATACGGCGGCAGCAGCACCCTGATGGACAAGGTGTTTCCGCCGGAGTCGTACCGGGCTGTGATCTTCTTCTTTATCGCCATTGCCGCAGTGGTCATACTCGGCGCGTTCTCCGAGCTGCGGCCCAGTTTTGGTGCAGCGGGCAAGGCACAGCCGCTCTCCATGAACATTGTCATCCAGATGGTCATGCTTATTGCTGGCGCGATGATACTCATGTTCTGCAAGGTCAAGCAGCAGGCCATTCCCAACAGCGCCGTGTTCAAGGCTGGCATGGTGGCCATATTCTCTGTCTTTGGCGTTGCCTGGATGACAGACAGCTTCTTTCACGCCCACCTTCAGCTCATCAAGACCGACCTTGCGGCGGTGGTGACCGACTACCCCTGGACATACGCCATCGTGCTGGTCATCGTGTCCAAGCTGGTAAACAGCCAGGCTGCGGCACTTGCCGCCGTTGTTCCGCTGGGGCTCAGCCTTGGCCTGCCGCCCAAGGTGCTGCTGGCCTTTATGCCCATGTGCTATGGCTACTTTATTCTGCCCACCTACCCCAGCGATCTGGCCTGCATCAACTTTGACCGTTCGGGCACAACGCGCATCGGCAGGTTCATCATCAACCACAGCTTTATCATTCCTGGGGCCATCGGCATTACCTGTGGCACGCTCATGAGCTACATGCTTGTGACCATCTTTTTGTAAACCAAAAAAATCCCGGCAGTGCCGGGTGCAAACAGCGCCATTTAAAATGCCCCGTACAAGCGGGGCATTTTATTGCAGGGAGCGACTCTCTTATTCATACCTCAGTTCCGCAGAGCACACACGGTTTCGGCCGCCCTGCTTGGCGCTGTACAAGGCGGTATCTGCCGCCAGAATGAGGGCATCGCAAATCTTGGCATTTTCCTGTTCTCCGGCAGCACCTGGCGAAAAAACCGCCGCTGCCACCCCCAGGCTGATAGTCACCCGCACCGATATCTCACCATAGGCAGTTTGTGCCCCGGCTGCCGCCCTGCGCAGGCTCTCGGCAATGGCAACGGCCTCGCCCTGCTGCACGCCTGACAGCAAAATGGAAAACTCCTCGCCGCCGTAGCGCCCCAGCATGGCCTCCGTACCCAGCGTTTGCCGCAAAATACGCGTCACCGTGCGCAACACACTGTCGCCGGTGAGGTGGCCGTACCTGTCGTTAACCTGCTTGAAATGGTCGATATCAAGCAGTATCAGGCTCAGGCTACCGCCAGCCACCTTGCAGCGCTCAATCTCGCGTTGAAAGGCCTCCATGAAAAACCAGCGGCTGTACACTTGGGTCAAGGCATCCAGCGAGGCAAGGCGGTGCATTTTTTCAAGCATCTCCTTGCTCTCGGTAATGTCATGGAGAGAAATAATCAGGCCAGAATCAAGGCCGGAATCACCAACCCTGGCGCACGAAACACTGTAAAAACGCATGCCGCCCGCCACAGGCAGGCTTATCTCGGCCTCTTCGTTCTGCATCAGGGCTGCCATATCAAGCGAGCTTTGCTCTGGAAACAGCAAACCAACATCCTTGCCCACGGCATCATCCGACAATGCAGGCAGAATGGAAACAGCACTGTCGTTGAAATCCACTACCCTTTGCCGCTCATCCAGTACAATAACACTGGCGCCCATGGTTTTAAAAACCTTGTCGCGCGCTATGGGCACAAGATCGAACATGCGCAGCCGGGCCATGGCAAAACTGCACATGGGCAATGCTGCCGAGAGAATAAAGGGCTCAATGTCTATTCCGTAGGGGGCAAGGCCCAAAGTCTGCAACAAATTGCCAACCCAGAGACTCAGCGCACCAATAAAGATGGTTTTTGCCTGCCGTTTGCGGTAGCCAGTGGCCTTGCCGTAAGAAACGGCAAACAGCGCCAATCCTGCAAAGGCAACAAACATCTTGTAAACAAAATCGACATAATACCACCAACCCTTCTGCGTTACAGCCACAGGGAATGGACCGTTGGTATCCACAATAAATGTCTTGTAATGAAAGTGGTGGTATTCGTTGGTATAAAGCATCACCGCAGTAATGACCGGAACAACAAATAACAGCGCCAGCACTGTCTTGCTTTTTATGGAATAATTATTGTAGTGCAGGGCAAATATAAACCAGAACACCGCCACCAGCGGTGCTCCGAGATACTCGATTTTCAAGGAAAGAAAAATCGTTTCAGCGGTATTTGAAGAAAGTTCAAAGATGTACCCGATGGTGTACATGAATATGGACATGAACAAAAACAGAAAGGCCGCATAGCCTTTTGACCGCGCTATTCTGGGCGAATAGCAAACGGCATAGAGCATGCCTGCGCACGATATGCTTAAAAAAAGGATGCAGAGAGTTCTTATAACCACTGAAGTTACCTTGCCATACGCACATTACAGGTACGCCCGCTGCAAAAGCCGCTGCCCGACATGCCTGCGCGCTCAAAAACGCTCTGCCAAACGCAGAAAAGACTGTTACTCCTGCCCATATTAACCCTGCAATTATTGTTACCCACAAGCCCATTGCCTGACAAGCCGCCCGACTGACCATAAAAAAACTCCGGGCCTGCCCAGGCAGACACCGGAGTTGTTGCAACAATCAAACCAGCGTACTGGCTAAATTTTGCCGGTCACGTCCAGGCACTGCCAGGGCAGGCCATAGACATTCAGATCCTTCATGAAGGGATCGGGGTCAAACTGTTCCATGTTCCACACGCCGGGCTTGCGCCACACGCCCTGGGCCACCATCTTGGTGCCGATCATGGCGGGCACGCCCGTGGTGTACGAAATGGCCTGCGAACCCACCTCTGCGTAGCATTCTTCGTGATCGCAGATATTGTACACGTAGACCGTCTTTTCCTTGCCGTCCTTGAGGCCGCGCATGAGGTCGCCGATGCAGGTCTTGCCCTTGGTCAGGGGGCCAAGCGAGGCCGGGTCGGGCAGCAGCTTGGCGAGAAACTGGATGGGCACGATGTCCTGCCCCTGAAAGTTCACGGGGTCGATGCGGGTCATGCCCACATTGCCGAGCACCTTGAGGTGGTTGAGGTAGTTTTCCGAAAAAGTCATCCAGAAGCGTGCGCGGCGCAGGCCCTTGAGGTTCTGCACCAGCGATTCGAGCTCTTCATGATACATGAGGAAGCACTTCTTGGCGCCGATACCGTCGGGGAAGTCAAAATTCATGGACCAGGAAAGAGGATCGGTTTCCACCCACTCGCCCCGTTCCCAGTAGCGACCGCGCGCGGTGACTTCGCGAATGTTGATTTCGGGATTGAAATTGGTGGCAAAGGGCTGACCGTGGTCGCCCGCGTTGCAGTCGATGATGTCGAGCACATGCACTTCGTCCAGCTGATGCTTGAGCGCCCAGGCCGCGTACACGTTGGTGACGCCGGGGTCAAAGCCGGAACCCAGCAGGGCCGTGAGCCCAGCCTCGCGAAAACGGTCCTGATAGGCCCACTGCCACTTGTATTCGAATTTGGCGGTGTCGAGCGGCTCGTAGTTGGCCGTATCCACATAATGAACCCCGCATTCAAGGCAAGCATCCATAATGTGCAGATCCTGATACGGCAGGGCCACGTTGCACACCACATCGGGCTTTATCTGCCGGATAAGGGAACACAGTTCAGGCACGTTGTCCGCGTCCACCTGTGCGGTGGCAACTTCTACGCCAAGACGGGCCTTTACGCTCTGCGCGATGGCATCGCAGCGCGAAAGGGTGCGGCTTGCCAGCGTTACCTTTGAAAATCCGCCTTCCTTGAGCACCTGTGCGCACTTGTGAACAACAACGCTGCCTACGCCGCCCGCGCCAATAATCAGAATATGAGACATGTTCCTTCTCCGTGATGGAAGAGGTCCTATACCACTGCGCGGCAAGGCCGCGCCGCCATTTTCATACAATGCCCAGAGGGCCCCGTGCTGCCTGTAGCCGCATGGCCGCACCGGCAGCAATAATGCCCGCGTGGCGTGACAGAGCCGTTACGCCGCGCGCAGAATCGGCCTTATGGCCCGTAAATGTTCCGGCGTCAACAGGCAGGCGCATAAAAACTGTCACCTCAACACCTGGGCGCTGTTTTTTCAGCTGTTCCCGCACGGGTGTCGTCGCCGTCAAGCACCAGCACATGGGCGTAGCGCCCGCTCTTGCGCGCCAGTTCGGCCAGTGCGCTTCCCTCTGCCCGGCACTGCGGGCAGGCATGACGCGGAACCAGCACACACAGCGAACGCGCCACCCGCTCGGAAGCGGTTTCTATGCGCCCAAGGCCAGAGCACTGGCCGCACAGCCGCCAGGCCTCGGTCTGCCCTTCGCGCAGCATGTCGGTATCATAAAAAACATGCTTGCGGCGCACCCACCAGCCGTTGGATTCCTCGCCCTCGGTGGGCCGCGCCGGAGGATGAAAATACACATCCCTGACCTGCCCGCACAGCTTGGCAATGTATTCGCCGATCTGCGGCTGCTGACGCGTGGCTTCCGGCGTCCAGCCCGGTTCGCAGATTTCAGAGGCGTCCATGCCCGCCAGCGCAAGGCAGATGCCCAGATTAACGTAGGGCAGGGCTCCCCGTATGGAATAGCCGCCTTCAAGCACCGCAATGTGCGGCTGCAAGGCCGCATTGAGCGCCGCATAGCCCTGGGCCGAAAGCTTCATGTTGGCCAGGGGGTCGGTAAAGTGGTTGTCCTGCCCGGCGGAATTGATGATCAGGTCGGGCCTGAAATCTTCCAGAATGGGCAGCACGGCATGCTCGATGGCGTACAGATAGCCTTCGTCCGAGGTTCCGGGCGGCAGGGGAATGTTGATGGTGCGTCCCAACGCGCCAGGCCCGCCGCATTCGGGCATGAAACCGGATCCTGGGTACAGGGTGTGGCCGTCCTGATGCAGCGAAATAAACAGCGTGTGCGGGTCGTTCCAGAAAATATCCTGGCTGCCGTCGCCGTGGTGTACGTCCGTATCCACAATGGCGATGCGCAGGGGGCGGCCATCCGGGTGCGGGTAGTGGTCGCGGATGTATTCGACCATCACGGCTTCGTTATTGATATTGCAGAAGCCCCGGTTGCCGTGAACCACGCGCATGGCGTGGTGCCCTGGGGGCCGCACCAGGGCAAAGGCCCGCTGTTCGCGCCCTTCAAGCACCAGTTGCGCGGCGCGGATGGCCCCGCCCGCCGAGGCCAGATGCGAGTCGGTGCTCACCGCCGCAGCCGAGGGCAGGCAAAAGTGCGCGCGCTCAAGCTGGGCATGGGTGGCAAAGGCAGGGCGGTATTCGGTGATGCCGGGGATGTCGAACAGGCCTTCTTCAAGCAGCTGGTCGCGGGTGTAGAGCAGGCGTTCTTCCCGCTCAGGATGCGAGGCCGAGATGGCCCAGTCAAAGGCGGGGAAAAACACCACCCCAAGACTGCGGGCCGCCACCAGCGACGGCAGCGGGGTCTCAGTCATCACCGTCGCCAAGTTCTTCAAAAATGTCTGCGCCATAGCGCGCATATGTCACCATGCGGCCCATGTGCGCAAGGCCCATGCCGTAGGCAAGGTTGCTTTCGGCCACGGCCAGGAACAGCACACCCTCGGTATCGTGCAGGGCAAAAAAGCCGCCCGCCCCGCCGTCCTTGCGAAACACGGCGCAGTGCAGAAAACCGGGGTCGCCGATGAGGTTCACCAGAGTATAGCCCTTGGGCGGCTGCCCCGGCAGATAGGCCAGATCCTTGCCACTGTCCTTGCGGGGGCCAAAACGCAGGCCAGCGCCTTCCACTTCAATGGTGTAGCATTCGTACATAAACTCTCCTGGGGCGCGCATGCCGCGCCAAAAGCCTGCATGGCAGGCTGTGGGTAAAACGGGACGTTGGGCAAAACCAGCACGGCCAGTATTTCGAAAGCTGGTTGCGGGTCTTGCCCCTGAACAAAAAACTATTCCAGCCCTCTGCCCCGCTGCCGCAAATGCGACTCTATGGCAGAGCGGCACTGCAAAACAACATCTTCCGGCGGCTGCGAAGCGTCCACAATGGCAAAGCGCTCCGGCTCTTCCTCGGCCAGCGCCCGGTAGCCCTGACGCACCCGTGTATGAAAATCGAGGCTTTCGGCGTCAAAGCGCCCTTCGGAAACAACCAGACCTTCCTGCCGGTTGCGTTCGCCCGCCCGCATAAGCCCGCAGCGCACAGGCAGGTCGAGCAGCAGGGTCAGATCGGGCTGCAAGCCACCCGTGGCCGCCTGATTGAGCCTGCGCAGATATTCCGTATCCAGCCCGCGCCCGTGCCCCTGATAGGCAAGGGTAGAATCGGTGTAACGGTCGCACAGCACGGGCTGCCCCGCTTCCAGCGCGGGCCGTATGATCTCTGCCACGTGCTGCGCCCGGTCTGCGAGAAACAGAAAAAGCTCTGCCCGGCTTGAAAGCTCGCGCGTGCGGGCATCGAGCAATATGGAGCGCAGGCTGCGCCCAAGCGCACAGCCCCCCGGCTCACGTGTACACAGGGGGTCGTGGCCGTTCTCCTGTAAAAAACCCGCAAGATAGTTGATGGCCGTGGACTTGCCCGCGCCTTCTATACCTTCAAAAGTGATAAACATTCTTCTTTCACCGCTTTTTTGCGCGTTGCGGGGGCGGCTTTGTCTGGCGTACGCGCGGCCCGGTGTACGGGGCGGCCCAGAGTAGCCTGCCACGGTGTCCAGGCTTCGCCCTCGCCCTCTATCTGGGCAAACAGGCCACGGCACTGGGCCATCTTGGCGTCCAGGTTATCGGCATAGTGCAGGGCCATGGCTTCGGGAGTATGCGGCACGCGCACCGCGCCGAACTCCAGCTCGCCATGGTGGCTCAGTATCAGGTGCTTGAGATGCCGCTGCAACGGCTCCTCCAGCCCGGACTTGGCCAAAAACGGCTCCAGCATTTCAATGCCCAGCATAAGGTGCCCCAGCAGGCGGCCCTCATCGGTATAGTCGTTGGCGATACCGCCCGAAAATTCGCGAATCTTGCCAATATCGTGGAACAACGCTCCCGCAAGAAAGGTCTGCCGGTCAAGTTGCGGATACTGGTCGGCAATGCGGCGGCAAAGCGTAAACACACTCAGCGTATGCTCAAGCAGCCCGCCCACGTAGGCGTGGTGTACGCCCTTGGCCGCCGGGCACACGCGAAAGGCCGCGCGCATCTCGTCGTTGTTAAAAAAGCCCTGCACAAACTTGCGCCACGGCGCGTGTACAAATTCCTTTTTGATGAGCTCTTGCAGCTCGTCGAGCATGTCATCCAGCGGATACGGACTGGCAGGCATGAGAGCCGCGTGGTCCACGCTGGCGCTTTCTTCTTCATCCAGAAACCGCATCTGCTCTACCGTCAGCTGCACCTGATCGCGGTACAGACCGGCGCGCCCCTCGGCCCACACCAGCGAACCCGCCGCAATCTCGCTGAATTCGGCACTCAGCGGATGCCATATCTTTGATTCCACACTGCCGCTGGCATCAGCCAGGGTAAGCCGCCAGTACGGCCCGTTGCGCGACTGGCCCTGCGCCGCCTGGGTAACCACGAAGATGCCGCGCGCCTCCGAAGCGGGGGCAATATCTTTGACGTAACAGCCTTTTTCCATATATTGTTCCAGCGGCGCGCCTGTGCGCCGGGCGTATGCTGTTTTCCGCACGGGCATGCCCGGACGCGGAACATTCTGAATTGCCAGGCCGCGCCAAACACTGAAATCACGCGGGCCTTAGGGCGAATTTCCCTTCTTTCCGAGGTATTGTCAAATGGACGTTCTGTTGACCAACGACGACGGCATCCGGGCGCGCGGGCTGCGCGCACTCTACGCGGCGCTGCTTGAAGCGGGCCACACGGTGCATGTTGTTGCGCCCATGAGCCAGCAATCGGGCGTGGGCCACTCGCTGACCGTATTCGAGCCGGTACGGGCCATGGAATTTGAAGAGCCCGATTTCAAGGGCCTTGGTATTTACGGCACACCCACTGACTGCGTCAAACTGGCCCTGGGCCAGCTGCTGCCCCGCAAACCCGACATGATTATTTCCGGCATCAATGCCGGCCCCAATGTTGGACCGGACATTCTCTATTCAGGCACTGTGGGTGCTGCCACCGAGGCAGCGCACGAAGATCTGCCAAGCATTGCCGTTTCGCACGACTGCTACAAGGTAAAAAATGGCGATCTGATGCCCCAGGCCCGGCATCTGGTGGCCCTGGCAGAGCGCATAGACTGGTCGCAGCTGGGCCGCCGCCGCGTGCTCAACGTCAACTATCCGGCCTGCCCGCTGGAGGAGGCCAAAGGCCTGCGCGTCTGCCCCCAGACCAGCGCCGTGTGGGTAAATACCTACAGCGAGCGCCTCGACCCGCGCGGTGCGCCCTACTGGTGGCTTGAGGGCGAAATTCCGCCCGAAACCATCGAGCCAGATTCGGACAAAGACCTGCTCAACCGGGGCTATATTACCCTTACCCCGCTGCGCTTTGACTTTACCGACGCGGCGGGGCTCAGCGCGCTGGCGGGCATGCGCCTGGGGTAAGAGCAGGCAAGATATACATCTGCCGCCAGCGCAACCCGCCGAAAAAATAAAGGAACGGCAACGCCCCCTTGACGCTGCCGCCGCTTGTGCGCTACAGGCGCGCAGGGCAAATGCATTTGCAGTGCCTGCCCGCCACCGCACGCCAGCAACAGAGGAAAGTCTGCCCCCAATCGGGCGGCAGGCATTCCCCTTTGTGGCAATTTGGTGTATGTGCAAACGAGTCTTTTCGGGCGACACGGCTTTTTTAACCGCCCTCACTGCCAGACCCCTCTGGAGGAAACCATGCCTCTTATCAATCCCAAAGAAATGTTCGCTGCCGCCTATACCGGCGGGTATGCCATTGGCGCTTTCAACGTCAACAACATGGAGATCATCCAGGGCATCATGAGTGCGGCCTCCGAGGAAAAATCTCCTGTTATTCTTCAGGTTTCTTCGGGCGCACGAAAGTATGCCGGCCAGGTGTACATTATGAAACTGGTGGAAGCCGCCTTGGCGCTCGACCCTTCCATCCCCGTGGTGGTGCATCTCGACCACGGCCCCAGCTTTGAAATGTGCCGCGACTGCATCGACGGCGGCTTTACCTCGGTGATGATCGACGGCTCGCATCTGTCGTTTGAAGAAAACATTGCCCTGACCAAGCAGGTTGTGGACTATGCCCACCCCAGAGGTGTGTGGGTTGAAGCCGAACTGGGCAAACTGGCGGGCATTGAAGAACACGTGCAGTCTGCCGAGCACGTGTACACCGACCCCGACGAAGCTGTGGAATTTGTGAACCGCACGGGCTGCGACTCTCTGGCCGTTGCCATTGGCACAAGCCACGGAGCCTACAAGTTCAAGGGCGAAGCAAAGCTTGATTTTGACCGTCTGGCCCGCATTGGCGACAAGCTGCCGGGCTATCCCCTGGTGCTGCACGGCGCTTCCAGCGTTCCGCAGGAATTTGTGAGCCAGTGCAACCAGTTTGGCGGTCAAGTGGGCGGCGCCAAGGGCGTGCCCGAAGACATGCTGCGCCAGGCCGCAGGCATGGGCGTGTGCAAGATCAACGTGGATACGGACATTCGTCTGGCCGTTACCGCTTCCATCCGTCAGAATCTGGCCGAACACCCAGAGCAGTTTGACCCGCGCGCCTACCTCACCCCCGCACGCGATGCCGTCAAAAACATGGTGGCCCACAAGATCCGCAATGTCATGGGATCTTCAAATAAAGCCTAATCCCTACGCCCCAAGGAGCGCGAATCATGCCCGTGAAAGTTGGAATGAACGGCTTTGGCCGTATCGGCCGCTATCTGCTGCGTCTTATGGCCGACAATCAAGACATCCAGATCGCCGCCATCAACGCACGTGCGGACAATGCCGCACTGGCTTACCTTTTCAAGTATGATTCCACTTACGGAACCTTTCAGGGCACGGTTGATCACGATGAGAACGGCATCATCGTCAATGGCCGCCACATCGCCGTTACCCGCTGCAAGGCGGGCGAATGGGAATGGGCACGCCTGGGCGTAACGCTTGCCGTGGAAACCACCGGCACCATCAAGGACGCGGAAGGGCTTGCCCAGCACCTGGCCTGTGGAGCCAAGAAGGTTGTTATCTCTGCACCCGGCAAGGATGTGGACGCCATGATTGTTATGGGCGTAAACGACCACATCTATGACGGTGCCAAGCACAACATCATTTCTGCCGCATCGTGTACCACCAACTGTCTGGCCCCTGCCGTCAAGGTGCTGCACGAAACCTTTGGTTTCCGCCACGGGCTCATGACCACCATCCACTCCTACACCATGAGCCAGCGCATTCTGGACGGAACCCACAAGGACTGGCGTCGCGGCCGTGCGGCTGCCGTTTCCATGGTTCCCTCCAGCACCGGCGCGGCCAAGGCCGTGGGCCAGGTGATGCCCGAACTGGCAGGCAAGCTCAACGGCATGTCGGTGCGTGTACCCACCTTTGACTGCTCGCTGGTAGACCTGACCTGCGAAGTGGAAAAATCCTGTGATGCCGCCGCTGTCAACGCGGCCCTTCAGGCCGCCAGCAAGGGCGCGCTGGCCGCCAACATGGGCTTTTCTGAAGAACCGCTGGTGTCCATCGACTACAAGGGCAGCACCCACGGCGGCGTGGTAGACGCGCTTTCCACCCAGGTGCTTGACGGCACCATGGTCAAGCTGCTCATCTGGTACGACAACGAATCCGGCTTTACCAACCAGTTGCTGCGCCTGCTGCACATGGTGGGCAAGGACTGCTAAAAATATCTGTTCCGAATCAGGCCTGCCACGGCAGAGACTGATTGCCGCAATGGCGGCGGGCGTTGCCTACGCCCGCCGCCTTCTTTTTTGCCGCAAACCAGTGATCCAGACCTGTGCCCCAGGCCAGTGCCCCAGGCCAGTGCCACAGCACATCTGCTCCACTTGGCCATTCTCCCACCTTGGCCAGAGTCGATGCAAAACCTATGGGCATACGGCTGTTCCGCATGCGCCCGGCAAATTTTGCTGCCGCCCCGGCAAGGAGGCGGAAAAAAATTCCCCTTTATTTCAGATCTTCAAAACCGTATTCCCAAAAAAATTTTTATATTCAGCATATTACGAGAATATTCTCAAGCCAGCATTTTTGCGCCGACCCCTAATACTTTTGGCGCACGCGCCGATTAAATAGACAAAAGGTGGTAGCACGCAAGGACGCGTCGGCATTTCGCGCCACCCGTGACATACAGCATTCATGGAGGAATGTATGTATATCAATAATAATTCGATGGCCTCTGAAGTGGCCAACAATCTGACCACGCATTACAACGATCTGAAAACCTCTACCTCGCGACTTTCTTCGGGTCTGCGCATCAATTCCGCTGCGGACGATGCCGCCGGTCTGGCCATTCGCGAACTCATGCGTACCGATATCGCCGCCCTGCAACAGGGCGTGCGTAACGCCAACGACGCTATTTCCCTCATTCAGACTGCCGACGGCGCCCTGGGCATCATCGACGAAAAGCTGACCCGTATGAAGGAACTGGCAGAACAGGCCGCCACCGGCACGTACGATTCCACCCAGCGTCTGATGATCGAGTCGGAGTACCAGGCCATGGCCTCGGAAATTACCCGAATCGCCAACGCCACAGACTACAACGGCATCCATCTGCTGGACGGCAATCTGTCCAGTGACACCCACACGGGTACTGGTGAAGGTACGCCTGAGGGTCTTTCCTCTACCGGCAAGCTCATGGTACACTTTGGCACCGCCAACGACTCTGCCGAAGACTACTACTACATCAAGATCGGCACGAGCACAGCTTCGGCCCTTGGTGTGGGCAACCAGGCTGTGGGAACCGACGGGCTCACCGTTTCTACCCAGGATGCGGCGCAAAAGGCCTTGGTGGCCATTAACAATGCCGTTATTTCCAAGGACAAGATTCGAGCACATCTGGGCGCGTTGCAGAACCGGCTGGAAAACACCATCTCTAACCTGAGCACGCAGACAGAGAACCTTCAGGCGGCAGAATCGCGCATTTCCGATGTGGACGTTGCCACTGAAATGACCAAGTTTGTTCGCAACCAGATTCTCACGCAGTCTTCGGTGGCCATGCTTTCGCAGGCCAACAGCATGTCCAGAATGGCCATGTCGCTGATTTCTGGCTAGCGGTAAAACCAGGTGGTGGAGGGCAACAGCCCCTAACTGGCCGCGAGGCTGGGGAGAGCCTTAAGGCCATAACAACAAGCTTTTATGAAAAGCCGAGCCGTTCGCGGTTCGGCTTTTTTTATGCCCTGGCGCAAATGCCTTGTGGGCAAATGCTGCCCCATCAAACCACTCCGCCTTCATTCTTCCCCAGGCACACTCCCCAGTCTGCCCCAAAATCAGGGCATCTTCACTACGCGCGCTTTGACCTGCATCGGCGGGCAGATCCGCACAGCTCGTTATTTTTGGGGGCATGCGGATTTTTTTTGCCGTGCGCTCACGGCAACGACCCCGTATCATATAGATATCTGTATATTTTTTTTCAGACTCACCGCCACGCCTTTTGACTGTCCGCCCTTGACCCTGCTGTTGCCAGTATCTTGACACAACAGACCTCAATTTCTGGCATGAATCCTGCTGTAAACGCAGTGCAGGTTTTCAGGCAAATATTGCCCCTCTGAAGCCACGAATCAGATGAGCAAAAGCGCCTGTTGTTTAGGGCTACAGCCAGACTCGGCCCTGCCGGAGATGGCCGGTTTCGGAAAACTTTTTCCCCGCAATTTATTGCGGGATGAACGGTGGCAGCCCGCATGGAAGCGGGCGCGCATAGTGCGCCACCGGGCAGACAGAACATTCATGGAGGAATGTCATGTATATTAATAACAACTCAATGGCTACCAACGTTGCCAACAACCTGACCTCGCATTACGGCGATCTGAAGACCTCTACCGAGCGTCTGTCCACAGGTCTGCGCGTCAATTCTGCGGCTGACGACGCCGCAGGTCTCGCCATCCGCGAATTGATGCGTACCGACATCACTGCCTTGCAGCAGGGTGTGCGTAATGCCAACGACGCCATTTCCCTTCTTCAGACTGCCGACGGCGCCCTGGGCATCATCGACGAAAAGCTGACCCGCATGAAGGAACTGGCCGAACAGGCTGCCACCGGCACGTACGATTCCACCCAGCGTCTGATGATCGAGTCGGAGTACCAGGCCATGGCTTCGGAAATTACCCGAATCGCCAATGCCACGGACTTCAACGGAATCCATCTGCTGGACGGCAATCTGTCCAGCAACACCCACACGGGTACTGGTGAAGGCACGCCTGATGGACTTACCTCCACAGGCAAGATGAAGATCCACTTTGGCACCGCCAACGACTCGGCAGAAGATTACTACTACATCCAGATCGGCACGAGCACCGCTTCGGCCCTGGGTGTGGGTAACCAGTCTGTCGGTGCCGACGGCCAAATGCGCGACGGATCGACCATCTCCACACAGGATGCCGCTCAGAAGGCACTTGTGGCTGTGACCAACGCCGTGGTTTCCAAGGACAAGATCCGCGCACATCTGGGTGCTCTGCAAAACAGGCTGGAAAACACCGTTTCCAACCTGACTACCCAGGCCGAGAACTTGCAGGCGGCTGAATCTCGTATTTCCGACGTGGACGTGGCCACGGAAATGACGAAGTTTGTCCGCAACCAGATCCTCACCCAGTCGTCTGTGGCCATGCTCTCGCAGGCCAACAGCATGCCCAAGATGGCCATGCAGCTTATCGGCGGCTAACGCTGGTTGAGGGCGTGCCTAGCACGTTTCCCAAAATATCCCCGAAGGGTTCGCCCTTCGGGGATATTTTGCATGGGGATTGAACCCGCAGATATGACAGGATCAGGCCAGCGCTGTAAGGTCGTAATCCGTATTTTCCACAATATCGCATTCCACCAGGGCTCCGGGCACAATGCCCGGCCCGCTCACATAGGTGATGCCGTCCACCTCTGGCGTCTGAAACCATACCCTGCCGCTGTACAGACCCGGCCAGTCGGGGTGCGGAGCGTCCACCAGCACCTGCATGCGGCTGCCCACATGGGACGCAAGATATTCGTTGCTGATATCGGCCTGAATCTCCATGAGCGAATCGCGCCGCCACTGTTTGACCTCATCGGGAACCTGGTCGGGCAGGGTGGCCGCCACGGTGCCTTCTTCGGCCTGATAGGCAAACACGCCCACATGATGAAAGCGGCTTTCTTCCACAAACCGGCACAGGGCTTCAAAGTGCTCCTCGGTTTCGCCGGGGTAGCCCACAATAAAGGTCGTGCGCAAGGCGGCATGGGGCAACACCGCCCGTACCGTGTCGAGCACACGCCGGGGGTCGCCCGCAAAGGGCCGCCCCATGCGCGAAAGCACATCGGTATGCGCATGCTGCAGGGGAATATCCAGATACGGCAGCAGGGGCGCGCCGCAATCGCGTATAAAACGCAGCAACTCTGGCGTCACCCCACTGGGGTACAGATAGAGCAAACGCAGCCAAGCCAGCCCTTCAAGGCCAACCAGCTTTTCCAGCAGGCTGGGCAGGCCGTGCTTGAGGCCCAGATCAACGCCCCACGAGGTAAGGTCTTGTGCAACAAGATCGAGTTCGCGCACGCCCTGTGCCAGCAAGGCCCTGGCCTCGTCGGCAATGTCCTCGGCGGTAAGCGATTTGAGCCCGCCCCTGATGGAAGGAATGGTGCAGAACGCACACTTGTGCCTGCACCCCTCGCCCACCTTGAGCCATGCATACGAAGGGCCGGTTGAGAGCAGCCTGCCGCCGCCCGGAATACGCACAGGCGGCTCTGGCAGGCCAAGGGCTGCGGCCACCGTGGCAGGCCAGCGCGCCATGTCTGCCGTGGGCAGCCAAACATCCACCTCTGGCAGCTCTGCCGCCAGCTCCGCAGCGCCATAACGCCCCACCATACAGCCGCCAACGGCAAGCAGGGGCTTTGTTTTGCACTTGCCAAGCCTTTGTATGGCATCTACCACCGCGCGCACCGATTCACGCACCGCAGGATCAATAAAGCCGCAGGTGTTTATAAAAACCAGGCGGGCCTTGCCCATGTGTTCCACATGTTGCACGGCAATACCCAGCGACCCAAGCAGACGCTCACTGTCCACACGGTTTTTGGGGCAGCCAAGGCTCAGCGACCAGACCTTGAGAGAAGAAATTTTTGCTGTTGTCATACGGGTACAATACAGGCGGTCGGGGTGATTGTCATCAGCGTACCGGCAGAGTCAAAACCGCCATACCCGCGCTGGGCACAGGAATCTACAAATTTGCAAAACGATAGTTGAGGTGCTACCGTTAGCCTGTTGTTGAACAACCCTACTACCCTGTCAGCTGCCGAAAGGCGAAAATGAATGAAAATGCAAACCCCGGCAAAACCCAACAATTCAGCCAGCCTACCCTCTGGAGGACAGGCTACGGTCGCTGCCGGGGCGGCCAGTTCTTCAGCCGATTTGCAAGGCCGATATTTTGATATCTGTCTCATAGATTTTGAGGCCGATGTTTTCAGCAGCGTTTACCACAACCCCGCCAAGTTTGCTCCCACGGCCCCGCAACTTTCGCTGTCAGAAAAAATCAGTGCAGAACTGGACATGGTACACCCAGACGATGCCCAACGGTTCGCCTGTTTTTTGACACCCCATATTTTGCAGCAGCGCCTTGCAGCCTCCCCCGCCCTGACTGCCGAAAGCATACGCATAAAGGCCCTCGACGGCGCATACCATCAGGTACGTATCACGGTTTTTCCGACCTTGAAACAAGGCAGCGGCCACATGTACCTTGTGTGCGCCGAAGACCTGGAGCAGCCGCAAGCCGTAGACGAGATCAGCCATGAAAACGAGGTTCTGCAAAGGCAGAAGCTCGACGCCCTGCCCTACAAGGCCGTGGTGGACCACACGCGCACCCTTGTTTTTGAATGGAGCGGCAACGACCTCACCTACCTCAGCCAGCGTATCCCCGACCTGCTGGCTGGCAACTACGATGGCCGCAATCCTTTTGACGTGTGGCGTGAGGACGACGTGCTCTACACGGGCGACATGGAGCCCTTTGACACCTGCCTGGCACGGCTGGCCCTTGGCATCAGATCGGGCGAAATGACAGTTCGCCTGCGACGCCGCGACGGGCAGTATATCTGGTGCAAGGTCACCTACACCAAGCTTGACGACGGTGAATCGGACGACCGTTACATCGGCACGCTCAACGATGTGGACGCCGCCACCCGCAGCGAGCAGGCCCTGCGCCTGCGCGCCGAGCATGACCCCCTCACCGGTGCGTACAACACGCAAACGTTTTTTGAAAAAATCGACAAGCTCATCAAAAACCGGCCCAATGAGCAGTATTGCATACTGCGTTTTGACGTGGCCGGATTCAAGGCCATCAATGAATCTTTTGGGCTGGAGGAAGGCAACCGCCTGCTGCGCGGCATAGCCCGCCTCATACGCCAGCGCCTCACGGCCGAAAAAGAAATTTTTGCCCGGCTTACCGCCGATGTTTTCGCAGTATGTCTTACGGGCGGTTCCGAGCGGTCTCTGCAATTTGTTCAGGCGCTCTCACTCCGGCTCGAACACTATTCGGACACCTTCCGCGTCAAACTGTTTTTTGGCATCTGCCCGGTGGAGAACCCGCGCACCCCGGCACATATCCTGTGCGACTGGGCCTATCTGGCACAAAAAACCGTAAAGGGCAGTGACATAACCAACTTTGCCTTTTACGACGATGCCCTGCGCAAACGCCTGCACGACGAAAGCTACATCACAGACCAGATGTACGAAGCGCTGGAAAAACACCAGTTCAGACTTTTTTTGCAACCCAAGGTGCAGATTTCCAGTGGCCGCATTGTGGGAGCCGAGGCTCTGGTGCGCTGGCAGCACCCCACGGACGGCCTCATCCTGCCCGGCCGTTTTATTCCGCTTTTTGAGCGCAACGGCTTTATCATGCGACTTGACGCCTATATCTGGGAACAGACCTGCAAGACCCTGCGCATCTGGCTGGACAAAAAATACGATCCCACGCCCATTTCGGTGAACATGTCGCGCCTGCACTTTAACGACGATGATCTGCCTGCCAAACTTGTAAGCCTGATGAACAAATACAATCTGCCCCGGCACATGCTGGAGCTGGAACTGACCGAAAGCGCCTTTTTTGCCAACGAACCGCGTCTGGTGCGGCTGATGAACGAACTGCGCGCGGCGGGATTTGTGTTCTCCATGGACGATTTTGGCACAGGGTATTCGTCCCTGAGCACCCTGCGCGATCTGCCTTTCAGCGTGGTAAAGCTCGACAGGGCCTTTATCAGCGACGGAACAACCAACCGTCGCGGTCAGATCGTGGCCCGCAACACCATTGCCCTTGCCCATGATCTGGACATGACCATTGTGGCTGAAGGCGTGGAAACCAAGGAACACGCACGTTTTCTGCTCAACAGCGGCTGTAACTGCGCGCAGGGTTTTTATTAGTCCCGCCCGGTGGATACCGCAGAATTTGAGGTTCTCTGCTTTGTGCAGGAAAAGGC
Source organism: Desulfovibrio sp. (assembly GCF_041907885.1). Classification (GTDB taxonomy): domain Bacteria; phylum Desulfobacterota; class Desulfovibrionia; order Desulfovibrionales; family Desulfovibrionaceae; genus Desulfovibrio. The sequence goes on along the minus strand of NZ_JAYRGM010000009.1, from coordinate 11,656 downwards.
CTTCTGGGTACACCCAAAGCTGAAGGAAGACGCCATCCGCCTGGGCCTGCCCATCAGCACCGAGGCCCCCTTCAGGGAATACTGACCGCATCCGGGCCTTCCCCATTGCCATTCTGTTCTGCCCGTGCAGCTTCAGCACCGCCCCGCAAGGGGCTTTGTTTATTGGGGCGCAACGCACAAATGCCCCGGTCCAAAAAACCGAAGCGAGAATGGCCCGTGACGGACAGACTTTTGGAATGGCCCGCTAAAAAGGCAGGCGCAGCAGGCGCATGGTATACGGCTGGATATGCAACAGCTTTCCCTCGCAGATATCGTTTGCGCGGGTCACAAAACTGTCTTTGCGCACGTTCAGGATGGCCTCGGCCTCGTGGCTGCAATCAAAAAGATGCAGCACGTCGTTGGCAAGAGAATCAGCCGTGGTCCAGTGCCTGTTCACTGGCGGGCCGTCAGGGGTGAGGTGGCGCATAAAACGGAATATGACGGCGCGCCCGCTACCGGGGGCAAGCCATGTACGGCAGCATTCCCACACCTGTTCTACCGAGGGATCGTCCTCGTCCGTAAACGGCTGACGCACCTCAAGCGGAAAAGAGCGGCTCTGAACGCGCAGCATGCCGTCCACAAGGCCGCAATAGTCTGTTTCCTGTTCCAGCACCGCACGAAAGGCATCGGGCGATGCCGCCAGGCCCATCAGCGTTTCATTGAGAATATCACGCGCCTTGAGCACACGAATATTGTGGGTCAGCCGCAAGCCGTTGAGCACTGCGTAAATGGCGCAGAATGTATCCAGTTTGCCCTGATAAAACGGTTTCAGCATGTATACCCCCATCGCCTGTTATGCCCACAGCAACAGGCAGGGTCAAGCACTCCGCCCGGCACGGGCAGATGTTCCCCACGGGGCCCTTCTTTACAAGCGGGGCGCACCCGTGTATATATGTTCCTTCACAAACAATATCACAATACCTTGATATGCAGATATTAACAAACCCCACAGAACTGGCGGCCCAATGCAAGGCCTGGCACAGAGCCGGAGACGATATCGCTCTGGTTCCTACCATGGGCTATTACCATCAGGGACATGAAGACCTTATGGCCTTTGCCCGCACCCAGGCCAAACGCCTGGTGGTAAGCCTTTTTGTCAACCCCACCCAGTTTGGCCCCGGCGAAGACCTGGAGGCCTATCCCAGAAACCCGGAACGCGACGCTGAGGTGGCCCGCAGCCAGGGTGCTGACGCGCTCTTCATGCCAGAGCCGGGTGCAATGTACGCGCCCGACCACGGCACATGGGTGGAAGTTCCCGATCTCTCCCGTGGGCTGTGCGGCCTTTCGCGCCCGGTGCATTTCAGGGGTGTGTGTACGGTGGTGCTCAAGCTCTTTATGCTCACCCAGGCAGATGTGGCCGTGTTTGGCCAGAAGGACTGGCAGCAGCAGGCCATTTTGCGCCGCATGGTGCGCGACCTTGATGTGCCCGTGCGCATTGAAACCCGCGAAACCGTGCGAGAAGCTGACGGCCTGGCCCTTTCCTCGCGCAATGTGTACCTGAGCACAGACGAACGCGCCCGCGCCCCGGAAATCCGCAAGGCTCTGCTCTACGCCCAAAAACTGGCGCAGAGCGGTGAAACCAGCGTCAAACTGCTGCGCGAGGCCGTGTTGCGCCGCTGGGCAGAATTTTTGCCCCTTGGTCGGCTCGACTACCTCAGCATTGTCCACCCCGAATCCATGGTTCCGCTTACCGAGGTAACCGGCCCTGCGCTTATGGCCTGCGCCGTGCGCCTGGGCAAGGCCCGGCTTATCGACAATATTCTGCTCCGTTCATAAACCCGCGCCGCATTGACGCGAGCGCCCAAGGAGATTCATATGCAAACCAAGGGCAAGTATTTTTTTACGTCTGAGTCTGTCACCGAAGGCCATCCCGACAAGGTTGCCGACCAGATTTCTGACGCCATTCTCGACACCCTGCTGGCCCAGGACGCCAACGCCCACGTGGCGTGCGAAACACTGGTCACCACCGGCATGGCCGTTATCGCTGGCGAAATCACCACCAGCGGCTACGCCGATCTGCCCCAGGTTGTGCGTGAAACCATCAAGGGCATTGGCTACAACAGCTCGGAAATGGGCTTTGACTGGCAGACCTGCGCCGTCATCAACGCCATTGGCCGTCAGTCGCCCGACATCGCCCAGGGCGTTGTGCGCGAAAAGCCCGAAGATCAGGGCGCAGGCGACCAGGGCATGATGTTCGGCTTTGCCTGCAACGAAACCTCCACCCTTATGCCCGCCCCCATTTACTGGGCCCACCAGCTCTCGCAGCAGCTGGCCAAGGTGCGCAAGGACGGCACGGTGGACATTTTCCGCCCCGACGGCAAGACCCAGGTTTCTTTTGAATATCAGGACGGCAAGCCCGTGCGCATCAACAACGTGGTGGTCTCTACCCAGCACGCCGCCAGCGCCAGCCAGGCCGATGTGGCCGATGCCGTGAAAGAACACGTCATCCGTCCCATTCTGGGCCCCTCCGGCTATTTTGATGAAAAGGCCTGCGAAATTTTCATCAACACCACGGGCCGTTTTGTGGTGGGTGGCCCCATGGGCGACTGCGGTCTCACTGGCCGCAAGATCATTCAGGACACCTACGGCGGCAGCGGCCACCACGGCGGCGGCGCGTTTTCTGGCAAAGACCCCTCCAAGGTTGACCGTTCCGGCGCATACATGGGCCGCTACATCGCCAAGAACGTGGTCGCGGCAGGACTTGCCCCGGTGTGCGAAGTGCAGATTGCCTATTGCATCGGCGTGGCCCAGCCCGTGAGCGTGCTTGTCTCCTCGCAGGGAACCAGCGAGCTTTCTGACGAACAGCTCACCAAGGCCGTGCGCGAAGTTTTTGATCTGCGCCCCTACTTCATCAGCAAGCGCCTCGACCTCAAGCGCCCCATCTACCAGAAGTCTTCGTGCTACGGCCACTTTGGCCGCGAACTGCCCGAATTCTCGTGGGAAAAAACCGACGCTGTGGACGATCTGCGCACTGCCGCCAAGATTTAGCGCACTGCGCATACTTGCCCTTTTAAGGGGCAGAAAACTCCTTGTGGGGTTTTCTGCCCCTTGTTTTTTCCCGCGCCGTCTGTCCCTGGCTTTCGTCTGCCCATGCATGCCGCAAGCATCTGCCTGCCCCTGTTACTGTCTGCCCATACGGCTGCCTGCCCATACAAGTTGCAAGCAGCCCCGCCCTTGCCTATACTGTGCCACCTGACCGCTCCGCTCCGGCGCGGCTGCAACGAAGGCGAGGTACACATGGCTGGCAATACATTCGGACAGGCCCTGCGGCTCACAACATTCGGCGAATCCCACGGCGTGGGCCTTGGCGGCGTCATAGACGGCTGCCCTGCGGGCCTGCACCTCACAGAGGCCGACATCCAGGCCGAGCTTGACCGCCGCAAGCCCGGCCAGGGGCCCACCGCCACAAAGCGCAAGGAATCAGACACCGTGCGTCTGCTCTCCGGCGTGTACGAGGGGCTGACCACGGGCACATCCATTGCCTTTTACATCGCCAACGAAGACCAGCGCTCGCACGACTACGGCAACCTGGCCGAAGTGTTTCGCCCCGGGCACGCAGACTGGGGATATTTTCAGAAGTACAACGGCATACGCGACCACCGTGGCGGCGGCCGCTCATCTGGACGAGAAACCGCAGCCCGCGTGGCTGGCGGCGTTATTGCCCGCAAGATACTCGAACGCCGTGGCGTAAAAATCATGGCTGCCTGTGTGGAGCTGGGCGGCACAGCCGTGCAGGACTGGGCTGCCCTTGATCTGGAAAACGCCCGTAACCGCCCCTACTGCGCCGCCACCGAGGCCATGCCCCAGCTGTGGGATCAGGTGGTGCTGGCAGCCCGCAAGGCTGGCGACACTCTGGGCGGCATTGTGCGCATCGAGGCCCGCAATGTGCCCGCTGGCCTTGGCGAACCCGTGTTTGACAAGCTTGAAGCCGTGCTGGCCCACGCCATAATGAGCATTGGCGCGGTAAAGGGCTTCTCTGTGGGCGAGGGCTTTGGCGCGGCCAAGCTGCACGGTTCGCAGAACAACGACCCCCTGCTCCCCACCGACCCGCCCCAACCCGGCAAGGCCACCTTTGCCTCCAACCACGCGGGCGGCATTCTGGGCGGTATTTCCAGCGGCCAGACCATTATCATGCACGCCGCCGTCAAACCCATCGCCTCCATCGCGGTTACCCAGCAAACCGTGGACAAAGAGGGCAATGCCGCATCCGTTCTTATTGGCGGACGGCACGACCTTGCTGCCATACCGCGCGTTGTGCCGGTGCTGGAAGCCATGACGGCCCTGGCGCTGGCCGATGCCCTGCTGTTGCAGCAACGCATGGGTCTTGGCCTGTGAGCACCAAGCTGGATGCCCGCCCCCTGAGCGCCCTGCGTTCCGTAGGCCCGGCAACCCGCGAAGATCTGCGCCAGCTAGGGGTTGCTGACATGCAGGAACTTGCCCGCCGCAACCCGCAGACCCTGTACAATGACCTGTGCCGCATCAAGGGGCAGACCGTGGACATATGCTGCCTTGACGTATTCTGTTGCGCTGTGGCCCAGGCTCAAAACCCGCAGCTGCCAGCCGAACAGTGCGACTGGTTCTGGTGGTCGCGCCAGCGCAAGGCGGCCGCAAACCCCGCCAACAAGGGCAAACCGCATCCATGAACAATCTGCCCCTTCTGCAAGACCCTGAAGCTGTTGAGCTTACCGGCACGGTCGAACGCGTGGTCTTCCACAATGAAGAAAACGGCTACACCGTACTGCGCCTGTTGCCCGCCAGCGTAAACAGCGGCAACGGCAGCGCGGGCCTTACCCGCCCGCGAGATCCGGTCTCGTGCATCGGGCACATGGTCAATCCGCAGGCGGGGGTGCAGCTCAAAGTTTCCGGGCGGTGGGTCAACAACCCCAAATTTGGCCGTCAGATCGAGTTTCAGAATGCCGAAGAGAAGCTGCCCGCCACCAGCGAGGGCATTCGCCTGTACCTCGCCTCTGGCCTTATCAAGGGCGTTGGCGAAGAAATGGCCGGGCGCATTGTTGAGGCCTTTGGCACAGACACCATACGCATTCTCGATGAAGAGCCCGAACGTCTGCTCAAGGTGCGCGGCGTGGGCAGCAAAAGCCTCGACCGCATCCGCACCTCGTGGGCAGAGCACCGTGGCATGCGCGACCTGCTGCTTTTTCTGCAACCCCACGGCATTACTCCGGCCTATGCCGTGCGCATCTACAGGGCCTATGGGACCGAGGCCCTCGCCATTGTGCGCGAGAACCCCTACCGCCTTGCCATGGACATCCACGGCATAGGTTTTGTCACCGCAGATGCCGCCGCCTCCAAACTGGGCTTTGAGCACGACAACCCGCTGCGCGTTCAGGCAGGCACGCTCTACGTACTGCAAAAGGCCACAGATGACGGCAACGTGTATCTGCCGCAGGCAGAACTGACCGATGCCGTCTGCGCGCAGCTGGGCGTTGACGAAGGCCTGGTGGACGACGCCCTCACCGCGCTTGAAACAGACGAGCGCATCGTGCGCGAAGAACTGGACATGCCCGACGCCGCAGGCGAAGTGGGCGTGTACATGCGCCGCTACCACCACTGCGAATCCAAAACCGCCTTCTACATCCAGCGCCTGTTGCGCTCGCCCAAGTCTGTGCGCTTTGAAAAACCCGACGCCCTTGTGGACAAGGTGGTGGGCGAACTCAACATTTCTCTTGCGGCAGAGCAGCTTGAGGCCGTGCGCACAGCCGCCCGCAGCAAGGTCATGGTACTTACCGGCGGCCCCGGCACGGGCAAAACCACCATCATCAACGCCATCATCAAGCTCTTTGGCGAGGTTCGCGCCCGCATTCTGCTGGCCGCGCCCACAGGACGCGCCGCCAAGCGCATGTCTGAAACTTCGGGCCGCGAATCGCGCACCATCCACCGGCTGCTTGAATACAGCCCCAAGGAAGACGGCTTTGCCCGCAACGAGGACAACCCCCTCGCCTGCGGCCTGCTGGTGGTTGACGAAGCTTCCATGATGGACACCCTGCTCTTCTGCCATCTGCTCAAGGCCGTGCCCCTGGGTGCAACCCTTGTGCTGGTGGGCGACGTACACCAGCTGCCCTCTGTGGGCCCCGGCAACGTGCTTTCAGACATCATCACCTCTGGCGTTGTGCCGGTGGTGGAACTGACCGAAATTTTCCGCCAGTCTGCCGAGAGCGAGATCATCTGCAACGCCCACCTTATCAACAAGGGCGAAATTCCTTCTCTGGAATCGAGCAAGGAGCGGCTCTCGGATTTTTATTTCATCCACCAGAACGATGCCGAAAAGGCCGCCGAACTTATCGTTGACCTTGTGCGCAACCACATTCCCCGGCGTTTCAATCTCGACCCGGTGGACGATATCCAGGTGCTCACGCCCATGCACAAGGGCGCGGTGGGCGCTGGCCGCATGAACGCAAGCCTACAGGAAGCCCTCAACCCGCACGGTATCGAAGTGCGCCGGGGCGACCGCTGTTTTCGTTTGCACGACAAGGTCATGCAGATACGCAACAACTACGACAAGGACGTCTTTAACGGCGACATGGGCCGCATCAGCTTTATGGACGTGCGCGAGCGCACCCTCAGCATCACCTTTGACGAGCGCGTTGTGCCCTACGATTTTGACGAACTCGACGAAATCGCACCCGCCTACGCCATATCCATCCACAAATCTCAGGGCTCGGAATACCCCGCAGTGGTCATTCCCGTGATGATGCAGCACTATGTGCTCTTGCAGCGCAACCTTATTTACACGGGCGTAACGCGGGGCAAAAAACTGGTGATTCTTGTTGGTGAATCGCGCGCGCTGCACACGGCCATAAAAAACAACAAGACCCGCAAGCGCTTTACCCGGCTGGCCCAGCGCCTTGCGCCTGTGGAATAGGTTTTCAACGCTTCGGAACAAGCTGCTGGCTGTGCAGTTTTGTGCGCACACCAGCGTGCGTCTGTCACAAAGCGTCTGAACTGCCTGATCTCTCTTGATTTTCGCTTTTAAAGAAACAATGCCGCAACAGGATTGGTTATGAAATTTCTTGACGCCTCATGGGAAAGAAATGAGCACTTCAGTTTTTTTCAATCCCGCAAAAATCCATGTTTCAGTGTTTCTTTTTCCGTAAATCTCGCCAATGTTTACGCGTTCAAAATGCAACACGGGTACAGGCTTACGGACTGCCTCTATTTTGCTGCCATGCTGGCCGCCAATCGCGTCAACAGCTTCAGGCAACGCATAGTTGATCTGCGGCCCGTGGAATTTGAAAGTATTGATGCGGCCTTTACCTATATCCCCAAGGGCAGGACATTGCATTGCAACTGTGTCGCCAAATTTGATGCAAAATTTTCTGTATTCAGCAGCAACATCAGTGCGGCGCGGGCCCTTGCCGACCAGAATCCAACCCTCTGCCCGGAGGGCGGCGCTGCCCAGAGCCTGATCTACTTCAGCTGCGTGCCGGATATTCCCATACTGTCGGCAACCAACCCCTGGGGTGATCCCTGGGTTGACAGCGTTCCCAGGTTCCTTTTTGGCAAAATGGATGATTCAGGAAATACCACCATGGCCATAGAAGCTCTGCACAGCTTTATTGATGGTGTTCATTTAACTGAATTTTACAAGCTGCTTACGCAAATTACAGAATCTCCCCAGCAATACTTCTGTTAATCACAGCAGCGCCTTTAAAAACCATCGCCTGGCTCATTCATGAACCGGGCGATATTTTTTGCAAGCAGACCAGGTCTTGCCGCGTGGTACATAGGGGGGAGATTCATTTAATTTGGGGCCTTACCGCGTGATGGATTTGGGCGCTGACAAGAAAAACAGGGCTTTTTGCTCAGGGAGTGTACGAATGGTACTCGACCAGAGCAAAAAGCCCTGCCTGACGCTGTCAGCGGGCAAAAGGCGCGCGCGGCGCCATCAATTATGCACTGGCGGCGAGGTAAAGATCACCCATGGCCAACCTCCACGCGGCAATATCCTCAACACTGCATAAGGGCATGTTGTGGGCGCGCGCAAAGTTGGCAACTTCGGGCAGACGGGCCATGTCGCCGTCATCCATGGTCAGTTCGCACAGCACGCCGCAGGGTTCCAGGCCCGCCATGCGCATGAGGTCAACGGTGGCCTCGGTGTGGCCCCGCCGTTCCAGTACGCCGCCGGGCCGCGCCCGCAGGGGAAACACGTGACCAGGACGGCGCAGATCGTTTGGCTGGGCATTGGGCGCGGCAGCAGCCTTGATGGTGGCCACGCGGTCGGCAGCAGAAACGCCGGTGGTGACGCCCGTTGCGGCCTCAATGGTCACCGTAAAGGCGGTTCCCTGTGTGTTGGTGTTGTGCTCTGTCATCATGGGCAGCTCAAGGCGCTGCACATGGTCGTCTGTAAGACACAGGCAGACAATGCCGCTGCAATGCCGAATGAGCATGGCCATCTGCGGCACGGTAAGGTGCTGCGCGCTGAAAATCAGGTCGCCTTCGTTTTCCCTGTTTTCGTCATCCACAACACAAACGCCGCCGCCCTTGCTCAACGAAGCAAGAGCCGCGCGAACGCGTTCTTCGGCAGTGCCAAACGACGAAAGGGACAATGAGGACTGATGCATTCCGTTCTCCTGTTTCCAGCATGAGTGCCGGGAGATGGTGCATCAGGGCGTGGACGGGCCGCAACACAAAGTGCGCCTTTAAATAAAGGACGCACCGCTGCTGTGAGCGGCAAAAAACCGTTCTCTTCCATCCGGACTATAACCGTCGGCTTCGGATTCACACCGAATCTGCTGACCCCAAACATTGGGCGCTCGCGGGCTGACGGGGCCTGTTGGCACCGTATCACCGCCGGTGGGGACTTTCACCCCGCCCTGAGAAATCGTTGGCACTATACACCCCGCATTTGGCATGTGCAAGCACAGTTAAGGCCTGTCGCACGCTGCGGGGGGGGGGCGTTTACTCTGTGGCCTTGAACACAACCGCTTCATACCAATAGAGCTGCGCGCTGGGTTCTCTCCAGCTACCCATGGGCAGCCCGGCCTTGAGGCAAAGGTTGTCCAGATAGGCCAGCCTGTCCCAGCCCTGTTCTACTGGAACCTGCGGTAAAAATACGCCGCCGCGCCCCGCATATTGCAGCACAAGCCCGTGTCGGCCCACTTCCACAGCCTGTGGATCCGGGCACACAGCCAGCTCGTCCAGCACAGATATATCAATATTGACGCGGGGCCACTCAGAAAGGCTTAGCGCGGGAAAACGCGGGTCAGCGAAGGCCGCCGCCTGCGCCATGTGCCACACGGTTGCATACAGCGGCTCGCGGCCTATGATATTGCCGATGCAACCGCGCAGATTGCCGCTGACATGCAGGGTCACAAAGGCACCAAGTGTGCGGAACAGCGGGCTGCCGTCGGCAAATTCCTCTGCTGGCGGCTGCGGAATGTTTGCCACGGTTTTTCCCGCCAGCCCGGCCTCAATGGACATGCGCACCTGGCGGGAAAGGAACTTCTTTTCGGCTTCCGGCAAAACAAATGAGGTGCTCATGCTGCCTCCCCAAGCAGTGTGTGGGCAAACATCCTGAACCATGCGCTTGTGCTGTGGGTGTGGCTAGCGCGGCGAGGGTCAGCAATGGTCGGCAAGGCTGCCAGACCGTGCTGGTGGCGATAAAAAATCTTCGGTCAGCCACGCCACCAGAATACCTGCGCCCAAAGCACTCCGCCGCCGCATACAAGAAATGCCACAACTTGCGTTGCGGCATAACTTGCTAAAGCTACCACGCAAAGGCTGACGCGCCTTGCGGATGCTCACGCCCTTACGGGCATGGCCGGGGCTTGCGCGCCGGCAAAAGAACCATGCGAACCTGGCAATATTTGTCAGGCTACATCGACAGCGGCCTAAAAACTACTGGCAAACAAAGACGCGCTTTTTATGCAGGGAGTGTACACAAGGTACTTGACCGTAATAAAAAGCGCGTTTTGGCGCAGCCAAAAGCAAAGCCTCTAGGCCAATGCCTTGTACAGCTACTATTCTTCGCCTTCAGCAGCAGACTGCTTGCCAGCGCCTTTCATGCCGTACATGGTGGTGGAACCGGAAGACCAGAATTCCAGCACTTCTTCGTTCACCAGCTTGGTGAGAATCTTTTTCACGTCGCGGGGTCCCTTGTCGGGGAACAGATCAAGGAAGTCCTTGAAATAGAACTTGGACTTGGAACCGGACTTGCTATTCAGAAATTCAACAACAACGTCTTTGTCGTCAGCCATGGTGGTTCTCCTGTCCCGGCGGCGCAGATGCGCCGCCGGGGTTTAAACGAGCTATATCTAGAACTTGAACTGCGTGCTCTGGCGCCAGGTGTAGTAGGCGGGATCACGGAAGTCGTCGATCAGGTGGTGGGTGAATTCAAGGCCGGTCAGCTTGAAGAAGGATTCCCAGCCGATGCGTTCGGCCCAGTCGCCCAGACGTTCGTACTTGTTGGCGTTGGCCGCGTACACTTCAACGATGTGCTTCACGGTCTTGGTCAACGAAGGCCAACGGGGGGGTTCGTTGGGGATGTAACCCACAACGACCTTGGAGAACTTGGGCATGCTGATGCGGTTGGAAACCTTGCCGCCAACCATGATGGCAACGCCGTCGCCTTCGCCGTCCGAGATGGGCAGCGCGGGGCACATGGTGTAGCAGTTACCGCAGTACATGCAGCGGTCTTCCTTAATGGCAATGGAGTTCACCTTGTTGCCGTTGTATTCCACCTTGGTGGGACGCACAGCGGCGGTGGGGCAAGCAGACACGGCCAGAGGAATTTCGCACAGCTGGTCAGCCCATTCGTGGTCGACCATCGGGGGCTTGCGGTGGATACCCACAAGGCCGATGTCCGAGCAGTGAACGGCGCCGCACATGTTGATGCAGCAAGCAAGCGCGATACGCACGGGGGCGGGCAGACGCATGCTCTTGAAGTCTTCAAACACGGCGTCCATCACGGCCTTAACCGGGCCGGAGGCGTCGGTTGCGGGGGTGTGGCAGTGTACCCAACCCTGGGTGTGCACCATGTTGCTGATACCAGCGCCGGTGCCGCCCACGGGGAACTTGAACGAACCACCGTCAAACTTGCGGCTGTTCAGGTCGTCACGAAGGGCCTTCATGCCGGCTTCGCTGTCCACCATGAACTCGATGTTGTTACGGGTGGTCCAGCGCAGGTAGCCGCCACAGTGCTTGTCGGCGATGTCGCACAGCTCACGGATGTGAGTGATGGACATGGTACGGGTACCGCCCACGCGGACGGTGAAGCACTTGTCGCCGCTTTCGGCCACGTGCACGAGCACGCCGGGCTCCAGAATTTCGTGGTAGAGCCACTTGCCGAAGTTGTTCTTGATCACCGGCGGGAAGTATTCATTATACTTATGGGGTCCGATGTCAGTAATGCGGCCTTCCATCGGTTTTGCGGGATTGTACCCGGAAGAAATAAAAGCCATGTTCTTCTCCCCCTTTGACTAGCGTTGATGGCGTTTGCGGTAAGCAGCGAGGTCGCGGGTCCAGCCGCCGGGCACTTCTTCTTCCTTGAAGAAGATGTACGGGTTGGAACGCGGTTCCTTCACATGGTAGGCAGCGGCGGGAGTGTCGGTGACTTCCAGCAGCTTCTGGAACGACAGGCGCTTCATGGTTTCACCCACGC
>NZ_JAYRGM010000008.1:1134-93667 GCF_041907885.1 Desulfovibrio sp. | reverse complement strand
CAAAAAACTGAAGAAGTAAGGCCTATGATCAAGCACGAATGCGGCGTATTCGGCATTTACGACCATGAAGAAGCGGCTCGTCTGGCTTATTTCGGTTTGTACGCACAGCAGCATCGCGGGCAGGAAAGCGCCGGCATTGTCAGCTTTGACACAGACGGCGTACACGAACACAAGGGCATGGGCCTTGTGCCCGATGTTTTTTCAGAGGCCGACCTTAAGGCCCTGACGGGCAGAACAGCCATTGGCCATGTGCGTTATTCCACCACGGGGCGGTCTTCAAGCAGCAATGCGCAGCCCTTTCTCGCCCATTTCAAGGGGCGCGATGTGGTGCTTGCCCACAACGGCAACCTGGTCAACGCGGCCCAACTGCGCGAAGACCTTGAAAACGAAGGCGCCATTTTTTCTACCAGCAATGACACCGAAGTGTTCATGCATCTTCTGGTGCGCGCGCTCAGGCACAATGATCTGCCCGGCGCAGTCAAGGAAACCTGTGCGCGTGTGCGCGGGGCCTACTGCCTGCTGGTGATGGTGGACGGCGTCATGGTTGCTGTGCGCGACCCGCACGGCTTCCACCCGCTGGCTTTTGGCCGCATGAACGGCAGCCCTGTGTTTGCCTCGGAAACCTGTGCCTTTGACCTTTTGGAAGCACAGTTCGAGCGCTCTGTTGAGCCTGGTGAAATTGTCATTGTGAACGGCAACAGCGTGCGCAGCGAACACCTTATGGGCCCGCTGCCCGAAAGGCCGCGCCAGTGCATTTTTGAGCTGGTCTATTTTGCCCGGCCCGACTCGTATATTTTTGACGAACAGGTTTACCTGTGCCGCAAGAAAATGGGCTGGAACCTTGCTGACGAATCCGCACCAGAGGTTGATTACGTCATGCCATTCCCCGATTCGGGCATTTATCCGGCCCTTGGTTTTGCCCAACGCTCCGGCCTGCCGTATGAGCACGCCATGATACGCAACCACTACGTGGGCCGAACCTTTATTCAGCCTTCGCAGAGCATGCGCAGCTTTGGCGTGCGGGTTAAGATCAATCCCGTTCGCGAGATGATCGAAGGCAAGCGCATCTGCATTATTGACGACAGTATTGTGCGCGGCACCACCATGATGACCCGCGTTAAAAAGCTGCGCGAACTTGGGGCCAGCGAGGTGCATATCCGCATTTCCAGCCCGCCGGTAAAGTTTCCCTGTTTTTACGGCATAGACTTTTCTTCTCGCGGCGAACTTATCGCGGCCCAGCACAATCTGGCAGAGATCACCCGCAAGCTTGATGTCGATTCGCTGCATTATCTGAGTATTGACGGTCTGCTCGGTTCTGTGAGCCAGCCCCGGCACTATTGCATGGCCTGTTTTACCGGTGAATACCCCGTGCCGTGCGACGACTGCGGGGGTAAATTCAGCCTTGAATCTGCCTGCGCCGCAAGGTAGACCAGTTCTTTCACGCTGACGTGCCAGTGCCGCAGCGAGTTTTTTAAGAGGAAGCCATGAGTATCGCACGCATTAAGGGTTTTGCGGACATGTTTCCGCCTGACAGCGATCAGTTTACACGCATCGAAAACACGGCGCGTGGCGTTTTTGGCCGCTACGGATTCGTAGAGCTGCGCACGCCCCTGCTGGAGTTTACCGAGCTTTTTTGCCGCTCCATAGGCGAAGAAACCGATGTGGTGCAAAAGGAAATGTACACGTTTCCCGACCGCAAGGGACGTTCGCTCACCTTGCGGCCCGAAGCCACGGCGGGCGTCATGCGCGCCTATATCGAGAGCGGGTTGACCAACCGCGAACCTGTGAGCCGCCTGTTCACCACGGGCCCCATGTTTCGTTATGAGCGCCCGCAAAAGGGGCGCATGCGCCAGTTTCACCAGATCAACTGCGAGTGCCTGGGCAGCCAGAGCCCCATGGCCGATGCCGAACTGGTGAGCATGCTGCTGCGCTTTTTGTCAGACCTTGGGCTCACAGACCTGACACTCAAGATCAATTCGCTTGGCTGCTCCGAGTGCAGGCCCAAGTTCAAGGCGGCTCTGCTTGATTATCTTAAGGGTGTTGACCGCGATGCCCTTTGCCCCGACTGTGCCCGCAGGGTTGAAACCAATCCCCTGCGCGTGCTCGATTGCAAGCAGCCCGGTTGCCGCGCCATTACCGACAACGCCCCCAAGCTTCTCGACTACAACTGCCCAGAGTGCCGCGCTCACTTTGATACGGTCTTGCAGCTTCTGGACGGGCAGGGTTTGCCCTACGAGCTTGACCACAGGCTTGTGCGCGGTCTCGACTATTACTGCCGCACCACTTTTGAGGTGGTGAGCGGCAGCATTGGTGCGCAGGCCGCAGTTGCTGGCGGTGGCCGCTATGACGGACTGGTAAAAAGTCTTGGCGGGCCAGACGTGCCGGGCGTGGGCTTTGCCTGCGGCATGGAACGCCTTGCGCTCATGATGGGCGAGGGCGGCGGTGCAGCTGCCGATTTTTATCTGGTGGCCATGGATGTGCAAAGCCGCACCCAGGGCTGGCTGCTTGCCCAGATGCTGCGTACTGCCGGTTTGAGTGGCGAAATGAATTTCAGTGAAGGCGGTTTTAAAAGCCTTATGCGTCAGGCCGGTAAATCCGGCGCCAGGCATTGTCTGATCATAGGCCCAGATGAAGCCGCCCAGGGCACAGTGGTCGTCAAAAACCTTGAAAGCGGCGAGCAGTGCTCTGTGCCGCAGTCGGGTGTACTCCAATTCTTGCAAACGGGAACCAACAATGACTGAACAGATGCAGACACAGGACGCGCAGCAGGATGTGCAGCGCGAACACCAGAAATTCGTCACTGAGCTTGGAGACTGGCAGCGCAGTCATTCCTGCGGCCAGCTGACCATCAATAATGATGGTGAAGATGTTTGCCTGATGGGTTGGGTGCAGTACCGCCGCGACCACGGCGGCCTGATTTTTGTCGATCTGCGCGACCGCGATGGGCTGACCCAGATTGTGTTCAGCCCCGATATCGCCCCTGCGGCCCACGAAAATGCCCATATTCTGCGTTCGGAATACGTGCTTGCGGTCAAGGGCAAGGTTCGCCCCCGCCCCGACGGCATGGTCAATGCCGGTATGGTTACCGGGCAGATTGAAATTGTGGCCTATGAATGGAAGCTGCTCAACACTTCCAAAACGCCGCCTTTCCCCATCGAAGACCGCAGCGACGCTGGTGAAAACCTGCGCCTTACCTGGCGTTATCTTGATCTGCGTCGGCCGCGCATGCAGGCCAATTTGCGTTTGCGCCACAAGGTATCACAGGCTGCTCGCCGTTTTCTGGACGATAACGGCTTTACAGAAGTGGAAACCCCGGTGCTCACCAAGTCCACCCCCGAAGGTGCGCGTGACTTTCTTGTGCCCAGCCGCCTGAACAACGGCGAATTCTATGCCCTGCCGCAGTCGCCCCAGCTGTTCAAGCAGCTGCTTATGGTGGCCGGTATGGAACGCTATTTCCAGATTGTGCGCTGCTTCCGCGACGAAGATCTGCGCGCAGACCGTCAGCCCGAATTTACCCAGGTTGACCTTGAAATGAGCTTTGCCGACGAAGAACAGGTCATGGGCATTGCCGAAGGCCTCATGGCACGCGTGTTCAAGGATGTGATGGGCAAGGAACTCACTCTTCCTTTCCCCCGCATGCCCTGGGACGAAGCCATGGCCCGCTACGGCGTGGACAAGCCCGACACCCGTTTTGGCCTTGAACTGCTCGATCTTACCGAGATTGTGCGTGGCTCTGGCTTCAAGCTTTTTGCGACTGCCCAGCTGGTCAAGGGCATGAAGGTTCCTGGCGGCGAATCCATGACCCGCAAGGAAATTGACGCCTTTACCGAATTTGTCAAAATTTACGGTGCGCAGGGGCTTGCCTGGATCAAGATCAAGGCCGACGAATGGCAGTCGCCCATTGCCAAGTTCCTCTCTGAAGAAGAACGCAAGGGCATTGCGGAAGCGCTTGATCTTCAGATTGGCGACATCGTGTTTTTCCAGGCTGGCGAGCCTTCCATGGTCAATGCCGCGCTTGGCAATCTGCGTGTCCACCTTGCTAACCACCTCAAGCTGATTCCTGAAAACAGCTTTAATTTCCTGTGGGTTACAGATTTCCCCCTGTACGAGTACAACGAGGAAGACAAGCGCTATGTGGCTTGCCACCATCCCTTTACCTCGCCTGCGCCCGGCCATATGGAACTGATGGTCACCGATCCCGCCAAGGCCCGCGCCCGTGCTTACGACATGGTGCTCAACGGCTGCGAGGTGGGCGGCGGTTCCATACGTATCCATTCTGGCGAAGTGCAGCGCCGCATGTTTGAGGCCCTTGGCTTCACACCCGAACAGGCAGAAGAGCAGTTCGGCTTTCTCATTCAGGCGCTCGACCTTGGCGCGCCCCCGCACGGCGGGTTGGCCTTTGGCCTCGACCGCCTCGTAATGCTGCTTTCTTCCTCGCCCAGCATCCGCGATGTCATTGCCTTCCCCAAGACGCAAAAGGCCACCTGCCTTATGACAGACGCGCCTTCCACGGTTTCTTCGCGTCAACTGCGCGAACTGGGGCTGCGCCTGCGTGAAGTGCCCGGTACGGAGCAGAAAAAGGACGGCGCAGCAGCCGACAAGCCATAGGGGGATAATCCTGCATGATTCTTGATATTGTCGTCTATCCTGACCCCAGGCTCAAGGAAGTGTGCAAGCCTGTAACCGAGGTGACGGAAGAAATCCGTCAGCTTGCGGCTGACATGATTGAAACCATGTACGCCGCCCCCGGTGTTGGGCTTGCCGCGCCCCAGGTGGGCCGCAATATCCGCATGCTGGTCATGGACCCTGCCATGAAGGATGAGGAAAAACAGCCCAGGGTTCTCATCAACCCCGTGCTGACCCTGAGCGGCGAGGAAGTGGTCAGCGAGCAGGAGGGGTGCCTTTCCGTACCCATGAACTACCGTGCGGACGTACACCGCATGAGCAATGTTCATCTGCGCGCAACGGATCTGGATGGTAATATCATCGAAGAGGATCTTGAGGAGTTTCCCGCTATTATCATTCAGCATGAATATGACCATCTCGACGGCATACTGTTTATCGACAAGATAAGCAGGCTGCGCCGCACCCTGTACGACAGCAAGGTGAAAAAATGGCTCAAACGCAAAAGTGCCGTATAGTATTCATGGGAACGCCAGAGTTTGCCGCCGCCAGCCTGAAAAGGCTGGCGGCTTGGCCTCGTGGCGAAATTGTTGCCGTATATACCCAGCCCGACAGGCCCGCAGGCCGTGGGCATAAACTGGCAGAATCGCCTGTTAAAAAGCTGGCCTTGCAGCTTGGTCTGCCTGTTTTGCAGCCAGCCAGCCTCAAGGGCGCTGAGGCGCAGGCCGAACTTGCCGCCTTGAAGCCTGATTTTTTGGCTGTGGCAGCCTACGGCCTTATTTTGCCCGATGCCGTTCTGGCCATGCCCACGCTTGATTCCATTAATGTACACGCATCTCTTCTGCCCGGCCTGCGCGGTGCAGCGCCCATACAGCGTGCGGTGGTGGAAGGCTGGCAACCCGGCGCACGCGCCGGTATTTCCATAATGCGCATTGTCAGCAAGCTCGATGCCGGCCCCGTATTTGCCACCGATGACCTCGCAATCGGCGAGCATACCGCTGGGACGTTGCACGATGCCCTTGCGGGACTAGGCGCAGAGCTGCTGGTGCGTGTGTTTGATGACATACTGGACGGCAAGGCCAAGGCTGTTGATCAGGATGATTCCCTTGCGACCTATGCCCCAAAAATTTCCAAGGAAGACGGATTTATAGACTGGTCTTTGCCCGCTGCGCAGGTTCACGCCTGTGTGCGCGGCGTTACACCCTGGCCCGGCGCGCGCACGGTTTTTGAAACAGCCGGAACCGACGGGCTGAAAAGGTCCCCGCTTTCGCTTATCCTTTCGCCCGGCAGAGTGGGAACGCCTACGGGAGGGGCAGTGCCTGGTTCTGTTCATTCAGGTCCAGAAGGCCTCAGCGTGGCATGCGCCGATTGCTGGTATGTGCTTTCCACCGTTCGTCCACAGGGAAAGAAAGATATGTCTGCCCGCGATCTGCTCAACGGAATTTTGCGCGGGCTGCCCAAGGGTGTATGCGGTGTGGCCAGAGCGCCCGTTGCTGGAGAATGAGCCTTTTTGTCGACTTTACCGTGATCTCACAGAGGCTCTTTTGAGCCTCGTTTTTTCTTTTTAGGGGTCATAGTTCGCGTTGCGGGCTTGCGTTTCTCTCAGGGGCTTTTTCTGGCTGTTTTGGGCATTTCTAAAAAATATTCTTTCTGGCTGACGCAGCGGAGGCTCCATGTTTCGCAAATCGCCCTTTTCTCTGCCTGCCGAGCAGTACGGTGGCGCGCGCAAGCGTGTTTTTATCGGGCTTATGCTTGCCTCATGCCTCTTGCTGTGTGCTGTTGTCGCTTTTTTTCTTGTATTGCCGTGGATTGGATTTTTTTCAACCAATAACTGGCTGCCAAGTTTGAGCATTGCTGTTGGATTGAGCATTATTGTCGCTCTTTTGTGGCTTTGCATACTGCTCATTTTTCATATTTATACCGGTAAATCCTTGCCCGGTGTGGACAGTGTGCGCCACATCACTGTGCGTCTTTTTTTTCCGCTTATGGAATTGCTGGCAAAACTCGTTGGCATTGATAGAGGTAGAGTGCGTCGCAGTTTTATCAAGGTGAACAACGAGCTTGTGCTGGCCAGCGGCTGTACCGTGGAACCTGGACAGCTGTTGCTGCTTTTGCCGCATTGCGTGCAGCAGGCGCTTTGTCCCTATCGGCTGGTACACGACCCCAACAACTGTCAACGTTGCGGCAAATGCCCCGTGGGGGATCTGCTCAATCTGCGCGACAAGTATGGTGTTCGCCTGGCCATTGCCACTGGCGGAACCATTGCCCGACGCATTGTTGTGCAGACAAGACCCCGCTGCATTATTGCTGTTGCCTGTGAGCGCGATCTGACCTCTGGCATTCAGGACAGTTACCCCTTGCCTGTTTTTGGCGTTCTTAACCAGCGCCCGCATGGCCCGTGCGTAGATACCCTTGTTCCCTTGCATGCGCTGGAAGACGCGGTACGCATTTTTCTCGGATTGAAACAGCGCGTAACGCAGGGCAGGGCGTAGCATGAACCATACCGCAATAGGTCCTAAGGACATGTTTTCTTGTTTACCGCCGCAAATGCGCAGGCTTGCGCCCAATGCTCGTAATACAGCACTGGTTGCCCTTTTGCTTGTTGATGGCGGGCTGAGTGCCCAGCAGGCCTTGGCCGCAGCTTTTGCGCATGTAGAAGAGGGCAGGGCAGCACAGGGCAGTCACGCTGTTTCTTCGTCAGAGTTTTTCGCATCCTTGCCCGCTGTTGAGCGCAATTTGTGCTCCGAGCTGGTGTACGGGTTTCTGCGTACAGAAATCCGCATTGCGTTTATTTTGTCCAGGGTGTTGCCCCGCCCACAGTCCTTGCCCCGCCCTTTGCAGCTCGTGCTTGGGCTTGCCGTGTACGGCCTGCTTTTTCAGGACCGCGTTCCCGACCACGCTGCCATATATTGTGCTGTGGATACCGCTTCTGCCCTGTACGGGCAGGGCCTTGCAAAGGTCGCCAACGGTGCTTTGCGGTCGGTGCAAAGGCTTGGTGACGCGCCCCGGCAGCAGGATTTTTATGCTGCCGACGGCAGGGCGCTGGGTAGCCCCCAGGATATTGCTCTTTTTTATTCTTTGCCGGTATGGATAGTCGGGCACTGGAACAAGCACTATGGGCAGGATGCTGCCGTACAGCTGGCGCAGCGCTCCTTTGAACGCCCGTGGAGCGCCCTGCGGGTCAACGCCATGCATTCGGACGCGGTTTTGCTGCATGAGGCACTGCTTGCCTGCGGTGGTTCTGCTGTTGGACGATGGGGGGTTGCTTTTGCGCCCGGTGCTTTGCCCTCAGAGGTTAGTGGCAAGCCCCTTGCAATTTTGCAGGCTTTGGGCGCGCTTTCGTTTCAGTCGGCCGGGTCACAACTTGCCCTTGAACAGTTGGATCTTTACAACTGGGATTCCCCGGTGTGGGACGTGTGCGCGGGTTTTGGCGGCAAGACTGTCGCCCTGCTGGAGCGCGGTGTTGCAGTTCCTCTGGCTACAGACCGCAGCCGCCAGCGTTTGGCGGGTTTGCCCGGCCAGTGCCAAAGGCTCGCGCTTCCGGAGCCTGCCACGGCACTGGCTGATGCAGCCAATCCACCCGTGGCGGAGTGGAGCGGCCATATGCTTGTTGATGCTCCTTGTTCCGGCCTTGGCGTTCTTTCACGCAGGCCTGATATCCGGCGCAGACCGCAACAACAGGCTGTGGAACACGAGCAGTTGCAGCGTTGCATACTTGAGCGTTTGGTGGGCCTGCTGCAACCTGGCCGTGAGCTTGCCTACATTACCTGTACTCTGCGTGTGCAGGAAAATGAAAGGCAGATAGACCAGCTCGTGAGGAAGTATCCAAACATTCGGATGGTCAGGCAGTGGCAAACGCCCCATGATCACGCCTGGCTGGAAGGAATGTTTGGCGCAGTGGTGTGCAAGAAGTAAAAAAAAAGCGCAATGCGGAAACCCCGCATGCGCTTTTTTTATTCCTTCAAAGATTCAGTATTCAGTCATTCAGTCCACAGGGCTGCCCGTGCCTGCTGTGCAGATTTCTGGCAGCTATTCGCCTGGATTTTCAGTTTTTTCAGATGTCTCAGTTTCTTCAGCTGCTGCGGGCAGTGCAACACCAAGTTTATCAAGCAGCATTTCCAGTTCTTCCTTGCTGGCATAGGCAAGCGCAATGCGCCCGCCGTTTTCGTCGCCGCTGACCTGGGTTTTGCAGCCAAGGCTCTGGCTCAGGTTTACCTGCAATGTTTTGAACTGTGGGCTTTTTTTGCGTGGTGTCTTGGTACGCGGTTGCGGTTGCGTGTCCTGATTTTCCCAGGGCAGGGCGTTGTGCCCACGCCAGAAGGCGGCGGCCTCTTCGGCTTCGCGCACGGTTAGCTTGTGGCTGATAATGCGCTGACGCAGGGCGTCTGAAGCCATGGCGTTGTCTATGCCCAGCAGGCAGCGGGCGTGCCCGGCACTGAGCAGGCCTGCCTGTATGTCTGCCCTCGCGCCCGCGCTCAGTTGCAGCAAGCGCAATGCGTTGGCTATGGCTGGGCGGCTTTTGCCAAGACGCGCAGCCAGTTCCTCCTGCGTTAATTCCAGTGCTTCACGCAGGGCCAGCAGGGCTTCCGCTTCTTCAATGGGGTTGAGGTCTTCGCGCTGCAAGTTTTCAATAAGTGCAGCAGCCATAACCTCTTTGTCACTCAGTTCGCGCACATAGACAGGCACTTCTTTGAGCCCTGCCAGTTGTGCCGCTCGCCAGCGGCGCTCGCCAGCTACAATCTGATAGATGTTTTCGCCGCCGTGCGGGCGCACCAGCAGTGGTTGAATTATACCCTGCGATTTGATGGAATCTGCCAGTTCGCGCAATGCGGCTTCGTCAAAATGCCTGCGGGGCTGATTTGGGTTGGGCCGCAGGGATGAAACCGGCACAAGGTTAACGGCGCTTTCCTGCCCTTGCGGTTCCTGCTTTGGCGCGTTGCCGCCAAACAGAGCGTCAAGTCCTCTGCCCAATCCCTTGTTGCTGCTCATGGTTTCTCCTTCACTCTACTGCGCGTGGCTTGCCAGGCGTTTTGTTGCTTTGCGGTTTTTGCTGCCATGCCAGTGCCGGCGCACAACCGTGTTGCGATCATCTTGTTCTTTGCTTGAAAACTGCGCGTTCCCACTGTTCACATTTATTGTGTTGCTGGCTTCTGGTCTAACTTGGTGGGTTTGCTTGTTTTGTGTTCTTGACATTTCCCCTTGGGGCGCGGCAGGCTATGCGCTATTGTTGGCAGGGCAGAGGGCTTATTTTTGCCGTTGCCTGTTGCATCTGCCGTGTGCGCAATGCTTTTTGTCACTGCCCAAAGCCCTGCTTGGGTTTACCTGTATTACTACAAGGACCGTATATGCTCGACAATCCTTTGCTTCAGTATGTCACCGATGCCAAGGGCAATGTTGCCTCTGTCATCATTCCCTGGCCCCTGTGGGAAAAAATGGAACCCAAGGTTCGCAAGCTGCTTGATGCCGAGGCCGGGCCCAAGGAAATTACCCAGGCTGCTGGCCCGCTGGCCAGTTTTGACGAACTTATGCAATTTTGGGATTTCAAATACCCCTACAGCCCTTCAGTCACATGCCCTCACTGCCAGGCCACCACTGCCGATTGGCGCAATGACCCGGCACAACCCTTTGTTTTGACCAATGCCAACATTGGGGGCCTGTTGGTCTTTTATTGCCGCGCTTGCGGAACCACAATCAGGCAAAAACACTTTCACAAACACATGGCAGTCGAGCACACCACCCCCAAGGAATAGGCTTGCCTGCTATTGCAGCACGGTGTTCTTTTTGCTGGGTCTGCGCAAAACAATTTCCTTTGCCAGGCCCAGATACGCCTCTGCTCCCTTGGATTTGATATCATAGTGGATGATTGATTTGCCGTGGCTGGGAGCTTCTGAAAGGCGAACATTGCGCGGAATGACCGTTTCGAACAGATGTTCCGGAAAACACCGCCGCACTTCGTTTTTCACTTCACGGGTCAGTCTGTTACGGGTGTCGTACATGGTAAGCACCACACCAAGTAATGACAGGTCTGGGTTCAGGCGTTTTTTTACCTGCTCGTAAGTTTGCAGCAGTTTTACAATACCCTCGAGTGCAAAAAATTCGCACTGAAGCGGAATAAGCAACTCGCGCGATGCGCACAATGCGTTGAGCGTCAGCAGCCCCAGTGAGGGAGGGCAGTCAAGGATGATGTATTCATAATCGTTGCGCACGCTTTTGAGGCATTCGTCCAAAAAAAACTCGCGCGCCATTTTGTCAACCAGCTCCAGCTCAACAGCCACCAGGTTCGTGCTGGCAGGCAGTATATCTAAAAAAGGCGATCGGGTTTTTGCGATATTTTCTTTGAGTTTTTCTGGTTCATAAAAGGTATTGTACAGGTCGCCGTGCAGATCTTCCTGATGCAGGCCAATGCCGCTGGTGCTGTTGGCTTGCGGGTCACAATCAACCAGCAAAACTTTTTTTTCCATAACTGCCAACGCGGCAGAAAGGTTTATGGCAGTGGTGGTTTTGCCCACGCCGCCTTTTTGATTGGCAATGGAAATGATACGCGCCATTGAGGCCTCCCAGTCGTATAGACTGAATTTAGAGGAAGTTCTGCTTCTACCAGCATTTTTTGAGGGAGCAGGTACGTCAACGAGCATGAAATTTTTTGCAGGGCGGCAGCTTTGTATGTTTAATATGAAGGTTTTAAAACTTCGTGTTTCACATGAAACATGAGCGGCACGAGCATCTGCACTGGGTTGTTTGTAAAAGAGCAGGCTGGGAGCGTCAAGGTGAAAAGCAAAAATTTGCAAGGCAAACTTGCCCGGCGTAGCTAAAAAGCGTAGATAAACAGCCACAATCCCTTGGTTGGAGCGCATATGGAAAAAGCAAAAATTCTGCTGGTTGACGATGAATCAGACGTTACTCGCATACTGTCAAAACGGCTTGGCCGAAGAGGGTTCGAGTGCCAAACCGCCGCCAACGGGCAGGAAGCCGTTGATGCCATGGGGCAGTATGTCTATGGCGTAATTATAATGGATGTAAAAATGCCGGTGATGGATGGCATGTCTGCGCTACAGATTATCCATTCGCGCTGGCCCAAAACCCAGGTGATACTGCTTTCTGGTCATGCTGATATGCAGCTTGCGGTGCAGGCCATGAGCGAGGGAGCCTTTGGCTACCTTATGAAGCCTGTTGACATTGAAGAGCTGCTTTTTAAAATTGAAGACGCCGTTACCCAGATTCGCCTTGAGGCTGGGCAAGGCTAGAAAATTTTGTTCATAAGGAAAAAATACATGAAAAGTGGCAAAAAAATAGCTGCGGCCATGATTCTGGCCTCCAGCATGCTGGCTGGCGTTGTGCCGGGAATGCAGTGCGCCGTGGCAAACGCTGTGGAAATTACCGAAGAAAATCTGCCCAAATTTCTCGAAAAACTGTTTCGCGAGCGTCCTGAACTGGTGATGGACGTTTTGCGCAGGCAGAGCGAATCTGTGCTCGATATTGCGCAGCAGGGCTCAAATATGCGCCGTCTGCACAGCCTTGAAGCCCAGTGGGCAGCAGACATGAAGGTGAACAAAACGGTCAAGACCGAGGGCCGCCCGGTCATGGGCGCACCCAAGGCCAAGGTGCGCATAGTTGCCTTTTCTGACTTCACTTGCCATTTCTGCCAGCAGGCTTCCAAAACCGTGGACGCCATTTTGCAGGAATACGGCAAGGACGTGAGTCTTGTTTTCAAAAATATGCCTCTGGACGAAAAGGGCCCTGCCAACATTGCCTCGGCCTATTTTGTGGCCATATCGCAGCAGAGCGAAGAAAATGCGTGGCAGTTCTACAAGGCCCTTTTTGCTGACCGCGACAAGCTCATTGCCGATGGCGAGGTCTTTCTGAAAAAAACGGCTGAAGGACTCAACGTGGACATGAAGCGTCTTGCCAAGGATGTTCACAGCAAAAAGGTTACGGACATCATTGCTGAAGACCAGCAGGACGCGCAGAAGCTGGGCATTGAGGGTACGCCGTATTTTCTTGTGAACAATCTGGTGGTGCGCGGCGCGCTGCCGCTCGATCTGTTTAAAAGTGCCGTAGATATGGCGCTGAAAAACAGCAAGTAAAAATGCAGATTCTGCCAGCTTGCCAGCTTGACCTGCCCGAAATTCTGGCTGTGCAAAAGGCTGCTTTTGCAGCCGAGGCCCAACTGGTGAACGACTGGAACATACCGCCGCTCACCCAAACCCTTGATGAGCTGGCAGACGACTGGCGCAAGGGTATTATGCTCAAGGCCGTGACGGATCAGCATGCCCTTGTGGGCACGGTACGGGGCCACGAAGCGCAGGATGGTTTTTATATCGGCAGGCTTGCCGTGCTGCCGCAATGGCAGGGGAGAGGCTGCGGTTCAGCCCTGCTGGAAGCCATTATTGAACAGGCGCAAAATCGGGTGCAAAACAGGGTGCAAAGTCTGACATGTGCTGACCGCCTTGTGCTTTTTACAAGTACAAAAAGCGAGCGAAATTTGCGCTTATACGAAAGGTTTGGTTTCAGGCCTTTCAAAACGGACACAACCGCAACCGGCGTTGCGCTTGTCTGGCTGGAAAGGGTGTAGCGCGCGAACGTATGTTCTGTGTGCCCGCTGTGCCCTCTGTGCTTGGTAAATTCTGCATCTGCCAGCCGCAAGCAAGCCCGCAACGGCGAGGTACAAAAATCATCAGCAGCGCAGTACGACAACCAGATTGCTAAAATAGTTGGCAACAGGCAGTAGCCTGCGTTGTGCATCTGGGCTGAAAAATCCCCACGGGCTTTAGCAGGATATAAAAAAAGAGCAGTCCCTTACTGGGGCTGCTCTTTTTCTATGGCAACACTGGCCTGTTGCTGGCCTTAATTTCCGCGATTGCGGATTACTCTTGTCATCCAGGTGCGCAACTGGTCCAGGTCGGCCTGTTGCGTTTTTTCAGAGGCGTCAAGCAGCGTCCGCAGATTGGCAACCTCCTGTTTCAGTTCGCCCACTTCTGGGGTGGGCGTCCCACCAGGCGCGGGCAACCTCTGCACCACCAGTTGCAGCAAATGGGCAATGCCCTCTATGGCGCTGGTCTGACGCTCCAGAATCTGCAAGGCGGCAGAGGGAAAATACTCGTTGCCAACCGCAATGTCGGTCATTTCGTGCGCAGGGCAGGCATCCGCAACCGCCACGGCGTTGCGGGGAAAACGCGCGTTCAGGGCATCCTCAACCGCTGCCGCAGTGCGTGATTTTTGCATCTGCTCAAGTATTGCTGATATGACATCAAGCGTTTCACGCCGATAGCGCCTTCTGCGCCCATCGCCCACGCTGGGAATAAATTGCGCAAAGCGCTTGCAGTAGTAACGAGTGGTAGATTCTGGCAGGGAAAAATGGCGAGAAATATCCGCAATACTCAACAGGCTTTCAGCTACAGCAGCCTTGCGTGCCATATTTCCTCCCGTGCCGGAAAAGGTACGCCACCAGACTTATGGCAGGCAGTAACCCGACAAATTGAATAAAATGAGGGGAGTGGGCAGAAGCGGAAATCAGCAACAAAGTGATTCCGATGTAATTATTTTTTGAAATACTCCAAACAAAATTTAATAGCAAGCCAGCAAAGAGAAAAGGCGGCACAGGCAATGCCGATACCGCCAAAAATACCATTGCGCCATTGCGCAGTGGCGATGCTGCTAATCAGTAAACAACCCTGCGCACGGCAATAAGCTTGGTGCGCCAGTACGGTATATCAAGGCTTTCAACGCGAACGTTTTCGCCGCGTCTGGGGCTGTGGATAAAAGAATTGCCCCCCGCATAGATGCCGGTGTGCAGGCCACGTGGCCCAGAACCTGTGCGGAATACAAGTATATCACCTTGCCGTGCTGCGGAGAGCGGAACCTGTTGCCCGCTGTTGGCCTGATCAGAAGTAATGCGCGGAATTTTTACGCCATTTTCGCGATATGCCCACCAGATAAGGCCAGAACAGTCGAAGCCCTTTTGTGGAGATGCTCCACCTGGCCGGTATTTCTTGCCCATCTGCGTGTAGGCGGTCTTTACAGCCTTGCGGGCAGATTCTGGCGCAGGGCCAGAATCCGGCGCGGACCTAAAAGCGCCGCAGGCTGTCAGAAGTACGGCGCATACCAATAGCAGGGCCATGTTACGCCAAACGCGCCAAGTATGTGTGTGCATTGCTGCTTCCATGCTGCAACCTGCCGGGTTTGCAAAATTTGCAAACTGTCAAAAATTGAACACTCTGGGACTTACTTGAAGGATAGCAAATTGCGTGCCTGATGCCACCACCGTGTTTACGACTCGTTACGCCTACGGCGAGCATCGCTACAGATCGAAGCAGAAAGGAACATGAACAAAAAAACCGGCCCCGCGTGGGCGGGGCCGGTGTAATTGAGGCAGCGGCAATGGTTATGCCAAAATGCCTAGTGGACGTGTTATTGAGCGGGCTTGGCCTCTGAGCTTACGCGGGTTTGGCCGTTCCATACCTGATCTGCCTTGGGCAGAGTGGGCAGCAGCTTGGTCCAGGGGTTCTTTTTGAGGAATTCGGGATCCTGCTGCAACTTGCGGCTCATTTCAAGAATCGGGGGAACCGTTTCCTTGATGTTTTTGGAGAGCTGTTCAGCAATGCCAAATTCCGTGGCCTTGGTGGCAAGGTCAACGGCCTTCTGGCTGCACTCCATGGAGGTCATGAGCGTATCAAGGGTTTTGGCCGGGTTGTGGAAGCCAACACTGTTTTCGGCAGAAACGTAATTCCAGAACAGCTGACCCTTGCGCACCATTTCGCGCGCTTCGGTCATAAGGGCATCGTATTCAGGCGAGCGCTTGCCCTCGTATCCATTGGCAAGGCGAACAGCCTCGTGTGCCTTGACCGAGATTTCCTGAGCCTTGAGCAGTTGGTCAAAGGATTTTTTCTGGGTGTATTCCACACGGCTGCGCAGATAATCGGCGGTTTTGTCGGCATGGCACTGACGGCAGGCGCGCAGTTCGGGATCCTTGAGGGGCGAGGTCATCCAGTGGCTGGAAACCTTTTTGCCGCCCTCGCGCATGTAGGGCATGTGGCAGTCGGCGCAAGCAACGCCAGCAGCACCGTGGGGGCCATCCTGAAACATTTCGTAGTCAGGATGCTGCATCTTGATCATGCCAACCTTGGAGGCGGCGTGGGTCCAGTCAACAAATGGGCCTGGCTTGCCGTCGGTACCCTTGGGGCCATGCCCCTTGTAGTACTGGTACATGTCTTCGGGGTTAAAGCCGTTGTCCCAGGGAAACACGGGCTTGGCGGCGGGGCCGTTGTCCTTGTGGGTAAAGTAGTATTCCACATGGCACTGTGCGCACACAAGGCTGCGCTTCTGGTTACGCGAAAGCTTGGCCCAGTCTTGCCCGCTGCGCTTGAGCCAGTCTTTGAGGGGCTCGGAGTAGGGGCGCAGTTCCATGGTGACAGGATCATGGCAGTTGGCGCAGCCAATGGTTTCGTCCATGCCGTCGATCTTGTCCTTGCCGCGAAATTCGTTGACATCCTTGGACCAGAAGGCGTCGCCGTACTGCTTGACCCATTCCATCATTTTGGGGGTTTTGCAGTTCCAGCAGGTGGCGGGCAGGCCGCCCTTGCCGTCGGCGGCAAAGCGGTTGATGCGGTCGATGTTTACAAAGTCCTCGATGGCGTAAGTGTGCCCACGGGCTTCATTGTATTCGTACATGAAGGGGTAGCCCAGCCACAGGTTCTTGAGGTAGGGCTGGGCGTGTTTGAAACCCTTGGGCAAGGGATTGACGTTGTCGTTTTTGTTGTAGGGGATAGACCCCTTGTATTCCGTCATGACAGACGTTTCGTTGTTCTTCATGTACGAGGCGTACTGTTGCGGAAATTCTGTCTTGAACGACGAAATGCGCGTCGCATTTTCAGGAATGGATGTTTTGTACTTGGGTGGCTTGAGGTCTGTGGAAACATCCTGACAGCCCGTAAGCAAAACCATGCCAAGCAGGGCCGCCGCTCCCAGGGCCTTGTGTATGTTGCTCTTAGTCATTGGCTACCGTCCTTGTGCTTATGGGCATCATGCGCATGTGGGCAATACCCCGGTGGCAATCCACGCAGTAGGGCTTTGCGTCCATGCTGGCCACGTTTACATTGGTCTGACTATGGCAGGCCATGCAGTTGGCATTAACCACATCCTTGGTACGAACACTCAGAGGGCGTGGAATGTCGTGGCCTGAAATGTTGCCGATAACGTCACGTAAGCCTTCCTGGGCTTTGAACGGCAGTTTGGCCAGCAGATTGTGCGGGGCATGGCACTCGTTACAGGAAAGCTTGGCATGCGTACCCATTTTCTGGGTAACAGCCGCTTCCTGCATTATGTGACAACTGGAGCAAAACGGTCGCTGGTCAGTTGTCGTCATGGCGTACGCTAGCACACCCAAAAGCACCATTCCCGCCGCAACGCCGCCCAACAGCACCTTAAGCCATGGTCCATTGCGGGGTGTTCCCATAGAGCCTCCTTCACTCGCTCCTTGCGTGCCGCCCCAATGGCGGCAACCCTCTCAAGAAAACAAGAACCGTACCAAAATACGCAAATAAATTAAAAAAATAATAAGTAAAAAAATTGAGCTGTTATTAAAAATGGACGTATAAACCGTGATTGCAGTCACAGAAAAAATCAGAAAAATACGACAAATTCATAAAAATATGACAACTCAGGTCAAAAGGTGAGCAATGCTGCGCGAATCAATAAAAAAGTCAAAAAAAATGCCGTGGTTGGCACTTGCAGCAAGTCTTGCATGGCTGGTGCTTACCGGTGTTCTGTATAGGCAGGCCGTGCAGGTCAATGCCGAACACAGCCTCGAACTTGAGCATACACGACTTTCTACAATGGCGCAGCAATTAATGGACGCAAGAAACTGGAATGCTGCACACGGCGGTGTATATGTTGCACAAAGTGACTATGGGCAGCCCAACCCCTGGCTGCCGGAATCAGAGCGCACAGTCACCACGCAGGATGGCCGCACGCTGGTGCTGGTAAACCCGGCCTACATGAGCCGGCAGCTGGCAGAGCGCAGCTCGCGTGAAGGGGTGAGCATAAGCATCATCAGCAGCGCGCCCTTGCGGCCAGAAAACATGGCAGACGTGTGGGAACGCTCGGCCCTTGCGCGTTGTGCCGATGAAACCCCCGAAGTGTTTACACCACCACAGCAGGGCCGTGGACAAGGCCTGCGTCTGCTCAGTGTTCTTATGGCACAACAAAGCTGCCTGCGTTGCCATGTGGGCAGAAAGGTGGGCGAAGTGCTGGGCGGCATAAGTGTGAGCCAGGATGCAACGGCATTTCAGAAAAGCCTCGACAGGCAGTTGCACAACATGCGCCTGCTCTACGGCCTGCTTGCCATAACGGGCGTTCTTGCCATCGGCGGCATCACGTTCAACCTCACACACCGGCGCTGGCTGGCAGAAGAAGCCAGCCGTATGAAAAGCGCGTTTATGGGGCATCTGAGCCACGACATGCGCACGCCGCTGACCGCCATCGTCGGCATGAGCGAACTGGCACAGAAAAAAGACCTGCCGGAAGCCGAGCGCAAAAAGGCCTTGGGGTATCTGGCACAAGCGGCAGAAGCCCTGCGCGAGATGGTGGGCGACATAATGGACCATGCCGCGCTGGAGCAGGGCGCGCCTGCCCTGCGGGCCGCACCCTTTGATCTGCGCCAGTGCCTGTCAGACTGTGTGGGCCTGTACCGCCCCATTGCCGAGAGCAAGGAAATCGCGCTTACTCTGGGCATGGATCAGAATCTTCCCGCCTGAGCTGTGGGTGACAGTTTTCGCCTGCGGCAGGCCTTGGGCAATATCATCAGCAATGCGGTGAAATTTACCGAATCCGGCTCTGTGCGCGTTTACGCCACATGTATTGAAAGCACTCCCCAGTTTTTGCGACTGGCTGTGGCCGTAACAGATTCCGGCCCGGGCCTGGCAGAAGATGATCAAGTGCGGGTGTTTGAGAGTTTTCAGCGCGGTCGCGATACCGCGCATACACCCGGCACGGGCCTTGGCCTGAACATAGCACGTACTCTCGCACGGTTGATGGGGGGGGATGTGCGCTTGGCCTCGCGCCCTGGGCAGGGGGCGTGTTTTACGATTGATGTGCTGCTACAGCCTTGCGCGGAACCGCTGGCTGGGGCAGGCAATACAGATTGTGCCAATGAGCAGCAAGGGCACATGCCCCTGCAAGGCAAAAAAGTGCTGGTGGCAGAAGACACCGCGTCCATCGCCTATGCGCTACGCCAGATGCTGGCGGGCATGGGAGCAGAAGCCTGTACCGTTGCCAGTGGAGAAAATGCGCTCGAAATGTTGTGCGATCCCCGGCAAGGGCCGTGGGAGCTTGTCATACTGGACAGCCGCTTGCCGGGCATGAGCGGGCTGGAGGTGCTGACCGCCCTGCGCAAAGGCGAAACGCTGGCTCTTGCTGCAACACTGGCGGTCGTGTATACGGCCACGGCCAGCAGGGAATTTGTAGAAACCTGCGAAGACCTTGGCGCAGACGGCGTGTTTCTGAAACCCTTAAGTTTTGCCCAGTTGCGCGGTAAGCTTGATAAAATTGTCGCATCCCGGGGATGTTCTCAGGGGCAGAGGACGGGCACGCCTGTAGCCGACCAATGCGCAATGCAGTGCGAAGAAAAAAATAGTCTGCCTCCCCAGCCAGATGTGCCTAAGCCCGGCGAGCTTGAGCTGTGGAACCGCAACGCCGCACTGGAAGCGCTGGATAATGACGGCGCAGTGCTGAAAAGTCTTGTGGAAGTGCTGGCGGGCGAACTTTGTGACCGGCAGGCGGCACTGGATGCCGCATTGGCAGCAGCAGACTGGGAACAGCTGCGGCGCACGGCCCACGCCTGCAAAAATTCGGCAGGGGTCATGCGGCTCGACAGGCTGCGGGTAGCCGCTGCCGCAGCAGAGTCTGCCGAGGTCAGCAGCCTTGTGGAAGCGGCCCTGGTGTTGCGCCTTGCCATTGCAGATGCCAGAGATGCCTTGGGCGAAGAGTTGGCGGGGTAGGGCATGTACACAACAACTGTGTGTAATGCCGTCACAAACGATGCGCAGCCCACGCGCAAGGAGTCAGACTGATGGCCAGAGTGCTTGTGGTGGACGACGAGGGGCTCATGCGCACCATGGTGCAGGTGGTCTGCAACCGCATGGGGCATGAAACTCTGCTGGCGGGCAGTATTCAGGATGCCCTGCGTATGGCGGTTGAACCCGTGGATGTGGTGCTGCTCGATGTCTGGCTGCCAGACGGCAACGGGCTGGAATACCAGGCAGATTTTGCTCATTTGCCAGGAAGTCCCGATGTGGTGGTTATTACGGGCAACGGCGACGGCGACAATGCCGAGGCGGCGCTGCGCTCTGGGGCGTGGGAATTTTTGACCAAGCCCCTGCAGATGCGGGATATCGAGCAGTGTCTGAAGCAGGTTTTGCAATTCAGGCAAAACCGCATGCCAGGGAGCGAATCGCTGGTGGTCGACAGCGGGCACATCCTTGGTTCTGGGCCGGGTATGAGCCGAGCCCTCAAGCTGCTGGCGCAGGCAGCAAAAAGCGAAGTAAACGTGCTTTTGCTGGGCGAAACAGGCGTGGGCAAGGAACTGTTTGCGCGGGCGCTGTTTCGCAACAGTGGGCGGGCAGCAAGCCCCTTTATAACGGTAGACTGCGCATCGCTGCCAGAAACACTTGTAGAGAGCCATCTTTTTGGTCACAGCCGAGGGGCCTTCACCGGGGCCGACAGGGCGCGGGACGGGCTGTTGCTGGCTGCCGACAAAGGCACGCTTTTTCTGGACGAAGTGGGCGATTTGCCCCAGCCCATGCAGGGGGTGTTTTTGCGTGCTCTGGAACAGCGCCGCTTTCGGCCCGTGGGCGAAGTGCGCGAGGTCAGCAGCGACTTCAGGCTGGTGGCGGCCACCAACAAAAACCTTGAAATGATGGCAAAGGAAAACAGCTTTCGTGCAGACCTGCTCTACCGTTTGCAGGGCATTACCATCGTGATTCCTCCCTTGCGCGAAAGGCTGGACGAAATTCCAGCCCTGGCCCGGCAGGCCATTGCCCGTTATTGCCTTGGCAGCGACCAGCCCAAAAAAATCCTTTCGGATGATGCCCTGGGCATGCTGCTGGAATATAGCTGGCCGGGCAACGTGCGCGAACTGATCCACTGTATCCAGCGGGCCTGTCTTACCGCAGGCAAGGGGGATCTGCTGCTGCCCGTGCATCTGCCCACCCATATGCGGGTGGATTGTGTGCGCAGGCGTATGGGGCAGGCTGCTCATGAGGGCAGCGCAAAGGGGCTTGCGGCATCGGCGGCTTGTGGCTTGTCGGTACAGGATATGGCCGGGCAGGATATTGCCGGGCAAAACCCACCCAGCCTGCGCGAGTGGAAGTTGCAGGCAGAAAAAGCCTACGTGCGGCAAGTGTGGGACTTGAGCGGCGAGGACGTGCGCAAGGCTGCCGAAGTGGCGGGCATATCGCGAGGCCACTGGTACGAGCTGATGAAAAAAATCGGTTTGTAGCAGCGCATATATTTTGTAAATAGGCGCGTCAGAGAAGAAAAAAACGGCATTTGCCCAGGGAGCTTGCGTCAAAAAATAAAAGGAGCTATAGGCGAGAAAAACGGGCATTGAAAGGCAATGTTAGAGATTATGAACAAGAGTCCCATTACCGTTAGAGGCTATGTTGCGGCAGTGCCGCGTTGTGTGGATGCCAGGCAGGCCCGTGTTGCTGTTGTGCTGGACGATGTGGAATACCGCATTGTGCCGCGCGGCGCGGGGGTTGATCTGGACGACGAAGTAAGCATGCCTGTGGAAGTTTCGGGCCTTGTGGAAGAGGCGGACGGCGTGGTTTACCTCACCGTGCGCGGCTACAAGGTGCTTGAAGACGACTCCTGGCTCGAAGAATAGCCTCGTTTCCTGCGCAAGCAGATACTCTCAGCTGCTGTTATTTGCCGGATATGGCATTTGTCAGGCCGGAGAGAATGTTGCGTCCAATTTTTCAGCACGGCCCCGCCTTGCCACTGGCAGACACGGGGCCTGTGTTGCATTCAGTATCCCGTTGAGTTCACAACAGCTTACACGGCGCCTCTGGCGCTTTTTTTTGCCTGCGCCAAGGCAGCGGCAAGAATATCAGAGAAGGCTGATCTGTTTGTGCTCCTTGCGGGTATGCGCGGCCAGCGAGCTGTGGCGGCAAAAATCGCGTATCTGGTTCATAAAGGGCGATGCTGACAGGCGCAGGGTGCGCCCATAAAGGGTACGCTGCGCGCAGTGGCTCAAAAAAAGCGCCCGCGCCGCCCGTGTAAGCCCCACATAGAGCAGCCTGCGCTCTTCATCAAGATAGGTTGCTTGGCTGTTATTAACCAGTGCGCCGTTTTCTGCCCCGGCAGGAAACAGCATGCCGCGTTGCAGGGGCAACAGGCCGTCTTCCAGCCCAGGTATAAATACAGCCCGAAATTCAAGACCCTTTGAAGCGTGCAACGTCAAAATTTGTACCCGTTCGGCCTTTTCGCGCACCAGTTCTGCCTCGCGCAGCCAGGCCAGCTCTTCAAAAAATCCCGCCCAGCTGCCGCACTGCTTCCATGTGCGGCACAGCTGCCGCCAGCTGTTGCTGCCGGTAAACAAAGCGCCCGCCCATTGCCTGCCCGCAAGCCAGCCCGACATGCTTTCGGGCGCGGGCAGACCGCCAGCTGCGCACCACTCTTGCGGCAAGGTGTCGCCCTCGTCAGCGGCATTGGCTTCGTCAGGCGTTTCCGCAAAAAATTGCGCAAAACCGCAAGCCGCGCCCAGCAGGGACAAAAGGCGCGCGCAGGCAGTATCTTGCCAAAAAGCATCTTGAGCGGGTGCAGCGCAAGGAATGCCAGCTTTTTCAAGGGCGGCCTGCAAGGGTGCGATCTGGGCCTTGAGCCGCACAAGAACCGCAATGTCGCCCGGCGCGAGGGTTCCGGCAAGGCCGTACAGGTCGTCGGGATCCTGCCTGTCCATAAGTGTGTGGGCCGTTGCGCCAAGCAGATGCTGCACGCGAGCGGCCACCCAGCGGGCCTCGGCATGTTCGTCGGGTGCGGTAAAGAGGCGCAAGTCAGCCGAAAGCTCTTGCGCTGCCTTCAGCGGGCCGCACTGCCCCTTGTGCAGCAAAAGGCTGCGGGCCATGTCGAGCACGCTCTGGCTTGAGCGGTAGCTCTTTCCAAGCCGGTAAACCTCCAGCCCCGGCCAGCAGGCGCGCAAGCTGGTTTCGCTCTGGCCCGTGACACCGCGAAAA
Organism: Desulfovibrio sp.; assembly: GCF_041907885.1. Lineage (GTDB taxonomy): Bacteria > Desulfobacterota > Desulfovibrionia > Desulfovibrionales > Desulfovibrionaceae > Desulfovibrio. The sequence goes on along the minus strand of NZ_JAYRGM010000008.1, from coordinate 70,817 downwards.
CCGTAAATGGCCTGATCCGGGTCGCCAATGCCAAAAAATCCGCTGCCGTCGGCAGGCAACAGTGAGCGCACAATGGCGAGCTGCACGGCAGAAAGATCCTGCACTTCGTCCACCAGCACGTGACGGGGCCTTTCGCTCTGGGGCAAGGTGTTGGCATGGGCCAACCACCACTCCAGCAGATCGGCATAATCCACATAGCGCTGCCCTGCATTTTTGCGGGCCGCGTAGTTGGCAGCGGCCTGCGCCAGCGGGCTTTGGGCAGGCTCGTGCGCCAGGCTTGCCCCTTCACGCGCCAGTACAAGGCGATTCCACAGGTCACGGGCTTCGCGTGCCTCAAGGCCGGGGTTGGAAAGCCGAAAGAGATTGCGCGCCGCGTCATCGCCGAGCAGCAGCGGGGGATTGTCGCCGCTGGCAGCGCGCAGGGCAGCCCAGGCCATGCCGTGCAGGGTATCGCACTGCGGCGCAGCGCCATGATTTGCAGTAAAAACGCCCGCAAGCCTTTCGCGCAGTTCGTTGGCGGCACGCCGCGTAAAGGTGACGGCCAGCACACGGCCCATGTTTTCACCCTGTTCTGCAAGCCACTGCAAGCGCCCCACAAGCACGCGGGTTTTACCCGCACCGGGGCCAGCCAGCACCAGTACGGGCGCAGGCCCGGCGGTGAGGGCCGCCTGCTGTTCGGCTGAATAGGCAAAAGCATAAGCCTGGATGTCAGGTTTTGTGGCAGATTTTACGGCAGAAAAATTGGTGGCAGTGTCGGCTTCAGCCGTTTCTGCAAGAGGTTGCGCGGCGCGGCGCACCCGCACGGCAGAAGGGCCAGCGGTTGTGATTGACGCGCAGCCTGCATCGGCAGCCTTTTTGCGGCCCCTCTTGGCAGGCGCTTTAACACCGGGCAGGGCTCCGCGCATGTCGGCCAGTTCCTCTGGGGCAAAAACGCGTACAGTGCCGTATTCACCGTCATAGCCGCCCTCGCGGAAGACCTGCCCGCGCCGCATGCGGGCCACGGCCTCGCCCAGCGGCTCCCAGTGGGCGCGAATGTCGGCTTCTGGCAGGCGGCAAAGAATATCCAGTTCCGGCCCAAGTTCATGCAACAGGCGGCTGTACCGCTCCTGCACCCTGCGTGATGTCGGGCCCACTTCAAGTATTTCGCCCACCACCTCGGCCAGCGGAATAAGAGGGCGCACCTCTGGTTCGTGCGGCAGTTCCGGCGCGGTTTCCCGGTCGGCCAGTTCCAGAACGCGGTGCAGCACCCCCACGGTCAGCGGCTTGCCGCAGACAGGGCAGATATTGCCAAGGGCCAGAGAATCCTTTGGTTCCAGCACCACGTTGCAGGCACGGTGGCCGTCGAGGTGGTACTTGCCCTCGTCGGGGTAGAATTCCATTGTGCCGATAAAGCGGCAAGCAAGGCCGCTCTGGTCTTGCCGACGGGCAGAGGCGCGCAGGGCCGCAAACATGCCCGCATAGCTGGGTTGCCCGGCAAACAGATTTGCCTCGCGGCCCAGGTTGGCCCCGGAATGCGCGTCCGAATTGGAAACAAGCGCGTAGCCGTCAAGCCCGCTGATAAGCCGGTTCATGGCCGGGTCGGAAGAAAGGCCGGTCTCCAGGGCAAAAATATGTTCAGAAAGATCACCATAGCAGTCTTCAAGCCTGTCAAAGCCCGATTTGGAGCCAAAAAGTGCAAACCAGGGCGTCCACACGTGGGCGGGAATCATCACCGAATCTGGGGCGCATTCCAGCATGATTTCAAGCAGATCACGCGAATCAAGCCCCAGAATGGGGCGGCCGTCGGCATTGAGGTTGCCGATCTGCGCCAGACGCCGCGAAAGGCGCTCCGCATCCTCAAGGGTGGGCACAAACACAAGGTTGTGAACCTTGCGCACCTTGCCGCCGCGTTTGTAGATGGAGCTGATCTCGGTCTGCAACATGAACAGGGGGGCCGGGGATGCCAGCAGGCCGGGGCCGCCGGATGCCCCCATGAATTCGAGGTTTTCCGGCTCCACAGCCAGCCGGTACAGGCCGGTGGCCTCGTCGAGCACCAGCTGTTCGCCCAGCTCTGCCCGCCATTGCGGGTGCGTAAAGTCGCCCGTGCCCAAGACATTGATGCCCTTGCAGCGGGCCCAGGCAGCCAGATGACGCGGATTGAGGGCCTTGCTTGTGGCGCGCGAAAAGCGGGAATGTATGTGCAGATCAGCTATGAAGTTCATGGTTCACCCTGCGGCGATGCGGTGTGGATATTCTGTTGTATTGTCAGTAAAAATGCAGCCAGCGCCTCTGCCACTTCAACCAAGCCAGGAACAGAAGCGCAGGGCCTGCGCCGACCAGCGGGGGGCGCAGGAACGGCCCTTGCCCGCAGTTGTTTGGCGTGTGTGCAGCGTCAGAGGTGCTTCAAGTGCGGTCTGGTGGGCCGTGTTTTTGCGGGCCAGCACAAGTACCCGCAGGGCTGGCTTTGACGCGTGCGTTCTGACCGGCAGAACACCGCGCAGGCCAAAACCGGCGGCATCGAGCGCGCCGCAAAGCTGCGGCAGGGCCAGCGCGTCGTAAATGCAAAAAAAATGTCCCTGATGCCGCAGCAGAGTGGCAGCAGCCCGGCAAAAGACATGCAGCACGTCTTTGCGGTCTTGCTTGTCCTGCGTACCACGCAAGGCACGTTCGCGCATCTGGCTGGTCGAGGGCCGGCCTTCTACGCCGTAGGGCGGATTGGCCAGAACCAGATCGAGGTTTGCGGCCTTGCCGACCAAAGTGCCGGGCAGGGCCGAAAGAAATGTTGATGCAGCCAGATCGGCCTGCGCAAAGTGCAGCCTGTCTGCAAGGCCAAGAAGCTGGGCGTTGGCGGCGGCGGCCTGCACAAGGGGAAGTTCCCTCTCCAGCCCCAGACCGGTGATGCCAGGGCAGCGCAGGGCCAGACCCAGCAGGGCCGCGCCACAGCCGCAGCCCAGCTCGGCGGCCACAAGCCTGTTGCGCCCCGCGCCGTTCATGCCTTCCACGTGGCGGGCGGCATAGGCTGCCAGCAAAAGAGCGTCCGCGCCAAAGCGCAGGCTGCCTTCCGGCTGCTGAAGCCCACGCGGAAAAAGCTGTCGGGCGCTGTGAATGGCTTGTTGCGTGTGCATTGCGGTTCCTGCGCAAAAGGGCCGCCCACAGAAAAGCATTCCTGCTGGCGGCCCGTATTCGTCATTAACGCGGCTGTAAAAGCGGCCACAGGGACAGCCGGGGCTACAGCAAATCCCCTTCCCAGTTGAAGAGGCTCTTGCGCCGCATATCGGGCACAGAGGCGGGCGGGTTTTCCTGCATATGGGCAAAAAAGGCGTAGCCAGCGTCCATAAGCTCATGCCGTTTGCTGGTGATGTCCAGCGGCCAGCCGGGGTATATCCAGATGTTGCCGCCGTACTGCCGCGCCCAGAAGGGTTCGCCCATGGGGCTCAAAAAAGGCTCGTTGGGCTTGACGCCCAGCAGGCCAAAGCGGCTGATGCCCACGGGCCAGTAGCCGGAAAGCACCACGCCGAGAGGCAGGGGACTTTGCGTGGGCAGGGCCAGCATGTCTTCCTGCGCCAGTTCCGGGCTCACATAAGCGCCCACAAACCCCATTTTGGCCAGTATGCCAAGGGCAGAGGCATTGGCCGCGTTGCAGAACGGCCCGGCCAGCAGATCGGCGTTTTCATCCAGCTGTTCGGGGAACAGGCCGCGCTGCCACGGTGCGTTGCACACAAAATGTCGTGCGCCGTCGCGCCACAGCCGAGCGATGGAACGGCGGAGGGTTTCTTCTTCATCCGGCCAGATAACCGGGGGCAGCCACCAGCTCATGCGCGGGGCCACCGTGCGCGAAAGATCGGCGCTGCGGGCCGAAAGCCAAAGCCCCTGAAACTGGCTGCGGCCAGTGCGGGTTTCTTTGCCGTGGGGCACGCTGGAGCGCACATAGGTGTCGGGCCGGGGCTTGGCCTTGATGGGCTTGGGCAAAAGCGGATCGCTCTCCACAGCCTTGCTGGGGCGCGAGGGCATGGCCTCAAGCCGCGCCTGCCAGCTCTTGATGATGCGCATGAGCTCTGGTTCGCGCCGGTCGATCAAAAAGACGGGCGTGCCTGCCTTGGGCGTTTTGTGCCTGGGCAGACGCAGGGTAAGGCTGCCGCCCTTGGGAATGCGCCGGGTTACGGGCAGGGTGGCGTGCCAGCGTTCGTCCTCAACGCCCACGCGCAGATAGTCCTGCGGCAGCAGCTCAAAAAAGGGCTTGAGAATCACGCCAGCTTCGGGATCAATGCGTACCTTGCCCGCCAGCAGGCCCGAACTGGTCTGGCCGTCGGGCGAGGTGGGGATGGTGTGATCTTTTTGCGGCAAAAAGCGCGCGCGTGAGGCAGGACGCCCCAACGACATCTGCAAGATTTCTTCTGCCGCCTTGCGGGCCTGGGCATCGCCGGGGTTGTCGCGCAGCATGCGGTAGGCCGTAACCACGTGGTACACGTAGTGCGGGCCTTTTTTACGGCCTTCGATCTTCCACGAAACAAGGTGCGGGATGTTCATCAGGGTTTTTGCCAGCACGTCCAGCGAAAGGTCGAGGCACGAGAACCAGCGCCCGTTGTGTTCCTTGCCGCGTATCTGCCCGCGCGAGCCCTGGCGGCGGGGCGCGTCAAACGATTCGCCACGGCGGTCGTTGGGCCTGCCACGGTCGTCGGTCTTGCCCCGGCTGTCGGGCCTGCCGCGTCCGTCGCGGTTTTTGCGGGCAATATCCATGCGTGACTGTTCCTGGCGCATGCGGTCCTGTTCTTCACGCTCGGCATTGCGCACAAGGGCAATGGCCGCAGGGCCACCCTGGCGGTACACGCGGCGGCAGGGCTGCACGCAGCGGCCACGCAGGCCGCTTTTGCCGCCCATGTAGCTAGACCAGTAGCACCGGCCAGAAACGCAGTAGCACAGCGCGCCGTGTACAAAACATTCAAGGTCCAGGCCTTCGGGGCAGGCCTCGCCCATGGCGCGGATTTCGTCAATGGAAAGCTCGCGCGGCAAAATAACCCGGTCAGCACCAAGCTGTTTGGCCTGGATCAGGCTTTCGGGATGGGTGAGGTTGGCGAGCGTGGAGAGAAAAAGCCCCCCCTCAAAGCCAGCCTGACGCGCAAGATCGAGCATGGCCAGATCCTGCACAATGAGGCCATCGGGCCGCACCTGCCGTGCAAGGCGGGTTGCCAGACGGTAGGCCTGCGCGGGTTCGCCCGGCTTGACCAGGGTGTTCATGGCCACATAGACGCGCGCGTTTTCAGCGTGGGCCAGATCTGTGAGGCGCGAAAGCTCGGTGAGGCCAAAGTTTTCGGCCTGCATGCGGGCCGAAAAATGCTTGAGGCCCAGATAGATGGCGTCTGCCCCGGCGGCTAGGGCGGCCAGGAATGAAGGCGCGTCGCCCGCCGGAGCCAGAATTTCCGGCCGGGCGGGCGTGGGGGCGGATATGCTCGGATGATCCGCAGATGTGGAGAAAGTTTCGTTCATATTTTGTAGTACTCTTTGTACCAGTCCACAAAGCGGGCAATGCCCTCGCCAAGTGGCGTGGAAGGGGCAAAGCCGGTGGCGGCGGTGAGGTCGTCAATATTGGCCCAGGTGGATTCAACATCGCCCGGCTGCATGGGCAAAAGCTCTTTGCGGGCCTTCATGCCAAGGGCGTCTTCAAGGGTGCTGATGAAGTCGTTGAGTTCTACCGTATTATTGTTGCCTATGTTGTAGATGCGCCAGGGAGCAGAGCTGCTGGCGGGGTTGGGGGTTTCGGGGTCAAAGTTCGGGTCTGCCTGCGGGGCCAGGGGCAGCAGGCGCACCACGCCCTCGACGATATCGTCGATATAGGTAAAGTCGCGGCGCATGCGGCCCTGGTTGAAAACCTTTATGGCTTCGCCGCGCACAATGGCCGTGGTAAAGAGGTGCAAGGCCATGTCTGGCCTGCCCCAGGGGCCGTAAACCGTAAAAAAGCGCAGCCCTGTGCAGGGAATGCGGAACAGATGGCTGTAGGCGTGGGCCATGAGCTCGTTGCTTTTTTTTGTGGCCGCGTACAGGCTCACCGGGTGGTCAACATTGTGGTGTACGCTGTAGGGCCGTGCCGCGTTCATGCCGTATACGGACGAAGACGAGGCAAAAAGCAGATGCCCCACCTTGTTCTGGCGGCAGCCTTCAAGAATATGCCCAAAGCCCAGCAGGTTTGCATTGAGGTACGATTCCGGATTCTGGAGGCTGTAGCGCACGCCAGCCTGTGCCGCAAGGTTGACCACATGTGTGAATCCCTCGCGGGCAAACAGGGCAGCCATGGCAGGGCCATCGGCCATGTCCAGGGGTTCGTGACGAAAATTCCGCGCCTCCGGCATGGCGGCAAGTTGGGCCAGCCGGTCTTTTTTTAGTTGCACATCGTAATAGTCGTTGCAATTATCAACGCCCACAACGCTGTGGCCATCGGCCAGAAGCCGCCGGGAAAGATGGTAGCCAATAAAACCCGCTGCGCCAGTCACCAGAACATGCATGAGAACCTCCCAGGGTGCATGCAGGCAAGGTAAGCCAGATGCGCCTTTGGGGCAAGGGCGATGCGATGCCGCGAAATCCTTGTTCCGGCCAGTGGGGGCTTGCGGGAAAAAGCGCCGCATCGTATGTTTCGGGAACCGAGGTAACGAATGCAGAAAACAGAGAAAAACAGATCAGACGCGCAGGAGCGGCCAGCCGCATCTGCTGGCAAAAGCCGTAGCGTCGAGAGCGCCGCCTGGTACGCTGGCCCGTACAAGGACGCGCTCATATATCTTATGGTTGCCATTTTTTTTGTAGAGCTGGTAGTTGGCGGCGTGTCGTTTTTTTATGGTGTCATGCACGCCGCGCCCGAAGTTCCCGGTGGGCCGCCGCTGGCGCGCTTTCCCTGGCTGGGCTGGGCAGTGGCTGCGGTGCTTGCCCCTGTGGGGCTCATGCTTATTGTGCATCTTTCGGGAACCTGGGTTTCGCGCTATCTGGGGCGCGAAGACAACATGCGTGCCGAGGCGCAGGCAGGCGCACAAAGCGCCGACGACGAACAGGTTCCAGAACGGCTGCGCCGTTTTTACGCCATTATCCGCAACGCGCCCACGGTGGTCTTGCTGCTGGGCATCATGCTGCTGGGCGCGGGGCTGTTTTTTGTGGACGGGGCTTTTTCGGCCCTCATGCGTCTTGGCAGCGCGCTGACAGAGTATATTCCGTGGATTGCGGGCAGTCTGGCGGCCCTGATTGCCGTGTGCTATCTGGTACACCGCTGGTTTATGTACCGCCACCACCGCATGCAGCAGGAATATGAATACAGGCGCGAGGTGCTGGAACGCACGGGCATAGTGCTGGTGGACAAGGGCTGCATTCCCCTGCCGCAAAACGAGGTGCAGCGGCTTGCCCTTGGCGGTCAGGTGGTGGAGGCCAAGGCCCTGCCGCCCGTGCTTGATGCCGCAACAGGTGCGGCGCCTACCCCGGAAGGCCATACACCGCCCGCAAACCACGATGACGACGTGACCGACGCGGAAATTATCAGCCCGGAACCGGCTGACGTGGCCGATACGGCGAATATGTCAGGCGCAGAGATTGTTGCAGAGCCCGCAGAGGGCAGCGGCCCCGATACGGCAACAAAGCCCCAAAAGCAGGGCTAGCCCGGCGGCTTTATCCCGCAGGCCCACAAAGATGGCAAAAAAATGAGCATACCCAGACCAGGCAAGCCGGTTCGCGGTTCGCGCAGCGGTGTACCGCTCATGGCGCTTTTTGACCTCTTGGGCAAGCGGTGGGCCATGGGCGTCATATGGCAGCTGCGCCACGGGCCCGCCACATTCCGCGCCTTGCAGGAGGCTTGCGAGTCCATATCTCCGGCGGTGCTCAACAGCCGCCTCAAAGAACTGCGCGAGGCCATGCTTGTGTGTGCCACAGAAGAAGGCTACGCCCTTACGCCCATGGGCGTTGAGCTGAGCCAGTTGCTTGAGCCATTTGGAGCCTGGGCCATTACCTGGGCCATGGAAGTGGCCCCGGAGGAAGCCGAGCGCTGGAACGAGCTGCGAAAATACAGGCTCGCTTCTGCTGCCTCCCCCGGGGATACCTCTTCCAGTTAAGACTGGCTGGCGCGTTGCTGCGCCTTACTGTGCGGCCTTGATTGCCTTGAGCGTCCGCCCGCCGATGCCGATGGCGTCGGTTTCGTATTCCTCTACAAAGACCACAAACTTCTCCTGCGGAACAGACGTAGCTGCCACGGCGGCTGCGGTCAGGCCTTCGATCAAATTCTTTTTCACTTCTTCAGTGGTGCTGTGCATGGCTATGGTGATGACAGGCATGGGGATTCTCCTTGCTGTTTGATTCTTTGTCTGTGCCCGTACCTCTCATGGGTGCGGAGCCACAGGGGATGGTTGCCATTGTTCGCGCGCGCTATGAAATGCATAGCGCGCTATGAAAAAAATAGCAAGCCAGCCGGGAATCAATTCATCGAGAGAAGCTACAGTTCAATGTATAACAGTTTTAAAAATTTAATGTTTTTATAGCACAGGCCCGTTTACAGAGCGGCAGCCTGTGTGAGCCCGCGCTGCTCCAGCGCCAGATCTGCCAGCGCGTTGATGCAGGCCGCAGCCACTGCCGAGCCGCCCTTGCGCCCCAGCAGGGTAAAGTGCGTCCACGGGCTCTGGCGCAAGAGCTCCTTTGACTGGGCCGCGTTTACAAAGCCCACCGGCATGCCCACGATGAGGGCTGGCGGCTGCGCCCCGTGCGCCAGCACATCCAGCAACCCAAGCAGGGCTGTGGGAGCGTTGCCGATAACCACAATATTGCCGCCCATGTTTTGGGCAATGCTCTCAAGCCCGGCGCGTGAACGGGTAGTGCCACGGCTCGCGGCAAGTTCGGCCAGACCGGGCAGGGCCATGAGCGGTGTAACCGTTACCCCAAGGGGCTCCAGCCGGCGCAGGGGCAGGCCAGCGGCGGCCATGCGCGTGTCGGTGTACACGGTGCAGCCAGCCAGCAGGGCGGCCACGCCAGCCTCAAGACCCTTATTGCTCAGGCGAAGGTCGTGCAGGATGTCCGTATCGCCCAGCGTGTGGATGCAGCGGCGGGCCACACTCCACAGCGCACCGGCAAAGGGACGCGGCTCTGGAATCTCTGCATCAATGATTTCAAACGAGCGGGTTTCGATATGGGCCGGGGTGCAGGCCGGGTCAAGCTCCACCGAGGGAGAGGGCGAAGTGCGGTGTGTCATGGTGTCCTTATGGGTCTTGTGCTGCAATGTAGGCCGCGCAACCGGCAAGCCATGCGCGCCAGAAGCGGCGTGAGCCTTCGGGGTAGCAGTGCAGCCACGAGCCAGCCACAGAGCCCTTGCGGCAGCCGTCGGCCCGCAAAAAGCGGCCCTGGCTGTCGTGCAGCTGCCACAGGGGGCTGCACCCGGCGGGCAGGGGGGCGGGTTGCTCCTGCGCATAATGAAATTCGTGCCCCCGTACCCACAGGGGGCGGCTGTGGGCGGTCGGGAGCCAGTCGGCCTGCGCCTGCGCGGCCCGATAGCCAAGGGCCGCCTTGTTTTGTCCCAGGGTGCAGCTGCAGGGCAAGAGACCGCTCATGGCGTATTCCTGCCCGTGCAGCATCAGGCTGCGCATAAGATACATGTAGCCCCCGCATTCGCCATACATGGGCATGCCCTGGGCGGCCAGAGCGTGCAGGGCCGAGCGCATGCTGGTATTGGCAGCAATGCGCCCTGCGTGCAGCTCGGGATACCCGCCGGGAAAGTACAGGCCCGCGCAGTGACGTGGCGGCGCGTTATCCCGCAGAGGAGAAAAGGCCACCACTTCGGCCTTGAGCTCACCCAGCAGGGCGGGCAGATCGGCATAGCAAAAGCTGAAAGCTTCGTCCCAGGCCATGCCGATGCGCAGGGGCCGCGTGTCACGCCCCTTGCCCGTGCTTGCAGGGGAAAAGAAGCGGGCTGCCAGTGTAATGGGCGCTGTAGGGGGCGGTGTAGAAGCTTGCGCCGTGGTATGGGCGGGCAGAGGCCGCCGTAGTGTGCCCGCACCAGCCCTTTGCAGCAGCATGTCGATAGTGCAGTGGCTTTCTGCCCATTGGGCCAGGGCGTGTCTGTCAAGGTCGGGCAGCACTTCGCGTGCTTCAACCAGCCCAAGATGGCGGGCGGGCAGTGTGGGGGCTCCCTGCCGTGGCATCAGGCCCAGCAGGGGAACGCCGGAGCTCTTGCAAAGGGGGGCGAGCGACTGCCGCAACAGGTCGGCGTGGCGCGCACTGCCCACATGGGTGCAGACAATGCCCAAAAAGGAAAGGGGTTTGTTTTTTGCCCAGGCGGGCCGGTGGTGCAGAAAGCCCTCTGCAAGCGCGGCAACCGATTGACCCATGCCCCCGGCATTGAGCACCAGCAGCAGGGGCAGGCCCAGCAGGCCCGCCAGATGGGCGGTGCTGCCAGCTCCCTTGTGGCCGCCGTCAAAAAGCCCCATGGCTCCCTCAATCACAACCATATCTGGCACAAGAAGGTTATGGGAAGTGGGTAGAGCCGTTGTGGTGTCTTCCAGCGGCAGTTCGGGCAGAGCCATGCGTTCAAAAACACGCCTCAGCCCGGCAGGCAGCCGGGCCGACCCCCCAGCCCCGGCGCTCAGGGGGCGTTCTGTGGGTGAAGGGGCTGATTCGCGGCACATCCATGTGTCGAGATTGGCCGCAGGCTGCCCGGTGAGAGCGGCGTGAAAGGCCGCATCAATGTAGTCTGGCCCGGTTTTGGCCGCCCGCGCCACAAGACCCCGCTCGTGCAGGGCGCAGAGCAGGGCCAGGGTAAGGGTTGTTTTGCCGGAATTGCTGCCCGTGCCGCCTATGACAAGGCCGGGCAGGCTCGGCTGCGGCCTGGGCATGGTGCGCTCCTGCTGTTGCGGCCAGAAAAACCTTGCTGGCAGCGGCTTCAGCGCTGTCGCAGGGCCTCGGCTATGATGGCTGCATCTTCATCGGGCCGGGCCTTGAGTTGCAGCTCTGGGTTGCCGCCCGTGCAGGCAAAGCCTGTGGGCCCCAGTTCCACAAAACCGGCAGAGACTACGCGGCTGTAGGGCAGCTGTTCGCGCATGTCGCTGTGGTCCACCCGGCGGGGAAAGATAAAGGGGACTTCCTGACCGGAAAAATCTTCAACGATGAGGTACTTCACAGGAGCCTCCTCAGCGCGCGTCGGACGCGGCGGGCTTGGCATTGCGGCGGTTTTGCAGATACTGCCGCACGGCCTTGTTGTGGTCGGTGAGATTGGTGGAAAATACGTGTTCGCCACCATCAAATTTAGCGACAAAATACAGATAGTTGTGCGCCTCTGGGCGCACGGCTGCGGCCAGGGCGGCAGCGCCGAACGAGCAGATGGGCCCGGGCGGCAGGCCGGGGCGCTGATAGGTATTGTAGAGGTTGTTGGCATCGTCGAGATCGCGGCGGCGCAAGTTGCCGTCAAAGTTGGGGCCAAGGCCGTAGATCACCGTGGGGTCGGCCTGAAGCAGCATGCCCTTGGTGATGCGGTTCTGGTACACACCCGCCACGCGGGCGCGTTCCGCATCAATGCCGGTTTCTTTTTCCACAATGGAGGCAAGGATTACCCAGGTTTTGAACTGGTCTGTCTGGCCTTGCTCCGGCTTTTTGCCATCGGGCCACACAGGGGCTGTTTTGCGCCAGAAGTTATCGACCATGCGCCCGGCAACAGCCTTGGCCTGCGCAATATCCATAACTTCATTTTTTTTGAGCAGATAGGTGTCTGGCATCAAAAAGCCCTCAGCCGTGGCAAAGGGGATGCCGTAGTGGCGCAAAAAGTCGGGGTCAGTGACAACCTTGCGAAAATCTTCAAAAACGACCAGCCCGGCTTCTTCAAGCACCTTGCCCGTCTGCCACCACGAAAGGCCCTCTGGCACGGTAACGCGGTAGAGCACCGGGTGTCCGTTGACCAGTTCGTCCAGCACTTTTTCTGGCAGCCAGCCGGTATTGAGGGCGAATCTGCCAGCCTGAAGGCGGTTTTCCCACTTTTTATAGCGGGCCAGCAGATCAAGCTTGCGGGCATCGGTTACCACGCCCAGCTTGACAAGCCCCGCGCTCACCTGCGCCAGCCGCGCCCCGGTGGGAACGTCAAAAAAAACATCGCGGCCTGGGGTTTCGGGCGTGGTGTTCAGGAACGAGTGCGCCTCGTAGGCCACCCAACCCCCGCCGGCAAGAGCCAGCAACAGCAGTACCCCAAGCGTGCGCAGCAGAATCTTCATGCGGGTCTCCGGTCATGCGGCGCAAGCGACAGAAAGGAGGAGAGTATGCGCACGGCGGCCTGCTGGTCGAGCACGGCCTTGCGTTTGCGCATTTTCAGACCGGCTTCACGCAGGTCAGACCACGCTTCCTGAGAGCTCAGCGCTTCCATCATAAAGAAAAAAGGCAGATCAACCCGGCGCTTGAGGCGCTCGGTGATATTGCGGATCTGGCGGGTGGTCAGGCTTTCCTCGCCGTCGAGGGTAAGGGGCAAACCAACCACAACAGCCTCTGCCCCGGCCTCGACTATGCGCTCGGCCAGAGCTGCCAGAAAGGCCTTGCGGTCAGAAAAATCTTCAAGCCGCACGGTCATCAGGGGAAAGGCCAGCCGTCCTTCCGGGTCGGATACGGCAAGGCCGGTGCGGGCCAGGCCGTAGTCTACGCCAACGAATTTCAACGCAAGCCCCAGTGTGCGCGCCGCAGCGCGTGTTGCAGCGGAAGGTGTCCGCAAGTTGTGTTCATGTTGCCGCTGTGCCCTAAATGATGCCCAATAGTGAAAGCAGGCCCACAGCGCTGCCGCTGACAAGCGGGCCCAGCACCAGGCCGAGCGCACCGGTAAACAGCAACAACAAAAGAATGACAAAGCCGTAACGCTCAATACTCAGGTAACGATATGAAGCACTTGGGGGCAAAAAGTAGGCTACGACCTTGCTGCCGTCCAGCGGAGGAATGGGGATCAGATTGAGCCAGCCAAGGCCAAAGTTAATGATCACGCCTGTCTGGATGGTCTTGAGCGCAAAAACGTAGCTGGTGCTGTGCAGCCATTGCTGTGGCGGAAAAATCTGGATCACAGCCCACAGCAGCAGGCCAAAAAGCGTTGCCAGCAAAAAGTTTGTGAGCGGCCCGGCAAGAGCCACCAGCATCATGTCTTTTGCGGGATTGCGGAAGTAACGGGGGTTGACCGGCACGGGCTTGGCCCAGCCAAAAACAAAGGCCCCGGAAAGGCTGGTGAGCACAAAGGCCAGCAGCCCCATGGGATCAATGTGCGGCAGGGGGTTCAGGGTCAGACGGCCCATGAACTTGGCCGTGGGGTCGCCGCAACGGTAGGCCACCCAGCCGTGGGCAACCTCGTGCAGAATGATGCCCAGCAATGCGGGAACAGCGGCCACAGCCAGGGTGCTCAGCACCTGTGATATGTCTAGGTTCAGCATATGTTGCGGTTACCATTTTCCGCCTGTTGCGGCAAGGCTGGGTTAGCCAGAAGAGGCCACCTTGCGCACCAGCAGGGTATCGCCAGGCCAGATGTGGCGGTCGGGGGTGAGCAGCTGGCCCTCGCGGGCCACAAGGGCCGTTTCTTCGGCAAGGCCCAGGGCCGCAAGCAGCTGGCGTGAGGTTTTGGGGCGCGGCAGGGAAAGGTGCTTTTCTTCCGGCTGCACCAGCACTGTGACGCGTGCGCCCGTGTGTTCGGGTTTGACCACCTGAACGTGGGGGGCGTGCGCAGCGGCATGGGGGGCAGAAGATTCGGTGGCCGGGGTTTCGGTGGGCGGGGTAGCGGTGTCGGTCATCATGATGCTCCTACAGGTATTCTTCCAGCAGTGCGCATGTGGCGCAAACCAGGGGGGCACAGGTTGTAATGAACAGATTGTCCTTGCGCACGGCGGCCATGCCTTCGGGCGTGGTGAGGTCGTGCCCCAGAACTTCGCGGCACAACAGGCCTCCGTGCGCCTTGGCAAAGGCCTCGGTAAAGGCATCGCGCCGGTCGTAAAAGGCCTGTTTTTGCGGGCGGGCGCAGGGGCCCTCAGGCCCGTGCATGAGGCCCAGCACCATAAGCGCGCCCGAAACGCAGCCGCACACCTCGGCCCTGCCCATGCCGGAGCCAAAGGCAGAGGCCACGCGCAGGGCGGTTGCTTCCGGCAGATCAAGCCGGTCGGCAAAGTGGGCCAGCACCTGCTGGGCGCAGATGATGCCCATATTGAAATTTTCCCGAACCTCGTCAAGTTCCGGCAACTGGTTCATCCTGTTATCCTTGTGTGCAGAAGTAATAGATAACGGTGACTACGGTCATGCTTGCGGCCCGCAAACCCTGATTGGCCAGAATCAGCCGCAGGGCCAGCGCAGGCCGGAAAAACCCGGAGTATGAAGGAAACTGGTGGCGGATGGCGCGCATGGGTGTGGAAAGTATGTTGCCCACCATGAGGGCCAGCACCACGTCGCGCGGGGATAACCCGCCCGTTTGCAGCACACTGCCAGCGGCCCCAAGGGCCGCGCCAAGCTCTGCCGCAAGATGCAGCACAATTATGCCCATGGCCTGCGGCTTTAAAAACGAAAGCCAGCCCATGTGGTTAGCCAGCCATGCCTCGGCCAGCGCAAAATAGCCATAGTGCTGCAAATAAAACATAAGCACATAGATGGGCACTGTGAAGTAGACCAGTTTGGGCAGTCGGCGCAAAAAACGCTGCCATGCCTTGCGCAGCGCGTCGCCCCACGAGGTTCCCTGCTCCTTGAGATTCTTGCAGGCAATGCAGCCCGGCGGTGGCGGCGGCAAAAGGCGGCGCGACAAAACAACGGTAAAGCCCGTGCGGCCCGCAGCGGCCACAAGTGTCAGGGCCACGTAGACCAGGGCCGGGGTTCCCAGCACCGGCCACGTGAGCAGAAAGATGGTGGGCGTGTGTACCAGATAGGCGGGCAGGCTATTGAACAGATTTGCCAGCATAAGTTCGTTGTTGGACAGCTCGCCGATGTTGTGGCTGTCTGAAAGCAGGCCGTTGGCGGCGGCGGGCGAAACAAAGGCCAGCGAAAAACTTGCGCCTGCCACATCTCGCAGATGGGCGGCCCGCGCCAGCGGAGAGGCCAGCCGGGCCAGATGGCGCGTCCAGCGCAGGGCTTCCAGCAGATTTGCCACCATCAGGCCAACAGCAAGGCCCAAAAGCAGGCGCAGCAGGGGCCAGCCAAGGGAATACCACAGGGTGGCAAGAGAAAGTGCGGTATCTGAAGTGCTTGGTGTCATGCGGGTGATTCTGGCGGCTGGCCTGAAATGCTGAAATAAGAACGCCTGGTTTGGTGCGCCCTGCGCTTCTATACGCAAGGGCAGAGTGTGCAGATACGAACGTGCTCAGGGTTTGTAGCCGGTATCGGGGGGCAGGTCTTTGCGGCCAGCCTCGGCACGGGCCAGAACATCGCAGCGTTCGTTTTCGGGGTGGCCCGCATGGCCCTTGAGCCAGCGCATGCTCACCTTGTGGGTGGCAAGCAGGGGCAGCAGCCGCTTCCACAAGTCCACATTGAGGGCGGGTTTTTTGTCGCTCTTGATCCAGCCCTTTTTTTGCCAGCCCCAGACCCAGCGCTTTTCTATGCTGTCGCACACATACTTTGAGTCAGAGTACAGTTCGACCTCGCAGGGGCTTTGCAACTGGGCCAGCGCTTCTACCACGGCCAGAATTTCCATGCGGTTGTTGGTGGTCAGCTTGTAGCCACCGGCAAATTCCTTGCGGTAGTCCTGATCCTCGAGTTTGAGCACTGCGGCCCAGCCGCCGGGGCCGGGATTGCCAAGGCACGAGCCGTCAGTATGGATGGTCACTTTTTGCATTGGGTTCCTTTACACTTGTTCCTGCCGCAGCTGTTGCGGCGAGGGCCAAGCATACACGGCAAAGCCCCGCTGGGCAATGTGCCTCGTGCGCGAGGGGCTGCAACGGCGCGGGTCGGCCCTGCACTGCAAGACCGGCCCGCGCTGAGGAAAATGCAGACTTAGGAATTTTTGAGGTTGTCGATGATTCTCGACAGGTTCTGGGCCTGGGCGGCCAGCTCTGATACTGCTTTGTTGGCCTCGCCCATGGCCTGTGACGTTTCAGCGGCAATGGTGTTAACGTGCTCGACCGAGCGGGCAATTTCTTCTGACGAGGCAGACTGCTCCTCGCTGGCGGTGGCGATACTGCGCACCTGATCTGCGGTCTGTTCGGAAAGATTCAGAATTTCGGTAAGAGCATCACCGCTGCTGGCGGCCAGCTCTGCCGCAAGGTTTACCTTGCCCACAGCCATATCCATGCGTTTTACACCTTCATTGGAGCTGTCCTGTATGGCCCGGATGGCCTTGCCCACGTCCTGGGTTGAGGCCATGGTTTTTTCTGCCAGCTTGCGCACTTCGTCTGCTACCACGGCAAAACCTCGGCCCGCATCACCAGCGCGTGCCGCCTCGATGGCCGCGTTGAGGGCCAACAGGTTGGTCTGGTCTGCTATGTCTGAAATGACGGTCATGATTTCATTGATGGCCTGGGCATGGCCAGAAAGCGCGTCCATGCTGGATTTGAGTTCCATGGTTTCTGTCTGCACTTCGTCCATGGCCTGGCGGCATCTGGCGGTGATCTGCTCGCCCTCGCGCGCCTTGCCCTGCGCAGAAGATGAAAGGTTTGCGCCCGCGCCCGCGTTTTTGGCCACTTCAATAACCGTGGCGTTCATTTCTTCCACGGCGGCAGCGGTGTCGGCAATGCGGTGGGCCTGCTGTTCTGCGCCTTGCGAAGACTGCTCGATCTGGGCAGAAAGCTCTTCTGAAGCAGACGCAATAACGCTCACCACGCCTTCAAGCTGGGTGGCAGCGTCAAGCAGGCCCTCCCTGCGGGCGGTTTCGGCGCGGGCGGTTGCTTCTTCTGCCACAAGCTGGGCTTTTTGTGCCTGTTCTGCCGCCTGCTGGGCTTTGCGCGATTCTTCCTTGGCGTGGTCGATATGCCCCTTGAGCGCCTGCACCATGGCCACAATGGATTCGTACACGCCAACCTTGGGGCTGCCGTCGTCGATGTTGTAGTCGCCGTCCACCACACGCAGGGCAATGGAGTTGAGTTCGCCGGGGTCTTTGCCGAGCTGCTTGTGGGTTCCGCGCAGGATAATGACGGCAATGGTCGCGCCTGCCAGCAGAGCGGCCGCCAGCATGCCTATGACAAGAAGTTTGGCCGTGGCGTAAAGTTCTTCGCAGCCTTTCCCTGCCTGCTGACTGCCTGCGGTATTTATGCGCACAAGTTCTTCAAGAAGGTCGCTGCTTTTATCAAAAATTGCGCGCGTATTGCCCCGCAGATGGTTACGTGCCTCATCGTTTTTTCCCTCTGCGGCCAGCTGTGCCACATCTTTGGAGGCTTCCATGTAGTTTTGCCATTCTCGCAGGAACAGCTCGTAGGCCCTTTTTTCTTCACCGGCAGAAACGAGGGGGTCGTACTTGATTTTGTTTGCTTCCATTTTTTTGAGGATGCTATCCATGCGGCCTTTGAAGCGCGCGTGGTCGTCGGCTGTGGTAGTGCTTGCCAGCTGTACCTGAGCCAAACGGTAATCCGATGTGTTTACGTTGAGATTCAATACATAACGGGTGGAGGGGAGCCAGTCGGTATTGATCTCTTCAGTGCCAGCATTGATTTTTGCCATCTGCACGAGGCTGAACAATCCGAGCGCAACTGTAAGAGACATTAAAAATCCGGCCATCAAGGACAATTTTACACTCAATTTCATGATACTTCTCCACCTGATGCATTTTGCACACTTTGATTGTTATCCTTTGTATATATTTTAGCGGCAAGTTATTGCCACTATGTTGCCAGGGAAAATGGGTAAAAATTAATTGCCGATACGCAATATTACTAGTATCGGCGGTTTTTATAGTTTTTATAGTTCATAGTAATTTCGATTTAAATGTTTTGTTTGAATATGATACATAATAATTTTGTCATAATTAATGTTGTAAAAGTGAATTAATGCACATAGTCGTGGTAGGCATCCGCCGTGGCGGTATTTGAAGGTTCTTTTTTTGTGCAAATTTTTTTTCTACAGTTATAATTTAGCGTTAAAAATATGCTGATGTGGTTGGATAACTCCATTTTAATTGATTATTTGCCAAGTAAGAATTCGAAAATTTTATAAGTATGTGCATTAATACAAAAATATAAAGCACGAAAATTTATCAACCGTGATAATGGCGGGTGAAACAATGAAGGCCGGGGCATGGCATGCCCCGGCCTGAGAAAGTGACGGAAATTCATGTGTGTGGTCTGCCTGCGCAGGGCCGTATATGCACGGTGCTCAATGCTGGCGTGTGAAACAGGTGTTTGCTGCACGCCGTAGTCGGCTTAGTCTGCTTCGTTGCCCGCGCGCAGCAGGCATTGCAGCAGCACATCTGTGCCCGCTGCACAGTCCTGCCAGGTGGTGTTCTCAACCTCGGCATGGCTGCGCCCGCCGATGCTGGGCACAAAAATCATGGCCCCGGGCACTACCTGGGCAATGTAGATCATGTCGTGCGAGGCCCCAGAAACCATGTCCAGGCAGGGCAGCCCAAGCCCGGAAGATGCTTCGCGCACCATTTCGCGCAGGCGCTGATCAAAGGGTACGCGTGAAACCTGCCAGATACGTTCGGGCATCACCTGACAGCCCGCCTGCTGGGCGGCCTCGGCAAGTGCCGTCTCGATGTGTTGGCAGACCTCGTCGGTGGCGGCTTCGTCCCAGCCGCGCACGTCGATGGTAAACTGCACGTCCCCGGCAATAACGTTGCGCGAATTGGGCGAGGCGTGTATCTCGCCCACCGTTGCCACCACCTGGCCGGAATTGTGGGCGATTTCAAAAATACGCGCCGCCATGAGCGAAAAGGCGTACACAGCGTCGTGCCTGTTGCCCATGGGCGTGGGCCCGGCATGGTTGGGTACGCCCTGTACGCGCACATTGTACCAGCGCAGGCACACTATGCCCTGTGGCAGGCCGATGGGCATGTGTTTTTCTTCCAGCACCGGCCCCTGCTCTATATGCAGCTCAAAGGCAGCATGCACCGGGCGAGGAAAATAGCAGGAATCTCCCCGGTAGCCGATGCGGGCAAGTTCATCGCCAAGGCAGATACCTTTTTGATCCGTGAGGGCGTACATGGCCTGCTGCTCAAGTTTGCCAGCCCACACGCCAGAGCCAGTGCAGCCGGGGGTAAAGCGTGAGCCTTCCTCGTTGGTCCAGTCGGCCACCACAAGGTCACGCAAAAGGGTAATGCCGGCATCGCGCAGGGCGTTTACCACTTCCACGCCAGCCACAACGCCAAGCATGCCGTCAAAGCGCCCGCCAAGGGGCTGAGAATCGCCGTGCGAGCCTGTCATCACCGGGGGCAGGCTTCTGTCCTTGCCGGGCAGTACGCCAAAAATGTTGCCCATGGCGTCCACATGGATTTCGCAGCCCAGCTCAGCCAGCCATGCGCAAAGCTGCTGCCGCGCGTCCCTGTCGGCATCGGAAAGGGCCAGCCGGGTGACCCCGCCGCCAGCGGTTGCGCCAAAGGCAGAGATCGCTTCCATGCGGTTTTGCAGCCGCGCCATGTTCACACGCACACTGTTCATGCGTTTTTCCTTCCTTAGTGCTTTACCGCATTGTGGGGCGGGGAACGGCCTGCTACCGAACCCCGCCAGTGGGACACTTCCCCCTTCCAGGGTTGGGCTCCCTATGACATGCCGAATTTGTCGCGGAACAGTTTGCCGGTGCGTTCCATGTCCGAATCGGCCCAGGTGCGGCGCATGCGGTTGAGGGTGGGCATGCCCAGATTGAATTCGGCCAGCCAGTTGCGGGCAAAGATGCCTTTTTCCGTCTCTTCAAAAATCTGCTGGATGGCGTCTTCGTTGATCACGCGCGGGCCAGAGGTGCGCACGGCGAATTCGCAGGTGCGGCTGGCCCGGCGAGTGAGGTATTCTTCGATACCCACTTTGTCGATATCGTCGATGATGGAACGGATGGAGCGCACGGCCTTGGCATAGGCAAAGGAGGCGGGGTAGCCGTTGTCGGTCATGACCTTATAAATGGAGCGCATGAGCTGGATGGCCCCGCCGTAGAGCACCTGTTCTTCAAAGTTGTCGCCCTCGGTTTCGTGCTGGAACGACAGCTTGATGGTTCCCACGCGGGTGCTGCCCACGCCCTTGGCAATGGCAAGGGCCGTGGCGGCGGCATGGCCGCTGGCATCCTGATCCACAGCCACAGCGCCGTAGATGCCCGAGCCTTCCTTGAACTTGCGGCGCACCACGGGGCCTGGGCCGTTGGGCACAAACAGTATCACGTCCACATCCCTGGGCGGCTTGATGGTACCGTAAAGAATGGCAAAACCGTGCGCAAAGCTGAGGGTCTGGCCGGGGCGCAGGTGGGCGTGGATGGAAGAATAATACACGGCGGGCTGCGCCGGGTCTTGCAGCAGAATGTGAACGATGTCGGCCTTTTTAACGGCTTCCTCGATGTCGTACACGGCAAAGCCGTCGGCCTCGGCGTCTTTCCAGCTATTGTGAACGGTGCGGTCGCCCACGCCAATAATCACGTTGATGCCGCTGTCGCGCAGGCTTTTGCCCTGGGCCTTGCCCTGGCTGCCATAGCCGATGATGGCTATGGTCTTGCCCTCAAGCACTGAAATATCGACGTCTTCATCCCGGTAAATTTCGCCAAACTGTGACATGATGAATCCTTATTGGTGAGCGGCGGGCTACAGGGCCACGTCGCGGTTGCAGTCTTTGGAATAGATGTAGGTAAGTCTGCCCCTGCCGGTGGCGTACACTGCCTGCGGGGTGTAGGGGCCAAAGAAGATAAAGTCTTCCTTCTGCACCTGAATCCACTCGGCCCCCAGCAGGTAGATACCTTCGCCCTCCAGCAGGTAGGCCCCGTGCTCCTGCACGTGGGTTTCCACAAAGGGGTGGCAGCCTGCGGGTTCAAAGCTGAGCGTGTGCATGTTCATGTCAAAGCCAAGGTGTGTGGGCAGCAGATCGCGTATGAACACGTTGGCCATGTCTTCGTAGATGCGTTCTTCCATTGTTGCGGTATTGCCAAACACGGCTTCGGCCTCGTGGCCGGGCAGGGCGGTGTAGCGCTGCTTGTAGAGCAGAAAGCGCACCGGGGCATTGGTGGTATTGCTGAAAACAAGCCCCTTGCCTGCGGGTGAAAACACGTAGCCGCCGGGGGACAGCACTTCGCTTTGCCCGCAGGTGGCGGCGGTCAGCGCCCCCGCGCCGTCCATGACATACAAAAAGGCCTCCACGCCCGGTTCCTGCGCAAAGGGGGCAACCGTGCCCCCGCCGGGCAGGGCCGTGCCCACATACTGCACAAAGCTTGCGCCTAGCTTGGGCGAGGCAATGATGGACATGGTGCAGCCCTCGATGCCGGGAATGACATTGCGCACCCGGCCTTCGGGCGGAATGACCGCATATTCGCCGGGGCGAATAACCGCCCGTGTTTTCAGCAAACCCTCTGGATAAGCCATGTGTCCTCCTGGAGCAGATTCAGGTTATGTGCTCAGGCCGGGAACAGCCCGGTCTCCGCAACGGGCGGCCGCAGTGCGGACGCCGGAGCAATTTCACAATAAATTGCTCAAAAAGATCAGCCTACCGTCTGAATGAACGAAGCAAGTTCGGGTGTGGCGGGGTTGGCAAAAAGCGCCTTGGGGGCCCCGGCCTCGTGAACCTTGCCCTGGTGCATGAACACCAGCTTGTTGCCCACCTCGCGCGCAAAGCGCATTTCGTGGGTGACCATGATCAGGGTCATGCCTTCGGCAGCCAGCTTGCGCACCACTTCAAGCACTTCGCCCACCAGTTCCGGGTCCAGGGCCGAGGTGATTTCGTCACACAGCAGCATCTTGGGCCGCATGGCCAGCGCGCGGGCAATGGCCACGCGCTGCTGCTGCCCGCCGGAAAGCTGATCGGGAAAGGCGTTGAACTTGTCGGCAAGGCCCACCCTGGCGAGCATTTCGGCGGCCAGGGCGCGCACCTCGGCCTCTGGCTCACTTTTGACAATGCGCGGTGCGAGCATAACGTTTTCGCCAGCCGTAAGGTGCGGAAAGAGGTTGAACTGCTGAAAAACCATGCCCACCTTGAGCCGCAGGGGCCGCAGATCGTTTTCCAGCCCGCTGACGCGGTCGCCGTCGATTTTGACAATGCCCGCATCAAAGGTTTCCAGCCCGTTAAGAATGCGCAAAAATGTGCTTTTACCCGATCCGCTGCGGCCAATAACGGCCACAACGTCGCCTTCTTCCACCGTGAGGTTCACCCCACGCAGCACCTTGGTTTCACCAAACTGCTTGTGCAGTTCGTCAACGACGACCAGTGGCATGGAGCCTCCTTTCAATACGCCGGGCAAAGGCCGACAGCGGATAGCACATCAAAAAATAGCCCACAGCCACAAGGCCATACACAAGCAGCGGCTTGAATGTTGCGTTGGCGATCATGGTTCCGGTTTTGGTTATTTCCATAAAGCCGATGATGGAGGCCACAGCCGTGCCTTTCACTACCTGTACCGAAAAGCCCACAGTCGGGGGGATGGCTATGCGCAAAGCCTGGGGCAGAATGACGTAGCGCAGTTGCTCGCGGCGGTTCATGGCAAGGCATGCCGATGCCTCCCACTGACCCTTGGGCAATGCTTCCACACATCCGCGCCAGATTTCGGCCAGGTACGCGCTGGTAAAAAACGTGAGGCCCAGCGTGGCGGCGGCCAAGGGCGAAATATCAACGCCAAACAGGGCCAGCCCGAAAAAGATGAGAAAAAACTGCATGAGCAGCGGGGTATCCTGAAAAAACTCGATGTAGGTTTTGGCAAGAGCCTGAAACTGCACCTTGGGCGATATGCGCACAAACAGTATCAGCAGGCCCATGGGCCCGCCCAGAACAAAGGCTATGCCAGAGAGCAGTATTGTCCAGCCTGCGCCAGCAAGCAGATGGCGTATCATGTCCCAAAGGGTAAAGCTGATCATGCGCGCCCCCTGCGGATGTAGTATTTGCCAAAGGCTTGCAGGCTCTTGCGCACGGCCACGGCCAGGGCAAGGTACATAAGCGTGCTTGTAAGGTAGACCTCAAAGGCGCGGAAGGTGCGGCTCTGGATCAGGTTTGCCTCAAAGGTCAGCTCTTCTGCGGCGATCTGCGAACAGACAGAAGACCCCAGCATGACTATGACAATCTGGCTGCACAGGGCAGGCCACACGGTTTTGAGCGCCGGGCGCAAAATGACATGGCGCAGGCACTGCCAGCGGCTCATGGCCAGTGAATCGGCGGCTTCGATAAGTCCCCTGGGCACAGCTGCCACGCCAGCCCGAATGATTTCGGTGGAGTACGCCCCAAGGTTGACAACCATAGCCAGCACGGAGGCTTCCCATCCGTTGAGGCGCACCCCAAGAGCGGGCAGGCCAAAGTAGATAAAGTACAGCTGCACGATAAAGGGCGTGTTGCGAATGCATTCCACATAGACCGTAAATATCGGGTGCAGAAAGGGCAGCCGCCACTCGCGCGAAACCGCGCCCAATATTCCTACGGCAAGGCCCACTGTTGCACTGACAGCCGTAAGAACCAGCGTCAGTGCTGCTCCCTGAACCAGCAATGGCCAGTTTGCCGCTATGGGCTCGAAGGTAAACTGATAGGCCATGGCTGTTCTCCCCACAGGCGGTCACCGGTTTGGTGACCGTTTCCTGCATGTGGTGCTGGCGGCGGCCGGGCCGTGCCAGCGCTCGTCCACATGGTTGCTACGCGTCTGGCTTACCGTTATGACGTTGCGGTCAGACCGGTAAGGTGGCAGTCTCGTTTTCTTGGCGCTTTTCGCCAGACAACTGCCAGCGGTATTTTAAAAATCCTGCGGAAGTGAGGTGTGCAGCCATGTTTGCGCAATGGCCTCAAGCTGTCCGTCTTTTTTTGCCTGGGCGATGATTTCGTTAACGGCGGCTTGCAGTTCGGGCTGGTTTTTGTTCAGGCCTATATAGCAGGGCGAGTTCTTGATGCGAAATTTGACTTCCAGCTGTTTGGCGGGCTTTTGGGCGCTGATGGAAGCCGCCACCACATTGCCCGTGGCCACAAGCTGTACTTGGCCCGAAAGGTAGGCGGCGATGGTTGAGCTGTTGTCTTCAAACCGGCGTATCTCTGTTGACGCGGGCGCGATCTTGGTCAGCTCCATGTCTTCCACCGCGCCACGGGTAACGGCTATGGTTTTGCCGGCCAGGTCTTCGGCCTTGGCAACAGCAAGGTCGGCCGGGCCAAAAACTCCGTTGAAGAAAGGTGCGTATGCTGCGGAAAAATCAATGGCTTTTTCGCGCTCGGCATTTTTGCCCAGCGATGAGATGACCAGATCCACCTTGCCCGTGGTAAGGTAGGGAATGCGGTTGGTGCTGGTAACCGGCACAAGCTTGACCTTGACGCCCAGGCTTTTTGCGATCAGCCGGGCGGTATCAATGTCGTAGCCCACGGGTTGCATGTCGGAACCCACAGAGCCAAATGGGGGGAAGTCCTGCGGAACGGCCACCGCCAGCACGCCAGATTTTTTGATTGTTTCCAGTGTGTTGTCGGCTGCCTGTGCGCCCGTAGCGTAGGGCAGGGCTGCTGTCAGCAGCAAGACGGCCAGTGTGAAACCAAGGCGGCTGAAAAAGTTTTGCATGACGTCCCCCGAAGAAAATGTTGAAGTGAGTCCGGCCAATATCCACATTTTGGTTGGTATCTGGTAAGACCGGTAAAAAAATGATTGCTCTGTTTCTACAAATTTGTCAATGTGGAAAAAAGAGAAAAAATCAATCTACAAATTGGTGGAAATTATGTATGCAAAAATACAAGGAAAAGTAGAAAATTCTACTAAAATGTGGAAATCAAGTTCTGAAGAAGCTGCGGAAAGCATTCTTTCGATGATTCAGGCCAATAACTGGCAAGAGGGGCACAAGCTGCCCCCGCAGCGTGCTCTGGCAGAATCGCTGGGCGTCAGCCGCCCCACCGTGCGTGAGGCGCTGGTTGTTCTGGAAACCATGGGCAAGGTGAGCATTTTGCCGGGCAAGGGCGTATTTTTGTACACCCGCGCCCAGGAAAGCCCGCCAGCAGCCTCGCGGCGGTCTGACCGCTCGTTCATTGCGGGCAAGGAAACGCAGATATATCAGTTCAGGCACGCCATAGAGCCTGCCATAGCGGCGCTTGTGGCCCTTAACGCCACGCAGGCCCAGATTGACGACATGGCGGCCATGATGGACGAAATGCGGCAGGCCGGTGTGCGGGGCGACGTGCTGCACTTTTCGCAGCTCGACTTTGCCTTTCATAGCCAGATGATCGAGGCGGCCAACAATCCCTTTTTTATTGATGTCATGCGCCCGTTTTTTGATCTTTTTTCCGAAAGCCAGCGTTTGCCATTTTCCAATCAGGAAGGGCTGCGGGATACCATGAGTGAGCACGAATCGCTGCTGGAACATTTACGCCTGCGCGACCCGCACGGAGCGCGCAGGGCCATGGAAGAGCACGTCATCGCCACTGCTGGCAGAGCTGGCGTGCGCATTACCGCGTGGTAGCAGGCCTGCGGCCAATGGACAGGCAAGGCCAACATGCAGACGGAGAACAGGTCTGCCAGGCTGCAAAAGGTGCGCAATAACGCAAGATTTTTGTCGTAATTAGCCTGTATGTATAAATAAAAAGCCGGGGCAAACCGCAATGGTCTGCCCCGGCTTTTACGCAAGCTGTATGCTACGGCCTAGTAGCGGTAGTGGGAAGGCTTGTAAGGGCCCTCGACCTTCACGCCAATGTAGTCGGCCTGTTCGGGGGTGAGCTTGGTGAGCTTGACGCCCAGGCGTTCCAGATGCAGGCGCGCCACTTCTTCGTCCAGTTCCTTGGGCAGGGTGTAGACCTTGTTTTCAAGCTTTTCGGAGGCAAGCTTGAGCTGGGCAAGGGTTTGGTTGGTAAAGCTGTTGGACATGACAAAGCTGGCATGGCCGGTGGCGCAGCCAAGGTTTACCAGACGGCCCTCGGCCAGCACGATGATGCTGCGTCCAGATTTGAGCGTCCACTTGTCCACCTGCGGCTTGATGTTCAGGCAGGTGATGCCGGGGGTGTTTTCGAGGTAGGACATCTCGATTTCGCTGTCGAAGTGACCGATGTTGCACACAATGGCCTCGTCCTTCATGGCCTCCATGTGCGCGCCGGTGATAACGTGGTAGTTGCCGGTGCAGGTCACGTAGATGTCACCCTGGGGCAGGGCGTTTTCAATCGTGGTGACTTCATAGCCTTCCATGGCAGCCTGAAGGGCGCAGATGGGGTCGATTTCGGTAACCAGCACGCGCGCGCCAAAGCCGCGCATGGACTGGGCGCAGCCCTTGCCCACATCGCCGTAGCCCACAACCACAACCACCTTGCCAGCCACCATGATGTCGGTGGCGCGCTTGATACCGTCGGCCAGCGATTCGCGGCAGCCGTACAGGTTGTCGAACTTGGACTTGGTGACTGAGTCGTTGACATTGATGGCGGGGAACAGCAGGGTTCCGGCGGCTTCGAGCTGGTACAGGCGGTGTACGCCGGTGGTGGTCTCTTCCGAAACGCCCTTTACCTTGGCGGCAACCTTGTGCCAGTGCTGCGGGTCTTCCTTGAGGCGCAGCTTGAGGCGGTCAAGGATGCACTGAAATTCCTTGTTGTCGGTGGGCTGGTCAAGGATGGAGGGGTCGTCCTCGGCCTCAACACCCTTGTGGATGAGCAGGGTGGCGTCGCCGCCGTCGTCCACGATAAGGTCGGGGCCGCTGCCGTCGGGCCAGGTAAGGGCCATCTCGGTGCACCACCAGTAGTCTTCAAGGGTTTCGCCCTTCCAGGCAAAAACCTTGGCCATGCCGGTTTCGGCAATGGCTGCTGCGGCATGATCCTGAGTGGAAAAAATGTTGCAGGAAGCCCAGCGAATGTCAGCGCCAAGGGCGTGCAGGGTCTTGATAAGCATGGCCGTCTGAATGGTCATGTGCAGCGAGCCCGTGACCTTGAGCCCCTTGAGGGGTTTGGTGGGGCCGTATTTTTTGATGCATTCCATCAGGCCGGGGGTTTCGCGCTCGGAAAGCTGCATTTCTTTTTTGCCAAAGTCGGCCTGCGACATGTCGGCGACTTTATAATCCAGGCTAAGGTCGAGGGGCTTGATCATGGTATTCTCCTATCTGCAATTTTGTTGTCGTTATTGGTAGGTGTGGAACGAACTTGGCGCAGCCATTGCTGGCATGCTTCTGTGAAAATGTTTCTGCCAGTATGCTTTTGTCAGCATGTTCTGTCAGCAGGCCTCTGCGCTCAACAGCAGCAGGGTCATGTTGCGGTCTACCGGCATGTGCTTGCAGTGCAAAACCCTGAAACCCGCAGCGGCCAGGTCTTCGCCCAGTTGCTGCTCGTCAAAGCCAAGCCAGCGGTCACCGTAGCGGTTGCGCATGGTTTCATCCGCGTGGCGCAGAAAATCGGCCACAAAGAGCCTGCCGCCCATGGCCATGATGCGGCGAATTTCGCGCAGGCCTTCTGCCGGGTCGGAAAGATGGTGCAGCACAAGGTTGATGCAGGCAAAGTCTGCCTCGTGGTCGCGCAGGGGCAGGTGGCTCAGCTCGCCTATACGCAACGAAACACGGTCAGCGGCCAGGTCTTCGGGTGTAAAGCGGCGGCGGCATATTTCAAGCATGCGGGCAGAGCCGTCCACGCCAATAAGCCCACGCACCCTCGGCAGCATGCGGGCCAGCACCCCGCCCGTTCCGCAACCAAGATCCACCGCTGTTCCGCAGTCTTGGGGCACGGCTTCACACACCGCTTCAGAAAGATCAAATGTTCCGAGCACTTCGCGATTCAGCTCGTCCCAGTCTTCCGCAATGGCGTTAAAGAACTGGCGGGTCTTGAGGGCGCGTTCTTCCAGTATCTGGGCGGCCATGTTGAGGTCTGAGCGCATGGCGACATCGGGATGGATAAAAGGCGTGATGGCACGCAAAAATTCGCGTTCTTCGCCAGAGCGGGAGGTGGCATAAAAAACCCATAATCCATCACGCCGCGAGGTAAGCAGCCCGGCCTCGGTGAGTATCTTGAGGTGGCGCGAAACCCGCGACTGACCCATATCGAGTATGCTGACCAGCTCGTTGACCGAGAGTTCGTAATGCAGCAAGATGTGCACAAGCCGCAGACGTGTTTCGTCAGAGAGAGCCTTGAAAAATAGAAGTGCCATGGTATTCCCGTAAATCAAATTTGATTGATTTAAGTATCAACATATCCGCATATAGTCAATATGTTCGTTGTGCGCACGCAGTTTGGCGTCCGTCGCACCCGCACCCAACAATGCCTGGAGCCGAGATGGCAGTATTTCGCAAGCGCCAAAAGGATGCGCAGCCCGTACCTGTCATGGAGGTTATGACCACAGTGCTGGCAGGGCTTGGCGCAGCCCCAGAGCAAGGAGCGGCCAGAGCGCGGTTGCAGCAGCTTTGGCTCAACTGGGACATGGTTATGGGGCCAGACCTGGCCCCGTTGGCGCGTCCCATGGGCCATCATCGTGATCTTTTGCTTATTGGGGCAGAAGATGCCATGCTGGCGCAAGAGCTTCACCTTATGGCCGATGAAATTCTGGAGAGGGTTAATGCCTTTATGGAGCAGCCATTTTTCAGCGCCATCAAGGTCAGCCTGCTCATGGGCAAGGCCGGGCTGGACAAAACGGCAGTTCGTACTTCAGCCCCAATCCGGCCCGCCAGGCCTGCAAGGCCAGAACCACCAGAGGCGCACGGCCTTTATCTTGAGGCCATGGACCCCTCATCGCCTGTGGCGCGTGCCTATGCCCGTTTTGTGCGCCTGCGCCAGCAAAAATAATATATATTACACATTGTTACATATGGATTCTGGTTTTTGCCGCAACCGCAATGCGCCAAGCTGCATTGGGTGTTTTGCAAAAAAAAACGGCGGGCGTGGCTGCCTTGGAGTGCGTTGGCCCTAGGGCTGGAGTTGGTTGGAAAACAGCGAACCGCAAAAGAAAACATATCTTTTTTAATCAAATAAATTAAATTGTTAGGAATATTGTTTGCTGTTTGTGCATGCGATTTTGTTGTTCATTTGCTGCGCTTTATTGACAACGCTTCTGGTGCAGTGCTAGTTTTCCCCCACGTTGTTTGGGGATTTTTGCGACCACTGTTTGGTCAGACCCTGCGGAGGATAATGCATGGACGCGCAGAAAACCATGGAAGACATTTGCCTGAAACAGGACAATGGCTGCGATTTTGTTTTTAGTGGCCGTCTGTTTTCAGAATGCTCATGGTACGATGAATCGCAGGGTACACTGACCCGCCAAAAGCTCTATGTGACTGAAAACAACGAGCAGATTTACTACATTGTCCGTTCCAGCGGGCCCGAACGCAGCCGCCACGCGTACAAGCTGTTCATGCGCGGCGATGTGTGCGTTATCCACAATGGCGCTACCGAAATGGCCCTTCAGTTTGACATGCTCATGCTGGCCGTGCGCGGTTTGTGCGGGCTCGATTCTGGCGCGACCCCCTCGCTCTCTATGGTTGAAGAAATGCTCAAGGCAGCCAATGCCTGATATTTCCATATAGCCGCTGCTGGCGCTGGTGCGCTGGCAACAGCAACCTCCACATGAAATGGCCCTCCTTGAGAGGGCTTTTTCATTTTCGTGGGTCATGGCCCAGGGGCAGGGTGTGATGGGCCGAGCCCTGTACGCAAGCATCCCGACCGCAGCAAGAAGTTGCGGTCGGGATGCTTGTCAATAAATACTACCGGGTAATATCGTCGGGCAATGCCGCCGATCAGTACAGGCCCAGCATTTTGGGAACAAAGGTCGTGATGGAGGGGAAGGCCGTTATGACGGCCAGAGCAAGCAGGGCTGCCCCAATAAGCGGCAAGGCCTCCTTGCTGATCTGCTCCATGGTGAGGCCGCTGATCTTGGCACCAACATAAAGGTTTACGGCCACAGGCGGCGTAACCTGACCAACGGCGAGGTTGATTGTCATCATGATGCCAAACCAGACAGGATCCCACTGAAAGTGGCTGACAATGGGCAACATGAAGGGCAGAAAAACATAGTAGATGGAAATGGCGTCCAGCAGCATGCCTGCAAACAGCAGGATGATGTTGATCATCAGCAGCACTATCCAGGGGGTGTTGGACACGCCAAGCAATACGCCAGAACATTTTTCAACCAGGCCAACGGCTGAACCAACCCACGAGTACAGGCCTGCGCAGGTGACCACAATCATGACTATCGCAGTGCCCTTGGCAGTTTCTGTGAGAATTTCGATAATAATTTCAAAGCTATTAATGGTGCGGTAAATAAATACACCCACAAAAAGGCCGTAGAATATGGCCACAGCGGCAGCCTCTGTAGGGGTGAAAACGCCGCCATAAATCCCGCCAAGAATAACAACCGGGGTCATGATGCCCCAAAATGCTTCGCGCAGCGCCTTGCTAACGGGTTGCTGACGAGGCTTGCCCTTGTATCCGCGCTTGCGCGAGATAAGCAGTACCGCACCCATTATAAAAATGGCCACCACAACGCCCGGTACAAAGCCCGCTGCAAACAGGGCCGGTACGGATACATCCGCAACGCCGCCATACACAATAAAGGCTATGCTGGGGGGAATGACAATGGCAAGGCCGGACGTGACGGAAACGGTAGCCGTGGCAAAGGCCTTGTTATAGCCAGCCTTGGCCATGCCGGGAATAAGAATGAGCCCCAGAGCTGCAACGGTGGCAGGCCCGGAACCGCTGACAGCACCCCAAAATGTGGCCACGGCCACAGTGGCCACGGCGAGACCGCCGGTCATGGAGCCCACCAGGGCTTCCATAAGCGCTACAATGCGGGCGGCTATGCCTGCCCGTTCCATGATGTATCCCGCCAGAATAAAGAAGGGTATGGCAAGCAGCGGAAACTTGGCAATTCCTGCAAAGAAATTGTAGGAAAGCATGTTGACGCCCATATCCCACTTCCACACCACTGCAAGCGCAGAAAAACCTAGCGCAAGGGCAATGGGTACGCGAAAAAGCAGGGGAATAAGAAAAAGTGCCAACAGCCAGAAAGCGGGGTCGTGAATCAGTGCGTCCATGGTATCCCTCGCCTAAAAGTTGTTGGTGCGCTGGTCTTCAAAAGCCCTTTGCGCAATGCGGAAAATGATTAGCAGGGAAAAGGCCGGGGTGGCGATTGTGTACCACCATACAGGAATCCCCAGGGCCTCAGAGGTGGCGTCCAGATCAATTTCGTCCATTACCTCTGTGAGGCCAGTCCAGCACAGGGCGCCCAAAAAACACACTCCAAGCAATACCGAGCCCCAGTAGCAGAGGCGCCGATAGCGCAGGGGCAGCGAATCGTACAGCGCTGTCATGCCCAGATGCCCCCCCTCACGAAAGGCGCGGGCCGTGCCAAGCATGGTTATCCAGACAAAAAAATTGATGGTAATTTCTTCTGTCCAGGCAAATGAAAAAGAAGTGCAGTAACGTACTATCACGTTGATAAAGGCGATAACTGCCATTACGGCAAGTATGAATGAACCCAGCAGATCCTCAAACCGTTTGTCCAAAAGACTCCACATCTTCGTACCCATCCCTGAAAAAGCCCCCTCATGGGCCAGTAGCGTCATGAGAGGGCTTTAATGCTATTTTGCTGCGGCCATATCCTGCTCAGCTGCCTTGACCAGATCGGGCCCTATTTTGGCCGCCCAGTCATCGCGCACGGCCTTGGTGGCCGCATGGAACTGCGCAATCTGCTCTGGAGTCAGGCGCGTAACAGCCATGCCGTGCTGTTCAAGGCAGGCATAGGGATCGGTGATTTCGGGGAGTTTGCCGATTTTTTCCAGATAGACCTTAGAAGCGCCATCGTCCATGCCAAGGCGGGAAAGAGCCTTGCTGTACGCCTCCATTTCTTTGGCGCAGGCAAGCAGAATCTTCTGGTCTTCGGGGGTAAACTGCGACCACACAACGGGATTGATGCCCAGCATCAGCGGGTCAATGACATAGTGCCAATCGCAGAGAAATTTGTGGAAGTCCCATATTTTCAGGGGAATATTGATGCCATTGGTGGGGTTTTCCTGACCGTCCACAACGCCCTGCTGAAAACCTGTGGTGGCTTCTGCCCAGTTCATGTTGACGGGATTTGCACCAAGCGCCCTAAAAGTATCAATAAAAATAGGGCTGCCAACCACGCGGATCTTGAGGCCCTGCATGTCTTCGGGCTTGGTTATGGGGCCTTTGCTTGTGGTCATTTCGCGGAAGCCGTTTTCACCCCATCCCAGAAATTTAACGCCTTTTTGCTCGACAGCTGCGATCAGCATTGCGCCTGACTTGCCAGCGGTAACCGCATCTATTGCCTTGTAGCGGTCTGGCTGCACGGCCATAAAAAAGGGCAGCGCCGTGAGGTTCAGTTCCTTGATCTGGGGCGACCAGTTGATGGGCGAGGCCAGCGCAAAATCAATGGCACCATTACGCAGCATAAGAAATTCAGAGGTCTGCTTGCCAGCCAGCAGCTGGCTGGAGGGATAGACCTTGATGTTTATGCGGCCATTGGTACGCTCGTTGACCAGTTCTGCAAAACGGGCAGCGGTGAGGCCCCAGCCAGAGGTGGCGCCAGGAACAACGCTGAGTTTGTACTCTGCCTTGTAGGCCGCATCAGCCCTTTGCGAGAAAGCAAGCAATGCCCCGGCTGACAGCAGGCACACGAACACAACGCCCCAGGTCCAACGCATAAATCCCTTCATATTCACGGTCTCCTCATAAAAAAGGTAACAAACAAGACCTTGCAACGCCTGCGCGCGCAACATGAATGAGCGCCAATTCTTTGCAGCATTGGCGGCTCTGCCGTTATAGCGGGATCTTTGGCAGCCTTGTGGGCCGATGGACGCCGGCAGGTTTTACAGCGGGGCTTGTGGCCGGGCGTTGCCGCTGAAAGGTACCCTCGGTATAAAGATCGCGAATGAGTATTTCTTTATTTATGCCAGACTTACGCAGAATGGTACAGAATTTTTTGGGGTGTTGCGTGGCCGGATGCTGAGAAAATATGGTTTGACGGCACGTTGAAAGGGGAGGTCAAGTATCTTATCATGCACCATAAGATATGATCTTCAGATTGCTGGTGGCAATGTACAGCACAGACACAGTATACGGCAGCGAGGCAAAATGAGTACACTATTGCAGCCAGGTATGGCAGGCACGCTGGAAACAACGGTCACGGAATCCATGCTGGCAAGCAGCGTGGGCAGCGGCAAGGTTTGTGTTTTTTCTACAGCCATGATGGTGGCATGGATGGAAGCAACAGCCGTGGACGTGGCCCAGGCTGCACTGGCTGAAGGGCTGACCACCGTGGGAACCGGCATAAGCGTGAGCCATGTGGCCGCCACCCCTCTGGGTATGAAGGTGCGTTTTAGCGCCGAGCTTGTGGCGGTTTCTGCCAACGGCAAGGGCTTGAGCTTCAGGGTTTCCGCCCACGACGAGGCAGGCCTTATTGGCGAGGGCACGCACGAGCGCGTGGTAGTGGACAAGGCAAAGTTTGAAAGCAGGGCCAGTGCCAAGGGGCAGGCCCAATAGGTTTGTTGCGCATGTATTGCGTGCAGCCGCCCGCCTCTGTCTGCATGTTCTGGTGATGGAAGCGGGTGTCGAGCCACGTGCCTGCACCATAGCATGCCGGTGAACCAGCGGTTTTGCTGTGGGCTTTTGGATTAAAACACAGTAAACTGCTAGTGTCTGAACAACCTCAAGGAGCTGTGTATGGGAAACGTTACCTTTGTCGGTATTTCGGGCAGCCTGCGCAAGGCCTCGCGCAATACAGGGCTTTTGCGGTGCTGCGCGGCCAACCTTCCTCAGGGAGCGAGCCTTGAAATTGCGGATATTTCCGCGCTGCCTTTCTATAATGCAGATATGGAAAAGCCCGTAGCGGTGCAGAAGCTGGTTGATCTGGTCAGCGCCGCAGACGGGCTGGTTCTGGCCTGCCCTGAGTACAACTATTCTTTGGCCCCGGCGCTGAAGAATGCGCTGGACTGGCTTTCGCGTGAGCCTGACCTTGCGCCCCTTGCGGATAAAACTGTCTGCATCGTGGGCGCTGGCGGGGGAATGGGCACATCGCGCGCGCAGTATCATCTGCGTCAGGTTTGCGTATACCTGAATCTGCACGTTCTGAACAAGCCAGAGCTGTTCTCCAATGCCTTTACCCCCGCCTTTGCCGACAACGGCGATGTGCAGGACGAGGCACTTGTGAAACAGGCGGCAGCGGTCATGCAGGCTATGACTGACTGGACGTTGCGGCTCAAATAATTCTGCTCCGGCCCCGTGGCCGATCCTCTCTGGGGGGGGGCTGCGGGGTCGCCGTATACAAGGCACAATAATGGCAGGCAGCGCGGCAGCAGACACAAGGTACAGATACTACAACCGCCGGTTTGAGCGGGCGCTGCCGGGTATGGATCTGCTGCTGGATGCCTTTGCGGTTGTGGATTGCGGTATGGCGCAGGCCATTGCCCACAGGGGGCAAAAGCCTGCCTGCGGCGCGGGCTGCTATCATTGCTGCACACAGCCTATCCCGCTGACCCCGCTGGAAATTCTTGGCTTGCGAATCTTTATGGGGCCAGAGCTGGTGTCTGGTCATGCGGCTGCCCCGGCGGTGCGTCATGAGCAGCAAGGTATGGCCCCTGCGTCTTGCTCCGGGACTGGCGGGGCGTCATCTTGCATGTCGGCCGCTACAGACCATGTTTTGGGTCTTGCCGCTGACGTGCGTCAGGCGTTGGCTGCGCGTTTGGCGGCATTTGGGGGAGAAACAGCAAGGCTTGGGGCCACATGCCCATTCTTGCATGAGGGGCGGTGTGCCGTGTACCCGGTGCGGCCCATGGCGTGCAGAAGGTACATCGTGTACGGGGCCCCCTGCGCACGGGGGGAGGATCCCACCTGCACTCGCCCGCATCAGGTGTTGCAACCCGGTCAGGATTTTCTGCAAGCCGCCCTGCGGCATACCCTGCCCTGGTATCGTGGGCGTTACCCCTTGCCAGATAAGCCTTCTGCCGACGAAACGCAGGCCTTTTTTCACAGTGTGACCACGGTTCTTCAGGCCGTTCCCTGGGCCAGATACATCTAATCAGTACGCTGCTGCCGTGTCTGCCTGTCCCGGTCAGGAATGCGACAGATCAAGCCTGAACATCTGCCCGTTGTCTATCCCCATAAAAAGCCACAGCGGAGTGCTGACCGCCGGGCACATCGGCACGGCCACGTATTCTCCCTGCGTCCAGCCAGCAGCATCGAAATACAGCGTCTCACCTGCCAGCGCCGCAGCTATGCGTGTTTGGGCATCGGTCAGTTGACCGGTGGCGGCATTGGTTGTCAGCTGCCGCTGCTTAAGTAAAAGTTCAGCGGCCTGGCCTTGCAAAACTGTGGGCAAGAGCCTGCGCCAGTCTTCCTTGTTGACCCTTAAAACCGCAATGCGTTTGATGCGGGACAGATTCTGTCCATGCAATACCAGCCATAGATTGCTGAATGTTGCGGCCGTTGCCAATTGATCCTGGGCGGGCGCACCGTTGGCGCGTATGAGCCATGCCCCATCAATGCCCGCGCCGCGCAACTCGTCGGGGATTGCCATTTCTACGGGTTTTTGGGCGGCAACTTCAGCTGGCGCAAGCAGTGTGGTGACGGCAGCGGCAGCAACCGGCTGTGCGCTGCGCACGCTGCCAAGCCCGTACATCCAGGCGACCCACAGATTGGGCCAGGTTTCAGGCTGCGCGGGCAACGTCTCGCCCATCTGCACAGGAAAAACCGTGTCAGGAATGCTGCACTGCACCACTGGCTGGGGCAGGCTGGGATCAATTGCCCGCCTGCGCGCACCAGGGCGGTATATTTCGCCCAACAGGCCAAAACGGGGTGGAGCATCTTGCGGTTGCGCATTTTGACCAATGCTGCGCAGCGTGTCGTAACGCTCCTGTAATTGCAGGCCAAGCTGTACCATGCTGCCATTGGCCGCGTTGGCTGCCGTAGTACGCCAGTTGTAGCCGCTGGCGAGCATGACAAGCAGGGGAATGAGCAGCACGCACAGGATACCCTGACGCGGCAGGCGTGCCAGGGTGCGCTCCGCAACAGGGCAGGCATCAAGTATGCCCCACAGGGCAAAACCCATGGCATAGGCCGCAAAAACAGCAAGCCCTGCGGGTAGTTTGGCAGCAGTGGTGATGGTTACGTCGCTCAGAGCGTGTAACACCGTGAGCAGTCCAGAGAGGCCCAGATAGGCGGCAAGAGCAAAGAGCGCCAGCAGCCAGCCAGATCGGGCCGCGTGGGCTTGCGGCCTCAGTGGCCTATGCTTACGCAGGCCGCGCAGCAAAAGAACAAGCAGCAGCACCGCCCAGGGCAGCACACCATCGAATATCCCCAGCACAACCTGTTGCCACTGGTCAAAGGCAGCGGCCAGTTGCCGCATCTGCACATCGGCATCAATGTGGCGGGTGGCACGGCGTACCTGATTGCCCGGCGAGAGAAATGAAAACAGCAATGCGCCCAGAATCCACACCCACAAGGTGCAGACATGCCGCAACCTGGTGCGGGGATTTTGCGCGGAATCGGGCTCTGTTTCGCGGCTGGCCAGCTTGTCCAAAAAGGCAAGCAGCACCGCAACCGTGCAGGCCGCCAGAGCCGCCAGGGCAGAATGTTCAAAAACGCCCACGGTCAACACGCCCACAATGATGGCCTGCCTGCGTGCCTTGAGCGCCTGCGACGCGGGAGCGTGCCACAGCCGGCAGAGCGCCCACAAAAATACCAGGGTCATGGCCTGCAAGACGCCCATGGTCAGGGTATCGGTAAGCATGTAGAGATTGGGCAGACACTGATGACCGCCAAGAACCACAAGCACTGCCAGCAGGCCGCAAAAAATGGCAGGAGTCCGCTCCACTTTTGCAACCCGCGCAAGGCCGTACAGGCCAACACCGTACAAGGCCACCACTCCGGCGCACACAAGGCCGTAAAGCGGGCGCAGCTCACCAGCCTTGCCAAGAAAAACTGCCAAAAAATGGTAGGTGTAGCGGCCGCTCCAGGTGAGCCATTCGCGCGCTACTTCGTACAGGCCGCCGGGCAGGTCAAAGGGAAACATGGCTCTGGTGACTTCATCAAAATCGTCGCCGCGCGGAAACAGAAATCCAAAGGCGTAGGCAAAGGGCAGCAGCAGGATAAGCACAAGAGCCCACCACAGCCAGCCGGGTGCGGGTAGATTGGGACGGTCGGAAGATGGATGGGCCGGAGCTGTGCCGCTGTGTGGCGCGGCAGTGTTGGCAGGCTGCGCCATGGCTGACAGACCTTCTGTTTGCGCGGGGAGGCCAAAAACAGAAACCACCGCGCGTTATGACTTGATATGCTGGTTGCCCTGTCACCATGCGCCAGGGCGGCCTTGACTGCCCGGCAGCGCCTTTGCGCCACCGGGCAGATGCATCAATGAACCGGGGTGTTATTTTACGTCTACAACCCGTACTTCGCTGCGTACTTCGTTGGCCTTCTTGCGGAAGGTTTGGCGGCGGTCTTCGCCGTCGATCTGGCTGGCCAGCCATTCCACCACATGCATGACGGGGCGTTTGTCGTGCATGTTGATGAGGCAGCGCCCGATGCCGATCTTGCACGAGGGGCAACCCACGATGACAGGCGCGTCGCCAGCTTCTTCAAAAGCATCGCCAAGGCGCTGCTGTTTGCGCGAGCGCAGCAGATTGTAGATGTCGGGCGAGGTCATGGCCCCCATGCCCGATTCGCCGCAGCAACCGGGGTTGAGGGAAATATCGGCCCCACTGAAATCGCCCAGCGCCTTGATGATCTGTTTTTGGCCCTTGATCTTGTGTACGTCGGACCATTCACAGTGGCAGGCCCCGTGGTACACAACCTTCGATCCTTCGGCCAGCGGGGCTTTGAGCTTGTTCTTGTCCAACAGGGGCAGGGTAAGCTGGCCTACATCGCGCAGGGTAAGCTGCGGAAACTGCGTTTCCATGTGCAGGCGTTCAAGGCCATCGCGGCACGAGCCACAGGCCGTTACCAGGTGTTTGCAGTCAAAGCCCTGCTTGGCAAGGTTGCGCAGCATGGAGGCCAGATACTGGCGGTTCTGGGCCATGTTGTCTTCAAAAGCCGTATCCATGCCGGCTGCCAGCAGGGGAAAACCGCAGCACAGATGCCTTGGCGGCACGGCAACGGCAAAACCCGCCTTGAGCAGCAGCATGACAGAAGAAACGCCGATGCGGTCATAGAACAGCGCGCCGCCGCAACCGGGAAAATAGAGCACACAGGGCATGCCGGGTGTGGGCTCGGCAGGCGCAAAGATGGAACCCCTGTGCAGCTTGAGGGCTTCGTACAGGTTGGTATAGCCCATCTTGGGGCCGCGCCCGGAGAACAGCGGGCTTTTCATGCGGCGTTTCCACATTTCAGGCAAGAAACCAAGAAACTTGTTTTGCATCTTCTGACCCAGAGAGGCCATTTTGGCGGCCTTGGGTACGCGGTGCTGAATATCGCGCGAGAGCCATTCAAGGGCATGCCCCTTGATGGGGTGGCCGCCCGCACCTTCGTGCTCCAGCAGGGCGCGCAGGGTAAGCGCCACCTCGCCAGAGGGAATCTTGACCGGGCAGTTGGCCATGCAGCGCCCGCAGGCTGTGCAGTGCTCCACAATATCGCGCAGGGCCTTGTGCAGGCTTTCGTCAATGCGGCCCTTGTTGACCTGGCTGTAGTACACAGCCTCAAGCAGCATGCCCAGCACCATGTTCTTGTTGCGGGGGTGGTACTGCATGGAGCGCTCTGGGTAGCACATGGAGCAGACCTGCTTGCACTTGCCGCAGCGGGTACACACCTGGATGGAGGTGAGCAGACTGATGAGCTTTTCCTTGTCGGGCAGGCCGCTCTCGCGGATATCGCGGATAAGCCTGTTGAACGAAAAGGTAAAGGGGCGCACCGGCAGTTCGCGGAACACCAGCTTGGCCGGGTTCATGACATCGCGGGGGTCAACGCGCTCTTTAAAGGCGCGCAGCGCGTCCATCTTGTCCTTGCCGAAAAAGGCGATCTTGGTGATGCCAATGCCGTGCTCGCCCGAAACTTCGCCGCCCATCTCCTGACATTCTGCCATGATGCGGGCTGCGGTTTCTTCCGCCTCTTCCAGCATCTGGGCATCGTTGGAGTTGACGGGGATGTTCACATGGCAGTTGCCGTCGCCCGCGTGCATGTGGCTGGCCACCACAATGCGGCTGGCGTCCATGTATTCCCTGATCTTGTCGATTTTTTTGGCAAGATGGGGGTATTTTTCCTTGAGTTTGCCAAGAAATTCTTCGGCACGGGCCGCCAGCTCCATGTCTGAAAGCTCGGTAGCGGCAACATCGCCAGAGGCAGCTTTGGAGGCCTGCGAAAACTCGCGGTTGAAGTCCTTGTCTTCCATGGGAAAGCCCGGCAGGCGTCCCACTTCCTGCAAGGCGTGGCGGTAGGCCGCAGCCGTGCATTCAAGGTTGATCTGTTCGAG
Source organism: Desulfovibrio sp. (assembly GCF_041907885.1). Taxonomy (GTDB): domain Bacteria; phylum Desulfobacterota; class Desulfovibrionia; order Desulfovibrionales; family Desulfovibrionaceae; genus Desulfovibrio. The sequence continues at coordinate 31,490 of NZ_JAYRGM010000008.1, read as the reverse complement.
GAACAAGGCAAAATCGGGGATGCGGTCCATGGGAATGACCACGTCCTCGTTCATTTTAAAGCCAGAGGTGCGCTTGGCGATGGCCGAAAGCCTGTGCCGGTCTTCCCAGAAGCGTTCGCCTTCCTTTTCGTCGGCGGCAACGATGATATCTACGTTGTCCTGCTGTTCAACAACGCTCACGATGTCGCCCACGCACTTGTCGAGCAGATAGGGATCGTCGCCATCCACTTGCAGAATGATGACCGAGATGGGCGAGCCTTCGTATTTTTCGGACTTGCGCTTGTATTCGATGGCCTGAACGTACTTGGCGTTGAATTCTTCCATGGCCGAAAGGTGGGCGTAGTCGCCCTCCAGACGGATACGGTTGCGCAGGGCGACCAGCTCGCGCACCACCACAGCGGCGGGGTGCATGGAGCGGCCAAAAAATTCAAGCACCATCACGCGGCTGTGCTTGGGCTTGGGGTGTACGATAAAACAGGCTTCGGTGATAATGCCGTCCACGCCTTCCTTCTGCATGCCCGGCAGGCCGCCCAAAACCTTGTTGGTCACGTCCTTGCCAAGGCCCGGCAGGCGAATTTCGTCACCGCGCAGATGCACCACGTTGCGCACGCCGCCGCTCACGTCCTTGACCACAAAAATTGCCGTTTCGTCGGGCAGTATCTTGTGGCGGGGGTGGTTTTCGCGCTCTACGGTAATGATTTCGCCCGTGGGGGTGACCATGCGCCACCACAACAGGTTGTCGAGGGTGGTTCCGTACTCAAAAGCGCTGGGGCCGCCAGCGTTTTCAGACACGTTGCCGCCGATGGTAGACGCCTGCTTGGAAGCGGGGTCAACGGAAAAAAGCGCACCCTTGGCGTCCACCGCGTTGATGACGGCCTGGGTGATGGCCCCGGCCTGACAGGTGACAGTCATGGCTTCAAGATCAACGGGGCTGATGCGCGTAAGGCGGGTAAGGCTTACAATAACAGTGCGTTTGCGCGCGGGCACAGCGCCGCCGGTCATGCCGGAGCCGCCGCCACGCGGAATGAGCGCAAATTTCATGTCGTTGGCAAGTTTTACCAGCTCGGCCACCTGTTCGGTATTGTCGGGCTCCACCACCAGCAGGGGCAGTTCCATGCGCAGGTCAGTGGCGTCGGTGGCCGATTCGACCATGGCCGCAGGGTTGGTCAGAATGCACTCATCGGGCAGAACCTTGTGCAGCGCGTCCACCAGTTTGGTACGAAAGGCGGTCTCGGCCTCGTGGGCCGACCAGAACATGGTGAGGCCTTCGCTGATGGCCGTGGCATAGTAGTGCGCCAGCGAAACGGCTTCCTTGTCAAAGCTTTCGCGCACGCTGGTGCGGACAGTTTCCGCATTGATAAAGGGGTTGTAAGCCACCAGAAACAGTTCTTCGGCTATGGCGATGGCCAGATTGCGCACAGATTCGGGCCATTCTGCAAAATCATCAATGTTGATACGCAGAATTCTGTTCACCACATAGTCGGGAGAAATGGAGATATGCGGACCCTTATGGGGCATGACGTTCTACCTCATGAAGCTCTTGCGGCGTTACCGCCGGTCAAATCCTTGGAGGCAGGGCGGAGTATGCACAACCCGCACCCTGTTGCCCCACGCCCTGTTGCGGCAAACCGCCAATAGCCAAACATGCCGTACCGAGGCCCGTTGTCTTGCGGGGTCGGGCGGCATGGCAGGGTGGGGCGGCTCGCGCTTGTCAGGCCGCGTGCGGCCCGCAACCTTCAGTGTCACCGGGTACGCCGGTGTCCTGTAACGCGGGGGAAGCCTTTTCTCTACGTACTATATTGATGCTTGGCAAGTGCGCATACTCTGCACCCCGCAGCCGCCCTGCGGGCAGCCGTGTTACCATATCAGGATTAGTAGTCTTTGACATTTGGCAAGCTGTATATATTCTTTTGCCAGACGGAATCTGCCCCGGCAGGCCCGACAATTCTCTATGGAGTACCCCGCATGTTCATTGGAAAATTACAGCCCATCACGGATGTTTTTGACTGGCTGCATTCTGCCTGGGAGCGTGCCGCCACCCAGCGCCGCGTGGCCCTGTGCATCCTCTGGGTATATCTGCTGGCTCTGCTTGGGGTAGAGCTCAAGCGCCTGGGTGTGTTGCCGCCCTGGCTGGCAAATATTACGCCGCACAGCCATTTTTATGCCATCCACCTGGCATTTACCCTGATACTTGGGCTTGAGGTCATGAGCCTCATACTGGTGATACCCAGTTCACTTTCTCAATCCATGGGCAAGCAGTTTGAGATTCTTACCCTTATCTTGCTGCGCAATGCCTTTAAGGAACTGGCCCACTTGCCGGAACCGGTAAGCGTGGTCAACGACCTCTTGCCGGTTATCAGCATTGCCGTTTCGGGCGCCGGGGCTCTGGCCGTGTACCTGTGTCTTGGGCTCTATAAACGTATCGCCCGGCAGCATCTGCACTTTATTGCCACAGCCGATCTGCGCATGCGCTATGTCATGAGCAAAAAAATGTTGGCACTGGCCCTCTTTGGCATATTTCTCATCACCGGCATCAGGGATTTTATGCTTTTTGTGCAAACCGGTGAAGAACACAATTTTTTTGAAACTCTCTACACGGTACTGATTTTTGCGGATATTGCCATGGTGCTGATCGCACAGCGGTACATGCCTGCCTTCCACGCCGTGTTCCGCAATTCCGGTTTTGTTATCGGCACGCTGCTCATGCGGCTGGCGCTTTCTGCCGCACCCTTGTGGAGCCCGGCCATTGGCCTGTTTGCGGCGGTGTTTGTGCTGGCCGTGACCTGGGGAACCAACTACTTTACCCCGCTGCAACAACAGGGCTACTGCGTGCGCGAGGTTGAATCCACAGACTGACCGATCTGCCCAGGCGTTCTGCCTTAAAGAAACTCTTTCCGCACCGGCATGGCGTGTTGTACGCAGCCGGTGCGTTTTATTTGGGCATACGCTGCGGCGGACTCGCCTGGCTGTGTGCTGCATGACAGGTATTGAGCAAAAAAAGTCCCGCGCTGGTTACAGCACGGGACTTTTTGTCAATCACTATGAAGAGCGGCCTAGTAGGCGTGCTCGTCCTTGAGGTCTTCGTCAGTAACTGGCGCAGAGAAGGTCTTGTACAGCCAGAACTGGTAGGCAAGCACAATGGGAACCATCACCAGGGCCACGCCCAGCATGATCTTGAGGGTCAGCTGGCTCGAAGCGCCGTTGAAGGCCGTGACAGTGGCGGCAGGATCAATGGAAGAAATGATCATGCCGGGGAACATGCCCGCCACGCCAAAGAAGGTGACGCCGAGAATAAACACGGCGCTGCAAGCCCAGGCCAGCCACAGCTTGCCCGCGCCCAGCATGACTCGCGCGCCCACAAGGCCGCCAAGGGCCAGCAGAGGCAGAACAAAGAGCACGGGCATGGCCAGATAGTTGGCGTAAAGCTTGGTGTAGATGGCCGTAAGACCCAGAAAGACCACCAGCAGCACCAGCATCAGGGGCCACAAAAAGGTGGCCGAGGCAACCGCGCGGGTTTGCAGGCTGCCGGTGCTCTTGATAGCCAGCCACAGCGAACCGTGCAGCGAGAACATGCACAAAAAGAACACGCCGCCAGCAAGGCCGTAAATATTCAGCAGGCTAAACAGGTTGCCGTGGTATACGCCCTTGGCGTCAATGGGTATGCCCATGAACAGGTTGGCAAAGGCCACACCCAGAAGCACGCAGGGAATGAGGTTGGAAAGAAAGTGTACACAGTCCCACAGGGCGCGCCAGCTGTCGTGTTCCACCTTGTTGCGGAACTCGAACGAGACGGCCCGGAAGATCAGTGCAAAAAGCAGCAGCAAGAGCGGTGCGTACAGCGCGCTGAACATGACAGCATAGGCCTTGGGAAAGGCCGCAAAGGTCACGCCGCCAGCCGAGATAAGCCACACTTCGTTGCCGTCCCAGAAGGGGCCGGCAGCATTGTACATGATGCGGCGCTCTGATTCGTTTTTGCCCAAAAATGGCAGCAACGAGCCAAGGCCCAGATCAAATCCGTCCAGAATAAAGTACACGGCCCACAACAACGCCCACAGCACAAACCAGATGGTTTCCAACATGGCTATACCTCCTGGGCGTCGGGGCCCTTGATGGCGTATTTACGCAGCAAGTAAATGTCCAGCAGGCCCAGCAGGGAATACACCACAATAAAGCCGCCCAGTGATATGGCGACATTTTCTGCCGGTACTGGCGAAACCGCGTCGGAAGTGCGCATGAGACCGTAAACAATCCAGGGCTGGCGGCCAATTTCGGCCACTGCCCAACCAAGCATGATGGCAATGTAGGGCAGGGGAATGTTCCATACCAGCGCCTTGAGCAGCAGCGGGCAGGGTTCGTCCTTTTTGCGTTGCAAAAAAGCGCCAACAGCCAGCAGTACAAAGATGCCCGCCATGGCGATCATGCCACGGAAGCTCAGGAAGGTGGGCATGACCGGGGGCCGGTCCTGCACGGCAAAATCTTTGAGGCCCTTAACTTCTGCATCGGTGCTGCCGTAGGCAATCCAGCTCAGCAGGCCGGGAATGCCAATGGCCTGCACCTTGTTGCCTTCATTCTGCTCATCGGGCCAGGCCAGCAGATAGAAGGGCACATTGCGTCCTGTTTCCCAGTGCGATTCCAGAGCGGCCAGCTTGGCGGGCTGCAACTGGGCAACTGTCTTGCCCTGCTGGTCGCCCGAAAGGCCAAGCAGCAAAACAAGAACCAGGGTAAAGACGGCAGACATCTTGAACGATGCCCTGAAAAATTCCACGTTGCTCTTGCGCAGCAAATGCCAGGCAGAAACGCCCAGCACAAAAAAGCCGCCAAGTGCCCACGAGGCAAGCACGGTGTGGGCATACATGCCCCAGGCGTAGCCGTTGGTCACCACCTGCCAGAAGTTGGCAAGCTCGGCGCGCCCCATGGCTTCGTTGATGGTGTACCCCACGGGGTGCTGCATGAAGCCGTTGGCAAGAATGATCCAGAGTGCGGAAAGGTTGCCCGCAAAGGCCACAATGTAGATGGAAGCGAGGTGCATTTTTTTGCCAACCCGGTTCCAGCCAAAGTGCCAGACGGCAAGAAATGTGGATTCAAGAAAAAAGGCCACCGTGGCTTCAATGGCCAGCAGTGAACCAAAAATATCACCCACATACTCAGAGTAGCGCGACCAGTTGGTACCAAACTGGAATTCCAGTGTGATACCTGTCACCACGCCCAGGGTAAAGTTGATGAGAAAAAGTTTTCCCCAGAATTTGGCTTGTTTTTTCCAGAATTCGTCGCCGGTGCGAACATAACGGGTTTCCATCCATGCAAGAATGACGGAAAGACCGAGGGTCAGCGGCACGAATATAAAGTGGAAAAAAACGGCCACAGCGAATTGCAAACGCGAAAGCATTACAACGTCCATGTAGGCCCTCCTTGAATATCCTTCAGGCGAGATAGCTTTTTTCCCATCGAATGGCAAGTAGTTACGAATATCATTTTGCCCTACACGCCTTTATTGGCGCGGGTGCGATAAATTATCCCCCTTTGAATTGAAAAGAAAGTTCATGTTGACGGCCAATACAGTGCCGCCGCAGCCAGTCCCCCTGCTGCGTTACGGCCAAGGCCACACAAAAAACTGCTGTTTTTTTAGGTGGCACCCCTTGAAAATTCGGTAGGGGATATTATTTTCAACCATATCTTTTTTCAGGAGGTTTGTCATGGCAGAGGCTGGTAAGAATTCCCGCCAATTCCGCGCTGAGGTGCGCAAGGTCCTGCATATCCTCACAAATTCACTGTATACCAATCGCGAAATTTTTTTGCGGGAACTTGTTTCCAACGCATCAGACGCGCTGGACAAATTGCGTTATCGCATGAGCCGTGGCGAAAGCCCAAGTGTTACTGACCTTCCGCTCGAAATCAGCATCAGCCTGGACAAGGATGCCAAGGTGCTGACCATTGCCGATACCGGCGTCGGCATGACCGCAGAAGAACTGGCCGAAAACCTGGGAACCATCGCCCGGTCAGGTTCAGAGCAGTTTTTGGCCGATGTGGCTGCTGAAAACGCCGCCAAGGGTACAGCCGACGCCGACGCAGCAGGCGAAGAGGGCGCGGATGCCCGGCCCGCAGATGCCGCCAATATCATTGGCCGTTTCGGCGTGGGCTTTTATTCCGTATTTATGGTGGCCAGCAAGGTAGAGGTTACCTCGCGGCCTGCCTTTGGCGACAATGCCGAGGCCAGCGTGTGGGTAAGCGACGGCCTGGGCACGTTTACCCTCGAGCCCGCCACCGGCGAGGCCCCCGTGCGGGGCACGGTCATCAAGGCCTGGCTCAAGGACGATGCCGCCGAATTTGCGGAGAAATTCCGCGTTGAATCCGTGATCCGCAAGCATTCGGCCTTTGTGCCCTTTCCCGTTCTGGTGGACGGCGAGCGGGTCAACACGCAGCCAGCGCTGTGGCGTGAACCCAAGTTTTCGGTAACCAAGGAGCAGTACGATTCTTTCTACAAGGCGCTGACCTACGACGCCAAGGATCCGCTGGACACCCTGCACCTTTCTGTGGATGCCCCCGTGCAGTTCAATGCGCTGCTGTTCACGCCAGATTCTGCGCAGGATTTTTTTGGCGCAGACCGCGAATACTGGGGCCTCGATCTCTACGCCCGGCGTGTGCTGATACAGCACCGCAACAAGGAACTGGTGCCTGAATATCTGGCATTCATGAAGGGCGTGGTGGATACCGAAGATCTGCCCCTGAACATCTCGCGTGAGACGCTTCAGGAAAACGTGGTGCTGCGCAAGATCAGCCAGGTGCTGGTAAAGCAGGCTCTGGGCCATCTGGAAAAGCTGGCCAGAGACGATGCGGAAAAGTACAGCCGCTTCTGGAACCTGCACGGCAAGGTTTTCAAGCTGGGCTACCACGATTATGCCAACCGCGAGCGCATTTGCGCCCTGCTGCGGTTTAATTCTTCTACGCTGGCCGATGCCGACGCGCTGACCAGCCTTGACGAATACATGGCCCGCGCTGCCGAAGGGCAAAAAACCATCTGGTACGTGGCCGCGCCCAACCGCGAGGCTGCCCGCCTCAATCCGCACATGGAGCGCTTCCGCCGCAAGGGCATTGAAGTGTTGTGGCTCTACGAGCCGGTTGACGAATTTGTGATGGACAGCCTTGCCAAGTACAAGGAATGGGAATTCAAGTCTGTGGAAACAGCGGCAGACGATGCCCTGAACGATTTTGCAGACAAGGAGCAGCCGGAGCACGAGGCAGCTGCGCCGCTTTCGGAAGACGAAAGCGCAACGTTTGATGCCCTGCTGGAAAAGATGAAGGCAATTCTGGGTGAAAAGGTCACGGACGTGCGCGTTTCGCACCGCCTGGCAGACAGCCCTGCCGTGCTGGTTTCGCCAGAGGGCGGCATGTCCTCTTCCATGGAAAAGCTGCTCAAGGTCATGCAGAAGGACGATTCCATCCCCGTAAAGGTGCTGGAGGTCAACCGCGACCATCCGCTGCTGCGCAGCATGCTGCGTATCTTCAGGGCCGATGCGGAAGACAGGATTCTTGCAGACATGACCGGTCATCTTTTTGATGCCAGCCTGCTGCTCGACGGCTACCTCAAAGACCCGCAGGCCCTGGCCGCCCGCACCGGCAAGCTGCTGGAAGAGGCCGCCGCCTGGTACACTGAGGTACGCAAAATATAGAAATGCGCCCCGCACGGCGCAAAGTTGGTCATAACTGAAACGAGGCCCTTGTGATCCACAGGGGCCTCGCTGCTTTTGAAAATCGGGGCAGGCTAGTACACTACGCTGTACGACATGACCTCTGGCCGATGGAAGAAAAATTCCACCCGCCGGTTCAGAGCGCGACTTTGCTCGTCAATGCCGGGCTTGAGGGGACGCGTGTCGCCGTAGCTTACAGCGCGCATGCGCGTGGGCTTGATGCCGTGGTTGGCAAGGTAGTGAACCATTGCTGAAGCGCGCCCGCCAGAGAGCTCCCAGGCAGATGCGTAGGGTGGCCGGGCTTCTGTGGAATCGGCATGCCCACGCACCACAAGATACAGGTTGTATTCGTTCATCAGCTTCAGCACGGCTTCAAGCACCTTTGTGCCTTCGGGCAGCAGTTCGACACTGCCGGGCTTGAACATGACGTCCGAATTGACGCGCAGTTGCACGCCCACATCGTCGGCGCTGATGCCCGAAGAATTCTGCGGCACGGCATCGGCCATGAGCATCTGCTTGATTTTTTGGGCAATGGCGTAGTGCGACTTTTCAACTTCGTTGATCTTGAGGTCGCGTGCGTCGATCTTGTCCGTATTCTGGATAAACGGATTGTTTGAAATGGGGGATGTGGAGCTGGAGTCGAAGTTGCGCTCTCCGCTAAAATACGCGGCAAGTCCCGCCTTTGTATCCGGCGGAACCATGCTGAGGATCCACAGCAGCAGAAAGAAGGCCATCATGGCTGTAACAAAGTCGGCATAGGCCACTTTCCATGCGCCACCGCCCATAGGCTTCCTCCTTTCTTAAGTATTGTGCGCAGGGCCGCGCACCTTGTACCGGGGCCAGATGCCTCTGGCCGCCAGCGCCCGTATCTGGCCAAACCATAGCAGATTTTGGCCACAGGGCAAAATGTGGGCGGGGCAGCCCCGCGCGAACGGCCTAGCCGCTCTTGAGGCGTTCTTCCATTTCGGCAAACGAGGGACGAAAGGGATAGGGTATGGCCCTGCGGCCATATTCAACGGCGATCAGCGGGGTAGAGCCGCGAATGGCCGCAGCCACGGCTTCCTTGATGGCGTTGAAATAAAAATGCTCTTCGGCCACATAGTTTTCAAGCTTGGCGCCCATGGGGCCAAAAAGGCCGTAACAGGCAAGAATACCAAAAAACGTACCAACAAGTGCTGCCGCAATGTAGTGGCCCAGAACTTCCGGGGGTTCGTTGATCTTGCCCATGGCGAGCACCACGCCAAGCACGCAGGCCACAATACCCATGCCCGGCAGCGATTCGGCCATGTGCGACACGGCGTGGGCAGGCAAAATGCCTTCTTCCTTCATGGTTTCAATGTCCACATCCATGAGGCTGTCAATATCAGCGGGGTCGCCCGTGGTCAGGTACACGCGCAGCGTGTCGCCCACAAAGTTCACCAGAACGGTGTCTTTGGAAATACTGGGATATTTGCTGAAAATAGGGCTGGATTCGGGCTTTTCAACGTCACTTTCAATGCTGATCACGCCCTCGCGGTGCATCTTGGAAAAAAGTGCGTACAGCAGGGCCAGGGTTTCAAGATAGTGGTTTTTGCTGGAACCGGGGTCGGCGAATATGTGTTTGATGCTTTTGAGAACCAGGCCAAAGGTGTACTTGGTCTGCGAACCAAAGAACGCACCAAAGGCACAACCCAAAATGATAATGAACTCGGCGGGCTGAAAAAGAACGCCCCATTCGCCGTGGGCCATGGTGTAGCCCGTGCCGACTGAAGCTGCAACGATGACCAGTCCAATAATTAAGTACATACTGCCGCCTGTTCTCTCAATGCTATCCGTGTCGTTCGGTCAGGTGTGGGGCTGACCGTCCAGCAAAACGCGGTAATGACCAGATGTGCCAAGGTGCTGCCCGTTCAGGCAGGCCTCACGGCTGTTCTGTCTGGTCTTCTTGTATGCTTAACGCCCGCAATGCTAATAGCTTTAGCCCATGACGCCGAAAAGGCAAGCCCCGGCCCAAATTTGCGGGTCTCCGATAAACAGCTGGAGCTGCATTTTACGCAGCAGCAGGCAGTGCATCAGCGGCCCAAAATGCCGCGCAGCAGGCCTCCTGCCCCCTTGGTGGCATCCTTGGTAACACCGCCTGCCTGCTTACCCGTATCCAGCAGTGCGCCGGGCAGCTTTTTTGCCATATCAAGGGCAAACTTGGGGTCAACCCCGTAAGAAATATCGCTCAGAGGCCCCTTGGCCGTAACGGGGATGGTCAGGCCCAGGGTCTTGATGTCCATGGCCGCATCAATGTGCTGCCGGGGCAGGCTGATGCGGGCCTTGCCTGCGGCATTGAGGCTTGGCGAGGCAACGGTTATGGGGGCAGCGTTGATTTCGCCGTCCTTTGCCGTAAAGGGCGCGCGGGTCAGATCAAACGTGTCGGGCAGCGGGCCGCCCTTGCCCGCAAGCATGGGCAGGCTTTTGCCAAGCTCGGCCATGGCCGGTACATGCAGCTGGCGGATTTCAACTTGCCCACGGCCAGCAAGACTTTGCCGAACTTCGGCCGCACCGCCGCAGTTCATGGTGAGATCTGTTTCCAGCATGGCGAGGCCATCCACCGTGCGCTTTTTGCCCAGGGCAACCAGCAGCGGCCCCAGATCCACATCGGCCGCATTGGCCTTGATGGCGCAGGTTTCGTTGGCCATATTTACACTGCCCGTGGCCTTGATGCTGCCGCCGCTGCCAAGGGTGGCAGCAAGCGAGGTGAGGGCGTAACGGCCTTTTTCGCCCTTGATGGCCAGAAAAATGTCCTTTGCCTGCAAACCGCCCTTGCTGATGGAGGCAACCTTGGCGCGAATGTCCAGTGCGGGCATTTTTTGTGCCGCTGCGGGGTCGGGCTTGGCCGCCTTTTTGGCAGGTGCCGTCTCTGCCTCGCTGGAGGTGGCCTTGGCATCGTGAGCCTTGCCGCTGGCAGGCGGGGTTTCCGCCGCAGACAGATAGGGCGTGAGATTGATCGCACCAGCCTGAATATCTGCGGTTATGCCCAGAGGGGCATCTGCCGGGAATTCAAAACGCAGCCCGCCGCGCAGGGAAATATCGTCTGTCTGCAACTGCATCTGGCTGAGATTCATGGCATTGGGAACATACCGCAGCATGGTTCTGAAGCGCAGTTCGTCCTTGCCGGGAGCGGGCTTGATGGTATGGCCCGCAAGAGCCGCCATTTTTTGGGGCGAGCCCTCGATTTCCAGCGATCCGTTAAAGGTGGGCACGCTCAGGGACGCTTCGCCAGATATGGTCATGCGTGCCTGGGGGGTGCCCAGGATGGCTCTCGTAAGCTGCAAATGCAGATCGGTGAGCCGCAACGTGCCCTCGCAGGTGAGTTGCAGGGGGCCAGCCTCCTTGGGCAGTGCGCCGGTCAGCGGGGTAACTGTCAGGGCCGTCTGCCTGAAAAGCAGCTGGGGCGGCGCATAGCGCAGGCGCGATGTAAAGGCCAGCGTGCCGGAAAGATTGTTCGCCTCTTTGGCTGCATCGCTCTGGCTGTTGCCAAGGGCAAAGGAAAAGTCGCACTGCACCGTGGCCTCCTGGCCGATGCGCAGATTTTCCACCGAGAGGTTGACGTCGTTGATGCGCAGGATTTGCCCGGCAGCGCCCGTATAGGTAATCGAGCCCTGGCGCAGCACCAGGCGCTTCAGTTCAATGGGCAGGGCGGGTGGCTCCAAAGCTGTCTTTGCCGCAGGGGCGGGCTGGTCGGCGGGGGCGGTTTCGGCCTTTGAAGGCGCATTTTTGGCAGCGCCAGGCTTGGAACTGCCAGGCTTGGACGCATTGGGTTTTGGCGTTTCTGCCTTGGGCGGTTCTGGTGTGGTTTCTGGCGGGGCAACGGATTTGCCTTCGCGAATTTCCACAACGGGGCTGTCGAGGCGAATTTCGCGCACAACCACATTGCCGGCAAGCAGAGGGCTTAGCTCCAGTTGTGCCATGCCGCCCTTGACGGCAATGGACACGCCCTGGGCTTCGTCAGCATTGCCCCAGTGCGCCTGACCAAAGTGGACGCCGGGAGGAAAAAAGGAAATTCCTGGCGGGGTGTCGAACTGAAGAGGCTGGCCGGTGGCCTTGGCTGTGGCGTCGGCGATTTGCCGTACCACAAAATCCGTGTCCACACGGCTGATCAGAATGACCGCCGCCACTGCAAGCACGGCAATGCCGCCCAGAATCCATATAATCATGCGCTTCATTGAATCTCCGCTGGCTATTCGCGGCCCTGGCGGCCGCGTAAACCGACCGTGCCTTTCGGCAGCGGGGTATGGATATGACCACCGTTTCCTTTATACGAAATGCCCGCAAGCAGTGCAAGACGAAGAAACAACAGGGCAGAAAACTGGTAAACGGCCCTTCCCGTCTTGGGCAGGGCAGTTGCGGTAGTGCCGCGCAATCCATATATTGCCGAAAAAAGACAGAAAGTGTTCAAAACAGCACGCGGCAAGGTCTGCAAGTGCAAGGAGAAGCATCCGCATGGGGCTTGATAAAACGCATCGGTCTGCCACCGGGCAAGGGCGCGCAGGGCAGCCGCCCCTGCCGCCTGCCCTGATGGTTCAGGGAACATGCTCCAATGCGGGCAAAAGCCTGCTGGCGGCTGCCCTGTGCCGCCTGCTTGCGCGGCGCGGCCTGCGGGTTGCGCCCTTCAAGGCGCAGAATATGGCTCTGAATTCCTTTGTAACCAGCGATGGCAAGGAAATGGGGCGCGCACAGGTTTTGCAGGCGGCGGCCTGCGGTCTGGCGCCAGATGTGCGAATGAATCCGGTGCTGCTCAAGCCCACATCCAACACGGGATCACAGGTGATTGTGCTGGGCGAGCCGGTGGGGCAGATGCGCGTAAGCGAATATCTCACCTACAAGCCAACGGCGTGGAAGGCCGTGCGCCGTGCCTACGGCAGCCTGGCCGCAGACATGGACGTGATGGTGATTGAAGGTGCGGGCAGCCCGGCAGAAATCAACCTCAGGGCGCACGACATTGTAAACATGCGCATGGCCCGCCATGCGGGGGCGCTGGTGGCGCTGGTGGCCGATATTGACCGGGGCGGCGCGTTTGCGGCCCTTGCGGGAACCATGGCCCTGCTGACCCGCGCAGAGCGCAGCAGGGTGGGCGGGTTTATTCTCAACAAGTTCCGGGGTGATGCCAGCCTGCTTGATCCTGCCTTGAGCCTGCTGCAACGCCGCACGGGCAAGCCTTTCTGGGGCGTTGTGCCCATGCTGGAAAATCTGCGGCTTCCGGAAGAAGATTCCGTGAGCTTCAAGCAGGGGTTGACGCCCGGTCTGCATGCGGGCGCGCACGGGGCCGGGGCAGAAAATGCGCCAGAAGGCGGAGCAGGGTTGCTGGATATTGTGGTTCCCGACTTGCCGCACCTGAGTAATGCCACCGATCTCGATGCCCTGCGCGACGAGCCCGGTGTGCGGCTGCGCATTGTGCGCAGTGCAGAGCACTGGGGTTCGCCGCATGCGGTGATTTTGCCGGGTAGCCGCAACACTGTGGACGATCTGCGTTTTTTGCAGCGTAGCGGGCTGGCCGCCTGTGTACGCGGATTTGCCTATCAGTGCCTGCAAGAGGGGCGCGGGGCCGTGGTGGGCATATGTGGGGGCTTGCAGATGCTTGGAGCCGAAATTGCCGACCCTCTGGGGCTTGAAGAAGGCGGCTGCGAGCCGGGGCTTGCCCTGCTGCCGTTGCGCACCGAGCTGCTGGCGGCCAAGCGGCTGTGCCGCACGGGAGGCTGGGCGCACCCCTGCCTCACCGGTTTTGAGCGCCAACCTGTGTGCGGATACGAAATCCACCACGGGCAGACCGTGGTTGTGTCCACGGCCCGGCCAGCGGGGCCGCCGGTTGATGCCCCCATTGCCGGGCAGCCCGGCACGCAGGCACTGGCGCAGCGGCCTGTGCGCGTGGTCATGGCCGACAGCGAGGAGCAGCCCCTTGGCTGGGGTCTCTGCGATGATCAGGGCCGCGCGCGGGTATGGGGCAGCTATCTGCATGGGCTTTTTGATGCGGACGAGTTCCGCCACGCCTTGTTGCAGAGCCTGCGGCACGGGGCCGGGCTGCCGCCAGCGCCGCTGGCAACCTACAGCCTGGGGCCGGAGCTGGACAGGCTGGCGGACGCCGTGGAAGCCGCACTGGATATGCCCGCCATTCTCTCCCAGCTGGGCCTTGGCTGAGCGCCGCGAGGCGTTACGGTTTCTTGCGGCGGCTAGGCGGGCGGGGTTGCGGTGTGCGGCTCTGGCTTGCAGGCCGGGCTGCTGCCTTTCCACTGGCTCAGCAGCACGCCCAGCACAATGAGGGCTGCGCCGCCGTACTGGGCCTGAAGCAGTTTTTCATCCAGCAGGGCAAGGCCAAAAAGCAGGGCGAAGACGGGAATAAGATTGGTGTAGGCTGCCGCGCGTCCGGCAGAAAGCCGTTTGACGCCAAAATTGTACAGGCCGTATCCGGCAAAGGTAACAATGCCGCCAAGGTACAGCAGGCAGGCCCACGGAGCCCAGGCCGGAAAAGTTTTGCCAAGGCTGACAAAGGAGTCTGACTCTGGGATGGTCAGGGCTAGCAGACAAAAAAAGACCATGCCCACAAAGGCCTGCACTGCCGTTATGCACAGGGCGCTGTACTGTGTGGAAAGATGGCGGGCCAGCACGGTGTAACCGGCGGCGCAGAACATGGCCAGGGCTTCAAAAATATTGCCAAGGAGGGGGTTGGTGGCCTTGTCGTCGGGCACTGCGGCCAGTGTCAGCCATGTCACCCCGCAAACAGCCAGCAAAAAACCCAGCCACATGCGCAGGCCCGCGCGTTCGCGCAGGGCGGCAAAGGCGGTTGCGGCCACCAGCAGGGGCAGCAGCGAGGTGATCATGCCCGCCTGAGAGGCGGTGGTAAGGCGCAGGGCGTGTGTTTCAAATAAAAAAAACAGACAGGGCTCGCACAGGGCCATGAGCACCAGGGTTCCCCAATGCCCGTGGATCTTCAGTTCACGCCAGAGGCGGGGGCACAGGGGCAAAAAAACCACGCAGGCCACAAGCATTCGTCCAGCCATGGTTTGCAGGGGACTCAAGGTCGCCAGGGCAATGCGCAGTACCACAAATGTTGAGCCCCAAAAGGCCATGGCCGTCAGCAGGGCCATGTGGGGCAGTAGTTTGGAGGCAGAGGGGGGCATGGTGATTTTTCGGATTCTCCAGAATTGTCGCGGATGATTTTTGCCGCAGCCTATGGTAAGAAGCCCAATACTTCAAGAGACGGGCATGGTTGGGGTTGCGACGGGTATCGGCCTGCTGGCTGTGTGGTTTGGCGAAAGGCAAGGCCTACTGTTTGCGGGAGCAAGAAGCATGAGCATCAAAACCATTATCAAGACTTCCAATCTCGCGCAGCTTCTGCTTCTTTTGCTGTTGGGGCTTTGCCTGGTGGCTTTTGGGCGCGGCCTGCACGACAGCAGGCGAATGCTCGAAAATTACTACGAGCTCGATTCATTGCTGCTGGATGTGGAAACCAATGCCCGCCAGTGCTTTGAAGAAGCCCACGCATTTATTTTTACAGGCAGCCCAGACAGGTACGCCAACTGGCAGATTTTGAGCCAGATTCGCGACGGGGCCGCGAAGGATGTTGCCACGCGCGGTGTTTCCTTTGAGGATACAGCGCGCAAGATCAATCTTTCTGCGGGCATGCAGGCGCAGGTGCAGTCGTTGCTGGCCCAGCGCAAACACCTCGATTCTTTGCTTGATAAAGCCGTCAGCATGGCCCTTGGCAACAGCGGCCCCCCGCACTGGGACAGGGACGGCCTTGATCTGCGCGGTGCGCAGGCCTGGGCCGACAGGGTAAACTTGGACAGCGAAGTGCAGCAGGTTCTGTTCAGCGCCCAGGCCCTGCGCGAGGTGCAGTACCGCAGTTTTCTCGACCAGATAAGCCTTCAGGAGAGCCCGCTTGCGCAGATGGTCTGGGCCATGGCCGTTGCCCTGCTGGCCCTTGGTGCCAGCGCTGTGGTCAATATCTATATTTTTCAGAAGCGTGTGGTGCAACCTCTTGGCGAGGTCAGCCGCTATGCCGGGGGCGTGGCCGAGGGGGGCGACCCCGCGCCGGTCAAGCTTGGGCATCAGGACGAACTTTCCAACATGTTTGAGGCCTTGCAGCGCATGAAGGGAACCCTCTTTACGCGCATACGCGAGCTCAAGGAGGCCGAGCGCCGCTCCCGCAAAAGCAAACAGCAGGCCGTGCTTGCCAGGGCGCAGGCCCTTACCTCGCTTGAGCTGGCCCAAAAAGCCTCGCACGTGCAGGAGGATTTTTTGCGGCGCATGAGCCACGAAATACGCACCCCTCTCAACGCCATCATCGGCATGAGTTATCTGAGCCTTCAGGCTGGCCCCACCGGGGTGCAGCGCGACTATATTTCGCAGATAAACAAGGCTGGCAGTGTGCTGCTCGACATGGTCAACCGCATTCTTGATTTTTCGAGCGCAAACGAGGGCCTGCTGCGGCGCGAAAGCCGCGCCTTTCACCTGTCGCGTCTGTTTGAACTGCTGCGGCAAAGTGTGGCAGGCAGTGCTCTGGAAAAACATCTGGAACTCAATTTTACCATTGATCCCGCAGTTCCCCCGGTTATTGAAGGCGATGAGCGCCATCTGGAAGAGGTGTTGCGCATTCTGCTGGACAATGCCGTCAAGTATACCCGCACCGGCACTGTGGAGTGCAGCGTGCAGTACGCGCACGATGGTGGGCAGGGGGAAGTGTGCCGCCTGCTTTTTGTGGTGGCCGACAGCGGCCCCGGCATGGATGCGGCCCTTAGGGAAAAGCTTTTTGAACCCTTTGCCCTTGGCGACGAATCGTTGACCCGTGCAAACAGCGGTCTTGGCCTTGGGCTGGCCCTTGCGCGGCAACTGGTTGATCTGCTGGGGGGCGAGCTTTCTGTGGCAAGTTCACCCGGCAAGGGCAGCCGCTTTTTCTTTGAACTTTCGTTTGGGCGCGTGCAGCCTTGCTGCACAACAGAAACTTCGCCCGCTCAGGAAGCCCAGGAGGCGGTGGAAAGCATATTCAACCCCGCCGATATGCAGCAGCGCACCGTGCTGGTGGTGGAAGACAATGACATCAACGCCCAGATTGCCAGCGAGCTTCTGGCGCAGGCAGGGCTGGCCGTGCGTGTGGCCTCCAACGGCCTGGCGGCTGTAAACGAAGTGCGCGCTGGCGGCGTTGATCTTGTCATCATGGATGTGCAGATGCCCATCATGGACGGGCTGGAGGCCACCACGCGCATACGCGAGCTGGGTTATTCTTCTGAAAGCCTGCCCATTCTGGCCATGACCGCGCACGCCGATGCCGCCTCGCGTCTGGACGGCAAAAATGTGGGCATGAACGACTATCTCACCAAGCCCGTTGACCCCGCAGCCCTTTATGCCGCGCTGGAACAATGGCTGCCCGGCGGGCTTGAGCACAATCCCCTGGCCCAGAGCGCCGCGCCAGAGCAAAACTTGGCGCGTGAAAACGGCGGTACGGAGCTGGACGTGATGCGCGATTCTGCTGCGGCCATTGCCGAGCCAGATTGCCCTGCCATCAATGTGGAGGCCGGGCTTGCCACCGTGGGTGGCAACCACGATCTGTACAGCGAGCTTTTGCTGCGTTTTGTAGAGCACTATGGCGACAGCGCAAGAGAATTGCGCGGGCTGCTGGCCTTCGGCGATCTGCGCGGCGCTGCTCGTCTGGCGCATACCGTCAAGGGGGTGGCCGCCAACCTGGGGGTCGAGCGCGTGTGCCGGCTCACGCGGCGTATGGAAAATTCGCTGCCCCTTAGCCCGCCCAGCGAAAGCCTGATTGACGAATTTGAAGAGAGCATGAACGAGGTGCTGATGCGCGTGCGCTGTCTGGAAGGCGCAAGCCGCACGCCCACCACGGGTTCCATGCATCTGGACGAAGAGCACCGCGAAGGCCTGCTGGTTCTGCTGGCCGAGTTGCCAGATCTTGTGGAAACAGACTGGGGCAATGCAGAAAGCTCGCTGGAGCGCTTTTTGCCCTTTGTGGACGGCACTCCATACGCAGAAGACCTTTCCGCTGTTCTTGCCGCAGTAAAGGATTTTGACAACGGCGCGCTTCAGGGGCAGGCCGCTGCCCTGCAACACCGTTTGCGGGGCGGGAATGCATGAAAGTAGTATTCTGCCTTGACGACAAGATTCAGTACCTGACCCTGCTCAAGGTGGCGGTGCGTTCGTTGCGTGCCGTGCAGGGAAGCGACGCCCCCTGCCTGTGCGTGTACGCCGGGCAGGATGCCGCCCTGCTGGCCGAGCTGGAGGCCGAGAATGTTCCTGTGGCGCGTTACACTCCACAGCTTGATCCCCATGATTTCACGCCCTTGGGGCAGGCTTGCGCGGGCTGTTTTCTCAAGCTCGAGCTTGCGCTTGTGCCAGAACTCGCCCACGACGACCGCGTGCTTTACTGCGATACGGATGTGCTTTTTTACCGCCCTCTGGACGAACTTTTTGCACAGCATCCGGCCTATGTGGGCATGGCCAGAGAGTACACAGCACCATTTTTTCACCAGCACCAGCAGCTTTCGTATGAATTCCGGGGCGCGCGCTATACCGTGCCCTTGCCCTTTCCCATCTGGACATACTCCAGCGGCGTGGCCCTGTTTAACCTTGAAAAGCTGCGCAAACGCGATTTCATCGGTCATTTTATGGCTTTTTGTAAGGAAAACGAATCGCGTATCGGCAACCTTGATCAATCCCTGATAAATTATTTTTTCGGCAAGCGCATTACCCGGCTGGACGACTGCTGGAATTGCCCCCCCTACCGGGCGGAATGCCGGGATGAGGCGAAAATCGTGCATTTTCACGGCCCCAAACCGTGGGAACACAACAGGACAAAGCTCAAGGATCTGCTCATCAACCACTACAGTTACATGCGCGGTCTTTGGCTTGATTATTTGCACCCCGGCGAGCGCACACTTGTGGAATCGTGGTTTTAACGCGGCACGCCCGAATTTGCGCAGGGGCATGAAGTATTTTGTGCATTGGCCGATAAGTGAGAAAGCCGGGCCTGAAAGACCGCAATATCTGCGGCAGACCCACTGCAAATAATGGGTTTCAGTCGCCGCCGCTGCGGCGCTTTGCGGGCTCATACGCCCCTTATACCATGGAGGCCATCCCATGACGGATACAATGGACGCGGTAAATACACCAACGTTTGAGTCACATCAGGGCTCTGGCCTGGAACACGAGGGCGATCTGCTCCAGCTGGTCACCTTTCGTATCGGCGAAGAAGAGTTCGGGGTCGATATCCTGTCTGTACAGGAGATCATCCGCCTCATGCAGATTACCATGGTTCCGCATGCCGCCTCCTTTATAGAAGGTGTCATCAATCTGCGCGGCAAGGTTATTCCTGTCGTCAACATGCGCACGCGTTTTCATCTGCCCCCGGTGGAGCACGACGGCAACACGCGCATTGTGGTGATGGAGTTCAACCAGAAAATTGTGGGCTTTCTTGTGGACGGCGTTTCAGAGGTGCTGCGCATTCCCGCCTCCACTGTCGAAGCCGCGCCCCCGGTTGTGTGCGGCATCGGCTCGGAGTACATACGCGGCGTTGGCAAGCTTGAAGACCGTCTGCTCATTCTGCTTGACCTCGACACGTTATTGAGCGACATGAACGCCGATGCGGGTTAGCATGGCGGCCAGGCGCGCACCCCTGAATCTGCACGGACGGCGGGTTTTTTAAGCCCCGGAGCCTGCGGTTTTTTTGAGTGACGACGCGCAGCCTGAAGCCAACGCCAGCCGGGGTGGTCTGCCTGCCTCGGTCATGCCGCCGCAGCAGGAGGCCTTATGTCCATGCGTCTTTCCCGTTCCGTTGTGGGTGAAGCTGAAGCCCGCGCCGTTAGCCGCGTCATTACTGAAGACGGCTATCTTGGCATGGGCAACGAAGTGCGCCTTTTTGAAGAAGAAGTGGCCCAGTACCTTGGCGTTAAGCCAAGCCAGGTTATCACGGTCAATACCGGCACGGCGGCCCTGCACCTGGCCGTGGATGCCGTTGCCGCCCAGTGCCATGTGGCGGGAACCCCCGAAGTTCTTGTTCCTTCGCTTACCTTTGTGGCGTCTTTTCAGGCGATCACTGCTGCTGGCTGCACGCCTGTGGCCTGCGATGTGCTGGCCGAAACCGGCACCATTGATCTGGCCGATGCCGAACGCCGCCTGACCCCCCGCACCATTGCCATCATGCCCGTTCACTATGCCAGCAACCCCTGGCAGCTCGATGCCACCTACAGCTTTGCCCGTCAAAATGGCCTGCGCGTGGTGGAAGACGCCGCCCATGCTTTTGGCTGCAAAAGCCATGGCCGCAAGATCGGCAGCTTTGGCGACATGGTCTGCTTCAGCTTTGACGGCATCAAAAATATCACCTGCGGCGAGGGCGGTTGTCTGGTGGCCTTTGACGAGGAGGCCGGGCAGCTGGCTTCCGATGCACGCCTGCTTTCGGTGGCCAACGACGCGCAAAAGCGTTTTACGGGTGGCCGCTCGTGGGATCCCGATGTCAAACGGCAGGGCTGGCGCTACCACATGAGCAACATCATGGCAGCCATTGGCCGGGTGCAGCTTGCGCGTCTTGAGCCGGAATTCATCCCGGCCCGCCGGGCGCTGACCGCCATTTACGAGCAAAGACTTGTCGATGTTGATGGTCTGGCACTGCTGCACACCGATGCGCAGGATTTTGTGGTGCGCCACATCATGCCCGTGCGCGTGCTGGGGGGCCGCAAGGACGCGGTTAAGGAATTTTTGGCCGCGCGCGACATTCCCACCGGCGTTCACTACAAGCCCAACCATCTGCTGAGCTGCTTTGGCGGCGGTGCGCAGTCGCTGCCCGTGACCGAGCAGCTCTATGCCGAACTGGTGACACTGCCCCTGCACCCCGGCCTGAGCACCGAAGACGTGGAGAGCGTGTGCGACGCACTGATTGCCGCACTGAAGTAACCGCTGCCCACGCGGGCGGAGGTTGCCGTGGCTAGGGGCTGGCAGAGCGTGCCCGGCTGCACCGGGATTGCGGCTCTGGTGCGTGGCCTTCTTGCCAGGCGCTGGGTGCGTTTTGGCATAGTGGGCGGTGCGGCCTCGGTGTGTTATTTTGTGCTGGGCCTGCTGTTTGTCAGCGTGTTGGGCCTGCCCACGCTGGCAGGCAACGCCCTGGCCTATGCGCTCAGTTTTATCGTGTCCTACCTTGGGCAATGCCTGTGGACCTTTCGCGCTGCCGAGGCGGGTGCGGGCATTGCCACGCACCGTACCATGCTGCCGCGTTTTGCGGCAACGCAGGCCGTGGGCCTGTGCTGCAATTCAGCCATTGTCTGGCTGCTCGTTAACATGGGCGTGCCCTATGCCTGGGCCATGCCCGTTGCCGTGCTGCTTGTGCCGGTCATGGTCTACATGCTCTGCAAGGTATGGGTCTTCAAAAAGCAGGCCTCCTTTGCGCCGTCTGCACCAGAGAGTTCTGAGCCAGATAATTCTGAGACAGAGAGGTCTGCGCCACAGAACTTCGGGCCAGGCCAGCCCCCGGTGCAGCAAGCTGCCACCCCCCACCCCGCACGCAACGAGGATAAAGCATGAATGCCCCCGCTGTTTCGGTTATCATGAACTGCCTGAACAGTTCCCGCGATCTGCGCGAGGCCATGGACAGTCTCATGGCCCAGACCTTTACGGATTTTGAGGTTGTTTTTTGGGACAACTGCTCAACCGACGAAAGCCCGGCCATTGCCCAGAGCTATGGCGAAAAGGTGCGTTATTTCAGGGGAGAAAGCATTGTTCCGCTGGGCGAGGGCCGCAATCTGGCCCTGGCGCAGGCGCGTGGGCGGTATCTGGCTTTTCTCGATTGCGACGACCTGTGGAAGCCGACCAAGCTGGAACGGCAGGTTGCCCTGTTTGAAGCCAATCCCCGTGTGGGGCTTGTGTGTACAGATACAGAGATTTTTGATGGCAGGCGGGTGCTCAAGCGCCTGTTTGCCGAAACCTCGCCCCAAAGGGGCATGGCTTTTGCCGCACTGATGCAGCGCCAGTGGATATCCATGTCATCGGCCATGGTCAGCCGCGAGGCGCTGACCAGTCTTTCGGCAGAAAAAATTTCTTCTGGCCAGGGTATCAACGGGGGTTGGTTTGACCAGAGCCTCAACGTATGTGAAGAGGCCGATGTTTTTTATCGCATCGCCCACGACTGGGAACTGGACCATGTGGATGAACCCCTGACACTCTGGCGGGTACACGGGGCCAATACGACCTTTAGAAAGTTTGGCCAGTTTGCGGATGAAACGCTGCGTATTCTTGAAAAACACCGCGCTTTGTACCCTGGATATGATCAGCAATATTCGCATCTTGTGTCCCTGATGACCCGCCGGGCGGGTTTTCAGAAAGCAGTGGCCCTGTGGCGGGAGGGGCACAACAGTGCCGCCCGCGAGGCCGTGCGGCCCTGGCGAAACAGCGGCCTTAAATACAAGCTTTTCTGGTGGGCAAGTTATCTGCCGGGAGTTTTTTTTGACATTGCGGCCCGCCTGTATTTCGCGCTGCCCGCCAATTTGCGACAATAACGCTAAGTTTTGTGTCGTCATTATAGGAAAAACGTGTTGTTTTTTTGGCTAAAAGATTATATTCGCTCTCAATGGTCTTAGAGGGGGATAGGGTAGTATTGTCGGGTCGCACGGAAGGGACTCCCACTGCCATACGCCCCCTAGTAACACATAACAGTTGAGGGTCTGTTATATGGCTTGGACACAAGTGTATGATCCGGTTGGCGGAGCTGTGGTTTCCGCCCTGCTGGCAGGTATCCCCCTGATCAGCCTTTTTTACATGCTGGCCGTGCGCCGTGCTAAGGGGCACTACGCTGCGGCTCTTGCCGTGGGCCTTTCTTTCGTTCTGGCTGTTGCCGTGTGGGGCATGCCTTTTGGCACCGCCCTGGGCGCGCTGAGCTATGGCGCCGCCTTTGGCCTCTTCCCCATCATCTGGATCGTCATCACGGCGGTCTGGGTGTACAACATGACCGTGGAATCGGGCGAATTTGAGTACATCAAAGAATCGCTCGCCCGTCTTACGGACGACCGTCGCCTTCAGGCCATCTTTATCGCCTTTGCCTTTGGTTCCTTCATTGAAGGTACCGCTGGCTTTGGTACGCCTGTGGCCATCACCGCTGCCATGCTGGTGGGCCTGGGCTTCCGCCCCCTGTACGCCGCTGGTATCTGTCTGATCGCCAACACCGCTCCTGTGGCCTTTGGCGCCATTGGTATCCCGATCATCGTCGGCGCTCAGGTTTCTGGTATTCCTGAAATGCACGTGAGCCAGATCGTGGGCCGTCAGCTGCCCTTCCTGTCCATCTTGGTTCCGCTGTGGCTCTGCGTGGTCATGTGCGGTTTCAAGCGCGCCATGGAAGTTATGCCCGCCATCATCGTGGCTGGCGTGAGCTTTGCCGGTTCGCAGTTCCTGTTCTCCAACTACCACGGCGCAACCCTGCCCGATATCATGTCGGCCCTGATCACCATTATTGCTATGGTGCTGTTGCTGCGCGTGTGGAAGCCCAAGACCGTTTGGCGCTTTGAAGGTGAAAAGGAAACCGTGCTGAGCGGTGCCGCCCCCGCAACGGGCGTGGTGCTGCGTGCGTGGCTGCCCTACATTGTGCTGGCCGTTATGGTGTTCTTGTGGGGCCTGCCCCAGTTCAAGAACATGCTGAACGCCGTGCCCGGCTCGGTGCTCAAGTTCTCCTGGCCCGCTCTTGACGGCATGGTCCACAAGGCTGCCCCCATTCTGGCCGCTGGCAAGGATCCCAACTACGCAGCTGTGTTCACGTTCAACTGGCTCTCCGCCGGTGGTACGGCCATTCTGCTGGCTGGTTTCTTCTCTGTGCCTTTCATGCCCGGTTATTCGTTCGGCAAGGCTGTTAGCTGCCTGTTCCGCACGATTCACCAGCTGCGCTTCCCCATCCTGACCATCGCCATGATTCTGGGTCTGGCCTACCTCATGAACTTCTCCGGCATGAGCTCCACCCTGGGTATTGCCTTTACCCTGACCGGTCCCCTGTTCCCGCTCTTCTCGCCCCTTCTGGGCTGGCTGGGCGTGTTCCTTACCGGTTCGGACACTTCTTCGAACGCTCTGTTCTGCGGTATGCAGCGCTCGACGGCCGAAGTGGTGGGCATGGATCCGGCCCTGGCCGTTTCCGCCAACTCTTCCGGTGGTGTTACCGGTAAGATGATTTCGCCCCAGTCCATCAGTGTGGCAACCGCTGCCACCAATCTGGTTGGTCACGAAGGCGACCTGTTCCGCTTTACGCTTGGCCACAGCTTGGCCATGACGGCCTTTATCTGCGTGCTCACCTACTTGCAGTCCAACGTGCTGCATTGGATGCTGCCGTAAACGTGGTTTTCCTTCCGTAATGTGACGCCGCCCCGCAAGGGGCGGCGTTTTTTGTTGTGTGGGCTAAGCACTTCCTTCTTGCCCCACGTCACGAGTTGAAAGCGCCGGGATCCCTTGATACTTGAGCCTTTGTGTCCACCTTGCCAGCCGGGGCTGCGTGTTTTATGGTGCGCTGCAATGCTTGGAGGACACATGGATTCGCAGCAGGTAACTTTTTCTACGATCATCAAATCGCTGGGTCTTGTATTCGGCGATATCGGCACAAGCCCAATTTACACGCTTGCTGTCATTTTTTTGCTCACTGAGCGCACGGAAGCCCACTTTATCGGCATTTTGTCGCTGATTATCTGGACCTTGTTGTTGCTTGTAAGCGTAGGCTATGCCTGGCTTGCCATGAGCCTGAGCAAGGGCGGCGAGGGTGGCACCATTGTGCTGCTTTCCATTCTGCGCCCCCTGCTCAAGTCTACGAAAAAAATTGGTGTGGCCTCGGTACTGGCCTTTGTGGGTGTTTCGCTGCTGATTGGTGATGGCGTCATCACGCCAGCGATTTCCATTCTTTCGGCGGTGGAAGGTCTGACACTTGTGCCGGGCCTTGAGGAAACACCCAAGGCTGCAATTGTGGGCCTGGCGCTTGTTATTACCCTTGTGCTTTTTGCCGTGCAGCGGCGCGGCAGTGGTGCTGTTTCGGTGGTTTTTGGCCCCATTATGGCCATATGGTTTGGGGTGCTGGCACTTTCTGGCTGTGTTTCCATTGCGCAGACCCCGCAGGTGCTCAAGGCTCTCAACCCCTGGTACGCCGTTGATTTTATGCTTCACAACGGGCTTGTGAGCTTTTTTGTGCTTTCTGAGGTCATATTGTGCGCCACTGGTGGTGAGGCCCTCTATGCCGATATGGGGCACATGGGGCGCAAGCCCATCATCGCAGCGTGGGGTATCGTTTTTGTGGCCCTGGTGGCCAGCTATATGGGGCAAACATCCTTTCTTATTCGCAATCCAGGTGCGGAAAATGTGCTGTTTGAGATGATCAACAGTCAGGCGCACTACCTCTACGTTCCCTTTCTTGTGCTGAGTCTGCTGGCCACGGTTATTGCATCGCAGGCCCTCATCAGCGGCCTGTTCTCCATCATGTATCAAAGCATGGCCACGCACATCATGCCCTTGTTCAAGGTGGATTATACATCCAAGGAACTGCATTCCCAGATATATATAAACTCCGTGAACTGGGGTTTGTTTATTGCCGTGGTGTGTGTCATCTGCGGTTTTGGCGAGTCACACAAGCTGGCAGCTGCCTATGGACTGGCTGTTACGGGAACCATGACCATAACCGGCGTATTTATGGTGTGGATATTCCACCTGCAAGGGCGGCATTTCAACGCTGTGATTGCGGCCTTTATCTGCGCGCTTGATTTTATTTATCTTCTCGCCAACTTTTATAAATTTCCTCACGGCGGGTACTGGTCCATTCTTATCTCGCTCATTCCGCTTTCAGTTATTCTGATTTACACGCAGGGGCAGCGGGCCGCCTATCAGCGCATGCGGCCCATGGGCAAGGAACAGTTTTTGAAAAAGTTTGCGGAAGAAAAAGCCCACGGTCATCCCATACGCGGTTCGGCCATTTTCTTTTTACGCAGTCTGGACAAGGTTTCGCCCTACATTGTCAAAACCATGTTCAGCAACGGTATCATTTATGAGCAGAACATCATGCTCTGCATGTCGCGCACGTATGAGCCTACGGGCGTGGTGTGGCGTTTTGCGGATGATCCGGCCGAGGGGATTCGCGTTTTTGAAGTTTCTGCCGGTTACATGGAAGTGGTGGATATTGACCACATCATGTCAGAAGCTGGCATTAAGCCGCGCGTTATCTTTTATGGGGTGGAAGACATTCTCACCACTTCGCCCCTGTGGCGCATATATGCCATCATAAAAAAACTGGCCCCCTCGTTTGTGCAGTTTTATAAAATGCCCGTACATGCAGTACACGGGGTAATCAGCCGTATCGACATGTAACTGGTCTGGGCATGCGGGCGCGCGCATGCAAGGGGAGGCAGAGCCGTGCAAATCAAGTGTACCGTTGCGGGCAGTGCCTTGCTCTGCCTGTTCCTTGGCGGTGCGGTATGCGGATGTACGCCACAGCAGCGGCCCCCGCTGTCGTTTGACGACCAGCAGGCCCTGGCTGCCAACAGGCAATGCCGTGATGAAGCAAGCCAGATGAACAGCGAATGGCGGGGAGACACCAGCTATTTTCCCTGGCGGGCGTACTACAATATGTGCATGCGGCGGTTTGAGGTCAGCGACGAACAGCTGCGCAGATTGCGCCTGCCCTGATCTGGCTGGGTGGTGCGTGTGCCAGCCAGTGAAATCAGCCCCGACGGTGCGGGCCGTTTAAGCTTCTTTTTTGACGTTTTTGATGTGCTGATCGCCGCGTAGAAGTTCTGGCCCGCTAGGGCCACTTTTGCGGCAAAATTGGGCATGCCTGGTTTTTTGAGGCCATATTGAAAAGAAGGGGTGACCAGTACGGTCACCCCTTCTTGCATGTATGCAGCCAAAGCAGATTTATTCGTCGCCCACCTTGAGGGCTGCCAAAAAGGCTTCCTGCGGCAATTCCACATTGCCCATGCGCTTCATGCGCTTTTTGCCTTCTTTCTGTTTTTCAAGCAGCTTGCGCTTACGGGTGATATCGCCGCCGTAGCACTTGGCGGTCACGTCCTTGCGGAAGGCCGAAACGGTCTCGCGGGCAATGATTTTTTGGCCGATTGCCGCCTGAATGGCCACCTGGAAAAGCTGGCGCGGGATGCTGCGCTTGAGCTTGAGCGCAAGGCCGCGTCCGTAGGTGTAGGCCCTGTCGCGGTGTACAATGACAGCCAGGGCGTCAACGGTTTCGCCGTTCAGCATGATGTCGAGCCGCACCAGGTCAGATTCGCGGTAGTCGAGCGGGTGGTAATCCATGGAGGCATAGCCGCGCGTGGCAGACTTGAGCCGGTCAAAAAAGTCGTACACTATTTCTGCAAAGGGCAGTTCGTAGGTAACCACCACGCGGTTGGTGGCCAGATAGTGCAGGTTTTTTTGCATGCCGCGCTTTTCTTCGCACAGTTTCATGACGTTGCCCACGTAGTCGTTGGGCACATGGATATCCATGTTCACGTAGGGCTCGTAGAGCGCGCGGATCTTCGTGGGGTCAGGCAGATGGCTCGGGTTGTCGATCTGTAATGTTTTTCCGTCGTTGGTGTCTACCTTGTAGATCACCGAAGGAGCAGTGGCGATGAGGCTGACCTCAAATTCGCGCTCAAGCCGCTCCTGTATAATTTCCATATGCAGCAGGCCCAAAAAACCGCAGCGAAAGCCAAAACCAAGAGCCTGAGAAGTTTCTGGCTCAAAGGAAAAGGCCGCATCGTTGAGCTGAAGTTTCTCAAGGGCGGTTTTGAGGTTTTCGTATTCGTCGGACTCTGTGGGGTACAGGCCGCAGAAAACCATGGGTTTAACTTCGGTAAAGCCCGGCACTGCTTCGCTGGCGGGATTGTTGACCAGGGTGATTGTATCGCCCACGCGGGCATCGCCCAGCTCCTTGATGGAGCCGCACATAAAGCCCACCTCACCAGCGTGGAGCAGGTTCACGTCTGTGGCTTCGGGTGAGAACACGCCGAGGCGCAACACTTCATATTCCTTGCCCGTGCTCATCAGGCGCACCATATCATTGCGCTTGATGGTTCCGTCCATGATACGGAACAAAATTACCACACCCTGATAGCTGTCGTACCACGAGTCGAATATCAGTGCCTTGAGGGGGGCGTTTTCGTCACCCTTGGGGGCGGGCAGGCGGTTTACAACGGCTTCAAGCACCGCATCCACGCCCATGCCGGTTTTGGCCGAAACAGGCATGGCCTGTGAGCAGTCAAGGCCGATGCTCTCTTCAATTTCAGCCTTTACGCGGTCAACTTCGGCGCTGGGCAGGTCGATTTTGTTGAGCACAGGCACGATTTCGTGGTCGTGATCCAGAGCGAGGTACACGTTGGCCAGGGTTTGCGCTTCAACGCCCTGAGTGGCGTCAACAACCAGCAGCGCGCCTTCGCAGGCGGCCAGCGAGCGCGACACTTCGTAGTTGAAGTCAACGTGGCCGGGGGTGTCGATGAGGTTCAGCTCGTATTCCTGCCCGTTTTGGGCCTTGTAGGGAATACGCACCGTCTGGGCCTTGATGGTGATGCCACGTTCCCGTTCCAGGTCCATTTTGTCCAGATACTGCTGGCGCGATTCCCGCTTGCTGACAACCTGCGTCAGCTCAAGAATGCGGTCGGCCAGGGTGGATTTGCCGTGGTCGATATGGGCGATAATGCAAAAATTGCGGATATTTTCCTGCTTGGGCATGGTGATGTCCTGGGAAACTGGATTGGTTGGCGGCGAGTTTTTCCGCGTTGAACCTGAATATATATCCAAGATTCGCGCGGAAGTCTATTTACTGGTGCGGGTGTTACCCGATGACAGGAAATCCTCAGGATATAGATACTTGGTGAAGAAAAAACTTTTTGAAAGAAGTGCTTTTCTTATGGACATCAACAAAGTTTGGATCTGTAGAAGATATTTCTATTGAAACCTTATCTCCATTATGCTGACGAAAAGCAGTCAATGGATCACATACCCCCTGAGCTGGAATCAAAAATACATATAATTGTATGTTCTTGTCGCTAAGAATGAAAAAAAGATCTCTATCAACTTTGTCCTGTTTGGGGTCATCCACCAAACAGGCCTGTTCTTGTTGAGAGTAGAAAAAACAGTATTTTAAGGAGTGATTGCAAGCTCTGGGTAACGAATTTTAATGAATTTTATCGCCGATGCTTTGTGTATGTTATCCATGATGCCATCCACCACAAAAGCAAAGCCGCAACAGCGTGGAATAAATCCACGCGGCTGCGGCTCCACAAATCTGAAAATTGGTAGCTCAGCGAAGCTGGGCCAGCTGCAAGCGCACAATGGCGCGTTGCAAAGCGGCTTCAGCGCGGGTCATGTCCACCTTTTCGTTATGGCCGGCAATACGCTTTTCAGCGCGTTCCTTGGCTGCCATGGCGCGTGCGGTGTCGATGCTGTCCGCCAGCTCTGCCGATTCGGCCAGCACGGTGAGTACATCATTGTTCACATCGGCGAAACCGCCAGAGATGAAAACATGCTCATCCTTGCCGCCGGTGCGGTAGCGCAGACCACCGATCTTCAGGGCGGAAAGCAGGGAAACGTGCTTGGGCAGCACGCCGAATTCGCCCTCGATTCCAGGGCAAACGGCCATTTCCACTTCGCCGCTGACCACGGTTTTGTCCGGCGTAACCACTTCAAGTTGCAGCGTGCCCATAGGTACTCCTTCGCTCCTGATATACGCAGATGGCCGGGTTCGGGTCGCGCCTGTATGGCGCGACCCAGAACCTCAAAGCGTTGCGATTAACGCCTTACTTCTCTTCCTGCAGCTTGCGCTGTTCGTACTTGGCAACGGCCTGTTCAATGCCGCCCAGCATGTAGAAGTCACCTTCTGCCATGTGGTCGAATTCGCCGTCCAGAATGCCCTTGAAGCCCTTGATGGTGTCTTCAAGCTTCACATACTGGCCAGGGGTGCCGGTGAAGGTTTCGGCCACATGGAAGGGCTGCGAGAGGAAGCGCTGAATGCGGCGCGCACGCGCAACAGTCAGTTTGTCTTCGTCAGACAGTTCGTCCATGCCGAGGATGGCGATGATGTCCTGAAGTTCTTTGTACTTCTGGAGAACCATCTGCACACGACGGGCCACCATATAGTGATCTTCGCCCACAACGTTGGGGTCGAGGATACGCGAGGTGGAGTCGAGCGGGTCCACGGCGGGGTAAATGCCCAGTTCCGCGATCTGGCGGGAAAGCACGAGCGTGCCGTCCAAGTGCGAGAACGTGGTGGCCGGGGCCGGGTCAGTCAAGTCGTCAGCAGGGACGTAAACGGCCTGCACCGACGTGATCGAACCGTTGTTGGTCGAGGTGATGCGTTCCTGCAAGGCACCAAGGTCAGTACCCAGGGTGGGCTGATAACCCACGGCCGAGGGCATGCGGCCAAGCAGAGCGGACACTTCGGAACCAGCCTGCGTGAAACGGAAGATGTTGTCGATGAAGAGCAACACGTCCTGGTGTTCTTCATCACGGAAGTATTCCGCGCAGGCAAGGGCCGTAAGGGCCACGCGGGCACGGGCTCCCGGAGGTTCGTTCATCTGACCGTAAACAAGCGTGGCGCGTTCCAGAACGCCTGCATCCTTAAGTTCGTGGTACAAGTCGTTGCCTTCACGGGTACGTTCACCGACACCCGCGAAAACCGACGAACCGCCGTGCTGCTTGGCGATGTTGTTGATC
>NZ_JAYRGM010000008.1:0-1124 GCF_041907885.1 Desulfovibrio sp. | reverse complement strand
CGGCGCCGCCGAAGAGGCCCATCTTGCCGCCCTTGGGGAAGGGAACAAGAAGGTCAACGACCTTGATGCCGGTTTCAAGCAGTTCCACCTTGGTGTTCAGGTCTGTAAAGGCCGGAGCAGGACGGTGGATGGGGTAGTGCTTTTCAGCGTTAACCGGGCCCAGTTCGTCAACGGGGCGACCGATGACGTTCAGGATACGGCCAACGGCGGCCTTGCCTACGGGAACCATGATGGGGTTCCCGGTGTCGATCGCGTCCATGCCGCGGACAAGGCCTTCAGTGGCGTCCATGGCGATGGTACGAACGACGTTGTCGCCCAGGTGCTGCGCAACCTCACAGATGAGGCTGGGAGCATCGCTATTGTTCGGGTTGGTTATCTCCAGGGCGGTGAAGATACTCGGCAGGTTGCCGTCGCTGAACTCTACGTCCACAACGGCGCCGATAACCTGAACGACTTTACCGATGTTTTTGCTCATGTTTGGCTCCTTAACGTCTTGTTATAGAGCCGCGTCAGCATGTTGATCATCTCATTGCAGTTACGGGTGGCGTTGTCCATGGCAGCCATGCGGGCGGCGTGCTCGCTGGCCGAGGTGTCCAACATGCCACGGTAAACCTGCACCTTGACGTAGCGGGGCAGAAGCTCCGCCAACAGCTTTTCTTCCTGCGGCTCGTACACGTATTCGCAACTGGGTGTGCCAGACTCTTTGGCAACCTCGTCGGCTGACGGCGTTTGCAGCGGCAGCAGACGAAGGGTGCGGGCAGGCTGGCTTGCCATGGATACGAACTCGCCGTAAATCAACCACACTTCGTCGAATGCGAAGGTTTCGTAGCCGTGGATAACTTCCTGTGCCACAGAGCTGGCCAAGGGGAAGTCTATGCTACCCATGCGGTCACCATAGGCCGCGAAGATCTTGTGTCCGGCAGAACGAATGGCGTCGCGGCCCTTACGTCCCACACAGGCAAAGCTGATCTCCATTCCAGCCCCGGCTTTTTCCTTCGCCAGACGCAGAGCGGTGGCGATGATGTTGCCGTTAAAGCTGCCGCACAGGCCACGGTCTGATGTAACCAGCACGATGGCGCAGTGTTTCTTTTCCTCATGCTCTGCCAGCAGGGGGTGGGCGTTTC
>NZ_JAYRGM010000007.1:0-110497 GCF_041907885.1 Desulfovibrio sp. | reverse complement strand
AACTTTGCCGTGCCCAGCTTGGTCTTGAGATGCCCCCAACTGCTGCCGAGGCAAGTATGGAAGCGTGGTTGCTCTGCCTTTCCATGAAAGAGGTTAAAACATTCGGCCCCTATGGCTTCAATCAGGCCATGCTGGATATGGCCCTTGACCATGCGGCGCAACTTTGGGGTGAGCTAACGGCATTTCGCGCTGGGCACATAACCTTGGAACAGGTGGATTGCGCTCAGGGCTTTTACCCATTGTGCTCGTACTGCGGACACAACGTTGACTGCCCCAAATTCCCGCAAGGCGTGCAAATGCCCCAGTGGGAGCCCGCACTGGAAAAGCTGGCTGCCCTCAAGGAACAGCGCACCGCTTTAGATAGCGAAATAAGAGAGATGGAAACTGTGCTCAAGCTTGTTCACCGCCATGCTGGTACACGGGATTGGGTAGACACGGGAAACTACCGCTTCCGCATGTCAGTGACAGCTGGCCGCACCACTTTGGACAAGGATGCTCTGCGGGAGGAGTTGACCGAGATTTTTCATGCGGAGCACATGGGCGATATTGACGTGGATACATTGCTAACCCGTTGCGAGCGCACAGGCTCACCTTTCGAAAAATTGAGTATCTCGCCCATAAACTGAAAAAATGGGGAACTCATGACCATCCCCTCACTTTTATCATATTCGCCACAACCGCCCCGTCCTGGGGCAGTTTTCGTTTTAAGGAGCTAGGCATGAATACTATCGACGACCTTAGTAACCTACAGTCCACGGATCTTGATGCCGGTCAGATTTTCAGCGGCAAGCCTTCTGGCACCACGGTCAGGGGCTACGCCGTCCGTTCGACCTACACCCCGGCCATTGACAACGACTATATTTTCCATGAGTCCAGCCGCGATGTTGTGGTTTGGTTTCTCAACCCACAGGAACCGTTGTACGTTTTCGGCCCCACAGGATGTGGTAAAACGACATGCATCAAGCAGCTGGCAGCCAGGCTTAACTATCCGGTATTTGAGGTCACCGGACATGGGCGGCTGGAGTTTGCCGACCTGGTTGGTCACCTGACAGTAAAAAATGGCAGCATGACCTTTGAATACGGCCCGCTTGCGCTTGCCATGCGCTACGGGGCGATAATTTTGCTGAACGAAATCGACCTGACCTCGCCAGAGATAGCAGCAGGCCTGAACAGCGTGCTGGACGGCTCCCCCCTGTGCATAGCGGAAAACGGCGGAGAACTGATTGCGCCGCACCCCATGTTCCGTCTGGTTGCCACGGCCAATACCAATGGCGGTGGCGATGACACCGGCCTCTACCAGGGGACCCAGCGTCAGAACCTTGCATGGCTGGACCGTTTCATTATTTGTGAAGTTGGATACCCCTCTGCCGAGGTGGAAAAAAGCCTGCTCGCAAGGAGCTTCCCTTCGCTCCCCGAATCGCTGTGCACCACCATGGTGGATTATGCCAATGAAGTCCGCAAACTATTCATGGGTGAAACTAGCGCCAGCAATCTGACCAATACCATAGAAGTCACCTTCTCCACACGCAGCCTACTGCGCTGGGGGGATTTGACTGTGCGCTTTCAGCCGCTGGCCCATCAGGGCATACAGCCCGTCACCTACGCCCTCGACCGGGCACTGGGTTTTCGAGCCAGCCGTGAAACCCGCGCCATGTTGCACGAGCTGGCCCAACGCATGTTCCCGCAGCAGATGGAAGATGAGACCCCCAAAACAGAAACGTCTGATGCAGAAAACCTGCAAGGCGAGCAAGCACTACGCTTCATGCGTGGCCATCTGCATCACACACCTACGGCGGGCAAGCCCCTCGTTCATCTTCAGGTAATCCACAATCTTTCCGGCAAAAAGCAGGACGGCAAGTTCTGGATCGGCGAGGCTAGCCCTGTGGGCCTCACGCTAAAGTGGGGCAAGCCGGACACCGTCGGCCAGCAGCATTTTATTCCCGCCGAAAACTGTGAGGGCAACAATTCCGTGATGGAGCTTGAAGCCCGCGCAGAAAAGAAAATCAAAGAAGGCTACTCCCTCAATACAACAAGAAGCTCATTCTAGGAGGCCACTATGGCACAACTTGTTTCTGACATCCGCATTCTTGATAACTTGCTGGCCCTCAACCTCAACGTCAGCGTGTGGTCGGCCCGACGCAAAATGAGTCAGGAAGACCTGGGCGGCGCAGAACTGCCCCCTGAAGACCTCGCATCTCTTGGATCAAAGCGCATCGCTGACCCGGAAAACCTCAAGGTGTTCGGCACACTCAAAGCCCGCGCCTTCAACTACCTTGACCGGAACGGGGTGCGGTTCATGTCTGGCTGGGCCATTCCCGAAGAAAAGGCCGGCGAAATCGTGCAGGAGCTGCTTAACATCCGCACTGAATTCCAGAAAGAAAAGGAAGCATTTCTGGATTGTTACGACAAAAATGTGCAGGCATGGATTGAGAAGCACCATCAGTGGGGCGAAATTATTCGCAACTCCCTTGTGGGGCCTGACTATGTACGCGCCCGCATGGATTTTCGCTGGCAGTTGTATAAGGTGGC
Source organism: Desulfovibrio sp. (assembly GCF_041907885.1). GTDB lineage: Bacteria > Desulfobacterota > Desulfovibrionia > Desulfovibrionales > Desulfovibrionaceae > Desulfovibrio. Next base: position 107,968 of record NZ_JAYRGM010000007.1, on the reverse strand, counting down.
CCCGCTTGAACAGCACACAGACAACACCGCTGTGCTGGAAGCCGGTCTGGCGGAAGAGGTGCAAGGCCTCGGCGGCACCCTGTTTGATGAGGTGGCCAAGTCGGCTGACGATATCTGGCGCAGGGTTTATCACGGCAAGACGGAGGTAACCCACAAGGCGCTCTCACCGCTGCGCACCCTGCATGCCAAGCTCACGGGTTTGTCTTTCGTAGAGCCACATGTGGCCCCGGTGGCTGACATCGTGCAGGCTGCACTGCTGCGCATGCCCAAGAAGGGCAACATCACCGGCACAGATCTGCTACTGTTGCAGGGACTGGTCTGCCTGCTCAAAGACAGTACGGCTCTTGTGGGCCACGCCCAGAAAGTTATTGAGGGCTACGGCCCGGCCTTTGTGCTGGATGCCCTTTTGGCTGGTCCGGAGGTTATCCACGAGCCGGGCGGACTTGCTGGACAGATGGATGGCACCGTGGACGGGAATATGGATGATGAGCCCATTATGCCTGATATTCCTGTGGCAGATAGCGCGTTGCCGCATCCTGCCATACCCAGCCTGGGCCTGTGGTGACAGCATGGTACGCACAAAAGACGTTCTCAACTGTCTGCCCCTGCTGGCGTCTATCCTTGGCGACCGCTATGGGGTGCAGGTGCGTATCGGCGGTAAGGAAGCCTGCACCAACGGTAAGGTTATTCACTTGCCCGCGTTGCCTATGGATTGTGAGCCTGAATTACTGGCACTGGCTAAGGGGTTCACAGACCATGAGGCTGCCCATATACGGCACACTGATTTCGGGGTGTTGAAAGCTGCAAACCTTGATCCTGTGACCTTCAATTTGCTCAACTGCCTTGAGGATTGGCGCGTTGAAAAGAAACTGTCAGGCATTTTCCCTGGCTGCCGAAGAAACCTGAACTGGCTGATACGACGATTCTTTGTAGAGCAAGCACCAGCAAGGGCCGGGGACGATTCCCCGGCCCTTGCTGTTTTGGACTATGTGCTGCTGACGGTGCGGGCTTGGGATGTGGACGAAGTGACCCCGGCACGCCAAAACGCGGCAAGCATCGTGGAGCAGCACTTTCCCGGATTGAAAGATGCCCTGGATGCCATCTTGGTCAAGGTTTACATCCATTGTCCGGATACTGCGGCAGCAGTCGAATATGCTCGACAAATTGCCATATGCGTCAGGCAGTGGGAACCTCCTCGACATGTTTCAACTAGCAAATGCGCGAGCACGAACGACCAGGGAGCTACACCTAGGGCGACAGGGAAGACCAACGATTCTGCCACACAAATCGACCAGCAATCTGAACCGGTCCAACCATCGAGTGCTTTACCACTCAAGGCCCTGTTTCATGCTGAGGTCCAGGACCTACCCCAGCAAATCGGCGAAATCATGTCGATTGAGCTTGCCAATAGCAGCGCAGAATCAGCTGGTGACGCACTGACCGTGGCCGTGGAAGGTACCCGACATGCAGCCCCCTTGCCTGCAGAGCAGAAGCTGCAAGCCCTTCAGGCCAGCATTGCCCTGCGCACTCGCCTTCAGGGCTTTCTGCAGGCACAGACACAAAGGCGATGCAGTATTGGTCGCAGGGGCACACTGCACGCCAATTCGCTGCACCGTCTGCAGGTCGGCAATGCTCGTGTTTTTCAAAAAGAATCTGAGCAGCAAGGCGTTAACACCGCTGTCCATATCCTGCTGGACGTAAGCGGAAGCATGGCTGGCGCACCGATTAATCTTGCCAATCGGGCCTGCTATGCCGTGGCAACTGCCCTGAGCCATATTCGTGGCGTGAACCCAGCGGTTACGGTTTTCCCCGCTACGACGGTCACAAACTCTGTATTCCCAATAATGCGGCATGGGCAGCCGTTGCCTGATAGGTTCGACATTCTGGCTTCTGGCGGAACCCCCTTGGCTGGGGCTTTGTGGTGGGTGCTGCAAAACATGCTGCCTCTCAAAGAACAACGCAAGATGATCTTGGTAATCACTGACGGCATGCCGGACAACCCGCTGGCCGCAAACAATGCCATAGGGGTGGCCCAAAAACTTGGCTTTGAAGTTTACGGCCTTGGCATTCGAGATGAACACATCACGCACCTGCTGCCGCACACAAGTAAGGTGGTCAACGATCTGCCTGATCTGGTGCCTGCCGTGTTTGCCATGCTGCAGGCTGCATTACTCAAAGGCGGTGCTGTATGATGGTGCCGCTTGATTTCAGACCTTGGAGCCGAACGGGAATATTTCGTTTCTTCCTACTTAACAAAAAACGGCGCATCCAGCGCTGCTAAATGAAAGGAGGATAAATGAATTATCTTAGCTGGATACCAGTTGTTATAGCTGTACTTCAAGCAATTAAAGACAATTGGGATGACTAGCCGTACTAGGCTACCCGAAAGGAGAAAGAATATGGGCAGTAAATGGGCATTTTTAGGCGGCGTACTGGCAGGGATCGCAGGGGTGTTCACAGCGGCAGCGTTGTCGGTGGAATTGGAAAATCGGAAAGACGGCAGATGCAATGCTGAAGAAGAACCGAAAAGGCTGGCCTTGCCTGAAAGCGAAGGCAGGTAAAAATCACAGTTGATTCTTGGGCAGGGAAATGGGGGCTTCCCGCTTCCTTGCCCTTGCTATACTTTTATTTTTCGACTGAAGTATAGGTCAAGTCGCAACATATGCATTCCACAAACGAATTGCAGCAGATTCGCTGACAGACCACTGGAGTGGACAGTTGCCACATTCACAAGCATAGCGGTAAATATCGTGGGTTCTTCCCTCCGGCCTTGATGTTTCACGTTGAGGCATTTTGCCGCATTTGATACACGGCCTGAGTGGAGGAAGATGTCCCTTGTTTGCGCTCATTCTTGAAAGATAGCCATTGTCTGTCGTGAACGCAACATTCTGGGATAGCTTGTGCAACTATGCGATTCTCCGCAGTAGATGTGCTAAAGAGTTGCATGGTGTAATTTCCATTTTTTGCAAAAAGGTTGGAAATAGGGTTGGAAAAAAATTGAGTAAAGCAAAAGCCCTTACGATTTTTTATCGTAAGGGCTTAATTTTTATGGTGCGCCCGGCGAGATTCGAACTCACGGCCTTTGGCTCCGGAGGCCAACGCTCTATCCAACTGAGCTACGAGCGCATAAGAAGGTTTTTGATATGCTTTGTGCTGGCGGCTGTCAAGGCTCGGCGCAGGCACACAGCTCAATCCCGGGGCGAGGACGGCTGGCGGCCCTGCTGTTTTCACCAAACCTTTTTGGCTCACTCGCTGGCGGCCTGCGGGTTTGCGCACCGCTGCAATGTGGGATAAAAATACCCCAACGATTTTATACGGTGGAAAAAGCATGCGCGATATTCTTGTTGGGGTAAGCGGTGCCAGCGGCATGCCGCTGGCCTTGAGCCTTATGCGGCTGCTGGCGGCCATGCCCCAGGTGCGCACCCACTGCGTGGTTTCAGAGGGTGCGCGGGCCGTGCTTAAGGCCGAATGCGGCGCGGATGCCGCATTGCTCACCGCACTGGCGCACACCGTGTACCCAGCGGAAGACCTGGGCGCAGGCCCGGCCAGCGGTTCGTGGTGGCGGCGCGGCAGCGAGCCTGCGGCCATGCTGGTAGTGCCGTGTTCCATGGGCACTGTCGGCGCCATTGCCAGCGGGGCCACGCGCAACCTTGTTCACCGGGCTGCCGATGTGGCGCTGAAAGAACGCCTGCCGCTGGTGCTTGTCACGCGCGAAAGCCCGCTTTCTGCCATCCATCTGCGCAACATGCTCACCCTGCGCGAGGCAGGGGCGGTGGTGATGCCCTTCTCTCCGTGTTTTTATCTGCGGCCTGCGGGCGTGGATGAACTGCTGGAGCAATTCTGTGGCCGCATTTTTGATCAGGTGGGGCTTGCGCACAATCTCGCCCGCTGGACAGGGCAGGCATAGGGCAGCCAGGCAAACCATATTCTGCGGCTTTTCATTTCACAAATCTGCACACTTTTTCCAACAAGATTACTGTACTACGCTGGAGGCAGCATGAGCGACATAACATGGTTTGGACACTCGGCGTTCAAAATCGCCGCGCCCGAAGCGCAGGTGATTATTGATCCTTTTTTTGCCCCTTCTACGAGTGTCACCGCCGACACTGCCGGTGATGCGGACATCGTTCTGGTAACCCACGACCACGGCGACCACGTGGGCGACGCCGTATCCCTGTGCCGCCGCACCGGCGCGCTGCTGGGGGCCATTGTGGGCACGGCGGGCAAGCTGGCCGAAGAGGGCGTGCCCATGGAGCAGATCATGAACGGCATCGGCTTCAACATGGGCGGCACGGTGTCCCACAAGGGCGTGAGCGTCACCATGACGCAGGCCTACCATTCCAGCGATTCCGGCTCTCCGGCGGGATACATTGTGCGCATGCCCGACGGGCTCACCGTGTACCATGCGGGCGATACCTGTATTTTCAGCGGCATGGAGCTTTGGGGCCAGCTGTACGACATAGACGTGGCCCTGCTGCCCGTGGGCGGCGTATTTACCATGGATGCGCGTCAGGCGGCCCTGGCCTGCAAACTGTTGCGCTGCAAGGCCGTTGTGCCCATGCACTGGGGAACCTTTCCCCTGTTGGCCCAGAACACCGAGAGTTTCAAGGCTGAACTGGCGCGCTTGCAGCTCTCCTGCAACTGCGTGGAAATGGCCCCAGGCGAAACCGTAAGCTTTGGCTGATCGCCGCCCCAATGCTGGCCCCTGCCTGCGCCGCTCCCTGGCCAGGCAGGTATTGCTTTTCAGGTCGCTTCTCCCCGATTGACGCAAGGATTATCCATGAGCGTTTCACTCAAGTGCCAATACGGGCTGCGCGCCCTGTTTGAGCTGGCCCGCCGCACGGGCAACGGCCCAACGCGCATTCAGGAAATAGCCGAGGCGCAGGCCATCCCTCCCCGTTTTCTTGAGAATATTCTCAATCAGCTACGGCGCGGCGGGTTTGTGGAGAGCCGTCGCGGCAAGGCCGGGGGCTTTGTGCTGGCCCGCCCTGCAGGCCAGATAACCGCCCTGGATGTCATACGCTTTCTGGATGGCCCGGTTCACCCCTTTGACTGCGAGGGCGAAAGCCCCGTGCGCAAGTGTTCGCTTGGGCCAGACTGCGTGTTCATGCCCCTGTGGCAGCGCGCCCGGCAGGCTTTGGAAAACGTGTACGGCAACACCACGCTACAGGATCTGCTGGACGCGCAGACAGCGAATATACCCGATTTCAGCATCTGATCCCAGCCCCGCTCCTTCCTCTTGGGACGGGCGAAAATATTCTCGCAAGAAGGGCTTGCCTTTCAGGAGTTCTGTTATTATCACTAAGTCAGTCGAGTAAGTGTATTTAATGCCGGGCCAGAGCACACCAAGCCCGCCCGACACGGCTGAACCATACAATCTGGATTGCACACAGCATCGCCAAGGCGGGCAAGGAGAAAGCGTATGTCCAGAATCTATCAGAACAATCCCCTTTCCATCGGCAACACACCTCTGGTGCGGCTCAACCGCGTGGTGGGCTCCAAGGCCACCGTGCTGGCCAAGATTGAGGGCCGCAACCCTTCCTATTCCGTCAAATGCCGCATAGGTGCGGCCATGATTGCCGACGCAGAAAGCCGTGGGCTGCTGCGCCCCGGCGTGGGCATTGTGGAGCCCACCAGCGGCAATACGGGCATTGCGCTGGCCTATGTGGCCGCCGCCAAGGGTTATGAGCTCACACTCACCATGCCCGAAACCATGAGCCTTGAGCGCCGCCGCGTGGTTGCCATGCTGGGTGCAAAACTGGTGCTTACCCCCGGCGCAGAGGGCATGCCCGGGGCTATCCGAAGGGCCGAAGAGCTGGCAGCGGCCAACCCCGACAAGTTTTTTATGCCCCAGCAGTTCAAAAACCCGGCCAACCCGGCCATACACGAGGCCACAACCGGCCCGGAAATATGGAATGACACCGATGGTCAGGTAGATGCCATAGTGGCGGGTGTGGGAACGGGCGGTACAATCACGGGCATCTCGCGCTATCTCAAGCACACACGGGGCAAGAGCATTGTTTCCGTTGCGGTAGAGCCTGCGGCCAGCCCGGTGATCAGCCAGCATCTGGCGGGGCAGCCCCTGCAACCGGGGCCGCACAAAATTCAGGGCATTGGCGCGGGTTTTATACCGGAAACCCTGGATGTCAGCCTGCTGGACAGGGTGGAAGCCGTGGGCAATGACGAGGCCATTGAATTTGCCCGCAGGCTGGCGCGCGAAGAAGGCATTCTTGCCGGTATTTCATCGGGCGCGGCGGCAGCGGCGGCGGCGCGCATTGCCGAACTGCCGGAATTTGCGGGCAAGACCATTGTGGTTATTCTGCCCGATGCGGGCGAGCGCTATCTGTCCTCTGCCCTGTACGAGGGCATTGGCGAGTAGAAAAATTAAGAGAGGCAGAGAGCTGCGGGATGAAAAAGATTGTATGCCGCTGGGGGGTTGATGCAACGAATTGCTTCAGCACGGCCACTTATCTGCAATATTTGGCTGAAGCGGACTTTGCCCAGAGCGAAAGCGTTCTCTGGCATTTACGCGTCGCGGAGGGAGATCACCTGAGCGAGCGCAGCGAGGGAAGGAAGCTCCCGAAGCACAGGACGCGTGCCCTCGCAAGGCCAAGGACATTGAAAACCCTTCTTAGGGGGTGCTTCGGGGGGGATGCAAGGGGGGCCGAGAAGGGGGCGTAGCCCCATAACCGGCCCCGCCTTGCCGTGCGCCGCGCAGGCGTCCCAACTTCGCCGGATGGAGAAATTGCATGCCCGCAGGGCAGAAACCCAAAAACAATCATCCCCGCTGATGAAACTAAAACACGCGCCACGGGCGAACACGCCGCCGCGCAGCCCCTACAACTCATCCAGCGCGCAAAGCGCGGGCGTCAGCTCACCAAGACTGTTGATAAGGGCCATGTTCTCGCTGTAGTCCACCGGGCAGGCCACCAGCGACACACCGGGTTCGTCCAGGGCCTTTTGCAGTGTGGGCAAAAGATCTGCGGCACTTTCAATGCGGTAGCCTTTGGCCCCAAAGCTTTCGGCATAGGCCACAAAATCGGGGTTGCCAAAATCCACGCAGTCGTGCGAGCCCGATTCCATATCCATCTTCCACTTGATCAGACCGTAGCTGTCGTCCACCCACACCAGAATCTTGAGCGGAATATTCTCGCGCACGGCGGTTTCCATTTCCTGCGAATTCATCAAAAAGCTGCCATCGCCCATAACGGCAAGCACCTTGCGATCGGGGTGCGCCAGATGCGCGCCAATGGCCCCAGGCAGGGAAAAGGCCATGGTGGAAAGACCGTTGGAAACAATGCACGTCAGGGGCGCGTAGGTGGGGTACAGGCGCGCCATCCACATCTTGATGGCCCCGGTGTCGGCCAGCACAATATCTTCGTCACCCATGGCGGCACGAATGTCGCTCACAATGCGCTGCGGCTTGAGAGGAAAGGCGTCGCTCTCGCGGCCCTTGGCAAGCTCGGCCTCCACCAGTTCGCGGATTCTGGCCCCGCGCCCGGCAGAAAGCAGCGGCTCTGCCCCAAGGGCCTTGGCAAGCGCGGCCAGGGCAAGGCCCACGTCGGCCATGATGTTCACTTCGGGGTTATAGTGGGCGTCCACATCGGGCATAAAGGTATTGATGTGGATGATGCGCTTGTCCGAACGCGGGTTGATGCGCATGGGCGTGAATTCCTGCAATTCGTAGCCAATGGAGAGAATCACGTCGGCCTGATCAAAGGCGCAGTTTTCGTAGTCGTGCCGCATAAAGCCGATAACCCCCAGCGACTGGGGGCTGCGGTCACTTATAACGCCCTTGCCCATGAAGGTGGTGGCCACGGGAATGTTGTAACGCTCGGCAAAGGCGGCCAGCACGGCGGCATTGCCAGTGCGGGCAACGCCATGCCCGGCCATGATCACCGGCTTGCGCGCGCTGCGCAGCACGGCGGCGGCCTCTGCCACTGCGGCGGGCGAAGGAATGGCCTTGGCGCAGGCGGTGGCATTGAGGGGCACGGCCTGTGGCATGGGGGCGGCTTCCACATCTTCGGGAATGGCAAGGTAGGTGGCGCCTGGGCGTTCCTCCTGCGCAACCTGAAAGGCATTGCGCACCATTTCGGGCACGGCTTGCGGCGTAAGCACCGTATCGGCCCACTTGGTCACGGGTTTGAACATGCCCACAAGGTCAACAATCTGGTGCGATTCCTTGTAAATGCGCTTGAGGCCCACCTGGGCGGATATGGCCACCAGCGGGCTTGAGTTGGTCTGTGCGTCTGCCGCGCCCAGCAGCAGATTGATGGCCCCCGGCCCCAGGGTGGCGGTGCATACGCCCGCCTTGCCGGTCAGGCGGCCATAAATATCGGCCATGAAGGAAGCGCCCTGCTCGTGCCGGGCAAGAATAAAGCGGATATCGCCCGAGGCGGCCACTGCGCGTACAAACTTGATGTTTTCCTCGCCGGGAATGCCAAAGACGTATTTAACACCTTCGGCCCTGAGGCACGAAACAAGAAACTGGGCGACGTTCTGCTGATCCATGGCCAACCTCGTTGCGGGCTTTTTTTCAGGGCGGATGCCCTGCGGTTACTGCCAAAAGGTCGCTGCAAGCCTGCCGCGCGGCACAGGGGCGGTCAGGCCTTATTCTTGCGCAAGGGCGCGTTCGAGCACATCTGCCCAGTGGTGCAGAATAAAAATGTGGGCTTCCTGTATGCGGGCCGTCACCTGATGGGGAACCACCACGGCCATGTCGGCCAGGGCTTCAAGCTTGCCGCCGTCGCGCCCCAGCAGGGCAATGGAGGCAATACCCCGATTGCGGGCCTCGTTGACTGCGGCAATGACATTGGCAGAATTGCCAGAGGTAGAAATGCCCACAAACACATCGCCGGGGCGGGCAAGGGCCTCTATCTGCCGGGAAAAAACCATCTCAAAGCCGCAGTCGTTGCTGATGGCCGTGAGGCTTGAGGTGTCTGTGGTCAGGGCAATGCAGCCCAGAGCCGCGCGGTTGCGCTGAAAGCGCCCCACAAGCTCTGCGGCAAAATGCTGGGCATCGGCAGCCGAACCGCCGTTGCCGGCAACAAGCACCTTGCCGCCAGCGGCCAGGGCGGATTTCATCCGCTCTGCGGCAGCCTCCACGGCTGGCCGCAGGGTTTGCATCGTGCTGAAAAGTTCCAGATGGGCAGAAAGGGACATGTCAAAAAGCGAGTTCGTCATGGCGGGCCTTGCTGCACGGTTTGTTGCCGCCATGTCTATGGCGGAAGGGTATGTTGAAACTGTTCCACAAGACTAGCAAGGCCCGCAGCAAAAGAAAAGCATCTGCCGCCATGCTTGCGGGCGTGGCACGCATGCCGTACATGCAGGGGAGGAGGCATTATGAGCACATTCATGGAGCAGTGGGCATTGCTGCTGGCCCCCAACCGCAAAGCCAGCGCGGGCATCAACCATGACCAGCTGGTTGAAGGGCGCAATCCTTTTCTGGCAGATTACGACCGCATCATCTTTTCCAGCTCGTTTCGCAGGCTGGCAAGAAAAACCCAGGTTCACCCGCTGGTGCGCAACGACCATATCCACAACCGGCTTACCCATTCGCTTGAGGTAAGCTGCGTTGGGCGTTCGCTGGGCCTGGGGGTGGGCGCTGCCCTGCGCCAGCGCGGCGATCTGCCGCCAGATTTCACGCCCGACCACCTGGGCCAGATCATCCAGGCCGCCTGCCTTGCGCACGATATCGGCAATCCGCCCTTTGGGCATGCGGGCGAAGAAGCCATACGCGACTGGTTCAAGGATTCCGGGCACAAAGAGCAGTATTTTAAAAACCTGCAACCCTCTGAATGGGCTGACTTTACGGCATTTGACGGCAACGCCCAGGGCTTTCGGGTTATCAACGCTCTCGAAAACAACAAGGACAAGGGCGGCTTTCGGCTGACATTCCCTGTCATTGCCGCCTTGGTGAAATACCCGCGCTCGGCCTACGAGGCTCAGGGCCTGGGCAAGAGCAAGTTTAACTTTTATACGGCAGAGCGGGCGCTGTTTGCCGAAATTTTTGATGCTCTGGGCCTTGCCAGGGGCGGGGTCTGCCGCAGGCATCCGCTTTCGTATCTGCTGGAGGCGGCAGACGACATCTGCTACCGCATCATCGACATGGAAGACGCGCGCGAGCTGCGCATCATCTCCTATGCCGACTTCAAGGAGGCCATGACCCCCCTGCTTGACGCCGCTTGCCTGGATGACCCGCGACTTGAGTGCATGGATTCAGACCGCAGGCGTACCAGCATGCTGCGCACCACGGCCATGGGGCGCATGATTCCCTCCATCACCCAGACCTTTATGGACAATTACGAGGCCATCATGGCGGGCAGCCTTGAGGGCAGCCTGCTGAACCACGCCCGCGAGGATGTGGCCGGATTCATGAGCGCCGCCGGGCGGGTTTTTAACAGCAAGATCATGAACAACCCGCAAAAAACAGCGCTTGAGATCGGCACGTACACACTCTACCGCCGCCTGCTGGACGTGTTTATCCCCGCCTGCTTCAACTTCACCAAGGGCAATACCATGAGCTATCAGGAAACCCGCGCCCTCACGCTCATGGGGGCCAATGCCCCCGGCAAGGACGACAGCCTGTACATGGCCTATCTGCGCGTGCTGGACTTTGTATCTGGCATGACAGACGACTACGCCACCTTTATCTCGCAGCAGTTTTCCGGCACTTCGGGCCTGTATTCGGCGTAAGTATCTGGCACGACTGCCGTTGAGGGCACAGCCGCACGCTATATGTAGGATGCCGCGCAATCCATGCCTGGGGCATGCACTGCGCGGCATCTTTCGCCGAACCTGGCTATGCAGGTTGTCAGGTGCGCCCCGTTACAGGGCTATGGCGGCATTTGCAAACGCTGCTTGCGAAACATGCGGCAACATGCGGCGCGGCTCATCGTGCCAGTCATTTTGGGGCACAAGGGCGTCGAGCGTCAGGTCGCGCAGCTGCTCGTAACATTCCACCAGCGAAAACCTGTCGGTGTCGATGATGCTGTGCGGGCAGCGGGGTTCGTCAAAAGCGTCAAAAACGGAATCGAGCGCGTGCAGGTCACCGCGTTCGGCCTTGGCATACAGGCCCTTGGTGTCACGCTGCACCAGGGTTTGCAGCGAACAGCGCACCCACACCTCGCGGTAGTTGGGCAGCAGGGCCCGGTTGGCCTCGCGCATGCCCTCATAAGGGGTGGCGGCGGCCACCACGCACACCTTGCCGCTGGCCTGCACATGCAGTGCGTGGTCGCGCAGGGCATCGGTATTGCGCACACGCTGCTGGGGCGTACCCGTGCTCAGGTTATTGCTGCGGCAAAAGCTGTCGGCATCGATAAATTCAGCGTCAATGCCCTGTCCGTCGAGGTACAGGCGCAGCAGAGAGCCCAGGGTGGTTTTTCCACTGCCGGAAAGGCCCAGCAACCAGATGATCGGTGTCATGCTATCCTCGCTTGATTGCGGCGCGCGTGTGCGCGGTTATCCTGCAATGCGAGATGCAATTTTGCGGCCATTGTTAATTTTTTTAGTAAATATCAACTGTTAAAGATATCCTATAAATGGAAAGTGCGGCAATTTTGACAGCGTGAGCAGCGGCCCCCTGTCAACGGATTTACGGACGCAGGGCAAGACGACCAGGACGACTACTGGCCGGATGAAGGGATGTGGCCGCACTTGCGCGGGTAAGGCTGAACACTGGCGCGTCTCAGCCAAGCCTGCTGATGACGGCCTCCAGACGGGCACGGAGTGCGCTCTCTGTTTGCAGACGCTGCTGCATGTCGGCCAGTGCTGTCTGGGCCTTTTCGATACTGCCGCACAGGCCGCCAAGCAGGGAAAACGCGCCACCTTCCAAAAACTGCGCATTTTCCACAGGCCCAACATAGGGGCTGCCCCCAAGGCGCAGCCAGCGGGCATAATCGCGCTGCCATTCAGGAAAGCACGTTGCGGTAAGGCCGTCGTTCCACAGCTTGTAGGCTCCAAAGGCATGCACCACAGGCGCATAGGTTGCCGCCGGATTGCGCGGGTGCGCGTTGAAGCGCTGGGGCAGCAGCTGCACGCAGGGCGGTTCTTGCCGCAGCAGGCGCTGCGCCAGCGCGTTGAAGGCCGCCTGATCGGGATAACGCAGCAGTGTACCGTGCCTGCACACAAAATCGAGGCACATCTGCCGCAGATTTTCGGGCGCGGGCAGATCATTGCGGAACACAATCACGCCAGAATTCAGGTTGTCTGCCCCGCTGTCAAAATCCTGCACAGTGCCGTGCAGATTGATTTGTGCGGATTTGGCCCCTGGCGGATCTGAAAATTCCGGGTCTTCCAGTGCCAGGGCCAGCGGGCCGCAGGCAAATAGCTCTTCCAGCTCATCCTGAACCAGAATATCCGAATCAAGCCAGACAACAGACTCGTACTGGCGCAGCAGGTCAAAGCAGTGGAATTTTGCCAGACTGAGCGGCGAAAATACCGACAGGGCTTCAGGGGTAAGCTCTGCGTCAACAGGCGCAAAGGGCACAAGCTGCGCGCCCATATCTTGCAGAATGCGCGCATCACTGGCGGGCAGGGTGTCATCGCAAAACACGATGATATCTGCATTGAGCGCGGGGTTATGCCGCCGCAGGGCCAGCAGCACCGTGCCTGCGGCAAAGGCCCAGTTGCCGGTAATGCCCATGACAACCGCACGCGGAAAGTGTACCGCAAGGCGCATTTTGAAATCATTTTGCATGGCTGGCTCCTGTGCTGCCTGCGCAGTGGTCATTCGGCCCGCGCACAGATGGTACGGGGCCCGCTTCCGGCAGCGTGTGCCGCCCGGCCAGAAGCGGGCCGTACGGGTTGCGCCTAACGCGAGGCTGCAAAAATGGCTACAATATCGGGCGGCAGCAGTTTTTTTACACTGCCAATGTGGCTTTTGCCCACAAGGGCCTTTTCTGCCATCTCGGCAAGCTGGGCATCCGTGGGGGCGAGATCCAGCTCTTTGAGCGAAACAGGCATGTGCAGCGTGCGGAAAAAGGCCTCCATGGCCTCAATGCCGCGCAGCCCCGTGGCAATGTCCGACTCTGCCCGCGCAACGCCCATCACCCTTTCTGCAAACAGGGCAAAGCGGTCGGGCCGGTGCGCCAGCACATGCCGCGCCCAGCTGCCCCAAATGGCTGAAAGCCCCGCGCCGTGCGCCACATCAAACATGCCGCTCAGTTCGTGCTCGATCATGTGCGTGGCCCAGTCGCCGCCGTCCGACCCACAGCCGGTAAGGCCGTTGTGCGAAAGGCTGCCCGCCCACATGACCTCTGCACGCGATTCATAATTGGCCGGGTCGTCGCGCAGCACCGTGGCGTGGTGCATAACTGTGCGCAAGAGGCCCTCGCTGATGCTGTCGGTAATATCCATGTTGGAGCCGTGCCCAAAATAGCGCTCCATGGTGTGCATGAGAATATCCACGCAGCCGCAGGCGGTCTGAAAGGCCGGCAGCGTGAGGGTCAGCTCTGGATTCATGACGGCAAAGGCCGGACGGGCCATGTCCGTTTTAAAACTGCGCTTGAATCCGTTTTCTTCGTTGGTCACCACTGTGGAGCTGCTCATTTCGCTGCCAGCGGCGGCGATGGTGACCACGCAGCCGATGGGCAGGCAGGCATCGGGCTTGCGCTTGGCCATGTAGTAGTCCCACACGTCGCCCTCGTTGGCAGCGCCGTAGGCAATGGCCTTGGCCGAGTCGATCACGCTGCCGCCGCCAACAGCCAGAACAAAGTCCACGCCCTGGCTACGCGCCAGCTCGATGCCCTCGCGGATCAGCGAAAGCCGGGGATTGGGAACCACGCCGCCCAGGGTGACATAGGCCAGCCCCTCCGCATTCAGCGCGGTCTTGATCCTGTCCACAAGGCCCGAACGCAGGGCGCTCTGCCCGCCGTAGTGGATCAATACCTTGCGGCATTTGCAGGCCTTGACCAGACTGCCGCACTGCTGCTCTGTATTTTTGCCAAAGATGATCTTTGTGGGCGTGTAGTAGACAAAATCGTGCATGGTGTTGCCTCCAGTAAAAAAAACGCGCTAACAGCGCGGAACAAAACGGATACGTTGCCTGTCAGATAAGCAGATTCTTTTATGTCAGCCCTGCAATGGAAAGGCCTTGCAGCGCTTTGGCGGCTGCCTGCGCCTGCTCGGGCGTGGCCGCTGCCCCGCGCAGTATGCGTGCCGCAAATACCACAATATGTCGCTGCATGTGGGCATCGTGCCCGTAGCGGGCCTTCCAGGCCTGCCAGAGCGTGTCGAGCCATGCAAGCGCTGAGGCGCTGGCGGCGGGGTCGGCAGAGGAATCTGCGCCGTACACGAGGCCCGCGTGCAGCAGGGCCTGCGCGCCGGTGGCGCGTATGCCCAATGCGGGAAACACATGCCCCACGAGCGCACGCACGTGCCACTGCCGGGCTTGCGGTGCGGGCGCATACCGATAACGCAACAGCGGCTCTTGCAGATTTGTAGCGCGAAGACCGGCTGCCAGCAGGGCATCTGCCCAAAAGGCCATGTCCTCGGCCCGCGCCAGGGCTGCATCGTAGCGTAAGCCAAAGCCGCGTACCGCGTCCAGTCGTAGCAGGGAGCATCCGTTGGGCACGGGCGCTCCAAACAGCGCTGCCGCACGCGCTGCTTCGGGCTGCTCGGGAAAAAGCTCCAGCGCTTGTGAATGCCCAAAATATTCCACGCCAGCGCCGCAAATGTGGATCTCTGGCTGTGCTTCAAGGCAGGCATGCTGCAATTCAAGCCTGTGGGGCAGGGCAATATCGTCGGCATCCATCCAGGCTATATAGCGCCCGCGTGCCCGGCCCAAAGCCATGTTGCGGGCCGTGGCCCGCCCCCTGTTGGCTGGCAGGCGTTCTGTACGCACGCGGCGGTCGCCCGTTGATTCTGCCAGAGCAAGGGTGGCATCCGTTGACCCGTCATCCACCACAAGCAGCTCAAAATCCTCGAACGTCTGACAGAGGATGGAATCCATGGCCTCCCGCAGATGCGCGGCGGCATTGTAGGCGGGCATGGCCACGGTTATTTCGGGCCTGTTTGTACTCATACGTTGCTGCGCTTGTGGTTTACGTGCGGCCCAAAAGGTAGATGGCGGCCACATCTGCCCGCCCAACGCCAAAAAGGGGCTCTGGCCCTGCCAGCCCGCGCTGCTTGCGGCAGTGCTGCGGCGAATTTTCGATCATGCGGGCCGCTGTGGCAAAAACATTTGTGGTTTCCATAACCCAGGTGCGGCACAGGGAAAGCTCTGCCTGCCGCGCCTCCCAAAGCCCGGCATCGAGGGCCTGTACCACCGCCTGCACACAAGCCTTTGGGTTGCCCGCAGGCAGAGGCACAAAACCGGCGGCAGGGCAGACCTCGGCAAGATTGGGCGCACCAAGATACAGGGGCAACGACCAGCCAAGCCAGGCATCGGCCAGTTTTTCTGTCCAGAAATGGGGGAGAAGATTGTTTTCAAGCACCAGATGGTATTTGTAGGGGGCAATGGCCGACATTTTGTCGTCCACGGGGTTGAAGCCCCGCCCGTACACGTGCAGCGCCTCCCCAAGCTGCTCCCTGAGCAAGCCTACCAGCGCAATACGGGCGCGCTGCGCCTCTGTAGCGGTTTTGCTGGAGCAAACCACGGAAACAAGGCCTGTTTTGTGCGGTACGGGCATGTGCCGAAAATCGTCCAGCCTGCTGACGGTACTGACATATTTTCCATCGGCCCGGCTTACACCGTAGTGCCAGTTGAGGCAGGGGTTGCCAACGACCATGCTGCGACGCTCTACCCCACGAAAATCAAAGGGAGCCACAACAGTGCCGAACTGGCCCAGGTATGAACGAGGATATTTTTTGATTTCAGGCGGTTCAGTAACAAACAGAATGCGCCTTTCGCGGGGCACAGTGGTGCAGAATCCGGAAGGCGGTTCGTCAAAGACCACCAGCCACTGCGCTGCCTGTGCGGCAGCAGAAGCTTGCTCAGCTGCTTGCGGCGCCAGCACAAACCGCACCGGCCCCATGCTGCCGCAACCATCTTCGGTCTGGCGCAGCCAGGGCCAGTCGCTGTGGATGGTGACAAACTGGCAATGATATTGGTGAGAATCAGCCACGGCAGCCTCCGCCTAACGCCCGGCCTGGCGAACCCTGCCCGACCGCTGGCGAAGCCTAGTGTTCCACAGCATAGATATTGCGAAACACCACGCTGTTTTCCTGACTGCGCACTTCAAGGATGACCTGCGCATTGGTGAGACTCACCTGTTTTTCGGTTGAGGCCACCATGACAGCCCGCTTGAAGCGGCTGATGCGGAAA
The DNA here is from genome assembly GCF_041907885.1 of Desulfovibrio sp. Classification (GTDB taxonomy): domain Bacteria; phylum Desulfobacterota; class Desulfovibrionia; order Desulfovibrionales; family Desulfovibrionaceae; genus Desulfovibrio. The sequence continues at coordinate 91,704 of NZ_JAYRGM010000007.1, read as the reverse complement.
TTGCCCACATCTTCCTGATCAAGGCGCAGGGGGTAGGTTTTGCCATCTGCCGTCAGCAGGGTTCCGCTCACCACGCCCGACAGTATCTTCTGGCTGTCGGTATTGCGCAGATCAAGGGCAAGCCGCAACTTGCCGCCGCGAATGTCGCGCACCTGAACGTTGCCCACCTTGACGTAATCAAGGTCGATGGCGGGAAAGTCCTCGTGCCCGGGCCCGTCCGTGGCTTTTGCTGTGTCCTTGGCCGTATCCTTGGCCGTGTCTTTCTGCTGCTTTTCGGGCGAGGCGGCACTGCTGCCGTTGGCGGGGCCTTCGCCTGGTGCTTCTGCCGCCGCACCACCAGTGCCAAGTCGGCGCAAAACCAGCTCCCGGCCTGGGATGTTTTCTTCCCGCAGCAGTTCTTCCAGATTTTCCAGGCGCTCTGCATTGGCCTGGGCAACCTGATAATCGCTTTCGAATCGCAGCACATTGTCGCGCAGCTGCACATTCTGCTGCCACAGCGTCCAGCTCAGCCAGCCCAACACGCCGCAAACCACAGGCATGAAGGCCATGAGTACCAGGGCCGCCACAAAGCGTGCCCTGCGCACACGATAGCTGCGCCGGGGTCCGTTATCCCGCATCAGGATTATGCTGAGGCTTTCGCGGTACTTCAAACAGTCCTCACGGGCACTGACGTTTAAAGTTGGGGAGGCTCGCACACCGTGTCATGGTGGCAGCCGCCACAGCCACCTGCAAACATCTGCCAAAAAAACGCGCCAGCAAACATTGGCCGCCCAGTTCGGACGGCCAAGTATAAGTGCGCTATTCTGTTGTGCCAACGGGCTCTACGGGAGCGCCCAGCAAGGTCCAGTCTTCACGCGCTATGCGCCAGTTCTTGCCGTCAAAGCGCAGCAGCAGGGTCTTGGTTCCCCGGTCGGTATGGCCAGAGCTGTCGGCGTACACCTGATTCATGTCGGCGCGCAGCCCCTGCCTGTCGGCCACCAGCCGCAGGCCGGTGATCTGCACAAGTGTGGGCTTTACACGCTGCCAGAGCAGCTCTTTCTGCTTCTGGATATTCTTGGCACCCCACCGACCCTGCTGTGTTGCATCGTCGGCGTAGTACTCTATGTATTCTTCAATGCGCCCGGCTTCCCAGGCCTTGCGCCACTTTTCGATCATGGCACTGGCGGCATCGCTGACCTGATCCAGATACTCGGCAGCGAGGCCCAGCTCGTCAGGCTTGAACTGCGAGGCCACAATGCGGAAGTCGCCCTTGTCATCGCGGTTCCACCAGAAGGTGCGCACACCCTGCTCCATGGCATTGGGTGTGACCACAAGCTGCTCAACATGGCTCACAGCCAGCGTGCCCTGCACTTCAAAACGGGGCTTGCGGCTGATAAGGCGCAGCCAGGGCGCGGCAAAGCGGCGTTCAAGCTCGCGCATGGTGGAGTTGTACGAATACCCGCGCGGGGTTCCCGCCTCGCGGTTAAAACGGGCCTGATCGTACAATGAGGCAATATCCATGGAACGGGCCGCAAAATCGGCGTTCCAGGCCTTGACGGCTTTTTCCAGCCCGGCCACAACCTCTGGCGTAAGGGCCAGCTGCGTTGCGGCGGCCTGTGCGGCGGGGGCGGCAGCCTGAACAGCGGGAGCCGTAGGCTGTCCGACCATTTGGCCATTAGCCTGCCCTGTGACCGGCGCAGAAGCGGGAGCCTGCACCGGGGCCTGAACAGAAGCGGGCGGCGGCAACTGGCCTGCCACCGGCGCGGCCTGCTCTGCCGCCTTGGCGGCAGCACTTTTCTGCGCTGCATCGGCTTCGCTACGGGCGGCTTCTTCCATGCTTGGGCGGGCGCCCCAGTTTACTTCAGCCGGGGGCGGCGTTGTGCCGCGCTTGGGAACAAGCGGATCATTGGCAGCCACCAGCTTTTCGCCCTGACCGGGCTTGGCCGTGGCAGCCTGCGCAGTTTTGTCCTTGGAGGGCTGGGGCGCGGCCAGGGCCAGCGGCTCTGATTTGTCAGGCGCAGCTTCTGGCATATCGAGACGGGGAGGCAGCGGCGCTTCGGAAGAAGCATCGCTGACCTGCTGCAAGGGAGCCTCGGCCACCAGCTGCCCCTTCTGAAAATCGGCGCGCATGCCAAGATCACGGGGGGCCCATTCCATACCAACAATGCGGAATTTCTGATCTTTTCCGCGTTGCCAGTACAGCCTGCGCACGCCCTCTGTGGAAAGATTCGATGCCGTATACAGCTGCTCTGACCAGGTTACCCAGTAACCGGGGCCTTCGAGCACATTGATCTTGCGATTGAATATCTTGATGAATTGCAGGGACTTGAAAAGACGTTCCTTGTTTTGCCTAAAGGCCCCAAAGTTTTCTGTCATGGCTTTGGAATAGGCATCGGGATCATAGTAGTCGAACATCTTGATCGAGCGCGAGGCCCAGGCGGCGCTCCAGTTCTGCATCAGGCGGCGCAGCTCCTGGGCTGTGCCGCTGTCGGGCCGGGGCTGTGCGGTTTCATCCATTTTTTCGGCCAGCACCACGGCTGTGCCGGGGATGAGCTGCGGGCCCACTTCGTCAATTTCTTTAAGGCCAATGGCCACGCAGCCACGGGTGGCGAGAGGCTCTATGCCAAAACCCTTGCTGTGTATCCAGATGCCGTGCCCGGTCTTGCCGCGCAGCCTGTCCACGGGATTGGGATAGTTAAGGGTATAGGCTATGCCCCCGTATTCCTTGAAATCCAGCCCGCTGGCAATTTTGTATTCCACAAAATAGATGCCTTCGGGGGTGCGCAGGTCGTTGAGCGACTGTTTGTCACCCGTGAGCTGGCCGGTGGTGCAGGGGTAGGTGTACTTGAGCTTGAGGGGACTTTTTTTCTCAAAAAACATGAAGGTCTGGCGCTTTTTGTCCACAGCAACCAGATGGGTGGGCAGCCCCTCGTTGTACAGAGAAGCCTGCCATTCGTCAGCCTGTGCCAGATGCGGCGAGGCCAGCGGGCAACCAATACCAAGGGCCAGCAGCAAGCCGCAGACCAGACACTGGCGCAGCCCGCCAATAACGCGCGCAGCCACAGAGTTGACCAATCCGTGCGCAAACACCCCAAGGGGCGCTGCACGGTGGGCAGTGGCCGCCTTAGCGCGCAAGGGCCACCAATTCCGCACGGGTAAAGAGCGCAAGCAGGTCATATCCCGCCTCACGGAGCTTTTCCCGGCCACCTTCCTCCCGGTCCAGAATGGCGCACACCGCCACAATGGACAGGCCGGCATCGCGCACGCGATCGCAGGCCTTCAGCAGAGAACCGCCGGTGGTAACAACATCTTCGAGCATCGCCACGCGGTCACCCGTGTGAAAATTGCCCAGACCTTCCACAAACTGGCCCGTGCCGTGGCCCTTGGCTTCTTTGCGAACCAGGAGCCCGTCGAGGGGCCTGCCCTGCTCATGCGAAATCACAGTGGTTGCGGCAACCAGCGGGTCTGCACCCATGGTCATGCCGCCAACGCCCTTGATGTCCATTTCGAGGAGCATGTGGTTGAACAGGGTTCCGATAAGCCACGAACCTTCGGCATGCAGAGCCGTGACGCGGCAATCAAAATAATAATCGCTTCTGCGGCCTGATGCCAGCACAAAATCTCCCTCGCGGTAAGATTTTGCCACCAGCAGACGGGCCAGACGGCGCTTGAGTTCCAGCACTTCTTCAGAATAAAGAGTTTGCATGACAGCTCCTTACGCCTTATTGGCCGCAGCATTTTTGAACACGCGGGCAAAAATTTCGTCTTCGTGTTGCAGGTAGTAGGCGGGGTCAAAAAGCTCGGCCAGCGCGGCTTCGCCCAGGCGGCTGCTCATGTCGGCATCGTTGCGCACCAGATCGGGGAAGGGCGTGCGGCTCTCCCAGCTCTGCATGGCAAGGCGCTGCACGGCCTCGTAGGCCTGCTGACGCGGAAGCCCCGTGGCGATCAGTGCCGTCAGCACGCGCTGCGAAAAATACAGGCCATAAGAGCGCTCCATGTTTTCGCGCATGCGCTCGGGCTTGACCACCAGGCCTTCAAGCAGCTTGGTGAGGCGGGTGAGCACGTAGTCGGCCAGAATGGTGGAATCGGGCATGATCACCCGCTCCACAGAAGAATGGCTGATGTCGCGCTCGTGCCACAGGGCCTGATTTTCCAGCGAGGCAAGGGCGTTGGTGCGCAGCAGACGCGAAAGGCCGCTCATGTTCTCGGCAGAAATGGGGTTCTTTTTGTGCGGCATGGCCGACGAACCCTTTTGCCCCTTGGCAAAACCTTCTTCCACTTCAAGAACTTCGGTGCGTTGCAGATGGCGCAGTTCCACGCACAGGCGTTCCACACCGCCAGCCAGCACGGCCAGCGAGGTAAAGAAGTGCGCGTAGCGGTCGCGCTGGATGATCTGGGTGGAATGCGGGTCAACCTCAAGGCCAAGGTAGCCCAGGGCGCGCTGTTCAAGTTCGGGCGACAAAAATGCGTATGTGCCCACAGCGCCCGAAATTTTGCCCACGCGGATGCTTTCCACACCGGCTTCAACCCGAGCCAGGTGGCGTTCAAATTCGGCGTAGAAACCGGCCATCTTGAGGCCAAAGCTGGTGGGTTCGGCGTGGATGCCGTGGGTGCGGCCCATGCACAACACTCCCTTGTGACGGTTGGCCAGCGCTTCAATGGCTGCCAGAAGCCCGCGAATATCTTTAAGAATCAGGCTGCCAGCCTGCACAAGCAAAAGGGCGTTGGCCGTGTCCACAATATCGGACGAGGTGCAGCCCAGATGGATGTAGCGCGCGGCTTCTGCGCCCACTTTTTCTTCCAGCGAGGTCAAAAAGGCGATGACGTCGTGGCGGGTCACTTCTTCAATGGCCAGAATGCGGTCAACATCAATGGAGGCCTTGGCCTGGATGTTTTCCACCGCTTCAGCCGGGATGCGGCCCATGTCGCTCCAGGCCCGGCATACTGCCACTTCCACATCTAGCCATGCCTGATAGCGGTTTTCAAGGGTCCAGATGCGGCCCATTTCCTTACGGGTGTAGCGATCAATCATGGCTGCCTCATGAAGCCGCGCTGGCGGCCTTGGTGGGAGCCGACGCTGCGGCCCCTGTGGTTGGCGAAGGGGCGGGAGCCGCCTTGGCGGCACTGGCTCCAGAATCGGGGGTGGCGGCGGGCGCTTTTTCAGCTGCCTGACCGCCAGAAGAGGCGGCAGAATCGCCAGAGGCAGACGAACCGGCACTGGAGGTACCTTCTTCGTTCACACCCTTGCGGTAGCCATAATCGCTCACGTACCAGCCGCCGCCCTTAAGAACGAACGATGTCTGCGACATGATGCGGGGCGAAGGCTCGCCGCACTTGGGGCAGGGCTCCTGCCCGTGTGATTCCGATGCCTTGACCCATTCCTCAAACGTATGCTGACACTTGGGGCACTGATATTCGTAGATAGGCATGGTAATGCTAAAAAGGCCATGACACGGCATGCTGCCGCGCTGACCGCTGCTGCTGGTTTGCGCCCCGCGCGGCTGCCGCCATGGGCAGCCGGGCTGAGCACCATATTTGTGACGGCGCGCAGATTCGCAGCCGTCGGAACGCCGGTTTCCCGTGTAAAAGCTTAGGCCTTGGCGGCCTTGGCTTCGCGCACGCGCTGCTTCAGGCGCTCTTCACGGCGCTTACGACGGCGATCCAGTTCTTTCTTACGCTCAATTTTCTTATGTGCCATGGTTCCCTCCAGGGGCAAGCCCCGTTGATATAAGTGGGTATTCATAGGCCCTTTTATTGGCAAAGTCCAGCCCTGAGGCGCTTGAGGGGCCGAAAACAGCCGCATGAGGCCAAAAACATGCAAAATACGTTATGATTTGTGCCCGGCTCCGCCAGCATCATAAAAGCCGCTGATGCTGCCGCCGATTTCAATGGTGCAGGGCCAGAAGCCGTGACTTTGCAAAATGATCTGCACCTGTTGACGCAGCGAATCTGGCAGTTTCGCTGCCTGCAACACCGGCTCCGGCGTAAGCCGCAGCCGAAAATCGCCCAGAGGGCCTGCCGGTTCCGCCTTACATGCGCTGCCAGCATTGCTGGCACTGCCCGCGTCGCCTTCGTTCGGGCCGCCAATATGAACAAGCGCATCTTCCGCCGCCGCAAGCCGCGCCAGGGTGGCGGCATCTGGCCGCATGCCGTAGGCCATGCGGGTCAGCAGGCAGGGCCGGGCGCGCTGCTGCGGCCTGTCCAGCCCCGTGGCGCGGGCGGCCTCGCGAATGGCGGCCTTGGAAAGCCCGGCCTCGGCCAGCGGCGAACGCACGCGGCCTTCTTCCAACGCGCGCAGCCCCGGCCTGTAGGCCTGCAAATCATCGGCATTGGTTCCGTCGCACAGCACGCGCCCCGGCCCGTCTGCACCGGCTGCCAGCTCGCCGCGCAGCAGCTCCACAAGGCCGGTTTTACAGCCGTAACACCGCTGGGGGCTGTTATTTTCCACTTCTGGAAGCGCAAGGGGATCAAAAAAGGCCATACGCAGGGGCAAGCCGCGCTGCCGCGCCCAGGCCTCGGCCCCGGCGCTTTCCTGCGGTGGGATGTGCGGGCCGTACACATGCACAGCCAGCACATCGCAGCCGCTCAGCAGGGCCGCGTGACACAAAAAACGGCTGTCCAGCCCGCCCGAATAGGCCACCGCCATGCGCGGCAGGCCTTCAAGCACCCTGGCCAGCGCCGCCGGAACCGCCGCCGCGCGGCTGTTATGCCTGCTGCTCATGGCTCTGCATCCTGGGCAGTGCCTGTGTGGTTCAAAATGCGCTTCCTACCATGTGGTGCGCACCTTGGCCCCGTGCCCGGCCATATATTCCTTGCACTGGTGGATGGAATACTGCCCGTAATGCACAATGGAAGCGATGAGCGCGGCGGATGCCCCGCCTTCGGTAACGGCCTCGAGCATGTGGCGCGGTTCGCCTGCGCCGCCAGAGGCAATGACAGGAATGGACACGGCATCAACAATGGCCCGTGTGAGCTTGAGCTCGTAGCCGTCCTTGGTTCCGTCGGCATCGATGGAATTGACGCACAGTTCGCCCGCACCCAGTTCCTGACAACGCCGCGCCCAGGCAACGGCATCCAGGCCCATGCGCTTGCGCCCGCCGTGGATGACAATTTCGTAGCCCGAAGGGATTTCGTCCGTCACTGGCACGGCCAGCACGTCCATACCCACCACAATGGCCTGCGAGCCAAAGGCATCGGCCCCGTCGCTGATGATCTGCGGGTCCTTTACGGCTGCGGAATTGACCGAAACCTTTTCCGCCCCGGCCAGCAGCACGGCGCGCATGTCGGCCACGGTAGAAATGCCGCCGCCCACAGAAAAGGGAATGAATATCTGCTCTGCCACGTGTTCGACCACATCAATAAAGATACCGCGTGCCTCGGCAGAAGCCGTGATGTCGTAGAAAACGATTTCGTCGGCACCTTCTTCGTAATAGCGGCGTGCGGTTTCCACCGGGTCACCGATGTCTTCATTGCCCGCAAACTTTACGCCCTTGGTCAGCCTTCCGTTACGCACGTCCAGACAGGGAATGACTCGCTTACTGAGCATGACGCGCCTCGCAGTAATCGTAGAAGTTGCGCAATATGGTCAGCCCTGGCCGCCCGCTTTTTTCGGGGTGAAACTGGGTGGCCCACAGGCCGTCGCGCCCGTAAACCGAGCAGAACTGCTTGCCGTAGGTGGTTGTGGCAATCACAAAGGTGGGGTCTGGCTCCACATAATAACTGTGTACGAAGTAAAATTCGGCAGAGGGGGCAACGCCCTCAAGCAGAGGGCAGGGAGCCGAAATGTTCAGGCTGTTCCAGCCCATGTGCGGAATGGGCGCGGGCGTGCCGTTCTCTTCAACCATGTTGTCGTCAAAGCGGCGGCACAGGCCCGGCACAATGCCGAGGGTCTTGGTGTCGTTTTCTTCGCTGCGGTCAAGCAGAATCTGGCAGCCCAGGCAGATGCCCAGCAGGGGCTGGCCGCGCTTGACGGCATCGCGCAGCAGATTGTCGAGCCCGGCGGGGTGCAGGGCGCGCATGGCCTGACCAGCCGCGCCAACACCGGGAAAAATAATGCCGTGGGCGCTTTCCAGCGTTGCGGGGTCTGCCGTGATGGCGCAAGGTATACCCAAATGCTCAAGGGCACGGCGCACGCTTGTTTGATTGCCTGCCTTATAATCCAGAATGGCCAGCATGGTGCATCCTCTGCTTGTTGTTGCCGTGGGGGGAATGGCGGCTAGTGGCGTTTAAAAAAACACTATACCTTTTTGCCATTGCGCAGGCAACGCACACCGTGAGCCTGCCCCCGACACGCCGCAACAAAAAGTGAGCAAACTGATCGGGAATGGCGTGACAATTTCAATGTTCACGCTTAATATAAAAACCGTGAACATCAGATAGCGGCACTTAACGCAAAAATCCTTATTTTCAAAATAGATACCATGCCACAAGTGCAGGAGGCCCGCATGTACTTTCCCACTGCTGGTATTGAATGCAACCCGGTTGTTCCCTTTGTGGTGGCCCTTGGCATCTCTTTTTTCACTTCCATGGGCGGCATTTCGGGCGCATTTTTGCTGCTGCCCTTTCAGATGAGCGTACTGGGCTACACCAACCCCAGTGTCAGCGCCACCAACCAGTTTTTCAACGTGATTGCCTGTCCCTCTGGCGTATGGCGCTACTGGCACGAGGGGCGGCTCGTATGGCCGCTGGCCATAACCATTGCCATTGGCACGCTGCCGGGCGTTTTTATCGGGGCCATCGTGCGCATTAATCTGCTGCCCAACCCCCAGAGCTTTAAAATGTTCGCGGGCCTTGTGCTGCTGTATATCGGCGGGCGCATGGCCCTGACCACATGGCAGGGGCGCGCATCGTTGTGGTCGCGCAAGGAAAAGAAAGAAAACATGCCCGTGTGCGAGGACAAAAACGGCAGACTCATGTGCTGCCACGTGCTGTACTGGAACATGAAGGAAGTGGCCTTTGTTTTTCAGGAAACCAAGTACGTGGTCGCCACCCGCGCACTGGTGCTGCTGAGCCTGGTGGTGGGGCTTATCGGCGGGATTTACGGCATTGGCGGCGGGGCAATCATGGCACCGTTTCTGGTTTCCTTTTTCGGCCTGCCTGTTTATGTGGTGGCGGGTTCCACACTGTTTGCCACCTTTATAACATCTGTGGCGGGCGTGTCTTTTTATGCGCTGCTTGCGCCCCTGTACCCGGCCATGGCCGTTGCGCCCGACTGGCGCATGGGCATGCTGGTGGGGCTGGGCGGCATGTGCGGCATGTATGCCGGGGCCCGCTGCCAGAAGTATGTGCCTTCCATCGCGCTCAAGGCGTTTTTGGCCCTTGTTTTGCTCTTTACAGCCATGCGCTATTTGGGCCAAGGTTTCTAGCGCGCGCCGCCCGGATTTTTTTGGCCATACTGTCTGGCCTCCCCGCTTATGGACGGAGCGCCTTTGACATGCCGCAGGGCTGTCAGGGGCGTTCTGCCGTTTCAGGCTTGCGCAAAAGTTTCAGCTGTGCGCTGGCAGTTGCGCGCGGCACTGTAAAGGAAGTGCAATGAACGATTTTTCGCGGCTGCCCATTGGCCTCTTTGATTCGGGCATGGGCGGCCTGACGGTTTTCAAGGCGCTGGCAGAACGCCTGCCCCACGAAGACCTGCTCTATCTTGGCGACACCGCCCGTCTGCCTTATGGAACCAAGGGGCGCGACACCATCATACGCTACACGCTTAAGGCCGCCCAAAAACTGGTGGATATGGGCGTAAAAATGCTGGTGATCGCCTGCAACACGGCTACCGCTGCGGCCCTGAGCGCCGTGCGCGAGCAGTTTGCCCCCCTGCCTGTGATGGGCGTTGTGGCCCCCGGCGCGCAGGCGGCGGCGCAGACCAGCGTAAACGGGCATATCGTGGTGGTTGCCACAGAGGCCACCATAGCTGGCGGCGCTTACCAGCAGGCCATTGCCCGCATCCGGCCCGAGGCCGTTGTTACTGGCCGGGCCTGCACGCTTTTTGTGCCGCTGGCAGAAGAAGGCTGGATGAACGGCCCCATCGTTGAGGGTGTGGCCAGCCGCTACCTTGCCGACATTTTTGCGCCAGAAGTTGCGGCCAGCCAGGCCGCGCCCGACACGCTGCTGCTGGGCTGCACGCATTTTCCGCTGTTGCAGCAGGCCCTGCAAAACGTGGTTGGGCCACAGGTACGCATTGTTGATTCTGCCGCCACCACGGCCCTGCGCGTGGCAGAAGAACTGCAAACAAGAAATCTGCTGTGTCAGGGCACTGGCCCGGCCCACTACAGATTTTTGACCACAGACAACACCGCCCGGTTTTCCCGCACGGGCAGCCTTTTTCTGGGCCGCGAACTTGTCGATGGCGAAGTGAGCCTGGTCGATCTGTAGCTAGCTACTATAACCATTATATTTCAGCAGGATAAAAAACAGGTCGCAGGGCTTTTATTTTTTGCGAATTACTGTTTGCACAAACGGTATTTCTTGAAAAGCTAGAGCGGACGCGGGATTCTGCGCTTTTTCGTTGACAGGAAACCGCCCCTAACGTAAGGAAACGAAAGTTCTGACCGCTGAGGAAGCGGCATCGCTTACGATTCCCCACATGACGCTGGAAGGCCTGGCGGCTTTTTGGCGACAGTTTCATTTGAGTGCGACGAACCGGGTCACAGCCAGAACACTGGCATGCCGCCCCGGTACGGCTAGCAGGGAATAACCGAAATCCTTTATGGAGTAGCATCATGACCAAAGCTGAGCTTGTAGAAAAAATCCATGCCAAAGCCGGCCTGCCCACCAAGGCCAAAGCCGAAGAAGCTCTTGACGCCGTGGTGGCCTCGCTGCGCGAAGCCCTCGCCGCTGGCGAATCCGTGACCTTCACCGGTTTCGGCAGCTTCAAAGTGGTTGAACGCGCCGCCCGCAAGGGTCGCAACCCCCGCACCGGCAACGAAATCACCATTCCTGCCAGCAAGGTTGCCAAGTTCACGCCCGGCAAGGGCCTGAAAGACGCCATTAAGTAAATGGCGTAGCGGCACAATTTTTTTCGGCGGCGCTATTGCCTTGCAAACAGGGTAATCGCGCCGTCGACATTTTCTCCCGGCGTGTACGCGGCGCATAGCCGCCACTGCGCAAACCCGGAGAAAACACCCCTGCGGAGGGGTGGCAGAGCGGTTGATCGCGGCGGTCTTGAAAACCGTTGAAGGTGTGAGCCTTCCGGGGGTTCAAATCCCTCCCCCTCCGCCAGTTTGCTTGTACGTGATTAAAAAGAGCTGAAGCCCTCGCGGGTTTCAGCTCTTTTGTTTTTTGGGCAGAGCGCACGCACGCTGGTCAACGTTTGTGTTGATTGCTATCTTGCAATCAACCAAAGCAGGATGCGCACATGCCCAACTCCATAGCTCAACAAATAGCCATCACCCTTGCCCAGCATGAAGAAATTCAGCTGGCCTTTGTATTTGGCTCCGCAGCCCGAGCTGCCCTGCGGCCCGACAGCGATGTGGACGTGGCCGTGCTTGCGGATGGGCAGCTTTCCACAGAGGCGCGGCTTGCGCTCATGGCCGAACTCAGCCTTGCCCTCGGACGCGAGATTGACCTTGTAGACCTGCACAATGCCTGGGGTCTGATTTTGAAGCAGATTCTCACCACCGGCATTCTGGCGCTCAAACGGCCGGGCACGGCCCATGCCGCGCTGATCAAGCGCATGCTGTTTGACCAGGCCGACATGGAGCCTTTACGCCAAAGAATTATTGAAAAGAGTCTGGAACGGGGGTTTTGATGGATACAGATGTCATCAAGGCAAAGCTGGTTTCGCTGCAACGCTGCATGCAGCGCATACGCACAAAAACTCCCGGCAGTGCCCAAGAACTGGCGGCAGATTTTGACCTTCAGGATATTCTTGTCCTCAATCTGCAACGCGCCGTGCAGATCAGCACCGACATTGCCACAACCATTCTCGCCGAATCCGCATCTGTGCCTCCTACCATGGCCGAGGCCTTTTTGCTGTTGCACCGGCAGGGAGTGCTGTCTGAAAATGTAGCGCGTAAAATGGCCAAGAGCGTTGGCCTGCGCAACATCGCCGTACACGAATACACCAGCCTTGACTGGAATGTGGTCTACGCCGTGGCCCATACCCACATTGATGATTTTGCGGATTTTGGCCGCGAGATCAGCGCGTGGGTGGTGGCGCGGGCATAACATTGCCTCCCATTGTCTTTTGCTCTGCGTCACGAGGATGAATTTTGTTCTCTGGCAAGAAAACGGCCCGTTTCTGGGCAGGGATAGCACTCTTATGTGCAGACCTGCGCAGAAACGGGCCGTTGACGCTGCCCAGAGGGCAAAAGACACCTTGAGACGCTAGCAGCCCTGCGTATAGAACAGGGCCAACCCGCCCCTGGCGGTTTCGCGGTAGTCGTCCTTCATGTCGCGGCCAGTCTGGTTCATGGTGCGGATGCAGAGATCAAGCCCCACAGGGTGTTTGGTTCCCTGCCCGGTGCGGGCCATCATCCAGGCGTTCCACGACTTTACCGAGCTCATGGCATTGCGCGAAATGCACGGAATCTGCACATAGCCGCCCACGGGATCGCATGTCATGCCAAGGTGGTGCTCCAAGGCAAATTCCGCCGCGTTTTCGATCACATCGGGGGTTTCGCCCATTACCTGTGACAGCATGGCCGCAGCCATACTTGAGGCAGAGCCTATCTCGCCCTGGCAGCCCACATCCGCGCCCGCCACGCTGGCGTGCCGCTTGATGAGCGTGCCCACCATGGAGGCCACCATCAGGCCATCCACCAGATCGGCCTCTGTCTTGCCGCGCTCCTTGATAAGCATGTGTACCACCGCAGGCATAACCCCCGCCGAACCCGCCGTGGGCGCGGTGACAATGGGATGGCCCATGGCGTTTTCTTCCGACCCTGCCTGCCCGTAGGCAGAAAGCCGCGCCGCAAAGGCATCTGCCGGTTCCGGCGAGCTGGCCGCCTGCTCCAGCATAAGTTTGGCGCGCCGTTCAAGGCCAAAGGGCCCTTTGAGCTTGCCCTCCAGCCCAAGACCGGTGGCGGCGCAGCTGTCCATAACATGGATGATACGCTGCGCGCCCTGCCTGATATTGTGCTCTACCTGGCCGGTGATGGCCATCTCGTTTTCCATCATGATAAGCGGAATACTCTTGCCCGTGGCTTTCACAATTTCGAGCAGGCCGTTCATGGAATCAAAGGCGTGAACGGGCTTGCCTTTTTCCGGCGCTTTCCAGCCCTTCCACTGCAAAAAGCCGCCGCCCACGGAATAGTATTCGCGCGAGGCCAGCGCCTTGCCCTTTGCCAGCAGCTCGATGACCAGCACGTTGCTGAACGGGGCCTCGATGGTTCCCTGCTCAAAAATCACGTCCGAGTCCTTGAGCGGAATCTTTGCCGGGCCAAGTTCCACGGTACGGGTGTCGTCCGGCTTCACAAACAGGTTGTCCAGAAACTCGGCCTTGCACTCGTCGGGCTTTTGCCCAAGCAGGCCCGCCGCCACGGCGCGGTCGGTTCCGTGCCCCTTGCCCGTGGCCGAAAGGCTGCCGTACAGATGCACCTTGATGGCGTCTGCCTGGGCAAGCTGCTCCTGCGGCAGTTTGGCGCACAGGCTGATAAAATCGTTGCCCGCCGCCATGGGCGCGATGGTGTGCGAGCTGGAGGGGCCGGGGCCCACCTTGAACATTTCAAACACGGTCACATCAATGGGATTGGCGCAGACGGTTCCCGGTTTCCACAAGGGGTCAAAGCCCGCCCAGCCAAGGGTGGGCAGGCACAGGCCCGCGCCCGTTACAGCCATGGATTGCAAAAAACGACGACGATTACACTGCATGCGGTATTCCTCCTGACCTTTCTGGCAGACTGCAAAGCCTACTGCCGGGGCTTTTTGTACGATATCGGGCCCTTGTAATAATCTGTGCGGCGCAGCCAGGCATCGGAATACCCGGCCTTCTGGGCCATTTTGTCGGGGCTGTTGATAAAGCCCTGACAATACCGGGCCACCAGCTGCGGAAAATACTCGCGCCAGTCACGCACCGCACCCTCGGCCTGGGCGCGCAGGGCCTTGGCAAAGGCGGCCTGCGCCTGCGCCGGGGCAGATGCGGCCTTGGGCGCAAGCTCGGTTTGCAGTGCGGCCACGCGGGCGGCAAAGCCCTTTTCCATGCCTGCGGCCTTGTCCGCAATGTCCTTGGAAATGGCGTCGTAGCGGGTATTGGCGTATTCGCTCACCAGCGCATAGGCCCACCAAGCCGAATCGTTGGCAAAACGGCGGGTGTCACCCTGCTCGTAGCCTGCGGGCATGGGCGCAACGGCCAGCGGCACAAATACCGATTCCGCCGCCGGGGCCAGCGCAACCCAGCACACCAGCGAGAGCGGCTCCGGCACGCCGGGGCGGTACTGCGCAATGGTGGTGTAGCCGGTGTAGAACATACCCATGGGACGCTCCCACGCGCCTTCAAGCTTGCTGGCCGGGGTCACGTCGCCGCTGGGGTCCTTGGGGCCGAGAAAACGGTTGGGATTGCCAAAAGGCCCGGCGGCAACGCCCTTGGTAAGATCAAAATCCGTGCCTTCGTAGTGGTCGCGGTGCATGCGCTTGAGGTCGTCCATGCTCAGCGGTTTGTCGGGCTTGACGGAAAAAGGATAGGCGCGGGTTGTGCCGCTTTCTACCCATGCGGGCAACTTGAGCGAGGGGGCCGCCATGCTGAGCGCCCGCCACACGCGCCGCAGCGAGTAGTAGGGATGGTTGTATTCGCCATCGCTCACGGTGGCCAGCCAGTCCAGAGGCTTGGAGGCATCCTTGGGGCTGCGCATGTTGTACTTGTCTACTGTGGCAAACAGGGTTTTGCCGTACATCTGGTCCGGGTTGCCGGGCGTGATGTCGCGGATGCGGAATTCGTTGGCGGCGACAAAAAACTGGCCGTCAGGCACGCGCTGGGCCACCCACAGGCCGCCGGTTCCCGCCGGAGAGGGGGCCATTTCCATAACCCAGGCTTCATTTTTGTCGGCCACGGGCAGGGTTTCGCCAGTGCCGTAGTAGCCGTACTGCTCAATGAGCGCCCCCATCAGCTCAATGGCTTCACGGGCGGTCTTGCAACGCTCAAGCGCCACGCGCGAAAGCTCCGAAGAATAGAATATGCGCTTGCCCGGCTCTGCGGTACAGGTATTGTGCGCGCCGTCGGTGCATTCGCCAAACATGAGGCCGTGCTCGTTCATGATGCCGTAGTTGCCGTCAATGTAGGCAAAGGTGTGGCGCACCTGGGGGATAAAACCAATGGGAACCGTATGCGGCGTATCGGGGTGGTTGTAGCCGGGCGCACGCTTGGGATCAGAAAGGCGCGGCACAAGAAAGGTGTTGGTGGCGGGGTTTTCCTGCACGGCCACGGCAGAATCGTACACGGGCCGCTGCGCTCCCTCTGGCCAGTCGCGGGCGGGCACAAAAACAAGCGACTGGTCGCCAAGGTCGTTGTCGTCCGAATGGCTGACCATCACCGTGCCATCGGCGCTGGCCCCCCTGGTGACGATGGTTGTGGTACAGGTAAGGGCTGCCGAAGGCAGCAACAGGGCCAAAGAAACACAGCAGGCAACGATCAGCTGTTTCATGGAGCCTCCGTAGGTATGGTCAGATAGCAGAACCCACAAATCCTTAAACCGGCATTACACTCCCCCAAAAGCCCGGCGCGACAGCACGAGCATGACAGGCAAACATATGCTAACTGTTTTTCTGTATTTGTAGCGCAGTGGCAGCAGAGGCACAAGGAGTGCCTGAACCCAAGTGCTTTTTGCCCGCAAAACAGTAGCCATTCGCCCCAATAATTGTTACTGTTAATCCATTGTCATTTCCAGATCAGCACATCCCGCATTGCACCAATGCCGGGCTCCCGTCCAGGTTTCAACGGCAGCAATTTTCCCCAGCGCACCATCTGCGCCAACCCAATGACGGCATGAGCCGCCACGGAGGTTTGTCCATGCTTGCATCCCCCTACAAGGAATTCAAGGAAGCCCTTCAGGACTTTATTTCCAAAGACCGCATCCACACAGACCCCTTGCGCCTGCTGGCCTATGGCACGGATGCCAGCGTGTACCGCCTGATTCCCAAAATCGTGGTGGATGTGCTGGACGAGGCCGAGGTGGTGCAGCTGGTGTCCCTGGCCGACCGCATGCGTGTGCCTGTAACCTTTCGCGCTGCGGGCACAAGCCTTTCGGGGCAGGCGGTGTCTGATTCCGTACTGGTGCGCATCGGCAAGGGCTGGCGCAACTGGCGCGTGGGTGAAGGAGCCGAGCGCATCACCCTGCAACCCGGCATCATCGGCTCTGGCGCAAACAAGATTCTGGCCGAATTTGGCAAAAAAATCGGGCCCGACCCGGCCTCCATCGACAGCTGCTTTATCGGCGGCATTTTTGCCAATAATGCCAGCGGCATGTGCTGCGGCACATCAGACAATTCGTACAAGACTGTTGTTTCTTCACGCATGGTGCTGGCCGACGGCACGCTGCTGGATACGGCAGATGC
The DNA here is from genome assembly GCF_041907885.1 of Desulfovibrio sp. Taxonomy (GTDB): domain Bacteria; phylum Desulfobacterota; class Desulfovibrionia; order Desulfovibrionales; family Desulfovibrionaceae; genus Desulfovibrio. The sequence goes on along the minus strand of NZ_JAYRGM010000007.1, from coordinate 75,243 downwards.
CAAAAGCCGCGCCGCCTTTGTCAGAACCCATGCCCACATTCTCAACGGGCTGGCCGATCTGCGCAAGCAGATCATGGACAAGCCGGAACTGGCCGACCGCATCCGCCGCAAGTTCAAGATCAAAAACACCACAGGATACAGCCTCAACGCCCTGGTGGATTACGAAGACCCATTTGAAATCTTGCAGCACGTCATGGTTGGCTCTGAAGGCACGCTGGGCTTTATTGCCGAGGTGACCTACCGCACGGTGGAAGAAGCCCCCTTCAAGGCCTCGGCCCTACTGCTGTTGCCCACGGTCAAGGCCGCCTGCGATCTGGCCTCTGCGGTGGCAACCCTGCCCGTGGCGGCGGCAGAGCTGATGGACAGGGCATCGTTGCGTTCGGTTGAGGGAACCCCCGGCCTGCCCGAAGGCCTCGAAACCCTGGGCGACGACGTATGCTCCCTGCTGGTGGAAACCCGCGCCTCTAGCCGCGAACAGCTTGAAAAAAACATTGCCACCATCAACGCGGCCTTCAGCGGCGTCACCTTTGTGCGCCCCTACGCCTTTACCGACAAGCCAGAGGAATTCACCAAGCTGTGGCTCATCCGCAAGGGCATTCTGGCCTCGGTTGGCGGCATGCGGCCCGTGGGCACATCCATTGTTATTGAAGACGTGGCCTTTACCCTCGACAGGCTGGGCGAAGCCGCCACCGATCTGCAAGAGCTTTTTGCCCGGCACGGCTACACGGTGGCCCCGCTCTTTGGCCATGCGCGCGACGGCAATCTGCACTTTGTTTTCTGGCAGGATTTTGGCGCACCGGCAGAAGTGACCCGCTACAAGGGCTTTATGGAAGACTTCTGCAAGCTGGTTACGGAAAAGTACGACGGGTCGCTCAAGGCAGAACACGGCACTGGCCGCAACATCGCGCCCTTTGTGGAACTGGAATGGGGAACGCAGGCCTATGCCATCATGAAGGGCATCAAGGCCCTGCTTGATCCCAAGAACATCCTCAACCCCGGAGTGCTGCTCAACAGTGATCCGCAGGGGCATCTTAAAAATCTCAAGCCCCTGCACCCTGCCGACGAACTGGTGGACAAGTGCATGGAATGCGGTTTTTGCGAATCTGTGTGCCCCTCGCGCGACCTCACCCTCACGCCGCGCCAGCGCATTACCGTGTACCGCGAAATCTGCCGCCTGCGCGCCACCGACCCCGGCAGCAGCGAGCTCAAAACCCTGCAAAAAGGCTACGAATACATGGGCAAGGCCACCTGTGCCACAGACAGCCTCTGCCGCCCCCGCTGCCCCGCTGGCGTGGATACGGGCGTATTCATCAAAAGCCTGCGCAAAAAAGACGCCGGATCACTCAGCAAAAACATTGCCGGGGCCATAGCCGACCACTTTGCGGGAACATGCAAGGCCATGTCCATTGCGCTCAACAGCGTGGACACCCTGCACCGCATGCTTGGCACAACCATCATGCGCGATGGCTCGCGCCTGTTGCGCTGCCTGAGCTTCAACAAAATTCCCATGTGGAACAAGAACATGCCCAAGGGTGGGCGCTCGGTCTATCTGCCCTCGCCGTACACGGGCAACGCCAAAAAGGTTGTCTACTTCCCCAGCTGCATTGCCCGCAACATGGGCCCCGGCGAGGAGCACAGCGACCGCAGGCCAGAGCCGGAAGCCGTCATCAGCGTGCTGCTCAAGGGCGGGTACGATGTTATCTTGCCCAATGATCTGGACAAGCTGTGCTGCGGCATGGCCTTTGCCAGCAAGGGCCTTGCCGATGCCGCCCACAAAAAGGAACAGGAGCTGGAAAAAGCCCTGCGCCAGGCCACCAATAATGGTGAATACCCCGTACTGTGCGAAACCAGCCCCTGCCTCCTGCACATGAAGCAGACCCTCGACCCAAGCATCAAGCTTATGGAGCCTGTGCAGTTTATTCTTGAGAACCTCATGGACACCCTCAAGCTCAAAAAACTGCCCAAAACCGTGGCCCTGCACGCCACCTGCTCCATGCGCAAAATGGGCCTTGAGGGCAAGCTGGAAGAACTGGCCCGCAAGTGCGCCGAAAACGTCGTTGTGCCAGAAGGCATCAACTGCTGCGGCTGGGCGGGCGACCGGGGCTTTACCCACCCCGAACTCAACGAGGCCGCGCTCAAGGGCCTGCGCATGCAGGTAAGCACCTGTGATGTGGGCTATTCCTCCAGCCGCACCTGCCAGATCGGCCTGTCGCTGCACGGCGGCATTCCCTACTATTCCATTGTCTATCTGGTGGACGAAGCCAGCGATTAGGCAAAGAGGCGGGCGGTTCCCGTGGGAGCCGCCCGCCGTGCGCTGAATTTTCATTCCCTTGGCCGCCGCAATGGCGGCTTTTTTATTTACGTGTTAAACAAATTTCAACATGGGTTCATATAAACATTTATTTATGAAATAAATTATTATATAATTATCCCACTTATACATGGGGGAATTATTATGCGCAAGAAATTTCTTATAATTGGACTCACCGGTGCGATTGGAAGTGGATGCAGTGAAGTATCAAAGTTTATTTCACATGTTTTACCCAACAGCAAGCATCAATTAAATATCGGCTTACACCAAGTAAATAAGTCTATTAAAAAACATTTTGAATTCATTAAAGAAAAAATAGATGAATTTAACGCTGATTATCAAAACACATATGAGGCAACATACATAGGAACAGAAATAAATCACCTCTTTGATAAAAAAAGAAAAAAAGAACGGGCAAAAGAACTTGAAGAAAAGTTAAAAGCTGTAAATAAAAATTTGAGGCAGCTTTTAATTAGAAGAAAAATTCTTGAATACGCATCAAAAAATTTTCGTTATAAATTTATTGAAATTTCAATGGCAGATTTACTGGTCAAGTTGATGTTAGAAAAGATAGTTGACGAACCCAATACTGCTGAATTCCATGATAAAGACAGTCTCCATCAAAAACTACACGACATTTTGATAGATCAGTCCAAAAGACTGATTACCGACATCAAGGCATTCAATCTGGCATGCGTCGAAAAAAATTGGGAAAAAAAGGACTATTGCAGATTTGACAATTTATTTATTCAGCTAGGCATAATTAGAAGACAGCTATTTAATTCATCAGACTCCTGTGAAGTTTTTTTTCAAAATTGTGGTGACAATGCAAGAGCAACAAACAATCCGTTTAGAAAGCAAGAGACGCAGTGCTATGAATATCTTACAATTCTGGCTAAGGAAGCAAATAAAGTAATAAAATATGAAAGAAACAAGATAGTAAAAAATGATGAAAGAAGTAAAGATGACAATAATAAACCTGAACGACATTACTTTGTAATTAGTTCATTTCGAAATCCAGCTGAAGTACAGTTTTTCAGAAAAAGATATGGATCATTTTATCTATGCTCATTATTTGCTACTAAAGAAACTCGCCGCAAGAATATAGAAAAATACAATAAAAATTTTAATGAATATTGCGATGAACGAGACGCTGGGAAACATAAAGAACCACATGAACTGCATAAGCAAGATGTTTCCAGATGTACACTTCTTGCTGACTATGCCATAACAACTGAAAAAGGCGAAAATCACTATCGATATGAGGCCATAAGATTTCTCTCGCTTATTGACTTTCCGGGAATAATCCCCCCTAGAACAGATGAAGAAGTCATGAACCTCTCTTACTCACTCAGTTTGCGATCCACATGCCTCTCCAGACAGGTTGGTGCAGTTATCACCAATCCAGAGGGATTCATCATTGCTGCGGGATGGAACTCTGTCGGCTCAGGCCAATTAGGCTGTTCACAATTATGCATAGATGACTATACAGAGTTTTCTAAAGATGGATACCTTCTTTCAAACTGGAATAGTTTAATTTCAGAGTTCAGAGAGCAGGGATTAATTAGTAAAAAAGGCAGCGACTGCTTTTGTTTTAAAGATTTACAATCTAAAAATAAATTAAACGGAAAAATTCGTAAAATTGCAAAAGACATAGCGGACAAAGAAACCGACATACAAGCTAAAGAAAGCATAGAGCGCTATAGTTCTATTCTAGAAAATGGCGTAAGCGTCAAACGGTTAGAATATGCTCGCGCACTCCATGCAGAAGAGAATGCAATATTGCAGGCCGCACGATTTGGTGGCACGGGCATTGCCGGTGGCACAATTTATACAACCACATACCCCTGCGAGCTATGCTCAAAAAAGATTTATCAGGCACAGTTAAGCCGAATTGTATATACAGAACCGTACCCAGACAGCCTTTCTGAAACACTGTTTCTGAAAGACGGCATCAGACAGATATCCATTGAACAATTTGAAGGCGTAAAATCGCCAAGTTTTTTCCGACTGTTCAAGCCAGCCTTTGATTTGAAGGAATATCAGTCGATTGATGATCACGGTGCTGACGAAGACTTATAATTAAGCGAGGGGGGCTAATGCCCCCCTTACCTTACGACTGCTTTCGCTTGAACATCTTTTCCAGCTCGGCGGCGTCCCAGCGCAAGACGCAGGGGCGGCCGTGGGGGCAGTATTCGCGGTCGGGCGTTTCCAGCCACTGTTGCAGCAGCCCGGCGGCTTCGTCGTCGGCAAGGCGCTGCCCGGCCTTGATGGCCCCCTTGCACGACATGGATATGAACATGTCGGCCAGATCGTCCTTGCGGCCTGCGAGGGCCTCGCGCAAAAAATCCCTGGCCTCGGCGCGGGTGAGCACCGGCGGCATGGCGTTGACGCGCAGGCTGCCGCCGCTGGCCTCCAGGCCAAAGCCCAGTGATTCGAGCCGGGGCCGCAGTTCAAAAAAGCGTTCCGCTTCCGCCGGGTGCAGGGGCAGATCAAGCGGCAGGGCCAGCAACTGACCAGACCCGGCAAAACCCCCGCGCCGCAGCCGGGCGTAGAGCACGCGCTCGTGGGCCGCGTGCTGATCGAGCAGCAACAGTGCTCCCGATGTGTCGCGCAGCACCAGATAGGTCATGGCCACCTGCCCAAGATAGGCAAACTGCCCCACATTCAGGGGCTGGCGCTCCTGCCCCTGCGCAAAAACCGCAGATTCGCCCCCGTCTCCCGCCGCACTGCCAGCATGGAATGGGGCCGTAGCGGCCTGCATGGCATGCGCATAGCCGGATGCGTCTTCGGCAAGGCCCGCTCCTCCGTCTGCGTCCATGCGGGTATCCGGCCCGGCCACAAACAGGGGCTCGCCCTGCTGCGAGGCTTGCACGTGCTGCGCATTCTGCGAGAGCGGCGAGGGCGGCGCGTCAGTTGCCATGGTGGGTCTGGCCTGCCACACCGCAGCTCCGTCAGGGGCGCTGTCGCGGCCTGAAATCCCATCGCTGGCCGCATCTCTGGGCTCACTGGCCTGCCAGGGCATATCGCCATCGGCCCCAAGTTCCCGCTCCTGCGGCGCAATGAGCGGCGGATTGTCCAGTCTGCCCCAAAAACCCTGGGGCCGGGGAGCATGAGGCTGTTCCGCGCTCTGGATCACGTTCTGGGCCGTGCTGGCCGAAGCATTTTCGGAACCGGGCCAGATGTTGTCGGCCACGTCAAATGAGGTGACCAGGGCCCCCTGCACGGCGTGCAACACGGCAGAAAACAGGGCCGATTCATCGCGAAAGCGCACCTCGGACTTGGCCGGGTGAACGTTCACATCCACCTCGGCGGGGTCCATCTCCACAAACAGGGCCACCTGTGGAAAGTCGCGGCTGGTCATGCGGCCCTTGTAGGCCTCGCGCACGGCGGCCATGAGGCGCTTGTCCGTAACCGAACGGCCATTGACATAAAAAAGCATGCGGTCGCCGCGCGGCTGGCTCACATTGGGCAGGGCGGCAAGCCCCCACACGCGTATGCCGTGGCGGGTTGCGTCAAAGGGGCGCAGGGCCTCCACAATCAGCCGGGGCCAAAGCACGGCCAGACGCTCGGCCAGCGTTTGCCGGGGCAAGAAGCGCAGGGCCTCGCGCTCGCCTGCGCTGAGGCTCAGGCCAACGGCGGGGCGGGCCAGAGCAAGGCGGGCCAGCCAGTCCTGGGCACGTTTGAACTCTGTGGAAGGGGTCTTTAAAAATTTCAAGCGTGCTGGTATGTTGGAAAAAAGATCGCGCACTTCCACGCGCGTGCCCCTGTGCAGGGCGGCAGGGGCAGAAACCGTCAGCAGGCCGTGTTCCACCTCCACCCTGTGCGCCTGCGGCTGGCCGTCGGGCTCAACCGTGGCCGAGGTGATGGAAAAACGCGAAACAGAGGCGATGCTTGGCAGCGCCTCGCCCCTGAAGCCGTAAGAGCTGATGTGCTCAAGATCGGCCAGGCTGGAAATTTTGCTTGTGGCGTGGCGGGTTACGGCCAGTTCCAGATCGTCTGCGGCAATGCCGCAGCCGTCGTCCTGCACGCTGATAAGGCTTTGGCCCCCGTTTTCGAGGCAAACATCAATCTGCGTGGCGTCGGCATCAAGGCCGTTTTCCACCAGTTCCTTGAGCACGCTGGCAGGACGCTCTACCACTTCACCGGCGGCGATCTGATTGCGCAATTCAGGCGGGAGCAAACGTATATGACGGTGTTTTTCAGACATGAGCCCAGTGTATTCGGGCGGGCTGCACAAGGCAAGCGGCCCTGCCTGCGCCGCATGCGCGCCTGCGCGTGGCGAACAAATTGCACCCACGGGGCTTGCCTCGGCGCGCGCTGTGCTTATGTATGGAAGGCGAGGCTGCGTATGCGCGCTGCCAAACTACTGGCAGCACGCAAAGCCAGCAGGGAGGTTTATATGCAAAGCAACACCATGAAAGCCATTGCCGAACCCTTGCGCGGAACCCCCGTGCCCACGGGCTACGACCCTGAAATGCTCTATGTAGAATGTGCCCGCTGTGGCGCACCTGTAATGTGGGCGCAGGGCAAGGCAACACATATTCTCGATCTGGCGGGCATTGACCCCCTTGAACTCGATTCCTCATGCATGCTGGTTACAGACGGTTGCCCCATGTGCAGCGGCAAGGATCAGTATTCCGTACAGATTTTCAGGGTCAGCGGCGAAGCCAAGACGCGCCAGCCCCCGTTTTTCGGCAACGCGTAGTAGCCAGCGCGGGTCTACCCCACCCGCGTAAACCTCAGCATAAGGCTGCCGGATCATGTGCCCGGCGGCCTTTTTGCGTTTTGTAGCATGCGCAAGCAACAGTATTCACAGACAGTTTTACCTTAAAGTACGTACACCCCACGGTCATCCACCCGGTTGCCGCTGGGGCTTTTTCTGTTTTGAAAGGATGTTTTTTGCGCTCAATAAGAAAATACGGGCCAGCCTGGGCACAACATCCTCTAACAAAAAATAACAATTTTTAAGTGACATACAAAACAAATCTGTCATGCCACGCCCAAATTTCCCCAGCCATCTTGACGATATCTGCCATCAGGAGCATAACACAAAGCAACAAATTTGAACTCAAATTAACACACAAGCGTCACAGACAGGAGCCGCCATGTTGCCCGCAGAACGCCGCAGAGAAATGGCCCGCCTCATCAAGAACAGGGGCGCAGTGAACACGCGCGAACTGGCCGAGGCTCTTGGTATTTCTACCATGACGGTACGCCGCGATCTCCGGGCAATGGAAGAACGCAACCAGCTGGAGCTCACCTGGGGTGGGGCTGTTCCCCTGAGCTTTGAGGCCAACGACATTCCGCGCGCCCGCAAGGCGGTTTCCATGCTTGAGGCCAAGCAGGCCATTGCCCGCGTAGCCAGCCAGCACATCAAGAACGAAGACTTTATTGCACTGGATGCGGGAACAACCAGCCTTGAGCTGGCCCGCCTGCTGCCCACCCTGCCTCTCACCAGCCTTGGCGTTGTGACTCCCGACCTTGAAATCGCCCTGTTGCTTTCGGGCTGCGACAACATTTCTGTCTTTCTTTCCGGCGGCCTTGTGGACCCGGTGAGCCGCGCCTGTAACGGCAGCGATGCCGTGGCCTATCTGCGCGGCCTGCGTCTTACCATGGCCTTTGTGGGAACCAACGTGTGGGATGCCCGCCACGGCGTCACCACCAGCACCCCCGCCAAGATGCACTACAAGCGTCAGCTCATGAGCAGCGCCGACAAAACCTTTTTGCTGGCCGATTCCTCCAAGTACGCCAAGTTCAGCCCCTGGCTGGTGGCCGAAGCAGCGCGCTTTGACCACATTATCACCGACGGCGGCCTGCCCGCAGAAGCCCAGGCCGCTCTGCACAATGCGGGCGCGCGCCTGCGCATTGCCGACTAGGCCCGCCCAACCACTGGAAGGTTACCGCATGATTATAGCCGTTATCGCCGACGACTTTACAGGGGCCAACGACAATGGCGCCCTGCTTGCCGCCAAGGGCTTTTCCAGCGCCACCTGCCTGGGCCTTGCCCACTGGAACCCGCAGGAATTCACGCATTGCGATGCCGTGTGCCTCAATGCCGAAAGCCGCCTGCTGCACAAGCAGGATGCCTGGCAGGCCGTGTACGACGGCATACGCTCGTTTAACAAGGAAAAACCCGCTCTTGTTTCCAAGCGCATAGATTCTACCCTGCGCGGCAACGTGGGCGCAGAGCTTGAGGCATCCATCAAGGCCATGGACGACACCCACGGCCACACAGAAACCCTTGCGGTGATGGTTTCGTCCTACCCGCATTCGGGGCGCATCTGCGTGGGCGGCTACCAGATTGTTCACGGCGTGCCTCTGGAACGCTCGCCCATTGCCAAGGACGCCGCCACCCCGGTGTACCACACGGCTGTGCTCAAGATCATTGCCGACCAGACCAGCCTGCCCTGCGGCTTTGTACCGCTTGAAAAGGTGCTGGCCGGGCCTGCCGCCGTGCGCGAGACCATTGAGGCTGCCCGCGCTCGGGGCTGCCGCGCCGTGGTCTGCGACGCCGTGTCTGACGACGACGTGTCCGTGATCGCCCAGTCGCTGGCCGACGCCCCCTACCCGCTGGTTTCGCACGATCCCGGCCCATTTACCGCAGAGCTGGCAGCCGCACGCATCAAGGCTCCGCGTGCGGAGTTTGAAAACCGCATCTTCCTGGCCGTGGGCAGCACAAGCGAGCTTTCGCGCGTGCAGATGGAAGCCCTGCGGCTGGCCCACCCCTGCCACATCGTGCCCATGGACGTGCGCAAGGTGCTGGCAGGTGAAGCTCAATCGCAGGCTGAGTGCCAACGCGTGCTCGATGCCGTTTTTGCCGCGCCTGAAGAAGCCAAGGTTCTTGGCGTGTGTACCTCCACCAGCAAGGAAGACGTTTTTTCCATGCAGGAGATGTCACAGCACCTTGGCATTGCCCCCAGCGAAATTTCACGCCGCATCAACACGGCCCTGGCCCATGTGGCTCAGGAAACCCTGAAAAACGAAAGCCTGCGCATCGGCGGTCTGTACACTTCTGGCGGCGAGGTGACGGTTTCTGTCATGCGCGCGCTGGAAACGGGCGGCTTTTCCGTGCGGGTAATGGTGCTGCCCCTTGCCGTTTACGGCCACATCATCGGCGGCCAGCACCCCGATCTGCCCATGATCACCAAGGGCGGCTTTGTGGGCGACAAGGACAGCCTGGTGGAATGCGTGGAGTACCTGTTCACCAAGATTTCAACCCGCAAGCGCCCTGCCTAGCAGCAGCCTTGCAGGCCAACACGATCAAAACAAGGATTCACAGATGAAACCCCTGATTTGCGCGCCCATGGGCGATCCTGCCGGTGTGGGGCCGGAAATTCTGGCAGCCTCGCTGGCAGACAGCACCGTTACCGACATTGCCAGTGTTGTGGTGGTTGGCAATACAGAAATCATGCGCCGTGCTGCGGCCATCATGCAGGTGAACCTCGACTTCAACGAGGTGGACACCGAGCTCAACGGCTGGCGCGAGGGCGCTGCCAACATCATCAGCCTCAACAACGTGGATATGTCCACCTTTGCCTATGGCAAGGTTCAGGCCCAGTGCGGCAAGGCCGCCTTTGAGTACATCAAGGCCTGCATCGAACTGACCATGTCGGGCAAGGCCGCAGCCGTGGCCACCACGCCCATCAACAAGGAATCGCTCAAGGCCGCCCATGTGCCCTACATCGGCCATACCGAAATATTCGGTGACCTTACCGGCACAAAAGACCCCCTGACCATGTTTCAGGTACACAGCCTGCGCGTGTTCTTTCTCACCCGCCACCTCTCGCTGATCGACGCCTGCCGCGCTGTCAAAAAAGAACGCGTGGTCGACTATATTGGCCGTTGCACCGCCGCCCTGCGCCTGCTGGGGCTAAAAAATCCCAGCATGGTGGTGGCCGGGCTCAACCCCCACTGCGGCGAACACGGCCTGTTTGGCAACGAGGAAGACGCCGAGGTTGTTCCGGCCATCGAAGAAGCGCGCAAGCAGGGCTTTAATGTTTACGGCCCCAACCCGGCGGATTCGGTTTTTCACTTTGCCCTCAAGGGCGCGTGGGATGCCGTGCTGTCGCTCTACCACGACCAGGGCCACATTGCGACCAAGATGGTGGACTTTGAACGCACCATCTCCCTCACGCTGGGCATGCCCATTCTGCGCACCTCGGTTGACCACGGCACGGCTTTTGACATTGCCGGTACGGGCAAGGTCAGCCCCGTAAGCATGGTTGAGGCCATTCGCCTGGCTGCGGAATACGCCCCCAATTTCAAGAGGGCCTGATTTTGGGCAGAGGATGTGACTTGCGCACCGCAGCCGGAGGGCGAGCAGAATAAAGTACCAGCACACAAAACCAGACCGTCAACTGTTTTCCAATCCTTACTGGTGCGGGCTGTTGCCCGCCGTAGCGCATCCACATCCACGGAGGTTGAGATGACTGCCGTCCAATCGTTCGGCATCGGCTATTCAATGACCATGCTGTGCATTTCCATTGCCATAGTCATTGTGCTGTGCATCTGCTTTAAAATTCACGCATTTGTTTCGCTGACAGCTGCCAGCCTTTTTCTGGCGCTCACACACAACATGGAACTGGCCAAAATTGTTGTGGCCTTTGAAGGCGGCCTGGGCAAAACCCTCGGCTTTCTTGCGCCCATTCTGGCGCTTGGGGCCATTCTGGGCAAACTGATGGAAGTTTCTGGCGCAGCAGAAAGACTGGCGCGGACGCTCATCAACATTCTGGGCCAGTCAAAAGCTCACTGGGCCATGATGGTTGTGGGCTATATTTGCGGCATCCCGGTTTTTCTTCAGGTGGGCATCATTCTGCTGACGCCGCTCATGTTCTCCATCGTCAAGGAATCCAAGCTGCCGCTCATTCAGGTGGGCATGGCCCTTGTGGTGGCCCTTACCACGGTACACTGCATCGTACCGCCGCACCCTGCCGCCATGGCCGTTACCGACCTGCTCAAGGCTGACGTTGGCAAGGTTATCTTTTTTGGCCTGCTGGTGGGCCTGCCTGCCGCCAGTGTTGCAGGCCCCATCTACGGCAAGTTTATTGCCAGCCGCCTGCCCGCCGTGCCCCTTACCGGCGTTTATGCCAATACCGAGCCTCGCAAGGAATCTGAACTGCCCCCCTTTGGCAGCTCGCTCTTTGTCATGCTGCTGCCCCTGCTGCTGATGATTGCCAAAACAGTGGTGGAACTGACCATCGACAAGCAGCATCCGCCTGTCTACATGCCCTACGTGAACTTTGTGGGCACGCCCATGATCGCCCTGTTCATCTCTGCCGTGGTGGCCTACATTGTGTTTGGCCTCAAGCGCGGTTTCAACTGGGATCAGCTGGGCCGCTTCAGCGAGCAGGGCATGGCCCCTCTGGCCTCCATCATGCTGGTTATCGGCGCGGCTGGCGCACTGAACCAGATCATTACCGACAGCGGCGTGGGCGTGGTGCTCAAGCAGGTGCTTACCAGCATCCACATCAGCCCGCTTATTCTGGCCTGGATCATCGCCATTGCCCTGCGCTTTGCCCTGGGCAGCGCCACGGTTTCCATGATGACCGCCGCCGGGCTGATCCTGCCCGTGCTCAGCAGCAACCCCGGCATTGACCCGGCCCTCATGGCCATTGTCATCGGCGCTGGCGCAACCGGCGCTTCGCACGTGACCGACTCCGGCTTCTGGTTTGTCAAGGAATCTCTGGGTATTCCCATGGGTTCCATGTACGCAACATACACTGCTGGCACTACCATAGCCTCGGTGCTTGGCCTGTTTGGCACGCTGCTGCTCTCCATGTTCCTGTAGGAATCACTGCGCCGGGGTCTGGCGTTTCACAGGCCCCGGCGCTATCATGGAATGCATGTCCTGTCTGCCATCGCCAGCCCCCCCAGCAAGGAATCTGCAATGAAGATCGTCATCGCTCCCGACTCGTACAAGGAATGCCTCTCGGCCCTGCAAGTGGCCGTTTCCATCGAATCCGGCTTCCGCGAGGTTTTTCCCGACGCGGTCTATGTCAAGGTTCCCGTGGCTGACGGCGGCGAAGGCACGGTGGAGGCCATGGTGGAAGCCACCGGCGGCCGCCGCGTGGATACCATTGTGCGCGGGCCCCTGGGCGACCCGGTGGCGGCATTTTACGGCCTGACGGGCGATGGCTCGACCGCCGTTATAGAAATGGCCGCAGCCAGCGGCCTTGCCCTTGTGCCGCCCGCCATGCGCAACCCCCTTAACACCACAAGCTACGGCACGGGGCAGCTCATACGCTCTGCGCTGGATGCCGGGGCGCGTAAATTTATTCTGGGTATTGGCGGCAGCGCCACCAACGAAGGCGGGGCAGGCATGCTTCAGGCCCTTGGCGTGCGCCTGCTTGATGCGGAAGGGCAGGAAATCGCCCCCACAGGCATGGGCCTTGGCAGGCTTGCGCGCATCGACATGTCGGCCTTTGACCCGCGCCTTGCCAGCTGCACCATTGATGTGGCCTGCGATGTGGACAACCCCCTGTGCGGCCCGCGTGGCGCGTCGGCCATCTTTGGCCCGCAAAAGGGGGCCAGCCCCGACATGGTGCAGCAGCTCGACGGATATTTGCAGAATTTTGCGGCCATTGCCCTGCGCGACCTTGGCGTGGAAATGGCCGAACTGCCCGGCGCTGGCGCGGCGGGCGGCATGGGCGCGGCCATGTTTGCCTTTTTGAAGGGGCGGCTGCGCCCCGGCAGCGAAATTGTCACCGAAGCCGTGGGCCTGGACGCGCACGTGCGCGATGCCGACCTTGTGGTCACCGGCGAGGGCCGCATTGACGGGCAAACAGCCTTTGGCAAAACCCCGGTGGGCGTGGCCCGTGTGGCCAAGCGCCACAACAAGCCTGTCATCGCCATTGGCGGTTCGCTGCGCAACGATGTGGACGCGGTTTTTGCCCACGGCATCGACGCTGTTTCTAGCGTGCTCTACCGCCCCTGCACCATTGACGAGGCCCTTACCGAAGGCAACGAAAATCTGCGCAGGGCAGCACGCAACATTGCCGCCATTCTGGCCATGGGTCTTGACCTTGGCTCTGCTGGCGCGGGCAGATAACCATGATTGCAGCCTACAGGCAAAGCTGGCGCACCCACCCCGGCTTCAACATCCTGTTTCTCTGCGCCATGACCACAGCCTGGGGCATCTATGCCCTGCTGTACACGGCTGCCCTGCCCTGGGGCTCGAACCAGGCAAACGTACTGGTATTTGTGGTAGCCGCCCTGTGCCTTATCTTTATCTTTGGCACCCCGCGTTACGGCTTTAAGCCCACGGCGGTTCACTACGCCATCATGGCCGTCACCCTGCTGCCCTCGTTGCCCAACGGGCAGGAGATCATACGGCAGAGCGGCCTGTTTTTCTGATTTGCTGCCTCGCGCCCAGACGCGCACAAAATAAAAGACGGCCACTCCCCAGGGAGTGACCGTCTTTTTCATTCGTATGATTCTGCGGATTCACCCCGCAGACTTTCGGTATAGTTACGCCTTCTTGGCGCGCAGGCCCGCAAAGGCCAGAATCACACCCAGGGCAATGCCCAGCGCCGCCGCAAATACCACCTGAAAGTGCGCGGGCAGCATAAAGGTAATGGTGTGGGCCGGAATCCAGAAGAAAGGAATGGTCTTCTTGAGCACAAAACTCCACATGGAATTCCAGTCAATGGAGCAGAAAAGCGAAGCCACATCGGGCTTGGTACACAGGCTGCCGAGCGTGCCGCCGGTCTTTGCAATGTGCAGGTCGGTGAGCTTGTGGGTGATCATCAGCACCGGGGCAAAAAGCACGTTGATGAGCACGCTGATGGAAAAGGACATGAGCAGCTTGGAGCCAAAGGTCGTGGGCGCGCCCGAAAGCAGGCCCATTTCATTAAGCAGCTTGAACGTGCCCGCGCCGTACACGGTAAACGCAATCTTGATGCCTATGCCCAGCAAACCCCAGATAATCGCCTTGGGCAGCACGCCAAAACCGGGCCTGTTGTACACGCCCGTGGTGATGCGCAGGGCAATGCATTCGCCCAGCGTCGCCAGAATGGCAAATTTGAGAAAACTCATGCCAAAAGGATACTGGGCAGTCAGGCTGATAAAGCCGTTTAGCGCTCCGGGTCCAAAAGCCAGCCAACCGAACGCCGCCACACAAATGCCAAAAACCACCAAATCCTTTTGCCGCATACCCTTTCTCCGTATTCTCGTTGACGCTTGCACGGTTGGTCCCGCGCTGCGCATGCAGCGGGGAAGGATCAGCCATGGCCGCGCATGGGCGCGGCCTGTCGCATCAGCCGACAGACGGAGGGGGGAACCGTCCAGACCGGCTGCCGCATACTAGAGGCATTTTTACTCCGCGTAAACACCCGGCAGACACAAACCTTCCTGCACAGGCAGCCAGAAGGGCCAAAATCAGGCGCTGGGCCAGCGCACAGGGCGGATTTCTGCGCTGTCTTCGTGCAGCGAACTTTGTGGACCAGCATCGGCATGCGCCTCCACCGGCTGCGGCTTGAGCCCGCCCGCAAGCGCCGCCTGCCTGAGCACCTCTCGGGTACGGGCAAACAGGTTGGAAAGAATGGAATTTGAAACCAGCATGCCGCTGCGGGTGAGCCGCAGATAGCCCTGCCGTATGCGTATGAGGCTGTTTTCGTGCAATGCCTGAACAAGGCGCTGGTGGTCGCGCACAAAGTCGCGCCCGGTCATTTCGCGGTAGGCAGCAATGCGCAGCCCCCGCGCTGTGCGCAGGCGCAGCATCAGCAGTTCGAGTACCCGCGTTTCGGGCGAAAGCTCTTCCACTTCCTGCCCCAGCTTGCCCTCGCGCGTGCGGCCATTCCAGGCGGCCTGGCTTGAGGGATTTGTCCAGCGCCGGTTGTTGACCGTGGAAGTGGCCGAGGGGCCAATACCCAGATAGTCTTCGCCCTCCCAGTAGCCCATGTTGTGGCGGCACTGAAAGCCCATGCGCGCGAAGTTTGAAATTTCGTAGTGCAGATAGCCGTGTTGCTCCAGCATGGCCGCGCCTTCCATGAACATGATGTTCTGGTCGCGCTCTGGCGGCAGGGTCAGGCGGCCTTCTTCCACATCCAGTTCGATGGGCGTGCCCGGCTCAAGGGTGAGGCCATAGGCCGAAATGTGGTCGGGGGCCATGCGGATGACATCCTTGAGCGTTTGCAGCCACTGGCGCACGCTCTGCCCCGGCAGGCCCCACATGAGGTCAAGGTTGATGTTGGCGCAGCCCGCCTCGCGCGCCAGAAAGGCCACGTGCAGGCTGTCCTGTGCCTTGTGCGGGCGGCCCAGCAGGCGCAGCATGCCCTCGTCCATGCTCTGCACGCCAATGGAAAGCCTGTTGATGCCCGCATCCAGATACTGGGCGGCCCGGTGGCCCCCACGCAGGGATTCGGGGTTGGCCTCAAGCGTAACCTCGGCCTTGGGAGCCAGCTTGAAATACTTGCTTATGCGTTCCATGGTCAGGCCGATGATACGCGGCGAAAGCAGGCTGGGCGTGCCGCCGCCAAAAAATACGGTCTGCACCTCGCTGCCGCCGAATTCGTCGCCCCAGTGGGCCAATTCCAGAAACAGGGTGTCCACATAGTCACGCACGGCTGGCGAGGCGGCGGCATCCACCCCACGCCCCAGCGGAATGGAATGGAAGGCGCAGTAGCGGCAGCGGGTGGAACAAAAAGGAACATGGACGTACAAAAGCATAGGTAATCCTGTGAGTGACAATAACACGACGCTCCGCAAAACCCTGCGGGCCGCACGAAGCCTTGATGAGGCCAGTTTTGCAATAACATTGCAAGGAATATGCCCGAATCTGCCTGCCTGGCGGGAATTCCGCGACCGGGCAGCTGCCTGCCCTTGGCAAAACGGCCACGGCGAAGTATATTCACCTATTCGAATGCGGCGCAAGAGTCAGGCCACCGCCTGCCGGCTGCCACAGGGCCCCTGCACCGCGCCAGCATAGTACTTCAGGAGAACGCAGCTCTATGGATATACGCTTTCAGAATCTTGGGCCGGAACATTGGAAGGGAGAAGTTCTGCTGGCTCCCGCATGTCAGGGCGAGACCCTGCTTGAACAGATCCCGGAACTGGACAAGGTGGCCCCCTGGCTGGTCATAGCCCCTGCCATGCGCGACTTCAAGGGCAAACAGGGCGATCTTGCCCTCATACACGGCCACCCCGACCTTGCCGTGCCCCGCGTGCTGGCCGTGGGCCTTGGCCCGCGCGAAAAAGTCACCACAGATATCATCCGCAAGGGCATTGCCGCCGCCGTGCAGCTGTGCCGCAAGCAGGGCTACACCTCCATGGTGCTGCCCGAACCTGCGCTGGCAAAACTGCCCGGTGGCCGCGAACGGCTGGTTGAAGAATGCGTGTGCGCGGCCCAGCTGGCCCTGTACAGGTTTACGGCCCTCAAAAAGGCCGATGCCGCAGAAAACGCCGACCCGCAGTGGCTGGCCATTGCCTTTGACGGGCAGGAAGTGCCCGACGCCGCCCACGCCGCCGCCCGCAGGGGCGAAAATGCCGCCTGGGCCGTGAGCCTTGCGCGTGATCTGGCAACCACCCCGCCCAACCTGCTCTACCCCGAAATGCTGGCCCAGAAGGCTCAGGAGCTGGCGCGCGAAAAAGGCTTTGCCTGCACAGTGCTGGACGAAACCGAGCTGGATAAGGAAGGCATGGGCTGCCTCATGGCCGTTGGCCAGGGTTCAGGCCGCCCGCCCCGGCTTGTCGTGCTTGAGCACGCTCCCGCAGGGCACGAGCAGGATAAGCCCCTTATACTGGTGGGCAAGGGCGTTACCTTTGACACGGGCGGCATCAGCCTCAAGCCCGCCGCCAACATGCACCAGATGAAGGGCGACATGACCGGCGCAGCCACTGTGCTGGCCACTGTTGCCGCCCTTGCGCAGGAAGACGCGCCCCGGCGCGTCATCGGCCTGCTGGCCTGCGCCGAAAACATGCCCGGAGGCCGCGCCATGCGCCCCGGCGATGTGGTGCGCGCCGCCAACGGCGACACGGTTGAAATTCAGAACACCGATGCGGAAGGCCGCCTTGCCCTGTGCGACGCCCTGGCCTATGCCCAGAAAAACTGGGTTCCTGCTGCGGTGGTGGATATCGCCACGCTCACCGGGGCCTGCGCTGTGGCCCTGGGAACCCAGGTTGCGGGCCTGTTCAGCGACGATGCAGACCTTGCCGAACGCATCCGCGCCGCTGGCGGGGCATGCGGCGAAGAATACTGGCAGCTGCCCCTGTGGAAGCCCTACACCGACAATCTCAAAAGCGAAGTGGCCGACATCTGCCACATGGGCCCGCGCGAAGGCGGGGCCATCAATGCCGCGCTCTTTTTGCAACACTTTATTCAGGAAGGCGTGCGCTGGGCACATCTGGACATTGCCGGAGTAGACTGGGCCGCCAAGGCCACGCCGCTCGTTCCGGTTGGTCCTACGGCCTTTGGCGCCCGCACACTGCTCGATCTCGCCAGGGGAGGCGTGTAATGAAGGTATTTCTCATCGGAGCCGGTCCCGGAGATCCGGGCCTGTTGACCATCAAGGGGCGCGATGCTCTGGCCGCCGCCGATGTGGTGGTCTACGACGCCCTGGCCAACGACAGCCTGCTCGGCCACGCCCGCCCCGACGCGGAAAAAATCTATGTGGGCAAGGTGGCGGGCAACCACGCCCTGCCGCAAGACCAGATCAACGCCCTGCTTGTGCGCAAGGCCAAGGAAGGCAAGGTCGTGGCCCGCCTCAAGGGCGGCGACCCCTACATCTTTGGTCGCGGCGGCGAAGAAGCCGAAGAACTGGTGGCCGCTGGCGTTCCCTTTGAGGAAGTGCCCGGCATCAGCAGCACCATTGCCGCACCAGCCTACGCGGGTATTCCCGTGACACACCGGGATTTTTCCTCCTCGGTGACCATTATAACCGGCCACGAAAACCCCGACAAACCCGGTTCGGTACACAACTGGCAGGCCCTTGCCGCCAGCGCCTCCACCCTGGTTTTTGTCATGGGCATGAAAAACCTGCCCGACATCGCCCGCAATCTGCTTGAAGCGGGCATGGATCCGCAAACCCCCGCCGCCCTCATCTATCGCGGAACCACGCCCTACCAGCGCAGCCTGGTGGACACGCTGGCCCGCTTGCCGCAGGCGGCGGTGGACGCCAAGTTTACCAATCCCTCTGTGATTCTGGTGGGCAAGGTGGCCGGTCTGCGCGACACCCTTGGCTGGTTTGAAAAAAAGCCCCTCTACAGCCGCAGTGTGGTTGTAACCCGCGCCCGCGAACAGGCCAGCGGCCTGGCGCAGAGCCTCATGGACCTGGGGGCCGAGGTTATCCAGTGCCCCACCATTGAAATCAGCCCTCTGGCAGACTATGCCGAGCTTGATGCGGCCCTCGCCAATCTGGCTTCTTACGGCTGGGTCATCTTTACCTCGGTCAACGGCGTTAAGCACTTCTGGCTGCGTCTGGCCAAGGCAGGCAAGGACAGCCGCGCCCTTGGCAGCTGCAAGGTGGCGGCCATCGGCCCCGCCACGGCAGACGCGCTCACAGAGCGCGGCATCACCCCCGACTTTATCCCCGACCGCTACGTGGCCGAGGGTGTGCTTGAGGGACTCATGGCCCTTGAGGGCGGCAACGTGTCTGGCAAGCGCTTTTTGCTGCCCCGTGCAGCCAAGGCCCGTGAGGTGCTGCCCGAAGAACTGCGCAAGGCCGGTGCGGTGGTGGACGTTATTTCTGCCTACGAAACCGTGCCCGCAGCCCACAAGAAGGATGAAGTGCTTGAGCGCATCAAGGCGGGAACCCTGAGCTGCGTCACCTTTGGCTCGTCTTCCACGGTTGAGAACTTTCTGTCGCTTATCCCTGCCGCAACACTCAAGGCGCACCCGGAGGTAAAGCTGGCCGCCATTGGCCCCGTTACCGCCGAAACGTTGCAAAAGCACGGGCTTACCTGCAACATCATGCCCATGGATTATACCATTCCGGCACTGGTGGACGCCCTGAAAACGTACTTTACGAGATAATCATGCCCCTCAAAATCGCCATACTGGCCTCTGGCAGCGGCACCAATGCCCAGGCCATGATCGACAAGGCCGCCCAGGGCTCGCTGGATGTCAGCATTGCCCTGATTGTCTGCAACAGACCGGGAGCCGGTGTTATTGCCCGTGCGGAAAAGGCGGGCATTCCCTGCCTTGTGCTTGACCACAAGACCTTTCCCGACCGCGAAAGTTTTGACGCCAGCATGGTGCAGGCCCTGCGTGATGCCGGGGCAGAACTGGTGGTGCTGGCGGGCTACATGCGCCTGCTCACGCCCGTTTTTCTCGAGGCTTTTGCCGGTAGGGTCATCAACATCCACCCCGCCCTGCTGCCCAGCTTTCCCGGTGTACACGGCGGCGCGGATGCTGTGAACTACGGGGTCAAGGTATCTGGCTGCACCGTTCACTTTGTGGAAGAAAAGGTGGACAGCGGCCCGGTGCTTATCCAGGCCGTTGTGCCGGTCAACGCTGGCGAGAGCGAGGACGACCTCATGAACCGCATCCATGTGATGGAACACCGCATCTACCCCCAGGCCATCCAGTGGCTGGCACAGGGCCGCATTGACGTGCAGGGGCGGCAGGTACACCTGAAGCCCGGCAACAGCCCCCGTGCCCCGCACGACGGCGACTGGCTTGTATGGCCGCCGCTGGAGCAGGGTTTTTAACCCCTGCGGCATGGTATGACATATCGAGAGGCCCCTTGCGGGCCTCTTTTTTTTGAAACACAACGCAGCCTCTCTGCGCAGCTAGGCCGAGCGGGCGGCATACCCAGCAAAAAAACGGAAAATATGGGTTATGTAACCGGCCAAGCCTGCCAGCCAGCTCCCTTTGCTAAACAGTTGCGGGGGGATATAGCTCCCGCACGACCGCATGAAACGCCATTTTCCCGCCCGCGCTTACATTACTTACAAAACTTACAAATCTCGAAAGGGCATTGAAACGCGGCTTTTTCGTGTGCTAGATTTCACTATCAATGAATGGCACAACTATTGATTGTGTGATCAATCAATTCTATTGTCCTGCTGCCAGCGCCACCAGCTGCTGGCCCAAGTGACAGCCCAATTACCAATCTTTGAGGAAACCCTTATGACGCAGCAGTTTACCCGCAGAAAATTTCTGCAATCGGCCTGCATCACCATCAGCGCGCTGACGGTGAACATGAGCGGCATTGAAAAAGCCCTTGCCGCCGCTGCCGGTGTAGGCCCCATGGCCACCTGCGATATCCTGATCATCGGATCGGGCGGAGCAGGCCTGAGAGCCGCCGTGGCAGCCCTGAAAAAGAACCCCAAACTCAACGTGGTTGTGGTCAGCAAGTGCATGCCCTCACGCAGCGCCACCTGTATGGCCGAGGGCGGCATCAACGGCGTTACCGATTTCAGCAAGGGCGACTCGTACGAGTTGCACTGTTTTGATACCGTCAAGGGCGGCGACTATCTGGTTGACCAGGAATCCACGCTCAAGTTCTGCGAGCAGGCAGGCCCGGCCATTCTTGAACTGGATTATCTTGGCATGCCTTTTTCGCGCACGACCGAGGGCAAGGTTAAGGCCCGTCCCTTTGGCGGCGCTTCCAAGGTGCGCTGCAACTACTCTGCCGACAAAACCGGCCACATCGTTGCCCACACCTGTCTGGACGACGCCCTCAGCAATGGCGTCAAATTCCTTATGGACCACGAGCTGCTCGACGTGGCTGTGGACAATGGCCGCTGCGAGGGTGCGGTGCTGCGCAACATCCGCACGGGCGAAATCGCCCCTGTACGCGCCAAGGCCGTGGTTTTGGCCACCGGCGGCTACACCCGCATTTTCTGGAATCGCACCTCAACCCCCTACATTGCCACAGGCGATGGCGTGGCGGCGGCCCTGCGTGCTGGCGTTGCGTTCAAGGATGCCGAGATGGTGCAGTTTCACCCCACGGGCGTGGTACACGGCGGCGTGCTGATTACCGAAGCCGCGCGCGGCGAGGGCGGGTATCTGCTCAACAACAAGGGCGAGCGCTTCATGAAGACCTACGCCCCCGCCAAGATGGAGCTGGGCCCCCGCGATATCGTGGCCCGCGCCATTGAAACGGAAATCCGCGAGGGCCGTGGCTACGGCCAAGGTCTGGAAGCCTACGTGCTGCTCGACCTCCGGCATCTTGGCAAGGACAAGATCGTGCATGACCTGCCGCAGATCCGCCACGTGGGCAAGCTCTTTGAAAATATTGACCTTGTGGATCAGCCCATGGTCATCCGCCCCACGGCCCACTATTCCATGGGCGGCATTGATGTGGACAGGTTCGACGACATGTCCACAACCGTGCCCGGCCTGTTTGCCGCAGGCGAAGCCTCGTGTGTTTCCATCCACGGCGCAAACCGCCTGGGCGGCAACTCGCTGGCCGATGCCGTGGTAACCGGCAAGATCGCGGGCGACGGCGCAGCAGCCTTTGCCAGCCAGGCCGATTTTGGCGCTGGCAAGCGCCTTACCGACCTCACCGGCCGCTGGCAGGACCGTTTCCGCAACACCACCAACGGCGGTGATGCCAAACAGATGTACAGCATCCGCGAAGAAATGGGCGCGCAGCTGTGGGACAACCTGGGTATTTTCCGCACCCAGTCCAAGCTTGATGCCCTCACGAGCACCCTGGCCGATCTGCGCTCGCGCTACGATGCCCTGCGCGTGCCCAACGCCAACCCGGTCTACAATACGGTGTTTACCGAGTATGTGGAGCTGGGCAACATGCTGCAACTGGCCCAGGCCGCCTGCCTTGCCGCCTCTGAACGCAAGGAATCGCGCGGCGCGCATACCCGCGAGGACTTTCCCAAGCGTGACGATGCCAACTTCCTCAAGCACAGCATGGTTACCATGGATGAGAGCGGCAAGATGCGCATGGGCTGGAAAGAAGTGGAAATCACCAAATTCAAGCCTGAGGAGCGGAAGTACTAATGGCCACCATCATCATTGACCGCTTTGACGGCAAAAACAGTTTCGAGCAGAGCTACAAGCTGGATGCGGCAGACGTTGCGGGCAAGACCGTGCTCAACACCCTGCTGTTCATCAAGCAGACCCAGGACCCCACGCTCAACTTCACCGCCTCGTGCCGCTGCGCCATCTGCGGCGCGTGTGCCGTACGCGTCAACGGCCATGCTGTGCTGGCCTGCGACACCAAGATGGATGATCTTGTCAAAACCTATGGCTCTGATGTGCTGCGCATCTCGCCCCTGGCCAACTTCAAGGTCATTTCCGACCTTGTGGTGGACTGGGAGCCCGCAGTGGAAAACCTGCGCAAGGTGCATCCCGGCATGGTGGCCAAATCCGAATTTTCCATGAAGGAAGGCTGCCGCCAGAACCAGAAGGAATTTGACCGCATCATCAAGCAGTGGGACTGCATTCTCTGCGGCGCATGCGCCTCTGAGTGCAACAAACTCAGCGCCGACCGCAGCGACTACATGGAACCCTTTGTCTTCACCCACGCATGGCGCGTGGCCAACGACTCGCGCTCCAAGGACCCCCTGCTGCACGGCAAGCCCGCCGTGGCTGGCGGCCTGTGGAACTGCGTACACTGTCAGGAATGCGCCAGCCGCTGCCCCAAGGGCATCAGCGCCGCCGACGACATTGCCGGTCTGCGGGCCCTGGTTATGGCCAAGGGCATGACCCAGGGCGTTGGCCCTGCCCACGCCAAATCGTTCTACACCGATCTGGTGGACGATTCGGGCCGCCTCAATGAGGTGCGCCTTGCCCTGCGTACCGAGGGCGTCAGCACCATTGCCCGCGCCGGCATGGCCGTTACCCTGCTGCGTCAGGGCAAGATGAATCCCCTTGAGGCCTTTGGCGGCGAAACCATTGAAGGGCACGATGCCCTGGTGAAGATGATTCAGGCGGCCCATGCCGCAGAAAAGGAGTAGCCGTATGCAGACCGAATTCGCCTTTTTTCCCGGCTGCGTGCTGACTCAGGCCGCCAAGGAATCAAAGATGGCTCTTGAGGCCGTGGCCCCAAGGCTGGGCATCAAGCTGAAGGAAATACCCGGCTGGAGCTGCTGCGGCGCTTCGCAGGCGCAGGATGTGGACCCTCTGGCAACCCTGGTTGCCAACGCCCGCAACCTGGCCCTGGCCGAAAAAATGCATCTGCCCGTGCTGACCTCGTGCAGTACCTGCCTGCTTATGCTGCGCCGGGCCAAGGCCGAACTTGACGGCGGCAAGAAAGAACGCATCAACACCTTTCTCGCCACGGGCAACATGCACTATGCGGGCACAAGCGAAGTAACCAGCCTGCTCTGGGTGCTGGCGCAAAATGCCCAGGTGCTCAAGGCCAAGGTGGTCAGACCGCTGGCGAATCTCAAGGTGGCGGCATTTTACGGCTGCCACAGCCTGCGGCCCGAACACGCCCTGGGCTTTGAAAGTGCCGTCAACCCCACGAGCTTTGAAACCGTGGTGGCAGCCCTTGGCGGGCAGACGGTTCCCTTTGCCAAACGGCTGGACTGCTGCGGCTTCCACGCTGTTTACCCGGCAGAAAAATCCGTCATGCGCATGACCGGCCAGATTGTGGACAGCGCTGCGGCTTCCGGGGCCACATGTCTGGTAACTCCCTGCCCGCTCTGCCAAATGCAGCTCGACATTTATCAGGAAGCGGCGCAGGATATTTCCAGGTCAAAGGCCCGCATGCCCGTGCTGCACCTTTCGCAGCTTGTGGGCATAGCGCTGGGCATTCCCGCCAAGGAACTGGGCCTGGATTATAACGTGATCGACGCAACCAAGGTGGCCTAAGGCCCCTGGCATACATCTCAAAGGCGGCCCTACCCCTGGCCGCCCCATGCGCGCCCCCTCCTGTGTCCCTACCCAGGAGGGGGTTGCATTTTGCTGGAGCAGATGAGCACTTGAAGGTCGGCGTACTCGCCAGCCGGCAAACCTTGCAAGATAAAAATACTCCAAAAGATGGCGCAGGGCAGGCCTTACGCCAGTCTGGCGATGCGGCACAGATCGCCAAAACCCTCCGCCAGGGTGGGGTGCGCGTGGATGGTGCGGGCCACATCTTCGGCGCTTGCGCCCATATGGATTGCCAGCGCCGCCTCTGCTATGAGATCTGTGGCATGCGGGCCGCAAATATGGGCCCCAAGGATTGCCTGACTCCGCGCATCAATAACCAGCTTGAACATCCCGGCGATTTCGCCCATAGCATGTGCTTTGCCCAGTTCGCGCACGTGCAGCCGGACGCAACGCACATCGCGCCCCTTTGCCAGTGCCTGCGCCTCGGTGAGGCCCACGCAGCCGATCTCCGGCGTTGTAAAAATAGCCGAGGGCACAAGGGAATAATCGCAAGGGCTTGACTGCTGCCCAAGATTCGCGACCACGCATTCGGCCTCTGCGGCGGCCATGTGGGCCAGCATGATTTTTCCCGGGCCAAGAATATCGCCAATGGCGTATACGCCCGGCACGGATGTTTCAAGAAAGGCATCCGTCTGCACCCAGCCTCGGGCATCACATGCCACTCCCGCCGCCTCCAACCCCAGCCCCGCAATGTCCGGCACACGCCCAACGGCGACAAACACGCTTTCCACTTCGATCGGTGGCGGCCCAGATGTGCGCTCGCTGCTGGCGGTTTCTGTATGCAGACGCACCGCACCGTCCCCCACTTCTGCCCGGCTGACGGTGACGCCGGTTTCGACCTTGATTCCCGCTTTTTTCAATTCGCGGTGCAGCAGCTTGCTGATTTCTTCGTCAACCGCAGGCAGGGGCAACAAACGGTTCTGCCCTTCAACCACAGTGACCTCTGCGCCAAACGCCTTGAAAATGCAGGCCATTTCACAGCCTATCACGCCGCCGCCCACAATGCAGATGCTTGAGGGAACGCGGTTCAAATTCAGAACGTCATCGCTTGTCAGAATATGGAGCTTGTCTGTGGGCAGGGCCGGGAGTTCCAGGGGCCTTGAGCCCACCGCAAGAATGACGGCATCACCGTCAATCCGCTGCGTGCTTCCATCCTTTGCCGTAACCAGTACCTGCTGCGCGCTGACAAGGCAGCCTCTGCCCCGAGCCACAGCCACATTCAGATGCGCGCAGGATTTTTCCAGCCCCTGCGCCAACAGCCGAATCACTCGGCTTTTACGTTCCAGGAGGAGGGCCATATCAATGGCTGCCTGCGATGCACCCGTGATGGCGAATTCGCCCATGTGCCGGAACTTGTCCAGAACATCCGCGGAGCTTTTGAACGTCTTGGTGGGGATGCAGCCGGAATTAAGGCATGTGCCGCCAATGGCTTCGCTTTCCACAAGCGTTACGGCATGACCGGCGCGCGCCGCTGCAAAGGCCGCCGTATACCCGGCAGGCCCGCTGCCGATGATGGTCAGTCTTTTCATTAAATCACCCTCGCGCGTATTTTACGGCATCTTATGTCTGACTGTTTTGCGGCAACAACCGGGCGTACTGCTCCGCGCACAGCAGAGCGTGTAAGTCCGCCGGGGCTTTGGGACATACACGCGCGATCCAGCCCTTGCCGTAGCAATCCTGATTTATCAGGGCGGGGGTATTTTCCAGATCGCCGTTGACCGCAGTCACGGTACCGCCAACAGGAGCAAACAAGGCGCTGACGGTCTTCATGGATTCCAACGAGCCAAATTCCTTTTCGGCTTCCATAGGCGCGCCAACGTTGGGCACGTCCGCGTAGACAACTTCTTCGAGCTGGCTTTGGGCAAAGTCCGTTATGCCCAGCACCAGTTCATCTCCCTCTTGCCGCACCCAGATGTGCTCCGGGGTATAAAACAGGTCTTCGGGCAAGTTATACTGAGGCATATTGTCTCCTGTGCATGAGGCCGGGAAGTCCGTGAACCTCCCGGTCTCATCGGTGTGGTGAGAAATTGCCTGCCGCAATGTAAAAAAACGCAGGCAGTTCCGCTGTTCCGCATCAACTAGGCCGATGCTGTCGACAGAGGGTAGGCGTGGTGTTCGCCGTTGACCACAAAGCTGTAGTTGATGCGGCTCGCCACCTTGAGCATATTGGCTACGGAGCAGTATTTTACGGCTCCAAGTTCAAAGGCCCGCACAAATTTTTCCAGAGTGACGCCCTCACCGCTGACCGTGTATTCCACATTGATTTCGGTAAAAATCTGCGGGATTTCTTCGCGGCGCACTGCATCGGCAGAGATTTTGAATTCAGAGAAGGGAACACGCATCTTGTTTAGGGCATGGCCCACCTCTATGCCCGTGCAACCCGCCAGAGAAATAAGCAGCAGCTCCATAGGGCGCACGCCTTCATTGTTGCCGCCGTAAATGGCGGAGGCATCCATAACCACAGGGCGGTTATCGGAATCCCTTCCTTCAAACAGCATGTTCCCTTTCCACTCAACATTGATCATAGGCATGGTAAACCCCTTTTAAATCTTGTCGCTTTGAATGATTGCAGGCGCAAAGGCAGCCATGCTGGCTTGCGGCGCAGCTTCATGCGGCGCAAGGCCTGAAGCATGCTCGCCATGCAAGCATTCGGCAGCGCAAATTTTTGTAATGGTCTGCTCTAGCTGGCAGAGGATTGTTGACGCTCCGTGCTGACAATGAGGGCAATCCAGACAAGAAGAACAAGCAGAAAAGCCGTCATGCCCCAAAGTCCTGTGGTATAGAGCCACCCGCCAGCCGAAACCAGGCAGACAAGCAAGGCCAGAGCTACCAGCAATGCCGCATTGCGCAGCATGGCGGCTCCGCCCTGCGGCGTGATTATGTTCCAGCCACGCTCGGCCAGAGAAACCACGGTCATGCCGATAATGTTGGCGGCCATAGCCACCCACACGGGATGTATCTTGAGATAGAAGCTGTTGACGGCCCAGCCGCCCATCCAGTTCCACAAAAGACCGGCGCCGCAGCCTGCCACCAGAGCGGTGACGGCGGCACGCGGCGTTGCAACGCCCCAGAACAGTGCTGCGACCATAGGAGCGAATGTTGCGCCATTGCGAGCAGTCCAGGCAAAGATATTCCACCACGCGGCCTGTTCTGAGCGCAGATAGCCAAACAGAATCATGAGCGCTGTCAGCGCCAGCAAGGATATACGGGTAAAATGCACCAGCTTGGCGTCTGACGCGTCAGGGAACAGGGCCGAGCCAACATCCCTACCAAGGCTTGTTGCGCCGGAGAACTGGCATGGAGCGCCCCAGCCAAGGGCGCAGGCCCATATGCCTAACGTGAACATGCCTACCATTGGCGCGGGCAGTGTTTCCATAAGATACTTAGGCACAGCCACAAGGCCGCGCGCATTGCCGGGCATGGTGATGGCCGCCGCAACGCCCACAAGAACGCCCATGACAATGAAGATGACGTTGAATCCGCCAGCGATCAGCAGGCCCTTGCGGCCTTCGTCCGCTGTTTTGCACGACAGGGCCATCTGAAACGCGGCCTGCGCCAGCAGCACGTTTATCAGGAAAGTGCCAAACCATGCCAGAATGGTTTGCAGGCCAACGCTGGTCAGGCTGCCGTACTTGGCGTTCGTTTCCAGAAACGTTGCCAGCGCACCGTAGCCAGGATTAACGCCAATGGCGTAGATGGCCACCGCAAACATGCTCATGAATACAAAAAAGTTTGCCGTCTGGGTCATGGCCACAGACCACATGCCGCCCGCGCTCAAAAAGACATACATAAGCGCTGCGGTAATAACGACCGAGGCAAGCATGTCCAGCCCTGTAAGGGCATTGATGCACGAGGCGAAAGCAAGCGCCGTAGCCACAGACCACATGGGAAACGTGATGGCCGTGATGGCTCCGGCTATGCCCTTTGCCGTGCGCCCGTATTTGTCGCCAATGAGGCCAGAAATAGTCACCATCATCCTTTTCCGGAACGGCCCGATCAGCACCAGTGCGATAATGAGCACGTGGGTCAGTTCGGCAATGCCGTACCAGATGGCTGAAATACCTGTAAAATACGAAAGTTCAAGAATGGCGATATAGGTTGAGCCTGAAAAGAGGCCTGTAATGCAAAAGGCCACTGTCCATCGGCTGAACTTGCGCCCGCCCACAAAGAAATCTTCGCCCGCCTTGGCCTTTTTCTTGGCTATCTGGCTCATGACAATGAGCAAGAGCGTATACGCAAGTGCAAGGCCGAACATCCAAAAAGCCGAAGATGTCATATAAACTCCTCATCATAACGGATGATTTTGCCGCTGTCTGGCGGCTGAACGGCAAGGGTACAGCCCTTGCGCATGGGCTGTACGACTGTAGCCCCTGCCGCCTGCCTTCTCTGTTTCAGACGATTACCGACCGGGCCCGTGGTGGTAACTGCGACTGAATGTTTTCGTGGCTGGTTTTGCACAGCATCACTTCAACAAAACTTTTTATTGTAACCTTGCCATAGCAATGTTTGTTCCAAAAAGTTTTATCATTATTATCAGCTAGATACAAAAAAGCCCGCATGTATTTTGCGGGCAAACCTGGGCATAGGCACTCAGCAAATGAAATATATAACAATTCGTTTTAATTGAAATAATAACTTTGAATTCCAGCTATGGCCTACAGGAAAGTGGTGGTTCAAAATCAAACCACACGGTCCATTTTTAAACCACAGCAAAAAAACAGTACTGTTCACAGGAAAACGGCCCCGGAGTTCATGCTGAATACATGAAGCCGCAGAAGGCTCTGTCACGTGGTTCATTCCTGAACCGAAAGACCGTGTTCCCGCATTTTACGCAACAGGGTGGGGTGGGATATGCCCAGTTTTCGCGCGGCGGCGCGGATGCTGCTTGTGGCGGCAAGACCGCTTTCAATGCACTGGCGCTCAAATTTCTTGATCTGGTCGCGCATGTTTCCAGCGCCAGCGGCGGCAGCCCGGCCAGCCGGGGCAATGCTTTCCCACACCGAAGCGCAGTGCCCGGCAGAAAAACTGGCGATGGTCAGCCTTTCCACAAAATTTCCCAGTTCGCGCACATTGCCCGGCCACGGATAGGCCAGGAGCATCTGCTCTTCTTCAGGCCCAATCATGCACCGGGTAGAATATTTTTTGCTGAAACAGGCAAGAAAATGCTGCGCAAGCGGCAGGATGTCTTCCTGCCTTTCGCGCAACGGCGGAACCGCCAGCGGAATCACGTTGAGACGATAATACAGGTCTTCGCGAAAAGTGTTTTCCCGCACCATTTTAAGCAGATCCCTGTTGGTCATGGCAATAATGCGCACATTGAGGTGCACGGGCTTGCGCCCGCCGATGCGGTAGATCACACCCTCCTGAAGGGCGCGCAGCAGCTTGACCTGAAGGGACATATCCATTTCGCCCACCTCATCAAGCATGAGAGTCCCCTCATTGGCGACCTCAAGCATGCCCACCCGGCTGGCATTGGCCCCGGTAAAACTGCCTTTTTCGTAGCCAAACAGTTCCGCTTCCTGAAGGTGCTGGGGAATGGTGCCGCAATTGATCTGCACAAGCGGCCCGTTACGGCGACCGCTGTGGCTGTGGATGTGCATGGCCAGCACTTCTTTTCCCGTGCCGGTCTCACCCGTAATAAGCACGGTTGAATCCACGCTGCCAAGTCTCTCGGCCTCGCGCAGCAAACGCCGCATGGCGGGATTGCATGCAATGACTTTTTTGCCCTTGTGCGAGGCCTCCTGAAAGGCCGCAAGCCGCCGCCGCGTATTCTCAGCCTCTGTCTGCAAGCGGGTTATTTCCGTCATATCCTGGGCGGAAAGCACGCAGCGGAACAGCTTTTCCTTTTCGTCAAACAGGGGCGTTATGGTAAAGACCACCTGCTTGCCGTTGCAGTTTTCGAGCAGGGAGCTGTGAGCCTTGCGGTGAGCCACGGCCTTTTTCAACAGGTCGACCACAACTTCCATGTCCGGCGAGACAGGTGCGGTCATATTATCGCAGTCAGGCAACAAGCTGCGGATTTTGTCATTACTGAACAGCGGGGTTCCTTCGGCGTCAAAAATCATGATGCCGTCAGTGGCGCAGTTGATGACCTCGCTCAACTCCCGGTTATGAATATCCGCATTTCTGAAGGCCACGTATATTTTGTGGATCAGCTCCTTCTTGGTCAAAACACCCACAAGCCTGTCTTCATGATCCAGCACGAGCATTCTGTCTATGGGCATGCTGCACGCCATGCCAAAGGTGTCATCGTTGCGGATGCTTACAAGGTTGGTGTCCATGACCTCGCTGATGGGCGCATCAAAAGACTTTCCTGCACGCACGGCCTGCACCAGCCGAAAAATGGTAAGAATGCCCTTGACCCGCTTTTCCGCATCCAGAATAGGCACACAGTTCACGCCGTGCCGCTCGTACACCGGGAGCGCGTCCTTGAGCTTGTGGTCAGGGGTCAGAGTCTCCGGGTTGTCGTGCATCACCTGTTCGACAAGCATTTTTTCTTCCGGCAGGGCGGGCATAGGCATCTCAGGGTAAAAAAGTGGGCGCGGGCGCATCAGACGCGGGCCATTACTGATTTTTCAGCAACAAAAACTTGTGGAAACCCACATACAGCATACTGAAGGTTGCTGGGCTGGGCAAGAAAGGGCTACCGCCAGATGGAAGCACGATAAACCACAACGCAAAAAAGGCCCTGACCAGTACGGTCAGGGCCTTCAGAACATTTTCGGCAAAAACTGCCTTAACCCCAGGCCTGGGTAACCAGGTCGTACAGCTTGACCGAGAGCACCTTGAGGTCGGGCTTGGTGTACTGTACATCGGCCCCCACAACCTGGCATTTTCTTGCCAGAGGCTCGTTGATCATGGAAGAGAATATGGCCACGGGCAGGTTTTTGAGTATTCTGTCTTCCTTCACGAGCTTGCACAGGGCAAGGCCGTCCATTCCGGGCATTTCAATGTCGGTGATAATGCCGTGCACAAAGTCCGAGATGGGGCGGTCTTCGGCCTCACAACGGTCGCGCAGCACCTTCAGGTAATCCCAGGCTTCCTGGCCGTTGACCTTCTGGGTAACGGTAAAACGCCCTTCCTTGTTGAGCAGATCAATCAACAGGCTGCGGATACTGCTCGAATCGTCCACGTGCAGGATGTTGTACATTTTTTCGCCGCTGTGCTTCATGTCGGATGCATCAAAGCGCATGGCCATGGCGGGGTGCAATTCGGCCACAATGGCCTCAAGATCGAGCAAAAAGATCACCCGCTCCTCAAGGCGCACCACGCCCGTTACCGAGCTACGGCTCACGTTCTGCAAAAACTGCCCAGGTGCTTCCACGTCTGTCCAGCTGAGCCGGTAGATTCGGTTGACGCCCGACACCAGAAAGCCCGTACACACGCCGTTGAATTCGGTAA
Source organism: Desulfovibrio sp. (assembly GCF_041907885.1). GTDB lineage: Bacteria > Desulfobacterota > Desulfovibrionia > Desulfovibrionales > Desulfovibrionaceae > Desulfovibrio. Next base: position 43,753 of record NZ_JAYRGM010000007.1, on the reverse strand, counting down.
CAATAACCTTGGCGTCTTCATTTTCTATGGGGCCGCTGCCCAGAAACTGGGCCATGTCGATCAGCGGAACCACACGCCCATTACGGTGCAAAAACGCACCCAAGAGAGCTTTGTGGCGCATTTCCGGCATGGCCGTTACCGGCTGGCGACGGCCGATCTCAACCACCTTGGCCACATTGAGCCCATAGTGAGCTTCGTAACCGTCCTGGTTGACATAAAATTCTACAATTTCCAGCTCGTTTGTGCCGGTTTCCAGCAGGATGTTGGTCTGAGCCATGGATGCTCTCCGTTGGGCTAAGGCCCGTTAATGTCGGACGGCAGATCTGAACCTGTTGCTGCCAGCCGGTGAGCGAAGCTTACGCTGCCTCTCTTATCGGTTGCCTGTTGCCAATATTTAGCCATAAGAACGCAAAAGACGTATTTTTTCGTTCTTTATGACCCTCAAAAATCCCGAAACGGCCTAGGCATCCAGAAAAAGGCGCGTGGACATGTAGCGCTCGCCCGTATCGCAGGCAAAGGTGACAATATTTTTGCCCTGCATTTCTGGCCGCGCCGCCAGATCAAGCGCCGCGCGCACGTTGGAACCTGTTGATATGCCAACCATAAGGCCCTGAGCCATGAGCTGACGGGCCGTTTGAATGGCCAGCTCGCCATCCATCTGCACGATTTCGTCCAGCAGGCTGCGGTCGAGAATTGGTGGCACAAAATCTGCCCCGATGCCCTGAATAAGGTGCGGCCCGGCCTTGCCGCCCGAAAGCACCGGCGAGGCCGCAGGCTCTACGGCCACAACCCTGAAGCCGGGAATACGCTCCTTGAGAAACCGCCCCGTGCCGGTAATGGACGAGCCAGACCCCACGCCAGCGACCAGCACATCCATCTTGCCCACGCTGTCCTTGAAAATTTCGGGCCCTGTGGTCTTGTAGTGGGCCAGCACCGCCTGCGGATTGGTAAACTGGCCAAGCACAAAACCTTCCTGCTCTTCAGCAATGCGCTTTGCCGCCGCCACGGCCCCGCTCATGCCCTGCTCTGCCGGGGTGAGCACAAGTTCTGCGCCCAGCGCCCGCAGCAGATTGCGGCGCTCTACGCTCATGGATTCGGGCATGGTCAGCACGCAGCGCAGCCCGCGCATGGGGGCCACAAGGGCCATGCCAATGCCCATGTTGCCGCTGGTGGCCTCCACCAGCAGGCCGCCGGGTTCGACACGGCCTTCTTCCAGAGCTTCTTCAATGAGATAAAACGCCACCCTGTCCTTGATGGAACCGCCGGGATTGCGGTTTTCAAGCTTCAGCCAGACCGTGCCGGGCAGATCACGCGAAAGGTCAAGACGAAGCAGGGGGGTATTGCCGATGGTTTGCAAAACACTGGTTAACATGGAAACGCACGCCTCTTGGTAAAAAAACGCCTGAAAATTCGGCTCTATGGCAGATATACGCTTTACAACAGAAAGATTTTGCTTAACTCTTGTGACATAACCATAGAAGAAAGCGTTTGCATTGGCAATTTTTGCACGCACACTGGTTTAAACAGCCCACCCAGGGAGGACACCATGAAGATTCTTGCCGCACTGTTCGCTGCCCTTGTGATTACCCTTTCCGGCGGTCTTGCCCAAGCCAAGCCCGATACCGTGGAGCTGTACACCGAAGCCGTCATGATCGGCGACGTTCCCGCCCTCGAAACCCTGCTGGCCCCCAACTACTGGCACATCAATGCCAACGGGCACATTGAAGACAAGGAACACTTTATCAATACCATCAAGAACAAGGAACTGGTCGTTGACCGGCTTACCTTTACCAACGCCCGCACGGCCATGATCGGCGATTCCAAGCTTATCACCGGCACAGGCTACCTCAAGGCCAAGGCCACGCCGCCCCTGCCCCAGGGCCTCATGCGCGTAACCGTGGTGGTGGTTTCCAACAAGGGCCGCGACCAGGTGGTGCTGTTCCAGGCAACACCTGTCGTCGCCACAGACGACTGCAACGACGGCAACTGCAAGATTCAGTAAACGTCGCCCAATACATGCTACCCCGCATCAGACAAAAGCGGGGAACAGGCCGGGAGCACAGGCTTCCGGCCTGCTTTATTTTAATAATACACTGCACCCCGTGGCGCAGTGACGCAAAAAAGCCGCCCCTGTTCGCAAGGGCGGCTTTTTAACGTAATGCGGGGTATGGCGGGCCGAATTACGGTGGGGATACGTTACACTGGCGAAACTTCAAAATTGGCGGCCACCTTGACCCTGTCACCCACAATGGCGGCAGGAATGTTGGGGCCCAGGCCAAAATCGCTACGGTTCAGCTCGCCTGTGATGCTGAACGACTGCGTTTCCTTGTTGTTGATGGGGTTGGTGATCCTGTCGCTGGCCGTAATGGCAAAGGTAACCTCGCGGGATACACCGTGCATGTCCAGAATTCCCGTGATTGTGCCTGTCTTGTCTGCCCCCAGGCGCACCGATGTGCTCTGGAAGGTCAGATCCTGATGCTGGGCCACATCAAAAAAATCTGCCGAACGCAAATGCTCGTCGCGTGCATGAACGTGTGTGTCAATGCTTGCGGCCTTGGCTGTCATGGAAAAAACAGCGTCTGAAAGGTCGCCGTTTGCAACTTCAAGATCAATATCCACATCGGCAAACCTGCCGTTGATATCCGTTATCATGAGATGGCGAACCACAAAACCCAGGTGGGAATGGTCGGGATCGTTCTTCCAGGTAGCCATAACAACCTCCTGCATGGTGCAGGTTATCTGTATGTATTGCTGTTTTTGGGACACCTTCTGCCAGCCAAAAACATACTTTCTTGCTATGATTTTTAGGTAAGTCTTTGCCTTGCAGAGTCAAGAAGCGGCAGCCCATTTTATGAAAAAAAACAGAGGGTGCAAATTCGGGAAACGGGAAACCACGGGGGCCGCTTGCCCGTCGTATGCGCCCCGTATACGCGCCATGTGCGGGCATGCCGCTGCGGCAGGCACAAGGCCCGCCGCAGCACAGCCAGCCTAAAATACGCCCGGCAGGCCGTGGTCGCGCAGGGCCGCATCGCACGAGCCCAGATGGTACATGGTGTGCGAGGCCAGCATGACCATGACAGCCCCGTAGCTGAGCTCGCGACCAATTTTTTTGCTTACCCGTTCCTGAATGCTGGTCAGATCAGCATCGGCAAGTCTGGCCACACGGGCATCCACTGCTGCCTTGACCTCTTGGCCGTAGGCCTTCATGGCCTCCTTGCTCACAAGCTGCTGCCCCTGCTCCCGAAGCATCAGCACCCCCAGCTCGGCGGGTGCAGGCACAAAGGCATCATCGTCCTTTTCAAGTATAAAGAAATTGAGCACGGCAACCGCGTGCGCCACCTGTTGCCATACGGGCCAGCCGCCGTTGGTTTCGGCCCACACATTTTCGGGGCAAACATCAATAAACTGGGCCAGCAAGGCAAAGGCGCGCTGATACGGGCCTTCGAGTTCTGCAACTATCGCTCTGGACATGGATATTTCCTCGTCTGGTAAGGGTGTTGTGCATGCCGCGCCACTGCCCGCACGCACAAAAAAAGCCAAAAACCGCCGCTGCTCCGCAGGTGCGGGCATACGGCGGTTCAGCAGTCACAGGGCAGGCACAGGCCCGCCGCTACGGTCTATTCGAAGCGGCTTGCCCCGGTGATCAGCACCATGTCGGTGGGCACATTTTCGTGGAAGCCCACGGTCTTGGTTTTGACCTTGGCAATCTTGTCCACGTTTTCAATGCCCTCGACCACCTTGCCGAAAACGCAGTAGCCCCAGCCGTCAAGGGTGGGCGAGCTGTGGTTGAGAAAATCGTTGTCCACCAGGTTGATGAAAAACTGGGCCGAAGCGCTGTGGGGGTCACGGGTGCGGGCCATGGCAAGGGTGCCACGGTCGTTCTTCACACCATTGTCGGCTTCGTTGGTGATGGGTTCGCGGGTGGGCTTTTCGTCCATACGCGCGCCCATGCCGCCGCCCTGAATCATGAAGCCGGGGATAACGCGGTGAAAAATGGTGTTGGTGTAAAAGCCGTCATCCACATATTGCAAAAAATTGGCAACGGTTTTGGGGGCCTTGTCAGCAAAAAGCTCCACCAGAATGTCGCCGGAGGAGGTCTCCAGCAAAACCGTAGGATTGTCGGACATGGGTGCTCCTTGAGTGGTTATTCGCACAGCGGGGGCTAACCCGCCATTGGCGGGAATATAGGGCAAGCACGCCCGGATGACAATGCCCGTTTGCCGGTATAGGCTGCAAACCATGAACCGCAAGACTCATAAAACCCAGCCAGCAACACTGCCTGGGCTGCCACAGGGGGGCCAGCCCCTGCCCCAGCATCTGCCGCCGCAGCAGCACCTTGCAGAATTGCAGGCTGCCCTGCTCCAGTGGTTTGCCCAAAACCAGCGCAGCCTGCCCTGGCGGGTCAACTACACACCCTACGAGGTGTGGATCTCCGAGGTCATGCTGCAACAAACCCAGATGGAACGCGGCGTCAGCTACTTCAAAAACTGGATGCGGCGCTTTCCTGACATTGCCAGCCTTGCCGCCGCCAGCGAAGAAGAAGTGCTGCGGCAGTGGGAGGGCCTGGGCTATTATTCGCGTGCGCGGCACATTCTGACTGCTGCACGCAAGATCATGTCTGACCACGGCGGCGTTTTTCCCTCTGATCTTGCAGCCATACGGGCCTTGCCGGGTGTGGGCCCCTACACGGCGGGCGCGGTGGCAAGCATTGCCTTTGGCGAAAAACTGCCCTGCGTGGATGCCAACGTGGAACGCGTGGTTGCCCGCATTTTTGATGTGGACAGCCCCGTAAAGCAGGACCCGGCGGCGGGTATCATACACCAGTGGGCGCTGCGCCTTGTGCCAGAAGGACTGGCGCGCGAACACAACCAGGCCATGATGGAACTTGGCGCGCTTGTGTGCCGCAAAAAACCCCTGTGCGCATCGTGCCCTCTGGCGCGGTTCTGCATCAGCCTGCACCTGGGCATCACCGACCAGCGCCCAGTGCCCGGCAAAAGAGCCACCATCACGCCCGTCAATGCCGTAACCGGCGTGCTGCACTGCGGCGGCAGGGTATTTGTGCAAAAACGCCCGCCCACGGGCGTGTGGGGCAACTTGTGGGAATTTCCCGGCGGCAGGGTTGAGGCAGATGAAGGCCCGGAACAGGCCAGCGTGCGCGAATTTATGGAAGAAACGGGCTTTGCCGTGCGCGTGGTTCAGCGGCACGGCATCATACGCCACGGCTACACCACCTACCGGCTGACCCTGCACTGCTTTGGCCTTGAGCTGGTTGCGCCGCCCGCAGCGGCCACGCCGCCGCTGCCGCCGCAGCTCACCGCCGCCACAGAATGCCGCTGGATTTCACCACAAGAGCTCAATGAGCTGGCCATGCCCGCCGCACACCGCAAACTGGCCGACAGGCTTTTTGCAGAACCGGACGCAGGCAGCCAGAAGCCCGCCGTACAGCAGGCCAGCCTGAACGGCAGCGGCAAAAAATAAGAAAGCAGAAAAAAAAGGCGGGCCATGCAAAGCCCGCCTTTTTTTACAAAAAAACAGAATATCAACGCTGCATCACGTGCTAGTCTGCAACAATCGAAAGCACGCTCTTGTTGGGGTTCTGCTGGCAGACCTTCATGATCTGGGTCAGATTGTTTTCCACCGCACTGACATCCAGCTTGGTGTCGCCGGTTTTGGCGCTGGCATAACCATCGAGCCAGAAATAGAACATGCCCATGGTCTGGGCATCCAGTTCCATAAAGGCGCTGCACTTCAGCTTGCCGAAATCAACTTTTTCGGCCGAGGCATTCATGGGCATGGCAAACATGGCCGCCAACACTATTGCAAAAAACAGTTTTTTCATCTTGCACTTCCAGTGTTACAGGTTTCAGGACGTACCGTATGCAGCACAAAGAGCGACATGAAAATGATCAGCCTGTGCAACATGCATTCATACCTCTGCGTAATAGTATACAAATCTACCACACGCTGTTTATCAGGCATGCCTGCAATCAAACACCGAAGAGCATTCTGACAAAAAAACTCTCCGCAAAGGATATTCCCTCACTGCCCCATATGCCTTGCATTGCTTAAAGAATATTCTCTTATTTTTCTCTTTTTGTCGATATCCTCGGAAATCAGATAAAATATGACAAACATGGGGCCTTGGGCATTTCTTACAAATCCTGCATGTGCTGATGCCTGCTCTTGCAATTGCGCTGTGCGTCATTTCAAATCGTCATATTCGCCGCACAATTTGTTTACCAATGCCGTAACAGCAAAACGCGGCCCGAAAGTCGCGTTGCAAAAACACCAAAAGCACAAATTTAGTGCCTGTTTCTATTTACCAGCCGCACCATCTGCCATTTTTTTGCGTTCCATAACCTTGGCAACAGCCTCGGCCAGACCGCCGAGCGAGGTTTCTTTGTAGCGTGATTGCAGATCAAGCCCGGTGCGGTACATGACCTCAATGATCTCGTCCAGCGAAATAACGCGCTGGCGGCCATCTTCAAGCCGCGAAAGCTGGGCGCAGTTTACCGCACGCTCTGCGGCCACGCCGTTGCGTTCGATGCAGGGAATCTGCACCAGCCCCCCCACGGGGTCGCAGGTAAGGCCAAGGTTGTGCTCCATGCCAATCTCTGCCGCCACTTCCACCTGTTTGACGTTACCGCCCGTAACAGCGCAGTACGCGCCTGCCGCCATGGAGCAGGCCACGCCCACTTCGCCCTGGCAGCCCACCTCTGCGCCCGAAATGGAAGCGTTGAGCTTGTAAAACAGGCCGATGGCTCCGGCAGTAAGCAGAAAGTCGCGCGCACCTTCGTCCGTGGCATGGGGATAAAAATTCAGATAATACAGCAGTACCGCTGGCACTATGCCTGCCGCGCCGTTGGTGGGGGCCGTGACAATGCGCCCGCCCGAGGCGTTTTCTTCTGCCACGGCAAAGGCATAAAGCATGGGCCACAGGCTGAGGTCGCGCCGCCCTGCCGCCTGAAGGGCGCTGACCTTGCGCAAAAGATTGGGCGCACGGCGGCGCACATTGTACCCACCGGGCAGCACCCCATCAGTATAGCAACCGCGCTCCACGGCCTCTCGCATGACATCAATGATGGCTGTAATACGCTCGTTGACCTCACTCTCGGAGCGCCAGAACACCTCGTTGGCCATAACAATCTGGGCGATGTTCCTGTTTTCGCGCGCGCAGATGTCAAAAAGCTCGGCGGCCTTTTCATAAGGGTAGGGAGGTGTGGCGTAGAGCTCGCGCTGGCGGTCAAAGTCGTCGTCGGTGCGGATAAAGCCGCCGCCAATGGAATAGAAATTCTTGGTGTATATCTGCTGGCCCTCGGCATCAAAGGCCGAAAGCGTCATGGCATTGGAATGGCGCGGCAAAAAAATGCCCTTGTGCTGGCACACATCGCGCTGAAAATCGAACGGAATGGTATAGGCGCACATGAGCACCAGATCGGCATTGTTTTGCAGCTCTGCGGTGCGGCGGGCCATCTGCGCAATGTCCACCTCTTGCGGCTCTTCGCCCTCAAGCCCGGCCAGCACTGCCCCAAGGGTTCCGTGTCCCTCGCCGGTCAGCGCCAGCGAACCGTACAGTTCTACCTTTACGCGCTGTACAAAGGGCAGCATTCCCAGCACGGCCAGCTCGCCCGCAAAGGCCTTGCCCGCCACCATGGGCCCAACGGTGTGGGAACTGGACGGCCCGATGCCAATCTTGAACAGGTCAAAAACGCTGAGCATGACGCTCCTCCCGCAAATCGCATGACAAGGCACACAGGCCCATGCAGCAGCATATCCCGGAAAGGTCACAGTACACAAGCTGTTACCGAAAACACTCCTATTTTATCAGGGCCGTAGGTGTTGCGTCGCGCAGCTCCGCCGCGCGCCCAGCCAGCCTTTGCATGAGCTCAAGCAATGTTTCCTTGTCCTGCACAGAAAACACCTCTGTGACCGCATCGTCCCAGACCTTAATGACGCTCATTATCTGTGGGTACAGATCGTGGGCGTGCTCGGTAAGAAAAACCGTTGCCGTGCGCTTGTCTTCCTGATTGACCTCGCGGCGGATAAGCCCCTTTTTTTCAAGCTGTGCAAGGGTGCGGGCCACGTTGCTCTTGTTGATACAGATCAGTTCGGGCAGTTTGTCCTGGGTAATGCCGGGATGCTCGAAAAGGTTGAGGATAAACTGGTACTGGCTGCTGTTGAGACCATACGGCGCAAGCGCCCGGTTGAGGTACAGAAAGTAGTTTCTGTTGGCCAGCGTAATCCACCTGTAAGCGAGTTTCATGGGGCTTTCCTGTAGCTGGTTGAAGGCATCGTGAGCAGCATGACCACAAAAAACAACTGCTGAATATACGGTTATGCCAGCAGGCTACTCTTGAGATACGCGCCTTGACAAGGGGGGCGGCCAAAGGCATTTGAAGTTGCGAACGCAACGGTAGTCTTCTTCCAGAGGTGCAAGACAAACCATGCCAAAAAAATGTTGCCGCACGCGGGCTGCACGGCAAGAAAACACGGGCTTTCGCGAGGCCTTTGCCGCCATTTGCCAGGGCAATTTTATGGTTGTGACCTGCATCAACCTGCTGCTGATGACAGACTATTACCTTATCTTTGTCACCGGCACGGCCCATGTGCAAAAATCCTTTGGGGCCAGCCTGAGCGTGGCCGGGCTTTCTTCTGGCATCATGGTTATCGGCTGCCTCGTGGGCCGTTTTGTCTCCGGCAACCAGATTTCTGTTCTTGGGGGCAAGCCGTGCCTGCTGGCGGGGCTGTTGCTGTTTGCAGCCAGCATTGGCGGCCTTATGCTGGCGCATTCCCTGCCGCTGGTTTTTATTCAGCGCTTTGTGGCTGGCGTTGGCGTGGGGGTGGCGGGCACTGCCACGGGGGCCATTGTAGCCTATGTAGTTCCTGTGCGCTTTCACGGCCTTGGTATCGGGCTTTTTACCATGAGCGCGGCTCTGGCTCTTGCCCTTGGCCCCTTTTTGGGCATCAGCCTCTCTCTCAGCTACGGCTATCAGGTTCTGGTGCAGACAAGCGGCCTTATCTGCCTGCTGTGCCTGATCATCTTCTTCTTTTTGCGCAATCTGCCGCCCATGCGTCAACGCCTGCGTCCGACCTTCAGCCTGTACAGTTACATAGATCCGCGCGTGGTGCGCTTTTCGCTGGTGGCCCTTGTGGTCTGCCCCGGCTACGGCTGCATTCAGGCATTTTTGCCATCGTTTGCCGCAGAGCACGGGCTTACGGGCGCGGCCAGCATTTTTTTTCTGTGCTATGCGGGCACGGCGCTGCTCACCCGGCCTCAGACTGGCCGCCTTTTTGATACCCACGGCGAGCATGTGGTCATGTATCCGGCAATTCTCGTCACCGCGCTGGCCCTGTTTGTGCTTTCACAGGCGCAGGGCACGGCTGCGCTTTTGTGTGCCGGACTGCTACTGGGGATTGGTTTTGCCAATTTTCAGTCTGTGGGGCAGGCGGTTTCGCTCTCGCTGGTTTCGCGCTCGCGCTACGCGCAGGCGACCACCACATTTTATATCTTTTTTGATCTTGGCATCGGCCTGGGGCCTTATATTTTTGGGTATATCATACCGCAGGCCGGCTACAGCGGCATGTACCTGACCCTGAGCATGGTGGTTCTGGGAGGAGTGGCCGTGTACCGCCTTGTACACGGCGGGCGCGCCCGGTAAAATTGCCGCAACCGCCCGGCTGCGCCCAAGCTGTGGGCTTGCCTCTTTTTTCCTACGGTTGTAGGCTGGTGGATAAAGATATTTTCCCAAGCCAAGAGGAATACATGGCAAGTCAGAAGCCCCCCAAAGAATCCGCAGAATCCACATCGGCAGCCAAGGCCGCCGATGCCAAATCCACCAGCGCACAAACCTTGCAGGCCGCTTCTGAAGCTGCCTCGCAGGCAGAACAGCACAAAGGCCTGAGCAAGGTCAGCAAGGGCGTCTTTTTTGTAGGCATTGGCCTGGCACTTGTGCTGGGCATTTACGTGGGCAGTCTTGTGCCGTCCATGTTCACGCCCGAAGCAGCCCAGCAGGCCGTCCAGACTTCTGGACAGACCCCCGCTCCCCAGGCATCCGGCCAGGTATCCGGCCAAGCCCCCGGCCAAGCCAAGCAGGACAGCCAGCCCCCCATGCCGCCCGAACTGGTAGCCAAGATCGCCGCCATGGAACAGACCGTTCTGGCCGATCCCAAGAATGCCCAGAACTGGACCGAGCTCGGCAACCTCTACTTTGACACCGGCCAGTCGCGCAAGGCTGCCGGGGCCTACGAGCGTTCGCTTGCCCTTGCTCCCGACAATGCCGATGTGCTCACCGACCTTGGCATCATGTACCGCGAAACAGGCGAATACGACAAGGCTGTGGCCAGTTTTCGCCGCGCCTCAAGCGTGAATCCCCGCCACGAAAACGCCATGTTCAACGAAGGCGTGGTGCTTTACTTTGACCTCAAGCGCAAGGACGACGCCATGAAGGCATGGCTGCGCCTGCTGGCGGTCAACCCCGGCGCGCGCGCTCCTGACGGGCAGAGCGTTTCGGATGTGATCAAAAATTTGCGCTAGCCACGGCTGGCCGCAAATCTGTCACGACACGGCAAACCGCCCCCTGCCGCGGAATCGGAGGCGCATCTGTGCCTGAAGGGGGAAGCATACAGATATACCGGCGAACTTACAGGCGGAACAACCATGATTGTCTTTTTCTCCGGCATTTCGCGTGCCGTGCTGCGCGTGTGCGCTCTGTTTTTGTGCATTTTCTGCGCAAGTTTCGGCGCACCTTCCACAGCGCACAGTGGCATGATTCCGCCTGTGCTGCGCGCCCCCAGCGTGTCGCTGCTGCCTGACCTTCAATACTTTATTGATGCCACTGGAACCATGGATGTGGAGGAGGCTGCGGCCCCCTCCAACAGCCAGATGTTCAAGCCGCTCAACGTAAAAGCCCTGCCCCGCCTTGCCGGGGTAATGTGGCTGCGCTTTACACTTGCCCCGCTGCCCGCCGGGGGCCGTTCGCAGGCCCTGCTGCTGGACATGGGGCCGGATGTTCCCGCCGATCCCGTGCTGTACCAGCCAGCTCTCAGCCCTATTGCCGACAGCATCGAGTGGCGGGAGATTCTGCCCACCCACCGCAATGTGCTGCTGTTACCCGAACCGGGGGCAGAGGCCATTACCTGCTACATACGCCTTGACGGTCTGCCGGGTATCTGGTTTTCGCCCACCCTGCGCACCCCGCAGGACGCTGCCACCAACTGGGGCAGCCTTTCTGGCACTGCGGCCCTGCTGGCTCTTGGCGTTGTCATGCTGCTCTGCCTTTTGCGCGGCCTCTCCGAAAGAGGCCAGTGGCGCGTGTGGACAGCCCTGTATGTGGGCGTGGCCCTGCTACAGGGGGCCCTTGGCATGCCCGCCTATGGCACGGGGCACATAACCCTCAATCAGGCTGTGGCCGTACTTGCGCCCGGTCTGGCCCTCATGCTGCTGCCACATGTGGGGCGCCACCTCATGCGCACCCGTGGCCGTTCACCTCTGCTTGACGCGCAGTTTGTGCTGCTTTCCCTGCCCGGCGCAGCCCTGGCCCTGCTGCCGCTTTTGCCTGGCTTTGGCTGGAGCATTCGCTTTCTTTCCCTCTGGCCTGCCTGCACACTTATCTTTACCCTGAGCGCCCTGGGCGGCTCCATCATGGGGCTTGGCGGCGCCCGCCGGTTTTTGCTGGGCTGCCTTGTACCGCCCCTGTTTGTGGCGGCGGGCATCATGGGCCTTGATTATGGCTACGCGGCAAATCTGCTGGCCTCTGCCCCCCTGTGGGGCACGGCCCTGAGCGCCCTGCTTATTGCCGGAACCGGCCTGCCGCGCGATGCAGTCCAGAACAGCGATGCCGGGGCTGACAACGACAGGCCAGAGCCCACCAAGGGGAAAAAACGCGAATCCGCAGCCGCCAAAAGGAGCATTGCCGGACTTGATGCCGCTCTGGTGAGTTCTGGCATGAGTGATGCCCCCATCAGTCTGGATGCCCCGCTGGACGACCCCAACCTTCGCCTGTTGCCGCCCTCTGCGGCGGGCAAGACTGCCGCAGATTTTTCTGCCCTGCCCGTGGATATTTCAGACAATGCCGACCCAGCGCCTGTTGCCGCGCGCGCGCCAAGACAAACAACGCCCTCAAGCGTGAGCCCCGGCATGTGGGAAAATCTGCTGCGCCCGCCGCTCGACCGCCTCATGCGCGAGGGCGCGGCCCTTGGCCATTGTTCGCTGCCGCCAGCGGTACGCCAGTATGCAGAAAACATGATCAACGCGGCTGGCGACCTTGCCAGAATTCTCGACAACCCCGGCGAATCGCAGGGTCAGAGCGGCATTGGCGAACAGCGCGCTGCCTTCAATCTGCAACACCTTGTGCGTGAGGCCCACGATGCCGTGACCACTGCGGCAGAAAATGCGGGCATTGGCCTTGCGTGGTATATGCCTCCATTGCTTGGACATATGTATGAGGGACAGGCCAGCGCCCTGCGCGATACCCTGAGCCTGCTGCTCGAAAGTGCTGTTCGCGCCACCTCGCGGGGCGCGGTACACCTTTCGGTGCGCCGCGTGCCGGAAACCGCCGATCCTGGGCATCTGCTGTTTACCGTAACCGATACGGGCGCGGGCATTCCCCCGCGCGACAGGTCTACGCTGGCCCTCACCCGTGCATGGGAGCTGGCTGGCTCCAACAACGGCTACCTCAACGTGGAATGCGGGCCGCAGGGTACATCCATAGCCTTTACCCTGCGCCTCAAACCGCTTGAAAACGCATCCGAAACTGACAAGTCCGCTGCGCAGGCGCGTGGCCCGCACATGGCGGTGGTGGCCGAAAGTGCCGTTGCACGTCAGGCTCTTGCCCACATGATCACCAACCGTGGCTGCAAGAGCACAGAGTCGCGCAGCATGCGCGAAGCCCTGCAATGCAACCGCGAGGCCCCCGCCATCATGCTGGTGGTGCAGTTTCCTCACCATGGCCCGGCCGAAGCCGATGCCCTTGGCCGCTTTGAGGCCGAAGCGCTGGAATCGGGCCTGCCCGTTTTCAAGGCTCTGGCCATCACCAAGGACGACAAACATTGGGACGCTCTGGCGGAAACAGGCTATACCCATGCGCTGCTCGACCCGGTGGATGCCGAAGCCTTTGCCGCCACCATCAACGAAGTGCTGGTGGAAGGCGGCTTTGCAGAGGGCGCACAGCCAGCACCCGCTACGCCTGAAGAGCCCGATATGGCAGAAATGGCACTTGCCGCTGCCGCAGTGAGTTCAGCCGCAGTAGCCTCCATGCAGGCGCAGCAGCCCATAGAACTTTCTCTCGCCTCCGCCCCCGATGCTGGTCAGCCAGAAACGGCAGATTCCGCACCGCTGCGCATGGATGCGCCAGCGCAAGCACCGAACATGTCAGATGTTCTGCCCGACCTTTTCGGGCAGGCTACGCCCACCGAGGCGGCACTGCTGCCAGATATGCCCCGGCAGGATCTGCCCCACGAAGAACCGCTTTCATTCGGCGCGCAGACGCAGCCGGTCATGCCACACGTGACCATGGACACCCACAGTCAGCAAGGCATGCTGTTGCCGCTCATGGGCGATGCGCCTCAGCAGGCCGATGACCAGGCCCCCATCGAACTCACTGATCTTCTGCCCGAAGAAAACAGCGACAGCTCCGCCGACCAGCTGCTTCCTTCCATGGCAGAACCGGCAGCAGAATTGCCCATATCTGCCCCCAGCACGCCGCCAACGGAAGCCGACGACGCGCTGCCCGATCTGCAATCCCTGGCTGATACATCGGCGGCTCCGGCCGACGCTGCGCTGGATACGCTGGCAGATTCCCTGCCCGAAGTTCAATCTGCACTTCTGCCAGAAGATGTGGCTGAAGATTTGCCGCAAACCTCGCCCGAAGCGCAACCCGCAGCGGCGGCAGAATCCCTGGCAGAAGTTTTGCCCGATGTATTGCCAGCAGAGTTCCCGACCGGGGATGCACCGGCCTCGTCCCTTGCAAAGGCATCTCTGGCCGATGAATTCATGGCTTCGGCGGGGCTTGAAGGCCCCCACTGGACCGCAGATGAAGCAGTTGCCGACTCCTCTGATCTCGGCTCTGCCAGCACCGCCGCAGAAAGCGCCGTAACAGCTGCTGCCACGGCTGCGACCTCCGCCACGGCAGTGGAACAGCCTGAAGCCGGAAACAGTGAGCCACAGATTTCTGACCTCACAAAGCAGGCTGTTGAAGAAAAGGCAGAAGTTGCACAGGCCGAGGTAACGCAGGCTGAGGTAACGCAGGCTGAAGCGCAGGCCGCCCCCCTTGCCGCCCAGGCTGCTTCTGTGACCCCCGAGTTTGAGCCGCTCCTGTGGCCTGAACCCGCGCAACAGCAAGCGCCTGCCCCGGCTGACACCCGCAGTGTGACCCCTGCGGAATTTATAGAAGCCTCGCTTCCGGTTGAATCCCCCGTCGGTGAAGCCGTTGGGGCATCAGCTGACGAACCAGCTGGCGACCCTGCCAGCGACCCTGTTGACCTCCCGACTGCCCCAGATGCCCTGGCGCAAGAAGTTCAGGCAGACGAGGCCATGGCCCCGCTCAGGTCCATGAGTGACAGGGTTGGAGAAGCCACGCTTTCGCCAGTCAATGCTGCATCCAGTGTAGCTGACACCCCGGCGGAAAGCGCTGGCGGCAGTGGTTTTGACGTTCCTGCCCCCGCAGGCAGGGGCGCGTGGGACAACTACAGCCTGCACGAAGAATGGGTGGGTGAACCCATGCCCATGGGCACGCCCGTGCCAACCGCGCGCATGGCCGCGCCAGAACAGGCCCAGGCCCCTGCGCCAACCCCGGCTTCCGCATCTGCCGCCGCTTCTGCCGCCGTTTCTGCCGCCGTTTCTGCCCGGCAGGAGAAAAAATCCTATGTCGGCCCAAGCCTTGCGCACCCCGGTGAATGGGTGGGCGAACCCATGCCCATGGCAAAGCCTGCCAAACAGGAAGAAGCCGTTGCACCCCAGCAGCTGGCAGAATCCCCCGCTTCCGATGCTCAGGCAGACAACCGCCGCAGCCGTGCGGTAGAAATGCCCCGCACCGCCACGGGCAGGCTTATTCTCAAGCTTCTGGGCAGCGCCGGTGACCGGCCCGTTGACACAGCCAAGGAATCCGCCGGTAGCGGCAAACCAGACCTGATGGCAGACCTCGCCGCCATGCCGCAGGAGAGCGTGCCCACAGCGTCACCGGCATCCGCACCTGAAACTACGCCAGAATCTGCCCCCGCCGCCGCAGAACCCCGCCGTGCAGCCACGGCCCTCAAGCCCGGCAGCAAGGGCAATTCCATCATGAACTTCATTGCTGGTGCTGCTGATGCCCTGCGTCACCAGGATCACAACGCACCGACACAGCAGGCCGAGGCCGCCACCACGTCGCCGTATACGCCAGAAACGGCTTCTGCCGCACCTGTGGAAGACAAACGTGCTGCCGGAACCCCCCAGTCCGCCACACCCGTTTCCGCGCCTTCTGCGGCCATTGTGCCCCCAAATGCTCCGCGCGAAACCGACCAGACCATTCCTCAGCTCGTGGCACGGCTCGACGCGGCCATGGACGATGCCCAGCAGGGCTTTAAAAACCGCCGTTGCGGGGTGGTGGGCGAAGCGGCCAACCGCATTGCCACAGAGTCGGATGCCTTTGGCTTCCGCGTGCTGGCCCGCATGGCCCGCTGTGTTGAACGGGCTGCAAAAGCCAACGACATGAATGCCCTGCGCGATCTTTTGCCAGAGCTGGCCGTGGCAGTTGAACGCAACCGCATCGGCCTTACGCCACGCCGCTGACGCCACACGCCACACGGCGGGCGGCGGACGGCACGCAACCACTGACCCAAGGGACACCATGTACAAGACAGTTCTCATCCCCGTAAGCGGCAAAAACGGCCTGATACGCGCCAAGGCAGCCCTGGCCCACGCCCGCAACCTTGCCAACGGAGATATTGTGCTCCTGCACGTTTTTGAACCTCTGCCCCAGATCGTGGGCGGCGAGGCCCATGCCGAGCTGCTGGCAGAACAGAAGGCCAAGGGGCAAACCCTGCTCAACACGGTTATGGCCGATTTCAGCATGGCGGGCGAGCACGTTCGTTGCCGCGTGGACGAGGGAACCACAGCCGAAACCATCATACGTGTGGCCCACGAGGAAAACGCCGACCTCATCATCATGTACACCGATGGCCGCGATGGCTTGCAGGATATGCTGCTTGGGTCTGTGACCGAGCGCGTGCTGCGCAATACAGATACTGCCCTGCTCGTCATACGACACTAGCTGGCGACACAGCTGGCGACACAGCTGGCGGCACTAGCTGGCGGCAGTAATAGGCGGCAGTGGGCAGCATGATGCAACACAGGATGGCAAAGCCTCCATTGGGAATCACCGGGGGCGCGCATCTAACAGCGCGCTCCCACTGCTGACGCACATACACTGTGGGGCAGAAATGCTGCTTTTTATTGAAATTGCGGGCTTGATCGCCCATGTGTTTTCGTGGATTGCCGTATGCCACGCCCTGCTGACCAAGCACGACCCGCGTGCGGCCCTGGGCTGGACGGTTACGGCCCTGTTTCTGCCGGTTGTAGGCCCCATTCTGTACGCCTGTTTTGGCATCAGCAGGGCCGAAAGCCGGGCCAGCCGCATCATGCGGCGGCAGCAGCCCCTGGAGCCCGATTACGCGCATCCGCCCTTTTCAAAAATCCCGCCAGAAAATATCCCCGACAGCATCGCCCGCATGGAGCACATCGGGCGGGTGCTCACCGAACAGCACCTGAGCAGCGGCAACAGCATCACACCCCTGCGCAACGGTGATGAGGCCTATCCGGCCATGATCGAGGCCATCGACAGGGCCAGGGACCATGTTTTTCTCTGCACCTACATATTCAATGCGGGCCAGGTGGCCACGGCCTTTGGCGAGGCCATGGCCCGTGCCGCAGGGCGCGGTGTGGACGTGCGCCTGCTGGTTGACGGCATAGGTGTGCTTTATTCATTCCGCAAGCCCTGGAAAAAGCTTGCCAAACGCGGTGTACAGGTGGCCCAGTTCATGCCGCCGCGCCTGTTTCCGCCCAATTTCAGCATCAACCTGCGCAACCACCGTAAAATGCTTGTGTGCGACAGCGTGGCCTTTACCGGCGGCATGAACATTGCCGACGACAACCTGAGCGCCGGCAAGACAAAGTACGTGCAGGACGTGCATTTCAAATGTGAAGGCCCCATTGTGGACCAGCTGCGGCGGGCCTTTTTGCTCAACTGGGGTTTCTGCACCAACAGCTACACGCCCCTGCCGCCCACAACCACCCTGCCGCGCGGCGACAGCCGCTGCCGCATCATCATGGACGGCCCCGGCTCAGAGGCCGACATTCTCAACGACATTTACTGCGCTGTCATCAACGCGGCCCGGCGCTCGGTGCGCATCATGACGCCCTACTTCCTGCCCTCGCACGGGCTGGTTTCTGCCCTGCGTTCGGCTGGTCAGCGCGGGGTGGATGTGCGCATTGTGCTGCCCGCAAAAAACAATCTCTTCTATGTTCACTGGGCGCAATACCGCCTCTTGCCCACCCTGCTGCAATCGGGCGTGCGGGTTTGGTATCAGCAGCCGCCCTTTGCCCACACCAAGCTGCTTGCCGTGGACGGCTACTATTGCCAGATAGGCTCTGCCAATCTGGACGCCCGCAGCCTGCGCCTGAATTTTGAGCTGAACATGGAAGTGTTCAACCCCGACGTACACGACCAGATCACCGCCCACATCGACCGGGCCATCATTACAGGCAAGGAAATCACCGCCGCCGAACTGGCCGCCCTGCCCCTGCCCATAAAGCTGCGTAACGCCGCCTGCTGGATTTTTTCGCCCTATCTGTAACAAGGGCATGCAAAAGCCCCCCACGTCGCTCCTTGCCCGCATAGCGGGCAAAAAAACATGGGGGGCTAAAGGCTGTATGTCAGGATTTTGCTAGCCAAACACCCGCACTATATCCCTGGCGTCCATTTCGGGCGTGATGGGCTTGAGCGCCAGACGGCAAAACTCGTCGGGCTTGTCCATGTCAAGCTTGAGGTCGGGACGGCGCAGCCAGTCTTCCTCCGGATCAAACGTGCCAATCCTGAAGCTGGCGGCATTGTCCCAGATGTAGTTGAGGCAGTGCTCGCGCTGTGAGGTCTGCGTGGCCTTGACGTCCAGCTCTTCCAGCAGATCGCGCGAAAGTATCTCTGCGCCCAGGCCGTCGGGCCACAGATTGTTGCGCGGGATGTGGTTGTAGGCGTAGTCCCAGTTGCCCTGATCGTAAAAATCCACCAGCCGGTCAACGGCCCCGCCCCAGATAAGCGGGTTGTCGGCGCACACGCGCACCACCCGCCCGGCGTCGGCCTTGCGGGCCGCCAGGCAAAACCGCGCCAGCACGTCGTTTTCAGACCCTGCCACGCAGGGGATGCCGTGCCTTTGCAGATGGTCGAGCAGGGCGCGGTCTAGCGGGGTATCGGGCACGGCCACCATTATGCCGTCGAGCTTTGCCGCCTGCCCAAGCCGCCGCGTCACCCAGTCGATAACGGGCACGTCGCGCAGGCAGAGCAGAGATTTCATGGGAAGCCGCGTGGAGCCGAGGCGGGCCTGAATGATGGCTATAACCTTGCCGGTCTTGCGCATGGGCGATCCTTTCTGACTGTTGAGCGTATAACTGTTACGGCGCGGCAGATTCTGCCTGCGGGCCGGTTGCGCCTTCTTGTAGGATATTCTGCATCAGGCCCACCACACGCGCCTTGTTGGCCGTAAAATTAAGGGCGTTTTGCCTGTCCCAGAAGCGCTGCCGCCGGGGATTTTTGAGCATGGCCAGAAAGACGTTGCGGATTTTTGCGTCGCTTACCCTGTCCATGATGCCCACAAAGGCAAAGCCGTTGCGGGGGCGGGCAAAGGTATGGCGCGCCTCGCGCTCGTGGTGGGCCAGCACCAGCGAAGGAATACGCATGTGGGCCAGCTCGTACACCGTGCGGCCAGCGGAGCAGATGGCAAGGTCGGCCCCTTCCATCATGCGGCTCATGACGTTGGTGGCCCAGGTGAATTCCACAAGCGGGTTGTTAAGCCTGGCGAGGTGCGCTTCCATGGCGTCCTTGTGGGCATAGCCCGGCCCGGCCACAAGGCGTATGGCAATGCCGTAGGCACGGCAGATGGGCTCGATGATGTCGAGCACCCGGCGCGAGCAGTCGTTGAGGTCTGTGCCGCCAAAGGTGATAAGCACTGTCTTGATTTCTGGCCGAAAAGGATTGCGGGCCGCGCCCAAAAATTCGTCGCGCAGGCAAAAATAATCCGGCCCGTAACACAGGCGTTCGTTGCTGTCCCTGTCTTCGTACAGGGCGTTGACCACCAGCCGCGCCCAGTCGGCGCCGGGGCCTTCGTCCTCAAAATTCACGCAGCGCACGCCCGCCGTGGTCAGGCGCGCCATGTAGGCCGAGGTGGTGTTGAGAATATCGTTGACCACCAGATCGGGCCGCAGGCGCAGCACGGTGTCTGCCAGATCCTCGTTGCCCTGGCGCACGATCTTGTAATCCTTGCGGGCAATGCTTTCTACCGCAAGCTCGCTTTCGCGTGTACACACAAAGCTGACCTTGTGGTTGGTGATCTCGTGGGCCAGCATGAGCGCGCGAAAAACATGCCCCATGCCGATGGCGGGCCAGCCTGCCACCACAAAAACCACGTGCCGCCGCTGCAAAAGGTGCTCGCAGATCCACCAGTCCTGATAGCCCTGAATTTCAATGGCCCTGTCGTTGAGAAAGTAGGGCACAACCTTGCCGCGCTCCAGCGTATGGCCGTTGGCCTTGTCCAGCAGGGCAAGCCGCAGAATGATGAGGGCGCGGCTTTCGACCACCAGCATTTTTTCGCTGGCTTCTCCCGCGCCTTCGTCCAGCAGGCTTTCCAGCCCCTCGCCCTGCACGTTCCAGATGCGCTGCCGCATGCTTTTGACCGTTACAAGGCTGTCGGCATGCGCATCGCGAAAGCGCTTCCAGGCGTCTTCCACATCCACCCAGGTCAGCAGCGGGCACGAGGCACGCAAAATCATGCAGTGCTCGTATTCGCGCGCAAGCTCGGTCAGCAGGCCGCGCATTTCGGTAACAATATCAAGGCTTGTGAAGCGCAGATCCTTGTTCCAGTGGTGGCGCACGCCCGCACGTTCGCAGATAAGCGCTATTTCCTGGCTGTCGGTCAGCACCATGATATCCTCACCGGGCAGCACGCTGCGCGCGGTGTTGATGGCCCTTTCCACAAGCGTAACCCCGGCCAGTTTTTTTACCAGCTGATCAGGAATAACGGCGTTCTTTTTGATGGCGGGTATGACGATGCAGCGTTCTTTCACGTTTCGTTCTCTGCTGTGCGGAAAGGAATCGGGCAGGGTGCGCAAGGCCCGGGCCGTACCGGCAGTACCGGCAGGCCCGGACAACAGATGCTCTAGCGCAGGCTGGCCAGAACCTCGCGGGTGGAGGCCAGCATGTAGTTGAATTCTTCCTCGGTCAGCCAGTGCTGGAAGGGGAAGGAGATCATGGTGTCAAAGAAGGTATCGGCATTGGGGCAGTTGGCCGTGCCCATGCCCAGGCGGCGGTAGTAGTCGTACCTGTCCAGCGGAATGTACTGCACCACACACTTCACGCCTTTTTCGTTAAACATGGCCCGTATGAAGCGGTCACGCGCCTCCACGCCCGTGGTCATGCGCGCGGCCAGCAGGTGGTAGTTGTGGCGGGGCGAATCCTCGCGGTGAAATTCCAGTTCGGGAAAGTCGGCCAGAGCGTCAATGAAGCGCAGGGCACGGGCGCGCTTTTCGTCATTGATGCTGTCGATGCGCTCAAGCAGCTTGGCCCCAAGGGCGCATTCCACTTCACCCAGGCAGTAGTTGTTGGGTTGCAGGGGCTCGCCGTCCAGCATGGGCAGATCAACGTTGCCCATGGCGGGCTTCCAGTAGTCGGGGCGCTCGTAGTCAAAACCGCAGTGCCCGTTGTGGCGCAGGGTGGGAACCAGAGCCGCCAGCTTGGGGTCGCGCACGTAGAGCATGCCGCCTTCGCCAAGGGTGGTAAGGTTCTTGTGCGAATGGAACGAAAAAATGGCCATGTCGCCAAAGCTGCCAGCCCTTTTGCCATCGTGAATAGAACCGATGGCCTGGGCCGCGTCTTCGATAAGAATCAGGCCGCGCTCTTTGCACAGGGCGGCGATGGCGGTCATGTCGGCCACATAGCCATAGAGGTGTACCACCACAACGGCCCTGGTGCGGGGCGTAATGGCCTTTTCGATGCTTTCGGCGGTAACGACCCTGGTCAGCAGATCCACGTCTGCCCAGGCCATGGTGGCGCCCTTTTTGACGTAGGGGTACGCGGAGGCCGTAAAGGTATGCGAGGGCATGACCACTTCGTCGCCCGGCTTGAAGCGGCACAGCTGGGCAGAAAGCTCCAGCGCCGAAACGCCGTTCATGGTCACAAAGCAGCTGCCCTGGGCCACGCCCTGGTAGGCGGCAAACTTGCTTTCAAAATCGCGCATGTGAACGCCCTGGGTAAGGGGGTCGGCGCTGCGCATGGCCTCAACCACCACCGCAATTTCTTCTTCTGTGTAGCGGATGGCGCGGCCGCTGAAATTTACCTTAATGTCCATGCGGACTCCTTGTGGCAAATGCGCCGCCGGAAAACCCGGCGGCGCACAATATTCGGTTATCACGCAAGGCACGTGCGCAATGGGCGCAACGGCCTGTTACATGCGCATGAAGCGCTCGATAACGTTTTCCTTGGTGAGGATTTTTTTGAAATCCGGGCCAAGGCGGTTGGAAAGCGGCTTCTCATGCACAATGCTGGCACCGTAAAGGGCATCGTACTGCGCATCGGTCAGGCCCTGGCAGATGCCCTTGGGCAGATCAATGCCCTGGCGTTCCATCATGACCATAAAGTCTTTGTATTCATCGGGGTAGATGTCTTCCAGCACAGTAAGGGCGTAGCAGTTGGCAATGCCGTGGTGCATGTGCAGCACCATGCTGAGGCCAGCCGAAAGGGGGTGTACCACACCCACAAAACCGGCAGCCATGCCGCCCAGGAAGGAGGCGATCATGAGCTTTTCGCGGTTTTCATCGCTCATCATGTCGCTGGAAAGGTAGACCTGCTTGCTGAGGTCAATGGCCTTTTCGGCCAGCGAATCGACCACCACGTTGCGGTAAGAGCCGGTGATGCTCTCAAAGCAGTGCATGTAGGTGTCGATACCCGTGTAAAAATACTGGTTGCGGGGCACGCTGGCGGTGAGGTCGGGATCAAGCAGCACCTGCTCGAACATGGTGTAGTCGCTGTTCATGCCCAGCTTGATGTTCTTTGCCTCGTTGCAGATGATGCCCGTGCGCGAGGTTTCGGAACCCGTGCCCGAAAGGGTGGGAACGGCGATCTTGTAGGGCGCGGGGTTCTTGACCAGTTCCCAGCCCTGATAGTTTTCGGCCTTGCCGGGATTGTTCAGCAGGTTGCCCACGCACTTGCAGGTATCAAGCACGCAGCCGCCGCCAAAGGCCAGCAGGGCGCAGGGCGCAGCACCGCCAAGAAAGGCCTTTACCTGATCGGTGTAGCTGTCCACGCTGTCGGTGGTGGGTTCGTCCACGGTGTCCACATAGAGCACCATGTCCTTGCTTTCCACAGGCAGCTTGGCAAGCAGATCCTTGCCCTCAAAAAATTTGTCCACAAAAAACACGGCGGGGCCATTCACCGCGGCGCGACGCGCGCCAAGCAAATCACCAAGCTGGGTAATACTACCCGAACCAATCATATAGTAACCGACATTTTTCGCGTTGCGATACATAGTTGCCCTCTCAATAATGGCAGATGATGACCGGGCCATACGCTATAGCCAAACGTCTGGCAAGATGGCCTGCAATGGGCCACTGGCGCGGGTTTTCGCCTGTTTCCGCCGGAAGCCGGTGGAATTTTTTATGTTGCGCCTCAGACCCCGGCCCCGTCAAGAGGATCAGGCCCGAAACGGTTGGGCCCGGCAGTGCCCCTGAGCGCGTAAATGATCAACAGCGCAAGGCTTGCCAGCGCCACCGTGCAGCCTGCCAGCATCAGCAGCCCATCGGATTCAAGCACCGCCCCCGCAATGGCTGGCAGGGCCGCTGCCAGCGGCAGCAGCTGCCACCAGCCCGACATGTTGCGGTCGTGCAGCCTGCGCGTGGTTACGCCCACAGTGGGCAGCAACAACCACAGGGCCTGCACGGCGCTTACAATGGAACCCAGCGCGGGCAAAAGCGAACCCAGCAGGGCCACAAGAAGATTCAGTATAAATGTAAACAGGCAGAACCACCAGAATTCCGACCGCGAAGCCCTGCCCTTGAGTCGGCAGTACTTTTTGGTCAGGCAGAGTGTAACAGCCTCTTTGAATTCCATGGGTTCTCCCTTGTGGTTGCTAGGCCTTGGCCCTGTGCTGGTTCCATGACTGCACGGTGTTGCTCAGCAACATGGCAATGGTCATGGGCCCCACACCGCCGGGAACCGGCGTGATGGCGTGGGCCTTGGGGCTTACGCTGACAAAATCGGCGTCGCCGCACAGGCCCTCGGGCGTGCGGTTGATACCCACGTCAATGACCACCGCGCCCTCACGCACCATGTCACCCGTGATACAGCGCGGTCTGCCCATGGCAAGAAACAGAAAATCGGCCTGACGGCACTGCTCGGCAAGGTCGGGCGTGCGCGAATGGCATACAGTTACCGTGGCGTCGGCAAAGCGGCCAGAACGGGCCAGCAGCATGGCCAGGGGCTTGCCCACAATGTTGGAACGCCCCACAACCACGGCCTTTTTGCCGCTGGTGGGCAGGTCATAACGGCGCAGCAGCTCCATGACACCAGCGGGCGTACACGAAACATAGCCCGGCAATCCCAGCGAAAGCCGCCCCACGTTCACAGGGTGGAAACCGTCCACGTCCTTTTCAGGATCAATGGCCAGCAGGCATTCCTGCGCGTCCAGCCCCTTGGGCAAGGGCAGCTGCAACAAGATGCCGTCCACATTGGGGTTGGCGTTGCACTGGCCGATAAGGTCGTGCAGTTCCTGCTGGGTGGTTGTGGCAGGCAGATGGTGGGGAAAGGAAACAATACCGGCCTCGGCGCAGGCGCGCTCCTTGTTGCGCACATAAACCTGCGAAGCGGGGTCTTCGCCCACAAGAATAACCGCAAGGCCCGGTGCGCGATGCCCCTGGGCGGTGGCGGCGGCCACTTCCGCGCCGAGTTCCGCGCGGATATCGGCGGCGGTTTGTTTGCCGTCAATCAAAATCATGGTGAACTCCGAAAGTATGATGGCCGCCCAAAACAGGGCGACCGCCGCTCCCGGCCGGTGCGGCGGTCGCTGGTAAACCCGCGCACATCCACTGGCGGTTATACGCGGGTTGGAGGTCCATACGCGATCAGCGGTAAAAAACCCGCAAACACAGCCAGTTATGGCCGTGCCTGCGGGTGTGCGGATTTAGTCTTCGTCTTCGAGTTGCAGATAGTATTCGGCCATGATGGGGCCAAAGAAATCCGCGTCGTCGCCCAGTTCTTCTTCGATGCGCAGCAGCTGGTTGTACTTGGCCATGCGCTCGGAACGGCAGAGCGAACCGGTCTTGATCTGGCCCGCGTTCACGCCCACGGCGAGATCGGCGATAAAGCTGTCTTCCGTTTCGCCCGAACGGTGCGAAACAACAGTGCTGTACGAGGCTTCTTTAGCCATTTCGATGGTGTCGAGGGTCTCGGTGACCGTACCGATCTGGTTGAGCTTGATGAGAATGGAGTTGCCCACGCCCTGATCAATGCCCTCGGCCAGAATGGCGGGGTTGGTCACAAACACGTCGTCGCCCACCAGCTGCACGTGGTCGCCCAGGGCGGCAGAGAGCATGCCCCAGCCGTCCCAGTCGCTTTCGGCCATGCCGTCTTCAATGGAAATGAGGGGGTACTTCTGGGTGAATTCGCCCAGCCAGTCGCTCATTTCTGCATTGTTAAAGCTCTTGCCTTCGCCGCCCAGCACGTACTTGCCGTCCTTGAAAAATTCGCTGGCGGCAACGTCGATGGCCAGGGCCACTTCCGAACCGGGGTTGTAGCCCGCTTCTTCAATGGCCTTGATGATGTAGCCAAAGGCTTCGTCGTGGTTCTTGAGGTTGGGGGCAAAGCCGCCCTCGTCGCCCACGCTGGTCACGTGGCCGTCCTTCTTCAGAAGGGCCTGAAGGGTATGAAAAATTTCTGCGCCGATGCGCAGCGAATCGCGGAAGGTCATGGCCCCAACGGGCATGATCATGAATTCCTGAATATCCAGGTTGTTGGGAGCGTGCGCGCCGCCGTTGATGATATTCATCATGGGCACGGGCATCACCTTGGCGTTGATGCCGCCAAGATACTTGTAGAGCGGCAGACCCAGAAATTCAGAGGCCACGCGTGCGCAGGCCATGGAAACGCCCAACATGGCATTGGCGCCAAGGCGGGCCTTGTTGTCCGTGCCGTCGAGGTCGATGAGCGTATTGTCGATCTGCACCTGGCGCAGCACGTCCATACCAACAATGGCTTCGGCGATTTCGCCGTTGACGTTGTCAACAGCCTTGGTCACGCCCTTGCCGCCAAAACGGCTTTTATCGCCATCGCGCATTTCCAGGGCTTCGCGGCTACCCGTGGAGGCTCCCGAAGGCACGGCCGCACGGGCGCTGATACCGGATTCCAGCGTCACTTCCACTTCAACAGTGGGGTTGCCGCGCGAATCGAGAATCTCACGGCCATAAACAGAAGCAATGCTGCTCATTGTCTACTCCTTTTGCCCTGGCGGGCTTGTTTACGAAATACGTACCACGGCGCAAAAGGCCGACGGCGGATAATGGCGATCAGAAAAAAAGCACGCCCGTGCATGCACATGGGTCTGAAACGGTAATCCTGAAAAGCTGTGCGCCTGAACGCCAGAGACAGCCGGGTGTTATTCGACTGCGCCTCGGTCTTCATAGTGCAGCCTGCGCAGGCCATCAAGCAGCAGCATGGGCAACACCTGATCAAAAACCGTGCTCACCCTGGCAATGGAAGCGGCAAAACCGCCCGTGCCCAGCACCTTTACCGGGCCGGACATCTGCCTTTTGAGCCGCTGGGTAAGGCCCTCGACCATACAGGCGAAACCAAAAACCAGACCGTGCTGGATGCTGGTGGTGGTATTGCGCCCCGGTGTGGGCTCGTCGGCGCGCACGTCAAGGTTGACGCGGGGCAGCTTGGCGGCTTCGCGCGAAAGGGCCGTAAGGGCCGTGCGCGGGCCGGGAAAGATGAGGCCGCCCATGTAGGCATCGCCCCCAACGCAGTCGATGGTTACGGCTGTGCCAAAATCGACCACCAGCAGGGAGGGAATTTCAGGATACATACGGCGGGCCGCATACGCGCCAACAAGCCGGTCTGCGCCCACTTCTGCGGGGCGTTCGTACCGGTTTTCAAGCGGTACGGGCAGTTCCTTGCCCACGCGCTGCAAGGGGCAGCCCACGTATCGGGCCACAGCCTCGCGCAAAAGCGGGTCAAAGCCCGGCGCCACAGACGAGGCAACGCAGGCCTTGAGCTGAGAGGCGCTGACGCCCGCATGCTGCATCAGGGTGAGCAGGGTAAGGCCAAAATTGTCCGCCGTTTGGGCGGTATCGGTGCGCAGGGTGTACGAGGTCAGCACATGCCGCTCGTTGCCCAACCCAATTTTGATGGATGTATTGCCTATGTCAAAAAGCAGAATCTCGGGCTGCATGTGCGCCTCCGCAAAGGCCTGAAAGGTTACAGGGCTGGATTATGCCCAATTTGCCCCCGCTAGGCAAGCTGTGCGCTGGCCTGCCCGCAAACCGCAGACAATAGCCGTGCGGACGCAGCCTGAAGCAAAAAGAAACTCCGCGCCTGCGTGCGGGCGATGGTGCACAGCAGGCGCGGAGCCATAATTACTTGCCCTTGCGGCAATGCCGCGCAGGGATCGCAGAATGTTATTCCACCGTTACGCTCTTGGCCAGATTGCGGGGCTGATCCACATCCTTGCCGAGATAGTCGGCAGTTTCATAGCTGAAGAGCTGCAAGGCGGGCAGGGCCATAAAACCGGCCAGCGGCGCGGGCAGTTTGGGAATAACCCAGGTATCCTCGGCTCCAAGGTCAAAGCCCTCGTTGGTCAGGGCAATAACCTTGCCCTGACGGGCCTGTACTTCAACCATGTTGGACTTGACCTTGGGCAGCAGGGCATCGTCCAGAGCCAGAGCAAAGGTGGGGAAGGAGGGATCGATAAGGGCAATGGGCCCGTGCTTCATCTCGCCAGCAGCGTACCCTTCGGCATGGATATACGAAAGCTCCTTGAGCTTCAACGCGCCTTCGAGGGCCAGCGGGTAGCAGTGCCCGCGCCCAAGGTAGAAGAAATTGCGGGCCTGCGCATATTTGCGCGAAAGCTCGCGGGCTGTTTCGTGCATGGCGGGCAGGGCCGCATCCAGCATGGCGGGCAGATTTTCGAGCATGCCAATGATCTTGCGGCGTTCCTCTGCGGGCATGGTTCCGTTGCGCTTGCTCCAGTACAGGGCCATGAGGGCCAGCATGAGCATCTGGCTGCACATGGCCTTGGTGGAGGCCACGCTTATTTCCGGCCCGGCCTGGGTGTAGAGCACGGCCGAGGCATCGCGGGCTATGGAAGAACCCACAACGTTGCACAGGCCAAGCACGGTGATACCGCGCTCGCGGGCAATGCGCAGGGCAGCCAGGGTGTCGGCGGTTTCGCCGCTCTGGCTGATGACAAGCACCATGTCGTCCTTGTCGAGCAAAAGCGAATCCCTGTAACGGAATTCAGAGGCAATCTCTACCTGCACGGGCACATGCGCCCAGTGCTCAAGCAGATGCCTGCCCCACATGCCGGAATGGTACGACGTGCCGCAGGCCACAATGTGCAGACGGCGCGGCACGGGCAGGCTGTCCAGCTCTGCAAGGCGCACATCGGCGTGGTCGCCTTCCACACGGCCCGTGAGGCCGTCGGTGATAACGCGGGGCTGCTCAAAAATTTCCTTGAGCATAAAGTGGCGGTAGCCGCCCTTTTGCGCGGCCTGCATGTCCCACTGGATGGTCTGCGGCTCAGGCTGCACCGGGCTCAGATCCTTGAGACGCATGATGGCAAAGTCCGAAGCCGTGGCGCGCACCAGCTCGCCGTCTTCAAGAAAGATAACCTGGCGGGTATAGGGCAGAAACGCGGGAATATCCGAAGCCACAAAGTTTTCGCCCGTGCCCTGGCCAAAAATGAGCGGGGCAGACATGCGCGCGGCATAGATGACGCCGGGTTCGTCCTTGTCCATGAGGCAGACGGCATACGCGCCGTGGGCTTCGCGCAGGGCAGCGGCAAAGGCGTGCAGCAGGTCGGGCTCGGTTTTGCGGCGCTCGGCAATAAGGTTCACCAGCACTTCCGTGTCGGTTTCAGAGCTGAAGGTATAGCCCTTGGCCGCTAGGTCTGCCTTGATTTCCTGATAGTTCTCGATGATGCCGTTGTGAACAATGGCCAGAGAGCCATCGTTGGAACGGTGGGGATGGGCGTTGCGCTCGGCAGGCACGCCGTGGGTGGCCCAACGGGTGTGGCCCATGGCACTGGTGGGCGTGGTGATGCCTTCTTCGTGCGCCAGTTTTTCTTCCAGCGAGGCCAGCTTGCCCGTGGCGCGCACCACATGCAGATCGCCCTGGCGGGCAAAGGCCACGCCAGCAGAATCATACCCACGGTATTCAAGACGGCGCAGGCCCTCAACCACAACGGGGACAGCAGGCCTGTGACCCGCATAACCGATAATGCCGCACATAAAGTGCCTCCTTTCATGCCGGGCAGGGCCCGGTCACAGACCACACTGGTCGCTCTATGAAGAATAGGTAGGTATGTCGTTTTGTAAACATCCCGCCCGTAAGCACGGGGAGGAATGCGGGGGAAATATGCAAGGCCGGAACCGCTGGTGCGGTTCCGGTCCATTATAATACTGGGCGACTTGCGGCAAGCCCCGGCTCTGGCGCAAAGGCTGCGCGGCAAGCGCTACATGTTCTTTCTGTCAACTATATCCATATTGAGCACCTCAACCTTGGCGGTCGAAAGCAGGCGCTGCATAAAGGTTTCGTACAGACCCTGAACGCGCTCGCGCTCCACGGCATTGACCATGATATCCTTGATCATGTCCCATTCCGAGGGGTCGGGGGGCTGCACAGCGCCCACATGCACAAGCACGGCTCCCTGGCCATCCTTGGGGCTGCTGACGGCAAAGGCTGCGGGCAGCCACTGGCCGACCTTGGCGCTGAACACGGCGGCGGCAAGCTCTGGATCAGGACCAAAATCCGCCAGGCTGCCGCTGCGGTCCATGGGCTTGGCGGTCTTGATGCCCATACCCGTCTTGAGCGTGGGATTGATGGAGCCGTCGGTCAGGCCCTTGCGGCGCTCGGCGGCCGCGCGCATGGCGTCGGCCAGCGCTTTTTCGCCCTGCAACTTTGCGACAATCTTGTCTTTCACAGCCTCAAGGGGCTGGGTAGAAGCGGCCTCTGCCTTGAGCACGCGGGCAACCACATAGGCGTCGCCAGCTTCAAGTGCCCTGTCCACAGGCGAATTGGCCGGAGTTTTTTCAAGGGTAGCTGCGCCTTCAGCCGTTACGCCCAGCTTCTGCTGCAATTCCTGAGCAGTGGCAAGGCCGCTCTGCTGCGCTTCAAGGCCCAAGGCCTGAGCGCTCTTTTCGAGGGGCTTGCCGAGAATATTGTCTTCAATGAGGTTGTCGAGCACGTCGCGCAGCTTGTCCGCGCCCTGATCCTTGGCCATGGCCGCGCGCACCTGGGCTGCCACATCGGCAAAGGACTGCGTGCCGCCGCCCTTCTTTTCTTCCACCTTGATGATATGCAGGCCAAACTGGCTGCGCACAGGGGCAGAAACCTTGCCCGCATCAAGGGCAAAGGCCGCATCTTCAAAGGGTTTGACCGTGGTGCCGCGCTTGAGCCAGCCCAGCTCGCCGCCGGGGCCGGCAGCATTGGGGCCGTTGTGGGCATTGGCCACATCGGCAAAGCTTTTGCCGCTCTTGAGCTCGGCCTGAATGGCAGCAGCAGTTTCCTGGGCCTTTTTCACGTCTGCTTCGGAGGCGTCTTCGGCCAGGGGCACAAGAATGTGGGCTGCCTTGATTTCTTCCTGCTGATTGAAGCGCGAGGCATTGGCCTCGTACCACTTGCGGGCATCGGCCTCGCTGATGGATTCGGGCTTGACCAGCCCTTCAGGGGCAAGCCGGATATAGGACACGTCCACCTTGGGCGGTACGGCAAATTCGGCCTTGTGGCTGTCGTAGTAGGTGGCCACTTCCGCGTCGGTGGGCTTGGCTGCGGCCATAAATTCGGCAGCGGGAATAAAAATGTAGTCGGGCACGCGCTGTTCGCGCAGGAAGTTGTAGCGGTTCTGCGCCTCGGCGGGATCGTGCCAGGCAGCGCCAGTAACAAGAGCAAAAAGCTTTTGGCGCAGCATGTCCTCGCTCATGTCGTGCTCGTACTGGGCGGGCGCAATGCGCTGCATTTGCAGAACTCGCTTGTAGGATTCCGCATCAAACTGCCCGTTGGCGTTCTGGAAGGCGGGAACCTGGCCCACAGCAATGCGCAGCTCAAAGGGGGTAACCGTAATGCCAGCGCGGGCTGCTTCCTGCCGCACAAGGGTCTGGCTGATGAGATCGCGCAGCACCTGACGCCCCAGGCCCTGACGAACCTGCTCACGCTTGGCACCAGGATTGTTGCGCATCACGGATTCTTCCGCGTTACGGTAGGCCAGCTCAAAATCGCGTATGGTGATGGGCTCGCCGTTGACGGTGGCCACAAGGCTGCCCGTGCTGCGGTCCTTCATGCTGCCCACGCCCCAAAAAATGAAGACGAGAATAATCAGGCCAAAGGCCAGTTTGACGCCAAGAGACTGTGAATTTGAACGGATATACTCAAGCATGCTTACTCCGAGATGCGGTATTTCCAAAAAGATAGTGAGGATCATATGCGCAAACCGCATGAAACTCAACAACAGGAACACCAGGCAACAAAAAACCACATTTCCCTGAGGAATATGGCCCTGGTCAGGCAAACTGCTTATGCCATGCCTGCAAATATGCACCGTGCGCTGGTGCAGCCATGCCCTAAAAAACACAGCCAGCTCTTCTGAAAAAAATCAGACAAAGCTGGCCGCAATAAAAGTTATCGTGCTCATCTACGCTATGGACAAAAAACTATCCAATAAATCAGTCGATGGGATGCCCGGCAGCGCGGTATTCGTTGAGCTTGTTGCGCAGCGTGCGTACAGAAATGCCCAACAGGTCGGCGGCCTGGGTGCGGTTGCCAGAGGTTACCTCCAGCCCCTTGAGAATCATGATCCGTTCCATTTCGTGCAGAGGAATTACCGCTCCCTGCATGGTGCCTTCTGCCGTGGGGGCTGCGGCTGCGGCAAGGGCCGCATAACTGGCAGCTCCTTGTGCTTCGCCCCCGGCAGCCTGGGCAGTTGCGGCTGGCATGGCAAGGGAATCATCTGCGCCGCAGCTGGCGGGGTTTGCCCCCATGCCTGCGGGTGCGGGGGCTTCTTCTTCAAACAGCGGCCAGTCGTCGTTTTCCAGCAAGAAATGGCAGGGTTCCACCGGTCTGCCGTTGGCCAGCAGCACGGCTCGTTCCATCAGATTTTGCAGCTCGCGCACATTTCCGGGAAAATCATACTGCTGTAGCCACGTAATGGCACTTTCAGAGAGGGGTGACACCGGCAGCTGATATTCACGCGTATACATATTCATGAAAAAGCGCGCCAGTTGCAGCACATCGTCGCCGCGCTCACGCAGCGAGGGCAGGCGCAGCGGAATGACGTTGAGCCGGAAGTACAGATCCTGACGGAACTTGCCCTCTTTAACCCAGCCCTCAAGATCGCGGTTGGTGGTGGCAAGCACGCGCACGTCAACCTTGATGGTTTCCGTGCCCCCCACGCGGTCGATCTCGCCTTCCTGAAGCACGCGCAGCAGCTTGGCTTGCAGGGCCATGTCCATTTCAGAAATTTCGTCCAGCAGCAGGGTTCCGCCGTCGGCCAGCTCGAATTTGCCGGGCTTGCGCGCAATGGCCCCGGTAAAGGCGCCTTTTTCGTGGCCAAAAAGTTCGCTTTCCAACAGATGTTCTGGCAGAGCGGCGCAGTTTACAGCCACAAAGGCCTGATCAGCGCGCTTGCTCATGGCATGCAGATAACGGGCAAACATTTCCTTGCCTGTGCCAGATTCGCCGGTGATCAGCACCGTTGCGCGCGAACCGGCAACCTGCCGCGCCAGTTGCAGTACCCGGGCTATGGCCGGGTGCTCGCCCACAATTCGGGGGCCAGAGCCCTCGTGGTGGGCCTTGTGTCCGCCAAGCGTTGAAACGGCAGGCACGGGCGCTGTTTTACGTTTTTGACCGGCAACAGCGGCAATACGCTCAACATCAAGGGGCTCAATCCAGTAATCGCGCGCGCCAAGGCTCAAAAGCCTTTCGGCCTCTTCGGCGCTGCCCTTGTCGGTAATAACGATAACTGGCGGAAAATTGGGATCTTCTGCTCCCACGCCCAGCAGGTCTTCAACCCGGTAGCCAGGCAGGGAAGGGCGCGAAAAAATGACATCCGGCCCGGATTTTTTGATAAAAACCGAAGCGCCTTTAAGATTTTCTGCAATGCCAAGCTCAAAACCCGCGTTGCGCAACGCGGGAAAGACGGCAGTAACTGCCTGAGCGGGGGTAAGAAAAAGAAGACGGCGCGATGACATAAGAATTTGTGTACCGTTTCGCGCTTCACAATGCAACCGCTCAGGCCCCAAACGGGGCGTATTCAGTCACTTGCAGGCAAAATCAGGATTAAAAGCTGTTACGCCCAGCCGCTGGCAATATTGCCAAGGCCATGCATGTTGCCCGCAGAAAGCCGCCACTGGGTCTGCATGAAAGATTTTGCGCTTTCTTCCTGAAAGAGAGCGTCCGCTGCTGCTGTGCTGTCGCCCATTATGGACGGATAAAATACAATGGCACAGGGATTGTCCAACGAACCGTCAACAACCACAAATGTCATGCCGGATACAGGATCATAATGGGTCATACCAATCCTCCTGCATGCAAAATGCCACCACAGTGACGCACAGTTCCTTCTGACTCTGACCGTTTTGGACAGGGGCCATCAGTTTTTGTGCTTTTTCTTGCGCTTTTCGGTCTTCTTTTCCGGCTCGGCTGTCTTTTCCTGCTGGGGCTGCTCCACCTGGTCGGGCACGATGCTGTCAACCGTGTATTCTGCCGCGCTCTGCTCACCCTTGAGCAGGGCAAGTTCCTGAGCCATTACCTTTTCAAATGCGCCCATGGCAGATTTGCTGACCGGCTCCCCACGGGGGTTGATGGCCTTGCCGGGATTGATGAACCTGCCGCCCTGCCGCAGTCTGAAATCCAGATGAGGGCCGGTGGCAAGACCAGTCATGCCCACAAAACCAATAACCTCGCCCTGACGCACTTTCTGGCCGTTCTTGAGCCCTCTGGCATACCCGGAAAGGTGCGAATACATTGATTCAAGCCCGCCGCCGTGGCGCACTATAACCTGATTGCCGTAGCCGCCCGACCAGCTCTTTGCTGTCACCACGCCCTCACCCACAGCCTTGACGGGCGTACCCGTGGGCGCGGCGTAATCCACACCCTCGTGAGGTCTGCTGTATCCCAGAACAGGGTGCAGCCTGTTGTGCGTAAAGCGTGATGTCACCCGCGTAAAGGCCAGCGGAGCCTGCAAAAGCGACTTGCGTATGTTCTCGCCCTTGCTGTTGAAATAACTGGCGCTCTTGCTGCCCTCGCGGAACAGATAGGCCTCGAAGGTCTTGCCCTTGTTGGTGAAATGCGCGGCAATAATGCGCCCATATCCCTTGTATTCGCCTTCACGGTAGCGCTTTTCAACCAGCACTGAAAAGGAATCGCCTTCCTGAAGATCGCGGATAAAGTTTATCTCCGACCCAAAAAGTTCTGCCAGCCTCAATGCCAGCTGCGGTCTTTCACCCGCGTCGGCCACAGCCTGAAAAAGATTGTCATCAATGACCGTACTCACCGTGCTGAGCAGGGTTGTGTATTCAATGGCCTCCACGCGGGCCACAGGCTGTTCCATGCCCTCAACCACCAGACGGCGGCGGTTGTCTATCTCGTACTCAAAACGCTTTACCTTGCCGGTGGCGGTATCGGTAATAACCACGTAGGGTTGCCCATCGCGGAAGGCCCGCATGGAAAAAACCCTCTTGGCAGCGTTTATGTATTCCTGCGCCGCCTGGCTGTCCGCCCCGGCGAGCATTTTGACAACAGTGTCGCCCTTTTCCACCGTTCCGCGTACCACCGCCTCCCCAGGTGCTGCGCCTTCTTCATCTGACGAAGCGTTATCCTGTTTTTTAGGGTTGGCATCGGATTCTTCATCCGATTTATCACCCTCTGCACGCTCTACGGGCTGGCCTGAAACCTTTTCAGGTTCCTGCTGCGGATGTTGCCCGGCCTTGCCCGATTCGATCTTGCCAGATTCGTCTTTGCCCGATTCAGACTTTCCAGCTTTGTCATGGCCAGCTTCGGGCTGTGCAGGATCAGCAGATGCTGCCTGTTCCTCAGCGGCATTGTGCCGATCATCAAAAGGCGGCAGCCCCTTGTGCCAGGCAAACACGCCCGCAAGAAGCAACACCAGGGCCACACCGACCAAGCAGATTTTTTTGTTCACAGACATGTAAAACATATACCTTTCGTGATGTTCATTGTCCAGCCAGCAGAAACTGCCCCTTGGGTTTTTCACAACTTTTCACAGGTAATGCAGCATTTTACACCGCTCTGCGCACGGGCCGTCCCGTGTTGACAATTTTTAAACAGCCGCAGGCCTTCAGCGCCACCAAGCGCCTGTTGCAGCATATTTTACGCCTACGCCCCAGGCCCTGCGGCACTTGTTTCGTATCAAGCTTTATGGTATGCCTGTTCTTTGCTCCTTCACGGCGTGAACCGCGCCAAATCCGGCGCGCAAGGCTTGTTGGCCCTGCCGAAAAACCCGGTCTCTGTGGCGTTGCACGCAGAAGGAACTGTTATCCACAGGCCTATGGACAGGCCACGCACGCTATGCTGAAAAACGAGTTGCGGGACATACTGGCTCTGCAAAAAGCCGAAGACAGGGGAGAATGGCTGGAATCCCTTACCCTGCGGCACGATGGCCATACGCTGCATGTTGGTTTTCCCCACTTTTATTTTGCCGCGTGGTTCAGCCAGCACAAGCGCGATCTTTTTGAAAAGGCGCTTTCCTGCCGTTTTGCCGATGAACAGCTTCCGCACATCGAATATGAGCAGCCCGCCCTGGGCCCAGCATTGGGGCGTGCTCAGGCTGGAATTTCTCAACACGCGGAGCAGCAGTACACAGGCCGGGAAGCTTCTGGCACAACGGAGCGCTCCACAGTTTCGGCAGCGCCCAAAAACGAAAACGATGCTTTTACTGCCTTTATCGCCAACGCAAAAAATGCCTTTCCGCTGGCTGCCGCCAAGGAAATAGCCGAGCAAAGGGCTGGTGTGGCCTACAACCCCTTTTTGCTCTGCGGGCGCAGTGGCACGGGCAAAAGCCACATTCTGCGGTCCATGGCCGCCACACTCAGGCAAAGCCAGACCGGCAACCGCGTTATCCTTGCCTCGGCTGCACGTTTTTGCGCCGATAATCCGGC
Source organism: Desulfovibrio sp. (assembly GCF_041907885.1). GTDB lineage: Bacteria > Desulfobacterota > Desulfovibrionia > Desulfovibrionales > Desulfovibrionaceae > Desulfovibrio. The sequence continues at coordinate 8,136 of NZ_JAYRGM010000007.1, read as the reverse complement.
CTGGGTGCGCCACCCCGAACTTTTCTGGCAACAGTGCGACGTGCTGCTGCTGGACGACATACAGGAACTGGCCGGGCAAACCGCCTGGCAGCAAAAGCTTGTTTCCTGCATGGATGCCTGCCCGCACGCTGCAAGCCAGCAACGGAGGGCAGGGCAGATGGTATTTGCCTGCACAGGTCAGCCCCAGGCACTCAAGGCACTGGACGAACGCCTGCGCTCAAGGCTTGAAAGCGGTCTGGTAGTGGAACTCATGGAACCCGACCTCGACGTGCGCATGCGCTATTTGCAGGCCATGTGCAAAGAGCGCAACATGAGTCTTTCACGCGACCAGCTGCTGTTCATAGCACAGCGCTGTTCGCAGTTTCGGTTGTTGCAGGGCCTGCTGCTCAAGGTGGCGGCCTTTTGCTCGGTAACCGGGTGCGAGCTTTCGCAGGCAGACCTTGAGAACATTGTGCGCACAGGTGTGGCCGACAAAACACCAGGCTGCCTCGAAATTCTTGGCGAGGTAGCCCGAACCATGAATCTGCGCGCAGAAGACGTACTTGGCGGCAAGCGCCGCCCAGACCTTGTTTTGGCCCGTCAGGTTTCCATGTATATATGTCGGCGCAAGCTGGGGCTTTCGTACCCCGAACTTGGGCGGGCCTTTGGTGGAAAGGACCATAGCACAGTCATACATGCCATTAAAAAGATTAAGAAAATTCTAGTTAGTGACAAAGCGCTCCAACAGATGGTGACAGAACTGGAGCTGAAGACACAATAGATCAGGGTCAACAAGGCAAAATCACAGTGGAATGTTCCTGCCGTTTCCTGGGAGCACGCTGGAATGTTCCAGCGAATTTTCAATAAAAAAAGCAAGTTAACTGCTTTACGAACATAGCTACAGAAGCCAATAATAGTAAGGAAAAAAGATATGAAACTTACTGTAAACAAAGAGCAAATCATTGAAGGCCTGCTGAAGGCTGCTGCCATCATACCCGCCAAGGCAGGGGCGCAGTATCTGCGTTCCATCTGGCTGAAGGCCGAGGATGGCAGCCTTTCCGTCATGTCCACCGATGCCAACATTGAGTTTACCGGGCGTTATCCCGCAGAGGTTGCCAAACCCGGTCTCATAGGTGTTCAGGGCAGAGCCTTTGTTGATCTTGTGCGTCAGCTGCCCACGGGCGTGCTGCACCTCACTCTTGATGAGGCTTCTGGCAATCTGCTTATCGAACAGGGCAGGCGCACCTACAAACTGCCTGTGAGCGGGGCAGAGTGGTTTCAGAATTTTTCGGCCTTTCCTGCCGAAAATGCCGTTACCTGGTCTGGCGACTTTTTGCAGGATGTTCTGGACAAGGTGGCCTTTTGCATCAGCGACGACGATGCCATGGACGCCATTGCCTGCCTGTGCATGAAACCGCGCGGCAACGGACGCATTGATGTATGCGGGCTCAACGGCCACCAGTTTGCCCTGGTCTCCTTTACCCACGATGAACTGGCCGAGCGTTTGCCAGAATCGGGCATGCTGATACAGAAAAAGTATCTGCAAGACATAAAAAAATGGCTTGGAGTGGATGAAATAGAGCTCAACATCACAGACAAGCGCCTGTATCTGCGCAGCCTTGACGGTGCTGAAACGCTCAGCCTGCCCCGTGCTGCTCACGAATACCCCGATTACAATATCTTTATGAGCAAGCTGGCCAGCGAAGACATGCACCCCATGACTCTGGCCCGCAAGGAAACCATTGAGGCTCTTGGCCGTATTCTCATTTTCAATACCGAGAGCGACCGCTGCACCTACATGGATCTTACCGCTGGCGAGGCCCTGCTTTCTGCCCAGGGGCAGGATGTGGGCTCGGCCAACGAAAGCCTTGAAGTTACCTACAACGGCGATATAAAGCGCATTGCCTTCCCCACACGTAATCTGCTTGACGTGCTGGGCCACTTTGTTTCTGCAAAGATCGACATGATGCTTACCGGTTCTGAAGGCCCCTGCGGCATACGCGGCGGCGACGACACCGACTACACGGTCATTATCATGCCCATGAAGGTTTCTGAAACGACCTACTATAGCGAGGAAGACGTTTAATGGCTCCTGAAACCGGCAACGGCGGGTATAACGCCTCTTCCATTACCATTCTGGAAGGCCTTTCGGCTGTGCGCAAGCGCCCGGCCATGTACATCGGCTCTACAGACACGCGCGGCCTGCACCACCTGGTCTACGAGGTAGTGGACAACTCCATTGACGAAGCCATGGCTGGCTTTTGCTCGCGGGTCACCGTTATTCTGCACGCAGACAACAGCGTTACCGTGCGCGACGACGGGCGCGGCATTCCTGTGGATATTCACCCCAAGGAAGGCGTGCCCGCCGTGCAGGTGGTCATGACCAAGCTGCACGCTGGCGGCAAGTTTGATAATTCTAGCTACAAGGTTTCGGGCGGCCTGCACGGCGTGGGCGTTTCGTGCGTCAATGCCCTTTCCGAGGAGCTTACGGTCACCGTGCGCCGCGACGGCAAGCGCTACCGCCAGCACTACGCCCGTGGCGTACCGCAGGACGAACTGGCGGTTATCAGCGAGGGCTTTGTGGAAGGGCACGGCACAACCGTGCGTTTCAAGCCTGACGAAGAGATTTTTGAGGTTCTCGAGTTTTCATATGAAACATTGAAGAAGCGCTTTGAGGAGCTGGCCTATCTTAACCGGGGCCTGACCATCGAGTGCATCGACGAACGCATCGGCGAGACCCATGTTTTTCATGCAGAGGGTGGTATTCGCCAGTTTGTGGGCGATCTCAACTCTGGCGAGCAGGGTATTCACCCCATTATTTTTGGCGAAGGCGTGGTGGACAATGTGACCGTTGATTTTGCCCTGCAATACAATGCCGGGTACAAGGAAAACATTTTCACCTTTGCCAACAACATTCGTACCAAGGAAGGCGGTACCCACCTGGTGGGCTTCCGCACTGCGCTTACCCGCGCCATCAACGGCTATATCAAGGGCCAGGCCGACCTGGTCAAAAAGATGAAGAACACCTCGCTGTCGGGCGACGACGTGCGCGAGGGGCTCACTGCCGTTATCAGCGTAAAGCTGCCGCAGCCGCAGTTTGAAGGGCAGACCAAGACAAAGCTTGGCAACAGCGAAATTGCCGGTCTGGTGGCTGGCGTGGTCTACGACCGCCTTAACGTCTACTTTGAGGAAAATCCCAAGGATATCCGCCTCATCATCGACAAGGCCGTGGACGCGGCCCGTGCGCGCGATGCCGCCCGCCGCGCCAAGGAACTGGTGCGCCGCAAGGGTGCGCTTTCCGATAACTCACTGCCCGGCAAGCTTGCCGACTGCCAGAGCAAGGATCCTGTTGAATCCGAACTGTTCATCGTGGAAGGTGATTCGGCAGGCGGTTCTGCCAAACAGGGGCGCAATCCCAAGAATCAGGCCATTTTGCCCCTGCGCGGCAAAATTCTGAATACAGAGCGCACCCGCTTTGACAAAATGCTGGCCAACAAGGAAGTAAAGGCCCTCATTACCGCCATGGGCGCGGGTATTGGCGAGGAAGATACCGACCTCGACAAGCTGCGCTACCATAAAATCATCATCATGACAGACGCCGACGTGGACGGAGCGCACATCCGCACCCTGCTGCTGACCTTTTTCTTCAGGCAGTATCAGGAGATGGTGGAGCGTGGCTTTGTCTACATTGCACAGCCGCCTCTGTACCGCGTACACAACTCGCGTATGGAAAAATTCATCAAGGACGACCCGGCGCTCAACGAGTTTCTGCTCACCCGCGTGAGTGAAGACGTGGCCGTGCTGGCATCAAGCGGCAAGCAATACACGGGCAAAGAACTCATCGGGCTCATGGAACATATCGAAAAGCTTGAAACCCGTGTGAACGATGCCGAAATGGCAGGTACGCCCCGCGACCTCTTTTTGGCGCTTGTTACCTATGGCAAGCAGATCGACGCCCAGAGCCTTGAAAATCAGGACAGCGAGCTCACCGGCTGGCTCAATGAACACGGCTACATGCTGACCCTTGAGCGCGAAAAGAGCGAAGACGAAGAAGAACGCCTGTTTGCGGTGTTTGAAAATACCGGCGGCCATCACACCCGCAGGGGTATGGAGTTCTTTTCTTCACGTCTGTACAAGCAGGCCTGGCAGCTCTTTGACGAGCTGCGCAGCCAGTGCGGTTCGTTTGCCTTTACCCTGCGCAAGAAGGACGGCGAGGTTGCCGCAGAAGACCAGTTTACACTCATGCGCATGGTGCTTGACGAAGCCCGCCGTGGCATCAACATCCAGCGTTACAAGGGTCTTGGTGAAATGAACCCCGACCAGCTCTGGGTGACCACCATGAATCCTGAAAACCGTGTGCTCTTGCAGGTTTCGGTAGAGGACGCCAACGAGGCGTCGGATGCCTTTGTGGAGCTTATGGGCGACCGTGTGGAACCGCGCCGCGAATTTATCGAGCGCAACGCCCTGGCTGTGCAGGATCTGGATATTTAAGGAATACGGGCGCGCGCAAGGCTGCTTTACCGGCAGCCGCGCGCCTATGAGTGACATATTGATTTTATGTGCTGCACAGCGCGTTACACGCTTTGTTGTACAGCATGAATGTAAAATGGGGTTTCAGAGGCTTACAGGCCGTCTGACAGCCGGGGGGCTTGGCCTCCCACCCCAAAATAACAGCAGCGAGGCCCGCAGTGGCAGATATGCAGCAGCCGCAGATAAGCATAGAAACAGAACTCCGCAAATCGTATCTGGAGTATTCCCTTTCGGTCATCATAGGACGCGCCATTCCCGACGCGCGTGACGGCCTTAAGCCGGTACACAGGCGTATTCTTTTTGCGCAGTACGAGCTTGCCAACAACTACAACCGTCCGCACAAAAAATCCGCGCGCATCGTCGGTGACGTTATCGGTAAATATCACCCGCACGGCGATTCTGCCGTGTACGATGCGCTGGTGCGTATGGCGCAGGAATTTTCCATGCGCGATCCGCTGGTGGACGGGCAGGGCAACTTTGGTTCCATTGACGGCGATGCCGCTGCTGCCATGCGTTATACCGAAGTGCGCATGTCCAAGCTTGCCCAGGAATTTTTGAACGACCTGGACAAGAACACCGTAGATTTTCGGCCCAACTACGATAATACCCTTCAGGAACCCACGGTCATGCCGAGCAAGGTTCCCAACCTGCTGCTCAACGGCAGCTCTGGTATTGCCGTTGGTATGGCCACCAACATTCCGCCCCACAACCTGGGCGAACTGTGCGATGCCCTGCAACTGCTGCTCGACAACCCGCAGTGCAGCGTTGACGACCTCATGGATTATGTGAAAGGGCCGGACTTTCCCACCAGGGGCTATGTGTATGCGGGCAAAGGCCTGTACGATGCCTACCATACCGGGCGCGGCACGGTTAAGGTGCGGGGCCGCATAGAGATTGAAGACCGCAAAAAGGGTGCGCAGAGCATTATTATCCGCGAAATTCCCTTTGGGCTCAACAAAAGCTCGCTGGTGGAAAAAATCGCGGCTTTGGTCAACGACCGCAAGATTGACGGCATCACCGACCTGCGCGACGAATCCGACCGCAAGGGTATCCGCGTGGTTATCGACCTCAAGCGCGGCACCATCCCCGATATTGTGGTCAATGCCCTGTACAAGTTTACGCCGCTTGAATCGAGTTTTGGTATCAACATGCTGGCCGTGGTGGACAACCGCCCCCAGCTGCTGAACCTCAAGACGGCTCTTTCGTGTTTTGTGGATCACCGGCGCGAGGTGGTCATACGCCGCACGCGCTATGATCTGGAAAAAGCCGAGGCCAGGGCCCATATTCTGGAAGGCCTGCGCATCGCCATCGACAACATCGACGAGGTGGTGGCCCTTATCCGCGCTTCTGCCAATCCAGAAGAAGCCCGCAACGCCCTGATGGAGCGTTTTGCCCTTTCAGAGGTACAGGCCAAGGCCATTCTTGAAATGCGCTTGCAGCGCCTTACCGGTCTTCAGCGCGAAGAGCTGATGAACGAATACAAGGATCTGCTGCAAAAGATAGAATTCTACCGCTCCATTCTGGAAAATGCCGAAGTGCTGCGCAGCGAACTCAAGCGCGAGATTGCCGAAATCCGCGATACCTTTGCTACCCCGCGCCGTACCGAAGTGCTGCGCGAAGCCCTGACAGACATCGACATTGAAGACCTCATTCCCGACGAAGAAGTGGTCATCACACTTTCGCGCCGTGGCTACATGAAGCGCACAGGGCTGGAAAACTACCAGCAGCAGAAGCGCGGCGGCAAGGGTATTGCCGCTCTGCACACCTCGGATGACGACTTTGTGCAGGAATTTTTGACCACCACCAATCACCAGTACCTCTGCCTGTTCACCAACAAGGGCCGCATGCACCAGCTCAAGGTGCATCAGGTTCCCGAAGGCAGCCGCACGGCCAAGGGTGTTCATATCAACAACCTGCTGCCGCTTGAAGAAAACGAGTGGGTTACCACGGTGCTGGCCCTGCGCGAATTTGCCGAGGACAAGTTTTTCCTCTTCATTACCAAGCGCGGTATGATCAAGCGTTCTTCGGCCTCGCTGTACGCCAAGTGCCGCAAGACAGGCCTCATGGCCGTGGGCCTGCGTGAGGATGACGAACTTGTGGTTGTGCGTCCCATACGCGACAACAGCCATATTGTGCTTGCTACGGCAGACGGCTTTTCAATACGCTTTGCCTGTAACGATGTACGCCCCATGGGCCGCGTTGCCACAGGCGTCAAGGGCATTGCCCTGCGCAGGCAGGATTTTGTGGTGGCCGCTGTCATCATCAAGGATATCGATCAGACGACCGAAATCATGTCCATTTCTGCCAACGGCTACGGCAAGCGTACAAGTGTGGATCTTTACCGCCTGCAATCGCGCGGCGGCAAGGGCATCATCAACTTCAAGGTTACGGGCAAGACCGGGCCTGTGGTTGGGGCCATGCCCGTGCGCGATAGCGACGGTCTTATCCTGCTGACCTCGTCCAACAAGATTGTGCGCATAGGCGTTGACGATGTGCGCAGCAAGGGCCGCGCCACCATGGGCGTGATGCTTGTGCGCCTGGACGAAGGCGCGCATGTGGTTGGTTTTGACCGCGTGGACGAAGGCGGCCAGACAGGCATAGATGCCACCGCCGAAATGGACGATGACGATTTCAGCGGTATTCCTTCTGTTCCCGCCGGTGAGCCGCAGGTGCTTGACGACAAGGGCGAAGCTGACAACGAAGGCGAGGAATAAATCCTGCTGATGATAAATGTGCGTGCGGTTTGCGGCAAGGCCTTGGCCCTGTGCCTGTGTGTGGTTTTTGCGGGCTTTCTGTGTGCTTGTAAGGACCAGAGCATGGTGGGTGACGACCTTTCCGCAGCCCGCACGGCAGTCTCCCTGCGTGATTGGTCACTTGCCGAAAGGCTGTTAGAGCGTTATCTGCGTGAGGCGCGGAGTGCTGATCTGCGTTGGGAGGCATGGCAGCAGCTGCTGGTGGTGCTCAATGCCGCCGGGCAGGAGCCCCGGGCCACCCTGGAATGTCTTGAAACCATGCTGGCCGAGTTTGCGGATAATGATGCCCGCAGCGCCGTTATATTGCGCCGCATGGGTGAGGTAAACGAAGGCATGCGCCGTTATGGCCGTGCCGCCGATGCCTGGAATGCATATATCGGTCTTGGCGGGTTGACCGCAGAGCAGACAGTGGAAGGCTACCGCAGGCTGGCGGCCATGCAGTTCAATCTGCGCCGCTTTGATGCGGGAGAAGATACCTTGCAGCAGTGTCTGGCACTGCCCATGGCTGACCACGACAAAATAATGTGCATGTATGACCTTGCCGACCAGAACATGGCAAGGGAGCGCTGGCAGGAAGTTTCAGACCTTTGTCAGCAAATACTCGACAGCGACCCGGACAAGACCGTGCGCGGCCTGACTGGGTATTTGCTGGCTGATGCCCTTGAACAGCTTGGCAAAACCAAAGAAGCCCTTAAATACTTTGAGCTGGCCCGCGACGATTACCCCAATCCGTCGGTCATTGATAACCGCATTGCGCATCTGCGCAAAAAACTGAAGAAGTAAGGCCTATGATCAAGCACGAATGCGGCGTATTCGGCATTTACGACCATGAAGAAGCGGCTCGTCTGGCTTATTTCGGTTTGTACGCACAGCA